>NZ_JANUDW010000005.1:0-367164 GCF_024810075.1 Klebsiella sp. BIGb0132 | reverse complement strand
GAGAACTTCTACTTTACCCGGCCAGAATCACGCCGTATTTAACCAATAACCCCCTCTTTTCCCGGCCTAAAAGGGGCCATTTATTTAACCGAGAACTTCTACTTTACCCGGCCAGAATCACGCCGTATTTAACCAATAACCCCCTCTTTTCCCGGCCTAAAAGGGGCCATTTATTTAACCGAGAATTTCGCGCTACAGGCAGGCGGCAAGCTCTGAAATCCCCGGGAGCTTACATGAGTAAGTGACCGGGGTTGAGGAGCGCAGCCAACGCACCTGTAGCGTGAAAGGCGAAGGTTAAATTATTTGGCGTCGGTCGCGGTGCCATCGGCATGCCACGTAAACACGCCGAACTCGAAGCCTTTAAGGTCGCCCTTCGCATCCCATGACAGCGGTCCCATCACGGTATCAACGGAGTTTGCCTTCAGGTATTTCGCGATAGCCGCCGGGTCTTCAGACTGGTTCAGGCCCGCCTGCAGCGACTGGATAGCCGCATAGGTAGTCCAGACAAACGCGCCGCTTGGATCCTGTTTTTTCGCTTTGATGGCGTCTACGATCGGTTTGTTCGCCGGAACCTGGTCATAGTTTTTCGGCTTGGTGACCAGCATGCCTTCAGCGGACTGACCGGCAATGTTAGACAGGGAGACGTTCGCTACACCTTCCGGTCCCATAAACTGCGTTTTCAGGCCGGCCGCGCGCGATTGCCGCAGAATCTGCCCCATTTCCGGGTGATAGCCCCCGTAGTAAACGAAGTCGATATTTTCTTTCTTCAGACGCGCCACCAGCGTAGAGAAATCTTTCTCACCGGCGGTGATGCCGTCAAAGAACACGACGTTAGCGCCGCCTTTTTTCAGGCCATCCTGCACCGCGCGCGCCAGACCTTCACCGTACTGCTGCTTATCGTGAACGATAGCAATGCGCTTCGGTTTCACCTTATCAATGATGTACTTAGCTGCCGTCGGGCCCTGGTCAGAATCCAGGCCGGTGGTGCGCAGAATCATTTTATATCCGCGCGCGGTCAGCTCCGGCGCCGTCGCGGCCGGGGTGATCATCAGAATGCCTTCGTCTTCATAGATATCGGACGCCGGCTGAGTAGAAGAGGAGCATAAGTGGCCGATAACGTACTTAATGCCGTCATTAACAACCTTGTTGGCCACCGCTACCGCCTGTTTCGGGTCGCAGGCATCATCATATTTTACGATTTGCAGCTTATTGCCTTTGATACCGCCCTTCGCGTTAATATCGGCAACCGCCTGCTCAGCGCCGGTAAACTCCTGATCGCCATACTGCGCCACCGGGCCAGACATCGCGCCAACAACGGCAATTTTGATATCTTCAGCCAGCGCTGCATTGCTCATTACCAAGGCGATACATCCTGCCAGTAACGCTTTACCCTTCATATTCATCCTGAAGCTCCCCATTATTATGGTTTTTTGCATTTGTTGTGATGTTGTTTTTTAGCGCATTATTCTAATTAATCACATAAGAAAAGCATATGATAGCTAGATTAAGGTCTGCCGCTCGCGCCTTCGCAGCACACTATGCTAGAACATATCCCATTTTTCAGAATTTGAAACAACATTTTTTTAGGTTATGTAACAGTTATGTGACTGAAGCAGAACGCCACTCCGCAGAGTGGCGAGATGTGGGGCTATGCGGCCAGCGCGCGCTGAATAATCGCCAGCGCCTGGCGGAATTGCGCATCGGGGATGGTGAGCGGATAGAGGAAGCGGATGACGTTGCCATAAACGCCGCAGGTCAGCAGCAGCAGCCCTTCAGCCAGCGCGCGTCGCTGGACGGCCTGGGTGAACTCGCTCAACGGCTCGCCGGTTTGCGGATCAAAAAACTCGACCGCAACCATCGACCCCTGCGCCCGCACCTCGGCAATCTGCGGGCACGACGCTTTGGCCTGATTGAGGACCTCAACCAGATGGTGGCCAAGCTCATTTGCCCGCTGGCAAAGCTGCTCTTCGGCAATCACATCCAGCACCGCGTGCGCGGCGGCAATCGCCAGCGGGTTGCCGGCGTAGGTGCCGCCGAGGCCGCCCGGTGCGGGAGCATCCATCACCTCCGCCCGCCCGGCCACCGCCGACAGCGGCATCCCGCCCGCCAGGCTTTTCGCCATCGTTATCAGGTCGGGCTGCACGCCATAGTGCTCCATCGCAAACAGCTTGCCGGTTCGCCCAAACCCGGACTGCACCTCATCCGCAATCAGCAGGATGCCGTGGGTATCACAGAGCGTGCGCAGCGCCTGCATAAACCCGGCAGGCGCTGCGTTGAACCCGCCCTCGCCCTGGACCGGCTCAATGACGATGGCCGCCACCTGATCTGCCGCGATATCGGCCTTAAAGAGGCGCTCGAGGCTTTTTATCGCCTCTTCGCTGCTGACGCCGTGCAGCGCATTGGGATACTGAGCGTGGAAAACGGAGCCCGGGAACGGACCGAAGCCGATTTTATAGGGCGCCACCTTGCCGGTCAGCGCCATCGTCATGTAGGTTCGGCCGTGGAAAGCGCCGCCAAAGGTGATGATTCCCGGACGACGGGTCCAGGCGCGGGCAATTTTGACCGCATTCTCTACCGCTTCCGCGCCGGTGGAGAAGAAGGCCGTTTTGACGGCGCCGGAGACCGGCACCAAAGCGTTAATGCGTTCGGCCAGCGTGACGTAGCTGGCGTAGGGGACAATCTGATAGGCCGTATGGGTAAAAGCCTCCAGCTGCGAGGCCACCGCGGCGACAACTTTGGGGTGTCGATGCCCGGTGTTGAGCACCGCAATCCCCGCCGCAAAATCGATAAACTCCCGGCCTTCGATATCCCACAGCGTCGCGTTCTCGGCCTTTTGCGCGTAGAAGTCGCACATGACGCCCACGCCGCGCGGCGTCGCCTGCTGTCGACGCTGATTAAGATCGTTATTTTTCACCCGCCTTCTCCCTATATGAATTGAGTAAGTCATGCCCGTCTAAAAACAATAGCGCCTGCCCGGCATTCAAGCCCAGCGGAAGAAGAAATTAATATGGTTGAAGCGTGGAGGGATAAAAAAACAAAAAGCCCCCGCTGAGACAGCGGGAGCTTCTTTTAATGCCGGGCGCGGACTTACGCTTCGATAGCGGTACGCAGTTTCTTCATGGCGTTCTTTTCAAGCTGGCGCACGCGCTCAGCCGAAACGCCGTAGCGATCCGCCAGCTCCTGCAGCGTGGACTTGTTGTCTTCGTCCAGCCAGCGGGCGCGGATGATATCCTGGCTACGCTCGTCGAGGCCCTGCATCGCGTCGGTCAGCTTGTTTGCCGCCTGCTCTTCCCAGTTATCGTCTTCGATGCCGTCGGCAAAGTTAGACGTTTTATCCTGCAGATAGAGCACCGGAGCCATCGGCTGGCTATCGGACTCGTCGTCCGACGACATGTCGAAGGTCATATCCTGCGCCGCCATACGCGATTCCATCTCGCGCACGTCTTTGCTTGATACGCCCAGCTCGCGGGCAACCATTTCGACTTCATCCTGGTTAAACCAGCCCAGACGCTGCTTGGTTTTACGCAGGTTAAAGAACAGCTTACGCTGGGCTTTGGTGGTCGCGACCTTCACAATACGCCAGTTACGCAGAACGTATTCGTGAATTTCGGCCTTAATCCAGTGCACGGCAAAGGAGACCAGGCGCACGCCGACTTCCGGATTAAAACGGCGCACGGCTTTCATCAGGCCAATGTTGCCTTCCTGAATCAGGTCCGCCTGCGGCAGGCCATAGCCCGAGTAGTTACGAGCAATATGAACAACAAAGCGCAGGTGAGACAGGATCAGCCTTTTCGCTGCTTCCAGATCGCCCTGGTAATGCAGCTTTTCAGCAAGCTCCCGCTCTTCATCGGCCGATAACATCGGCCATGTGTTCGCAGCCCGGATGTAGGATTCCAGGTTACCAACGGGGGCTAAGGCTAAAGTTTGCATATCTTTGGTCATTCAAATCCTCTCAATCGATATCGTCTGGCTCGACAGTTCCCGCTTAGACAACCGGGCAACAATCATGCCAGCGTTTATGAGCAACGAGAATATCACCCACATTAGTATCAGACAGTGATTTTATCCACAAGTTCCATGCAACGGTGTGAATACATTACGCACAAAATGTGACATGGAGATGAAGCGTAGGGAAGAGACAACAGGGACTCTTTCCCTGCAGAGAGACATTCAGTCAGTGCAGGGAAAGATTATACCAGAAAATTTTTAATCGGGAGTAAAGTGACGTAAATGTTGCACCGTCGCCAGCCAGGCCGCGACCCAGCCGATCATCGAGCAGACAATCAGCATCAGCAGACACTCGTCGAAGCCCAGGCCGCTGAGCTCAAACTGAGTGCCGAATACTTTTGCCACTTCCGTTACCGCTGATGACAGACGCATCACCATAATCTCCGACAGGATCAGCGATAAAAACGCGCCGCAGAAGCCCAGCAGCGCGCCGCCGTAGAGGAACGGACGCAGGATAAAACCGTCCGTTGCGCCAATCAGCTTCTGCACGTTGATGGTATCGCGGCGGGCAAAGATGCTCAGGCGCACGCTGTTGCCGATCACCAGGAACACGGCGGCCACCATCAGCACGCCAATCAGCGCCGAAACGCGGCCAACCAGCCCGGTCAGCGAAGAGAGGCGCGCAAACCAGCTGTCATCCATGCGGACTTCATCGACGCCCTGAATATGCGCAACCCGATCGCGCAGGGTGTTGAGCGAGTCGGTCCCCTGGAAATCCAGCTTCGGCACGACAATCGCCACCGCCGGCAGCGGGTTCTCTTCCAGCATATCCAGCGCGCCGCCAAAGCCGGACCAGTTGCGGAACTCGCCTAAGGCTTCATCCCGCGACAGATAGTTGACCTTCTCCACGCCCTGCTCCGCCTGCAGCTGCCCGACCACCCGCGCCGCGGCGTCATCGTCCAGCGTCTTCTCCAGGTAGACGGTGATCTGCGGCGATGGATAGTACTGCGACGCCGCGCTGTTAACGTTTTTGTACACCATGTAGCACACGCTCGGCAGCGTCAGCGAAATGGCGATGACCATGATGGTCAGAAAGGTGGCCAGCGGCGTGCTTTTCAGATCCTGAACCGCACCGTGCCAGGCGTAGCGCACCTGCTCATTGAAAACGTTGCTTTTACGAGAAGCCGGATTCGGCGCCGCTTTTGGCCGCTTCGGCGCATTGCGCCCACCGCCTGCCCCTGCGGCATTGCGGATGCGGTCAAATCGGCTACCAAACTGGCGAATGTGGTTTATTGCGTCGCGCTTATTCACCCCAGTGGCCTCCGTGCATATGCCCGTCGCTCAGGGTCAGCATGCGATACGAACGACTGGAGATCAGCCCCAGGTCGTGCGTCGCCATCAGAACCGTGACCCCTACGCGGTTAAACTCTTCAAACAGTCGTAAAATCCCCTCCGAGAGCGCCTCGTCGAGGTTACCGGTCGGTTCATCCGCCAGCAGCACCGCCGGCTTGTTCACCACCGCACGGGCGATGCCCACGCGCTGCTGCTCACCGCCGGAGAGTTGGATAGGAAGATTTTTCGCTTTGTCCAGCAGCCCGACTTTATCCAGCGCCGCCGACACCCGGCGGCGGATATCATCCCCGCTGGCGCCGGCAATAATCAGCGGGATCGCCACGTTATCAAACACGGTGCGATCCATCAGCAGATGGTGATCCTGGAAAATCATGCCGATCTGGCGGCGCAAAAACGGCACCTCACGGCTCTTCAGGCGGCTGATATCGTGGCCGCCGAACAAAATTTTGCCGGCGCTCGGCCGCTCGATGCCGCAGATAAGCTTGAGCAGGGTACTTTTCCCCGCGCCGGAGTGGCCGGTCAGGAACGCCATCTCGCCCGACTGCAGGTGGAAGTTCACCCCCTGCAGCGCTTGTCTCCCACCGAGATAGGCTTTGCTGACTTGTTCAAAGCGAATCATGATTAATCCTCTCGGGCAAAAAGTGCCTCAATAAAGTCGCCCGCGTTAAACGGACGCAGATCCTCAATACGTTCACCGACGCCAATATAGCGAATCGGAATACTGAACTGGTCGGCAACCGAGAAGATAACCCCACCTTTCGCGGTACCGTCCAGCTTAGTCAGCGTGATGCCGGTCAGGCCAACGGCCTCATGGAACAGTTTGGCCTGGCTAATCGCGTTCTGCCCGGTGCTGGCATCAATTGTCAGCATCACTTCATGCGGGGCATCTTCGTCCAGCTTCTTCATCACGCGGACAATTTTCTTCAGCTCTTCCATCAGGTGCGATTTATTCTGCAGACGACCCGCGGTATCGGCAATCAGGACGTCAACGTTGCGCGCCTTAGCGGCCTGAATGGCGTCGAAAATAACCGAAGCCGAATCCGCACCGGTATGCTGCGCAATCACCGGGATATTATTCCGCTGACCCCAAACCTGCAGCTGCTCTACCGCAGCGGCGCGGAAGGTATCCCCCGCGGCCAGCATGACCGACTTGCCCTGCTGCTCAAACTGACGCGCCAGCTTGCCGATGGTCGTGGTTTTACCCACGCCGTTGACGCCAACCATCAGAATAACAAACGGCGTTTTCCTTTCAACGTTCAGCGGCTGGTCAACCTTAGCCAGAATATCGCCCATCTCCTCTTTCAGCAGGCCATACAGCGCTTCGGCATCGCGGAGCTGCTTGCGGCTGGCAACGTCGGTAAGGTGGGTAATAATCTTACGCGTCGTTTCCACGCCCACGTCGGCGATCAGCAGCTGCTCTTCCAGCTCTTCGAAGAGATCATCATCTATTTTTTTGCCGCGGAACAGACTGATAAATCCGGAACCGAGGTTCTGTTTCGTTTTAACCAGGCTGCGCTTGAGTCGGGCGAAGAAGCCCTCTTTCGTCGGCTTCTCCTGCTCGATCTGAGCGGCTTCCTGCGGCTCGCTCTCTTCCTCAGCCTCTGCCGCCAGCGCCTGGGCTTCCAGCTCATCGTCAGACAGCGCGGGCGCGTCCTCAATCAGCGTATCTTCCACCACGGCGGCCTGCGGCTCGGCGATAGTCTCTTCCGGCTCTTGTTCAGCAAGCGCTTCGGCAACCGCCGGCTCGGCAATCACCTCTTCAACCAGCGGCTCTTCCACCGGCGTTTCGTCGACTACGGCTTGTCGCACTTGCGGCTCGACGACGGCCGGCTCAGCGGCGAGTTCTTCTACCGCGGCGTCTTTCGCTACGTCAACGGTCGGCGCAGCGTCTATCGCTGGCAGCGGCTGAACCGCCTCTTCCACGATGGTTTCTGCTACCGGCTGCGGCTGCTCGCTTTCGACAACCTGTTCGGTGACCTCAACGACGTCAGCGGCAAAGGCCTCCGGATCTGCTTTATCCGTCGCCGGGGCGCGATCCGCTTCGGCTTCAGGCGCCACGACGGTCTCAGCCGGCGCTTGTTCGGCAGGAGCCTGCTCCGCAGCTTCCTGCAGCCCTTCTACTTTTTGTTCAACTTCTGTTTCCTGCGCCTGCTCTTTTTGTCCAAAGCCCAGCCAGGAAAAGAAGCCACGTTTTTTCTCTTTCGCCATTTGCGACTACACTCCTCGCTGATTATTCATGGCACAGCTTCGGCATATCTGTCGCGGAAGCTGAAAAATAATGAAATTAGTCAGATAGTCTATCACTTAACTTAACGCGCATCACCGCCCCCGGATTAAGGTTTCGTCATCCGCCTTCGATCGCTAGAATAGCAGGCTGGAAGTTGAGACTTGAGCAGAGAGATGAAGAAACCAAACCACGCAGGCAGCGGCCAGATCCGCATTATCGGCGGACAGTGGCGGGGCCGGAAATTACCGGTGCCGGAGAGCCCGGGCCTGCGCCCGACCACCGACCGGGTCCGTGAAACCCTTTTTAACTGGCTGGCGCCGTCTATGGTCGACGCGCGCTGCCTGGACTGCTTTGCCGGCAGCGGCGCGCTGGGCCTGGAAGCGCTCTCCCGCTACGCGGGCAGCACCACGCTGCTGGAGATGGAGCGCGGCGTTGCCCAGCAGCTGCAGAAAAACCTGGCGACCCTGAAAGCCAGCAACGGCACGGTGGTCAACACCAATACCCTGACCTGGCTTAATCAGCCCGGCACGCCGCACCAGATAGCCTTCGTCGACCCGCCTTTCCGTAAAGGGCTGCTGGAGGAGACGCTGCGGCTGCTGGAGAATAACGGCTGGCTCGCCGACGAGGCGCTGATCTACGTCGAAAGTGAAGTCGAAAATGGGCTACCGCCGGTACCGGCCGGCTGGCACCTGTATCGTGAGAAAGTGGCCGGACAGGTCGCCTACCGCCTCTATCAACGAGAGGCACAAGGAGAAAAGAATGCTGATTAATCTGGGCCGGGTACTGATGCTGTGCGTATGGGCCTTTTTGCTCTTAAACCTGTTTCAGCCTTTCCCTAAGCCGCTGAATATTTTCGTCAACGTCGCGCTTATCTTTATGATCCTGATGCACGGCCTGCAGCTGACGCTGCTGAAGGCCACTCAGCCGAAAGATGCGCCGCCGCTGGGCCGCTTCGAGCAGGTACGCATTTTTGTCTTCGGCGTATTCGAGCTGGTTGCCTGGCAGAAAAAGCTCAAGGCCACGCTGCGTAAGAAGTGATGGCGCCCGGCTCGCTGCCGCGCCGCACGGCGCGTAGCATAGCCGGACACAGCAGGCTCAAGGATCTGGCGTAAACGCGACAAACCTTGAGCCTTTGTAGCTCAGCATTCCCCTGTCGCCAACGCTAAGCGCATGATACTGCGCCTCTTCGAGACGAAAGCTGACTTCGAGCCCGCCGCTTTCCGGCCTGAAGCTGACGTCATAGCGCATCTCGCTGCCGGCCGGGGCGACGGCTTGCTGGCGCGAACGACGATCGTTAATCACCTTCTCCCGCTTGTTGCTCACCACCACCTGCCTTTGCAGCAGCGGCGCGGCGTCGTTGTCCCTGCCTTCCCGTCGCTGCTGCGCATAGCGAACCGATGCCGCCACCACAATGATGGCCACGACGATAATAAAAAACAGCGGGATCTTACTCATTCATCTTACCCCCAGGAATTCTCAGGAATCAGCATACCGCGCCTTGATTAACGTTGTCATCTGCCCTCCCGAGCCACTACACTGAACATTAGTACCGTCAGTACAACTACTTATACCCTATGCATTTCGGGTTGCGGCCTGTAAGGCGGCGGGTATAGCGATAACAGATACAGGGACTCACTATGCTTTGGTCGTTTATTGCTGTCTGTTTTTCCGCATGGCTTTACGTCGATGCGTCCTATCGTGGGCCAACGTGGCAACGTTGGTTGTTTAAACCCGTTACGCTCATTCTCCTGCTGCTGCTTGCCTGGCAGGCGCCGATGTTCAACGCCATCAGCTACCTGGTGCTGGCCGGCCTGTGCGCTTCGCTGGTCGGCGACGCGCTGACGCTGCTGCCGCGCCAGCGGGTGATGTACGCCGTCGGCGCCTTTTTCCTTTCGCATCTGCTCTATACCATCTGGTTTGCCAGCCAGATGACGCTGTCATTTTTCTGGCCGCTGCCGCTGGTGCTGCTGGTCGTTGGCGCGCTGCTGCTGGCGGTTATCTGGACCCGGCTGGAAGAGATGCGCCTGCCGGTATTCACCTTTATCGGCATGACGCTGGTGATGGTCTGGCTGGCGGGCGAGCTGTGGTTCGTGCGCCCGACCGATACTGCCCTCTCCGGCTTTATCGGCGCCGCCTTCCTGTTGCTGGGGAATATTGTCTGGCTGGTCAGCCACTATCGCCGCCGCTTCCGCGCCGATAACGCAATTGCCGCCGCATTCTACTTCGCCGGACACTTCCTGATCGTGCGCGCGCTGTACCTCTAATTTAGCGCTTGACTCTGGAGTCGACTCCAGAGTGTATCCTCTGGGCAATGAGAAAATTATCATTACCCGGAGGGTCCCATGTCGACTCCAGAAGCTCAGGATAAAAAAGTCCCACAGTTCTCGTCATTCAAATTAAAACCCGCAGCCGCACAGCCTGACAGCTGTTGTACGGACTCCTCCTGCGCGGCGCAAGCCCGCGAAGAAACCCTGGAAACCGCGCGCTACAGCTGGTTAATCGACGGCATGGACTGCGCCGCCTGCGCTCGCAAGGTCGAGAACGCCGTACGCCAGGTGCCGGGCGTCAGCCAGGTACAGGTGCTGTTTGCTACGCAAAAGCTGCTGGTGAACGCCGGGAGCGATATCCGTCCGCAGGTGGAAAGCGCGGTGCGCTCGGCGGGTTATACCCTGCGCGATGAAGAGACTCCGCAGCAGGAAATCTCCCGGCTGCGGGAGAATCTGCCGCTAATAACCCTGGTGCTGATGATGGCGCTGAGCTGGGGGCTGGAGCAGTTTAACCATCCTTTCGGCGAGCTGGCCTTCGTTGCCACCACCCTCGTTGGCCTGTGGCCAGTCGCGCGCCAGGCGGTGCGTTTGATGAGAAGCGGCAGCTGGTTTGCCATTGAAACGCTAATGAGCGTCGCCGCCATCGGGGCGCTGTTTATCGGCGCCACCGCCGAAGCCGCGATGGTGCTGCTGCTGTTCCTGATCGGCGAACGCCTTGAAGGCTGGGCCGCCAGCCGCGCGCGCCAGGGCGTCAGCGCGCTCATGGCACTCAAGCCCGATACCGCCACGCGGATCCGCGACGGCGTGCGGGAAACCGTCGCCCAGCGCGACCTGCGCCCCGGGGATCTGATTGAGGTCGCCGCCGGCGGACGCCTGCCCGCCGATGGTCAGCTGATGACGCCGTTTGCCAGCTTCGATGAGAGCGCGTTAACCGGCGAATCCGTCCCGGTGGAACGCAGCGCCGGCCAGCGCGTGGCGGCAGGCGCAACCAGCGTCGACCGTCTGGTGCAGCTGACGGTCATCTCCGAACCCGGCGACAGCGCTATCGATCGTATTCTGAAGCTGATTGAGGAAGCCGAAGAGCGCCGGGCGCCCATCGAGCGCTTTATCGATCGCTTTAGCCGCATTTATACCCCGGCCATTATGCTCGTCGCCCTGCTGGTGGCCGTCGTACCGCCGCTGCTTTTTGCCGGCGCCTGGCTGCCGTGGATCTACAAGGGGCTGACGCTGCTGCTGATCGGCTGCCCGTGCGCGCTGGTGATTTCCACCCCAGCGGCGATCACCTCCGGGCTGGCGGTCGCGGCCCGACGCGGGGCGCTGATTAAAGGCGGCGCTGCGCTTGAACAGCTGGGCCAGGTTCGCCAGGTCGCCTTTGATAAAACCGGCACCCTGACCGTCGGCCAGCCGCGCGTGAGCGCAGCGATCGTCACCGCCGACATCGATGAGAACGACCTGCTGGCGCTGGCCGCCGCGGTGGAGCAAGGCTCCAGCCATCCGCTGGCCCAGGCCATCGTCCGCGAAGCGCAGCAGCGGGGGCTAAATATCCCCGCCGCCAGCGCCCAGCGCGCGCTGGCCGGTTCCGGTATAGAAGCTGAAGTTGCAGGCCATCGGGTGCTGATTTGCGCGGCGGGTAAAGGGGCGGCGGCCGAGTACGAAGAGCAGATTCGGCAGCTGGAGAGCGCCGGCCAAACGGTAGTGCTGGTGCTGCGTGAGGATATCCTGCTCGGCATTCTGGCGCTGCGCGATACCCTGCGCGACGACGCCCGCCAGGCGGTTGAAGATCTGCGTCAGCTCGGCGTACAGGGGGTGATCCTGACCGGCGATAACCCGCGCGCGGCGGCGGCCATCGCCGACGAGCTGGGGCTGGCGTTCCGCGCCGGGCTGCTGCCTGCCGATAAGGTCACGGCGGTGATGGCGCTCAACGCCGAAGCGCCGCTGGCGATGGTCGGCGACGGCATCAACGATGCGCCGGCCATGAAGGCGGCCACCATCGGCATTGCGATGGGCAGCGGCACCGACGTGGCGCTGGAGACCGCCGACGCGGCGTTAACCCATAACCGCTTAACCGGCCTGGCGCAGATGATTTCGCTGGCTCGCGCCACCCATGCCAACATCCGGCAGAACATTGCGATTGCGCTGGGACTGAAGGGGATTTTCCTGATAACCACGCTGCTCGGCCTGACCGGACTTTGGCTGGCGGTGCTGGCGGATACCGGCGCCACGGTGCTGGTCACCGTCAACGCCCTGCGGCTGTTGCGCCAGAAGTAGCGGACGCGCTCCCCGCTGGCGCAGCGCTTAGCGGGGAGTTCAGTGGTTTTTACGAATCAAATAGCGGTACGGCAGAGCGCTAATCTCCTGCGCCACCAGCTCATGCTCCATAAAGCGGCAAAAGCCGGGAATATCGCGGGTTGTCGCCGGATCGTCGGCGATAATCAGCAGCGTCTCGCCAACCGGCATCGTACGCACGGCCTTGCGCACCATCATTACCGGCTCGGGGCAGCGCAGCCCCTGTGCATCCAAAGTGTGGTCAGGACTGGAAAAAAGTTCGCTCATTTTCATCTCACGTCAACAAAACGGCCCTAGTTTACCCCCACCCGCACGCGACGCAAGCCAGGTTAACGTTTGCGCGAAAAACAACCGTTGCATTACGCTCTCAACGCAGTATCATGCAGCCGTTTTTAATTGGGTTCCCTCACCCCAACTTTCAGTCCCTCACTCATTCATGTTGTAGACAAGCGGCAACGCCTCTGCAGCCTGAAGGATAACGGGCATAAAAAGGTCACAATATGAATCCCTTTACTACCGTACAGCGTAAAAAAGCGCTGGTCTGGCTATCGCTATTCCATTTGCTGGTGATCACCTCCAGCAACTATCTGGTGCAGCTACCGATCTCCATTTTTGGTTTCCATACCACTTGGGGCGCGTTCAGCTTTCCGTTTATCTTCCTCGCCACCGATCTGACGGTACGCATTTTTGGCGCACCGCTGGCGCGACGCATCATCCTCGCGGTGATGGTCCCGGCACTGCTGATCTCCTATGGCGTCTCCGCGCTGTTTTATATGGGCGAATGGCAGGGCTTTGCCGCACTGACGCACTTCAACCTGTTCGTGGCGCGTATCGCAGCCGCCAGCTTTATGGCCTATGCGCTGGGGCAGATCCTCGACGTCCACGTCTTTAACCGCCTGCGGCAAAACCGCCGCTGGTGGCTGGCGCCCACCGCCTCGACGCTGTTTGGCAACGTCAGCGACACGCTGGCCTTTTTCTTTATCGCCTTCTGGCGCAGCCCGGACCCGTTTATGGCGGCCCACTGGGGAGAAATCGCCATTGTCGACTACTGCTTCAAGGTGCTGATTAGCATCGTATTCTTCCTGCCGATGTACGGCATGCTGTTGAATATGCTGCTGAAAAAAATGGCGGATAAATCTGATTTGTCAGCATTGCAGCCAGGTTAAGAGTACTCGCAGACTGATGTGATAAGATAAGCAAATGAGCCGTTAATGGCCGTTTATCGAAAGGAAGATGTCAATGCGCAATTTGGTTAAATATGTCGGTATTGGCCTGCTGGTTGTGGGCCTTGCGGCCTGTGATAACAGCGATTCAAAAGCGCCAACCGAAGGGGCTGCGGCTGAAAGCAACGCCAGCGGACAAACCGTGAGCCTGCTGGACGGCAAGCTGAGCTTCTCCCTGCCCGCAGGGATGACTGACCAGAGCGGGAAGCTGGGTACTCAGGCCAACAACATGCACGTCTATTCTGATGTCACAGGTCAGAAAGCGGTGATCGTGATTGTGGGCGACAGCACCACTGAAGAGCTGTCCGTACTGGCTCAGCGTCTGGAAGAGCAGCAGCGCAGCCGCGATCCGCAGCTGCAGGTCGTGACCAATAAATCCGTTGAGATCAAAGGCCACACGCTGCAGCAGCTGGACAGCATCATCTCCGCCAAAGGACAGACCGCCTGGTCTTCGGTTCTTCTCGGCAAGGTAGATGACAAGCTGCTGACCCTGCAGATCACTCTGCCAGCGGACAACCAGCAGCAGGCGCAGACTGTGGCGGAAAACATCATCAATACCCTGACCATTCAGTAACTCACGGTCAGAGGTTATGGCCTCCGGTGTCGCCACCGGGGGCCATTTTTTTGCCGCCGGCCCGCCGGCTGCGCTATTCAGGTTCAGCGAATATGCCCCACTCGGTTTTTCCGCGTTACCACGTCATCCGGTGAAAAACAGCTACCAGAACTGAATATTGATTTACGTCATTCACGGTTTAACCCGGCGAAATAAAACAGAATTCCCGCGGCGCCCGGCAGCCGGGGATATAATATCCCCATTATATAGCCGGGTAATAATTTGCTTATTATTAAATGATGAGAATGATATGACTGAATAAGCCGAGTGATTAATTTGATGATGAAGAATAGCGAGGATTGTATAATTTTTGTGAATTTTAGGCTATCAAAGTAAATTTTAACCGTCTGAAATCCATCATCATTACGCATTGTCGCTGGTGACCTCGCGATCTATGCTTTATGATGAAAACCCTTCTCGCCTGACGTCAAAACGGAAAACGTGCGAGATATTTACCTGAGACATAATTCCGGCCCGGTGAGACTGATATTAATTATTCTTAGCATTGGGCATCTCATCATATACCCATAATTCGACAGGAAGCGTTCATGAAAAAGGTTGTTAAGTGGCTGGCGGCTATTGCCGTTATCGGGACATTGGCAGGCTGCGCCCGTACGGCGCCCATCGAACAAATTCAGACCACGGTCAGCGCTGGCCATACCGATGCTCAGGTAAAAAACGCTATTTTCCGCGCTGGCGTACAGCGCCAGTGGATAATGTCAGAAACGGCGCCGGGTATTATCAAAGCCCGCCAGCAGGCGCGCGATCACGTTGCTGAAGTGCAAATTAACTATTCCGCGACCGGTTATTCTATTCGTTACGTCAGCAGCCTCAACCTGATGGCCTCCGGCGGTGAAATCCATAAAAACTATAACCGCTGGGTACATAATTTGGATAAAGACATCCAGGTTAATTTGGCTGCCGGAAGCGCGCTGTAAGCGTTCGCTCTCCGCGCCCCGGCATGCAGTGATTAGGGGCAGGTCGTTCTCTTACCCCTAAAGAGGAATATAGCGCCCGGCGCTATATCGGCATCATCCCGCTCACGCCGGCCGGCAATCGCCTGAAGGCCCGCGGGATATGCCGAACCGCCATTTGATTCGGCATTATCCTATGTATTCGCAGGCCGCCCTGTATGATATGTGGTGGTCGCTGCAGAAAATGCGCGTCAGGCCGCGGGCGGAACGATGAAAATATTCGGCTCGTGCTCTTAGATTTGCCACAATAAATTGCACTGATGCGCAAAAATATCGAAAATACGCGAAACCGATCGGCAAATAATGCGGGCTACGGCGCGCCCGATAACCTGGCGTCGGTCATACCGTATTGGCAGGCCAGCAGAAAAATAACAAGGTGGCGTTAAAAAACGCTACCAGAATCACCGATTTACCGCGGACTCGCGTTGATGAAATTTGCACTAAACATAATTGACTGGCAGGGCAGAGCCCCAGGACTAAGCGAAACGACGCAGTGGCAGCAGTGGTCACGGCTTTCGCACGCCATCGATCCGGCGGCGCCTCAGGCAAAGCTGAGCGAATTACCGATGATGACCGCCAGACGACTCAGCTCCGGCAGTCGGCTTGCCGTTGAGTGCGGGCTGGCGATGCTGCGCCGCCATCGCATCGACGCCGTGCTGTACACCAGCCGCCACGGCGAGCTTGAACGCAACTACCGCATCCTGCACGCGCTGGCGACGGAGCAGGCGCTCTCCCCGACCGACTTCGCGCTCTCGGTGCATAATTCAGCGGTCGGTAACCTGACCATTGCCGCCCAAAAGCCGATCGTCTCCTCTTCACTCTCCGCCGGGCGGGATACCTTCCAGCAGGGGCTGTGCGAAGCGATGTGCCTGCTGCAGGCAGGCTATCAGCGCGTGCTGATGGTTGATTTCGACGGCCATCTCCCGGAGTTTTATCACCCCTATCTTCCCCCCGCGATGCCGACCTGGCCCTACGCGCTCGCACTGGTTATCGAAGCGGGCGAAGAGTGGCGCTGCTCGACGCAGCGCGCCGCGCCAAGCGAAGAGGCGGAGCTGCCGCAGAGCCTGCAGTTTTTACGCCACTACCTACAGGAGAGCCCGGCCTTTACTATCGCCGGCGAGCGCCTGCAGTGGCAGTGGAGCCGCTCATGAACGGCCTTCCGTCACGCATAAATCGCGCCTGGCGCGGGCTGATGACCGGCGTCTGCTTCGCGCTGTTCGGCCTTGGCGGGCTGCTGCTGTCCTTAGTCTGGTTTAACCTGCTGCTGGTGGCGATCAGAGATAAATCTCGCCGCCGTCGCCTGGCGCGACGCAGCATCTCGGCCAGCTTTCGCCTCTTCTTAACGGTGGTCAAAGCCGTCGGGGTGCTGGATTACCGGATCCTGGGCGCCGAGCTCCTGCGCCAGGAGCGCGGATGCCTGGTGGTGGCTAACCATCCCAGCCTTATCGACTACGTGATGCTGGCTTCGATCATGCCCGAGACCGACTGCCTGGTAAAAAGCGCCCTGCTGAAAAACCCGTTCGTCAGCGGCGTGATCCGCGCGGCGGACTATTTGATTAACGATCAGGCCGACGCCCTGTTGCCCGCCAGCCGGCAGCGCCTGCAGCAGGGCGATACTATCTTAATTTTCCCGGAGGGAACCCGCACCCTGCCGGGTGAACCCATGGTCCTTCAGCGCGGCGCCGCCAATATTGCCGTGCGCTGCGCCAGCGATTTGCGCGTAGTGGTCATTCGCTGCAGCGAACATATGCTGGGCAAAAACAGTAAATGGTACGATGCGCCGGCAACCCGGCCCCTGTTTACCATCGAGGTAGGCGAGCGGGTGCAGATCACCCAGTTTTACGACGAAAACTCACAAGAACCGTCGCTGGCAGCAAGACAGCTAAATCGGCATATTTTGCTTCAATTACAATCAGGTACTACGTCTACTTCAGGAATTAATGATGCAAGCGCTCTATCTTGAACTGAAAAATCTCATCATCAACACGTTGAATCTGGAAGAGCTGTCGGCTGACGACATCGACGCCGACGCGGCGCTCTTTGGCGACGGTCTCGGCCTCGACTCCATTGACGCCCTGGAACTGGGGCTGGCGGTGAAAAACCGCTACGGCGTGGTGCTTTCCGCCGAAAGCGACGAGATGCGCCAGCACTTCTACTCCGTCGCGACCCTGGCCGCGTTCATCCACGCTCAACGTACCTGAGGCACCACCCATGACTGAATCACATGATATTTATGCCGAAGTCTCGGCGCTTCTGGTTAAGCTGTTTGAAATCGACCCGCAGGAGATCCGCCCGGAAGCGCGTCTGTACGAAGACCTCGAGCTGGACAGCATTGACGCCGTCGATATGATCGTCCATCTGCAAAAGAAGACCAGCAAGAAAATTAAGCCGGAAGAGTTTAAGGCCGTGCGTACCGTACAGGACGTGGTTGATGCGGTTGAACGCTTGTCCCGAGACGCCTGACCCGCATGTCGGAAGCCCCTTCATCTAAGGGTATACAGCTGCTAACGAGCCTGCTTCTGCTGGCCTGGCCATTTTTAATCTGGCTGGGCCTCGCGCACAACAGCCTGCACTGGCTGCTCCCCTTGATGGCGCTGATTCTGCTGTTACGCTTTCGCCAGGCCCGGCGACAGGCGGGACCACTGCACGCCGTCACCCGGCTGGTGGCGCTGGCGGGTATGGCACTCTGTACCGCCAGCTACCTGCTCAAAACGCATCAGCTGCTGCTGTTTTATCCGCTGGTGGTCAACGCCGTCATGCTCGCCGTTTTCGGCGGCTCGCTGTGGTCCGCGATGCCGGTCGTTGAGCGGCTGGCGCGCCTGCGCGACCCGCAGCTTTCCGCGGCCGGCGTACGCTACACCCGCCGGGTGACGCAAATCTGGTGCGGCCTCTTTATTCTTAACGGCGGCATGGCGCTCTTTACCGCGCTGTATGGCGATATGGCGCTATGGACGGCGTGGAACGGCATGATTGCCTATCTGCTGATCGGCACGCTGATGACCGCAGAGTGGCTGGTGCGCCAGCGGATGATAAAGCGAGAGTCGTCATGATAGCGTCTCTCGCGCTGGCGCGCTGGCTGGACGCTTCGCGCCCGTCGGACACGCCGATCGCCTGGCTGGATGAGCAAACCTGGACCCTCGGCCATTTGCGCTACGACGTGGCGCAGTGGGTCGAACGGCTGCAACGGCACGATGCCGAACGCTGGGCGCTGTGCTTTGAGGACAGCTACCTGTTTCTCGTCGCGCTGCTGGCGACGCTGCACGCGCATAAAATCCCGGTGATCCCTGGACATAGCCGCGGCTCGCTGCTGAACGAGCAGCGGGCGCTGTTTGACGGCGTACTCAGCGACAGGCTCCTCGACTGGCACGGACCCTCGCTGGTCATCGGCAGCGCGCGGCGCGCGATGGCGGAGCCCGCCGCGTTTTGCCGCATCGCCGGCGACGCTTGCGTAGAGCTGTTTACCTCAGGCTCAACCGGGAAGCCCAAGCGGGTTATCAAACCGATCGCCCATCTCGACCGCGAGGCCGAGCTGCTGGCCGCGCGCTTCGCCACCCGCCTCGAGGGCTGCCGCATCGTCGCCTCGGTGGTGCCTCAGCACCTCTACGGGCTCACCTTTCGCATCTTTCTGCCGATGGCTCTCGGCCTGCCGCTCCACGCGGCGATGCTCTTTTACGCCGAGCAGCTCAGCGCCCTGAGCCAGCAGCACCGCTATGCGTTTATCAGCAGCCCGGCGTTTTTGAAACGCCTCGATCCCCATCTGACGGCGCCGCCGGTAGAGCTCATCCTCTCCGCCGGCGGCCAGCTTCCCTCGGAAGATGTCGCCCGAGCGGCGGCCTGGCTGAAGGTCTGGACGGACGAAATTTACGGCAGCACCGAAACCGGCGTAATCGCCTGGCGCTCGCGGCGCCAGGAAGAGGCGGCCTGGCAGCCCTTTGCCGGCATCAGGCTGCAGCAGCAGGGGGAGACTTTCCGCCTGTTTTCACCGCTTATCGCCGATGAAGGCGGACTGTTAATCGACGATACCCTGGAATTTACCGCCAACGGCCAGTTTCGTCTGACCGGACGGCGTGGGCGGGTGGTCAAAATTGAAGAGAAGCGGATTTCGCTCAGCGAAATAGAGCTCAGGCTCCAGAACCTGCCGGGGATCCGCGAAGCGGTGGCTCTGCCGGTCACCCGCGGCGATCGCCAGGGGATTGGCGCGCTGCTGGTGCTGGATGCGCAAACCCGTCAGCGCTGGCAGCGCGAGGGCAAAATCCTTGAGCGCCAGTGGCGCCAGGCGCTGCGCCCGACGCTGGAACCGGTGGCGATCCCCCGCTACTGGCGCGTGATTGACGACATCCCGGTCAACAGTATGAACAAGCGTGTCTATGCGCAACTACAGGAATTTTTTCATGATACCCCATGAAATAGAGCGCCATCAGGCACAGCCGCAGCAGGTTGAAATCGTCCTGCACCTCGACCCTAACCTCTTCTGGTTCGGCGGCCATTTTGCCGTCCAGCCGCTGCTGCCCGGCGTCGCGCAGCTCGACTGGGCGATGCACTACGCCACCACGCTGCTGGCACCGGGCTGGCGCTTTCACAGCATTCAGAACGTCAAATTCCAGGCGCCGCTGCTGCCGGAGACCACCGTCACGCTGGCCCTGAGCTGGCAGGAAGCGCGCCAGATACTGACCTTTAGCTATCAGCGCCACGACGGCGATGCGCGCCATACCGCCAGCAGCGGGAAGATTCGCCTGTGTCGCTAACCTTCCGCCCCTGCGTGGTGATCCCCTGCTATAACCACGGGGCAATGATGGCGCGCGTGCTGGCCCGGCTGCAGCCGTTCGACCTGCCCTGCATCGTGGTGGACGACGGCAGCAGCGAGGAGACGCGCCTGCAGCTGAGCGAGCTGGCGGCGCGGGAGCCGAACCTGACGCTGATTCGGCTGGCCGAGAACGCCGGCAAAGGGGTGGCGGTGATCCGCGGGCTGCAGGCCGCCGCCGAAGCCGGCTATAGCCACGCTGTGCAGGTCGACGCCGACGGCCAGCACGCCATCGAAGATATTCCGCAGCTGCTCGAGCTGGCCCGCCGCCATCCGGCGGCGCTGATTTCCGGCCAGCCGATTTACGACGACTCCATTCCCCGCTCGCGCCTGTACGGACGCTGGATAACGCACGTTTGGGTGTGGATCGAAACGCTATCGCTGCAGTTGAAAGACAGCATGTGCGGGTTCCGCGTCTACCCGATAGCGCCAACGCTGCGCCTGGCGCAGCGCGTCGCCCTCGGCCAGCGCATGGATTTTGATACTGAAGTGATGGTCCGCCTCTACTGGCAGGGCAACCCCAGCTATTTTGTGCCGACGCGCGTCACCTATCCGCCGGACGGGCTGTCTCATTTTGATGCCTTCAAGGACAACTGCCGCATCTCGTGGATGCATACGCGCCTGTTCCTCGGCATGCTGCCGCGCATCCCCTCCCTGCTGCTGCGCCGCTCTCCCGTACACTGGGCGCGGCAGGAGGAGGTCAAAGGGCTGTGGGGCATGCGCCTGATGCTGCTGGTGTGGCGTCTGCTGGGGCGCAAAGCGTTTTCGCTGCTGCTCTATCCGGTGGTGGCGGTCTACTGGCTCAGCGCGCACCGCGCCCGCCGTGCCTCCCGGAGCTGGCTCTCCCGCGTGCGGGCGCAGCTTAGCGCCCGGCAGCAGCCGCTGCCTGCGCTGAACAGCTACCGCCACTTTCTGCGCTTTGGCCATGCGATGCTCGATAAAATCGCCGGCTGGCGCGGCGAGCTCCGCTTCGATCGCGATGTGGTTTTCGCGCCCGGCGCCGAGGAAACGCTGCACAGCAGCGCCCCCGGCGGCAAGCTGCTGCTGGCCTCGCATCTTGGCGACGTCGAAGCCTGCCGGGCGCTGGCGCAGCTGCAGGGCACCAAAACCATCAATGCGCTGGTGTTTAGCGACAACGCCCGCCGCTTTAAGCAAATCATGCAGGAGATGGCGCCCCAGGCCGGGCTGAACCTGATACCGGTAACCGATATCGGTCCGGATACCGCCATCCTGCTGAAAGAGAAGCTGGAGCGCGGAGAATGGATTGCGATCGTCGGCGACCGCATCGCGGTTACGCCCCAGCGCGGCGGCACGTGGCGCGTCTGCTGGAGCCCGTTTATGGGCCAGCCCGCGCCGTTCCCGCAGGGGCCCTTTATTCTGGCATCGGTCCTGCGCTGCCCGGTACAGCTGATCTTCGCCCTCCGCCAGCAGGACAAGCTGCATATTCACTGTGAACCGTTCGCCGACCCGCTGATCCTGCCGCGCGCCGGGCGCGAGGAGGCGATCCAAAACGCGGTCGATCGCTACGCCAGCCGCCTCGAGCACTACGCCCTGCGCTCGCCGCTGGACTGGTTTAATTTTTTCGATTTCTGGCAGCTGCCAGACGCCAAAGAGAAGGAGTAAAGGGTGCTTAACGATCCCCGTTTTACTGCCGAAGTAGAGCTGACCGTCCCGTTTCACGACGTCGATATGATGGGCGTGGTGTGGCACGGCAACTACTTCCGCTACTTCGAGATCGCCCGCGAGGCGCTGCTCAATCAGTTCAACTACGGCTACCGGCAGATGAAGGAGTCCGGCTACCTGTGGCCGGTCGTCGACACCCGCGTTAAGTACCGCGACGTGCTGACCTTTGAACAGCGCTTTCGCGTGCGCGCCCGCCTCGAAGAGTATGAGAACCGGCTGCGCATTGGCTATGAGATCGTCGACGCGGCCAGCGGAAAACGGACCACCACCGGCTACACCATTCAGGTCGCGGTAGAGGAGAAAAGCCGGGAAATGAGCTTCGTCAGCCCGGATATTCTGTTTGAACGCATGGGGGTCACGCCATGAAACTCTGGCCCCTGCTGGCGCTGCTCGTCTGCCCGCTGGTCAGCGCGCTGACGCTCGACGATCTGCAGCAGCGCTTCACCGAGCAGCCGGTTATCCGCGCCCACTTCGATCAAACCCGCACCATCAAGGATCTGCCGCAGCCGCTGCGATCTCAGGGAACGATGCTGATCGCCCGCGATAAGGGCCTGCTGTGGGATCAAACCCAGCCGTTCCCGATGCAGCTGCTGCTCGACGACAGGCGAATGGTGCAGGCGATTAACGGCCAGCCGCCGCAGGTCATCACCGCCGAGAGCAACCCGCAGATGTTTCAGTTCAACCATCTGCTGCGGGCGCTGTTCCAGGCCGATCGCCGGGTGCTGGAGCAGAACTTCCGCGTTGAATTTAACGATGCGGGCGCAGGCCGCTGGACGCTGCGCCTGACGCCGATAGCCACGCCGCTGGATAAAATCTTCGCCACCATCGATCTCGGCGGACAGGCCTACCTGGAACGCATTCAGCTAAACGATAAGCAGGGCGACCGCACCGATATCACCCTTTCTCAACATCAACTTACGCCAGCGCAACTGACCGATGACGAACGCCAACGATTTGCTGCACAGTAACCGCAGAAGCTTCGCGCTGCTGTGGGGGCTCGCCTGCCTGGTGATGCTGGGCGTGCTGCTGACCCTGCTGCCGCAGTCGCGGATGAACAGCAGCGTGCTGGCGATGCTGCCGAAACAGGCGCTTGGTGCCGTTCCTCCGAGCCTCAATGAGGGCTTTATGCAGCGCCTTGACCGACAGCTGGTGTGGCTGGTCAGCCCCGGCAAGCAGGCCGACCCGCAGGTGGCCCGCGAGTGGCTCAGGCTGCTGCAGAACGCCCACGCGCTGGCGACGGTGAAGGGCCCGATGGATGCCGCCAGCCAGCAGGCCTGGGGCACTTTTTTCTGGCAGCACCGCAACGGACTGATTGACGATGCCACCCGCGCCCGCCTGCAAAACGGCGGCGAAGCCCAGGCGCAGTGGATCCTCTCTCAGCTCTACTCCGCCTTCTCCGGCGTCAGCGGCAAAGAGCTGCAAAATGACCCGCTGATGCTGATGCGCGGCTCGCAGCTGGCGATGGCGAAAAACGGCCAGCGTATGCAGCTGAAGGATGGCTGGCTGGTGACCGAGGATAAGCAGGGCAACCAGTGGTATCTGCTGCACGGCGAGCTGGCGGGTTCGTCGTTTGATATGCAGCAAACGCATCGTCTTGTGACCACCCTCTCCGCCCTGGAAGCCGAGCTCAAGGCCCGCTATCCGCAGGCTCAGCTGCTCTCGCGCGGCACGGTATTTTACAGCGACTACGCCAGCCAGCAGGCAAAGCGGGATATATCAACCCTCGGCGTGGCCACCATCCTGGGCGTTATTCTGCTCATCGTCGCGGTCTTTCGCTCGCTGCGTCCGCTGATCCTGAGCCTGATCTCCATCGGCATCGGCGCGCTGGCGGGCACCGTCGCCACGCTGTTGCTGTTCGGCGAGCTGCACCTGATGACGCTGGTAATGAGCATGAGCATTATCGGTATTTCCGCCGACTACACGCTCTACTACCTGACCGAGCGGATGGTGCACGGCGGCGAGGTCACGCCGTGGCAAAGCCTCGCCAAAGTGCGCAACGCGCTGCTGCTGGCGCTGCTGACGGTGGTCGTAGCCTATCTGATCATGATGCTCGCGCCCTTCCCCGGCATTCGCCAGATGTCGGTATTCGCCGCCGCCGGGCTCAGCGCCTCCTGCCTGACGGTTATCTTCTGGCATCCGCTGCTCTCCCGCGGCCTGCCGGTGCGCCCGGTGCCGGCGATGGTCCTGATGCTGCGCTGGCTGGCGGCATGGCGACGCAATAAAAAGCTCGCCATCGGCCTGCCGGTCGCCCTCGCGCTGTGCTCGCTGGCGGGGATCGCCACCCTGCGCGTCGACGACGATATTTCACAGCTGCAGGCGCTACCGCAGCCCCTGCTGGCGCAGGAAAAGACGATCGCAGCCTTAACCGGCCAGGGCGTCGATCAGAAGTGGTTCGTGGTCTACGGGCGGACGCCGCAGCAAACGCTGGAGCGGCTGGAAGCCTTTGTGCCGGCGCTGGAACAGGCGAAGCGGCAGGGGCAGCTTAACGGCTACCGGACGATCCCCCTGAACTCGCTGGCCCGTCAGCATCAGGATCTGACGCTGCTGAAGGCCGCCTCCCCGGCGGTGAGCCGCGTGCTGCAAAGCGCCGGGCTGCAGGCAATCAATCCGGATCTTAACCCCATGCCGGTCACCGTGGAGGCCTGGCTTGCCAGCCCGGCCAGCGAAGGCTGGCGTCTGCTATGGATAACCCTGCAGAACGGCGAGAGCGGCGTGCTGGTGCCGGTTGACGGCGTGAATGAAAGCCCGGCGCTGAAGGCCCTCGGCGCAAAATATAGCGGCGTGGCGTGGGTCGACAGGAAAAGCGCCTTCGACGAGCTCTTCGCCCTCTATCGCCATTTGCTCACCGGGCTGCTGGGTATCGCCCTGGCCACCATCGCCTGCGGGGCGGTCCTGCGCCTCGGCTGGCGTAAAGGGCTTATCAGCCTCGTGCCTTCGGTACTCTCATTAGGCTGCGGCCTCGCGGCGCTCTCCCTCAGCGGCCACTCGCTCAATCTGTTCTCGCTGCTGGCGCTGGTGCTGGTGCTGGGGATTGGCATCAACTACACGCTGTTCTTCAGCAACCCGCGCGGCACGCCGCTGACCTCGCTGCTGGCCGTTACCCTGGCCATGATGACCACGCTGCTGACCCTCGGCATGCTGGTATTTAGCTCAACCCAGGCGATCGCCAGCTTTGGCATCGTGCTGGTCAGCGGGATTTTCACCGCCTTCCTGCTATCGCCCCTGGCGATGCCCGGCAAAAAAGGGAAACAAAGACGATGATGACGTTCAGATTTGGCCGCGCCCTCGCGCTGATTGCCACCTTAGCCCTTGCCGGCTGCAGCCATTCGCAGAAGGCGCAGCAGGACCGCCCGCAGGCGTGGCTGGAGCCGGGCACCCGCGTGACGCTCCCGGCGCCGGGCATCTCGCCGACGCTCAGCTCACAGCAGCTGCTTACCGGCAGCTTTAACGGCCAGACCCAGTCGCTGCTGGTGATGCTCAACGCCGATGCGCACAGGGTGACGCTGGCCGGGCTCTCATCGGTGGGCATTCGCCTGTTCCTCGTCACCTATGATGAAAAAGGCGTGCATACCGAACAGTCGATCGTGGTGCCGCAGATGCCGCCAGCCAGCCAGGTGCTGGCCGACGTGATGCTCAGCCACTGGCCGATCGCGGCCTGGCAGCCGCAGCTGCCGAAAGGCTGGACGCTGACCGACGCCGGCGACAGGCGCGAGCTGCGCAACGCCCGCGGCAGGCTGGTGACGGAAATCACCTACCTGAACCGCAAAGGCCGCCGTGAGCCCATCAGCATTCAGCAGCACGCCTTCGGCTACCACATCACCATTCAATACCTGGGTGACTGAGATGATCTACATTTCCGCTGTCGGCATGATCAACGCGCTGGGCAACAGCCTCGACGAGATTGCCTGTAACCTGACGCGCGGCATCGCCCCCGGTATGCGCCCGCGCGCCGGCTGGCTGCAGGGGCAACCGCAGGCGATACTCGGCGGCGTTGACGGCGAGCTGCCCGCCATCGGCGACGCGTTTGCCGCCCACCGTTCGCGTAACAATCAGCTGCTGCTGGCGGCGCTGGCGCAGATTCAGCCGCAGGTGGACGACGCTATCGCCCGCTACGGCCGCGACCGCGTGGCGGTGGTGCTCGGCACCAGCACCTCCGGACTCGATGAGGGCGACAGGCACGTGGACTTAACCCTCAACGCGAAGGCGAGCGCGGCCTGGCACTACCCGCAGCAGGAGCTGGGCGATCCGTCGCGCTTTCTCAGCCACTGGCTGGATCTCGACGGCCCGGCCTTTACCCTCTCCACCGCCTGCTCCTCCAGCGCCCGCGCGATAATCAGCGGGCGGCGGCTGATCGAGGCCGGCCTCGCGGACGTGGCGATTGTCGGCGGCGCCGACTCCCTCAGCCGGATGCCGGTGAACGGCTTCCACAGCCTGGAGTCCCTCTCCCCGACGCTGTGCCAGCCCTTCGGCCGCGACCGGAGCGGAATTACGATCGGCGAAGGCGCGGCGCTGATGCTGCTGACCCGCGAGCCGCAGCCCATCGCCCTGCTCGGGGTGGGCGAGTCCAGCGACGCGCACCATATTTCGGCCCCTCATCCGCAGGGCGAAGGGGCCATCCGCGCCATTCGCCAGGCGCTCGACGATGCCGGTCTCTCAGCCGAGGCGGTGGGCTACATCAACCTCCACGGCACCGCGACGCCGCTTAACGATCAGGTGGAGTCGCAGGTGGTGAGCGCGCTGTTTGGCAAGCAGGTGCCGTGCAGCTCCACCAAGCATCTGACCGGCCATACGCTGGGCGCGGCGGGGATCACCGAAGCGGCAATCGCCATGCTGATCCTACAGCGCAGCCTGCCGCTGCCGGCTCAGGATTTCAGCCTCTCGCCGCGCGACCCGGCGCTGCCCGCCTGCGGCATTATCGAAAAAGCGCAGCCGCTGGTCCGTCCGACGATCCTGTCCAACTCGTTCGCCTTTGGCGGCAATAACGCCAGCATTTTGCTCGGGAGAGTGTTATGAACCACTATTTATCGCCCGGCGACTACCTGCCGCACGACGCGCCGATGCTGCTGCTGGAAGAGGTGCTGGAGGTTACTGACGAAACCGCCGCGTGCCGCGTTGCCGTCACCGGCCGTGGTGTGCTGGCGCCGTTTCTTGACGCCGACGGTAACCTGCCCGGCTGGTTTGCGCTGGAACTGATGGCGCAGACCGTCGGCGTCTGGTCAGGCTGGCATCGCCGCCGGCAGGGGCAAAGCACTATTGCGCTCGGCATGGTGCTCGGCGCCAGGGAGCTTATCTGCGCCGCGGGGGTGCTGCCCGCCGGCCGGACGCTGACCATCAGCGTCAGCCTGCTGATGCAGGACGCGCGTTTTGGCAGCTTCGAGTGCGCCATCAGCGCCGGGGATGAGGCGCTGGCAACCGGCCGGGTGAATACCTTCCAGCCCACCGCCGAAGAGTTAACGACGCTTTTTAATCAGGGAGAGAAACCATGAGTCGCTCAGTATTAGTGACCGGTGCCAGCAAGGGCATTGGCCGCGCCATCGCCTGCCAGCTGGCGGCGGACGGTTTTACCGTCGGCGTTCATTACCATCGCGACGCCGAGGGCGCGCGGGAGACCCTCGAGACCCTGCAGGCCGCCGGCGGTGCCGGACGGGTGCTGAGCTTTGACGTCGCCAACCGCGAGCAGTGCCGCGAGGTGCTGGAGCAGGATATCGCCGCCCACGGCCCGTGGTACGGCGTGGTAAGCAACGCCGGGATCACCCGCGACGGCGCCTTCCCGGCGCTCAGCGACGACGACTGGGATTGCGTCATTCACACCAACCTCGACAGCTTTTACAACGTCATTCAGCCGTGCATTATGCCGATGATCGGCGCCCGTCAGGGCGGGCGGATTATTACCCTGTCGTCCGTTTCCGGGGTGATGGGCAACCGGGGCCAGGTCAACTACAGCGCGGCGAAGGCGGGCATTATCGGCGCCACCAAGGCGCTGGCCATCGAGCTGGCGAAACGAAAAATCACCGTCAACTGCATTGCGCCGGGGCTGATTGATACCGGGATGATCGAGATGGAAGAGGCCGCGCAGAAAGAGGCGATGGCAATGATCCCGATGAAGCGTATGGGCCAGGCAGAGGAAGTGGCCGGGCTGGCCAGCTATTTAATGTCCGACATTGCGGGTTACGTCACCCGCCAGGTTATTTCCATCAATGGAGGTATGTTATGACACGTCGTGTCGTGATCACAGGGATGGGCGGCGTCACCGCCTTTGGGGAAAACTGGCAGGACGTTTCCACCAGGCTGCTCGCTTACGAGAACGCCGTGCGCAAGATGCCGGAGTGGCAAATCTACGACGGCCTGCACACCCTGCTCGGCGCGCCGATCGACGATTTCACCCTGCCGGAGCACTATACCCGCAAGCGTATTCGCGCCATGGGCCGGGTATCGCTGATGTCCACCCGCGCCAGCGAGCTGGCGCTGGAGCAGGCCGGCCTGATTGGCGAAGCGGTGCTGACGAACGGCGAAACCGGTATTGCCTACGGCTCGTCGACCGGCAGCACCGGCCCGGTGAGCGAGTTTGCCACCATGCTGACGGAAAAGCATACCAACAACATTACCGGCACCACCTACGTGCAGATGATGCCGCACACCACCGCGGTCAACACCGGACTCTTCTTCGGCCTGCGCGGGCGGGTTATTCCCACCTCCAGCGCCTGCACTTCCGGCAGCCAGGCCATCGGCTACGCCTGGGAAGCCATTCGCCACGGCTATCAAACGGTAATGGTGGCCGGCGGCGCCGAAGAGCTCTGTCCGTCCGAAGCGGCGATCTTTGATACCCTGTTCGCCACCAGCCAGCGCAACGATGAGCCGAAAACCACCCCGTCGCCGTTCGACGCGTGTCGCGATGGCCTGGTGATTGGCGAAGGTGCCGGTACGCTTATCCTCGAAGAGCTGGAGCACGCCAAAGCGCGCGGCGCGACGATCTACGGCGAAATCGTCGGCTTTGCCACCAACTGCGACGCCGCGCATATCACCCAGCCGCAGCAGGAAACGATGCAAATTTGCATGGCGCAGGCGCTGAGCATGGCCGGTTTACGCACCGAAGATATCGGCTATATTTCGGCCCACGGTACGGCAACCGATCGCGGCGATATTGCCGAAAGCCGGGCCAGCGCCGCCCTCTTCGGTAACCGCGTGCCGATCTCGTCCTTGAAAAGCTATTTTGGCCATACGCTGGGCGCCTGCGGGGCGCTGGAAGCCTGGATGAGCCTGCAGATGATGCGTGAAGGCTGGTTCGCCCCGACGCTCAACCTGCGCCAGCCGGATCCCCAGTGCGGCGAACTCGACTACATCATGGGGGAAGCGCGCAGGATCGACTGCGAGTATCTGCAGAGCAATAACTTCGCCTTTGGCGGCATCAATACGTCCATCATCATTAAGCGTTGGTCTTGATATGTATCGGCTTTTGCTGGGGAAAATATCGACCTTAAGCACCCAGGCGCTACCGCCGGCGCTCCGTGCCCTTGCGCCGCAGGGCGCGCGCCGCGACGGCTGGCTGGCCGGCCGCGCGCTGCTCTCCCAGGCGGTGACGCCGCTGCCCGAGATTATCTACGCCGAACAGGGCAAGCCGGGGTTTGCTGACGGAACGCCGCTGTGGTTTAACCTCAGCCACAGCGGCGACCATATTGCGCTGCTGCTCAGCGACGAGGGCGAAGTGGGCTGCGATATTGAAGTCATTCGCCCGCGTGAAAACTGGCGTCGGATCGCAAATGCGGTGTTTAGCTCCGGCGAGCACGCCGAGGTGGAGGCCGAACGGCCGGAAATGCAGTTGGCCGCGTTCTGGCGCATCTGGACGCGTAAAGAGGCAATCGTTAAGCAGCGCGGCGGCAGCGCCTGGCAGATCGCCAGCGTTGACAGCACCTTCCGCTCACGGCTGTCGGTCAGCCAGCTTCAGCCTGGCGACCTCAGCCTGGCGGTGTGCACGCCAACGCCGTTCGAGCTCAAGGTCGAACGGGCGGGCTAAGTCAGGCTTTGCGCTTCAGCGGCCAGAAGATGGTCAGCACGCCGGCGACAATAATCAGCACCCCCAGCAGCGAGCGCCAGCGGAAAGCCTCGTGCCAGCCGGGCAGCCAGATAGCGGCGGCCCACACCACAATGTAGCTCAGGCTCAGCAGGGCATAGGCTTTGGCGAGCGGCAGACGGTGCAACGCAAAGTACCAGCACACCATCGACAGCAGATAGCCGCTCAGCCCCAGCGCCAGGCCGAAGGTGCCGGCCCGGAAATGGATAAGATGGCCGATAAACGCGACCAGGTCGGTGAGCGGCGGCAGCTCGACCATCGCCCCGCGCAGCAGCAGCTGCGCGGCGCTGACCAGCCCGACGCTAAGCAGCGCCCAGATTAAGCCCATCAGACGCTACTCCCGAGAACCGCGATCCCGACGACAATCAAGCCAACACCCACCCAGTGGCGGCGCGCCACCGGCTCGTGCCAGACGCCCCACGCCGCGAGGGTGACCCAGACGAAGTTGAGGCTCAGCATCGGGTAGGCAATGCTCACCGGGATCGCCTGCAGCACGCTCAGCCACAGCAGCATACCGCCGCCGAGCGCCAGCAGCGCCAGGCCCAGCCAGCCGAGAATATGCCGTCCGCGCCGCCCGGATTTAGACGGGCGGGTGGCCTGTTTCTGGCACAGCTGCCCGGCGCAGCTCAGCAGGCTGGCGAGCGCCAGGCAGATCCAGATACTCATTGCGGCAGATACTGGATAAACACAACCCGCCCTAACTCATAGGAGCTATCGGGTTTTGGTAGCGGCAGATCGTTCATGCTCTCCCCTTTGTCCATCAGCAGAACCAGCGATACCGGCCCCTGCTGACGATGCGTTGCCAGCCAGCTGGCAAAGTCGCCCTCGCTGACGAAGCGGCCCTGCGCATCCGGCCAGTCGAGACCGTATTTTAGCTCACCCTGCTTATCGAACAGAATGATATCGCTGCGCCTGAGCTCCCACGACAGGCCGCCGGCAATACCGACGTTGTTGGTCAGCACGTAGCGGCTTGGCGCCAGCGACTCGCCGACGATATCAATCATAAACTGCGGCTGCTTGCTATCAATCACCCGGTCAGGAATGGCGAAACCCACCAGCAGCGCCAGCCCCAGCGGACAGCAGGCGGCCAGCGGCCAGCGCCGGGCGCTGTCCTTCATCGTCAGCCAGCCCACCAGCGCCCAGATAGCAAATATCAAGGCCGCCAGCAGGCACTTATACAGCTCAATCTGCGACCACACCGGATGGTGCATAAAGCTCCACGGCGAGACCGCCAGCACCGCCAGCAGACCGACCAGGCCGAAGCCGATGTTGATCATCGCGTTAATGCGCAGCACCTTCGCCCCCGCTTTCGCCGCATTCAGCGCATAGCGGGCCATCAGGATCGCCAGCGGCCCAAAGCACGGCAGGATGTAGGTCGGCAGCTTGCCCTTAGCGATGCTGAAGAACAGCAGCGGCATCACCACCCAGCCCAGCAGGTACAGCGCGCCGCGGGCGTCGTCGCGCTCGGTCCAGCCGCGCTTCAGCGCCCCGGGCAGCAGCGCCAGCCACGGCAGGCTGCCGGCAATCAGGAACGGAATGTAGTACCAGAACGGCGCCTTATGCTGGGCGTCTTTCTCGGCAAAGCGCTGGATATGCTCTACCCAGAAGAAGTAGCGCCAGAAGTCCGGCTCGCGCTGGGCAATAGCCAGCCCCCACGGCAGCACTACCAGCACGCAGGCGACCACCGACAGCCAGCCCCAGGTCAGCACTTCACGCCAGCGCTTGCGCGCAATGACCCACGGCAGTACGCCCACCACCGGCACCGCCAGCGCGAGGAAGCCTTTGGTCATCACCCCCATCCCGCAGGCCACGCCCAGCAGGAGATAGCCGGCCATTTTTCCCCGCCGGGTCTGCGCCTGAGCGGCGCCCCAGAAGCTGCACATGGCGAAGGCCATCCACATGGCGATCATCGGGTCCAGCACCGCGTAGGTGCCGATACCGTAAACCAGCAGCGCGGTGAGGAACATCACGCCGGAGAGGATCGCTACCCGCTTGTCCCGCCAGATCCGCCACGCCAGCCAGGCCACCAGCAGCGCCGTCACGCTGATAGAGAATACCGAACCAAAGCGAACGCCAAAATTGTTGTGGCCAAACAGCCACTGCCCGATGCTGTTAATCCAGTAGCCGGCAATCGGTTTTTCAAAGTAACGCAGCCCGAGGAAATGCGGCACCACCCAGTCGCCGGAGGAGAGCATTTCGCGGCTAATCTCCGCGTAGCGCGTCTCGTCAGGCTGCCAGAGCAGGCGAAAATTCAGCGGCAGTACGTAATACAGGGCAAAAAGCGCCAGCAGGGAGATACCATAACGAATGCTTTTCATACGTCCTGACTCAATAATTGTTCACGCCCAAGCCAGCCTTCCCGGCCGGCCAGTTCACCGCGGACCACCTTACCCACCGGCAGCTCGCTAAAATCAGCGGGCAGCAGCTGGCTCAGCGGGCAAAACTGGATCTCTTCCTGCGCCGCCATGGTCAGCAGCTCATCAAACTGCTGCGCAAACGCAATCCCTTCCACTTCGGCATGAATGGTATAGACCGGGACGCCCGCGTCGCGATGAATGCAGTCCAGCAGATAGCGGTTAAAGCCACCGGTATCCACCGCGCTGCCGACCACCTCATCCCAGGTGGGAAGCGTTACCGGGATCTGCACGGTACCCAGCGTCTCGTTGCCGAGCTGTGGCCGGAAGGGGCGGCTGCCGCGGCAGTCGCTGTTGTAGAGAAAATCGAAGGACTCTTTGGCTTTGATAACCCGCTGGTCGGCGCGCCAGCCGGCGACGGCGGAGCAGGTCACCGGGCGGCCAATAATCCGCTCCAGCTCCAGCAGCCCGCGCTCAACCTCCAGGGTCAGGCGCTCCTGCGGCCAGACGCCGCTCCATGCCTGCCAGCCGTAGTGATCCCAGGCGTGCAGGCCCACCTCATGGGCCTGTGCCGTCGCGCGCAGCACCTCTTCATTGCCCGCGCCGATGCGCCGTCCGGGCCAGGCGGTACCGGCCAGCAGGATATCCCAGCCGTACAGCGAGGCCGCCTTTGAGCGCAGCATCTTCCACAAAAACTTAGGTTTTATCAGGCGCCATAAATGGCGCCCCATATTGTCCGGCCCAACGCTAAAAAAGAAGCTCGCCTGAATCCCGTGCTGGCCCAGAAGGGTCAGCAGCCGCGGAACCCCGTCCCGCGTGCCGCGAAAGGTATCAACATCTATGCGTAAGCCGACCTGTTTCATGATGTCTTATCATCCGCCAGCTCAACGGTGCGCAGGAAGAAGTCGAGGGTATGCTCGACGGTCTCTTCCATCGGTACCGTCGGCGTCCAGCTCAGGCAGCGCTTCGCGTTGCGGATGCTCGGCTTGCGGTGCTCGACGTCCTGATAACCTTTACCGTAGTAGTCGCTGCTTTCAACATCGCGGAAGCCGGAGAACGGCGGGAATTTGCCGCGCAGCGGATGGCGCTCGAAGCACTCCAGCAGCATCTCGGCCAGCTCTTTAATACTGGCTTCGTTGTCCGGGTTACCGATGTTGATAATCTGCCCGTCGCAGCGGCCGTCTTTGTTCTCGATAATGCGAAACAGCGCTTCAATACCGTCGCTGATATCGGTGAAGCAGCGCTTCTGCTTGCCGCCTTCGATAAGCTTAATCGGCGAGCCTTCAACCAGGTTGAGGATCAGCTGGGTAATGGCGCGGGAGCTGCCGATACGCGCGGCGTTGAGGTTATCCAGACGCGGTCCCATCCAGTTAAACGGACGGAACAGGGTGAAGCGCAGCGCGGCTTTGTCGCCGTAGGCCCAGATAACGCGGTCGAGCAGCTGCTTCGACACGGAATAGATCCAGCGCTGCTTGTTGATTGGCCCCACCACCAGGTTCGAGCTGTCTTCATCGAAGTTTTTATCGGTGCACATGCCGTACACTTCAGAGGTCGACGGGAAGATAATGCGCTTATCGTACTTCACGCAGTCGCGGATAATCTTCAGGTTCTCTTCGAAGTCCAGCTCGAACACGCGCAGCGGGTTACGGGTGTATTCGATAGGCGTGGCGATCGCCACCAGCGGCAGAACTACGTCGCATTTCTTAATGTGATACTCAATCCATTCCGAGTGAATGCTGATATCCCCTTCGACGAAGTGGAAGCGCGGATTCTCGAGGAAGCGGCTGATGGCATCAGAACCGATATCCAGCCCGTAGATTTCGTAATTATCGTCCTGCAGCAGGCGCTCGGTCAGATGGTTGCCGATAAACCCGTTAACGCCGAGGATCAGCACGCGGGTGCGGCGCTTAATCGCCACGACCGGCTTGCTGCTCAGCACCGCGCCGGAGACCAGGCCCAGGGCCTGCGCCAGCTGCGTGCCCTGAATATAGACGCCGCGATCGGTCTGACCGGTGACGATTTCCAGCGCTCCGTCCTGGCAAGCGACCACCAGCGGCGCGGTAGAGATCACCGTCCCCGGCTTCGCTGCCGGCAGATCGTGACGGACGCGGGATTTCCAGACGATAAATTTGTTGGCGCCGGTGTAGCCGAACGCGCCCGGCCACGGATCGGAGACGGCGCGGACCAGGTTATGCAGGGCCTGCGCGGGCTGCTCCCAGTCAAGGCGGCCATCCTCCGGCGTGCGGCGGCCAACGTAGGTCGCCTGGCTCTCATCCTGCGCGCGCGCGGCAATGTTGCCTTCGCGGATCGCCGGCAGCGCCTGGCCCAGCAGCTCGGACGCCGCCGTGCACAGCCTGCGGTGCAGGGTCAGCGCCACGTCATCGGCCCCAATGACCACCGACTGCTGGGCGACAATATCGCCGGCATCGGCGCGGCCGATCATGCGGTGCAGGGTGACGCCCGTTGCGCGCTCTCCGTTGACCAGCACCCAGTTCAGCGGCGCGCGGCCGCGATACTTCGGCAGCAGGGAGCCGTGCAGGTTAAAGGCGCCCTGCGGCGCAAGATTGAGGATCTCATCGCCCAGCAGATTGCGGTAGTAGAAGGAGAACAGCACGTCCGGCTTTATTTCACGGATACGTTCAATCCACAGCGGGTGATTCACATCTTCTGGCGCCCATACCGGGATACCCTGTTCCGCAGCGAGACGCGCCACCGAAGCAAAGAAATGGTTTTCGCCGGGGTTATCCGGATGGGTGAAAATAGCGGCGATGTCATACCCGGCGTCCAGCAGGGACTGAATACCTGCGCAACCCATATCGTGATAAGCGAAGACTACGGCTTTCATGAACGATCTTCCTCTTGAGATGCCGTTTCCGGCTGACGAACAACACGTTGAATAAAGTAGCGGGGGCGAGCGCGAACATCGTTATAGATGCGGCCGATATACTCCCCAAGCAGGCCCATGCCGACAAACTGGGCGCCGATAAACATAAACAGCACGGCAAAGAGCACGAACACCCCTTCGGCCGCCCACTGTGGACCCAGCACCAGGCGCAGGACGATCAGCAGGATCGAGAAGGCAAAGCCCAGCAGGGCGATCACGCTGCCGAAAACGCTGAGCAGACGCAGCGGCGTGGTGGTCAGGCAGGTCACCAGGTCGTACATCAGGTTAATCAGGCGCATAAAGCTGTATTTGGAGTCGCCGAACTCACGCTCGGCGTGCATCACCGGGATCTCCACCGCCCGGCGGGCAAAGGTGTTCGCGAGGATCGGAATAAACGTACTGCGCTCGTGGCAGTTGAGCATCGCGTCGATGATATGGCGGCGATAGGCCCGCAGCATGCAGCCGTAGTCGCCCATCGCTTTACCGGTGGTGCGCTGGATCAGGCGGTTGATGGTCTTCGATGCGGCTTTGCGGAAGAAGGTGTCCTGGCGGTTCTGACGCACGGTTCCGACCACGTCATAGCCCTCGTCCGCTTTCTCGACCAGCCGCGGGATCTCCTCCGGCGGGTTTTGCAGATCGGCATCAAGGGTAATAATCAGATCGCCGGTGACGTGGCTAAAGCCCGCCATGATCGCCGAGTGCTGGCCGTAGTTGCGGTTCAGCAGCACCGCCACGACGTGGCTGCCTTCGGCTTCGGCCGCCGCCGTCAGCATCAGGGCGGAGTCATCGCTGCTGCCGTCGTCGACCAGCAGGATTTCATATTCACGCCCAAGGGTGGCGCAGGCGGTATCCGTGCGGCGAATGAGCTCTGGCAAACTCTCCTGCTCGTTATACACAGGGATGACCACCGAGACCTTCTTCACGGGAGGATAAGTAAACATATTAACGTCCTGACAGCTGGTGCAGAGCGGAGATAACGCGAGTGACGTCGTCATCGGTCATATCCGGGAACAGCGGGAGTGAACAAATGCGCGCGCTGTTCCATTCCGTGTTTGGCAATGACAGCGCCGGGAAGCGCTCGCGGTAATATTTTTGCGTATGCGCCGCGCGGAAATGCAGGCCGGTGCCGATCCCCATGGCTTTCAGCTGCTCCATTAAGGCATCGCGATTAATACCGCAGAGGGCCTCATCGACGCGAATAATAAACAGGTGCCAGGCGTGCTGGTGCTCCCAGTTCGGCACCTGCAGCGGCGCGAACGGGGTATCCGCCAGCTCGCTCAGATAGCGGCGGGCGATGTCAGCGCGACGCTGGTTGGCGTGCGGCAACTTATCCAGCTGCACCAGCGCCAGCGCGGCGTTGATGTCGGCGAGGTTGTACTTGAAGCCCGGGGAGATCACCTCCGCCTGCGGGGCGCGCCCGAGGGTCTGACGGTCGTAGGCGTCAACGCCAAGGCCGTGGAATTTGAGGCTACGGATACGCGCAGCCAGCTCGTCGTCATCGGTGACGACCAGCCCGCCTTCGGCGCAGGTCATATTTTTAATGGCGTGGAAGGAGAAGATTGCGGTACCGCGGCTGCCGACGTGGCGGCCCTTGTAGTACGTCCCCGCCGCGTGGGCGGCATCTTCAATCACCGCGATGCCGTGGCGTTCGCCGACGGCGCGAATCGCGTCGATATCCGCCGGAGCGCCGGCGTAATGCACGGGAACGATAGCCCTGGTGCGGGGAGTAATCGCCGCTTCGACCGCGTCAGCGGTAATCATCAGGTTATCGCGATCGACGTCGATCATCACCGGCGTCGCGCCCAGCAGGCAGATCATGTTCAGGGTCGAGACCCAGGTCTGTGAAGGGGTGATCACCTCATCGCCGGCGCCGATGCCCAGCGCCATCAGCGTCACGTGCATGCCGCCGGTCGCCGAGCTGACCGCCACCGCGTGACGGTTGCCGGTCAGCGTGCAGAAGGCTTCTTCCAGCGCCTGATTTTTCGGCCCGGTGGTGATCCAACCTGATTGCAAAACTTCACGCAGCGCGGCCAGCTCTGCGTCACCCATAGACGGGCGCGAAAACGGCAAAAATTCGCTCATCATTTTCCTGCTCTGTATTTGGCCCGATCCAACTCAGGCCGGTAGAAAAAAATATCCTGCGCCAGCGGACTTAAACAAAATGAAAATGAAATTCTTTCAATGCCACATTTCTATTGCAGGGTATTTGACGTTATTTAATTTAGACGGGGTTGCTTAGGATAATATTAAGAAATTAATATAGTTGGCGATCGGCAATACAACCAGTTGTTTTATAAATAAGTTTATTAATTGTGATGGCTGTTTTGAGAGCGGGATTCGGCTCCTGTCCCAGGGCAGGCCAGGAGCTCGGGGGTGGTAAAGTAAACAAACATTAAACCGTTAAAGAATAAATATAACTTTACGCGATGCTGCTAACGATAAAATCTAATGTAGATCACAAAATTATTTCCGGAATATTACAAGTTTGCAGGAAAATCAGCCGGTAATTGATTAGCGGGACAATTAATAACAGCGTCATTATTGGCGCCGCAGTCGCGAACAAAGGTAATTGTCGCAAACTCATCAATCACTTCCGTCGGATAGGCCGGACCGGCGGCGCGGTAAGACTCCATCAGCGGAATATGCTCATTCTGGAAGCAGACGGTTTTTTGCGGATCGTTGATAACCCAGCGCGGAAAGAAGATGGTGCCGTGAAACAGCCGATCGCCGAGATTAACGATCAGGCTGACGTCGGTCCCGGTTGGTTCGGTCCACGAGATTTTATAGATGCTGGCGCCCACTCGTACGATAAAGGCCTGCTGATCTTTCACCCACCGATTGCCGACGATCCCGCTATGAATACGGTAGTCGAGGGTGTGGCCATTTTTGACGTAAATTTCGTAGTTCCACCCATTATCGTAGGTATAAACCAGATGTTTGCCGATAAAACCGCTCAAATCGTGTTTGTCAAAAGCGTTCATTGTGCTTGCTCCTCTGTTGTTGGAATCCAGCGTACTGCTTTAAAAAATGAATGAATAACGCTATGTTTGGATTGAATCCATCCACTTTTTAGATGAGTTATGCATAAGACAACGCTCGAACAATGGGCTCTGCTGGAGAAGGTTATCGCCCTGGGCAGCTTCGCCAGGGCCGCGGAGGAGACCCATCGCAGCCAGTCGTCGGTCAGCTACAACCTCGCCCTGCTGCAGGAGAGGCTGGGGGTGACGCTGCTGACGCCATCCGGACGCCGCGCGGTATTAACGCCGGCGGGCGAGCTGCTGCTCGCCCAGGTTAAGCCGCTGCTGCAGGCCTTTTACTACGTTGAAAATCACGCTGTTGCGCTGCGCAACGGCGCCCGCAGCAGGCTCGATCTGGTGGTCGACAGCATTTTTCCTCGCCAGCGGCTGTTTGCTATTCTGCGCCAGTTCCAGCAGCGCTACCCGCAAACCCAGGTCAGGCTAACGGAGGTGCTGGAAAACGTCGGCGACGAGAGCGCGGCGCACAGCGAGGCTGACGTGATGGTGCTCACCCGCCGCCAGGATATTACCGGCCGCGGCGAGTGGCTGATGAACATCGATTTTATCGCCGTGGCCCACCGGGACCATCCGCTTGTCGCCCTCGACGGGCCGCTGGACGATAGCGCCCTCGCCCGCTGGCCGCTGGTGCAAATCGCCGATCGCCACAACGAGCGCCAGCCGGGCCGCGACGCGTGGACCTTCTCCACCATTGATGCCGCGATTGACGCCGTGCTCTATCAGGTCGGTTTCGGCTGGCTACCCGAAGAGCGCATTCGCCAACAGCTCGCCCAGGGGGAGCTGAAGCCGCTGCCGCTGAGCCACGGCGCCCGCCGCGCGACCCCGCTGCACCTGATCGTTAAGCGCGATGTCGCCCCCATTGATGAACAGCTCGCCACGCTGCTGGATCTCTTCAGGCACCCTGATGGCACCGCGTCTATATGATTTTCTTATACTATCGGGCCATTGATTGATCTGAGTTACTCCTAAAGTATGATGAATTATTAAAATCATCATACTTTTCTGCTCACTGAGATTAACGCCTTGTCGATCCTCCGCACCCTCTTCCGCCCCCTTCTGACGGCGGTTTGCCTCTGTCTGCCTCTGCTAACCGGCGCCGCCGCGCGCGAAGTCGTCACCGCCTGGCCGGTAAACGTCGGCCCCCTGAATCCCCACCTCTATACGCCCAACCAGATGTTCGCCCAAAGCATGGTCTACGAGCCGCTGGTCAAATATCAGCAGGATGGCTCGGTCAAGCCGTGGCTGGCGAGCCGCTGGACCCACTCCGCGGACGGCAAGGTCTGGCTGTTTACCCTGCGCAGTGACGTGCAGTTCTCTAACGGCGAGCCGTTTAACGCCCAGGCGGCGGTAGCCAATTTTCAGGCGGTGCTGGCGAACAGGCAGCGCCACGCCTGGCTCGAGCTGACCAATCAGATTAGCGATGTCAGGGCGCTGAGCGATACCCAGCTGCAAATTACCCTGAAAAGCGCCTACTACCCTTTTCTGCAGGAGCTGGCGCTGCCGCGTCCGTTCCGCTTTATCGCCCCGTCACAGTTTGTTGACGGCGGCACCGTTCACGGCATTAAGGCGCCCATCGGCACCGGGCCGTGGGTGCTGAAAACCACGAAGCTCAACCAGCTTGACGTGCTGGTGCGTAACCCACGCTACTGGGGCGAAAAACCGGCGATTGACCAGGTGACCGTGAAGGTGATCCCGGACCCGATGACCCGCGCCGTCGCCTTTGAAACCGGCGATATCGATCTGCTCTACGGCAACGAGGGCCTGCTGCCGCTGGATACCTTCGCGCGTTTCAGCCATAGCCCGGCCTGGCGCACCCAGCTTTCTCAGCCCGTCGAAACGGTGATGCTGGCGCTTAACTCTGCCAAAGCGCCCACTAATGAGCTGGCGGTGCGGGAAGCGCTCAACTATGCGGTCAACAAAAAGTCGCTGATCGACAACGCGCTGTACGGCACCCAGCAGGTCGCCGATACGCTGTTCGCCCCTTCGGTCCCCTATGCCAATATCGGCCTGACCCCGCGCCGCTACGATCCGCAGCAGGCTAACGCCCTGCTGGAGAAAGCCGGCTGGCTGAAGCCCGCGGGCGAGCAGATCCGTCGCAAAAATGGCCAGCCGCTGCGCATCGAGATGTCGTTTATCGGCACCGACGCCCTGAGCAAATCCATGGCCGAAATTATGCAGGCCGATATGCGCCAGGTTGGCGTCGACGTCGTGCTGAACGGCGAAGAAGAGAGCAGCATTTATGCCCGCCAGCGCGACGGGCGCTTCGGCATGATTTTTAACCGCACCTGGGGCGCGCCGTACGATCCACACGCCTTTATGAGCTCAATGCGCGTCCCCTCTCACGCCGACTATCAGGCCCAGCAGGGGTTAGCCGATAAGGCGCTTATCGACCAGCAGATTGGCAAGGTGCTGACGACTACCGACGAAACCCAGCGCCAGACGCTGTATCGCGACATCCTGACCCGCCTGCACAACGATGCGGTCTATCTGCCCATCAGCTACGTCTCGATGATGGTGGTGGCAAAACCCGAGCTCGGTACGATCCCCTACGCTGCCATCGCCGCTGAGATTCCGTTCGAACAGATCCGGCCGGAGCAGCCCTGATGCGGCGCTACGTACTGCGGCGCATCCTGCTGCTGATACCGATGATTTTCGCCGCCTCGGTCATTATCTTTCTCATGCTGCGTCTCGGAACCGGCGACCCGGCGCTGGACTATCTGCGCCTGTCAAATCTTCCGCCGACGCCGGAGATGGTGGCCTCCACCCGCGCGATGCTCGGGCTGGACCAGCCGCTCGTCGCCCAGTACGCCAGCTGGCTGTGGAAGGCGCTGCATCTCGATTTTGGCCTCTCCTTCGCCACCCAGCGGCCGGTGCTCGACGACGTGATGCACTTCCTGCCCGCCACGCTGCAGCTGGCGGGCGCGGCGCTGGTTATTATCCTGCTGACCTCCGTGCCGCTGGGGATTTGGGCCGCCCGCCATCGCGACCGCCCGGCGGATTTCATCGTGCGGGCGATCGCCTTTCTCGGCGTTTCGATGCCCAACTTCTGGCTCGCCTTCCTGCTGGTGATGCTTTTTTCGGTCTATTTGCAGTGGCTGCCGGCGCTGGGCTACGGCGGCTGGCGACACCTTATTCTGCCCGCAGCGTCGATAGCCCTGATGTCGCTGGCCATTAACGCCCGCCTGCTGCGCGCCAGCATGCTGGAGGTTGCTGGCCAGCGCCACGTCACCTGGGCGCGGCTGCGCGGGCTGAGCGACAGGCAAACCGAACGCCGCCATATCCTGCGCAACGCCTCGCTGCCCGTGGTGACCGCTATCGGGATGCATATTGCCGAGCTGATTGGCGGCACGATGATTATCGAAAATATCTTTGCCTGGCCGGGCATCGGGCGCTACGCGGTGTCGGCCATCTTTAACCGCGACTACCCGGTTATCCAGTGCTTCACGCTGGTGATGGTGGTGGTATTTGCGCTCTGCAACCTGACGGTTGACCTGCTCAACGCCGCGCTGGACCCGCGTATTCGCCGCCATGAAGGAGCGCACCCGTGAACCTTTTTCTTTCTGCCCGCTGGCCGGTTCGCCTGGCGCTGATCGCCATTATCCTGCTGGTGCCGATCGCCCTCACCGCCCAGTGGTGGCTGCCCTACGACCCGCAGGCCGTTGATTTACCGTCACGCCTGCTCTCGCCGGACGCCCGGCACTGGCTGGGAACCGACCACCTGGGACGCGATATTTTTTCCCGCCTGCTGGCCGCCACGCGGGTTTCTCTCGGCGCGGTGCTGGCCTGCCTGCTGCTGGTGCTGGCGCTGGGGCTGATCATCGGCGGCTGCGCCGGGCTGATGGGCGGCCGGGTCGATCAGCTCACCATGCGGGTTGCCGATATGTTTATGACCTTCCCGACCTCTATCCTGTCGTTTTTCATGGTGGGCGTACTGGGTACCGGGCTGACTAACGTGATTATCGCCATCGCCCTGTCGCACTGGGCATGGTACGCGCGGATGGTGCGCAGCCTGACGATTTCGCTACGCCAGCGTGAGTTTGTGCTCGCCTCCCGGCTTTGCGGGGCGGGGCATGTCCGCGTCTTTGTCGATCATCTGGCGGGCGCGGTGGTGCCGTCGCTGCTGGTGCTCGCCACCCTCGATATCGGCCATATGATGCTGCACGTCGCCGGAATGTCGTTCCTTGGCCTTGGCGTCAGCGCGCCAACCGCCGAGTGGGGAGTGATGATTAACGACGCGCGCCAGTATATCTGGACCCAGCCGCTGCAGATGCTGTGGCCGGGCCTGGCGCTGTTTATCAGCGTGATGGCCTTTAACCTGGTGGGCGACGCGCTGCGCGATCGTCTCGATCCTCACCTGATCGCGGAGCATAGCCACTGATGCCACAGAAGATCGAGCTCGAGCAGTTCACCCTCCACGCCGAGCGGCCGCTGGTCCACGATCTGTCGCTAACGCTGCGGCGCGGCCGGGTGCTGGCGCTGCTCGGCAGCAGCGGCTGCGGAAAATCGCTGACCTGCGCCGCGGCCCTTGAGGTTCTGCCGCCCGGCGTCAGGCAGAGCGCCGGGCGCATCCTGCTCGACGGAATACCGGTCCACGGCAGGCAGCTGCGCGGCGCCACCGTCGCCACCATCATGCAGAATCCTCGCAGCGCCTTTAACCCGCTGCACACCATGGCGGCTCACGCCAGGGAAACCTGCCGCGCCGTCGGCCGGCCGCCGGATGAGGCGGCATTTATCACCGCCCTGCAGGCGGTGGGGCTGGAGAATCCCGCCCAGCTGCTCAGGCGCTACCCCTTCGAGATGAGCGGCGGCATGCTGCAGCGGATGATGATTGCCCTGGCCGTGCTGAGCGAGGCGCCGTTTATCTTTGCCGATGAGCCCACCACCGACCTCGATGCCGTCGCCCAGGCGCGCATTCTTGACCTGCTGGAGGAGATCGTCACCAGCCGCGGCCAGGGCCTGCTGCTGATTACGCACGATATGGGCGTGGTGGCACGGCTGGCGCACGAGGTCGCGGTGATGGACGAGGGTCGTATCGTCGAGCGCTGCGACGTGGCAACCTTGTTCAGCGCCCCGCGGCATCCGGTCAGCCGACGGCTGCTGGCGGCGCACCTGGCGCTGTATGGAATGGAGAGCAGAGCGTGAATTTACTTAACGTCACTGGCGTCAGCCACGATTACCCGCATCACCCGGCGGTGCTGCAGCAGATCAACCTCAGCATCGCGCCGGGGGAGACGGTGGCCCTGCTCGGCCGCAGCGGCTGCGGCAAAAGCACCCTCGCACGCATGCTGGTGGGGCTGGAATCACCCGATTGCGGCGTTATCGCCTGGCGCGATACCCCGCTCCCGGCCCTGAAGGACGAGGCTCTGCGCACCTTTCGCCGCGATATCCAGCTGGTTTTTCAGGACCCGCTGAGCGCGGTGAATCCGCGTAAAACGGTGCTGGAGATTATCAGCGAACCGCTGCGCCACCTGTTCCGCTACTCCCGCGATGAGCGCACGGCGCAGGTGAAGGCGATGCTGCAGGCGGTCGATCTCAGCGCTGACCTGCTCCACAAGCGCCCGCTGCAGCTCAGCGGCGGCCAGCTCCAGCGCGTGTGCCTGGCCCGGGCGCTGGTGGTGCGGCCGCAGCTGCTGATCCTTGATGAGGCGGTGTCGAATCTGGATCTCGTCCTGCAGGCGGAGATCCTTGCCCTCCTCAAGCGTCTGCAGGCTCAGTTTTCCACCGCCTGCCTGTTTATCACCCATGACCTGCGGCTGGTCGAACGCTTTTGCCAGCGGGTGATGGTGATGGAGAGCGGGCAAATTGTTGAAACGACGGAGATAAGCTCACCGCTGCGTCTTCAGTCCACCGCGGGTCGGGCGCTACAGCGCGCGGTACTTCCCGCTTTTCCAGCCTCCCTGACCAAAGAGAAACAGCCATGCAGCGCGTAACCCTGACCCTTGATGATGAGCTTCTTGCCACCCTTGATGCGCTCAGCGAACAGCGGGGCTATAACAACCGCTCGGAAGCGGTGCGCGATATTTTGCGCAATACCCTGATGCATGAACACGCGCAAAAGAGTGAACAGCGCGGCTACGCGGTGCTCTCCTACGTGTACGAGCACGAGAAGCGCGAGCTGGCGAGCCGGCTGATTGCCACCCAGCACCATCACCACGATCTCTCCGTCGCCACGCTGCATGTGCACATCAGCCACGATGACTGCCTCGAGATTGCGGTACTGAAAGGGGAAATGGGCGAAGTGCAGCACTTCGCCGATGAGGTGATTGCCCAGCGCGGCGTGCGCCACGGGCATTTGCACTGCCTGACCGCGGAGGAGGAGCACGCCCACTCCTAGCCTCGCGTTCGGCGGGAACGCAACGGCGGATCGGTAAACAAAACCGCCGCCGTTTATCAACAGTTGATAAACATGTTGAATTATCAACCTGGTTAACTATCTCTTTTCGTGAATAATGGCGCCTCATTTAACGATCTCGTTATGGCGAGGCTCCTGCACAAATATAAGTTACCGCCCTGCTGGTATCGAGAGAGACCACTCAGGGAAATACAGGCATCCATCGAATCAAGGTGTTGCCAAGGTAACTTCTGACGGCATTCGTGCCGGACGGATACGTTGTACAGTGCTAAAACCAGGACGTAGGGATCTGCCTGTGCTCATCCTGTCTTGTTCGCCCCTATGAGTGATTTTTTATAGGGAATTACACCATGTCATCCATCCAACACTGCGCCACCCATCCGGCTAACGCCGCCTTCGACGGCGATGCCATCGCCCAGTACATGCGTACCGACTTTATTACGCTGCCGGAGCAGCTCAGCGTTCATGAAGCGCGGGAGCGCTTTGTCTCGCAGCTCACCAGCGACGATATCCCAGGCCAGGTTTTCGTCGTCGCCGGCAGGAAGCTGCGCGGCAGCCTGTCGATTAAAAAACTGCTGCAGGAGAGCGATACCACGCAGCCCATTCGCTACTTAATGGACAGCTGCCTGTTCCGCGTAAAGCCCGATGATGAGCGCCAGCAGGTGGTGGCCGAACTGGGAGAACGCGGGCTCAACCTGGTGCCGGTGGTCGAAAAAGGCGAGCTGGTGGGCTGCCTGATGGAGAAGGAGATCGCCCATCTGCTGGAAGATGAGGTCACCGAAGACGCACATCTGCAGGGCGCGACGCTGCCGCTGGAGAAGCCCTATCTGGAGATAAGCCCGTGGACGCTGTGGAAGAAGCGTTCGGTCTGGCTGCTGCTGCTGTTCGTCGCCGAAGCCTACACCAGCAGCGTTATCCAGCACTTTGAAGAGGCGCTGGAGTCGGCCATTGCGCTGGCCTTCTTTATCCCGCTGCTGATCGGCACCGGCGGCAACAGCGGCACGCAGATCACCTCCACGCTGGTGCGCTCTATGGCGCTGGGCGAAGTGCGGCTGCGCGATATGGGACGGGTTATCCGCAAAGAGGTCTCAACGTCGCTGCTGATCGCCCTCACGCTCGGGCTGGCGGGATGCCTGCGCGCCTGGATGATGGGCATCGGGATGGAAATCACCCTGATCGTCAGCCTGACGCTGGTGTGCATTACGCTGTGGAGCGCGCTGGTATCGTCGGTGATCCCGATGGTGCTCAAGCGCGTCGGTATCGACCCGGCGGTAGTCTCCGCGCCGTTTATCGCCACCCTGATCGACGGCACCGGGCTTATCATCTACTTCAAAATCGCCCAGTACTTTCTTGGTCTGAACTGACGGCGTACGGGCCCGCCGGCTCGCGCCCGGCGGCCCGCTTTGCCCACGCTATGCCGAAAGCCAGCGCATGCCTGCGGCTTTCATCTCCCGCTCCTGGTCGCTGCCTCGGGTGGCAAAAACCCGCTGTACCGGAAAACCGCTCTGCTCAAGCAGATAGCCCAGCGCGGCGTATTCGCGCGGATACTTTGCCGCCAGCGCCGAATCAATCTCAGTCGGCCCCAGCGGGAAGGTAAAGGTCCCCATATCGTAGATACTCTGCCGGTGGAATAGCCGCCACACGCCGTCGCGCTTTTCCGCCATATCGTAAAAACGGTTGTGGCACTCGCAGCCGATATTCAGCCGGGTATTTTCCGCAATAATCATGGCGCAGGTTTCGAGGATCGCGCGGCTGCCGTCGTCGCTGAACTGCACGATCGGGGAGCTAATAAGGTGCCGGGTCCGCAGCTCAGAGGCGCCCATTCGCATCGAGCCATCGATAAAATCGCTGGCCAGCCCTTCAAACCAGGTAATTTCTATCGTTCCGTCCGGGTGAAACAGCTCGCGTAATTTATCCCATTCGCTCAGATCGCGATGGATCCAGCCTGTCATCAGGTCGTTAAGCTGCTGGCGGTCCTGCAGTTGGCTATGCATGTTGCTCTCTCCGATTAGTGAACGGGGTGTAGTTTGTGCCCGCGATCCAATAAACTCAAATATACAGATTTCATCGATCAATCACTTTAAGTGATGAATGAGGGTCCCTATGGAACTACGCCACCTGCGCTACTTTTTGGCCGTCGCCGAGGAGAGCCATTTCGGCCGCGCCGCCGAGCGCCTGCACATCGTGCAGCCCGCGCTGAGCAAGCAGATTAAAGACCTCGAAAACGAGCTGGGAGGCGCGCTATTTATCCGCTCCAGCCGGCGGGTGACGCTTACCGAAGCCGGAAAGCTGCTGCAGGTTCAGGCGCAAAATATCCTCGCCCAGACTGAGCATAGTCGCTTAATGGTCGAACGGTCGCTCAAAGGGGAGATGGGCCAGGTGCGGGTCGGCTTTGCCGGTAACGCGGTGCTCAGCGGGCGGCTGATTGCCGATATGCGGCTCTTCCACCAGCGCTATCCGCAGGCGGAGCTCAGGGTGCAGGAGCTGGAGCCGCATCAGCAAATTGAAGCCATTCTGCATGACCAGCTGGATATTGGCTATCTGCCTGATTTTCAAGGCGCAAACCACCCGGCGCTGCGCCGCGAGGCGGTCGGCAGCTGGCAGCGGTTCGTGGCGATGAATGAAGAGAGCCCGCTGGCCGCTCACCCGCGGCTGACCGTTGAGATGCTGGCGGACGAAGCGCTGATCCTCTACGCCAGCCACGATGCGGACGCGCGGCTGGCGTCAACGCTGCGGGCGCTCGACGGCAGGGAAAATCACCTCGTCTCGCGCGCCTCGGGGACGCTGAGCGTGCTGGCGATGGCCGGCGCCGGGCTGGGCGTGGCGCTGGTCCCCGAGCCGGTGGTGCAGGTCGGCATTCCGGGCATCGTCTATCGCCCGCTGGATGCCCCGGAGCTCTGCGCCAACCTGATCCGGGTTAGCCGCAAAGAGGAGATTAACGGGGCGGCGCGCGCCTGGCAGGCGCTGTTTACGCCGCCTTCTGCCGCCGGGGAGTAGCGCCCTACTTCTGGGCCAGCGCCTGCGCGCAGGCCCAGGCGGAGGCCCACGCCCACTGGAAGTTATAGCCGCCGAGCCAGCCGGTGACGTCCATCACTTCGCCGATAAAATAGAGCCCGGGCACTTTCCGCGCTTCCATCGTGCGGGAGGAGAGTTCGTTGGTATCCACGCCGCCGAGGGTCACCTCCGCCGTCCGATAGCCCTCGGTGCCGTTGGGCTGCACGCGCCAGGCGGTCAGCGTCTCCACCAGCGCCTCCTGCTCGCGGAGGTTGAGCTGCTTCAGCGTGACGTCCGGGATCTGCCCCAGCTGCTGCAGGCACTCGACCAGACGCTTCGGCAGCTGCATGGCGAGGGTATTTTTCAGGCTTTGATTCGGATGCTCTGCCCGCTGCTGGTTGAGGAAGTCGTCGAGACTGCAGTCCGGCAGCAGATTGATGCTGACGAATTCTCCCGACTGCCAGTAGCTGGAAATTTGCAGCACCGCCGGACCGGAGAGTCCGCGATGGGTAAACAGCAGATTCTCGCGGAAAACCGTGCCGTTCTCGGCGGTAATGGTCGATGGCACCGACACGCCGGAGAGCATCTGCAGCTGCTCGAGCAGCGGTTTATGCAGGGTAAAAGGCACCAGCCCGGCGCGGGTCGGCAGCACCGTCAGGCCAAACTGTTCGGCCAGCTTGTAGCCGAACGGCGACGCGCCAAGGCCAGGCATCGACAGGCCGCCGGAGGCGACCACCAGCCTGTTCGCCGCCACCGTTTCGCCGTTAAGCTGCAGGGTGAAGCCCGCGTCGTCGCGCTCGACGCTCAGGATCTCCGTGCGCAGGCGGAGCTGCACGCCGCCCTTTTCACATTCAGCCAGCAGCAGGTTGACCACCTGTTCGGCAGAGTCGTCGCAGAACAGCTGGCCGAGCGTCTTCTCATGCCAGGCGATGCCGTGTTTACCCACCAGCTCGATAAAATCCCACTGGGTGTAGCGCGCCAGCGCCGACTTGCAAAAATGCGGGTTCTGGCTGAGATAGGCCGCCGGCTCGATATACATATTGGTAAAATTGCAGCGCCCGCCGCCGGACATCAGGATTTTACGGCCCGGCTTTTTGCCATTATCCAGCAGCAGCACGCGCAGCCCCGCCTGGCCCGCCTGTGCTGCACAAAACATTCCCGCCGCTCCGGCGCCGATTACAATGGCATCAAACCTTTCCACACTGCTTTCCTCATGTCCCGATTGTCGGGAATTGTAAATATTTCACGCTGGTCGCACCAGCGCGAAAAATTAAGTATTTATTTACATCATTGAAATATATAGGATTACTCCCAAGCGCGTCGTACCTGAAGAGCAGGGAAATCAAAAAAAGTCTATATTTCACTTTGCCCGCGCCGCTAAAGTCACTGATAATGCGCCGCGTTCATGTCCTCAAAATGGCGTAACGTCCTATGCTACATTTATTTGCCGGTCTGGATTTACATACCGGGCTATTACTATTGCTTGCTTTAGCTTTCGTGCTGTTTTACGAAGCGATTAACGGTTTTCATGATACCGCAAACGCTGTTGCAACTGTGATCTACACACGCGCAATGCGGTCGCAGCTTGCTGTGGCGATGGCGGCTCTCTTCAACTTTTTCGGCGTTCTGTTAGGTGGTCTTAGCGTAGCTTATGCCATTGTGCATATGTTGCCGACCGACCTGCTGCTTAACATGGGTTCTGCACATGGCCTCGCTATGGTGTTCTCCATGCTGCTGGCGGCTATTATCTGGAACCTCGGAACCTGGTACTTTGGTCTTCCGGCCTCCAGTTCGCATACGCTGATCGGCGCCATCATCGGGATTGGTTTAACCAATGCATTGATGACCGGCACCTCGGTGGTTGACGCGCTGAATATCCCGAAAGTCATCGGTATTTTCGCCTCGCTGATCGTCTCGCCTATCGTGGGCCTGGTGGTGGCTGGCGGCCTGATTTTCATTCTGCGCCGCTACTGGAGCAATACCAAGAAACGCGCTCGTATCCACCTGACGCCTGCTGAACGTGAAAAGAAAGACGGCAAGAAAAAACCGCCGTTCTGGACCCGCATTGCGCTGATTCTGTCAGCAATAGGCGTGTCATTCTCGCACGGCGCGAACGACGGCCAGAAGGGCATTGGCCTGGTGATGCTGGTGCTTATCGGCGTAGCGCCGGCAGGTTTCGTGGTTAACATGAACGCTTCCGGCTACGAAATCACCCGTACCCGCGATGCGGTCAATAACGTGGAAACCTTCTTCGAACAGCGTCCTGAGCTGCTGAAGAAAGCGACCGGCGTTGACCAGCTGATTCCGTCACCGGAAGCCGGCGCGGTCGCCGCGGGCGAGTTCCACTGCCATCCGGCGAACACCGTCAACGCGCTTAGCCGCGTGAAAACGATGCTCACCGGAATCGAAAGCTACGACGCGCTCACTCTCGATCAGCGTAGCCAGATGCGCCGCATTATGCTGTGTATTTCCGACACCACCGACAAAGTCGCGAAGCTGCCGGAAGTGAATGGCGATGATAAGCGTCTGCTGAAGAAGCTTAAAACCGATATGCTGAGCACCATCGAGTACGCGCCAATCTGGATCATTATGGCGGTTGCTCTGGCGTTAGGTATCGGCACCATGATCGGCTGGCGCCGCGTGGCGACCACTATCGGCGAGAAGATCGGTAAGAAAGGCATGACCTACGCACAGGGTATGTCGGCCCAGATGACCGCAGCCGTATCGATTGGTCTGGCGAGCTACACCGGGATGCCGGTTTCCACCACCCACGTGCTCTCCTCCTCGGTTGCAGGGACGATGCTCGTTGACGGCGGCGGACTGCAGAGAAAAACCGTCACCAGTATTCTGATGGCGTGGGTTCTCACCCTCCCGGCGGCGATTCTGCTGTCAGGCGGGCTGTACTGGATAGCGCTGAAGCTTATCTAAGAAGCTAAAAGCGACAAAAAAGCGGGTCAGGAAACTGACCCGCTTTTTTTATGTCCGTTGTTTTACTTAATTTTTTTCTGGCATGAGGAAAATCTGAACATTTTTTGTTCAAAACCGCTGGAGGAAAAAAAATATCATCCCGGGCAGGATAAAATACCGCACAGTGGAGAATGTATGGCTTCTGTCCCCATCCCTGGACCTGGTTCAATCGTTATAGTGACCAATATGCGTGAAGCACGCCGTCAAGGAATGACGCGTAATATGGCCACACCATCAACGTATTACTGGTTTTATCAAAAAGTCAGAAATGGCGGCCCGTGGGATTATAAAAAATTCGACCCGTATTTCGCAGCGTTCGGTAATTTCAATTTTGGGGCTACCGGCACTGCCGCAGGTATTCCTGCAAACATTCTTCTTATGGGCGCGGGTTGGGCTCAGGGTCGCGCGGGAACCTCAAAACCCGGATGGGGGAAATGGTACGAAAAACCGCCCTATGGAGATGACCCTACGGATCAGCGCAATATCAGAGAAGGGATAGATTATGCCATTCAGAACGGTTATTAGATGGCTCCATCGGTTTGTTACGCTGGCACTACTGGTCCTGATCGTCGGATTTGTGTGGCTGAACCACCGGCCCGACCCGCGAAATAGCGATGAGCTCCAGCGTGTTTATAAATTGTCTGACGGCGTTTGGCTCTATATGACCGTTAACAGCCGCGGTGGCGCAACGGTGCCTACAATCTATCGTTACTATCTGTCGCATGAGATAGCAGGGAGCAATACAGAAATTATCCAGCAGCTTACGCAGAAGAGCCCGGTGATTGAGGGGACAGGGAGTCTGACGAGTGCCGGCATAGATAAAAACGGGGAAGTGAACCTCTCTTACAGCGGCAAGATTATCTCAATCCAGGACAATATCTCAGACCTCAGATTCTCAGTTAAGCCCTGACTGCGATGCAAAGAAGGCGAGGCTAGCCCCGCCTTTCTTATGCTCAGTGCCAGATAAGTAGCGCAACCATACTCACCACCACGAGGCCGCACAGCGCGCTGGTCAAAATAAACTGTCGCCGCACCCGTTCACAGCGGCGAATAAACTCGTCGTCATGATGATCGCGGTAGCGCTGGCCGTAGATATACCAGACCAGCCTCATCTGCTTACCCGGCTGACCGTGAGAGGTAAAAAAACCCCCGCCATCAACATATTGATACAACAAGGGATCGCAACCACGTAGCACTACCAATAACGCACGCAATGATGAGAAGTAGCGTGCCATATTCACCACACAAACGATACACAGGGCCCAAAACAGCGCAATCGTGCTGATCATACTTCCTCCCCGGCGACCCACCCTCGGAGACGTCTCCGGGGCTAGCGCTCCCCAATACCCGACCCATACAATAGAAGAGTGCGATACCAATCACGTTTATTTATTCGATCGGCTCATTAAATAGTGTAGGAGATCCGTTAATTTTTTTACCACAAGGTTAATCGTTATCAATACATAAGACGGATATATTTGTTTAACTATTTGGTGAACCAGGCGCATTGACGGCGCGCGAGGGGCGCTATAAGGTAGAAATATCTTCTACAATTAAGTCCTTAACGGACTGAACCCCCGCGAATTAGCACGCAGGACGCGGGCGAAGCGGCAGCGCTAGCTGTCTGGTCCAACGGTCATCGACAACTTATGGAAGGAGTAACACTATGGCTTACAAACATATTCTTATTGCAGTAGACCTCTCCCCGGAAAGCAAAGTGCTGGTAGAGAAAGCCGTTTCTATGGCACGTCCCTACAATGCCAAGGTTTCCCTGATCCACGTCGATGTGAATTACTCCGACCTCTACACCGGTCTTATCGACGTCAATCTGGGCGACATGCAGAAACGCATTTCTGAAGAGACCCACCACGCGCTGAGCGAACTCTCCGGCAACGCGGGCTATCCGATTACGGAAACCCTGAGCGGCAGCGGCGATCTCGGCCAGGTGCTGGTTGATGCCATTAAAAAATACGATATGGACCTGGTCGTCTGCGGCCACCATCAGGACTTCTGGAGCAAGCTGATGTCCTCCGCACGCCAGCTGATCAACACCGTACATGTCGATATGCTGATTGTCCCGCTGCGCGACGAAGAAGACGAATAACGCTTTCGCCTTTCTCAGCATCAGCCTGTCTGCGCCCGCTTATGCGGGCGTTTCTTTTCCCGTCCGCGCCGCCATCGCCCGCCCGCTATTATCCCGACTATCCCAAACGAACCGTTATCGCCCGCCAAGAGACACAATCAGGATATCAACCCACACATTTAATATCATTTAGTGTGATCGACCAATTATAAGAAAAAATATCTATATAATAATCTAACCATTAAGCCAATGGCCGCAGTATAGCGCGCCATAATACTTTTTCAGCGCGTTCTGGCATACGCGTTCATACTTTTTTGGGATAGCACTAAAAGGCGAAGGAATATGAAAACAACTGCACCTACGGGCCTGCTGCAGCAACCGCGGCCGTTCTTCATGATCTTTTTTGTAGAGTTATGGGAGCGATTTGGCTATTACGGCGTCCAGGGCATCCTGGCGGTTTTCTTTGTTAAACAGCTCGGATTCTCTCAGGAACAGGCGTTTATTACCTTCGGCGCATTTGCGGCGCTGGTCTACGGCCTGATCTCCATCGGCGGCTACGTCGGCGACCACCTGCTGGGCACCAAACGAACGCTGGTGCTGGGGGCGATTGTGCTGGCGCTCGGCTATTTCATGACCGGGCTGTCGCTCCTGAAACCCGATCTCATTTTTATCGCTCTGGGCACCATCGCCGTCGGGAACGGACTGTTTAAGGCCAACCCCGCCAGCCTGCTGTCAAAGTGCTATCCTCCGGAGGACGCCCGCCTCGACGGGGCATTCACTCTGTTTTATATGTCGATTAACATCGGCTCCCTGCTGTCGCTATCGCTGGCGCCGGTGATTGCCGAGAAGTTCGGCTACGCCGTCACCTACAACCTGTGCGGGGCGGGGCTGATTATCGCTCTGCTGGTCTACTTCGCCTGCCGTGGGATGGTCAAAGATATCGGTTCGGAGCCCGACCATCGGCCGCTGGTGCTGCGCAACCTGCTGTACGTACTGGTCGGTACGGTAGCGATGATTTTCCTCTGCGCCTGGCTCATGCATAACGTGAAAATCGCCAACCTGGTGCTGATCGTCCTCTCTATCGTGGTGATTATTTTCTTCTTTCGCGAGGCCTTTAAGCTGGATAAAACCGGCCGCAACAAGATGTTTGTCGCCTTTATCCTGATGCTGGAAGCGGTGCTGTTCTACATCCTGTACGCGCAAATGCCCACGTCGCTCAACTTTTTTGCCATCAACAACGTGCACCACCAGATCCTTGGCATCACCATTAACCCGGTCAGCTTCCAGGCGCTGAATCCGTTCTGGGTCGTGGTCGCCAGCCCGATACTGGCGGCAATCTACACCCGCCTCGGCAACAAAGGTCGGGACCTGACCATGCCGATGAAGTTTACCCTTGGGATGTTTTTATGTTCGCTGGGCTTCCTGACCGCCGCCGCCGCCGGTATCTGGTTTGCCGACGCCCAGGGGCTCACCTCGCCGTGGTTTATCGTGCTGGTCTATCTGTTCCAGAGCCTTGGCGAGCTGCTGATTAGCGCACTCGGCCTGGCGATGGTCGCCGCGCTGGTTCCCCAGCAGCTGATGGGCTTTATCCTCGGGATGTGGTTCCTGACGCAGGCGGCAGCCTTCCTGATGGGGGGATACGTAGCGACCTTCACCGCGGTGCCGGAAAATATCACCGACCCGCTGCAGACCCTGCCAATCTACACCGACGTGTTCGGCAAGATTGGCCTGGTGACCCTGGCGGTGACGATCGTGATGGCGATTCTGGTGCCGTGGCTCAATCGTATGATTAATACCCCTGTCGACGACAAATAGCGTCGGCTCAGGCCTCGGCCAGCGGCAGCTGGCTGAGGTTAGCTCTTACGAGCGTCAATCCACTCCTGCACTTCAATCACAAACTCATCCGGCGCCTTGCGGTACATCTTGCGGGCGAGATCCAAAATCGTATGCTGCCCGAGCGCCTCTTCCATGCGCTGCTGGGCCATGTCCATTACCGAGCGCACGCCACAAATGCCTTCACAGGCCCACTCCGGCGGCTGCTCGTCAAATACCGCCAGCCGCTGGCGAATTTCACGACACTCGAAAATACGCTTATCGCCATCAATGGCATTGACCACGTCCAGCACGGTGATGTGTTCGGCGGGCTTCGCCAGCTGGAAGCCGCCGCCCTTGCCCTCCATGCTGCGCACCAGCCCTGCCCGGGAGAGGCGGGTAAAAATTTTGGCCAGATAGTCGTAGGGCACGCTTTGCAGCTCGGCGATTTCCCGCACGCTCATGTCGCGCGCGTCGCCCTTGCTGTCCACCATGCACATCAGACTATGGATGCCGTACTCAACGCCAGAACTGTAGAACGCCATTCTCTTATCTCAGCCAAAACAAATCTGAGTTATTGTAGCTTTTTCATTTCATCCATACCAGACGGGTGCCGTATTAAGCAGCAGGATAAATAATTATTTCAATATTTATCATATACATATTATCGAAACCCCGCTTTTAACCCAGGCAACAGCACAAATCACGTTGCACTTTACAACTACGACAAATAAAATCCGAGTAAATACATCGTAGCAAACAGTGAGTGAAAGCATAATGGCTAAAAAAATCCTGATCGTCGGCGCGGGCTTTTCCGGAATGTGGGCGGCGCTCAGCGCCGCACGCCTGGCGGATAAGCACCGCGACGAGACCGTGGAAATCACGGTAATTGCCCCGCAGCCCGAGCTGCGGGTACGTCCACGTTTCTATGAGGACGATGTGCCGACGCTGGTCGCCCCGCTACAGCCATTATTTGACGCCACCGGCGTCAGCTTCCTGCGCGGGAGCGTTGAGCGCATCGTGCCCGCCGCCAAAGAAGTGGCGTGGGTCGATGCCTCCGGTAACGCGCAGCGCGCGGGCTACGACCGGCTGATTCTCGCCAGCGGCAGCCGCGTTAACCGTACCCAGGTCGTCGGCGCCGAGGCTCACGCCTTCGACCTCGACCAGCTGGAAAGCGCCACCGTTCTGGAAAACCATCTGAAATCCCTGGCCCACGCCGCGGATAGCGTGGCGCGCAATACGGTCGTCGTCTGCGGCGGCGGCTTTACCGGCATCGAGATGGCGATGGAGCTTCCGGGCAAGCTGCGGGCCATCCTGGGCTCAAATGCTAAGACCAGAGTAGTCGTAGTTGAACGCGGCCCGCAGCCGGGCTCGCGCTACAGCGACGCGCTGCGCGAGGTTATCGTTCAGGCCTCCGCAGAGCTCGGCGTTGAGTGGCTGGTGAACGCGGAGGTTGAAAGCATTGACGCATCCGGCGTGACGCTGAAAGACGGGCAGACTATCGCGTCGCAGACCGTTATCTGGACCGTCGGCGTACAGGCCAACGACCTGACGGCGCAGATTGACGCCCCGCGCGATCGCCAGGGCCGCCTGCACGTCAACGGCGATCTTCAGGTGATGGGTCATGATGCGATCTACGCCACCGGGGACGTGGCCTACGCCGCCACCGATGACAAGGGCAACCACGCGCTGATGACCTGCCAGCACGCGATTCTGCTGGGCAAATTTGCCGGCAACAACGCGGCGGCCAGCCTGCTGGAAGTGGCGCCGCTGCCCTATCGCCAGGAAAACTACGTCACCTGTCTGGACCTCGGCGCCTGGGGCGCGGTCTATACCGAAGGCTGGGACCAGCAGGTGAAGCTGACGCGGGAAGAGGCGAAAAAGGTGAAGATCGCGATAACCAGCGAGCTTATCTATCCTCCGAAGGCCGACAGAGCCATCGCCTTTGAGATTGCCGATCCGCTGGCACCGTTCGTCTAACCGCGCACAGGCCGCGCGATGCTTATCCGGGCTACGTAGTCCGGATAAGGCGCGTTGCGCTACCCTGCGGGATATTCGGCGAGAAGAGGTTATTCCGCCGTGCCGGCGTAAATATCAAACCGATGGCCCTTGGTGACCACCGCGTTTGGCGTGGCGACGTCCGCCAGCGGCGGCGCGTAGTCAGGCCGTTTGACCACCACCCGTTTGGTCGCCAGCCGGCGCGCCGGCTCGAGCAGGCCGTCGGCGTCTAAATCCGGCCCCACCAGCGACTGAAAGACGCGCATCTCTTTTTTCACCAGCGCGCTTTTCTGCTTGTGCGGGAACATCGGGTCGAGATAGACCACCTGCGGTCGCGGGGTAATATCGCTCAGCGCCGTCAGGCTTGAGGCGTGAATAAGCTGCAGACGCTGCTGCAGCCACGGGCCAATTTCCGGGTCGGCATAGCCGCGGGCAAGGCCATCATCAAGCAGCGCCGCCACCACCGGGTTACGCTCCAGCATCCGCACGCGACAGCCTACGCAGGCGAGCACAAACGCGTCGCGCCCCAGCCCCGCCGTGGCGTCCACCACCTCCGGCAGATAGTCGCCCTTGACCCCCACCGCTTTGGCCACCGCCTCGCCGCGTCCGCCGCCGAACTTGCGCCGATGGGCCATCGCCCCGCCGACAAAATCAACGAAGATGCCGCCAAGCTTCGGCTCGTCGCGCTTGCGCAATTCCAGATGCTCCGGCGTCATCGCCAGCGCCATCGGGTTGTCTTCGTCATGCTCCAGCCCCCAGCGGGCGGCAAGAACAGATAAGGCGCCGTCTCCGGCGCCCGTTTCATCAATTAAGCAGATTTTCACTTCCGCTTTACCCTAAATAATTCGCGTTGCCTCAGGACAACAAGGGAACAAATCCCCGGCAACGAACGCAGCGTAGGTTCCCGGGGTGAGTGAGTGCAGTTGCCGCAGAGGCAGCCTGAAGTATGGCGGGTAAATTAGCCCTTAATCCCGTAGTGATCCAGCATCGCGTCCAGCTGCGGCTCACGGCCGCGGAAGCGTTTGAAGAGGATCATCGGCTCTTCAGAACCGCCGCGGCTCAGGATGTTATCGAGGAACGACTGGCCGGTTTCGCGGTTGAAAATCCCCTCTTCCTCAAAGCGGGAGAAGGCGTCCGCCGCCAGCACGTCGGCCCACAGGTAGCTGTAGTAGCCCGCCGCGTAGCCGCCGGCAAAAATGTGGCTGAAGGCGTGCGGGAAGCGGCCCCACGACGGACCAGGCACCACGGCGACCTGCTTTTTGATCTCCGCCAGCGTCTCGAGGATTTTCGCCCCTTGCTCCGGCTGATACTCCGCATGCAGGCGGAAGTCGAACAGGCCGAACTCCAGCTGGCGCAGAATAAACAGCGCGGCCTGGTAATTCTTCGCGGCGAGCATTTTTTCCAGCAGCGCCTGCGGCAGCGGTTCGCCGGTCTCGTAGTGGCCGGAAATAAAGGCCAGCGCCTCCGGCTCCCAGCACCAGTTCTCCATAAACTGGCTCGGCAGCTCAACCGCATCCCACGGCACGCCGCTGATGCCGGACACGCCCGGGGTATCGATGCGGGTCAGCATGTGGTGCAGGCCGTGGCCGAATTCGTGGAACAGGGTGATCACTTCATCATGGGTGAACAGCGCCGGCTTGCCGCTAACCGGACGGTTAAAGTTGCAGGTCAGGTAGGCCACCGGTTTCTGCAGCGAACCGTCCAGCTTGCGCATCTGGCCGACGCAGTCGTCCATCCACGCGCCGCCGCGCTTGTGCTCGCGGGCGTAGAGATCGAGATAGAAGCTGCCGCGCAGCTCGCCTTTTTCGTCATACAGCTCGAAGAAGCGCACTTCCGGGTGCCAGACGTCGATATCGGTACGCTCTTTGGCGCTGATGCCGTAAATGCGCTTAACCACTTCGAACAGGCCGTTAACGGCTCTGTTTTCCGGGAAATAGGGGCGTAGCTGCTCATCGCTGATGCTGTAGAGATGCTGCTTCTGCTTTTCGCTGTAGTAAGCGATATCCCACGGCTGCAGCTCCTCAACGCCGAACTCCGCTTTGGCGAAGGCGCGCAGCTGGGCCAGCTCTTTTTCCCCCTGCGGACGGGCGCGTTTCGCCAGGTCGGTCAGGAAGTCGAGCACCTGCTGCGGGTTTTCCGCCATTTTGGTCGACAGCGATTTTGAGGCGTAGCTGTCAAAGCCCAGCAGCTGCGCCAGCTCGTGGCGCAGAGCGAGGATCTCGGCCATCACCGGGCTGTTGTCCCATTTGCCGGCGTTCGGCCCCTGGTCAGAAGCGCGGGTGGAGTAGGCGCGATAGAGCTCTTCGCGCAGCGCCTGGTTGTCGCAGTAGGTCATCACCGGCAGGTAGCTTGGGATATCGAGGGTCAGTAGATAGCCTTCCTGCTCTTTAGCCTGCGCCTGGGCCTGAGCCGCGGCCAGCGCGCTCTCCGGCATCCCGGAGAGCTCGGCTTCATCGGTGACCAGCTTGCTCCAACCCATGGTGGCGTCGAGCACGTTGTTGCTGTACTGGTTACCCAGCTCGGAGAGGCGTGCGGCAATTTCGCCGTAGCGCTTCTGCTGCTCTTTTGCCAGCCCAATACCGGAGAGTTCAAAATCACGCAGCGCGTTATCCACCGCTTTTTTCTGGGCGGTGTTGAGGGTGGCGTAGTGGTCGCCGTCGCGCAGGTCGCGATACGCCTGGTACAGGCCTTCGTTCTGGCCCACCCAGGTGCTGTATTCCGATAGCAGCGGCAGGGTTTGTTCGTAGGCTTCACGCAGCTCCGGACTATTTTTTACCGAGTTCAGATGGCTGACGGGAGAAAAAATACGCCCCAGCACGTCGTCAACTTCCGCCAGCGGCTGGCACAGCGTCTCCCAGCTATAGGGCGCGCCCTGCGCCACGACGCTCTCTACCGCTGCCCGGCAATCGTCCAGCGCTTTGGTGACCGCAGGCACCACATGCTCCGGCTTGATTGCAGAAAAAGGCGGCAACGAAAAAGGCGTCAGTAATGGATTGGTCATATGCGCAGTCCTGTTGAAAAGGGGAAATGAAGCGCGCGTTCCGGCGCTTTAGCATGAGATCTAGAATGGGGGATAGTTGGGTGAATTTCAATGTCGTGCGATGCGCAGAGCCGGGTATTGCTGCAATAAGCCCGGCCGTTGAGCAAAATCCCGGCGGGCGCGCTGCTTCGCCGGGCTGGGTGAGATTAATGCGCCTTCTGCGCCATCTGCCAGGCGGCAGGCAGGTTGAGGCGCTGCCAGAACTGCTGGTCGGCGGTCTCTCCCGACAGCGGATAGCCGGCCGGTAGGGCGCTTTTCACCATCAGCGCCCGACGCTGCGCGGCGGAAAGATGCGGCAAGGCGGCCTCCAGCAGCACCTCGGCCCCTTCCGGTACCTTCAGGGCCGGCTTCTCGCCCTTCTGCTGCGGCAGATCGTAGGTCATAGTGAAGCGATAAAAGGCGTGCATGGCCGGGTCGCGGTACGGATCGTCCTTGCCGGCGGTTTTCGCGCATTCGGCAAGCGAAGTGCCGCACTCTTTCTCCAGCGCGGCGCGCAGCTGGTCGCGCGCCTCGTTGAACAGCGCGCGATATTTTGCATCGTTCAGATAGTGGGCGACGTTACGCTGCGCCACCATCCGCGAGCCCATCACGTCCAGCGGATAGTGCACGCCGAGCACGATCCGCGAGTAGCCGTAGCGCGCGCCGCGGGTCACCAGCGCATCGAAGCGCTCGGGGATCATTTCGGCCATCAGCAGGGCATCGGTATAGCCGGTATTGGTGTGCCCGCTGGGGAAGGAGCCTTCATCGGCGGAATAGGGCTGGTTATCCTTCACCACCACGTCATCGGGCACCATGTGGATGGTGTTGCCCTGAATCAGGAACGGACGCGGGTTATTGAAGTGCTTTTTCGCCGCACCGGTGCTGACTTCGCTGGCCTTAATCAGCGCCGCCGCTTTGCCCAGCTCGCCTTTGTCGTAGGCCGCAAGGAACGCTTTGCCCAGCCGGGGCCCCATCGCATCGCTGAGGAAGTAGAGATAGCTTATCCCCTCGGCATCGGCCAGAGCCTGGTGGCGGGTAGCCTGGGTGGCATCGCGGTTAATGGCGGTGACGGTGGCGAGGTTATCTTTTACCACCGAATCCGGGAGCTTGCTGAACGCTGAGAGCAGCGCAATTCCCGCCTGCTGGTTAGCTTTAGTCTGAAAATCGTAGCCGCTGGCCTTGAGCCAGGCTTTATCCGCCTGGGTTTTATTCTGTTTCGCGTGCTCCAGCTGGTCGCGGGTGAGGGTTGCGGCATCCCCCTTCAGCGCCTGGCGCAGCGCCGCCAGCGCCTGGCTCTCCAGCGCGTCAAACGCCGGGCTCTGCGCCGCGGGCGTGACGCTGGCGGCGATCGCCGCGGCCTGATTGAGCGGAAGGTCTTTGGCCAGCGCCGGCAGCGCCAGGATCAGCGCCGACGTCAGAAGCGTGATTTGCAGTTTCATTATTTTTCCTTTTATTCAAACGATTACCTTGCCTGCACGCGACGCTAGCGCGACCGTTTGACGCTTTTATGACACCGTTATGTTTTGCAACGCTTTTGGCACAATTGAAACAGCACGGCGCTACAGCGGTAATCCGTACGGATCTGCGGTAAACTATCGGTTATCTTGTTTAATTCCCGGAATCTCTGCATCCATGCTCAGTTATCGCCACAGCTTTCACGCAGGCAACCACGCCGACGTCCTCAAACACACCGTTCAGAGTCTGATCATTGAATCGCTGAAAGAGAAAGAGAAGCCGTTTCTCTATCTGGACACCCACGCCGGCGCAGGTCGCTACCATCTGAGCAGCGAGCACGCCGAGCGTACCGGTGAGTACATGGAAGGCATCGCCCGCATCTGGCAGCAGGATGACCTGCCGGCCGAGCTGGAGCCGTATATCTCCGTGGTTCAGCACTTCAACCGTAGCGGCCAACTGCGCTACTACCCTGGCTCCCCGCTGGTTGCCCGCCAGCTGCTGCGCGAGCAGGACAGCCTGCAGCTGACCGAGCTGCACCCGAGCGACTTCCCGCTGCTGCGCGCAGAGTTCCAGAAAGACGAACGCGCGCGCGTAGAAAAATCCGATGGCTATCAGCAGCTGAAGGCAAAGCTGCCGCCCGCCTCCCGTCGCGGTCTGATTCTGATTGACCCGCCGTACGAAATTAAAAGCGATTACCAGGCGGTGGTGACCGGCATTCATGAAGGCTACAAGCGCTTCGCGACCGGCACCTATGCGCTGTGGTATCCGGTGGTCCTTCGTGCGCAGATTAAGCGCATGATCAAGGAGTTAGAAGCAACCGGCATTCGTAAAATCATGCAGATTGAGCTTGCCGTGCGCCCGGACAGCGACCAGCGCGGCATGACCGCGTCGGGGATGATCGTGATCAACCCGCCGTGGAAGCTGGAACAGCAGATGAACAACGTTCTGCCGTGGCTGCACAAAAAGCTGGTTCCGACCGGCATCGGGCACGCAACGGTCAGCTGGATCGTCCCGGAGTAATCGCAGTCATCGGCGGAACCTATTGATTTACGGTATACAATCGCAGCATTCAGATATTAAGGATATGACTCATGAGCAAACATTATGACTACATTGCTATCGGCGGCGGCAGCGGCGGCATTGCCTCCATCAACCGCGCGGCGATGTACGGCCAGAAGTGCGCCCTGATTGAAGCGAAAGATCTGGGCGGCACCTGCGTTAACGTCGGCTGTGTACCGAAGAAAATAATGTGGCACGCGGCGCAGATCCGCGAGGCGATTCACCTGTACGGCCCGGACTACGGTTTCGATACCACCATTAACCACTTCGACTGGGACCGACTGGTTACCAGCCGCAGCGCCTACATCGACCGCATTCATACCTCCTACGACAACGTGCTGGGTAAAAATAAGGTCGACGTGATTAAGGGCTTCGCCCGCTTTATTGACGCCAAAACGGTGGAAGTCAACGGCGAAACCCTGACCGCCGATCATATCCTCATCGCCACCGGCGGCCGTCCGAGCCACCCGTCAATTCCGGGCGTAGAGTACGGCATCGACTCCAACGGCTTCTTCGAGCTGCCGGCGCTGCCGAAGCGCGTGGCGGTTGTCGGCGCGGGCTATATCGCGGTTGAGCTGGCGGGAGTGATTAACGGTCTTGGCGCCGAGACGCATCTGTTCGTGCGCAAGCACGCGCCGCTGCGCAGCTTCGATCCGCTGATTGTCGAGACGCTGGTTGAGGTGATGAACGCCGAAGGCCCGCAGCTGCATACCAACGCCATTCCGCAGTCGGTGGTGAAAAACGCCGACGGCAGCCTGACCCTGACCCTCGAAGATGGCCGCAGCCAGACCGTCGATTGCCTGATTTGGGCCATCGGCCGCCAGCCGGAGACCGATAACTTCAACCTCAAGGCCACCGGGGTGGAAACCAACGACAAAGGCTATATCGTCGTGGATAAGTTCCAGAACACCAGCGTGCCGGGGATCTACGCGGTGGGCGATAACACCGGCGCGGTCGAGCTGACGCCGGTCGCCGTTGCCGCCGGCCGCCGTCTCTCCGAGCGTCTGTTCAACAACAAGCCGGAAGAGCATCTGGACTACAGCAACATCCCGACCGTGGTCTTCAGCCACCCGCCAATCGGCACCGTCGGCTTAACCGAGCCGCAGGCTCGCGAGCAGTACGGCGACGAGGCGGTGAAGGTCTATAAATCGTCCTTTACCGCGATGTATACCGCCGTCACCTCGCACCGCCAGCCGTGCCGCATGAAGCTGGTCTGCGTCGGTCCGGAAGAGAAGATTGTCGGTATTCACGGCATCGGCTTCGGCATGGATGAAATGCTGCAGGGCTTTGCGGTCGCGCTGAAGATGGGCGCCACCAAGAAGGACTTCGACAACACCGTGGCGATTCACCCGACCGCCGCGGAAGAGTTCGTGACCATGCGCTAAACGTCAAGGCCCCGTACTCACGGGGCTTTTTTCAACGCCTCATGACGCAGTCGATAATCTGTTCCCGCCGCCTGATTTTGCAAAATCGCATGCCCGATGTAGTTACTCCAGTTAAAGCTATTTTGCAGCACCACCACCGCATTCTGGTTCGCTTTATCAAAGCCGATATAGCTGGAATAGCCGCCGATGTAGCCCACCTGATAGGTAATCTTCTGCCCGCCGATCGTATCGGTCACCCAGGCAATATTCGCCGCCTCCGTCTGCCGCGGATAGTAGTCGCCGCCAACGTCGGTGAAGGCTTTATCCAGCGCCGGATTGCCGGTCGGTGAAAAGTGAGCGCGGGCGTAAGCGATGAGGTCGCGGGCGTCGCTGTACAGATTTGCCGCCCCCACCATATTGTTGCTGAACTGCCAGTCCGGCGTCAGCGCACCGCGGGTTTTAAATTTCGGCTGATCCCCCGCATGCCCGAGGGCGCGCCGGGAGTATCCGCGCAGCGTTGACGGCACGAAGCTGGTGTTATGCAGGGCCAGCGGCTGGAAAATCATCCGCGACGCCAGCGCCTCAACGGATTCTCCGGTCTGATATTTGAGGATGTAGCCGAGAATGGCGTAGCCGAGATTGGAGTACTCAGGCTCGCGCACCAGCGGCGCGTTGAAGGTGCTGAGATAGCCCAGCGCGCCGTCGCCGTCGAGCTCGTGATAGAAGTTTTCCCCATCGCTCAGGTAGGCCAGCAGATGCTCCAGCGACAGCAGGTTCATTGGCTGGCGCGGCAGTCCGGAAGTGTGCGTCACCAGCTGCAGGAGCGTGATTTTTTTGGCATCGGCGCTTAGCCGGGTCTCCGGCGGCAGCAGCATGGCGAGCGTATCGTCCCAGTGCAGCCGCCCCTCATTGACCAGCAGGGTTATCACCTCTGCGGTTATCCCCTTGCTCAGCGAGCCGAGGGCAAAGAGCGTATCCGGGGTAATCGGGTAGCGATTTTTGGCATCGGTCACGCCGTAGCAGTGAAATTCCGCCGGGCCGTTATGACGGATCACCGCCACCACCACGCCGCTCACCTGCTTGCTCTGCATATAGTGGTTAACGAAGGTATCGACGGAGAGCCGATGCCCGTTTTGCCCTATCTGACTGGTTTCATCAGAAGGGACACTCATTTGCGAAAGCGTTCCGGAGCATCCGACAAGCAGCGCAGACGCCAGCAACACAGGGCTCAACCGCCTGCTCAAACCATACCTTCCTGCCGTACTTGCTACCGGGTGGATAAAAAAGGGACGCAGATCGTAACGGCAGACATCGGTGATTGCAAAGCGAATAGGCTGAATTTAACGTCCGCGGCGCGGTCAGTCTGGACTTTTTTATCCTGCCGTCACGCCATGCCGTTGTTACCGTGGCGCATAAACGCCGGGCGCTGGTTGAGCGCCATATACCAGTGCTCAACCGCCGGCAGTTCCGGGTGGGCAAAAGGGGTCATTTTCCAGCGGTGAACCGACAGGCCGAGCACGATATCCGCCAGCGTAAAATGATTACCCGTCATCCAGGCGCCGGTGCGTTGCAGCTGTGATTCAACGATGTGCACGCAGCGGGTCCATGTGGCAATGCTCTCTTTTAGCGCCGCCGGGTCCTGAAAGCGCGGGTCCTTACGCACCAGCCCCATAAACGCGTAGCGCCAGGCGTTGTTAAACTCCGTGGCCTGCCAGTCCATCCAGTGCTCGACTTCGGCTGCCGCCTGCGGCGCGGCGGGCAGCAGATCCTCCCGTCCGGCCTTGCGCGCCAGGTAGCGACAGATACTGTTCGACTCCCACAGGACAAAGTCGTCATCCAGCAGCACCGGCACCAGGCTGTTCGGGTTCAGCGCGCGGAACTCCGCGGTATCAATCGGCTGAAACCCGCTGCCATAATCCTCCTGCTGATACTCAAGGCCCGCTTCTTCGCAGGTCCACAGCGCTTTACGGACGTTAATTGACGAGCGTTTACCCAATATTGTTAGCATTGTCAGGGATTCCTTAACTGAAGAGACGTTTTATTCACCATACTCCATCGGCTACGCGAGTACAGCCAACAAAGAGTAGCCCGTCGGATAATGTGTCGATACTCGTCATGCTTCACGCTGCGTCCCGGTCACTTACCTGCGCTGCCGCCTTCCTGCAACGCGAATGATTTAGGTTATAGTGGATGCTTGCCTTTTTTGCCGATACAGGAGCCCGTGATGCTGACCCCCTTTAACGTTTTAACCCCGGGAAATATTCGTTTTGGTCGCGGCCTGGCGCCGAGCGCTGCGCCCTGGCTGGCCCAGCGCAGCGACAAGGTGCTGCTGGTGCACGGCGCCAGCCCGCAGCGGGCCGACTTTCTGCTGGCCGAACTTCGCGCCCACGCGCTGGAGGTGACGACCCTCTCCATCGTCCATGAGCCCGATCTGCTGGCGATCGAGCAGGGCGTACGCCTGGCGCGCGAAAGGGGCGTCGGAGCGGTGGTGAGCCTCGGGGGCGGCGCGGTGATCGACGCCGGGAAGGCCATCGCCGCGCTGGTGCCGGCATCCGGGGAGGTCATCGAATATCTGGAAGTGGTCGGCAGCGGCCGGCTACTGGAAGCGCATCCGCTGCCCTTTGTCGCCATCCCCACCACCTCCGGCACCGGCGCCGAGGTGACGAAAAACGCGGTGATTAACGTCGTGCAGCAGCAGCGTAAGGTCAGCCTGCGCGATGACCGGATGCTGCCGGACCTGGCGATCGTTGACCCGTCGCTTACCGATAACGCGCCGCGGGCGGTGACCCTGGGCTCCGGCCTCGATGCGATCGCCCAGCTTATCGAACCCTGGCTGTGCACCCGCGCCAACCCTTTTACCGACGCTCTGTGCCGGGAGGCGATCCCGCGCGGCATCAAGGCGCTGAAAACGCTAATGGCGAAAGAGTGCCCGCAGAGTCGCGATGAAATGGCGTGGGTCAGCCTGTGCGGCGGCCTGGCGCTGGCCAATGCCGGTCTCGGCGTTGTTCACGGCCTCGCGGGGCCGCTGGGCGGCCTGAGCAACGCTTCCCACGGCGCGCTGTGCGGCTGCCTGCTGCCCTTCGGCCTCGCGCTTAACGAATCGCTGGTCACCGATGAAGCCCTGCGCGGGCGCTTTAACGACCTGCGCCGCTGGCTGGCCGACGGGCTCAACGTGGATCCGGATACCGCCTGGGAGAGCCTGCACGAATGGAGCCGCGGCGCCGGGCTCGGCAATCTCAATGACCTTGGCGTGGCGCATCGGGTGCTTGAGCCCGCCGCGCTGGCCGCCAGCGGCTCGTCGTCGATGAAAGCTAACCCGGTCACGCTGAGCAGCGAGCAGCTGCTGGAGATGCTGGAAGCGGCGTGGGAGTAATCCCGCGCCTGCGCCATAAAATAAGATTTTGTTGCAAAACGATTGCTCTGAATTTTTCCGCGCGATTCAGAGCGCCACATCATAAATTAACGATAAAAATCAGTTGTTAATAAAAATACCGCCTTCAGGTATTTGCACAGAAGCGTGACCTGCCGCACAGTTTCCCCCACGAAAACCGAAGCGAATGACTAAGCTTAAAAGCCATGCCGGGAATATCCGGCGCCATTTAGCGACGCGATCCGGAGGTCCGTATCACTATGTCCAGCCAGACATTACGCAACGATAATAGCGATGAGTTAAAGATCGACGTCGATCTGCGCTACGAAGCCGATCCGTATGAGTTAAAACTGGACGAAATGTTCGACGCCGAACCGGAGCCAGAAATTATCGAGGGGCTGCCGGCGTCTGACGCCCTGACCCCGGCCGATCGCTACCTGGAGCTGTTCGCCCACGTGCAAAAATCGCGCATTTTCGCCGACAGCAAAACCTTCCCCGACTGTGCGCCAAAGCAGGACCCGCTGGATATTTTAATCCACTACCGGCGGGTGAGGCGCACCCCAGGGTTCGATCTGCGGCAGTTCGTCGAGGATCACTTCTGGCTACCGGATCATCGCGCGGAAGATTACGTTTCCGATCCTAAGCGATCCCTCAAGGAGCATATCGATCACCTCTGGCCGATCCTCACCCGCGAGCCGCAGGATCATATCCCGTGGTCGTCGCTGCTGGCGCTGCCGCAGTCGTATATTGTGCCCGGCGGACGCTTTAGCGAGACCTACTACTGGGACTCCTACTTCACGATGCTGGGGCTGGCGGAGAGCGGTCGCGAGGACCTGCTGAAGTGCATGGCGGACAACTTCGCGTGGATGATTGAAACCTACGGCCATATCCCTAACGGCAATCGCACCTACTACCTCAGCCGTTCGCAGCCACCGGTTTTCGCCCTGATGGTTGAGCTGTTTGAAGAGGACGGCGTGCGCGGCGCTCGCCGCTACCTTGAGCACCTGAAGATGGAGTACCGCTTCTGGATGGACGGCGCCGAGTCGCTGATCCCGAACCAGGCCTATCGCCACGCGGTGCGTATGCCGGACGGCTCGCTGCTCAACCGCTACTGGGACGATCGCGACACCCCGCGCGACGAGTCCTGGCGCGAAGATGTCGAAACGGCAAAGCACTCCGGCCGCCCGCCCAACGAGGTTTACCGTGACCTGCGCGCCGGCGCCGCCTCCGGCTGGGACTACTCCAGCCGCTGGCTGCGCGATATCACCCGTCTGGCGAGTATTCGCACCACCCAGTTTATCCCCATCGATTTGAACGCCTTTCTGTTCAAGCTCGAAAATACCATCGCCAATCTCTCCGGCGTTGAGGGCGATCGCGCAACGGAAGCCGCGTTTCGCCAGAAGGCCAGCGACCGTCGGGCGGCGGTGACCCGCTATTTGTGGGATGATGACAGCGGCTGCTTCCGCGACTACGACTGGCGCCGCGAGCAGCTGGCGCTCTTTTCGGCCGCCAGCATCGTGCCGCTGTACGTCGGAATGGCGACGCATGAACAGGCGGATCGCCTTGCCGACGCGGTGCGGGCTCGCCTGCTGACTCCTGGCGGCATTATGGCCACCGAGTATGAAAGCGGCGAACAGTGGGATAAGCCCAACGGCTGGGCGCCGCTGCAGTGGATGGCGGTGCAGGGCTTTAAAATGTACGGCCAGGACCCGCTCGGCGATGAGATAGCCCAAAGCTGGCTGCAAACGGTGAACCACTTCTACAAGCAGCATCATAAGCTGATTGAGAAGTACCATATTGCCAGCGGCGTCCCGCACGAGGGCGGCGGCGGTGAATACCCGCTGCAGGATGGTTTCGGCTGGACCAACGGCGTGGTGCGTCGGCTGATAGGCCTCTACGGCGAGCCATTATAACCAGGTGCTATTCCGGCGGAGAATGTCCTGCTATGGTCACGCTATCGACCTTTGCAGGAACTCCGATCTATGCCTGAACTGCTTACGCCACGGCTGCGCTGCTCGCCGCTGCAGCTGGATGACTGGTCCTTCTTTTTAGCCCTGCAGCGCGATCCGCAGGTGATGCTCTATATTGCCGATTCGCGCCCGCTCGCCGAGATCCGCGAAGCGTTTGATTCGCGCCTGTCGCCGTGGACGCCGGGCGCCAGGCACTGGCTGTGCCTGATCGTCCGCGATCGACAAACCCACGTGCCGCTCGGCATGACCGGCTACCGGCACCACGAGGACGACTGCGCTGAGGTCGGGTTTCTGTTCACTCCCCAGGCCCAGGGAAAAGGCTACGGCTACGAATCACTGCAGGCGCTGTGCGATTTTGCCTTTTCCGCAGGCGGCGTCCGTCGCCTGACCGCCACCGTCACCGCCGGCAACATCGCTTCGAAAAGCCTGCTGCAGAAAACCGGCTTTCTGCTGGAGGGCGAGCTGCGCGAATGCTACTGGCTCAACGGCCGCTGGCATAACGACTGGCTATTTGGCCTACTGCCGCGCGATTATCACCGGCCCGCCGCTGCGGCAGGCTAGCGCCGCCGGTAGCAGAATACGCCGCCGCGTCCGTTGCAGAGCCAATTGACGCGGCGGCCTCGCCGCTTACAGGAACATCCCGCCGGAAACCTCCACCCGCTGGGCGTTCATCCATTGCAGATCGTCGCTCAGCAGCGCCGCTATCGCGTCGCCGATATCGTCCGGCAGCCCTACCCGCCCCAGCGCCGTTTGCGCCGCAATATGCTGGTTTACCTGCGTATTATCGCGCACCACGCCACCGCCAAAGTCCGTCTCGATGGCTCCCGGTGCAATAATGTTCACCGAGATCCCGCGCGCGCCCAGCTCTTTTGCCTGGTAGCGGGTCAGTACCTCCATTGCCCCTTTCATTGCCGCATAGGCGGCGTAGCCCGGCAGCGCGAAACGGGCCAGCCCGCTTGAAACGTTGAGGATCCGCCCGCCGTCCTGCAGCAGCGGCAGCAGGCGCTGGGTCAGAAAGAACGGGCCTTTGAACTGGATATTCATCAGCTCGTCAAACTGCGCTTCGCTGGTCTGTGCAAAGGCGACGTTGATGCCGATCCCGGCGTTGTTTAATAAATAATCAAAGGTGCCGCGCTGCCAGCGCTGCTGCAGGAGCGTCTCCACCTCGAGAGCAAAGCTTTCGAAGCTTGACGTATCGGCGACGTTAAGCGCTAATGCCGCAGCTTTTACCCCTTTTTGTTCGATTTCAGCGACAACTTCCAGCGCCGCCTGGCGGTTGCTGTGGTAGGTGAGGATAATATCGGTTCCCTTCGCCGCCAGCTTCAGCGCCGCATTTTTTCCCAATCCACGGCTGCCGCCGGTCACTAAAGCAATACGTTGTGTCATCAGAAACCCCTTATCAGTTGCGTTTGCATCGTGAAAGAGCTTATTAGCTGACAGAAAAACAATAAATACGCTAAATTACGTTTTACTGTTTCCCTGGCAACAACAATAGGTCTCGGGTATGGATAAAATTCACGCAATGCAGCTGTTCATTCGCGTGGCGGAGCTGGAGAGCTTTTCCCGCGCCGCCGACACCCTGGGCCTGCCGAAAGGTAGCGTTTCGCGCCAGATCCAGGCGCTGGAAAGCCACCTCGGCGCCCGCCTTCTGCACCGCACCACCCGCCGGGTGCAGCTGACGCAGGACGGAATGGTCTACTACGAGCGCGCCAAAGACCTGCTGAGCAACCTCGATGAGCTGGACGGTATTTTCCAGCACGATCCCTCCAGCATCAGCGGACGACTGCGGGTAGATATGCCGGTCGGCGTGGCAAAAAAGCTGATCATTCCGCGGCTGCCGGCCTTTTTGCAGCAGTATCCGGGGATCGAGCTCGAGCTGAGCAGCAGCGACCGACTGGTTGACGTGATCCGCGAAGGTTTTGACTGCGTCGTCCGCGTCGGTACGCTGAAAGATTCCGGCCTGATCGCGCGTCCGCTGGGTAAGCTGACGCAAATTAACTGCGCCAGCCCGCAGTACCTGGCGCGCTTCGGCTATCCGCACTCTCTTGACGATCTCGGCGATCATGCCCTGATCCACTATGCCAGCACCCTTGGCGTTCGCCCGGCGGGTTTTGAGGTCGTCAGCGACGGCGCCGTGCGCTGGGTAAAAACCGGCGGCATACTGACCGTCAATAGCACCGAAACCTATCAGGCCGCCTGCCTCGCCGGGCTGGGCATTATTCAGGTTCCGCGCACCGGCGTTCGCGAAGCGCTGCGCACCGGGGAGCTGATAGAAATTCTGCCGCAATACCGCGCCGAACCGCTGCCGGTCTCGCTTATCTACCCACATCGGCGCAATCTTTCGCGTCGCGTCCACCTGTTTATGGAGTGGCTGGGTGGCGTGATGAAGGGCTACGTCGACTAGCGCACGGCGGGCCCGTTTCGCCAGAGTCAGGATGCGGGTTTACCGCTCCGCCGCCGCAACCGGCGTTTTGCGTATATAATTTTTGCTGAATCTCGCTGTAAAAAAAGGAAGAAATAACTGATGACACCGGAAAACGACGCGACACGCCCGGCCCAGGATCCGGGCCAGCAGCCGGAAAAGAGTAAAAGCACGCTGGCCGCCATCAACGAATCCGCCGTGGGACAGAAAGCGAACCAGGCGCTGAAAAGCGTGACCGGGACGGCGGAAAAGGTCCAGCGAAATCCGATTATTGCGCACCTGATCCGCGCGGCAGAGCGCTTTAACGACCGCCTGGGTAATCAGTTCGGCGCTGCCATCACCTACTTCTCGTTTCTGTCGATGATCCCGATACTGATGGTCTCCTTCGCCGCCGCCGGCTTTATCCTCACCTGGCATCCGACGCTGCTGCAGGACATCTTTGATAAAATCCTGCTCAACGTCAGCGATCCGACGCTGGCGGCGACGCTGAAGAACACCATTAATACCGCGGTTCAGCAGCGCACCACCGTCGGCCTGGTTGGGCTGCTGGTCGCGCTTTATTCCGGCATTAACTGGATGGGCAACCTGCGGGAAGCCATCCGCGCCCAGTCCCGCGACGTCTGGGAACGTACGCCGCAGGATCAGGAAAAGATCTGGGTAAAATACTTCCGCGACTTTATTTCGCTGATTGGCCTGCTGGTCGCCCTGATTATTACCCTCTCCATTACCTCTATTGCCGGCGCCGCGCAGCAGACCATCATCTCCGCGCTGTATCTCGACAATATTGAGTGGCTAAAACCGGCCTGGCGGCTGATTGGCCTGGCGATCTCGATTTTCGCCAACTACCTGCTGTTTTTCTGGATCTTCTGGCGCCTGCCGCGCCACCGTCCGCGGCGCAAAGCGCTGATACGCGGCACGATGATTGCGGCAATCGGCTTTGAGGTGATTAAAATCGTCATGACCTGGACGCTACCGGCGCTGGTGAAGTCGCCGTCGGGCGCCGCGTTTGGCTCCGTTTTAGGGCTGATGGCCTTTTTCTATTTCTTCGCGCGCCTGACCCTGTTCTGCGCGGCGTGGATTGCCACCGCCGAGTATAAAGACGACCGCCGGATGCCGGGGAAAACCCACGATTGATGCCGTATCGGGCTGAACGGAGAGGTATCATTCAGCCCGATCCATCATTTCAGCAGATAAATCCAACGTGTAACTTTTATTTAACCTAAACCTGGTTTTATCTGCCATTATTTTATTTATGTGAAGCATTTCATAGAAGTTATTTTTCAGGCACAAAAATTATCCGCTTTTTGCCCGTTTTTTGGCCTCTCCCGCCCCTTGTTACAGATTGAAATGTCGCTTTTGCTGTGGCTATATGGCTTTTCGTTCGCTAAAAATAAGAAAGATCTATGCAAGCCACAGCCACCACGCTCGACAAGGCGCAGGAAACCGCACCGGTTAACTCGCGCAATAAGGTCGTCGTTGCCTCACTCATCGGCACCGCCATTGAGTTCTTCGACTTCTACATCTACGCCACCGCCGCGGTTATCGTGTTTCCGCATATCTTCTTCCCGCAGGGCGACCCGGCCGCCGCGACGCTACAGTCGCTGGCAACCTTCGCCATTGCCTTCGTCGCGCGTCCGATTGGTTCAGCGCTGTTCGGCCACTTCGGCGATCGCGTCGGTCGTAAGGTGACGCTGGTCGCCTCGCTGCTGACCATGGGGATCTCTACCGTGGTGATCGGCCTGCTGCCCGGCTATGAGAGCATTGGCATTCTGGCTCCGATGCTGCTGGCGCTGGCGCGCTTTGGTCAGGGGCTTGGCCTTGGCGGTGAATGGGGCGGCGCAGCCCTGCTGGCCACCGAGAACGCCCCGCCGCGTAAACGCGCGCTGTACGGCTCCTTCCCGCAGCTGGGCGCGCCGATCGGCTTCTTCTTCGCTAACGGCACCTTCCTGCTGCTCTCCTGGCTGCTGACCGACCAGCAGTTTATGGAATGGGGCTGGCGCGTGCCGTTTATCTTCTCCGCCGTGCTGGTGATTATCGGGCTCTACGTCCGCGTTTCGCTGCATGAAACGCCGGTCTTTGCCAAAATCGCCGCGGCGAAGAAACAGGTAAAAATCCCGCTGGGGACGCTGCTGACTAAGCACGTGCGGGTGACCGTGCTCGGCACCTTCATCATGCTGGCCACCTATACCCTGTTCTATATCATGACCGTCTACTCCATGACCTTCAGCACCGGCGCTGCGCCAGTGGGCCTCGGTCTGCCGCGTAATGAAGTGCTGTGGATGCTGATGATGGCGGTGATTGGCTTTGGCGTGATGGTGCCGATTGCCGGCCTGCTGGCGGACGCGTTTGGCCGTCGTAAGAGCATGATCGTCATTACCTCAATGATTATTCTCTTTGCCCTGTTCGCCTTTAAACCGCTGCTGGGTTCCGGTCAGCCGGTGCTGGTCTTCGCGTTTCTGCTGCTCGGCTTGAGCCTGATGGGGCTGACCTTCGGTCCGATGGGCGCCCTGCTGCCGGAGCTGTTCCCGACGGAAGTACGCTACACCGGCGCATCGTTCTCTTATAACGTCTCGTCGATTCTTGGCGCCTCCGTCGCGCCGTATATTGCCGCCTGGCTGCAGGGCAACTACGGCCTGACGGCGGTAGGACTCTACCTGGCGTCGATGGCCGCGCTGACGCTGATTGCGCTGCTGCTGACCCACGAAACTCGCCACCAGTCGCTGTAATCCTTTGCTGCCCGGCGCGCCGCGCCGGGCAGCTCTTCTCCGAATCTACTTTTTCATCTGCGATAAAATCGTCTGACACTGGTTGGCTTCGCCCTCCGCCGGCGATACCAGCGCCAGCAGCGCCGCAGCCGGAGTGACCAGCGTTGCCAGCGCGGCCGCTACCGCACCGCGGGCGATCAGCGGCCCCACCTTCACTCCGGCGTCCGGGGATTTAAACGTGCCGCGCACGTACAGCGGCGAGCGCAGGGTAATTATGCGCAGCCCCTTGCTTTCGGGGTCGATGGTTAAGTCGAGCTGCTCCGAGGCGAAGCTGGCGGTCCCGGTGACGTTAATCAGCGCATTTTCGGTATCAAAGGCAAAGATCTGCGGCCGCGCGACGCCATTAACCACGTCAACGTTGGCCGCCGCGCAGTTTACCCGCACCTCGTCGTCGCCAAAGATCTGCCCGATAAGATAGTTACCGACGTTCAGCCCCAGAATTTCCATCAGGTTTCGGCTAATCAGGCCATCGTTCATCAGCAGCTTGATATTGCCGTTGCTGTTGCCCAGCAGCGCCGCCACCGAGTTACCGGTGCCGCGCAGCTGCATATCGCCGTTCATCTCGCCGAGGGTCTTCTGCATCATCTCCACGTTCGGCATCAGCGCCTTGAGCTTCAGGCGCCTGGCCTGCAGGTTAGCGGTGCCCTGCAGCGGCTTTTTATCGCCCTGCAGATGCAGGCTGCCGGCGATCGTGCCGTTGGCGAGGCCAAAGCGCAGCGGCTGCAGGCGCAGGTCGCCGCGCTCAAGGATAACGTGGGTGCTGAGGTCGCTAATCGGTAGCGTGCCGCCGTGCTCAATTCGCCGCCCCTTGAAGCGAACATCGGCATCCATCAGCTGCCACTTGTCGGTCTCAAAGCGATCGTAAGGCAGGACTTTCCCGGCCGGCTGCGGCGTAGCTTCGCCTTTACGCTGCTCGGTTTTGCTCGCCTTACTCCCGGCGTTCACGCCAATCAGAGGCCCGAGGTCCGCCAGACGCAGCTGGCGGGATTCAACGTCGCCCTCCAGCTTCGGGCGCGGCTTGCCGGTGGCGTAGGTCAGGGAGCCGTGTATGTCGCTTTCGCCGATCCGGCCATTGAAATCGCGGTAGCTAAAGCGCGACCCGCCCTGCTGATTGAAGGTCGCCCGCAGGCGTCCGTCGGTGGAGAACGCCGGCGTATCCGGCAGGACGATTCCGGTAAGATCGTATAAATCCCCCAGCGAATCGCCGGAGAACTTCAGGCGTAAATCGACGCCGCCCAGGCTCAGCGGGTCGTTCACCGTCCCGCTAAAGGCCACCCGGGTATTGCCGGAGCGGAAGTCGCCCTGCAGCGGGAACGGCGTCCCTTCGCTGCGCAGCGCCAGCATGCCGCCAATTTTACCGCTGCCGGAGAGCGGCTGGTCACGATAGCTCCCCTTAGCCGTCAGCCCAAAAACGTAGTCCGCCACCTTCTTTGGCGCCTCTTTGCCTTCCGTGCCGGTGACCTCGCTAAACGGCAGCGGTTTGCCCAGCGGATCGACCGTCAGGGTAATATCGGCGCGCGTCACCTTGTCGCTAATGGCAATCCGTCCGCGATCGAAGAGGATGTTATCCAGCCGGAAAGACCACTCCGATGGCGCGGCCCGGCTGGCCGCAGCGTCGTCCGACCCGAGGGTAAAGGTCCAGTTATTGCTTTTCTCGGAGAGCCTGATCAGCCTGGCATCGGGCTGCTGCAGCTTAATCCACGGCAGATAGACCGTTTTGCTCAGCAGCGACAGCGGCGCCAGCGTGGCTTCGACGCGCGGCAGGTGCACCATCGTGACCTGGGGAATATCAGGTGGGTTGCCGAGGACAATATCTTCGGCATGGACGTGAGGCCAGGGCACCCAGCTTCGCCAGCCCCGCTCGTCGCGCTGGCGCTCCCAGACCACGCCGAGGTCGCCGCGAATGGCAAATGGCCGGTTCAGCTCGGCGGACACCTTCTGGTTAATCGTGGGCTTCAGGCGGTTCCAGTCGAAGGTCGCCAGTACGATGAAAAATAGAACGATAAGTAGCGCTATCGTTCCCGAGATAATAGCAATCGTTTTGCGGGTTGTGGTCATACCCTCTCAGCTCCTTTGCTCCTCGTCAGTCCTGAATATAGTTGAAAAGCGCATCTTTCTCCGACAAATGCGCCTTTCGTCACATTACGCGCCTGATGTCAAAAAAATAATGGAACGATGTTTTAATATAGTTGACCATAAAAACGACGCGGCGCACACTAGCGCCAATCCCGATTCAATCCCAGGTCATGATGATGTCTAAAAAAATTGCCGTTATCGGCGAATGTATGATTGAGCTGTCAGAGAAAAACGCGGCGGTAAACCGTGGATTTGGCGGCGATACCTTAAATACCTCGGTCTACATTGCGCGTCAGACCGACGCCAGCGCGCTCGCCGTGCACTACGTTACCGCGCTTGGGACGGACGCCTTCAGCCAGCAGATGCTGGAATCCTGGCAGGCCGAGGAGGTCAAAACCGATCTTATCCAGCGTATGGCCGATCGTTTACCGGGGCTCTACTACATCGAAACCGACGATACCGGCGAGCGGACGTTTTACTACTGGCGCAACGAAGCGGCGGCAAAATTCTGGCTGGAGAGCGAACAGTCTGCCGCGATCTGCGAAGAGCTGGCGACCTTTGACTACCTCTATCTCAGCGGAATTAGCCTCGCTATTCTCAGCCCGCAGAGCCGCGAGAAGCTGCTTACGCTGCTGTGCGAATGCCGCGCTAACGGCGGGCAGGTGATTTTCGACAACAACTACCGCCCGCGCCTGTGGGCCAGCAAAGAAGAGACGCAGCAGGTTTATCAGCAAATGCTGACCTGCACCGATATCGCCTTCCTGACGCTGGATGACGAAGATGCGCTATGGGGTGAAAAACCGGTAACAGAGGTGATTGCCCGCACGCATGCCGCCGGCGTCAAAGAGGTGGTGGTAAAACGCGGAGCCGACTCGTGCCTGGTGTCGATTGTCGGCGAGCCGCAGCAGGAGATCCCTGCCGTGAAGCTGCCGAAAGAGAAGGTGGTTGATACCACTGCCGCCGGCGATTCATTCAGCGCCGGCTACCTCGCCGTGCGCCTGACCGGCGGTGACGCCCGGTCCGCAGCCGCCCGCGGGCACCTGACCGCCAGCACGGTCATTCAGTATCGCGGGGCGATTATTCCGCGCGAAGCGATGCCGCAGTAACCTTCGCCCGGGCTGCGCCATCAGCGCCGCAGCCCGGGAAGAGCCTCGTCAACCGAACCTACTGGGCGGGGGGAATATCCGTCGCGTCGCTGCGCGCCTCGGCAGCCTCGCCGCTTCCGGCCGTCGCCGTCGTCGCCGTTGGCGCAGGCACCATCAGCTTCTCCCACGTCGCCTTCAGATCCTTCATGTTATATTCCGGCTCGCCCTGCGGCTGCTGCAGCACCAGCGCCATATCCTGCGACAGCTGCTGACGCAGATACTGATTCAGCATATCGACGGTCAGAGAATCAAGAAACTCCTGACGCAGCTTCTGATACTGCTCCGGCGCGATATCCACCACCTGATTCTGCAGCGAGCGGATGCGCTGGCTGATCAGAATATCGGTATCGGTACGCGCGTAGGTGGCGAAGAGCTTTTGCAGCTCGAGCTTTTTCTGCGCAATCAGGGTATCGAACTCATCCTGCGGTAAGCCGTTATCGCGGACCTTCGCCAGCTCGCGGGACACCGCAATCAGGTTCGCATTGAGCTTGTTGCCCGGCGATTCAATGTTGATCGCGCACTGGGCGCGCTGGTACAGCACCCGGCAATCAAAGCCGAGGTTCACGTCTTTGATATTGTTTTTGCTCAGGTTCTGCTGCACGTGCCAGAACAGCGCCTCGCGGGCCAGATCGTCGCGCCAGTAGTGCTGCAGCGCCACCGAATCGCGAATAGGCTGCCACGGAGCGTCCCACATGATCGACAGCTTATCCTGACGTACGGTATCGGTCATGATGCTCACCGGCGTCGTCGGCAGCGGAGCCAGCGTCGGCACCGCGGCCGGCGTTTCTCGTTTGCCCTTCAGCTCGCCGAAGTTTTTGTTGATCTGCTCCGCTACGTTACGGCTATCAACGTTGCCCACGACGATCAGCGTCATGGCGTCAGGGGTGTACCATTTCTGATAAAACTCTTTCAGCTGCGCAACGTCGACCGGGGTTTTCAGCGGCGCGGCGGGGTCATGCCCCAGCATGGTGGAACCTTTCAGCCGGTAGCGCCACCAGCCCTCTTTGGTATCCAGCGGCCAGGTCGCGACCATATCGCCGCCCTGCAGGGCGTGATTCACCGCTTCAGGCGTCACCGTTAGCTTCCCGCTGGCGTCGGCCAGCCAGCTCAGCGCCTCTTTCAGCAGGTCGTTGCGGTTATTCGGCAGGCTGAGGTTAAACATGGTGTAGCTATAGGAGACGATCGCCGGCGGTAGCGGACGATTCGGATCGATGCTCTGCTGCCACAGGGAGCGCGCCTGCATCGTCGGAAGGCTGCCGCTCTGCGTTAAGGCCAGGCGGGGAATAAAGTGGCTAAAACCGCTCTGCTGAGTGCTTTCACTCAGCGAGCCAATATTGACGAACAGGCGGACTTCAATACGATCGCTAGGACGCTGCGGAGTGGCTAAAACCTGCCACTGAAGTCCGTTGGCGAGAGTCCCCTGTTGCCAGGCCGGGTCCGGCTGGAGCGCTTCTGCTTGCACATAACCGGCCGCTGCCATCATCAGCAAACCACCCGTTAAGAGTTGAATTTTTGTGCCCTGCATGTGAACCCCTGATGAACATTCCTGGTTACAAAAGCAGCCCGCTGGAGGGCTGCCAAAAAATATGGTGAGTAAGTACGTCGGTTAGACCACGCGGAGAGGAAAATGTCGCACGGAGACGTAAAATAATCATTTAGTATCACTCCCCAACCCCGGGGAGCGATACCTAATTATGCGCAGGAGCCCGGAGTCCAGCAAGGGACAACGGGCCTAACAGATGGATTTAAGAGGATAATTCGTGCGATTTGTTCGCCGGAGTGCGGTTATTGAGGACATCATCCAGCTGTTGGGAATCCAGCTCTTTCACCCATTTCGCCACCACGATAGTCGCCACGCCGTTGCCCACGAGGTTGGTCAGCGCGCGCGCTTCAGACATAAAGCGGTCGATACCGAGAATCAGCGCCAGGCCGGCAACCGGTAGATGGCCCACGGCAGAAATGGTGGCCGCCAGGACGATAAAACCGCTGCCGGTGACGCCGGCGGCACCTTTCGAGGAGAGCAGCAGCACCACCAGCAGCGTTATCTGGTGGAAAATATCCATATGGCTGTTGGTCGCCTGGGCGATAAATACCGCCGCCATCGTCAGGTAGATGGAGGTGCCGTCGAGGTTGAACGAGTAGCCGGTGGGGATCACCAGACCCACTACCGATTTGCGACAGCCCAGCTTCTCCATCTTGTCCAGCATGCGCGGCAGCGCCGATTCGGACGAGGAGGTCCCGAGAACAATCAGCAGCTCTTCGCGGATATAGCGGATGAATTTAAAGATGCTAAAGCCGGTGATCCGCGCGATGGTGCCCAGCACCACCACCACAAACAGAATACAGGTAATGTAGAAGCAGACGATCAGCTGGCCCAGCTGCACGAGGGTCCCGACGCCGTATTTGCCGATGGTAAAGGCCATGGCCCCGAAGGCGCCAATCGGCGCGAGGCGCATAATCATGTTGATGATGCCGAAGATCACCTGCGAGAAGCTTTCGATAACGTTAAAAATCAGCTGGCCCTTGCTGCCCAGACGGTGCAGGGCAAAACCAAACAGCACCGCAAACATCAGCACCTGCAGGATGTTACCGCTGGCGAAAGCGCCGATCACGCTGCCGGGAATAATATCCAGCAGGAAGGCGACAATGCCCTGATCTTTTGCCTGCTCGGCGTAGACCGCCACCGCCTTCGCATCAAGGGTGGCCGGATCGACGTTCATGCCGCCGCCGGGTTGCACCACGTTGACGATGATAAGCCCGATAATCAGCGCGAGGGTACTGACAACTTCAAAATAGAGCAGCGCTACCGCACCGGTACGGCCAACGGCCTTCATGCTTTCCATCCCGGCAATCCCCGTCACGACGGTGCAGAAGATAACCGGTGCAATAACCATTTTAATCAGTTTAACGAAGGCGTCGCCGAGGGGTTTCATCTGCGCGCCCAGTTCCGGGTAGAAATGGCCCAGCAGAATACCGATCGCAATGGCCGACAAAACCTGAAAATAGAGGCTTTTGAAGAGAGAGGTTTTCATAGGGTGTCCTTTGGGTATAACCACAGACCGGGAAGGGTTATAGGTCGTCTGTGGCTTAAAAGTAACACCAGGGAAACATTTCAGAAATAACTAAGCGCGAAATTGCAACGGAATTGTTAAAAACTTAGAGCTGACTCGCACAAGTCAGCCTCCCGTTACAGGCTTGCACCCTCTTCATTCACCGACAAAAACTGCGCCGCAAACGCCTCCTGCGGTAAGGCGCAACCGAAGAGGTAGCCCTGACCGATATCGACGCCGGCCTCCTGCAGCCACCGGTGCTGCTCCTCTCTCTCAACGCCTTCCGCCACAATGCGCAGGTTAAGGCCACGCGCCAGCTGAATAATCGCCGGCACCATGCTGGTATCTTCGGGCAACATATCGATGAAGGCCTTATCGATTTTCAGGATATCGACCGGCAGCGACTTCATATGCTGGAGCTGGCGCAACCCGGCGTAACCCATGCCAAAATCATCGAGGGCAATGCGTACCCCCGCTTCGCGCAGCGGGCGCAGCAGGGAGACGACCATCTGCGGATCGTCCAACCGGCGGCTTTCGGTAATTTCGACGATCAGCGTGCCCGGCGCAATGCGATAGCGCGAGAGCAGGGTCAGCATCTCTGCGCCCCGGTCGTGATGCAGCAGCTGCAGCAGCGACACGTTCACCGATAGCGGCAGCATAATGCCCTGGCTTTGCCATGCCGCAAGCTGGCGACAGGCCTCTTCCATCACCCAGTAGCCAACCGGGACAATCAGCCCGCAGGCCTCAATGCGTTCAATCAGATCCGGCGGCAGCAGCCAGCTGCCGTCCTCCTGGCGCTGGCGCAGCAGCACCTCCGCGCCGCACACTTCGCCGCTGGCGATATTCACCTGCGGCTGCAGCCAGATGGCGAAACGCTGATTCTCCAGCGCCGCCAGAATATCATGCTCCTCCATCAGCCGGCGCTGGGCCTTCTCCATCTGCTGCGGATCGAAGAACTCAATCTGGTTTTTACCTTTGCGCCGCGCGGCGACGGCAGCGGAAACCGCGCGTCGGTAGAGCTGCTCCGCGCTCAGCTCGCCGTTAAACATCGCAATTCCGACGCTGGCGCAGGGGCGAAGCTGGATGCCGTGCAGCGGCAGACGCTCGCTGATTGCAGTGAGCACTTGCTTACTTAACGTCACCGCCTGCCAGGACTCGGTAATGCCGTTGGCCAGAATCGCAAAGTCATAGCCGCTGACCTGCGCCAGCACCATGCGCGAAGGGATGATTGACCGCAGCTTTTCCACCAACGTCAGCAGCAGTATTTCGCGCTGGGCCTCCTTCAGGACGCCGGCGGTGTCCTGCAGCGTTTCGCAGGCGACCACCAGCAGCGCCGAGGTTTGCGGGCGGGCCACCGCCTGCTCGAGCAGCGCCATCAGGAAGGCCTTATTCGGCAGGTCGGAGACCGGGAAGCGGGTGGACTGTAAAGAGAGCTCATCGTACCGGCGCAGCAGGGTTTGCTGGTTGCGATTGTAGCTGCGCACCAGCATGCCTATCTCATCATCGTGATGCAGCCGCGGCAGGGTCAGCTGATGCCCGAGACGCTCCTGCTGCGGAACGTCGTTAAGTTCACGCGCCACCTTACGCAGCGGACGGACGATCAGCCGATTGATGCACCAGGTGATCGCCACCGTCAGAACCAGCACCAGCAGAAAGTAAGCAGTCACTAACGTAGAAAGCGTACTCATCACGAATTTATACATCCGGTATGAGTCGGCCTGCAGCACCAGATAGGCAAGCGGCTGCGGGTTCGCGGGGCGTTCCTGGGAGTAGATCGGCAGCGATATCTGTACCGGCAGCTCAAACATGCGGGTAATCATCACCGGAACCGGGCGCTCGGGGATAAAGCGCATCCGCAGCGCCTGGAACTGGTTCGGCAGCACCACGTCCGCCCGGCTGACGATGCCGGCGGGCTGGATACGACCGAGAATGGCTTCCGCCTCAGGAATATCCGCCTTCAGGATCGCCGCAGAGAGCGGCTCGCGAACGGAACGGGCGATGCTTTCTAACTGCGTGGCCGTAGTAAAGCGACTCTGTTGCACAAAGTGAAAGAGTAAAATAGAGCAAAAGACCAATACAAATGCCATGGACACGCTTGCGACCATCGCCATCTGTTTAATTGTAAGTGAGCGGCTGACGCGCAACTGTGTTCTCCACTGATACTGAATACTGTCCGGATTTCGTCCATCAACGCCGGTATTTTGCGGCTGATTGTCTCTGCGAAATAGCGCGTAAACGCTCGCCAGAGAGCGCCAAACGGATCGCCAGGACGGGTGCCAGGCACCGCCCCCGGGCTTGCGGACACGCCGGGCCGGCGTCGCGATTAGCGCAGCGCGAACGGGGGATACCCCCCGCGGCGCGAAGTACGACGAGTATACGCGAACACGGGGGTGGAGTGACGGTTGATCGCGTAATTCAGCCTATTCTGCTACCAATCAGCGTAGGGAACCAGCGGCTGCGGCGGCATATTCATATCGCCCTGCCAGCCGGAGGCCGAGTAGCGAACGTAGAGCAGCGCGTGGCTCGGGGTGTAGTCCTTGGCCTGCTGGATATCAACCGCCGCGCCCACGAACCAGTTGCCGGTCACCCGCCGTTCGACCAGCGCCCGGGCGGTATAGCCGAAGCCCTGGCTGCTGCTGCCCTCCTCGCTGAGCTGGCTGGCATCGGCGCGATACTCAGAGGGAATGAGATTCAGCAGCGGATAGCGCGCCTGGGTTTTCGTCCGCGAGTGTGACCAGGAGACGGAGCCGCCAAGCTCCCACGACCAGTTTTCGCTACGCTGACGCCAGGTCACCGGCACCGCGAAAGAGACGTACTCCTGCGGGCTATAGTAGCCGCCCTGTCCCAGAGTATAGCCGCTGAGATCCTTGTCATAGTGCCAGAGCATATTGCTCAGACCGACCGTCACGCGGCGGTTATCTTCGTTGATAACTTTATAGTAGTAGCCGGTCATCCAGCGCACGCGCCAGTTGTCGGCGACGTTTTTGCCGGTGAGCTGGTCGGCTCCCAGCGAAGACCAGACGCCGTTGGCTTCCCCTTTGTCGTAGCTCAGGCTGATGCCGCCGCCGTCGGCGCGCACCCCGCCCCAGGTTTTACCGGTATGGCTGGGGCTATCCTTCTGCCCGCCAAACGCCAGCAGGGAGCTGGAAATCGGCCGACGGTGCAGATTGAGGGTGTAGCCCAGCGGGCCAAGATCGTCGCTGTAGCTCAGACCGCCGACGATATCGACGACGTTAAAGCCCATCGGCGTGGTGCCGATATCGCCGCTCCAGGTGTCGTTCTTCCACCCGACCGCCACGCTCGCCCCGCCGTCGCTCTGGTGAAGGCTACCGCTGGTGCAGGCAATCTCGCCGCAGGTGCCCCAGCTCGGCGAATAGCTGCCGTCGCCGTTGGTTGAGAAGCTGCCGGCGTTCATATTGACCAAATCGGTGCGGAAGAACATCCGGCCGTCGGCCAGCGGCGCATCCACGTGCAGCATCGTCGTTTGGGCTTTTAAATCGGAATAGCCGCCGGTACCGCTGGATCCCCAGTAATCATGCTCCAGCGTGACGTTAAGATCCTGCTGGCGATAAAGATCCGCCGCGTCGCTGCGGATCCCGCGCTTAAGCCAGTCGTCCTTCGCGTCGTTGCGGGTGAGGCGGGTGAAGGCGTCGTTATCCTGCGGACGGGCCGTGGCAACGCCAGCGGCCACCATCGCGTCTTTATAGCTTTCCAGCGCCTGCTGCGGCTGGCCGTTTTGTGCCTGAAACCGCGCCGCATCGCGCAGCACCAGCGCGCTCTCCATCGACGGCGGCTGCGCTTTCGCCTGGGTGGTGATACGGCTAAAGATCTGCTGCGCCTGCGCCGCGTTACCCAGTCCGGCCTCGGCCAGCGCGACTCGCCGCTGCATATTGATCGATTCGGCGTCCTCGCCCTTCAGCTGCGCGACCTGCGCGCGGGCGGCGTTTTTGTCGCCCTCGGCAAGGTAGACTTCCGCCAGCCCCAGGCGCGCGTCGCCGTTGTTGGCCTCTTTGCTCAAGGCCGCGTTGTACTGGAGGATCGCCGTCTGCGCGTCGCCGCGCTGCTGCGCCCAGTCGGCGAGGGTCAGATCGTAGCGCACCGACGCTGGCTGCTGCTTGATCAGCGCTATCGCCTGCTGTTCCTCGCCCGCCTCGCGCAGCCCGTTGGCCTGACGCAGAATATTGTCGCTCTGCAGGCGCGCCTCAAGCTCGCGAATATTATCGCTCCACTGGCTGCGCGGCAGCGCGTTAATCTGCGCGAGGGCCATATCGTCCTGGCCGTTGCCGGATAGATAAAGGCCCCAGGCGTAGACCCGATCGGCGTCGCCGGGCTTACGGTTGACCATCGTGCGCATCAGCGCATCCGCCTCGGCCCGCTCGCCTGCGCTCACTAAATCTCGCGACAGCCGGTATGTGATCCAGACGCTATCGGGGTCGAGCGCCAGACGCCGACGCTGCACTTCCGCCGCCTGCGCCCAGTTGCCCTGGCTCTCCAGCGCTTCAGCCTGTTTTTCCAGGCGCTCGTTCGCCAGGCTGCGCTCAATATCGTCAATGCTGCGCCGCTGAGCGGGCGTCAGCCCGGCGATAAAGGCGCTGGCTTTTTCCGCCGACTCCGCACGATAGAGGTTCGCCAGCCCGCGTACCGCCAGGCTGTTGTCGCGATCCATGCGCAGGGCGCGCTGATAGTAGCTCTGCGCCGCGGCGCTCTCTTTACGCGCGGCGGCCACGTCGCCGAGGCCAAGAACCGCGTAGCTGTCGCTGCTATCCACCCGCTGCGCCTGCGCGTAGGCGCTCTGCGCCTGCGCCAGCTGCCCGGCCTTCAGCGCGCTGTCGCCCTGCTTAATCAGCAGCCAGTAGCGGTTGGTCTGCAGCAGGCTGCGCCATTTGTCGCGATTCGGGCTATCCGGGTCCATGGCGAGCGCTTTATTCAGCTGCGCCACGGCGCGGGCGCGATCCCCGCGCTGCGAATAGGCCTGGCCCAGCGCGCCCACGACGTCGCTGTCCCTGGCATCCGCGCGAACGGCCTGCTGTAAATCCGCCACCGCCTGACCCGGTTTATCGCTTTTAACCGCCGCCAGCCCTTCGGAGCGGGCGAGGAAGGTCGGGTCTTTGAGCTGCCCCTGCTGCTGCTCGAGCAGCACCCGGGCATTGGCCGCCGATTCGCCGGTGGCGAAGAGCAGCAGAAAACGCTGCAGCGCCTGCACGCTGGCGCGGCTGACCGGCATAGCTTTTATTTTGTCGAACCACATCGAGGCGGCGGTGCTGCGCCCGGCGGCCGAGCGCGACATCTGCTCCAGCCAGGCAAAACCTTCATCCGGCTTATTGTCGGCAAACATCAGCTTAGCCAGCTCGGTTTGCAGGGCGACGTTGCCCGGGGAGCTGGCGTTAATTTTTTTCAGCGCAAGGACGGCTTCGTTATGCCGGGCCGGCAGCCGCGCGACCAGCGACCAGTACTCAATGGCGAGCGTTTCATCCGGCGGCACGCCGCCGAACAGCTTTTCAAATGCGGCCACGCCCTCTTCTACATGCCCCGACACGCCCAGCAGACGCGCCTGCTGCAGCGCCTGGCGTCCGTCGCCGGTGCTGAGATTCATTTCGCTGAGCGAGGATTTCAGGGCGGTCGAGTCCGGAGCCAGCTTCGACAGGCGATCGAGCTGTTTCTTTGCCCCATCGGTATCGCCCTGGCGCAGCAGATAGCGCATCCGCGCGGAGATAACGTCCGGGTTATTCGGGTCAATCAGCTCCAGCCGGTACAGCGATTGACGCACCAGATCTTCACGATTGCTCGCTTCCCCCAGCCGCACCTGTTCCAGCAGATGGTCCTGAGCAGGCGTGGTCGCGGCCTGCGCCAGCGGCAGAAGCGCAGCCCCCAGGGCCAGGGTGATAAACGTTAGTGAGAACTTGCGCATTCCTGGTTCCAGTCAGGTTGTAATTCGCCATCGGCGGTAAAGCGAAAACGATGTTGATCCCATCCCTGGCCAAAAAGGGTCAGGACCGCGCTGTAGTACGCGTCCGCGCCGGGATAGTTGTCGCTGACGCGCTGGCGCTGAACGGCCCGGGCATCCTCATTTTGTAAGAACGGCAGCAGCGCGGCCGAGAAGCCCACCGGGCCATTTCCTGCGGTCTTCGCGGTGGCGATATTCACCTTTTCCGGCGGCAGGCCCTGGCTGATGGTCTGCTGCGCCATCGGTTTAAAATGCGCCAGCAGGCGCGCCTTCTGCTTATCGCCGTCGTTGAGCATGCCGACCCACAGATAAACGCGGATCGCGTCGTAGCTGCCGATAATCGGTTTATCCGCCTTCAGCTCCCAGCCCTTACCTTTCTCGTAGCGTACCCAGTCAGGGGAGAAGCCCCTGGGCGCCGTCTCCAGCAGCAGGCGGATATTGCCATCGCGCAGCTTCGGCCACGGGGCGCCGTAGCGGACAAAATAGTTCGCCAGCTGCGGCGGGAGGTAGCTGGGGTTAAAGCGCCAGCCCTTATCGTCAGCAAAGCCGACCTTCCCCGGCAGCACCATCGGTCCCAGCCCCGGCACGTCCGCCACCTCTTCTTGTGCAATCCGCGACAGCAGCGCTTTCCCTACCTCGGTGTACTGCGGCATCTGCCACAGGCGACCGGCCTCCAGCAGCGACCAGGCTATCCACAGGTCCGAATCGGAGGCCGAGTTGCTGTCCAGCATCGTCCACTCGCTGTCGCTCTTTTTGCCCCACAGCCAGCCGGGCAGGCGCGCGCGCAGGTCGCCCTCGGCGAGGTTGTTTTGCGTCCACTGCAGCAGCTTGCCGAACGCATCGCGATCGTTGGCCGCCAGGGCGAAGAACAGGCCGTAGCTCTGCCCTTCCGAAGTGGTGATTTTTCGCGGATCGCTGGGGTCAACGACGCGCCCTTCGGCGCTGACGTACTCTTTCCTGAACTGATCCCAGGCCGGCCACCGGCAGGCGGCGCTGACCTGCGCCGCCGCCAGCACCAATAGCAATGTCACCCCTGTGCGTAGCGCATTCATCATGGGTTACTCGTCATCCAGGTGCAGGCGACGACGGCTGACGATACGCAGCATCCGCCACAGTACCCACGCCAGCAGCACGATGCTGACCGCCGCCAGAATAGCCAGTAGCACCGGGTGGCTGGACAGCGCAAACCAGATGCGTTCAAACCACGGCAGATGCCCGACATAATAGACGTCGCCCACCCGCAGGCTGTTGACGCCGGATTCACGCACCACCACCGCCGAGCCGAACATCGCCGCTCGTTTACCGCTGTCGTTCAGCGCATCGTTGAGCAGTTCGTTGCCGCGGGTGCTGTCCGCCAGCAGCGCCACGACGCTGCGCTGGTCGTGATACGGCGACTGGAAGCCAATAATGGCCGCCATCGGTCCGGAAGAGGTGATGTCCGCGCGCGTGTTCGGCGTCCGGGCTTCATCGTCAGGATAAATACTCGGCAGCTCGTAGTGGCGCATCGGCATTTTCACCCAGCTTTTCGTCGCCTCAACCAGCAGGTTAATCTGCGTATCGTCCTTCAGCGCAGGTGGAATCGAGCCGATCAGCAGCAGGTCGGCGTCTTTGCCCTTAACCTGGCTGCCGTCATCGGTAATCTGGATATTGATCGCCGCCAGGCCGGTCTGAGCGCTGATGCCGCCAACGGACTCCAGCAGGGTGGCAACCTGGCCCTCGGTCGGAGTTTTCGGCACCACCACCAGGGTTTCGGCGAGATCGGCCATCCGGCTATATGGGAAGCCCGAGTTGGCAAAGACCCGCAGGTCCGGCATGGTGATAAAGTGGTAATACTTCGAGAAATCAATCGTCGAGTCGTCGCCGATCACCACGTGGTTCTGTACCGGCTGGAAGGTAATACAGTTATCAATTGAGCCGCCCGGCATCGGGTTCATGTACTGGAAATCAAAGCGCAGCTGGTTCATGGCGCCCAGGCGCAGCGCCGGAATAGTCACCGCAGAGTTACCGTCCAGCAGCCCCTGCAGCACCGGCAGGCGGAGTATCAGCTTGTTAACGTCCTGAGAGCTGTTGAGGCTGAACGACTGCAGGAACTGGTCGTTCAGGCTGATATCCATGCGCGAGCTATCTTTGACCGGCGGCATGGTGTAGCGATATTTCAGATCCATATCGATGCCGTTGGCGCGCAGCAGATAGAGATCCGGCGGCAGGTTGAGCGCCACGTTAATCGAGTCCGGCACCAGTCCGCTGGACTGCAGCTGCTGTTCGTAGGTCTTCAGCTCCGCAAAGGTCACCGCGCGATCGGTCCGCACCCAGTTTGGCGCATCGTAAGGTTTGCGCGCCTGCAGCTGCTTAACGTCGTCCACCACCACGCTGTTACCGCGGAACAGGATATTGCCCTGCGCAATGCCCTTCGCCGCCAGCAGCAGATCCTTATCGTCACGACCCAGCACCACCAGCAGCTTGACGTACGGGTTGTCCGGGTGGTCAATCATTTCGATGGTCGGCGCGTTAACCGGCGGATGCTCGCGCAGGAAATCCGGGCGCCTGTCGTTGGTGGCAAAAACGATGGCGTTGCGATCCGGCAGCGCGTTGAAATAGACCGGGAACTGCTGGCCGCGCCAGCCGGCCTTGCTGCCAAACCAGGAGGCGACAATCGCTGCCGCCTGCTGCTGCTGCCCGTCCGGGGCGGAGGCGAAAACCATCGGCAGGTTCAGCGGACGGTTATCCCGGGAGTCGTAGAACGGCACCGGGAAATGGGAGAGATCGTTGCGCACCTTCAGCGACTGATAGGTCAGGTCCAGGTTGCTGTCGCGCCCGATGTCCAGCCACAGCGTGCTGCTGGCCGGGTTCTCACAAACGTCGCGATAGTGGCCGACAAACTCGAGGCGCACGCGGTTAAAGTCGGTGATGTACAGCGGATCGATAGGGATCTGCGCTTTGACCTTTTTACCCAGTTGCTCTTTGGTGACCGGCAGAACGCCCATCAGCTCATCGTTGAGGTAGACCTTCAGCTGCGACTGTACCGGCAGCAGCGACGGCGACGGCGTATAGTCGAGATTCAGCAGCGCCTTAGCCACCACCTCGTCGCTGCGCATGCCGAATTCCACCGAGCCATCGGGACGCGCGCCGCGCAGTACCATGCTGCCCGGCGCCGGGGCGATTTTAGCAAAGCTCAGCTTGACGTCGCGGGTTGGAATATTTTCCGCCACCACCACCGGCGCGGCAGGGTCAACGACGGTCGCCGTCGGCTGGTCTTGCGCAAGAGTGGGTTCAGGCGCGGTTAGCGGCGCGGCAGCGGTCGGCGCCGCAGTAATGGCCGCCGTTGGTTCCGGGTAAGACGCGAAGGGGTACCAGCCAGCCATTCCCACCGCCACTGCACAAATCAAGGAGAGTTTTCTTTTCATCGCATTATCATCATTGTTGAGCCATTTCTGGTTCCGAAGTTAGTATCGCCGCGGCGCGTTCGGGACGACGGGGAATAAACGAGACTATCCAGGCAACCAGCAGGGTAAGCGAGCGGAAAATAACCTTCACCGACGGCGGAGAGAACTCCGCCAGGTGACGATATCCACGGAACCCCAGTTTCAGGATATCCAGCAGGCTTTCCATCGGTTTATCTTCCGGGAAGCTGTCCTGCCAAAGCGCCCACGTATCGGCGCGGGCAAACGTACACTGCACAAAATCGATATGCTGCTTATTGGTCAGCGGCAGCAGCTGCAGGCCGACTTCACTGTCGTTCACGCGGGCTACCCGCGTCGGGAAGACGTACTCCTGCTGCCCGCGCTTGAGCAACAGGTTGACCTTCTGCCCTTCCAGGACCTGCGCTTTGCCGTGAATTTTGATCCCTATCCCACCGTCAGAATAGTCGTGGACGGTGCAGGAGAAGAGGTGGCCATCTTCGCGGGCAATCGCCGCCGGCATGTTCATTTCCACGCGGTGCGAGCGGCGGACCTGCTTGCTTTCCACCGACACCGCCACCGCGCCGCCGAGAATAATCAGGTTATAAAACACCCACACAATGCTGACCCACACGGTCAATATTTCGTTTTCCGGGCCGTAGAAGTGGCGCCAGATGCCGACCGCGACGCCAACCAGGTTAAGCAGCACGAGGTAGATGTAGGGACGAGAAATAACCCAGTCGACGTACTCGTCCTCTACCAGACCGCCCTTCGCGGTAACGTTGAACTTGCCCTTATGCGGGTTAATCAGCGCGACAAAGGTCGGCGGCGCAATGTACCAGGCCAGCACCGTTTCGTAGATTTCACTCCAGAAGGAGTGGCGATATTTACCCTGAATCTTCGAGTTGGTCAGGCTGGCGTGAATCATATGCGGCAGCACAAAGAGCGCGATCATCAGCGCGGGCGCATAGATGATATAGGCGTGCAGCAGTAAAAAGGCCAGCGGCGCGGTCAGGAAGATCAGCCGCGGAATACCGGACAGGAAGTGCATCATCGCATTGACGTAGCACAGCCGCTGCGCCAGCTTCAGCCCTTTACCGAACAGCGGGTTGTCGAGACGGAAAATCTGCACCATCCCGCGCGCCCAGCGGATACGCTGGCCGATATGCGCCGACAGGCTTTCGGTCGCCAGGCCGGCGGCCTGCGGAATACGCATATAGGCGGAGGTGTGGCCCCGGCGGTGCAGGCGCAGGGAGGTGTGCGCATCTTCGGTCACCGTTTCGACGGCAATACCGCCGATCTCATCCAGCGGGCCGCGGCGGATCACCGCGCAGGAGCCGCAGAAGAAGGTGGCGTCCCACATATCGTTGCCGTCCTGCACGAGGCCATAAAACAGGGTCCCCTCGTTCGGGGTTTTACGAAAACGCCCGAGGTTGCGTTCAAACGGGTCCGGGGAGAAAAAGTGGTGCGGCGTCTGCATCATCGCCAGCTTTTTCTCTTTCAGGAACCAGCCCATGGTCATCTGCAGGAAAGAGCGCGTCGGCACGTGGTCGCAGTCAAAAATAGAGACGAACTCGCCGTTGGCATACTTCAGGGCGTTGTTGATGTTGCCGGCCTTCGCGTGCTCGTGCGTCTCACGGGCGATGTAGTGCACCCCCACGTCTTTGGCAAACTGGCGAAACTCTTCCCGCCCGCCGTCATCGAGGATCCAGATATTCAGCTTGTCCTTCGGCCAGTCGATGCCCTGAGAGGCGTAAATGGTGTTTTTCACCACGCTGAGGTCTTCGTTATAGGTCGGCACAAAAATATCGACCGTCGGCCACTCGGCCATATCTTTGGGCAGCGGCACCGGCTGACGGTTGAGCGGCCAGATCACCTGGAAATACCCCAGCACCAGCACCAGCCAGGCGTAGGTTTCAGCAAACAGCAGCACCAGCCCGCACACCAGGCTGACGGGATCGTCCCAGTTCAGCGTCGAGGTATAGCGCCACCAGATATAGCGACAGGAGACGGTGAGCGAGAGCACGATGAGCATCAGCGCCGAAAAGCGCCCTGGAATGCGCCGCACCAGCAGCGCCACGCCCCACAGCAGCAGCAGGAAGATAAACTGTGAAATCGGGTTAAACGGCTGGGTGATGCAGAGCAGCGCCAGGATCAGCGAGAAAAAAACCACCACGCTGAGGATCGCCTTACGCAGCTTTGGATTGAGGTGCGCCAGCTCTTTGTATTTATCCAGATGACCGGTGCGGGTGTTCACCCGTTCGGGGAGCCGGTCCATCCACTGGGCATAGCGGCCGTGCACGCCTTCAAGGGCCACCAGCGAGCGCCAGTTGACCTTTTTCTCAGGCTCGGGCACCCGCGTCACCAGCAGCCACACCGACTGCAGCAGGTAGCGCAGCGGATCGAGCGGCCGCGGCCGGCGGGGATTAATATGCGGGAAATAGTCGCCGTGCCTGGTGAGGATCGCCTGCCAGCGTGGCGTTTCCAGCGGCATCAGCGCCCACGCCAGCGCCGCCCACAGGCAGCCCAGCGTCGCCGATAGCCACGAGGCGCCGTGCTGGCGATAGTCGCCGTAGCGTTCGCTCAGGCGTTCGGCAACCGGAGGAGCCAGCAGCAGCGTGCTCAGGCGCATCATTGCGCCTCCCGGGCGGAGGAGTAGTGCAGCAGGCACCAGTTGGCAAGGGTCAGGATCTCTTCTGCCGCCAGAGAGTCCTGCCGATACTCACCCAGCGGCTGCTTCGCCGCCAGGCACTCCGCCATCGCCTCATCGCGATGGATGGCGATCGGCAGAATGCGCCGCTGGCTCTCCAGCCAGAGCTGATATAAATCTTCCTGCAGCTGGCTGCCCACCCGCAGATCGTTGATCAGAATATCGCGATTCGCCGCCAGCGCCTGCTGATGCAGGCGAATATGGCTGTTGCCGTCCGGATGCACCACCACCAGCGTACGGTCGCAGACGTCGAGCAGCGAGCGGGTCAGCGGGGAAAAATCGGCGGGTAAATCGAGCAGCACCCAGCGACGATCGCCCTGCTGGTCGAGCTGCTGCACGATAGCGGCCAGGGGCTCCAGCGTCGGGTAGAGCCTGTCGAGGTGCTCCCTTTCACCCGGCGTCAGCTGACCAAAGGGCAAAATATCAATATGGGAGGTGTAGCGCATGCCGGCATCGCGCCAGTCGCCGCCGTCAATTAAGGAGCGCGCCCAACCTTCACGATGGCCGGCATCGACGTTGAAAAAAAAGCGCAGCATATTATCCGGGCTGGCATCAACCACCAGTACCGTTTCCCCCAGCAGCTGTAGCGCCCAGGCGAGCGACGCGGCAATCGACGTTGTGCCCACGCCGCCACGGATGCCCTGTAATCCAAGAATAGCCATCGACGGCGTCCTTACTTTTTACTTTTTCTCTGCTAATTCTGCCAGTAGTGGCCAGCGTTTCAGCGCCGCAGCTAGCTGCTCGCGTCGGGAAATGTCGTGGTAATCAATTTCAGGCAGGGAAAATGCCCGGCTTAACGCCAGGAAATCATTTTGAAAGGTATAACCCAGCGTTGCATCTGAGGGCACTACAGGCTCTTTTCCTGGCATTTCACTGTCCATTCAAACAACACATAAATAATAACCGAAGTGTACCGGGCTCATTCTTAAATTGCTCTATATGCTAAGACCGATGCTCTTTAATTTCAATGTTAGGTTTACTCTGCCGCTTTCGCTAGTAAACTAATCCAGTGTAAATCAGGGCTGGTGAGGGGCGTCGTGGATATCGTATATACTTTGGGTATTTCGTCATTATGGGACGAGGTCAGCCATATGCCCGTTGGCGGGGTATGGTGGCTCAACGTTGACCGCTATGTTGATGCGGTAAGTCTGCTCAACCATACGCTGGCCGCGCAGCCTAAAGATGGCAAGGTTGCAGCGATCGTAATGGGTGAGAAACCAAGTAAAATCATTTCATTAGATAATCACAACGGCCCGGAAAAAATCGTGTTATTTACCCTGCCGAACCTCACGGAAGGGTTAGAAGAAATGCATCGTGATTTACTCTGTTCGCTTGAACCTGGCAATTATCTATTTATTCTGCTATGCGCTGAAAATGCCTGGCAAAATATTAAAAGTGAACAATTATGCAAATGGGTAGAAAAGTCATCGCGATGGGCCAAATACCACAATTGCGCCTTATTAGTACTTAATTCGGGTAATGATAATGATAAGCAGCTGTCTCCGCTATTATATCAGTATCGTTCTCTTTCTGGTCTCGCCAGCATCCGCTATCAGGGCGATAACTTCCTGTTTGATATTGCCTGGTGGGGCAGTGAAAAAGGAATGAGCGCGCAGCAGCAGCTGGTTGTTTTACAAGACCAGGCCGGATGGCGGTTGGCGCAGGACGAAGAAACAATCGTCCAGCCGCGCAGCGATGAAAAGGTCGTATTAAGCAATTTACGCGTCCTTGAGGGCGCCCCGGCGCTGTCGGAATACTGGACGCTGTTTGATACCAACGACGCCGTGTTTAACGCCGCCAGAACGGCGCAGGCGGCAACCCTGCTGTTCAGCGTAACGCAAAATGTACAGATCGAGCAGCTGGGGCGCCATATTCATACCCTGCGCCGCCAGCGCGGAAGTGCATTAAAAATCATTGTCCGCGAACAGACTCCCTGCCTGCGCGCTACCGATGAACGACTGCTACTCAGCAGCGGCGCTAATATGGTGATCCCCAGCGGCGCGCCGCTGTCGCGCTGCCTGACGCTCATTGAGAGCGTTCAGAAACAGAAATTTAGCCGCCATATTCCGGAAGACTTCGCCACCCTTATAGCCTGGAGCCAGCCGCTCAAGCTGCGCGGCTATCAGAAGTGGGACGACTTTTGCTCCGCGGTCTATAACATTATGGCCAACACCATGCTGCCTGCGGACAGCAAAGGCGTGATGGTTGCGCTACGTCCGGCGCCGGGCCTGCGCGTTGAGCAGGCGCTGACGCTCTGCAAGCCAAACCGCATGGGCGATATCATGACCATCGGCAACAACCGGCTGGTGCTGTTTCTCTCATTTTGTCGCGTCAACGATCTGGATACGGCGCTGAACCATATTTTCCCGCTTCCTACCGGTGACATATTCTCTAACCGCATGATTTGGTTTGAAGATAAACAAATCACCGCGGAGATATTGCTGATGCGCGGCATCACGGCGGATAAATGGAACACGCCGCTGCCCATTACGGTAGGCAAAAACGAGGCGATCAACGCCACCCACGACGGGCACAGCTGGCGCCGGATACCCGAGCCGCACCGGCTGTCCACCGACGTGGAGCAAAAATCATGATGTCTCTTAGCGATATTATTCAGCTGGTGGTGCTCTGCGCGCTGCTGTTTTTCCCGTTAGGTTACCTTACGCGCCACTACCAGCGCCGTATCCGCACCACCTTACGATTGATGTTCTTTAAACCCCGTTACGTTAAACCGGCTGGCGTACTGCGCCGGGATGCGACGGCTAAGCAAGGCAAAGTGAATAAATGACCAATCCAAAAACTACCGCAGCGCCGCTTCCGCTCTGGCAATACTGGCGCGGCCTTGCCGGGTGGAATTTCTACTTTCTGGTGAAGTTTGCTCTGCTGTGGGCGGGATATCTTAATTTCCACCCGATGCTTAACCTGGTGTTTCTCGCCTTTTTGCTGGTACCGCTGCCGAAATATAAGCTGCACCGCCTGCGCCACTGGGTGGCGATCCCGGTCGGTATCGCGCTGTTCTGGCACGACACCTGGCTGCCCGGCCCGGAGAGTATTTTCAGCCAGGGCTCCCAGCTTGCCGGCTTTAGCGCGGATTATATCTGGGACCTGGTGACCCGCTTTATTAACTGGAATATGGTCGGCGCCTTCTTTGTGCTGCTGGTCCTGTGGCTGTTTATCAGCCAGTGGCTGCGCGTCACGGTGCTGGTCTCGGCGATGATGATATGGCTCGCCGTCAGCCCGCTGCTCCCCTCCTTTACCCTGTGGCCAGCCGGCCAGCCGACGACAGCGGCAGCAACCACCGCGGTCATCACCGCCACCAACGCAGGGGGAACGGCGGCGGGCACCGCTTCCGCTAACGGCGATATTCCGCCGCAGACCGAACCGCCCACGTCCGCCAACCTCACCAGCTGGCTGAATGCGTTCTATGCCTCGGAGCAGAAGCGCAAGACGCCGTTCCCACAGCAGCTGCCGGCGGACGCACAGCCCTTTGATCTGCTGGTGATTAATATCTGCTCCCTGTCATGGTCCGATATCGAAGCCGCCGGGCTGATGGACCATCCGCTGTGGAAGCACTTTGATATCGTGTTCAAAAACTTTAACTCGGCGACCTCCTACAGCGGCCCGGCGGCGGTTCGCCTGCTCCGCGCCAGCTGCGGCCAGCTGTCGCACTCCAACCTGTATCAGCCGTCGGGCAGCGAGTGCTACCTGTTTGAAAATCTGGCGAAGCTCGGCTTCAACCAGCAGCTGATGCTGGGCCACAACGGCCTGTTTGGCGACTTCCTGAAGGAGCTGCGCAGCCTGGGCGGTATGCAAAGCCCGCTGATGGACCAGAAAGGCCTGCCGGTCAGCCTGCAGGCCTTCGACGGCTCGCCGGTGTATGACGATCTGGCGACCCTCAACCGCTGGCTGGAAACGGAAGATAAGCAGGGCGATGCGCGCACCGCGACCTTCTACAACATTCTGCCGCTCCACGATGGCAACCACTTCCCGGGCCAGAGCAAAACAGCCGACTATAAGGTGCGTGCCCAGAAGCTCTTTGATGAGCTGGACAACTTCTTTACCGAGCTGGAGAAGTCAGGCCGTAAAGTTATGGTGGTGGTGGTGCCGGAGCACGGCGGGGCGCTGAAGGGCGATAAAATGCAGGTCTCCGGCCTGCGCGATATCCCAAGCCCGTCGATCACTAACGTTCCGGCGGCGGTGAAGTTCTTCGGCATGAAGGAGCCGCGCCAGGGCGCGCCGCTGGTTATCGATCGGCCGAGCAGCTATCTGGCGATCTCCGAGCTGGTGGTTCGCGCCCTCGACGGCAAAATGTTTACCCAGGATAACGTGAACTGGCCGCAGTACACCGCCAACCTGCCGCAGAGCGCCGCGGTATCGGAGAACGCCAACGCCATCGTCATTCAGTATCAGGGCAAACCTTACGTCCAGCTGAACGGCGGAAGCTGGGTTCCGTACCCGCAGTAAAACGATAAGGCCGCAGGGTTTCACCCCGCGGCCCGTTCAGACGCCGGTCGTTGCCTGGCGGCGGTCGTTCTTCGCCAGCCAGACCAGCATCTTCAGGCTGGCAGAGTAATAGTCATCCTGCGCGCTAAGCTGCGGATCGTCCTGCGCTTCACCGGTGGTCAGGTCGCGAACGGCCAGCAGGCCGCCGGTCATAAACCACGGGGCGACGTCGTTGGTATTGACGTTGACCCACGCCGGAGTCTGCAGCCGCGGATAGCTCTGAAACCAGCTTTTCCACGGCGTCAGCAGGGCGCTTTGCGGATCGGCCCAGTAGAGATAAAGCGGGATGCGAATCGCGTCGTAGCTCATCCGGGGCGGCCACTCCTTGGCCGGCTCCATTCTGCCGTCCGCTCTCAGCGCCACCCAATCGCTGGGCAGCTGCGCCTTACCCCACGCCATTTTACCCAGCAGCGCCTTCCCGTCGCTCTGCAGCTTACGCCACGCCGTCAGGTGCGTACGCGCGGCAAAGGCCTGCCATGCGGGGAAAATAAAGTAGGAGGGGTTGAGGTTGACGTGATCGTTGCGGTTGAAGCCCTTCGCACCGGGCAGCATCACCTGATGACCGGCAAAGGTGATGACCGTAGACTTCAGCAGCGACGCGGTGATGGCATCTGAAGCGATGCCGTAGGATTTATCACCCCACTGCTGCTGGGCGCGCAGCAGCGCCCACGCGATCAGGGTATCACCGTCGGTCGCATCGTTTTTATCCGCAATAGGGTCCGGCGCGACGGGATTGTAGCGCCAGTAAAAAAGCCCGTTGTCTTTATTACGCAGCGTTTTATCCGTCCACTGCCACAGCTTATCAAAGGCAGGGCGATCGTTTTTGGCGACCGCCAGCAGCATGGCGAACCCCTGCCCTTCGGTATGGGAAACGCTGCCGTTGCCGGTATCAACGATTCGCCCATCGGCCATCATAAAACGGGATTTATAGCTTTCCCAGGCGGTATCTGCCCACGCGCGGGGAAGCACCATCATCGTCGTCGTAACCATGACTGCGACTAAAGCACGCAAGGACATAAGTGCACTCGTTATGGATGAAAGTAGAGAAACTGAACGTCAGACACAGAAAACAGCCGCTCACGCTGCAACACAACGTGCGCGCCGCCGCCCTGCCCCCTCAGCCAGCGGGAATAAAGCCCTTCGAGTATGGCACAGAATGCATTACACCAGCGCACGCGACGCGCTTCATCGCGGCTAACCGGCATCGCCCGATGGCGCAGCCGCAGCCCGTCGTCGCCGACGTCAACGCTGACCACGCCCCACTTGAAGCGGCTCAGCAGCTGGTTGATATTGGCCTCCAGCTGGCCGACCGTCTCCGATTCCGGCAGAGGATAGTTGTCCGCCAGCTCCTCACCCATCTGGCGCAGAAAGGGCTGACTCTCCAGCTCGCCCGCGTTGCTGAGCATGCCATCCACCATCACGATCAAGAGATCGAACCATCCGGCAGGAGTCTGCTGCTGCTGAAACCAGGCCAGCGCCTCGGCGTTATTATTTTCCGTCATGATCAGTTATCTCCTAACATATAGCGGATATAAAGACCGGCGGTGCTTTCGTTATAATCGCCGAAGGTGTCATAGCCTACCTGGCCGCCAAGCGTCATCTGTTTGTTTACCTTGTAATCCGCGCCGGCTCGCAGGGTGTAGCCAATGCCGCTCTTCGAGGTTGCCGAGTAGTAAGCTTCCTTGGCGTACCCGTTAGTTACCGCGGTTTCCAGCGTCCGCTGCCACTCAGAGTTGGTCGGGAAGTAGGCGCTCTTATCCTGGCTATAGGACTGGTAGCCCACCGAACCGCCCAGCTTCATCGTCCAGTTATCGTATTTCTCCGTCAGGTTGACCGGCAGCGAGACGCTCACGTAGTTTTGCGGGCTGAAATAGCCCCCCTGACCGTAGGTGAAGTAGCTCAGGTTTTTCGAGTAGTCCATGTAGCTCATGCTCAGGCCGGTCTGCAGCTGCCGATACTCGTCGTGGTAAGGCCGCAGATAGACCCCGGCGTTGGCGTTAACGCTGGTGTTGCTGGCAACGTTATCGCCAATATAGCTATAGCCCCCGCCGCCGACGTAGAAACCGGCGTCGCCGTCATCGTAGCTCAGCTGCAGGGTGCCGCCGTTTTTGGTCACCTGGCCCCAGTTTTTCCCCGAGTAGGAGTCTTTAAGGCCGACGTAGGAGAGCAGGCTGTCGGTCAGCGAGCGGCGCTCGCCGGTGAAAATCAGCGACAGATAGTTGGTCAGCTTCGGCGACCACTTCACGCCCCCGACGACGGTGTTCAGATCCTGGCCCAGCGGGGTACTGCCGATGTCCACGCGGTAATCATCCCCGCTCAGCGCCAGCGCCAGCTCGACGCCGTTGGCCTTCTGCGCGTCCGTCGAGCCGCTGGCCTGGTCGACGTTCGGTTTCAGGCTGGAGGCGGCCAGATAGCTGGCAACCTGTCCGGAATCATAGGCTCCCAGCTTCGCCAGGTTCTCCATGCCGCTGCTGGTCGTGGCGTTAAAATCGGAGGCGTTCAGCGTCCCCAGCGAGCTCAGCGCCGAGGCCCCTGGATTGCTGGCAAAGTAGGTCTCCTGCTCGGTGGGCGTCATCGCCGCAATCGCCGCCTGCTCGCTGGTCACGGTACTAATCATATTAGAGACCGCGTTAGAGAGCGGGTTCGCGCCGTAGCGCCGCCACGCGTCACCGGTCGCGGTCCCGGCATTCAGCGTGATCGGCGTGACCGTGAAATCAAAGCGCGAATCGCCAAACGGCGATGAGGACCAGGTCAGCGGCGTTTTCATTTCCGTCAGCTTGCTGGTACCGGATTCGCCATCGCGCCCGCGCACCTCCATGCCGCCCTGCAGCCAGCTGCCGGTTTTTTCCTGCAGCGACTCCATCATGGTATCCACCTGACGCAGCATCCGGGTCTGCGCGGTTTCTACCGGCAGGTCGGGACGCTGGATCCCCGGCAGCGAGGTCCCGGCGCCTGCCGATACCTGCGAGACCTGCCACGGCATATACTGCCCGTAGGTGGAGGCCGTCCGCGTCGCCGTCGGGGTGCGGGAGACGCCCACAAAGGGGTTATCCGCCGCCAGCACGCCGCCAACGGTCGGCGTTTGCGCGCTGTTGCTGCTCTGTAAGCCCAGCAGCTTGCCGCGCGCGCTGCGCAGATAGGTCATCGCCTGCTGATGGTTACCCTGCGCCTCTTCGACCCGCGCCAGCAGTAGCAGGCGGTCCGGCGAATTATCCTGACGCAGGCCGCCGGCGAGCTGCTCCGCACGGCGGCTGTCACCGGACGAGAGCGCAACGTCGATCGCCCCGCTGCGCGCCGCCTGATCCGGCGTATCGCGGGTCATCAAATAGTCGTAAACCACCCCGGCTTCTTTGTTCATTTTGCCGCTCTGGTAGAGACGCGCCATCGCGAACATCAGATCGGTATTTTGCGGGTCGCTTTGCATCGCGCCCATCAGCTTGTCGTACGCCGCGGCGTAGTTCCCCTGCTCGCGCAGATGATCCGCTTCGTTAATCACATAGCCATTGCGAATGCTCGCCAGCTGCGTCGGCGTACTGCTGGCCTGCAGCTGCGGGTTGGTCAGCAGATTCTGCGCTTCGCGGGTCAGACCCGCCTGATTCAGCACCGTCACCTGATCGGCATAATCGCCGGCGTTGCCCGAGATCCCGCCGCTGATGTTGTTGCGTACCAGCGAGACGGCGGTCGTGACATCGCCGCTCTGCGCCAGCAGCCGCGCCAGCTTGCCGACGTCCGCCGGCGATTTCGGCGGCGTAGCGGCCATCGCCCGCAGGGTGTTGGAGGCGGCAACCGTATTGCCCTGCGCCAGGTAGTTTTGCGCCGTCACCAGCTGCAGGTTGTAGTTCACCCGCTGATGGAGATCGCGCATTTGGCTGGTCTGGCTGGCGGCGGGAATACGCCCCAGCAGCGTTTGCGCCTGCTGCCAGCCGCCGTTTTCGCTGGCATAAAGCGCCGCGGCGTACAGCGAGGTGCTGCTGGCGCCGGGACGCCAGGCCGCCGCCATCGTCGAGGCGGCCTCGCTCTCGTTACCCGATTTTTGCAGCAGCCGGGCTAAATCAAGCCGCATCCAGGCGTCATCCGGGTAGCGGGATACGCCCTGGCGCAGCAGCGCGATGGCGCCGCTCACGTTGCCGCTGCTGGCCTGCTCCTGCGCCTGTCGGCGCAGCGAATCCCCCGGCATGCCGGTCACCACGCGCGGCTGCAGTTTTTGCTGCAGGCTCTCCGGCAGCGTGCGCAGCATCGCCTGCGCCTCCGCCGTTTTATTCTGCTCGCGCAGAACGTAATAGAGGCTCTCACGCGCCGGACCGTTTTGCGGCTGCTCGTTGAGCAGCGAACGCAGCGTCTGCTCGGCCTGCGGCAGGTCTTTGTTATGTCGCAGAACGTCGGCGCGGAACAGTTTTGCCGAGGTGCCTTGCGTCCCGCTCTGCTGGGCCAGCGGGGCGGAAAGCGCCAGCGCCTGGCTGATATTGCCCTGCTTATAGGCCTGCTGCGCCTGGGCCAGCTGGCCGTAGAACAGCGCATCGGCAGCCTGCTGGCGCCGCGCGGCGGAATCATCGCCGCCGAGATCCGCCGCCCGGGTCAAATACTGCGATGCCGCCTGGAAATCGCCGTTACGCTGCGCGATATAGCCCATGCCGGCCAGCGCATCGGCATCCTGCGGGTTGGTTTGCAGCACCTGTTCAAACTGCTGCTTCGCGGCGGTGGTATTGCCGCTGTTAAGGTTGGCATACCCCTCCCCGCGCGCCTGGCCGCTGAGCCGCTGGCGATAGTAGTTCTGCACCTCGGTATCCTGCGGGTGGCGCTGCATCCAGGTGTCGTAAAACTGCTGATCTCCGGACTGCGGCCCCAGCCACAGCAGCGCCTGGCGCAGCCCGCTGTCGGCATCTTTGCTGCCGCTGGCCATCGGCTCCAGCATCGCAATCCCTTCCCGACGAGTGTCCTCACGCCAGGTCAGCGCTTTACCCAGCGCCACGCGCGGCGCGTTCTCCTGCGGATGCTGCGCCACGTACTGGCGCAGTTCGCCGATCGCCTGCGAATAGAGCGCCTTATCGCTGGCCATCGTCATGTAGTATTCGGCCGCCAGTCCCGACGGCGGAACGTTGCCGTTAAACATGCTGCGCCAGGTAGCGAGGGCGGCGGGCACGTTGCCGCTGCGCGCCTGCTGCCTGGCGAGACTCAGCTGCCCCTGTGGCACCTGGGTCATTTTTTTGGCATTGTCGAGCTCCTGCAGACTGGCGCTGTTCGGCGAGGTTTTCGCCAGCCGCGCCCGCCACTGCGCCGCCGCCTGAAGATCGCCGCCCTGCTGCGCCCAGAGCGCCATCAGGTACAGCGCCTGGGTGTTGTTGGCATCCACCAGCAGCACCTTTTGCAGCGACTCCATCGCCAGCTCGTCGTGGGATTTTTCATGCCAGTAGTTGGCCTGGGCAAAAAGCGCCTGCAGCGCGGCATCGTTGCTCGCGGCAAGGGCATCGCCGAATGCGCCCAGCGTCAGCGCGCCTGACAGGCAGAAGGTCGATAGTCTGCGGGTTGCCCTGCTATTCATTTTGATCGCTCGTTTCATTGGCCATCCCCCGAACTCAAACGCTTGCGAGCATGCCGTTTAAACATGGCGGTTAACGCCAGGCCGATTATCGATGTGGCGAGAAGCCCGAGGATCGCCAGCAGGCCGGAATGCTGGTTAGCGTACCAGATAGCCATCATGTACCAGGGCATCTGCCCGCTTGGGAACGGCGTGCTGACCTGGAAGCTGCGTACGCCGTTATCGCTGGTGATCACCGCCGTATCGCCCCGAATGCCGGCGTTGATCCGCGGCGAGTCGAGGTCGCTTTTCAGCCTCGCGAGCTGATCGTCATTGCTGGCCATCGCCACCACCACCGTACGCTGGGAATTCCACGGCGAACGGTAGCTGATAAAGCCGCGCCAGGCGCTGCTGGAGGAGAAGTAGCGGTCGGCATCGACGCTGGCGGAGGTCCAGTCGCCGGTCAGCCAGCGCTGCACCTTCGCCCAGCCTCCCGACTCGCGGACGCTGAGCTGGTTATCCACCGGACTGTACGGAGAGTCCGCCAGCAGGCGCTGGTTAAAGGTTTTCTGGTCCAGGGCGCTGACCGCCAGCACGTCGCGATCCCGCAGGTACTGCAGGCCCGCGCCGCCCTCAGGAACCCCCAGCACTACCCGGTTGTTGACCAGCGCCGTGCCGGTGGCGTTACCCGAACGCGCGGCCAGGTTTAACAGGGTCGCCACCTGCGTGTCCGACGGCTGCTCCGGCAGCAGCAGCACGGTTTGCGAGTAGTCCGCCAGCCGCGAGAACGGGAACGAGGCGCCGACGAAATAGGAGAGGTTCGGCAGCAGCGAGAAGTGCCGCGTGTTGCTCAAATCAATCCATGAGTCGTCGGTAATGCGGCTCTTGATGTTGTTATTCAGCAGCACCGAGCAGGGGGCGTTATCCTTCGGCACCACGTTGAAGTAGAGCGAGAGCTGGTTATCCCCGTAGATCAGGTAAGGCGCCAGCGGGATGGTAAAGCGCTCCTGGCGGGCATCGCCGCCCAGGTGACGCCACAGCTTCTCCAGCGGTCCCTGCTTGTTCATCGGCAAGTTGTGCAGGAAGGTGTTGTTCAGCGTGACGCTCAGCAGGGACTTGTCTTCGTTGATCCAGCTTTCGGACGGGAAGCGGTAGCTAATCTGCAGGGGAATGGTTTCGCCATCCCACAGGTAGAGATCCGGCGCCGCGCGGAAAGCGACGCGCAGCGGCTCATGCCACACTCCGCTCACCGTCGTGCTTTGATCTTTACGCAGCAGCTCGCTGATTTTGACCGGCCGATCGGTTGGGATCCAGCGCGGGGCGTCGTACGGTTTACCCAGCGGAATAGCCTGCGGCTCCACCGTCATGCTCGCGGTCTGCGGCGCAATATTGCCGCGGGTCAGCCGCCAGGCCGCCGCGCGCAGCGCCGCATCGTTGTGCCCGACGATCAGCAGCAGCTTGTAGCTCGGGTTGCCGGGGTTATCAACAACCTGCAGCAGCGGCCTGTCGGTTTGCGGCAGGGTCAAACCGCCCACCTGGTCGCCCGGGTGGCCGATGATAATGCCGTTTCGCTCCGGCAAACGGTCGCGCAAGGCGTTGAAAGCAATCCCGCGATAGTCCGCCTGAATGCCCAGCCATGACGACAGCAGCGCCGCCGTGCTGAAGATATCCGCACCCGCGTTTTGCGGGTAGGCGACCGCGATATCCGCCGGGGTCATCTGCATGCTGTCGAAGAACGGCCGCGGGAAGAAGCTCAGGTCGTTGCTGATATTCAGCGGCTGGCTTTCCCAGCTAAAGCGCGAGGCGGGTAAAACGGTGATGCCGGAGGCGTCGCGCGCGTTGAGCAGACACTGCATGGCGTCGCCGTCGTTCACCTTAAAGCTTAAATTATTGCTCGAGACCATCAGCGCGGCCGGGATATCGAGCTGGAAGTGCGAGATATCGGCGCCGTCCGTGCCCAGCGGTACCGTACCCAGCGGCTGGCCGTTGAGCATCAGCTGCAGGGTGGCGTTGCGGGCGGCCATCTCCGGAGAAACCCGGACGTCCAGCATCAGCTCAGCGTGGGTGACCACCTGATCGGAGGGCAGCGTAAAGCTCGCGCCGCCCTGCAGCTGGCCGCCGCTGAGCATAATGCCGTCCGGCATCCCCATTTGCGCCAGATTCAGGCTGCCGCCGACGATCGGCGTTAGCGGCACCGCTTCCGGAGCGGGGTTACTGACCGGCGGCATCGCCGGCAAAGAAGCCGGCTCCGGCGTCGATTCGGCTTGTGCCGGCGTCGGCGCCGCGCCTTCATCAGGCGCGCTATCGCTCGCCGCGTCCGGCAGCGGGAAGTTCAGCGGAGCCGAGGGTTCGGCCGGGGCCTCTTCGCTATGCAGCGCGGGGGCTGAAAGCATCCCCGCCAGCAGCGCAAGGGTCGTTAATCGCTTCATAGCTGCCCCTCCTCCTGCGCGCTCTGCGCAGCAGAAGGTTGCCGACGGCGGTCGCGCCGCGTTTTCCAGGTCAGCCAGAAGAGCTCAAATACGCAGCGCAGGATAGTGGCGAAAGAGCGGAACGGCTTATCCTGCGGACGCGGCGGATTAATCCACGCGTCGGCGCGGGCCAGCACCACGCGCACCAGCTCGCGGCGCAGGGAGAGCGGGATATTTTCATCAAACTTGAGGCGAATAAAGCGCGCATCCGCGGTGACCAGCTCGGCCGGAATAGAGATAGCCCCTGACTGCAGAATCAGCTCAATCTCTTCGATTTTATCCTGCAGGTGGCGATCGTCAGGCACGGCGATACGACAGCCGCCCATCGACAGGTCGGCGGTATGGCTGCGGGAGACAATGCCGCTGGCATAGTGGATGAGCACCGGGATATCGACATCAATACGGATCGTTTTACGCACCTGGCGGGTTTCCCGCGCCACCGCAATCGCCGCCAGCAGGAAGATCAGGCTGTAGATCCCCCACCCGACGTTCAGCGCGATAACGTTGGGATCGGAGCCGAAATAGTCATGGCCGATGGCGCGCACGATACCCACCACGACGCCCGCGCCCAGCAGGCAGGCCACCACCAGATGCGGCCTGACCACGGTAAAGTCGAAATAGCCGACGTCCAGCAGGCCGCCCTTATCGGTCACGTTGAATTTGCCGCGTTTGGGGAAAATCATCGTCACCAGCGTCGGCAGCACCAGGTGGAATGCCAGAACGATGTCGTAAATTTCACCCCAGAAGCTGTAGCGGTAGCGGCCGTTCATTCTCGAGCCAACGTAGATGGCCAGGAACAGGTGCGGCAGGGCATACGAGACGATCAGGCTCGCCGAGGAGTAGATAATGTTCAGGTTAAACAGCAGGTAGGCCAGCGGCGCGGTAACAAAAACCACGCGCGGCAGCGCAAACTGGTAGTACAGCATGGCGCTGAGATAGCACAGACGCTGCTGGATGGTCAGCCCGCGGCCAAAGAGCGGGTTATCGAGGCGGAAGATTTGCGTCATACCGCGCGCCCAGCGGGTTCGCTGAATGACGTGCACCACTAAGCGTTCGGTGGCTAAACCTGCCGCCAGCGGAATATCGAGGAACGCCGATTTCCAGCCCAGGCGCTGAAACTTCAGCGCGGTGTGGGCATCTTCGGTGACGGTTTCTACCGCAAAGCCGCCAATCTGCTCCAGCGCTTTACGGCGAATAACGGCGCAGGAGCCGCAGAAGAAGGTCGCGTTCCAGTTGTCGTTGCCCTGCTGGATTGGGCCATAAAACAGCATCCCTTCATTGGGAATATTGCGCCCAACGGAGAGGTTACGCTCAAACGGATCCGGCGAGTAGAAGTAGTGCGGCGTCTGCACCAGCGCCAGCATCGGGTCCTTGAGGAAGCCGCCCACCGTGGCCTGCAGGAAGACGCGGGTGGCGACGTGGTCGCAGTCAAACACGCAGATAAGCTCGCCTTGCGTCAGGGTCATCGCATGGTTCAGGTTGCCCGCTTTGGCATGTTTGTTGTCGTTACGGGTGATATACCCGACCCCAACGTCGGCGGCAAACACCGCAAACTCGCTGCGCTTGCCGTCGTCCAGCAGATAAATTTTCATCTTATCCGCTGGATAATCAATGCACTGCGCGGCCAGCACCGTATCGCGAACCACCTCGAGCGGCTCGTTATAGCTGGGGATATAAATATCGACCGTCGGCCAGGTGCTCATATCGTCCGGTAGCGGGACGATTTCGCGCTTCAGCGGCCAGACCGTTTGCAGGTAGTTCAGTATCAGCATCACCCAGATATAGACTTCCGCCAAAAACAGCCCCATCCCCAGAATCGTTTCGATTCCGGAGTTAAAATGCAGGGTTTGCGTCAGGCGGAAATACATATAACGGGTCGACATCAGCAGCGAAGTCACGACCATAATGACGGAAACGCTGCGATTCTTACTGAATCCCATTAAGAACAGAATGCCGATACTCAGCAGACCAAAAATATACTGCTTTTGGCTGTCCATCGGCGTGATAACGACCAGTACGGCAACCGGCGACAGCAGCAGTACCAGCAACCAGAAAAGTGACTTTTTCATTCAGCAGCCCTGCAATAAGTTAAAGCCCTGACATGCGAGGCTGGCTGTGCACCGTGCCGTCGCCAATATTGATACCCAACAGCGCAGAGATTTTTTTTGCAATGATTTCAATATCAAAGGCGGCTGCAGAGGATGAACTAAAGTCGAGAATCGACTTTTGGGAAGCATTTGCCTCTACGACGCTTTCATCACGGTGGATAATGCCCAGCAGGCGGTCGCTCAGCTTCTCCTCCATTAGCGCAACCACGTCGCGACTCACCTGGCGGCGAGTATCGCTCTGGTTTATCACGAAAAAGTGTCCGAACTTGTGATTAAGTTCACCGCCGGTTAAACGCTGCTTTTCCACGTGGGATAGCGTTGACATCGAGGCGGTGTCCGCCAGCAGCGGCACCAGGTGCAGGTCCGCCAGCGGCGTTAACGCCGTCAGCGCCGCGGAGGGACCCGGCGGCATATCGGCGATAATAATCAGTCCCGGGTAGTTGAGCAGCGCCGACAGCCCGCGCGTCAGGAAATGCGGATCGCTGGCGAGCCGTTCGTCAAACGCCTGACGCTGCTTTTCGGTGACGTCGCCATAGGGCAGCACGAAGATATTGCTGCCCGCGCTGAGCACGCACTGGCTCCAGTCGTGCAGCTCGAGCGACTTCGCTACGTACCCACGCTCATCGCTAAGCGGGACGCCAAAATGCAGGCGCAGCGCATTCTGGACGTCAAAATCCAGTGCCAGGACTTTGCTACCCGCGCGCGCCAGCGAGTAGGCCAGATTTGCTGCGAGGGTCGTTTTTCCTACGCCGCCTTTTGGAGAACACACGCAGATCAGCGGCATGTCGCAATCCTTTCTAAAAGAGATTTAAGCGGCTGATCTTTATCTTTAGCCGCAGGTTCAGCGACTTTCGTCGCAAATAAGTGCGCATAGCCTTCCGAGGCTGGCAGCGGTGCCGGCAGCGGACGAGGCGCAGCGGATGGCGGCGGGCTCATTGCCGGCGCGGGCGCTGTAGCCGGTGCAGGGGCGGGTATCGGTGCGGCAGCGGGGATCGCTGGCACCGCCTCCGCTGGGGCAGCGTCCTGGGCAACCGGGGACGGCGCAACGGCAGCCGGCACGACGACAGGGGCCGCGGGAGGCGGCTCTGGCGTCAGGATCGGCGGAATTGGCTCGGGAGCGGCCTGCGCTGGTGCAGTCTCAACCCACTGAAACGTATCCGCGGGGACCTGCTGCGGCAGAGGTAGCGAGACCGATCCTCCCATTGCCAGCGAGGATTCTTTTTCCCCAGGCGCAAGCTGATTGAGAATGACCCAATCTCCCTGTTCCCGAGCGGCTGATTGTGATGAAAGGTCCTTGAAATGAAGACTTTGTGTCCGAGTCTTTTCCTTGAAGCGCTGCAAATCATCATAATGGTTCATAGATAACCCCATGATTTTAAATTCATTATATTTTAGCTGTTTTTATTTGGACCCTATACCTCTAGAGCATAGTGTATTTTATTGTTTTTCATAAAGTTAAGTTGATCAGGACGATCGGCTATGCGACAGCTTTTATCTGGATATAGGTCAGAGTGGCTTTAATGCACTGATAGTTATGCGATTACCCTATCACTTCTTATATGAAATGATAGCTCCATTTTTTAGGAGGTATCTTAAGGCGCAGATCACATTCACCTTACCAATTAAACCAACCAGTTTTTTATTCCGGACTTCAATCAATGATAAGCATAATAAGCATTAAATTGACGCTTCATTATATATTTTAGACTTTTTATAGATCTCTATATATAAGTCGAATGACTGATTCTTCTAAGAACAGAGGGCGCCTTTTTCGGCGCAAAAAGGGGAAGCAGGGCAATAGGGCTGCTGCCGACAGCCTTCGTTCTTCGGCAGCAGCGGGGTCATTACACCGGGCGTTTTTCCTGGTTTTCGTCCTGGTCAACGGCAAAGCAGGCTACCAGCTGGCCGCCGTACTCCTTCAGCTGCGGCTGCAGCTGGGTGCACGGCCCGAAGCGACGGCGGCAGCGGGCGTTAAACGCGCAGCCCGGCGGCGGATTCAGCGGGCTTGGCAGCTCGCCGGTCAGCTTAATGCGCTCCCGGCGATCGTCCGGATTCAGCCGCGGGGTGGCCGACAGCAGCGCCTGGGTGTACGGATGCTGCGGGTTGCTGAAGATCTGCTCTTTCGAACCTTTCTCTACGCAGCGCCCGAGATACATCACCATCACCTCATCGGCGATGTGCTCAACAACCGACAGATCGTGGGAAATAAACACATAGGAGAGCCCCATATCCTGCTGCAGGTCCATCATCAGGTTCAGCACCTGCGCACGCACCGACACGTCCAGCGCGGAGACCGGCTCATCGGCAATCACCACGTCAGGGTCGAGCATCAAACCACGGGCGATAGCAATACGCTGACGCTGGCCGCCGGAGAACATATGCGGATAGCGATCGTAGTGCTCGGTTTTCAGCCCCACTTTCGCCATCATCGCCAGCGCTTTCTCGCGACGCTCCGCCTTGCTCAGCGACGTGTTGATCTGCAGCGGCTCTTCCAGAATCTGCCCCACCTTTTTACGCGGGTTCAGCGAACCGTACGGGTTCTGGAACACAATCTGGATTTTCTGCCGACGCAGGCTCTGCGCCTGGGGATCGTGCTTCAGCAGATCCTGTCCCTGGTAGTACAGCTCGCCGCCGGTAGGGATTTCAATCATCGTCAGCAGGCGGCCGAGGGTTGATTTCCCGCAGCCTGACTCCCCTACCACCGCCAGCGTTTTGCCGCGTTCGAGGGTAAAGGAGACGCCGTCCAGCGCCTTAACCAGCCTTTCAGGGGAAAATATCCCCTTCTTCACCGGGTAGTATTTTTTCAGATCGATGGCCTGCAACAGCAGCTGTTGCGCGGTGGCCTGTTCGGTACTCATAGGGTTGGCCTCCCGGCATCATCGAGTGGGAAGTGGCATTTGGACTGACGTCCGTGGTCCACCAGGTTCAGTTCTGGCTCTTCGCTGCGACAGCGGTCCGTGGCATACGGGCAGCGCGGATTGAGCAGGCAGCCGTTCGGGCGGTCATATTTCCCGGGAACCACGCCCGGCAGCGACGCCAGCCGCGCCTTATCCTGGGCAAACTCCGGCAGCGCGCGCAGCAGCGCCTGGGTATACGGATGGCGCGGCGCGCGGAAGATATCCTTCGCATCGCCGGCTTCCACAACCTGACCGGCGTACATCACGATAATTTTGTGCGCCGCTTCGGCCACCAGCGCCAGATCGTGAGTAATCAGGACCAGCGCCATATTCTCTTTCTGCTGCAGATCCAGCAGCAGCTCGATGATCTGCGCCTGGATGGTGACATCCAGCGCGGTGGTTGGCTCATCGGCAATCAGCAGCCTGGGCCGACAGGCGATGGCCATCGCAATCATCACGCGCTGGCTCATCCCGCCGGAGAGCTGGTGCGGATAGACGTCGAGGCGCGATGCCGGATCGGGAATCCCCACCAGCGTCAGCAGATCAATCGCCCGCTGAACGCGCGTTTTTTTATTGCCGCCCTGGTGCACCTTGATGGCTTCCATAATCTGGTAGCCCACGGTATAGCACGGGTTGAGGCTGGTCATCGGGTCCTGGAAGATCATCGCCACTTCGGCGCCCACCAGCTGGCGGCGCTCTTTCTCGGAGATGCGCTTCAGATCGCGACCGTTAAACTCCAGCTTGTCCGCCATCACCCGGCCGGGGTAATCAATCAGCCCCATAATCGCCAGCGAACTCACCGATTTACCGGAGCCGGATTCACCGACAATGCCCACCACTTCGCCCTGATTTACGCTGTAGCTCACGCGGTCTACGGCGCGGAACGGCGTCCCTTCGTCGCCGAAGTGCACCGATAATTTATCAACATTTAATAACGCCATCTCGAGCCTCTTACTGCTTCAGTTTGGGATCGAGCGCGTCACGCAGACCGTCGCCCATCAGGTTAAATGCCAGCACCGTCAGCAGGATCGCGACACCCGGGAAGGTGACGACCCACCAGGCGCTCTGCGCGAACTGCAGCACATCGGAGAGCATGGTGCCCCACTCCGGTGTCGGCGGCTGCGCACCCATGCCAAGGAAGCCAAGAGCGGCCATGTCGAGAATGGCGTTAGAGAAGCCCAGCGAGGCCTGAACAATCAGCGGCGCCAGGCAGTTAGGCAGAATATTGACGAACATCTGACGCAGCGCTCCCGCCCCGGCCACGCGCGAAGCGGTGACGTAGTCGCGGTTCACCTCAACCATCACCGCCGCGCGGGTCAGACGCACGTAGTGCGGCAGGGCGACAAAGGTGAGCGCCAGGGAGGCGTTAACAATCGACGGGCCGAAGATAGCCACCAGCACCAGCGCCAGCAGCAGGCTAGGCAGCGCCAGCATGATGTCGACGATGCGCATGATGATGGAATCAGCCACCCCGCCAAAATAGCCCGCTACCAGGCCAAGCACCACGCCGAGGATCAGCGACAGCACCACCACCAGGCAGCCGACCAGCAGCGACAGGCGGGCGCCGTACATCAGGCGCGACAGGATATCGCGGCCCACGTCGTCGGTACCCAGCAGGTGCGCGAAGCTCCCGCCTTCCTGCCAGGCCGGCGGCGCCAGCAGCACGTCGCGGAACTGGTCTGCCGGGTTATACGGCGCCAGGAAGTTGGCAAATACGGCGATGATAATCATGATCGCCACGTACACCAGGCCGACAACCGCGCCCTTGTTGCGTTTGAAATAGTGCCAGAACTCCTGCAGCGGGGTCATTGGCACCGGTGCGGCGACAATTTTATTTTCAGTAACTTGTGACATGATGGCCCCTTACTTCCTATGCCGAATACGCGGGTTCACCACGCCGTACAGCAGATCGACCAGCAGGTTGACGAGGATAATCATCGTCGCTACCAGCAGAACGCCGCCCTGCACTACCGGATAATCGCGGCGCTGCAGCGCGTCGATGAGCCAGCGCCCTAAGCCGGGCCAGGAGAAGATAGTTTCGGTCAGAATGGCGCCCGCCAGCAGCGTGCCCACCTGCAGACCGATGACCGTGACGACCGGCAGCATCGCGTTACGCAGCGCGTGGACCACAATGACGCGCATCCGGGTCAAGCCTTTGGCGCGCGCGGTGCGGATATAGTCCTCACCCAGCACTTCCAGCATCGACGAGCGGGTCATACGCACAATCACCGCCAGCGGAATGGTGCCCAGCACCACGGCGGGCAGGATCATATGCATCACGGCATCGATAAAGTCGCCCGGTTCGCCCCAGATAGCGGTGTCGATCAGCATGAAGCCGGTCAGCGGCAGGGTATCGTCAAGGAATACGGTATCGCTGATACGCCCGGAGACCGGCGTCAGGTTAAGCTGCACCGAGACCAGCATAATCAGCATCATGCCCCACCAGAAGATAGGCATGGAGTAGCCGGTCAGCGCGAGGCCAACGGAGGTGTGATCGAAGATAGAACCGCGTTTTACCGCAGCCAGTACGCCAACCGGAATACCGACGACGACGGCGAAAATCATCGCGCAGACGCCCAGCTCCATCGTGGCCTTAAAGCGCGGCACAAACTCTTCCCATACCGGAATACGGCTTTTCAGCGAGATGCCTAAATCGCCGTGCAGCACGCCCCAGATATAGTGGACATACTGCTGCCACATCGGCTTATCGAGGCCCATTTCGGCCAGCAGCTGAGCGTGACGTTCAGGGGAAATACCACGTTCGCCCGCCATAATCATCACCGGGTCACCGGGGATCATATGCACAAAGGCAAAGGTGAGAAGGGTAATACCGATAAATGTCGGGATGACAAGTCCCAAACGTCGGAGGATGAACTGCAACATAACCCGGATTCTCTATAGTGACGTTCTGCCTGGTGACAGGACGTCTGCATTGCTCACAATTGTCAATTCCCTCTCCCGGGAAGGGAGAGGGGGACCACACTGTTTATTATTCGATTGAGACGTTTTCGAAGTGGTGTTTGCCTAACGGATCGACCACGTAGCCTTTGACTTCTTTACGCACCGGCTCAAATACGGTGGAGTGGGCAATAATCAGCGCCGGAGCCTGATCGTGCATCACTACCTGGGCCTGTTTGTAGAGTTCAATACGCTTGTTATGGTCGTCGGTTGCGCGAGCCGGCTGAATCAGATCTTCAAACGGCTTGTAGCACCAGCGGGAGTAGTTGGAGCCGTCTTTCGCCGCCGTGCAGCTGAACAGGGTCGCGAAGAAGTTATCCGGATCCCCATTATCACCGGTCCAGCCCATCATCACGGTCTGATGCTCGCCCGCTTTCGCACGCTTGAGGTATTCGCCCCACTCGTAGGTCACGATCTTGGCCTGGACGCCAACTTTAGCCCAGTCGGCCTGAATCATCTCAGCCATACGGCGCGCGTTCGGGTTGTACGGACGCTGTACCGGCATTGCCCACAGGTCGATGGTGAAGCCTTTTTCCATGCCGGCTTCTTTCAGCAGCGCTTTCGCTTTTTCCGGATCGTAGCTGTAGTCTTTAACGTCGTCGTTATAGCCCCACATGGTCGGCGGAATCAGGTTCTTCGCCGCCTGGCCTGCGCCCTGGTAAACGGCTTTGATGATCGCTTCTTTGTTGACCGCATAGGTCAGGGCCTGACGGACTTTGACATTATCCAGCGGCTTCTTCTCGGTGTTGAACGAGAGGTAGCCGACGTTCAGACCCGGCTGCTCCAGCAGGGTAAGGTTTTTATCTTCTTTCATGCGCGCGATGTCAGCCGGGTTCGGGTACGGCATGATCTGGCACTCATTTTTCTGCAGCTTGGCGTAACGCACGGAGGCATCTGGCGTGATAGAGAAGACCAGGCGGTCGATCTTCGGCTTGGTGCCCCAGTAGCCCGGGAACGCTTTGTAGAGGATGCGCGAATCTTTCTGGTACTGCAGCAGCTGGAACGGACCGGTACCAATCGGGTTGAGGTCCACTTTTTCCGGCGAGCCGGCTTTCAGCATGTTGTCAGCATACTCTTTTGACAGAATAGAGGCGAAGTCCATCGCCAGGTCGGCGAGGAACGGAGATTCAGGACGGGTCAGCACGAACTGGACGGTATTGTCGTCCACTTTCTTCACTTCGCTAATCAGGTCCGGCAGGCCCATACCTTCGAAGTATTCATAGCTGCCGCCAGAGACTTTATGATACGGGTTTTGCGCGTTTTTCTGACGGTCGAATGAGAACACGACGTCATCAGCATTAAGGTCGCGGGTTGGTTTAAAGTCTTTATTGTCCTGCCACTTCACGCCTTTACGCAGGTGGAAGGTATAGGTTTTACCGTCCTCGCTCACTTCCCATTTTTCAGCCAGGCCCGGAATAACTTCGGTGGTCCCGGTTTTGAATTCCACCAGGCGGTTATAGATTGGCACCGAGCTGGCGTCATAGGTGGTACCAGAGGTGAATAGCTGTGGGTTAAAGCCTTCCGGCGAACCTTCAGAACAGTAAACCAGGGTCTTAGCTTGTACGCTTGCGGCAACGGTCAGAGCGACCAGGCTCAGGCCAAGCTTCAGCATCCCTGACTTTTTCAAGGAAATACTCATTATTCTGCTCCAGATGTGATGTTGTTTGCATATTTCCGCCAGACCTTTATTTATTTTTTACCCGGTCTGGTCGGTTGTGCCCGAGGGCGCTGAGAGAGATGGGGATTCCTTTCACAAAAACGACTGAGTTGCAGTGCGGATTCTCCATGAAATGCCCCTCATGCCCTACAATCTGTCAACAGAATGGGGAAACGTCAATACAGCCAACCTGGTTTTACATCCGGGGTGAGAAACCGCAGGCAAAGATTAAAAAAACTCCATGAGGCTATTTTCAGCAGAGAAATTTATGCTACCGGCAATGAACCAGCATAAACGCCTTAATACCTTTCAACATGTAGTGATAAGCAATTCTGGCAAATGGCCAAAATTTCTTACTATGTGACCAATATGTGAGCGATTAATAGCGCGAACGTTAAAACGCACAGCGGAAAATGCTGCCGTTATCCATAAGCTTCGCGAAAAAAGATCGGTTCATATATAAAAAAATACAATGGAAGATGTCACAAAATGATAAACAGGCGGGTAGAAACGGGGATCAGCGCCTTTTTAACGAGTCGGCTGGAATAGCGCACCCGCCGCGCCCGTTCAACGCGCATAGTACCGACCCTTCCTGACTTCGCCATGCAGAGCGTTCTGTGAAGAAAAGGCGTGCAGCGGGGCCCTGGCTCCCTGCCGGACGTCCGGTGAACGGAACGCCTACTGACTGATAAACATCCGCACCGGCTAAACTCATTCAACACACATCATGCCGTTCAGTTAAGCACTCATCGCCTCATACCTTCTTTCATACTCTTACTTCATATCATCGCCTCATCCCCTCCCCCTCACTCCGCGATGCAGAGCGTCCAGTGAAGAAAAGGCGTGCAGCGGGGCCCTGGCTCCCCGCTGAAATCGGCGAACCGGAGGCCGAAAGACAAGGGCTGGCCGCCAGGGATGGCGGCAAGAGGCGAATCGAGACAGGAGCGAGCCCCGAAACGGGCGAGCAGGTCGAGTTGAGCCGACCGCAGGCTGCAGGCCGGGAGGTGAGCGCAGTGCGCAGCACCGATTTCCGTGCGGGACCGCGGGGATTGTTAAGGGGAAGACGGTTATCTTCCCCTTAACCCGGTCACCTGGCACCGGGCCCGCATGTTCTGCCAGACGTCCGGTGAACGGAACACCTCCTGACTGACAAACATCCCCATCAGCCACTGACGCAAAAAAGCCCGTTCAACGCGTATCATGCCATGCAGTTAAACAACCATAGCCTCATACATTCATCTCCCCCCTCACTCCGCGATGCAGAGCGTCCAGTAAAGAAAAGGCGTGCAGCGGGGCCCTGGCTCCCCGCTGAAATCGGCGAACCGAAGGCCGGAAGACAAGGGCTGGCCGCCAGGGATGGCGGCAAGAGGCGAATCGAGACAGGAGCGAGCCCCGAAACGGGCGAGCAGGTCGAGTTGAGCCGACCGCAGGCTGCAGGCCGGGAGGTGAGCGCAGTGCGCAGCACCGATTTCCGTGCGGGACCGCGGGGATCGTTAAGGGGAAGACGGTTATCTTCCCCTTAACCCGGTCACCTGGCACCGGGGCCGCATGTTCTGCCAGACGTCCGGTGAACGGAACACCTCCTGACTGACTGACATCCGCACCGGTCACAAACGTAAAAAAGCCCGCTCTTAGAGCGGGCTTTTCAATTTGGTCGGTGATAGAGGATGACTTCGCCACTACGTGGCTCGCCCTACGGGCCGTTGCTAAAGCAACGTTCTCTCGCTGCGCTCGAGTCGAACCTCTGCCCCCGGAGGTTCTCATCCTCGTCGGGCCACAGACGTAAAAAAGCCCGCTCTTAGAGCGGGCTTTTCAATTTGGTCGGTGATAGAGGATGACTTCGCCACTACGTGGCTCGCCCTGCGGGCCGTTGCTAAAGCAACGTTCTCTCGCTGCGCTCGAGTCGAACCTCTGCCCCCGGAGGTTCTCATCCTCGTCGGGCCACAGACGTAAAAAAGCCCGCTCTTAGAGCGGGCTTTTAAATTTGGTCGGTGATAGAGGATTCGAACCTCCGACCCCTTCGTCCCGAACGAAGTGCGCTACCAGGCTGCGCCAATCACCGAATGCGGGCGCATCTTACTGCTGAGACCCACACCCGTCAATGCCTTATTATGAAAAAATCACTCAAGCGGCGAGAAACTCATCACTCTTGCGACTCCTTCACGGCTTTGCTCGCATCGGGAACGCGACACCAGTTGTTATTCTCATTAATCCCGCCGTCCGGCGAGGTGTAGCCGAGACAGCCCATAATGGTATCGTACAGCTCAACGTGACGACGCGGGACCTTCATCGCCGCCTGCTGCTTGAGTCGGGCAAACGAAGCCGCATGGTCGGGCGCTTCCAGATACTTATCCGACATCCACACCATCATCGGCACGCGGAACTGCTCCGGCGGCGCCATCTTGCGCGGCGTCCCGTGCAGGTGCTCGTGCTCGTTGATCGACTCACCGTGATCGGCGGCATAGAAGACAATCGCTTTCTTATCGCGCAGCTGATCCAGCACGCTAACAATAAAGTGGTCGACATAGCTCACGCTGTTATCGTAGGAGTTAATCAGCTCTGCTTTCGAACATTTGCTGTCCACGCCAACGCACTCCGGCTTCCACTGGGCGAAGCTGCGCGGGTAGCGCTGGGTATAGTTAAAGTGCGAACCCTTGGTATGCAGAATAATCAGGTGCTTGCCGCGGGTGTTCTTCACCATCGAGCGCTTAACTTCATCGATAAGCAGCATGTCATCAACGCTCTTACCGCGGTTACGCGGCTCGGCGCCAATCTGCTCGCGATAGGCGATAGTGTTCACCATCGTATTGCTGTAGAACCACATCTCGCTCTGCATGGCGTAGAGATCGCCGGTGAAGCCCAGCTGGTGCAGCACGGAAAACACGTTTTGCTCTTTCAGCGTACGCTGGGGGTTATCTTCCGCCCCGCCTTCGCGAACGAACATGCAGCGCAGAGAGAGCTTGGTCGCGGTATCGCAGGAGTAGCCGCGGAAGGCCACGAGATTTTTCTCCTGGGCCAGCTTCGGCGTGGTGTTGCGGCTATAGCCCAGAATCCCCATGTGATCCCAACGGGTCGTCTCGCCGATGATAAACACCACGTAAGTATCATCCAGCCCCTGCGGCGCAACGTAGGTGAATTTCTTCGCCGGGTTAATCAGGGAGCCGTTATCGGAGGATTCATCGACCTGCGCCCAGGCATACAGCCCCAGCGAGGAGAGCCAGTTCGAGGGCAGATAGGAGTTAGCAATCACCCCGCCGTAGCTCGGCATATCCACTTCTGAATTTCGCTCAACGTTCTTCTGGCGAACCTCAAGCAGGCGAATCGGTCCCCAGACCATCAGCCCGGCCAGCAGCACAATGGCAATATTCTTCACCCGCTGGCCCGGCGTGCGGATCTGACGCAGTAGGGTGTCGCGGCAGCGGTTATTCCAGATAAACAGCAGCGGCGGCGCGCTAACCAGCACCAGCCAAAGAATCAAATGCCAGCCGATCACTTCCTGGGAAAGATCGATATCCGTGGTCATCACCGAGGCAATAATACCGTAGCCAATGACCACGTTGAGGAAGGTCATATAGTAGCTGGCGGCGGCGGAGAACAGCACCACCAGCGTGGCTAATATTCGCCATAACCGCCGTCCCGTCAGCGACAGAATACGCAGCAGGAAGAAGGTTACCAGCACGGTCGCAACCAGTTCCACAAGCCCGGAAAGTCCTTTCCAGAAGGTAAATTCCTGAGCATAACCGTCGAAGCGACGGATAAAAACGGCAACGTTCATAAACCAGCCGATGTACAGCGCCAGCCATATACTGAGCGTCTGCTGCGTCATCGTTCTAATATATTTCATGCAAGAAAACCTGGAAAAAGATGAGATAGAACACCCCTCACTTACGCGATATAAGCAAGCAGGTTAATAGAGTGCGTTAAGGTTGGTTATGAGAAACCTCTACAAAGCGCGGTAAGTAGACCACAGAGGAAGGGAAAAGTATCAGGAGGGAATGTGATCCAACCAAATATTTACAAAATATCTGGTCGGATTGGCATTATTAGCTTAGTGAATTGATAGTCCGTCGCCGGATGGCGCGCCGTCAGGCGTGTGCAGCGCTGTAAACTTCGTTTTTTGGCTGGCGGATCGTCGTGGAAAGCGCCAGCGAAAGAATCAGCAGCGCGAAAATCACGCAGAAGGTGACGTAGAATCCGCCGAACAGGGACGCAATCAGCGACCCGCAGATGCTGCCGATACCGAAGCCCAGATAAATCACCCCGTAGTTTTTCGCCAGGTTGTTCAGGCCGAAGAATTCACTGATCAGGGACGGGAACACGGTGATCGTACCGCCGAAGTTAAAGGCCACGCAGGCAATCGCGGCAAAGAAGGTTGTGGCGTTCAGCGGGGCGAACAGCAGCGCCGCCATGCCGACCAGCGAAACGACCTGACCGATAGTGATCACGCGGATGCGGGAAATTTTATCCGACAGGATCCCCAGCACCAGGCGTCCGCTCAGGTTAGCGATAGAGATAATGGTCACCGCATTCGCCGCCGTCGCCACGTCCAGGTGCACCATCCCCTGCGCAATATCCTTCGCCACGCCGATAACGTACAGGCCGCTCATGCAGGCGGTCAGGAACATCACCGCGAGCATCCAGTACTGTGGTTTACGCATCGACTGCGCCAGCGTGAAGTCATTCTCCACCACCCCATTGCGGGTGCTGGCGGTATGGTTCGGCGCATCTTTCATCAGCGTGGCGCCAAAAACAATCATCACCAGCACAATCGCGCCCCAGATGATAAAGGTCTTCTCCAGCCCGACGGTGGCCAGCAGATGGCTATCAATAAATTTAAACCCGAGGCTGCCGAGGCCGTAGGCGCCAATGGAGAAGGCGGAAATCAGCCCTTTACGCTCGGGGAACCACTTCACGCAGTTGGAGAGCGTCAGCAGATAGCCGGCGCCGTCGGCCAGGCCCACCAGCAGACCGGCGCTCAGCCACAGCATCATCAGGCTGTTGGCGTGGGCGGTGAGGAAAAAACCGAGCCCGAGCAGCACGCCGGACGCCATCGTCACGCGTTTTACGCCAAAGCGTTCCTGTAGCTTACCGGCGACGGAGGAAGAGAGCGCCAGGCCAAGGCTCAGCAGGCCAAAGGAGAACGCCACCTGGCTTACCGGTTCGTCCAGCTTTGCGGAAAGAGAACTATTGAACAAACTCCAGGTATAAACCGATCCGAGCGCGAACTGCGTCACGATCGTGCCGAACAGCGTGAGCCAGCGGGTATATTGAGTAGTGGTAGCGTTCATGGCAGATGTCCTGAAATATTAACTGCCGCCACAATAGCGAAGTCCCCAAAAGCCCAGGGGAGAAAAGGCATGAAATGCCGTCAGCAGGGAATGAAATGCATAAATGCCGGAATGAATGACATGGCGAAACGGGCGCGGGCTCGACGGCAGGGAATAAGTTAGTGCCTGCTATCGCACCACGCCGCGCCAGTTCTGTGATCGCGAAGTTAAAAAGTGGTGCCAAACATGCTACATATGGACGACATAATTCACATTACAGAAGCAAAATAGCCACAGCGTAGCCGAGCGGCACGCCCGGCGATCTTATGCCAGCGTCGTGCGCGCAGGTCGCCGGAAGCCGTCCGGAAAGAGGGCTTAAAAATTGGCGCTGACCCCCATCAGGTACTGATAGTTTGCCCCGGTTGGCAGGTTATCCGCCTGCGAGAGCGCCGCCCATGCCGCAAGGTGCGAATTGAGCGACATATCCGCCCCGAAGGTGACATCTCGCCAGCCGCCGTCCTGGGTACGGGTTGGCCAGGGCAGCTCTGAAGAAAGCGCCTGGTTGTAGCTCACCTGCGCCCAGGGATGAATACCCCACAGCTGCTGATAATCCACGCGCCAGCCGAGCGTGTTCACGTAGCTGCTTTCCGCCGCGCGGCGAACGGGAGGCGGCTGCAGATCGCTGCGCAGGCTTGCCACTGGCCCTGAAGTCACGCCGTTGGCTAAGGTAAAGTTCCAGCCCACGCTCATGCCGTGCCCGGTATCCGGCGGCGCCAGCGCCTGGTTAAGGGCGAATCCGGCGGCCTCGCCGGTTGAATTGATGCGCTCAGCCAGAATGTCCTCATAGCGCGGTTGGTGATCGCTATCCCACGTATAGCGTTCAGGTGTATTACTTTTTGTATCGATAGCGATATATTCCTGTTGCCAGGCATTCGCCGTACTGACGCACGATACCCACACGGATACGCACGCCGGGAGGAAGTATCCCCACAAGCCATTGCATTTCTTTATTATCATTAAAGCGACTCCATAAAGAGCCAAACCGGAAGTATTGCTGTGTTTTTTATGGGATCTGATACCCCTGTATTTGGGAGTGGTATCCCTGTATTAACTATTATCTTTATCTTTCAGCCGTCAAGGTGAACGCGTAAGTTTTATTACTAAGGGAGAAAGACATGCAGCGTTGCGGATGGGTTAGCCAGGACCCTCTCTATATTCAGTATCACGATAGCGAATGGGGCGTAGAGCAAAGAGACGCCCGGAAGCTGTTCGAAATGATCTGCCTTGAGGGCCAGCAGGCCGGGCTTTCATGGATTACGGTGCTAAAAAAACGTGAGAACTATCGCCGGGCGTTTCACCAGTTCGACCCGGTTCGCGTCGCCGCGATGGATGAGGCCGACGTCGAGCGTCTGCTGCTGGATGCCGGTATTATTCGCCATCGCGGAAAAATTCAGGCCATTATCGGCAACGCGCGGGCCTTTCTTGCGCTGGAAGAAAAGGGCGACTCCTTCAGCAATTTTGTCTGGTCCTTTGTCGATAACCACCCGCAGATATCGCACGCCGCTACGCTGGCGGAAATCCCAACGACAACCCCCGCCTCCGACGCGCTGTCGAAGGCGCTGAAAAAACTCGGCTTCAAGTTTGTCGGTTCGACTATCTGCTACTCCTTTATGCAGGCCTGCGGGCTGGTAAACGATCACGTCACGAGCTGCTTCTGTTACCCCGGAGGTGCGGATGATCCGCAAGTGGGAAACTAAAGAGATCGGCCCGCTGCTGGCGCTATGGCTGGAAAGCACGATTCATGCGCATCCGTTTATCAAAGAGGCCTACTGGCATGAAAGCGTTGCGGTCGTGCGCGACGTTTACCTTCCCGCCGCCAGTACCTGGGTGTGGGAAGAAGACGATGAGATAAAAGGCTTTATCAGCGTGCTGGAGTCACGCTTTGTCGGCGCGCTTTTCGTCGCCCCTACGGCTCTGCGCCGGGGGATCGGCCGCGCGCTGGTGGACGAGGTCAAGCGGCACTATGCCTGGCTGAGCCTCGAGGTGTACCAAAAAAACCTACAGGCGGTGAATTTCTACCATGCGCAGGGCTTCCGGATAGAAGACTGCGCATGGCAGGACGATACCCTGCAGCCGACGTGGATTATGCGTTGGCCGGTGGATCAAACGCCGTTAACGTAAGCGCCGGGCCGGCGTATTTCTCCAGCCACGCCAGCGCCGTGTTTCCGGCGCAGCCGTTACCGAGGCGCGAAGTCGGAATATCCTTGGTCAACACGTTCACCGCGCCATTTTTACAGATCCCCGCCTGCGGGTCGATATCCGGCCAGGCGCCCTCATGGAGGCAGATAACCCCGGGGCGGATCCCCTCCGTCACCACCGCGCCAGCCAGAACCTGGCCGCGCGAATTCCATACCCGCACCAGATCGCCGTCGGCAATCTGCCGCGCCTCGGCATCCAGCGGGTGAATGGTTAACGGCTCGCGGCCGGCAACCGCGTACTGCTCCCGCAGAGCCGTGTGATTCAGCTGGCTGTGCAGGCGATGAGCCGGATGGGCGGAGAGCACCTGCAGCTGGCCCGGCTGCGCGTTGCCGTGCCATTCGTCCGGCGCCAGCCACATCGGGTGCGGCGGGCAGTCGGGATAGGCAAAACCGGCAATCGTCGGCGAGTGGATCTCGATTTTTCCGCTCGCCGTTTTCAGCGGATTAGCCTGCGGATCGGCGCGGAAGGCGGCAAAGCGGGCGAAGCGGGCGTTGTCGGGATTTTCCGGCATCTCAATCAGCTGATTATCCTGCCAGAACTGCTCGAACGGCGGCAGCGTAATCTGCTGGCTCGCGCCGCGCTGGGCCGCGGTGCGGTAGAAGCTTTCCAGCCACTGGATATCGCTTTTCCCCTCGGTAAAGCGCGCGCGGCCGCCCTCTTCCCAGCGCTCGCTGAGATCGGCAAACACCTCAAAGTCATCCCGGGCCTCGTCGCGCGGCGCAACCACGCGCTTCATCGGCACCAGATGCTGGTTGCTGTAATCGCCGGTCATGGTCATGTCGTTGCGTTCAAACGAGGTCGTCGCCGGCAGGACGATATCGGCGTGGCGGGCCGCAGCGGTCCAGAAGCACTCCGAAATAACGATAAGCTCCGGCTTCTGCCAGGCGCGGATCAGGCGGTTGGTATCCTGATGATGGGTAAAATTGGCGCCGCCCGCCCACCAGATAAAGCGAATATCCGGGAAGCATCGGTCCATGCCGTTGTGCTGATAGGGCGCGCCGGGGTTTTCCAGCGCTTCGACAATGCGCGCCACCGGAATTTTTTCCACCGCCTCAATACCGTCCGCCACGCAGCCCTGCATGGAGGCCAGTACCGCCGCCCGCCGGGTCGGATTGCCGCCGTTAGCAAAATGGTAGGAGAGGCCAAAACCGCCGCCCTGGGTGCCAATTTGCCCCAGCATCGCGGCCAGCGTGACCAGCATCCAGTGCTTTTGCTCGCCGAACTGCTGACGCTGCATGCCCCAGCCGGACATCAGCATCGTCGTATTTTCATGGAACAGTTTCGCCAGTTCGCGGATTTTAGCCGCACTTACGCCGCAAATCTCTGCGGCCCACTCGGCGGTTTTCGCCACGCCGTCGCTTTCGCCGGTCAGGTAGCGGGCGAAAATCTCATAGCCGCTGGTATAGCGCGCCAGGAAGGCATCGTCCTGCCAGCCGTTTTCGACCAGAGTCGAGGCGATCCCGAGCATCATCGCCACGTCCGTTCCCATATGCGGGGCCACCCAGTCGATATCCTCGCCAAAGAAATCAACGGTTTCCGATCGCATAGGATCGATGCAGATCACCCGCTTGCCGCTCTTGCGCAGCCGATCGAACCACGTCACTCCCTGCTCATCGGAGGCATTCCAGGCAATCTTCAGCGTATTCAGCGGATTAGCACTCCACAGCACCACCACGTCGCTATGTTCCAGCACCATTGGCCAGCTGGTTTGCTGCTGATACACCTCATTTCCGCCCACCACGTACGGCATGATCGCCTGCGCCGCGCCGGTGGAGTAATCCCCGAGGTGGCCGGTATAGCCGCCGGCCAGGCTCATGTAACGCTGCAGCAGCGTCGCCGCTTTATGCAGTACGCCGTTTGAACGCCAGCCGTAGGAGCCGGCAAAGATCGACGTCGGGCCGTAGCTCTCGCGGATCCGCTGATGCTGGGCATGAATAAGATCCAGCGCCTGCTCCCAGCTCACCCGGACAAACTCATCCTGTCCGCGTACGCCCTGCGGGCTATCCGGCGAGGCCAGAAAGCCTTTTCGCACCATCGGGTAGCGCACGCGGGTCTTGCTATGAACCTGGTCCCGCACGGCGGTTTGCAGAGAGTTTGCGAAGGGGGTTTCCAGCGCGCCGCGGGAGGAGAGGACATTTTCACCATCGGTTTCAACCAGCATCGGTCCCCAATGGGCCGCGGTGAGGATGGTTTCAGTTGCAGATGAGGTTGGCAAAGCGAGCTCCTGGTCAGCGAATGCAGGTGTTGTGACGGCCTGTTATTCGGCCGTTCAAGGTTACTTACAAATAGAGACGTTATCCGGGGAATTTTCTCCGCATCCGGGCGTCATAATCAACCGTCACGCGCGCTGTGACAAAGAATAAAATGGATTAAGGAAATAATATGAAAAAACGCGTACTGATGATTGCGGCTATGGTTAGCGGCACACTGGCCATTTCTGGCTGTACAACCAACCCCTATACCGGCGAACGTGAAGCAGGAAAATCCGGCGTCGGCGCGGGCATCGGCTCCCTGGTCGGCGCAGGTATTGGCGCGCTCTCCTCTTCCAAACACGACCGCGGTAAAGGGGCGCTGATCGGCGCGGCGGCGGGCGCGGCGCTTGGCGGCGGCATCGGCTACTACATGGACGTACAGGAAGCCAAACTGCGCGAGAAAATGCAGGGAACCGGGGTCAGCGTGACGCGAAATGGCGATAACATCGTGCTGAATATGCCCAATAACGTCACCTTTGATAGCAGCAGCGCCAACCTCAAACCGGCGGGAGCCAATACGCTCACCGGCGTCGCGATGGTGCTGAAAGAGTACGAAAAGACGGCGGTTAACGTGATCGGCTATACCGACAGCAGCGGCGGCCAGGATCTGAACATGCGCCTCTCGCAGCAGCGCGCGGATAGCGTTGCCAGCGCCCTTATCACCCAGGGCGTGGCGGCAAACCGTATCCGTACCAGCGGCATGGGCCCGGCCAATCCGATTGCCAGCAACGGCACCGCGGAAGGCAAAGCGCAGAACCGTCGCGTGGAAATTACCCTCAGCCCGCTGCAGTAATCCCGTTTCATCACTTCCTCCTGCGCCCGGTAAGACGCGCTTACCGGGCAAAATGCTTGATATAGCGAATTTTCGCGCTAAGGTGTTCTCCAGATTTCAGCAAAGGAAGCCATCATGGCGAAAGCGGCGCGAGCAACCATTAGCGATGTGGCAAAAGCCGCAAAGACCGGTAAAACCAGCATTTCACGCTACCTCAACGGCGAAAAGCATCTGCTTTCCGATGGCCTGCTGGCGCGCATTGAAAAGGCGATTGCCGAACTTAACTATCGCCCCAGCCTGATGGCCCGCGGCCTTAAGCACGGCCGCACCCGGCTGATTGGCCTGATCATCGCCGATATTACCAACCCCTACTCGGTTAACGTGCTGAGCGGCATCGAGGCCGCCTGCCGCGAAAAAGGGTTTACCCTGCTGGTCTGTAACACCAACAACGAGCTGGACCAGGAGCTGCACTATCTCGACCTGCTGCGCAGCTATCAGGTTGAGGGGATTGTGGTCAACGCCGTCGGCATGCGCGAAGAGGGGCTCAATCGCCTGCAGCAGTCGGCGCTGCCGATGGTGCTAATCGACCGAAAAATTCCCGATTTTGCCTGCGACGTGGTCGGGCTGGATAACACCCAGGCCGCCACCACCGCCACCGAGCATCTGGTGGAAAAAGGCTTCGAGGCGCTGCTGTTTCTGAGCGAGCCGCTGGGCTCCGTCAACACGCGGCGCGAGCGGCTGAGCGCCTTTCGCACCACCCTTCAGCGCCACGCCGGGATCGTCGCGGAAAATGCCGAAGTCCCGCTCAACGACGGCGCGATGCTGGACAGCGTGCTGCGCCAGTTTCACTCCGGCCATCGCGGGATGCGCAAAGCGGTTATCTCCGCCAACGGCGCCCTGACGCTGCAGGTCGCACGCGCGCTGAAGCGAGTTGACCTGATTTGGGGAAGCGATATCGGCCTGCTCGGGTTTGACGAGCTGGAGTGGGCGGAGCTGGCGGGCGTCGGCATCACCACCCTCAAACAGCCGACGTGGCAAATAGGCTACGCCGCCGTTGAGCAGGTAGTACGCCGCATCGAAGGCAGCCATGAGCCGATCTGTGAGCGGGTATTTTCCGGGGAGCTGATCGTCCGCGGATCGACCTCCCGTTAGCTCTCCTTCGTGATGGTGATCATAAATTAGACATCCTCCCCTTTCCTTTGGAACCGGTCCCATCTAGCGTAATAGAGAGATTCGCTACAGAACCACCGGGAGTTTGTCAGATGGCCAGAAAAATCATTGTCGTGACCGCCGCTTATGGCAACGATCGCGTTAGAGAGCTTGGCGGACAGTCCGCCGTACTGCCGTTCATTGCCGGTTCCGGCGCCGACGGCGTGGAGATCCGCCGCGAGTTATTCAGCGCAGAGGAACTGAACCGGCTGCCGGCCCTCGCCGCGGAGATTGAAAGCCACGGCCTGCTGGTCTGCTACTCCGCGCCGGAAGCCTTGTTCGCCGCCGACGGGTCGCTTAACCCGAACCTCGCGGCGCTGCTGCAGGAAGCGCAAACCCTCAACGCCTTATGGTTAAAACTCTCCCTCGGCCACTTCATCCATAACCATCAGCTGGAGACCCTGCGCAGCACGCTGCAGGCGAGCGGGATGGCGCTGGTGGTGGAAAATGACCAGACCGATTGCGGCCAGCTGGCGCCGATGCAGCGGTTTAAAGCCATCTGCCGGGTCAATAACCTGCCGGTGACGCTGACGTTTGATATGGGCAACTGGCTGTGGGTCGGCGATTCGCCGGAAGAGGCCGCCCGCCATCTCGCGCCCGCCGTCAGCTATATTCACGTTAAGGCGGCCCAGCCGCATCGCGAGCAGTTCCGCGCCGTTCCGCCCGATGAGGCCGCTCCGCGCTGGCTGGCGCTGCTGGATAACCTGCCTGCTGATGCCCCGCGCGGTATCGAATTTCCGCTGGTCGGTCATGACCTGACGGCCGTTACCCGCCGCTACGTCAATCTTTTACGCGAGGATTAAGCCATGGAAAACAACCTGGATGTCATTACCATCGGCGAAGCGATGGCTATGTTTGTGGCGACCCAAACCGGGGATCTCGCGGAGGTTGAACGCTTTATCAAGCGCGTCGCCGGCGCCGAGCTGAACGTCGCCACCGGCCTGGCTCGCCTGGGGCTGAAGGTCGGCTGGGTCAGCCGCGTTGGCGAGGATAGCTTCGGTCGCTTTGTGCTTAATTCGCTGGCAAAAGAAGGGATTGACGCCCGCGGTGTAGCCCAGGACCCGCGCTACGCAACCGGCTTCCAGATGAAATCTAAAGTCGAAAATGGAACCGATCCCATTGTGGAATATTTCCGCAAAGGTTCAGCGGCCAGCCACCTGTCGCCGGATGATTTCCACCCCGATTACTTCGCCAGCGCTCGCCATCTGCACCTCAGCGGCGTCGCCGCCGCGCTGTCGGAGAGTTCATATGCGCTGCTGGATCGTGCCGCTGGCGCGATGAAGGCTCAGGGAAAAACCATCTCCTTCGACCCCAACCTGCGCCCGGTGCTGTGGAAAAGCGAAGGCGAAATGGTGGAGAAGCTCAACCATCTCGCCTTCCAGGCCGACTGGGTTTTACCCGGCCTGAAGGAGGGGACAATCCTGACGGGTCAGCAAACGCCGGAGGCTATCGCGGACTTCTATCTCAACCGCGGCGTGCGCGCCGTGATCATCAAAACCGGCTCCGACGGCGCCTGGTATAAAACCGCCGCGGGTGAGCAGGGTGCCGTCGCGGCCGTTAAGGTCGATAACGTCGTCGATACCGTCGGCGCGGGCGATGGCTTTGCCGTCGGGGTCATTAGCGCCCTGCTGGAAGGCAAAACCCTGGATCAGGCGGTACGGCGCGGGAACAAAATCGGCTCGCTGGCGATTCAGGTTCAGGGCGACAGCGAAGGATTACCGACGCGCGACGCGCTGGGCGAATAACGTGTAATGCAACGATGGTAGCCACTCTGTACCCTACATACAGCGCGGCATAAGACACCTTCTATCGGTGAGTGTTACCTCACATACAGAGGCAAGCCTATGAACAGCTTAACCAATGCAACAAAACGCTGGTGGTACATCATGCCTATCGTGTTTATCACGTATAGCCTGGCGTATCTCGACCGTGCCAACTTCAGCTTCGCCTCCGCGGCGGGCATTACCGAAGATTTGGGGATCACTAAAGGGGTCTCATCGCTGCTGGGCGCCCTCTTCTTCCTCGGCTACTTCTTCTTCCAGATCCCTGGGGCAATCTATGCTGAACGCCGCAGCGTGCGAAAACTTATCTTTATCTGCCTGATCCTGTGGGGCGCCTGCGCTTCGCTGACCGGCATGGTGCACAACATTCCGGCCCTGGCCGCTATCCGCTTTATTCTCGGCGTCGTCGAAGCCGCGGTGATGCCCGCGATGCTGATTTACATCAGCAACTGGTTTACTAAATCAGAACGCTCGCGCGCCAATACCTTTTTAATCCTCGGTAATCCGGTCACGGTGCTGTGGATGTCGGTGGTGTCCGGCTACCTGATTCAGTCCTTTGGCTGGCGCGAGATGTTCATTATTGAAGGCGTGCCGGCGGTGCTCTGGGCCTTCTGCTGGTGGGTGTTGGTAAAAGATAAGCCGTCGCAGGTGAACTGGCTCTCCGAGAGCGAAAAAGCCGCGCTGCAGGAGCAGCTGGAACGCGAGCAGCAGGGCATCAAAGCCGTGCGTAACTACAGCGAGGCCTTCCGCTCACGTAACGTCGTGCTGCTGTGCATGCAGTATTTTGCCTGGAGTATCGGGGTGTACGGCTTCGTGCTGTGGCTGCCGTCAATTATCCGCAGCGGCGGTGAAAACATGGGCATGGTTGAGGTTGGCTGGCTCTCCTCGGTACCTTACCTCGCGGCAACGATTGCGATGATCGTCGTCTCCTGGGCCTCGGACAAAATGCAGAACCGTAAGCTGTTCGTCTGGCCGCTGCTGCTGATTGGCGGGCTGGCCTTTATCGGCTCCTGGGCAGTCGGCGCGAACCACTTCTGGGCGTCTTATACCCTGCTGGTGATTGCCGGCGCGGCGATGTACGCCCCCTATGGCCCCTTCTTCGCCATCATCCCGGAGATGCTGCCGCGCAACGTAGCCGGCGGCGCGATGGCGCTGATTAACAGCATGGGCGCGCTAGGCTCCTTCTTTGGCTCGTGGTTTGTCGGCTATCTGAACGGTTCGACCGGCAGCCCGTCCGCCTCGTACATTTTCATGGGAGTGGCGCTTTTCGTCGCGGTATGGCTTACTTTAATTGTTAAGCCTGCTAATAATCAAAAACTTCCACTTGGCGCTCGTCACGCCTGACATCCTAATACTACGGAGATCCGCATGAAGCCGTCCGTTATTCTCTATAAAACGCTTCCCGACGACCTGCAGCAGCGTCTGGAAAAACACTTTGCCGTCACCCGGGTGAAAAACCTGAGCGCCGAAACCATCGCGCAGCACGCCGAGGCGTTTGCCCAGGCCGAGGGCCTGCTGGGCTCCAGCGAAAAAGTTGATACCGCGTTACTGGAGAAAATGCCCAATCTTCGTGCGGCCTCAACGGTCTCCGTGGGCTACGACAACTTCGACGTCGCGGCGCTGAATGCGCGCAGGGTCCTGCTGATGCATACGCCCACCGTGCTGACCGAAACCGTTGCCGATACGGTGATGGCGCTGGTACTCAGCACCTCGCGCCGGGTGGTGGAAGTGGCTAATCGCGTGAAGGCGGGTGAGTGGACCAAAAGCATCGGACCGGACTGGTTCGGTAGCGACGTGCACCACAAAACGCTGGGTATCGTTGGCATGGGACGCATCGGCATGGCGCTGGCCCAGCGCGCGCACGCCGGCTTCGGGATGCCGATCCTCTATAACGCGCGCAGCCAGCATCCGCAGGCGGAAGAGCGCTTCAACGCCCGCTACTGCGATCTCGATACGCTGCTTGAGGAAGCCGATTTTGTCTGCCTGATCCTGCCGCTGACCGCTGAGACTCATCATCTGTTCAATGCGGAGAAGTTCGCCAAAATGAAGCCATCCGCCATCTTTATTAACGCCGGACGCGGTCCGGTCGTCGATGAGAAAGCGCTGGTTGCCGCGTTGCAGAATGGCGAAATCCATGCCGCCGGTCTCGACGTGTTTGAACAGGAGCCGCTGGCGCAGGACTCCCCGCTGCTCAGCATGCCTAACGTCGTCGCGCTGCCGCATATTGGTTCCGCCACCCATGAAACGCGCTACAACATGGCGGCCTGTGCGGTGGATAACCTGATTGATGCGCTGCAGGGCAACGTCGATAAGAACTGCGTGAACCCGCAGGTAAAATAGGCAGGAAAGGGAGATTCTCGCCCGGCTGAGCGTCGCGTCAGCCGGGAAGAAACCCGGATGATGGCGCGATAAGCGCCTTCACCGGGCTCGGTCAGCGGCTAGCGCGTCGCGTTAACGGCTGCCGTCCACGCCTGATTGAACGCCTGGTGCTGAGCCGCCAGCGGGCCAATCAATGCGTTGTACTGGCTGGCCTGCTGCGAGGTCGGGAACTGGATCCCGTTTGCCACGAAGCTCACCTGGGTATTTTGCTGGGCAACAAAATCACCCACCTGCACCAGCTGCTGAGTAAAGACCTGCGCCGCAGGGATCAGCGGCTGCAGGGCATTTGCCGGGCCGGTCACTACTTTGTTGTAAACCTGGTCAAAGACTGGCTTGAGATCGTCACCCTGCTTCAGCGCGCTATGCGCACCGTCGGCCTGCATTTTGGCATTTTCCAGCTGCTGGCTCAGTACGCCGAGCGCGCCGTTTGCCTGACGCAGCGGTTCACGCTGGGTGATATAGTCCTGCGGGACGCGAATCGCGTTCACGCTGTCTACCACCGGGCGCAGACCCGCATCCATCGCCTGACTTACCTGCTGCGAATAGCCGTAAATCACCGCGTAATCGGACACAAAAGGTCCGAACTGTTTTTTCTGATCGGCGGTCAGCGTCGGCAGACGTTCGCCGCTCCGCATAGCCGTATTTTGCAGGAAGTCGATGAACGCTTTGCGCTGATCGCCTTCTTTATCAAAACACCCACTCAGGCTAACCACCATTAATAAGGCCGCAACAGCCGCAAACCAGCGAGAGCAGGACTTTCCTGTCGCCATTTTTTTACTCCTTTCAGCCAAAAAAAGCGCAAACAGACACACACGTGCCAGACGCTGACAAGGATAGTCCAGGTCAGCCTCGCAGGATACACTTTCCTGACAATCTTCCGCAGGAAATAGCCCGCTGGCGGCGTTTTATCGACAAGCGCTATCGTCTGTTAAGCACATCACAATTACCGCCATAACCAAAATCCCAAAAATAAGATGCAACACATTGATTTAATTAAACTTAATTTTCAACCATTGCGTTTAAATCCCTGAAAAGAACGATAATCGCACGCTTCCTGGCCAGACCGCGTTGCCTGCTGTCGGGTTCAGTGTTTTGATTAATGAGCGATTAACGGCATTGCGTTCGATTATCGCACAAATACGATTAACGACAGCGAGGGAGGCGTGAACAGCCGTTTCGTCCCCCGCTCTGCCTGCCAGGAATGCCGTATGAATAAGACAACCATCGATATTCAGGCTTTTATCAATGAACATCCGTTCACGAAGTACCAGTGGATGATTCTGGCCTTATGTTTTATCACCGTTGCTATGGACGGTTTCGATACCGCGATAATCGGCTTCATCGCCTCAGACCTCGTGCAGGAGTGGGGCGTAGAAAAATCGGCATTGGGCCCGGTAATGAGCGCTGCGCTGGTCGGCCTGGCAGTGGGCGCCTTGACCGCGGGGCCGCTGGCCGACCGCATTGGCCGCAAGAAGGTCCTGCTGATGTCGATCGTGGTGTTTGGCAGCTTTAGCCTGCTTACCGCTTTCGCTACCAGCCTGAACCAGCTGACGCTGCTGCGTTTTCTCACCGGGCTGGGGCTGGGGGCCGCGATGCCGAACGCTGCGACGCTGATGAGCGAATACGCGCCGGAGCGCCGCCGGGCCTTAATGGTCAATCTGATGTTCGTTGGGTTCCCGATGGGATCGTCGCTGGGCGGTTTTCTTTCGGCCTGGATGATCCCGCATTACGGCTGGCAAAGCGTGCTGGTCCTGGGCGGCGTGATGCCTCTGCTGCTCGCCGTGGCGCTGATCTTCCTGCTGCCGGAATCGGCGCGCTACATGGTTGTTAAGCGCCAGCCCGCACAGCGTATTGCGGCAATCCTCCGGCGCATTGCGCCGCTGCCGGAAGAGGTGGAGTTTGAGCTGCGTGAGGCCGGCCAGGTTAAAGAGAAATCGGCTCTGGCGGTCATTTTCTCTCCACGCTATCTCGTCGGTACCGTGATGCTGTGCCTGACCTACTTTATGGGCCTGCTGATCTTCTATCTGCTGACCAGCTGGCTGCCGCTGCTGATTCGTGAAACCGGCGCAACCATGAGCCAGGCGTCGATTATCACCGCGCTGTTCCCGCTGGGCGGCGGTATTGGCGTGCTGATCCTCGGCGCGCTGATGGATAAGATCAACCCCAATAAGGTCGTCGCCGTCGGCTGGCTACTGACCGGTATTTTCGTTTGCCTCGTGGGCTTCTCCACCGGCAGCCTGGTGCTGATGGGGGTGATGGTATTTATCGCCGGCAGCATTATGAACGGCGCGCAGTCTTCTATGCCGGCGCTGGCGGCCGGGTTTTATCCCACTCAGGGCCGCGCCACCGGCGTCGCATGGATGCTGGGGATCGGCCGCTTTGGCGGCATTCTCGGCGCCTTCAGCGGCGTATTCCTGATGCAGGCGCAGCTCTCTTTCACCACTATTTTCAGCCTGCTGGCGATCCCGGCGTTTTTATCCGCCCTCGCCCTGCTGGTTAAATACAAAATGAGCCTGCGCCAGCCTGCCCCGCCGCAGGCCGATGCTGAAAATCTGCAGAAAGCCTGACCGCAAGGCCAGCGGGAAGCCGCTGGCCTCGCTTTTTCCCTGCCGTTTACAAATATTTTCCAAAGCCGCGCGTATGATGATTAATCATCGGCTTACCCCCCGCTGCCGCTGGGCTATCCGACGGTAAACGAAAGCCTGCTGGCATATAATCACCCCCGTTACCGTTGTTGACGCTTTTTCCTGACTATTCTTAATAAGCAGCGACAAACCCTACCCTTTACTGTGCGACAGGAAGGAGTTCTCAATGGAATATAAAGATCCAATATTCGAATTACTGAGCAGCCTGGAACAAATTGTTTTCAAAGATCTGCCCCGAACGACCGCCCCAGCCCGCAAGCCAACCGCTTTCAGCGAATTTGACCGGCTCCGTAAAGGGACCGGGCTGAAAATTGACGATTTCGCCGATGCCATGGGCGTCAGCGTGTCGATGGTTCAGGAGTGGGAATCAAGACGCATCAAGCCCTCTTCGACCGAGCTCAAGTTAATGCGTCTGATCCAGGCAAGCCCGAAGCTTTCAAGGCAGATCCTCGAGTGAAGTTCTATAATGTTATTGGACACTGATTACGGTCCTGATTTGGGACCGTTTTAATTTCTATGAAAAAAACGTTTGCTATCGCACCTCAAAAATGAGTTAATGCTCGCAGGTTTGATGTACAGACCACAGAGCATTAGTATAGAGTAGTCCTTGAGCGGTTATCCTAGATACCCCGGTAGTGAACTTTCCCTTTATAGCTTCAAATCTGTAGTCCAGACCGTATCGCCGAAAGGTTAATTTATTATTTAAAGGTATTTCGCTATGTCCGGTAAAATGACTGGTATCGTAAAATGGTTCAACGCTGATAAAGGTTTCGGCTTCATTACTCCTGATGACGGTTCTAAAGATGTGTTCGTACACTTCTCCGCTATCATGAACGATGGCTACAAATCTCTGGATGAAGGTCAGAAAGTTTCCTTCACCATCGAAAGCGGCGCTAAAGGCCCGGCAGCTGGCAACGTTACCAGCCTGTAAGCTTAAATAAGCTCAGAATTCAAGATCCCTGCCTCGCGGCGGGGATTTTTTTTATCTGAATATCAGGAAACCGCCACTTCGCATGGCGGTTTTTTTCGTTTTAATACGGCTCAAGCTGCCAGCCGCCGTCTCGCCACGCTAAAGCGTGGGTAAGCTTCAGCCCCTGCAGGAACGCCTCGTCATGCGACACCACCAGCATCGCGCCGGGGAATCCCGCCAGCGCCGCTTCAATGGCCTGGGCTGAGGCTAAATCCAGGTGGTTAGTCGGCTCATCGAGCAGCAGAAGCTGAGTCGCGTCCCGCCGCCACAGTACGCAGGCCAGCGCCGCCTTCAGCCGTTCTCCGCCGCTCAGGGCCGCCAGCGGCAGATTGATTTTATCCGCCCCCAGCTGCAGCTGTGCAAGCCGGCTGCGCAGCACTCCCTCTTCCAGTGGCGTATCGTCAAGATTAAGGTGCGTTAAAACCGATAGCGACAGGTCCAGCTGCGTCAGGTGCTGATCCAGCCACGCCGCATGAACCGATAGTCGGCACGCTCCAGAAACCGGCTGCTCGAGACCGACCAGCGTTTTCAGTAACGTAGTTTTTCCACAGCCGTTAGGCCCGCGCAGCGCTACGCGCATCGGCCCATCAAGACGCCAGCTCAGCGGCGCTGCAGCCGAGTGTGCCAGGCGTAGATCCTCCAGCACCAGGACCTGTTTACCGGCGGCGATCTGACTTCCCGGCAGAGTGAACATCACCGATGCCTCATCTTCTACCCGCTCGTGCGCCTGAGCGACGGCGGTATTGAGCGCGCTATTTTGTTCCCGATGCTGCCGATGGAGCGTTCCGGGGCGCTCCTTCGCCGCGCCTTTGTACTTCACGCGTTCAAACGAGGCAATATTCAGCGTATCGACAACCCGCAGCGTCTGCGCAGATCGCCGCTGGCTGGCATCATGCTCTTTTTGCATTCGCGCCCGCGTGCGGCGGCGTTCGGTCGCGGCATGCTCCAGCGCGGCACGTGCGGCCTGCTGTTCGGCATCGCGCTGCTGCCGATAGTCGGCGTAGCTCCCGCCATAGCTTCGCAGCGCCGTCGGCGTGAGCTCAAGGATGCGCGGCATTCGCGCCAGCAGTTCACGATCGTGGCTGGCGATAATTCCCCCGCCGCGCCAGCGCTCCAGCTGCCGATACAACCATTCGCGGCCCTGCCCGTCGAGGTGGTTGGTCGGCTCGTCCAGCAGCAAGTAGTCCGCGCCCGAGAGAAAGGCCCCGCACAGAAGCGCTTTCACCCGCTCGCCGCCGCTCAGCGACGAGGCGAGACGCTCGGGAGAGAACGCCGGCAGGTCGGCATCGGCGAACGCCGCGCTCAGACGCTCGCGCAGATCCCAGAAACCCTCCAGGCTCTCGACGTCGTCAGCGAATCCTTCCCCGCGCTCAAGCCGCCGCAGGGCAGAGAAGATGGGCTCGTAGCCCAGCAGGTCGGCCAGGGTAGTGCTGGAAGCAATTGCCGGATGTTGGGCAACATAGGCCAGCGAGGTAAAGCGTTCGATATGTCCGCCGGAAGGAGAGTCGACGCCCGCCAGCAGCCGAAGCAGGCGAGTTTTGCCGACGCCATTACGGCCGACCAGGCCGCAGAACGATGTCTCTAACGATAAATTTAGCGGGCCAAACAGCATGTCTCCCGTCGCAAACTGACAGGTGAGCTGATGCAAAATAAAAGCGGGGGATTGGGCACAATGGGCCATAAGCACTCCTGAATGAAATCGATACTTCCCCTGCCGCACATGGTGCTGGCAAGGAGTGAATTCAGCAGGCGTGGTTATCCATTTTCAGTGTGCTCTCAGTAAGACGAGGGATTCGTCGGGACACAGAATAGCCACACCGCCCCCCACATTTCAAGATTATTTTTTCAGCGCCCGCGCCGGTACGGGGCAAAAGTAGCCGCGCCGATGGGCCAACTGACGGACGCATTTATCGCCGGTCATAACGAAGAACGCCCGGGATTTATCGATCAAATTTTATTCTATTTTTTTGAACAAGATGCGCAAATTGTTCCGATTTTAATCACCCGACGATCGGTCTATTATTTATCACATCAGGGCACAACACCCTACTACAGACAAACAACCTCAGGAATACGACCATGAAATCTATCAAAAATTTCGTTGCAGTTACCGCACTTTCTCTGATGTCCTTCGGCGCATTTGCTCAGAGCATCAGCACCACCGCCTCCACCCTGGACCGTGCAGAAGCTAAAATTGCCGCCCAGGCCGCTGAGCAGGGTGCGTCCTACAAAATTACCAGCGCCCAGTTCAACAACCGCGTTCATATGACCGCAGAACTGACCAAATAAATCGCATTGATGGCGCTTTTTGAGAGTGCCGGCCGCCGGAATCAAGCATACAGGCGACAACGACAACACGATGAAAAAAGGAATCTAAAATGAAAAATATCAGCGTGATGACCGCCCTGTTTCTGGCAGCCTCACTATCAACCGGCGTCATGGCAGCAGAACGTCATGCCGTACCGCCGGAAGCGGGCTCCAGCATCGATACGTCGATGCATCAAAACCGCATTAACGTCAGCCATGCTTTCGATAAAGAGAGCCTGACGGCAGGCAACCTGGAGTAGTTAAGGGCCAGCCTGTAGGCGAGCAGATGGTGCCATGAGCATCTTCGCGCCATAAAAAAACCTGCCAGAAGGCAGGTTTTTTTGTTGCCAAAAGGCGCTTACTGCAGCAGAGAAATATCCGCTACCTGCAGGAAAAGCTCGCGCAGTTTGGACAGCAGCGTCAGTCGGTTGATACGCACGTCCCGATCTTCGGCGTTGACCATCACGTTCTCAAAGAACTCATCCACCGGTTCACGCAGGGAGGCCAGCTCGATCAGCGCTTCCTGGTAGCGGCCTTCGGCGAAGAACGGCTGCAGCTTATCGCGCAGCACGACCAGATGGGTAGCCAGCTTGATCTCTGCGGTTTCTTTCAGCACGGAGGCGTGAACGGTATCGTTCAGCGTCTCTTCAGATTTTGCGAGGATGTTGGAGACGCGCTTGTTGGCTGCCGCCAGCGCCGAGGACTCTTCCAGCGTACGGAAGTGCGAAACCGCCTTCATGCGCGCATCGAAATCAGCCGGACGGGTCGGGCGACGAGCCAGTACCGCCTGGATGGTATCAACGCCGTAGCCTTCGTCCTGGTACCAGGCACGGAAGCGACCGAGCATAAAGTCGATAACCTCATCAACAACCCTGGCGTTAGTCAGCTTGTCGCCATACAGACGTACCGCTTCTTCGGTGAGGGTTTGCAGATCCAGAGAGAGGTTCTTCTCAACGATGATACGCAGCACGCCCAGCGCAGCGCGGCGCAGTGCGAACGGGTCTTTGTCCCCTTTCGGGTGCTGACCAATGCCGAAGATACCGGCAAGCGTATCCATCTTATCGGCAATCGCCACCGCACAGGCAACCGGGTTAGACGGCAGATCGTCGCCGGCAAAACGCGGCTGATACTGCTCGTTCAGCGCCACGGCAACGTCTTCCGCTTCGCCATCATGGCGCGCGTAGTGCATGCCCATCACGCCCTGAGTATCGGTGAACTCGAAGACCATATTGGTCATCAGGTCGCACTTCGACAGCAGGCCCGCGCGGGTCGCGTGGTCGACGTCTGCGCCAATCTGACCCGCAATCCAGCCGGCAAGGGCCTGAATACGGTCAGTTTTATCGCGCAGGGTGCCCAACTGCTGCTGGAACAGGACGGTCTGCAGACGCGGCAGATGATCTTCCAGGCGCTTTTTACGGTCGGTGTCGAAGAAGAATTCGGCATCGGCCAGACGCGGGCGCACAACCTTCTCGTTACCGGAGATGATCTGCTGCGGGTCTTTGGACTCAATGTTTGCCACGAAGATGAAGTTCGGCAGCAGTTTGCCGTCGTCAGCATAAACCGGGAAGTACTTCTGATCGCCTTTCATGGTGTAAACCAGGGCTTCAGAAGGCACCGCGAGGAATTTTTCTTCGAATTTCGCCGTCAGCACCACCGGCCATTCCACCAGCGAGGTGACTTCTTCCAGCAGGCTTTCGCTCAGATCGGCGTTGCCGCCAATCTTGCGGGCCGCTTCTTCCGCGCCAGCTTTAATGGTGGCTTTACGCGTTTCGTAGTCAGCAATAACTTTACCGCGCTCCAGCAGGATTTGCGGATACTGTTCGGCGCTATCGATGGTGAACTCCGGCTCGCCCATAAAGCGATGGCCGCGGATCACGCGATCGGAGTCGATGCCGAGAATGGTCGCCGGCACGACTTTGTCGCCAAGCAGCAGGGTCACGGTGTGAACCGGGCGCACGAACTGCACGTCCGACGCGCCCCAGCGCATCAGTTTAGGGATAGGCAGCTTGCCGAGGGAGGTCGAGACCATGTTCGGCAGCAGCGCTTCCGCGCTTTCGCCTTTCACATGGGCGCGATACAGCAGCCATTCGCCTTTATCGGTCGCCAGACGCTCGGCCTGCTCGACGGTGATACCGCAGCCGCGCGCCCAGCCTTCGGCCGCTTTGCTCGGTTTACCTTCTGCGTCAAACGCCGCAGAAATCGCCGGGCCGCGTTTTTCGATTTCGCGATCCGGCTGGGAAGCGGCCAGATTAGCCACCTTCAGCGCCAGACGACGCGGGGCGGCAAACCACTCAACGGTGCCGTGGGCGAGGCCAGCGCTGTCCAGCTCCGCGGTAAAGTTCGCAGCAAAAGACTCAGCCAGGCTGCGCAGGGCTTTTGGTGGCAGCTCTTCGGTGCCGATCTCCACCAGGAAAGTTTTCTCAGACATGGCCGCCTCTTATTTGTTTTTGTTGCACATCGGGAAGCCAAGGGCCTCACGGGAAGCGTAGTAAGCTTCTGCCACCGCTTTCGTCAGGGTGCGGATGCGCAAAATATAGCGCTGACGCTCGGTGACGGAGATGGCTTTACGCGCATCCAGCAGGTTGAAGCTATGGGCGGCCTTCAGAATGCGCTCGTAGGCGGGCAGCGGCAGCGGATTTTCCAGCGCCAGCAGCTGCTGCGCTTCTTTCTCATACTGCTCAAAGCAGGAGAACAGGAAGTCCACGTCGGCGTATTCAAAGTTATAGGTTGATTGCTCGACTTCGTTCTGATGGAACACGTCACCGTAGGTCGTTTTACCCAGCGGGCCGTCGCTCCATACCAGGTCGTAAACGCTGTCTACGCCCTGAATGTACATCGCCAGGCGCTCCAGACCGTAGGTGATCTCGCCGGTGACCGGCTTACATTCCATACCACCCACCTGCTGGAAGTAGGTGAACTGCGTCACTTCCATACCGTTCAGCCACACTTCCCAGCCCAGACCCCAGGCACCCAGCGTTGGGTTTTCCCAGTTGTCTTCCACGAAGCGGATATCATGAATAGTCGGATCCATACCCAGCTCTTTCAGAGACCCGAGGTACAGCTCCTGGATGTTGTCCGGCGATGGCTTAATGACCACCTGGAACTGATAGTAGTGCTGCAGGCGGTTCGGGTTTTCACCATAGCGGCCGTCGGTCGGACGACGCGAAGGCTGCACGTAGGCAGTCGCCATCGGCTCTGGCCCCAGCGCGCGCAGGCAGGTCATTGGGTGGGAGGTGCCGGCGCCAACTTCCATGTCCAGTGGTTGAACAATGGTGCAGCCCTGACGAGCCCAGTAATCCTGTAAGGTCAGGATCAGGCCCTGGAAGGTCCTGGTATCAAACTTTTGCATATTATTTCGTGCTGGATACGTGTGGATTTAAAGGAAGGGATCAGTATACCCGCTGGCTGCGAGATATACAGTACGAAACGGCGTTGTTTAAGCAAAATTGGGGAAATTAACGCCATCATGCGGCAGCTGCGGGGCATTTAGCGCATAGAAAGATGTAAAAACTGCCCGTCTGGATCGAAAGAACAGATAAAGCGCTCATTCTGCTCGGTATGGCCCGACAGCTCATAGCTTCCCTGGAACTGTTCAAAATGGCTGACGTCAACCAGCCTGGTCCCGGTGCTGTAGCGTCTTGCCGCCTGATCCTTACACAGCTGTTCCATATTCAGGGTAATTTGCGGCGTAATCCGCGCTCTTTGCGCTTTTTGTGGCGGCTGGGACGGCGTCTGGCTGCAGCCGGCGAGCACAAGCAGCAGCAGTCCAGAAAAGAAACATTTCATCACCATTTTCCTCGACCGCCTTGTTAGCAAATTGTTATCGTTCAGATTACGTGAAATCACCCGGACATTGTGCGAATCTCTCCACATCTCTACAAGCATGCGGCGGCAAACTCAGAATATTCCATTGCGACACCGCGGTATCAGGGAAGTCAGACCCTGTTTAAGAAGGAACCACTGAGGTACTGATGCAGGAAAAAATAAACTGGATTACGAGTTTGCGCGGTATCGCATGCATGATGGTGGTGATGATCCACAGCACCACCTGGTACATCACCCATCCCCACGCCATCAGCCTGGTGGAATGGGATATGGCCAACCTGCTCAACTCCGCCTCTCGCGTCAGCGTCCCGCTCTTCTTCATGATGTCTGGGTACCTGTTTTTCGGCGAACGCAGCGCCCAGCCGCGGCACTTTCTGCGTATCGTGCTGTGCGTGCTGTTTTACAGCGCCGTGTCGCTGCTCTACATCGCCCTGTTTACCCATATCAACGTCGAGCTCTCGCTAAGAAACCTGCTGCAAAAGCCGGTGTTCTATCACCTGTGGTTTTTCTTCGCGATTATCGTCATCTATCTGCTCTCGCCGCTTATTCAGGTTAAGCAGGCCAGCGGTAAAATGCTGGTGGCGCTGATGCTGGTCATCGGCATCCTCGCCAACCCCAATATGGTCAGCGTAAAAGCGGGCGGTATCGAATGGCTGCCGCTCAATCTCTATATCAGCGGCGATGCCTTTTACTACGTGCTGTACGGCGTACTTGGCCGGGCGATTGGCATGATGGAGACGGATAAAAAATGGCTGACTCTGCTGTGTGCCGCGCTGTTCGTCAGCGCCGTCTGGGTGATATCGCGCGGAACGCTGCATGAGCTCAAGTGGCGCGGCGACTTCGGCGATACCTGGTATTTATACTGCGGGCCGGCGGTGTTTGTGTGCGCGGTAGCCCTGCTGACGCTGGCGAAAAATACCCTTAACGCGCGTCAAATCCCCGTTCTGGCGCTCATCGCTCGCCACTCCCTGGGGATCTACGGTTTTCATGCGCTGATTATCCACGCGCTGCGGGCCAGCGGCCTGGAGCTCACCCGCTGGCCGCTGCTGGATATTCTGTGGATCTTTAGCGCCGCCCTGCTGGGTAGCCTGCTGCTGTCGGCGCTGGTACAGCGCATCGACACGCGTCGGCTGGTGAGTTAGCGCCACGGTCAAACCCGCTCCCGCGCGGGAGCGGATCGCCGCTACGACATCAGCGGGAGAAGCTGCTGATAAATCTGGCGGAAGGTTTCGCGACGCGGAACATAGAGCGCGACGCGTTCGCTATTCGGACGGTGAGCCTGCTCAAGCGGCAGCTGGGGCAGCAGATCCGCCCAGGACTCCCCTTGATGCAGCGCCAGCTGCGCGAGTCTCGCGGCGCCCAGCGCCGGTCCAACATCGCCGCCGGTACGGTAATCCAGCTGCTGTCCGCTGATGTCAGCCAGCATCTGCCGCCACCAGGGGCTGCGCGCGCCTCCGCCAATCAGGGTGATGCTCTCGGGCTTGATGCCGCAGGCGTGGACCGCATCCATACCGTCCGCCAGCGCATATCCCACCCCTTCCAGCACCGCACGCGCCAGCTCCGCCGGGCCATGCTGATGCGTCAGGCCGAAAAAGACGCCCTTCGCCTGCGGGTTGTTATGCGGCGTACGCTCGCCGGAAAGATAGGGTAGAAACCACACCGGGCCCGCGCGCTCATCGGCGGATTCGGCCGCGCCGATCAGCGCCGGAACCGTACCCAGGCCGGTCAGCTTAGCCGCCCAGTCGAGGCAGGATGCCGCGCTGAGCATGACCGACATCAAATGCCAGCGCCCGGGAAGCGCGTGGCAGAAGCTGTGCACCGCGCTTTCGGGTTTGCTGAGAAATCCCTCGCTGACGGCAAAGTAAACGCCGGAGGTCCCCAGCGATAGCATCGCCTGTCCCGCGTCCGCCATGCCCACACCAACGGCACCGGCGGCGTTATCCCCGCCGCCGGCCACCACCAGCGCCTGCGGCATATTCCACGCCGCAGCGATAGCCGGGCGCAGCGATCCCGTCACCTCGCTGCCTTCAAATAGCGCGGGCATGTTATCGCGGCTCAGGCCGCAGGCGGCGAGCATCTCGTCGCTCCAGTCGCGCTTTGCCACGTCCATCCACATCGTCCCGGCAGCGTCAGACATATCGCTGGCGAACTCGCCGGTCATACGCAGGCGTAAATAGTCTTTCGGCAGCAGGACCTTATCAACCTGGCTGAAGACGTCCGGCTCGTGTCGCTGAACCCACAGCAGTTTCGGCGCCGTAAAGCCGGGCATCATCAGGTTGCCGGTGATCTGCCGCGACCGCCCGACCCGCTCTTCCAGCAGGGCGCACTCTTCGCCGCAGCGCCCGTCGTTCCATAAAATGGCCGGACGCAGCACCCGCTGCTGCTTATCCAGCAGCGTGGCGCCATGCATCTGCCCGGCGATACCGATAGCCTTCACGTCGCGCAGGGAGTGCTGCTCTCCCAACGCTTTGATCGCGCTATCCGTTGCCAGCCACCAGTGCTCGGGATCTTGTTCGGACCATAAGGGGTGCGGGCGCGATACGCTGAGCTTTTCCGTGTGCGAAGCCAGTACCTCACCCTGCTCATTGAGCAAAATGGCCTTCACGCCCGAGGTACCTAAATCAATCCCGATGTACATACCAACTCTCCTGAACAGCGCGCCACGGCTGAGCGTGGCGCGAAAAGCGTGCTAAATAGCCTATGCCCGGACGCGCCGGGCATTGTCATCACTTATCAAAAAGATAGTGATTCACCAGATTTTCCAGCTGCTCCTGGTGTCCACTCTGGTGCTGCGGTGCCAGATTATTCTGCGCGGCATGCTGAGCAATTTCCGTCAGCGTCATCTGCCCCTTGAGGATTTGCTGGCCCAGATCGCCGTTCCAGCCGGCATAGCGTTTTGCTACGCGCTTATCCAGCTCGCCATCTTCAATCATGCGCGCTGCCACCTTCAGCGACAGGGCCATCGTATCCATCGCCCCAATATGACCATAGAACAGATCGTACTTATCGGTGCTTTGACGACGTACTTTGGCATCGAAATTCATCCCGCCGGTCGTGAAACCGCCGGCCTTGAGAATTTCATACATCACCAGAGCGTTTTCTTCCACGCTATTCGGGAACTGATCGGTATCCCAGCCCAGCTGCGGGTCGCCGCGGTTGGCATCGACGGAGCCAAACAGGCCCAGCGCGATGGCGGTGGCAATCTCGTGGTGGAAGCTGTGACCTGCCAGCGTCGCGTGGTTGGCTTCGATATTCAGCTTAATCTCTTTTTCCAGGCCGAACTGCTTGAGGAAGCCATAGACGGTGGAGGCGTCGTAGTCGTACTGATGCTTGGTCGGCTCCTGCGGCTTCGGCTCAATCAGCAGCGTCCCCTGGAAGCCAATTTTATGCTTGTGCTCAACCACCAGCTGCATAAACCGGCCAATCTGCTCACGCTCCTGGCGCAGGTCGGTATTGAGCAGCGTTTCATACCCTTCGCGGCCGCCCCACAGGACGTAGTTTTCCCCGCCCAGCTTGTGGGTGGCATCCATGGCGGTCACGACCTGCGTCGCCGCCCAGCTGAACACTTCCGGATCCGGGTTAGTTGCCGCACCTGCGCCGTAGCGCGGGTTAGTAAAGCAGTTCGCGGTGCCCCACAGCAGCTTCACGCCGCTGTGCTCCTGTTTTGCCGCCAGCACATCGACCATCTGTGCGAAATTGTTGAGATACTCCTTCAGCGACGCGCCTTCCGGGGAGACATCAACGTCGTGGAAGCAGTAGTACGGGACGTTCAGCTTGTGGAAAAACTCAAAGGCGACATCGGCTTTACGTTTTGCCATTTCCAGGGCGTCGCCCGGCTGCTGCCACGGACGGTTGAAGGAACCGACGCCAAACATATCGGCCCCGTTCCAGCAGAACGTATGCCAGTAGCAGGCCGCAAACCGCAGGTGTTCTTCCATGCGTTTACCCAGCACCAGCTCATCCGGATTGTAGTGACGGAAAGCCAGCGGGTTAGTGGATTTAGTGCCTTCATAACGAACGCGATCGAGTTGATCGAAATAGGTCTGCATAATGAACTCCATATTCAGGGATGCGGCGGGTAATAATTCATAAGCCAATATAGAATTGCTGTTTTACTTTCCTCAATTACGTTATTTCACACCGCCGTTAAGAGAATCCGCAAACGTGCGCCAGATCGCAAAAATAACCGGCTTATTCGCTATTTATGGCCTATCCCAATGAAAGATCGGCACAATCCCTGAGGCCTTAAAGATTAAAATAAGATCGCGGTCATAAATCAGCAAATAAACTAAATTTCATAACGCCAAAATAAGCACAGGTAATTGCCAGCACCCATTTCCCCGTTAAGAATCTTCAGCGTATCAGGCCGTCTGCTTTTACCGCTCGTTTTATCCTGCACTTTACAAAAAGGTATTATTATTATGAAGATAAAGAACCTTTGCCTCACGCTCTGCGCTTCACTCATTCTGACCAGCATGGCGGGTATTGCTAAAGAAGTTAAAATTGGTATGGCCATTGACGATCTTCGACTGGAGCGCTGGCAGAAAGATCGCGATATTTTTGTCAACAAGGCTGAATCATTAGGCGCAAAAGTATTTGTACAGTCTGCCAACGGCAATGAAGAAACGCAAATGTCACAAATTGAAAATATGATAAATCGCGGCGTTGATGTTCTTGTCATTATTCCTTACAACGGTCAGGTGTTAAGTAACGTTATTAAAGAAGCGAAGCAGGAGGGAATCAAAGTTCTCGCCTATGACCGTATGATTAATAACGCAGATATTGATTTCTATATTTCATTCGATAACGAAAAAGTCGGCGAAATGCAGGCCAAAAGCCTGGTCGATAAAGTCCCCCAGGGAAACTATTTCCTGATGGGCGGCTCGCCTGTAGATAATAACGCCAAGCTCTTCCGCGCCGGGCAAATGAAGGTGCTCAAGCCCTATATCGATCAGGGCAAAATCAAAATTGTCGGCGATCAGTGGGTCGACGGCTGGCTGCCGGAAAACGCGTTAAAAATAATGGAGAACGCGCTGACCGCCAACAATAACAAAATTGATGCGGTCGTGGCCTCAAACGATGCCACCGCCGGCGGGGCAATCCAGGCGTTAAGCGCCCAGGGGCTGGCGGGGAAAGTGGCGATCTCGGGTCAGGACGCCGACCTCGCCGGAGTGAAGCGCATTATCTCTGGTACCCAGACGATGACGGTTTATAAGCCCATCGTGACGCTTGCCACCACCGCGGCGGAAATTGCCGTTGAGCTCGGTAACGATAAGGCGCCGCACGCTGACACTACCTTAAACAACGGCTTGAAAGACGTCCCGTCGCGTCTGCTGACGCCAATTGAAGTGAATAAAGACAATATTGAACAAACGGTGATTAAAGACGGTTTCCACAAAAAGAGCGAACTGTAACCCCCGACGCCCCTTAACCGGGGCGTTATTCTCGTCCAGCCGGATATCGCTTATGCGGAGCATCTATGTCCTGGTTACTTGAAATGAAGAACATTACCAAATCTTTCGGCGCGGTGAAGGCCGTTGATAATGTCAGCCTGCGGCTTAACGCCGGGGAAGTTGTCTCATTGTGTGGCGAAAATGGTTCCGGGAAATCCACCCTGATGAAGGTGCTGTGCGGCATTTATCCGCACGGCAGCTATGAGGGCGAGATTATTTTCTCTGGCGAAACCCTGCAGGCTGCCCATATTCGCGACACCGAGCGTAAGGGCATTGCCATCATTCACCAGGAGCTCGCGCTGGTAAAGCATCTCACGGTGCTGGAGAATATTTTCCTCGGCGCTGAAATTTCCCGTCACGGCCTGCTGGATTATGAAACCATGACCCTACGCTGCCAGAAGCTGCTGGCTCAGGTCAATTTGGCGATATCACCCGATACGCGCGTCGGGGATTTAGGTCTTGGCCAGCAGCAGCTGGTTGAAATTGCCAAAGCGCTCAACAAGCAGGTGCGCTTATTGATTCTCGATGAGCCCACCGCTTCATTAACCGAACAGGAAACGGCAATCCTGCTGAACATTATTCGCGATCTGCAAAATCACGGCATCGCCTGTATTTATATCTCCCACAAGCTCAACGAAGTCAAAGCGATCTCCGACACCATCTGCGTGATTCGCGACGGCCAGCATATTGGTACCCGCGACGCCAGCGGCATGAACGAAGATGATGTTATTACCATGATGGTCGGCCGCGAGCTGACCGCCCTTTACCCCAGCGAGCCGCATACCCGCGGCGACGAGATTTTGCGCGTTGAGAATTTAACCGCCTGGCATCCGGTCAATCGCCATATTAAACGAGTAAACGATATCTCCTTTTCGCTGCATCGCGGTGAAATCCTCGGCATTGCCGGACTGGTCGGCGCCGGGCGTACCGAGGCCGTCCAGTGCCTGTTTGGCGTCTGGCCGGGCCGCTGGGAGGGAAAAATCTATATCGACGGCCAGCCGGTGGCGATTCATCACTGCCAGCAGGCGATTGCTCAGGGTATCGCTATGGTGCCGGAGGATCGTAAAAAAGACGGCATCGTGCCGGTGATGGCGGTCGGCAAGAACATCACCCTGGCCGCGCTGGACCAGTTTAGCGGCCCGCTAAGCAGCCTCGATGACGCCGGGGAGCAGCTGTGCATTCAGCAGTCTATCCAGCGCCTCAAAATCAAAACCTCATCGCCGGATCTGGCCATCGGCCGGCTCAGCGGCGGCAATCAGCAGAAGGCGATCCTCGCCCGCTGCCTGCTGCTGAACCCACGCATTTTAATTCTTGATGAGCCAACTCGCGGCATTGATATCGGCGCGAAATACGAAATCTACAAGCTGATTAATCAGCTGGTGCAGCAGGGGATCGCCGTTATCGTTATCTCGTCGGAGCTTCCTGAGGTGCTCGGGCTCAGCGATCGGGTGCTGGTCATGCACGAAGGCAAACTGAAAGCCAACTTAATCAACCAGGGTCTGACCCAGGAAAAGGTAATGGAAGCCGCACTGAGGAGCGAACACCATGTCGAAAAACACGCCATCTGAGATAAAACTGGCCCCATCAGCCTCCGCCGCCCTGCCCGGATTAAAGAGCCTGAACCTTCAGGTTTTCGTCATGATCGCCGCCATCGTGGTCATCATGCTGTTCTTTACCTGGGTTACCGACGGCGCCTACCTGAGCGCGCGCAATATTTCTAACCTGCTGCGGCAAACGGCCATTACCGGGATCCTCGCGGTGGGAATGGTCTTCGTGATTATTTCCGCCGAGATTGACCTCTCCGTCGGCTCAATGATGGGGCTTCTCGGCGGCGCGGCGGCCATCTTCGACGTCTGGCTCGGCTGGCCGCTACCGCTCACCATCGTGGTGACGCTGGCGATGGGGCTGCTGCTGGGCGCCTGGAACGGGTGGTGGGTCGCCTATCGCAAGGTGCCCTCGTTTATCGTCACTCTTGCCGGCATGCTGGCATTCCGCGGGATTCTGATCGGCATCACCAACGGCACCACGGTCTCCCCGACCAGCCCGGCGATGTCGCAAATCGGCCAGAGCTACCTGCCGGACGGCATTGGCTTCGGTATCGGGGTTGTCGGCATGGCCGCCTTTATTATCTGGCAGTGGCGCGGCCGCCTACGCCGCCAGGCGCTGGGGTTAACCACCTCCGCCTCAACCGCTGCCGTCGGCCGCCAGACCCTTACCGCCGTTTTTGTCCTCGGCGCAATCTGGCTGCTGAACGACTATCGCGGCGTCCCTACGCCGGTGCTGATCCTCGCCGCGCTGCTGCTGGCCGGTATGTTTTTGGCCACCCGCACCGCCTTTGGTCGGCGGATTTACGCCATCGGCGGCAACATTGAGGCCGCCCGCCTGTCGGGCATCAGCGTAGAGCGGACCAAGCTGGCGGTGTTCGCCATTAACGGCCTGATGGTGGCGATTGCCGGGCTGATCCTCAGCTCGCGTCTGGGGGCCGGCTCTCCGTCCGCGGGCAATATCGCCGAACTTGACGCCATCGCCGCCTGCGTTATCGGCGGCACCAGCCTTGCCGGAGGCGTAGGCAGCGTGGCCGGGGCGGTGATGGGAGCCTTTATCATGTCCGCGCTGGATAACGGCATGAGCATGATGGACGTCGCCACCTTCTGGCAATACATCGTTAAAGGCGCCATTTTGCTGCTGGCGGTGTGGATGGATTCTGCCACCAAGCGGCGCGCCTGAGACGCTGGACAGCAGAATGCCCGAATTATTTGCGCTACCGCCAGATTTACGCATAAGTAGCTTGTAATAGTTCGGGCATTGGCCGGTATTGTATGGCCAGCAAGAGAGACCAGGGAACGAGATTATGTTTGAAAAGCGTCACCGTATTACGCTGTTATTCAACGCCAACAAGGCCTACGATCGGCAGGTTGTGGAAGGCGTTGGCGAATATTTACAGGCGTCGCAGCTGGAGTGGGACATTTTTATCGAAGAGGACTTCCGCGCCAGGATAGAGAACATCAGAGAGTGGCTGGGAGACGGGGTGATCGCCGATTATGACGATCCCGAAATTGAAAAGCTGCTGGCCGGCGTCGAGGTACCGATCGTCGGCGTGGGCGGCTCCTACTATCGCCCTGAGGACTACCCGCCGGTTCACTATATCGCTACCGACAACGCCGCCCTGGTTGAGAGCGCCTTCCTGCATCTGAAAGAGAAAGGGGTTCATCGTTTCGCCTTTTACGGGCTGCCGTCCTCCAGCGGCAAGCGCTGGGCCGTCGAGCGCGAGCACGCATTTTGCCAGCTGGTGGCAAAAGAGAAGTATCGCGGCGTGGTTTATCAGGGGCTGGAGACGGCGCCGGAAAACTGGCAGCACGCGCAGAATCGCCTGGCGGACTGGCTGCAAACTCTGCCGCCGCAAACGGGGATTATTGCCGTTACCGACGCCCGCGCGCGCCACGTTTTACAGGCCTGCGAGCTGCTGCATATTCCGGTACCGGAAAAGCTGTGCGTCATCGGCATCGATAACGAAGAGCTGACCCGCTACCTGTCGCGCGTGGCGCTATCGTCAGTGGCCCAGGGCACCCGCCAGATGGGCTATCAGGCGGCAAAGCTGCTGCACCGCCTGCTGGATAAAGAAGCGCTGCCGCTGCAGCGCAGGCTGGTTCCCCCCATGCGCGTCATTGAGCGACGCTCGACGGACTACCGCTCCCTCTCCGACCCTTCGGTTATCCAGGCCATGCACTACATCCGCAATCACGCCTGCAAGGGCATCAAGGTTGAGCAGGTGCTGGACGCCGTCGGGATCTCGCGATCGAACCTTGAGAAGCGCTTTAAAGAGGAGGTGGGCGAAACCATTCATACGGTCATTCACAGCGAGAAGCTGGAGAAGGCGCGCAGCCTGCTGGTTTCTACGACGCTGTCGATTAATGAAATCTCGCAGATGTGCGGCTACCCGTCGCTGCAGTATTTCTATTCCGTGTTTAAGAAAGAGTACGACGTCACGCCGAAGGAGTACCGCGACCGGCACAGCGAAGTGATGATGTAGCGGGAAAAGAGCGAAAAAAATGCCCGGGCAAGCGCGCCGGGCATTTTTCATTATAGGGTTTGCATTACATATGTGCGGCAATCAGACGCTGGTTATCCTGATACATCGCGAAGAGATAGTTGTTATAGCTCGACCCTTTGGTCGAATAGCCCTTCAGCTTATGAATCATCGTGCTGGCGGTCACTTCCTGGTCCGTTTTACGCAGCTGCGCGCGGGAGGTGCGGAAGGATTTGTACGCCGGATGCGTGTTCAGGTTGGTCACGTAGGCCTGCACCGACTGCTCTACAGAATCAAACTGAGAATAGCCTTTCATCGCACCGCTGCAGTTGCCGCCGCCACACTTCATACCAAACAGATTGTTGTTTACGCGCGCCAGCTTAGACGTACCCCAGCCGCTTTCGGCCGCCGCCATGGTGGCAACCATGCTGTTAGGAATAATGTCGACGCGATCCATCAGCGTATTCCAGGGAATACGGCGCGTGTTGCCAGACCATTTCACCTTATAGCGAGAGGTTATATCTTTCAGACGCGTGCGCTCGCTCGGCGACCAGCGGGAATCATACTGCTTGGTAACAAGCCAGTTACGATCGGCGGTAATCACCTGATTCTGTTTGGTAATATAAGGCATCACTGTCCGGAGAAACGCTTTTTTCCTTGGTGTTCCGGAAGGGTATTTTCGCAAATCAGGAAGTGAACTGCTCTTTACACTATTGCGAGAATACTCTTGTTTACTGCTGACCTTAACACTACTGCTTTTCTTTACTATCGGGGCTTTATGACTCGTTGTTGCCGTGTGGGTTGTTGCCAACACACTACCTGAAAATATGCAGGTAAGTAACATGAGTATCGCAGCCCCATATCGTCGAATGGGAATCGATATCATTAGATCTCCTGGTCGGATATATGCATTCCAACACCTTGTTTTATGCGAAAAAACGTTAATTGAATCGCGAATAGTATCAAAAATACCCAGTGAGAGCACTAACAGAAATAGTCCAATTCCTAAAAGCTGTCACCTGAAATCGGTTTCCGTACGCTGAAAAGGTCGCGAAAATGCTAGCGCCGTCTCATTTTTTGGCTATTTTTTGAACTGAATCACTCACCCCTTTTCATCCTCCCCGTAAAAGCGCAGGTGGGATGAGTTCATCCCGCGGTCGGACGGGCAAACTGAACAAAAAACCGCTTACAGGACTTCGGCATGAAACTCGCTGCTCTCGCGTCGCTACTGTTGCCTGGGATGGCCTTCGCCGCCTGGACCACCCCTGACTTTCCCACCTTTACCGAAGAAGGCACCGGCAGATTTATTAGCCAAAACGAGGTGGCGAAGGGTACACGTCCGCTGCAAATAAATTTTGACCAACAGTGCTGGCAGCCGGTCGGAACCATAAAACTCAACCAAATGCTCTCCATGGAGCCCTGCCGCGGCGCGCCCGCGCAGTGGCGAGTTTTCCGCGAAGGCCTGTACACCCTCGATGTCGATACCCGCTCCGGCACGCCGACGCTGATGATCTCCCTCAAAGAGACCGAAACGGCGTCAGCGGCGGCGCCCCAGCTGCGCCAGTGCCCGAAATGGCAGGGCCAGCCGCTGACGATTGCCGTCGGCCAGACCTTTGCAGAAGGCAGCAAGGTGCGTGATTTTTACAGCGGCAACATCGCGACGGTGAGCGGCGGGAAGGTTACCCTCCAGCCGGCCCCCAACAGCAACGGCCTGCTGCTGCTCGAACGGGCGGAAACCGACGCCACCGCGCCGTTTAGCTGGCATAACGCCACGGTCTATTTCGTGCTCACCGACCGCTTCGTTAACGGCAACCCCGCCAACGACAACAGCTACGGGCGGCACAAAGACGGCATGCAGGAGATCGGCACGTTTCACGGCGGCGACCTGCAGGGCCTGACCAGCCGGCTCGACTATCTTCAGCAGCTGGGCGTCAACGCGCTGTGGATAAGCTCCCCGCTGGAGCAGATTCACGGCTGGGTTGGCGGCGGAACCAAGGGAGACTTCCCGCACTACGCCTATCACGGCTACTACGCGCAGGACTGGACGAAGCTGGATGCCAACATGGGTACCGAAGCCGACCTCCGTCGCCTCGTCGATGAGGCCCATAAGCGCGGCATGCGCATCCTGTTTGATGTCGTGATGAACCACACCGGCTACGCGACGCTCGCCGATATGCAGGAGTTCAAATTTGGCTCCCTGTATCTGCAGGGCGATGAGCTGAAAAAGACGTTCGGCGAACGCTGGACCGACTGGAAGCCCGGCCCGGGCCAGAGCTGGCACAGCTTTAACGATTACATCAACTTTAGCGATAAGGCCGGCTGGGAAAAATGGTGGGGGAAACAGTGGATCCGTACCGATATCGGCGACTACGACAACCCCGGCTTTGACGATCTGACCATGTCCCTGGCCTTCCTGCCGGACCTGAAAACGGAATCGACAACCCCTTCCGGCCTGCCGAACTTCTATCAGCAGAAAGCGGATACCGCCGCCAAAGAGATCCCCGGCTTCACGCCGCGCGATTACCTGACCCACTGGCTCAGCCAGTGGGTGCGTGATTACGGTATTGACGGTTTCCGCGTCGATACCGCCAAGCACGTCGAGCAGGCCGCCTGGCAGCAGCTGAAAACCCAGGCGACCGCGGCGCTGGCGGAGTGGAAAAAGGCCAACCCCGATAAGGCGCTGGATAACGCGCCGTTCTGGATGACCGGCGAGGCCTGGGGCCACGGCGTCATGCAGAGCGACTACTATCGCCACGGTTTTGACGCGATGATTAACTTCGATTATCAGGATCAGGCGGCGAAGGCCGCGGATTGCCTGGCCAATATGGACCTGACCTGGCAGCAAATGGCGGACAAGCTGCAGCAGTTTAACGTCCTGAGCTACCTCTCATCGCACGATACGCGCCTGTTCCGCGAAGGCGGCAGCTCGGCGGCCGAACTGCTGCTGCTCGCCCCTGGCGCGGTACAAATCTTCTACGGCGATGAGTCCTCGCGGCCCTTTGGCCCGACCGGCTCCGACCCGCTGCAGGGCACGCGCTCGGATATGAACTGGCAGGACGTCGCGGGCAAAGCCGCGCTTAGCGTGACGCACTGGCAGAAGCTCGGCCAGTTCCGCGCCCGCCACCCGGCTATCGGTATGGGCAAGCAAACTACCCTCTCCCTGCCGCAGGGCTACGGTTTTGTACGCGAAAACGGCGATGATAAAGTGATGGTCGTTTGGGCAGGCCAGCGCTAGCCCACGGATAAGCGGCGCCCTCGGCTACCGAGGGCGCCAAAATAGAATAAAACGCTATAAAAAATAGATAAGTCAGCACAATAACAAAACCCTCTCCGTTTCCGCAGATTTGCACCTCGCCAACGCTGGCGTTATGGTTACCCACTTTCCAGACATACCGACAGATTATTCGCGATGACATTTTCACTTTTCGGCGACAAATTCACCCGTCATTCGGGCATTACCCGTTTGATGGAAGACCTTAATGACGGCCTGCGTACGCCGGGTGCAATCATGCTGGGTGGCGGTAATCCCGCGCAAATCCCGGAAATGAATGACTACTTCAAGGACCTGCTTGCCAACATGCTGGCTAACGGTAAAGCCCTTGATGCGCTTTGTAATTACGATGGTCCGCAGGGCAAAAGCGAACTGCTAAGCCTGCTGGCGCAGATGCTGCGTGATGAACTCGGCTGGGAGATTGAACCACAGAATATTGCACTAACAAACGGCAGTCAGAGTGCATTTTTCTACTTATTTAACCTCTTTGCCGGACGCCGTGCTGATGGCACCATCCGTAAGGTGCTGTTCCCGCTGACGCCGGAATATATCGGCTACGCCGATTCGGGTCTCGAAGAGGATCTGTTCGTCGCCACCCGCCCGAATATCGAACTGCTGCCGGAAGGCCAGTTTAAATATCATGTGGATTTTGAGCATCTGCAGGTGACGGAAGAGACGGGGATGATTTGCGTCTCCCGCCCGACTAACCCTACCGGCAACGTGATTACCGACGAAGAGCTGATCAAGCTGGATGCGCTGGCCAATCAGCACGGCGTGCCGCTGGTCATTGATAACGCCTACGGCGTTCCCTTCCCGGGGATTATTTTCAGCGACGCCAGGCCGCTATGGAACCCCAATATCGTGCTGTGCATGAGCCTCTCCAAGCTCGGTCTGCCGGGCAGCCGCTGCGGGATTATCATCGCCAACGAGAAGATCGTTACCGCCATCAGTAATATGAACGGCATTATCAGCCTTGCTCCGGGCGGCATGGGCCCGGCGATGATGTGCGAAATGATTAAGCGCAACGATCTGCTGCGCCTGTCGGAGACGGTGATTAAGCCGTTCTATTACCAGCGGGTTCAGGAAACCATCGCCATTATTCGCCGCTATCTGCCGGCGGAGCGCTGCCTGATCCATAAGCCGGAAGGCGCCATTTTCCTCTGGCTGTGGTTTAAGGATCTGCCGATTTCCACCGAGCTGCTCTATCAGCGCCTGAAAAAGCGCGGCGTGCTGATGGTGCCGGGCGACTACTTCTTCCCGGGCCTTGATAAGCCCTGGCCGCACACCCACCAGTGCATGCGGATGAACTACGTGCCGGACCCGCAGAAAATTGAAGCAGGCGTGAAAATTCTCGCCGAAGAAGTTGAACGCGCGTGGGGCGAACAGGACGCGTAATCGCGCGCTGTCGTCCCGCTACATCGCCAGCGCCGTCAGCCGACGGCGCCCGGCGCTTAATCTCTCCAGCTCCTCCGCCGTCATGCAGCGCAGCGCCTGGGTCGGACAGGCCGCCACGCAGGCCGGGCCGTCCTCGCTATGGCTGCACAAATCGCACTTCAGCGCCTGCACGCCATCGTCGGTCATCATGACGGTCATCGCGCCGTACGGGCAGGCCACCATGCAGCTTTTGCAGCCAATACAGCGCCGCTGATCTACCCGCCACACCGCATTTTCCCGCCGGATCGCGCCCTGCGGACAAACGTTGGCGCAGGGCGCATCTTCGCACTGGCGGCACAGCGTCGCCGTGGAGAGCTCCCCGCTCTTTACCACCCGAATGCGTGGCGCAAACTGCGTTGCAGAAACGGTCGAACAGCTTCGGTCGTGCTGATGGGAGACCACGCAGGCCACTTCGCAGGTACGGCAGCCGATGCATTTGGCCGAATCCGCAGTGATAAAACGGTTCATTTTCCACCCCGCATAACGTTGATTACCGTCAGAGTGCCAGAAAATGAGCCGCCTTCGCTTTGATCCCGGCGGGGATTGTTGCCAGATCTGTCATCTGCCTAACGACATCCGGCTTTTTGCCTACACGCGCAAGGTAAATCCCAGCTCGTCGTACATCGCCGGTAGCCCCGTAACGGTGTTGCGCGTCAGCGTCGGCATATGCTGGCCGATATAGGCGCGGGTACGCAGCATCCCGGTCGTCGGTTCCAGCTTATAAATCAGAATGGCGTGATCGTCCTCGCGGCTGGAGAAGTTGATGGTTTCCCCGGTTGAAAGGTTTAGCGCTTCGAGATGCGGCGCTGCCACGTGGATAATATTCAGCGAGGTCAGGGCTTTTTGCCCGACGGCGATAAATTTGGTGGTTAAGCGGTAACTCCCGGCGGCGGGCGCGGCAAGCCCCTCCTCCGGGAATTAGCCGATGACGCTCAAAGAAACAGCGCCTTATCGCGCAGAATATGATCGTTTCCGCGCCGACGGGTGAAGCCAATGCGGTCAAAATACTCGAGAATTTGGATCGCCAGCTTTCTGCCGACGTTCAGCTTATCGCGGAAATCAGCGGCGCAGGTCGATCCCCTTTCGAGATCCAGCTCGCGGATCAGCCCGGCGAATTCAACAATCCGATCGTTACGGTAATAACGATCCTTAACGATCGCGGTAATCATGCCCTGCTGTGCCGCCTGGCGCAGCACCGCACGCATTAAGGACTCTTCAACGCCGCTCTCTTTTGCCAGATCGCGTACCCACCAGGGCTCATCGGCAAACAGATCGACCACCCGTAGCCAGATGGCCTGCTGCTCATCGGTAAAGCCCGCCTTGTGCTCCGGCAGATGCAGCCAGCCGTGGTGGCTGTGGATAACCCCGCTTTCGCGCATCTGCTCAATCAGCAGCAGCACCAGCCCTTCGTCCTCCATCGGCAGGGCAATGCGCCGCAGGCGCTCGCGCCCCGTACCCGGCTCATCGCGATGCTGATCGTGATAGCGCGTCAGCGCATCGATTAATTTGCTCTGCCAGCGCGCCGCCAGCGGGGCGCTGAGCAGGCTGCTGCCCGCCTGCAGATAGCCGGGCTGGCCCATCAGCGCGGCCAGACCGGTTTCGCTAAGCTGCCGGGCCCAGGCAAACTCGCCGAGACGCACCGCATCACGCTGAAGATGCACCTCCAGCGCCAGGGCATCGTCGTCGGCGCTCGCCAGCGTATGCAGCCACTGCAGGTATTCCGGCTTACGCTTGCCGCGGCGCGGCGGATTGAGCGTCACCACTCTGGCGCCTGCCAGGGTACTGCGGGCGGAGATATCACGCAGCACCAGGCGATCGTTATCCGCCAGCCACAACGGGCTATCGAGCACCAGCTCGGCCAGCTCCCCCTCCAGCAGCGACACGCGGCCGGTAATATGGCGGGCGGCATGATGGATATGTAACGACTGCCACTGGGTGAGCGGCGCGTGGCGCTGCAGCTCGACAATCACCCGCTCGGACGGTTCGGGAGGCTGAACCGACAGCAGCCAGTCGCCGCGGTTTAGCGCCTCTTTTTGCGCATCGCCGACGATATTGAGCGCAATGCGCTGGCCGGCCCACGCCTGCTCGACCGGCTGGTTCTGCGCATGCAGACCGCGCACGCGCACGGGCTTATCGACGCCGGTAAGCCACAGCGTGTCGCCGACCTTCACTTCGCCGCTGAGCGCCGTACCGGTGACCACCAGCCCCGCGCCCTTAACGGTAAAGGCGCGGTCGATCGCCAGGCGAAAGCGCTGATGCTGCGGGTGCACGCGCTCAGAGAGCTGCAGCAGATGCTCACGCAGGGCGCTAATTCCGCGCCCGGACGGTACGGCGGTGACAAACAGCGCGGCGGGCGTAAAACCAAACTCCGCCAGCACCGCTTCTGCGTCGGCGCGCACCTCGTCCACGCGCTGCGCCTCCACGCGATCGGCCTTGGTTAGCGCAACGGTCAACGACGGTTTTCCCGTCAGCTGCAGGATCGCCAGATGCTCGCGGGTCTGCGCCATCACGCCATCGTCACAGGCCACCACCAGCAGCGCGTGATCAATACCGCCCACCCCCGCCAGCATATTGGACAAAAACTTTTCGTGGCCCGGCACGTCGATAAAGCCCAACACCCGGCCATCGGGCTGCGGCCAGTAGGCGTAGCCCAGATCGATAGTCATCCCGCGGGATTTCTCTTCCGGCAGGCGATCGGCATTCACGCCGGTAATCGCCTGCAGCAGCGTGGTTTTACCGTGGTCAACGTGTCCGGCGGTAGCAATAATCATGGTAATAACATCTCCATAAACCTCGATTCATCTTCAAGGCAGCGCAAATCCAGCCACAGGCGGCCATCGCTAACTCGCCCAATCACCGGCACCGCCAGCGTCCGCCAGCGGGCTGCCAGCGCCTCCAGCCGGCTACCCCGGCCATCGCGCGGGGTGAAGGTCAGCGCCGCGCCGGGCAAGCGATCCACCGGCAGCGAGCCGCTGCCGATTTGTGACAGGCAGGGCTCTATCCGCACCTCAAAGTCAGCGTAGTGCGCGGCAAGCCGCGGCTGCAGGCGCTCCGCCTGAGCGTGGATGGCTTCGGCGGTGCGGGTCAGCAGGCGCAGCGTGGGCAGGCGCTCGGCAAGGGTTTCCGGATGCAGGTAGAGGCGCAGGGTGGCCTCCAGCGCCGCAAGGGTCATTTTATCGGCGCGCAGCGCGCGCTTGAGCGGGTGCTGCTGCAGGCGGGCAATCATCGCCTTTTCACCGACGATAATCCCCGCCTGCGGGCCGCCCAGCAGCTTGTCGCCGGAGAAGCTCACCAGGCTGACCCCGGCGGCAATCATCTCCTGCGGCATTGGCTCCTTCGGCAGGCCGTACTCGCTCAGGTCCACCAGCGAACCGCTGCCCAGATCGACCACCAGCGGAATATCCAGCTCGCGTCCCACCGCCGCCAGCTCCGCCTCATCTACGGTTTTAGTAAAGCCTTCAATACTGTAGTTGCTGGTATGCACCTTCATCAGTAGGCCGGTATTCTCCCCCACGGCCTGGCGATAATCTTTCGCGTGGGTGCGGTTGGTGGTACCCACCTCGTGTAAAACGCAGCCCGCCTGACGCATCACGTCAGGGATGCGAAACGCGCCGCCAATCTCCACCAGCTCGCCGCGCGAGAGAACAACCTCTTTGCCGCCGGCCGTTGCTGCCAGCATCAGCAGCACCGCCGCCGCGTTGTTATTGACGATGCAGGCATCCTCCGCGCCGGTCAGGCGGCACAGCAGATCCGCCAGCGCGCGGTCGCGGTGGCCGCGTCCGCCGTCGTCGAGGCTATATTCAAGAGTAACCGGCGCCCGCATCGCCTGCGTAACCGCCTCCACCGCGGCCTCGGCCTGAATCGCGCGGCCTAAATTGGTGTGCAGTACCGTTCCCGTCAGGTTGAAAACCGGGCGCAGCGCGCTTTCCGTCGTTTGCGCCAGCCGCCGTTCGGCCTCCCGCGCCCAGTCGCCGCACCAGTCGGGCAGCGTCTGGCTCAGGCGAATATGCTGCCGCGCCTGCTCCAGCATCTGGCGCAGCAGGGCGACAACCTGGGCATGGCCATATTGAGCCAGCACGGATGAAAAGGCGGGATCGCGGAGCAGACGGTCGGTGGCCGGAAGTTGGGTATAAAGCGCACGAGTATCGGTTGTCATGAATGAGCCTGGCGATAGGTTATTTTCCCCCCTCCCGACGGGAGAGGGAGTCAACAATTGAGCGACGATTGTAACGCCTGCACGCGCAAACTGTTACCTGCCTGGGTCAAGTCCTTGGCGGTTCCGTGCGGGCAAAGCTGGCGCGCTGAAAGAGCGCCTCAACCAGCGCAATCAGCCGAGGCCGCGTCGCGCACCAGCCCGGTGCCACGCGGCGGAAGTTAAGATAGGCGATAGCACAGGCCGCTGAGATCGACGCCAGGTTAATCTCATCGCCGCGCAGGGTGCCGTCGGCCGCGTACCCCTCCAGCGCATCAAGGCCGCGGGCCACCTTCTCGCGCTGGCGCAGCAGCTCCGTTTCCGACTGCTGCGCCGGCGGACGCGCCTTTTCTCGCACCAGCGCCTGCGCCGCCTCCATCACGCCGTCAGCCAGCGCCTCCAGCTGGCGTATTTTCAGCGCCGCCTTCGGATCGCTCGGCAGCATATCCGGCAGTACGCCGAGCAGTTCCAGATATTGCGCGATAATCGGCGAGTCGAACCAGCACTCACCCTCATCGGTGACCAGCGCCGGGACCTTGCCTAACGGATTATATTTGGCGACGCCGCTGGCCTCGCCGTAGGGGAATTCATTGACGAACTCGAAGGGAATATCTTTTTCCAGCAGTATGACGGAAATTTTGCGCACAAAGGGACTGGTGTAGCTGCCAATCAGTTTCATTGCCTGCTCCTTTCGCCAACAAAAATCTAAGTATGGTTCAGGAGCAGGCAAAAGGCAGGGAGACTTCGCGCCCGCCTGCCGGGGTTCGCCTTAATGGTCCAGATAGAGATAGTGCATCCAGCTGGTCATACGCAGCAGGACTTTTCGCATCACCGAAACGTGGGTGAAATGGTCAGAGTAGACCGCAACCTGGGCAAAAATACCGTCCGGGAGCGCCTCGACGTCGGCATTCGGATCGAGCTCAATCGTTGCCAGAACGCCATCGGAGCCCGGCGTCATGGTCAGCGACTGCAGCGCGCCCTGCGCCTGATAGCTGCCGCCGGGTACCACCGGTAAAATAGCGGTCAGCTTGCCGTGAAATACCTGCCCTGGCAGAGCGCTAAAGACCACCTCAGCGTCATCGCCGCTTTTCAGTCGCAGCAGCGAGTTTTGCCGGAACTGCGCCACGATCAGCCGCTTCTGTTCGGGGATAAACACCATCACCGGGCGCAGCGGTAGCGACGCCGCGTAGGTTCCGGGACGAATCAGCACCTGGGTGATGTAGCCGTTGCTCGGCGCGCGAACAACGGTCTGATCGAGGTTATATTTTGCCTCGGTCAGCTGCGCCCGCAGGCTGACGACCTGCGACAGCTCTCCGCCAACCATACTGTCCAGCTGGCTTTGTATCTGCGCCTGTTCCGCCACCGAGCCTTTCACCATCGCATCCTGAGCGAGGTAGTTTTGGCGGGCGTTATCAATGTCGCTTTCAGAAAACGGATTCACCCGCGCCTGGCTGCCTTTCAGGTAGCGCTGATAGTCTTTGTAAAGCCGGTCACGTTCTGCGGAAACGCGAACGGTATTGGCCTGCGCCTCCGAGAGCTGCGCCTTGAGGTTGTTAATACCGTGCAGCGCGGTGACCAGATCGGCCTGCAGCCTGTCCACCCTTGCCTGATAGCGCACGGGGTCGATAGTGAAGAGCACCTCGCCTTTACTCACCCGCTGGTTCGCTTTATCCGTCACGCTGCTGACCACGCCGGTGACCTGGGGCGTAATAGGGATAGAGACAACCGCCTTCTGCGCGGTGAAAGTATAGGGATGGTTGTAGTTCATTAATAAGATTAGCGCACTAACAATAAATATACCGCCGAGCGCTGCGGTGGGTACCGTCCATTTATTTACCGGGATTTTAAATATTTTAAATATTGACCAGGCGAGCGCCACGTACGTCAAAATAATCAGCAGATCCATGGTTATTTCTCCGGGGATCGGGCGGAAGAGTGGCGTTCAGCGACTCTTTTCTCAAGATCGGCAATACGCTGCTGGAGCTGCGCCAGGTCCTGTTCTTCTGTCGTTTCTGCAAGGCTTCCGTCCGGGCGATGCTGCATGCCCCAGCCGCGCTCGGGCCGATAGAGCGTGGCCCAGATCCACAGGAATGGCCAAATAACGTGGAGGGTAAAAAGGCTTACCCAGCCGGCGACGTGAATAGCATCTGCATGTGGGTGGTTACGCTTCTTCGCGATCAGGTAAGGAATATCATGCAGGATGATGATTCCATAAAAGATAACCAGAAATACGAAGATCAGAACGCCCAGCGCAAAATAATTGAGAAACATATTTTCCTCGAATTTACGCTAATAAATTATATCAATGTGTAGACAGTCAAATAGAATCCTGACTGATGATTTGATCATAATTCACGCATCTCATTTTTACCATATGGCGCAAAAAATCGATCGCCAGCGCGATGCGGGTCGCCGTTACATTTCGACGGACGAAACGATGGCGAATCTGTCTGAGATCACAGGCGCTAAAAACAAGTCACGATATTTTGTGATTAACATCACATATAAACAATTATTCACAGATACAAAATTGCGATCTTTGTCACATTAAAGCGCATTTTCGGCACCAAATTATCCCTCGGCCGCTTTTTTGCACAGCCATTATGTGACACACATCACTATATACACCTCGCGATCGCCTATATTCACGTGATGCAGATCACATAAAGACCCGGTCACTGGACAGTTCTCCGATTCAGTGCCAGATTTCGCTTTATCAATCAGGGTCCGGCTTCCTCTGCCGCCACATTAACAACAAGCCTCAGGCTTTTAGCCTACGCGATAAGCAAAACAGAAAAAGGGGTGTTTTATGTCATCCGATATCAAGATCAAGGTGCAAAGCTTTGGTCGTTTCCTTAGCAATATGGTGATGCCAAATATCGGCGCGTTTATCGCGTGGGGTATCATCACCGCCCTATTCATTCCGACAGGATGGCTGCCAAGCGAAACGCTGGCGAAGCTGGTCGGCCCGATGATTACCTACCTGCTGCCGCTGCTGATCGGTTACACCGGCGGTAAGCTGATTGGCGGCGAACGCGGCGGCGTGGTCGGCGCGATTACCACTATGGGCGTGATCGTCGGCGCGGATATGCCGATGTTCCTCGGCGCAATGATTGCCGGTCCGCTGGGCGGCTGGGCGATTAAGCATTTTGACAGCTGGGTAGACGGTAAGATTAAGTCCGGCTTCGAGATGCTGGTGAACAACTTCTCCGCCGGCATCATCGGGATGATCCTGGCGATTCTGGCGTTTCTCGGCATTGGCCCTGCGGTTGAAGTCCTGTCCAAAATACTGGCGGCGGGCGTTAACTTCATGGTGGTGCACGACATGCTGCCGCTGGCGTCTATCTTCGTAGAACCAGCGAAAATCCTGTTCCTCAATAACGCCATCAACCACGGTATCTTCTCGCCGCTGGGCATTCAGCAGTCCCACGAGCTGGGCAAATCAATCTTCTTCCTGATTGAAGCGAACCCGGGTCCGGGGATGGGCGTGCTGCTGGCGTACATGTTCTTTGGTCGCGGTAATGCCAAACAGTCAGCAGGCGGTGCGGCAATCATCCACTTCCTCGGCGGTATTCACGAAATTTACTTCCCGTACGTGCTGATGAATCCGCGTCTGATCCTCGCCGTTATCCTCGGCGGTATGACCGGCGTGTTCACGCTGACTATCCTCAACGGTGGCCTGGTGTCTCCGGCTTCTCCGGGCTCCATCCTGGCGGTGCTGGCAATGACGCCGAAAGGTGCCTATTTTGCCAACATCGCGGCGATTGTTGCCGCTATGGCCGTCTCCTTCGTGGTCTCCGCCATTCTGCTGAAAACCAGCAAAGTGAAAGAAGAAGATGATATCGATGCGGCCACCCGCCGTATGCAGGATATGAAGTCAGCTTCCAAAGGCGCGGCGACTCCGCTGGCCGCCGGCGATGTTGCTAACGACCTGAGCCACGTGCGCAAAATCATCGTTGCCTGCGACGCCGGTATGGGTTCCAGCGCCATGGGTGCAGGCGTGCTGCGTAAGAAAGTACAGGATGCGGGACTGGGCAATATCTCCGTCACCAACTGTGCGATTAACAACCTGCCGCCTGACGTTGACCTGGTGATTACCCACCGCGACCTGACCGAACGCGCCATGCGCCAGGTACCGCAGGCTCAGCATATTTCGCTGACCAACTTCCTCGACAGCGGCCTGTACACCAGCCTGACCGAACGCCTGGTCGCGGCGCAGCGTCATACCGATAACGAAGAGAAGGTTCGCGGCAGCCTGAAGGACAGCTTTGACGCTGCCGACACTCACCTGTTCAGGCTCGGGGCGGAAAATATCTTCCTCGGTCGCCACGCGGCGACCAAAGAAGAAGCCATTCTCTTTGCCGGTGAGCAGCTGGTTAAAGGCGGCTACGTTGAACCGGAATACGTGCAGGCGATGCTGGATCGCGAAAAGCTGACCTCCACCTATCTGGGTGAGTCCATCGCGGTACCGCACGGCACTATCGAAGCGAAAGATCGCGTTCTGAAAACCGGCGTGGTGTTCTGTCAGTACCCGCAGGGCGTGCGTTTTGGCGAAGAGGAAGATGACATTGCCCGTCTGGTCATCGGCATCGCCGCCCGCAACAACGAACACATCCAGGTCATCACCAGCCTGACCAACGCGCTGGACGATGAGACGGTGATTGAGCGCCTGACGCACACCACCAGCGTAGAAGAAGTGCTGGCGCTGCTGAACAAAGCGTAGCCCGTTGCCCGGACGCGGCGTCCGGGATAACGAGAAAGAGACAAGCCTCTCTCCGCATGCCGGAGAGAGGGTTAGGGTGAGGGAAAAGCCTCACCCCAGCCCTCTCAGGTAAAAACATTAATTGAAGGTTAATACTATGAAAGCATTACATTTTGGCGCAGGTAATATCGGGCGTGGCTTTATCGGTAAACTGCTGGCCGACGCGGGAATCACCTTAACATTTGCCGATGTGAATCAGGTCGTTCTGGATGCCCTTAACGCCCGTCATAGCTATCAGGTTCACGTGGTCGGCGAAAATGAGCAGGTGGATACCGTATCCGGCGTCAACGCCGTGAGCAGCATCGGCGATGAGGTCGTTGAGCTGATTGCCAGCGTGGACCTGGTCACCACCGCCGTCGGCCCGGTCGTGCTGGAGCGTATCGCCCCGGCCATTGCTAAAGGGCTGGTAAAGCGCAGGGCGCAGGGGCTTGAAGCCCCGCTGAACATCATTGCCTGTGAAAATATGGTACGCGGAACCACCCAGTTGAAGGGGCACGTCTTTAACGCGCTGGCTGAAGAAGACAAAGCCTGGGTTGAAGCCCACGTTGGCTTCGTCGATTCCGCCGTTGACCGTATTGTGCCGCCGTCCGCGTCCGCGACCCACGATCCGCTGGAAGTCACCGTGGAGACCTTCAGCGAATGGATTGTCGATAAAACCCAGTTTAAGGGCGCTCTACCCGCCATTCCGGGCATGGAGTTAACCGACAACCTGATGGCATTTGTCGAGCGTAAGCTATTCACCTTAAACACCGGACATGCTATAACCGCCTACCTCGGAAAACTGGCGGGTCACCAGACGATTCGCGACGCGATCCTCGATGAGAAAATTCGCGCCGTCGTCAAAGGGGCCATGGAAGAGAGCGGCGCGGTACTGATCAAACGCTACGGCTTTGATGCCCAGAAGCACGCCGCCTATATCCAGAAGATTCTTGGTCGTTTCGAGAACCCGTATTTGAAAGATGACGTTGAGCGCGTTGGCCGCCAGCCGCTGCGTAAACTCAGCGCGGGCGACCGCCTGATTAAGCCGCTGCTCGGCACGCTGGAATACGCTCTGCCGCACCGAAACCTGGTGCAAGGGATCGCCGCTGCGATGCACTTCCGCTGCGCTGAAGACCCGCAGGCGCAGGAGCTGGCAGCGCTGATTGCCGAGAAAGGCCCGCAGGCTGCGCTGGCACAGATTTCCGGTCTGGATGCCGCAAGCGACGCGGTGCTGGAGGCCGTTAACGACTATAACGCCATCAAATGAGGCACGAACAGGCGCGGCACGAACCGCGCCCACTACTACTCCTGTCAGATATGCAGGCAATAATGGAAGAAACACAGGCATTTGAAAACCGCGTGCTTGAGCGTCTGAATGCTGGCAAAACCGTACGAAGCTTCCTGATCGCCGCCGTCGAGCTACTCACTGAGGCGGTTAATATCCTGGTGCTTCAGGTATTCCGCAAAGATGATTACGCGGTGAAATACGCAGTGGAACCGTTGCTGGACGGCGACGGGCCGCTGGGCGACCTTTCCGTACGCCTGAAGCTGATTTACGGCCTTGGGGTGATTAGTCGCGCCGAATACGAAGACGCCGAGCTGCTTATGGCCCTGCGCGAAGAGCTCAACCACGACGGCAACGAGTACAGTTTTACCGACGACGAGATCCTCGGGCCTTTTGGTGAGCTGCACTGCGTCAGCGCGCTGCCGCCTCTGCCGCTGTTTGATGAGAGTGATGAAGAACTGCTGGCAATGCAGAAGCTGCGCTACCAGCAGGTTGTACGCTCAACGATGATGCTGTCTCTGACCGAGCTGATTTCGAGAATCAGCTTAAAAAAAGCTTTTCAGAAACTAACGCTCTGACTCCCGCTCATGCTCATCGCAGGTTGGCCGATACAGCTGCCTGTAATACTCCAGACGACTGAGAAACAGCGCCTCTTTATTTTGCGGAATATCGCGCGGCACGTGCTGCAAGCGCGGGCATTTCTTCAGATACTCCATAAAAGCCTGGCTTGAAGCCATAAAATCAACCGTCTTATCGATAATATGCGGTACGCCGTCGCCAATTTTCGCCATGATGCCCTCCTCTTCTTAAGGATACTCTTATTAAGAATTAGCTAAAAAAAGGGTCGAGGTTAAGGAAAACGTGCTTATGTTTCGTCGAGCTTCACAGAATCGAAACTCAGCGCTATTTTATTAATAATACTTTTAGTATTCAAGTGATTAGAATTTACTTTGCAGGATACTTCGCGGGGAAAAGCCGCGGGATTTCGATAAATAACTACCCACAACAGCACTCACAGCCCATACTATATGGCGTCGAACCCCCTTTATTAATAGATTAAATCACCATGAATGAAGTCGAAAAGAATGAAATCAAGCGTTTGAGCGACCGTCTCGACGCCATCCGTCATCAGCAGGCCGATATGTCGCTGGTTGAAGCTGCGGACAAATACGCCGAGCTGGACAAAGAAAAAGAGACCATTGAAGCGGAAATCGAGCGCCTGCGCGACGTTCAGGGCCAGAAGCTGAGCAAAGAAGCGCAAAAGCTCATGAGCCTGCCGCACCGCCGCGCGATCACCAAAAAAGAGCAGGCCGATATGGGCAAGCTGAAAAAAAGCGTGCGTGGCCTGGTTATCGTTCACCCGATGACCGCGCTGGGTCGCGAAATGAAGCTCACGGAAATGACCGGCTTCTCAAAAATCGCCTTCTGATCCCCCTTCCCTCTCCGCCTGGAGAGGGGATTTTCCATTCTCAGGACGCTCCCTCGTCACACCGTTCTGATTGGCCCAACCAATTATTTCTTAAACCGTCAAATAGTTCACATATCCATCATTTTTCGTCACAACCATATTGCTCATTAATAACATTTGGTTAACCATTCGTTGTCGCTAACCCTACAACCCCCTATTGGCTGGGCCAATTTTACAAACGATGTGACCTGCAAGGAGCGCAGACTCAGCACAGCATCGTGGTGGCCCGATGGAGACCTGCATGAGCATCTGGCAACAAAATTACGATCCGGCCGGTAATATCTGGCTCTCAAGCTTTATCGCATCGCTACCGATTCTGTTTTTCTTTTTTGCCCTGATAAAGCTCAAGCTCAAAGGGTACGTTGCCGCTACCTGGACCGTCGCGATTGCGCTGTCGGTGGCGCTGCTGTTCTATAAAATGCCGGTCGATCGCGCGCTGACCTCGGTGGTTTACGGCTTCTTCTACGGCCTGTGGCCTATCGCCTGGATTATTATTGCCGCCGTATTCGTCTACAAAATTTCGGTGAAGACCGGGCAGTTCGAGATTATCCGCTCGTCCATTCTCTCCATTACCCCCGACCAGCGCCTGCAGATGCTGATCGTCGGCTTCTCCTTCGGCGCCTTCCTTGAAGGGGCGGCGGGCTTTGGTGCCCCGGTGGCGATTACCGCCGCGCTGCTGGTGGGCCTCGGCTTTAATCCTCTGTACGCCGCGGGCCTGTGCCTGATCGTTAACACCGCGCCGGTCGCTTTCGGGGCGATGGGGATCCCCATTCTGGTCGCCGGCCAGGTCACCGGTATCGACAGCTTCGCCATCGGCCAGATGGTCGGACGCCAGCTGCCGTTCCTGACGATCATCGTGCTGTTCTGGATTATGGCGATTATGGACGGCTGGCGCGGCGTCAAAGAGACCTGGCCTGCGGTCATGGTCGCCGGCGGCTCCTTTGCGATTGCGCAATACCTCAGCTCAAACTTCCTTGGCCCGGAGCTGCCGGATATCATCTCCTCGCTGGTGTCGCTGGTCTGTCTGACCCTGTTCCTCAAGCGCTGGCAGCCGGTGCGCATCTTCCGCTTTGGCGATATGGGCGCCGCGCAGGTCGATCAAACCCTGGCGCGCACGCATTACACCGCCGGACAGATCGTTCGCGCCTGGTCGCCGTTCCTGTTCCTGACCGCCACCGTCACGCTGTGGAGCATCCCGCCGTTCAAGGCCCTGTTTGCGCCGGGCGGGGCAATGTATGACTTCGTGATTAATATCTCCGTGCCGTTCCTCGATAAGATGGTCGCGCGCATGCCGCCGGTGGTCAGCGCCGCGACGCCTTACGCCGCGGTGTATAAATTCGACTGGCTGTCGGCGACCGGTACCGCCATTCTGTTCGCGGCGATACTTTCCGTGGTCTGGCTGCGCATGAAGCCGAAAGATGCGCTGATCACCTTTGGCAGCACGCTCAAGGAGCTGGCGCTGCCGATTTACTCCATCGGCATGGTTCTGGCGTTCGCGTTTATCTCCAACTACTCAGGACTGTCGTCGACGCTGGCGCTCGCCCTGGCGCATACCGGCCACGCGTTTACCTTCTTCTCGCCGTTCCTCGGCTGGCTGGGGGTGTTCCTGACCGGTTCAGATACCTCGTCGAACGCGCTGTTCGCCGCGTTGCAGGCCACTGCGGCCCAGCAAATTGGCGTTTCCGATATCCTGTTGGTTGCCGCCAACACCACCGGCGGAGTCACCGGGAAGATGATCTCCCCGCAGTCCATCGCCATCGCCTGTGCGGCGGTAGGCCTGGTGGGCAGGGAGTCCGATCTGTTCCGCTTTACCGTCAAACATAGCCTGATCTTTACCTGCATGGTCGGCGTCATCACCACGCTGCAGGCCTACGTCTTAACCTGGATGATCCCGTGATAGTGATGCCAAAGCGCCTCGCCGATGACGTAGCCCAGCGCGTGCGGGAGCTGATTGAAGAACAAAACCTCGAGGCGGGCATGCGACTGCCCGCCGAAAGGCAGCTGGCCGCCCAGCTCGGCGTGTCGCGTAACTCGCTGCGCGAGGCGCTGGCGATGCTGGTTAACGAAGGGCTCCTGCTGAGCCGGCGCGGCGGCGGAACCTTTGTCCGCTGGCAGCACGAGGCGTGGTCGGAACAGAATATCGTGCAGCCGCTGAAAACGCTGCTCGCCGACGACCCCGACTACAGTTTTGATATTCTCGAAGCCCGCCACGCCATTGAGGCCAGCACCGCCTGGCATGCCGCGATGCGGGCAACCGATGCTGAAAAAGAGAAAATCCGCCTGTGCTTTGAAGCCACCCAGAGTGAAGACCCGGATCTGGCCTCCCAGGCCGACGTCCGCTTCCACCTGGCGATTGCCGAGGCGTCGCACAACGTGGTGCTGCTGCAAACCATGCGCGGCTTTTTCGACCTTCTGCAGTCGTCGGTCAAGGAGAGCCGCCAGCGGATGTACCTTGTGCCGCCGGTTTTCGCCCGCCTGACCGAGCAGCACCAGGCCGTGATGGACGCTATTTTTGCCGCTGACGCCGAGGGCGCGCGGCAGGCGATGATGGCCCATTTGGGCTTCGTGCACGCCACGATTAAACATTTTGATGAAGACCAGGCCCGCCAGGCGCGCATTACCCGCCTGCCCGGTGACCACAATGAAAATTCCAGGGAGAACTCGTGATGATTATTTCAGCCGCCAGCGACTACCGCGCCGCCGCCCAGCGTATCCTGCCGCCGTTCCTGTTCCACTATATCGACGGCGGTGCCTACGCCGAGCACACGCTGCGTCGCAACGTTGAGGACCTCTCCGACGTGGCGCTGCGCCAGCGGGTGCTGAAAAATATGTCGGACCTGAGCCTGGAAACCACGCTGTTCAAAGAGAAGCTCTCCATGCCGGTGGCGCTGGCGCCGGTCGGGCTGTGCGGAATGTACGCCCGTCGCGGCGAAGTGCAGGCGGCGGGTGCGGCGGATGATAAAGGCATTCCCTTTACCCTTTCTACCGTTTCCGTGTGCCCGATTGAAGAGGTTGCCCCGACCATCAAGCGGCCGATGTGGTTCCAGCTGTACGTCCTGCGCGATCGCGGCTTTATGCGCAACGCGCTGGAGCGCGCGAAGGCTGCGGGCTGCTCCACGCTGGTCTTTACCGTTGATATGCCGACGCCGGGGGCCCGCTACCGCGACGCTCATTCCGGAATGAGCGGCCCAAATGCGGCGATGCGCCGCTACTGGCAGGCTATGACCCACCCGCAGTGGGCATGGGACGTTGGCCTAAACGGCCGCCCGCACGACCTCGGCAATATCTCCGCCTATCTCGGTAAACCGACCGGCCTTGAGGACTATATCGGCTGGCTGGCCAACAACTTCGATCCGTCAATTTCATGGAAAGACCTGGAGTGGATCCGCGAATTCTGGGACGGCCCGATGGTGATCAAGGGGATCCTCGATCCGCAGGATGCGCGCGATGCGGTGCGCTTTGGCGCCGACGGGATCGTGGTTTCTAACCACGGTGGCCGCCAGCTCGACGGCGTTCTCTCCTCCGCCCGCGCGCTGCCCGCCATCGCCGACGCGGTGAAGGGCGATATCGCTATTCTTGCCGACAGCGGGATTCGCAACGGTCTCGACGTGGTGCGGATGATTGCGCTGGGCGCCGACAGCGTGCTGCTCGGCCGCGCCTATCTGTACGCCCTGGCGACGCACGGCAAGCAGGGGGTCGCGAATTTGCTGAACCTGATTGAGAAAGAGATGAAGGTGGCGATGACCCTGACCGGAACCAAAACCATCGGCGAAATCAGCCGCGATTCGCTGGTGCAAAACGCCGAAGCGCTGCAGACCTTCAGCGCGCTCAAGCCGGGTAACGCCGCGTAATCCGCCCGCCCGGCGCTCTCCCGCAGGGATGAGGGCCGGGGAAATATCTGCTATTCTGCCCTCGCCATCAAGAGCCTAATGAGACAGGGCAGCATGCTGAACATTGTACTATTCGAACCAGAGATCCCGCCGAACACCGGCAATATTATCCGCCTGTGCGCCAACACCGGCTTTAGCCTGCATATCATCGAGCCGATGGGCTTCGCCTGGGACGATAAGCGTCTGCGCCGGGCCGGACTGGATTACCACGAGTTTACCGCCGTTCAGCGACATCGCGACTATGCGGCGTTTGTCGACAGCGCCAGGCCGCAGCGCCTGTTTGCGCTGACCACCAAAGGCACGCCCGCCCACAGCGCGGTGAGCTATCAGGACGGTGATTTTTTGCTGTTTGGCCCGGAAACGCGCGGTCTGCCGGCCAGCATTCTTGATGCCCTGCCGGCGCAGCAGAAAATCCGTATTCCGATGATGCCGGACAGCCGCAGCATGAACCTGTCAAACGCGGTGTCGGTGGTGGTGTATGAAGCCTGGCGCCAGCTGGGGTATCCGGGCGCGGTGCTGCGTAGCTAAGCTGAGCCATTCCCCGACTGCGGTGCGCTGCGCTTTATGCGGGTTAAGTAGCCGGCCCGCAATGCCCGGCGCTATCGGCGCAGTCAGATTGAAAGGGGCCGCCCATCACCGCCGCGTGCACGCAGCGCGTAAGGATGGCGAGCACCGCCCGGGTTCAGGCGGGCAGCTAAGATAGCCTGACGCTAGATCCCGTCGCCGTACTCAAACGTATGGTGGATGCCGTTAAAGTGCTGATCCATATCCATCGCCGGCTTATCGCTCTCCGGCTTGCCGACGATGCGCGCCGGAACGCCGGCGGCGGTGGTATGCGGCGGAACGGGCTGCAGCACGACGGAACCGGCGCCGATTTTGGCCCCGCGTCCCACTTCGATATTGCCGAGGATCTTGGCTCCGGCGCCAATCATCACGCCTTCGCGGATTTTCGGATGGCGATCGCCGCTGGTTTTACCGGTACCGCCAAGGGTAACGGATTGCAGAATTGAGACGTCGTTCTCGATCACCGCCGTTTCGCCAACCACAATGCCGGTGGCGTGGTCGAGCATGATCCCACGGCCAATATTCGCCGCCGGGTGGATATCGACCTGGAAGGAGACTGAGACCTGGTTTTGCAGGAAAATGGCCAGCGCACGCCGGCCCTGATTCCACAGCCAGTGCCCGATACGGTAGGCCTGCAGCGCGTGGAATCCTTTGAGGTACAGCAGCGGCGTGGAGTATTTATCGACCGCCGGGTCGCGGGTACGCACGGCCTGAATATCACAGGCGGCGGCGGCGATCATTTCCGGGTCGGCGGCATAGGCCTCTTCCACCACTTCACGAATCGCGATGGCGGGCATAATCGGCGAGGCCAGCTTGTTCGCCAGCATATAGCTCAGGGCGCTGCCGAGGTTTTCGTGCTTAAGCAGCGTGGCGTGGTAGAAACTGGCAAGCATCGGCTCACAGTCAGCTAAAGCCCGGGCTTCGGCTTTAATATTATTCCAGACGATATCCAGTTCTTCACACGGCATTGCTGACTCCAGGCGATAGCATAATGACCGGCCAGTTCTATGCTGACCGGGTCATCGAGGTGACAAAGGTTCCTTTAAGGCTAATTGCTGCGCTCGTCCTTGCGTGCGCGACCTAATAGGGTCAATGCTGCCTCGCGCGCAATTTTTCCGCAATACAATACCTGATAAATTTCCTCGGTTATTGGCATTTCGACACCTAAACGCTGTGCCAGAACGCGAACTTCCTTGGTATTGCGGTAGCCTTCAACCACCTGACCAATCTTATCCTGCGCGCTTTGTACATCCATGCCCTCACCGAGCATCATGCCGAAGCGACGGTTACGCGACTGGTTGTCGGTACAGGTCAGTACCAAATCGCCCAGACCCGCCATCCCCATAAAGGTTTCCGGATCGGCGCCCAGCGCCGCGCCCAGGCGAGACATCTCGACCAGACCACGGGTAATCAGCGCGGTACGCGCATTGGCGCCAAAGCCGATACCGTCGGACATCCCGGCTCCAATGGCGATAACGTTTTTCACCGCGCCGCCAAGCTGGACGCCAATAAAGTCCGGATTGATATAGACGCGGAAGCTTTTACCGCAGTGCAGCAGGTGCTGAAGATCGTCGGCAAACTGCGGATCCGTCGCGGCCAGGGAGATGGCCGTCGGCAGCCCTGCGGCCAGCTCTTTCGCAAAGGTTGGGCCGGAGATCACCGCCAGCGGAATATCTTCCCCCAGCGCTTCCCGCGCGACGTCCTGCAGCAGGCGACCGGTTTCAGCTTCGAGACCCTTCGTCGCCCACACCAGGCGCGCATCGGCACGCATCAGCGGCTTAATCTGGCGCAGAACCTGACCAAATACGTGGCTCGGAACGACAACCAGAATATCGCGACTGGCGGCCAGGGCGGTCGACAGATCGCTCTCCAGATGCAGCGTATCGGGGAAGGAGACGTCGGGAAGAAAAGCGGCGTTGCAGCGATCGTTTTGCAGCGTCGCGATGTGCTTAGGGTCATGGCCCCAGAGCACAACGTGATGGCCATTTCTTGCCAGGGTGATGGCAAGAGCGGTGCCGTAAGAGCCGGCACCGATCACAGTCATTGCAGCATTAAGTTCGTTCATCAGGCATCCTGATGTTGTTCGGCACCTTCGCCAGCCTGCTGCTGCAGATAGTTCATGAACAGCGCATCGAAGTTCACTGGCGCAAGGTTCAGTTGCGGGAAGGTACCGCGAGAAACCAGGCTGGTAATGCACTCACGCGCATACGGGAACAGGATGTTCGGGCAGTATGCACCGAGGCAATGTGCCATCTGGTTGCCGTCAATGCCTTCGATGGAGAAAATGCCGCCCTGCTGTACTTCACACAGGAATGCGGTTTCTTCGCCCAGCGCGGCGGTTACGGTCACACGCAGCACCACTTCATAGACGCCTTCAGCCAGCTGGCTGGAAGCGGTATCCAGATCAAGTTTAACTTCCGGCTGCCAATCTTTCTGGAAAACTTGCGGAGCATTCGGCGCTTCGAAGGAGATATCCTTGGTATAAATACGCTGGATCTGGAAAGTCATTTCGGTGCTGTTTTGTTCTGACATAGTAAAACCCTTTCGTGTTGTCCTTAAATACGCCTACCCGGCCTGGGTGGACGCAAAATTAGCGCAGCAGGGGATCAAGTCCACCACGTGAATCAAGCGCATACAAGTCGTCACAGCCGCCAATGTGCTGTTCATCAATAAAAATCTGCGGAACCGTGGTCCGACCGCTGCGTTGGATCATCTCTTCACGCTTCGTCGCGTTGCCATCGATCGGCAGCTCGTTGAACGTCACGCCTTTGCTGTTCAACAGTGCTTTAGCACGCACGCAGAACGGGCAGGTCGCTTTGGTATAGATATCAATATTGGCCATGACTTCACTCCTGTTTTTACCCTGAGGATTTTAGGCCGCAGGCAAGGCGCTCCCCCAGCGGCTAGCCGCAAGGAGGGAACCCTGCTACGTCATAAAGGCGTGGGGTAAATTATTTGCCGCGTACCAGCGGAAGGTTTTCACCACTCCAGCCGGCAATGCCTTCTTTCAGTACAAAGACCTTCTCGAATCCGGCTTTATTCAGCGCGCTCGCTGGGTCTTGCGCCTGCATACCGGAACCGTCTACCACTATAATGGGTTGTGCTTTGTGCTTTTCCAACTCACCCACGTTATTTGCCTTGATATCGCTCGGCAGCAGGTTGAGGGAACCGGCAATGTGGCCTTTACGGAAATCGTCACGCTGACGCAGGTCGACCACGACCGCATCTTCTTTGTTGATCAGACGCGTCGCTTCACCACGGGTAATGACTTTAATTTTCGACGTCAGCCCTTTAAAGGTGGTGAACAGCACCGCACCCAGCAGCGCGATCCACGCGATGCTCAGGACGGGGTGACGGCCGACGAATTGCATAATTTCTTGCATGGGGGGTTACAACTCCCGACTAAGTGATAAAAAAACCAGGCAAGGAGTATACCTGTGCATTGCGGCAAATACAGCCAGTGAGCGTGATGTAATGCATTTTCTGCGGCACGCCACGAAAAAAATTCCCCCTTGCCGCTCCCCTGCGGCCTGGCCGCTCTCTTTCTTTGATCTTTTACGGTGATTTGATCGATTCAGCTGTAGTAAAATTACGCAAATTTTCTGTCTTTGAGCATGAGGTTGTCGCAATGTCGGTTTCTAAAAAACCTATGGTACTGGTCATTCTGGATGGCTATGGCTACCGTGAAGAGCAGCAGGATAACGCTATTTATAGCGCAAAAACCCCCGTTATGGACGCGCTGTGGGCGAAACGCCCTCATCTGCTGATTGATGCTTCAGGCCTCGAAGTGGGCCTGCCGGATCGCCAGATGGGCAACTCCGAAGTGGGCCACGTTAACCTTGGCGCCGGTCGTATCGTTTACCAGGACCTGACCCGTCTCGATGTTGAAATCAAAGAGCGGACGTTCTTTGCTAACCCGGTACTGACCGCGGCGGTAGACAAAGCGACGGCGGCGGGCAAAGCGGTTCACATCATGGGCCTGATGTCTCCCGGCGGCGTTCACAGCCACGAAGACCACATCATGGCGATGGTTGAGCTGGCAGCGGAGCGCGGCGCGGAAAAAATCTACCTGCACGCGTTCCTCGACGGCCGCGATACTCCGCCGCGCAGTGCGGAAAAAACGCTGGCGAAGTTCGAAGACAAATTTGCCGCCCTCGGTAAAGGCCGCGTGGCCTCTATTATCGGTCGCTACTACGCGATGGACCGCGACAACCGCTGGGATCGCGTCGAGCAGGCGTATAACCTGATGACCCTGGCGCAGGGCGAGTTCCAGGCCGATAGCGCCGTTGCCGGCCTGCAGGCCGCCTACGCCCGTGATGAAAACGACGAATTCGTTAAAGCCACCGCGATCCGCGCCGCCGGCCAGGCCGATGCGGCAATGGAAGACGGCGATGCGCTGATTTTCATGAACTTCCGCGCTGACCGCGCCCGTGAAATCACCCGCGCCTTCGTCAACGCTGATTTCGACGGCTTTGCGCGTAAGAAAACGGTTAAGCTCGATTTCGTGATGCTGACCGAATACGCCGCGGATATCAAAGTCGCCTGCGCCTACCCGCCGGCTTCTCTGGAAAACACCTTCGGCGAATGGATGGCCAAAAACGATAAAACGCAGTTGCGTATCTCCGAAACGGAAAAATACGCGCACGTCACCTTCTTCTTTAACGGCGGCGTCGAAGAGCCGTTTAAAGGCGAAGAGCGTATTTTGATCAACTCCCCGAAAGTCGCGACCTACGATCTGCAGCCGGAAATGAGCTCCGCCGAGCTGACTGAAAAACTGGTTGCGGCCATCAAAGGCGGCGAGTACGACACCATCATCTGCAACTATCCAAACGGCGATATGGTCGGCCACACCGGGGTCATGGAAGCGGCGATTAAAGCCGTTGAAACGCTGGATAACTGTGTGGAACAGGTGGTTAACGCAGTCGAAGCCGCTGGCGGCCAGCTGCTGATCACCGCCGATCACGGCAACGCTGAGCAGATGCGCGACCCTTCTACCGGACAGGCTCATACTGCCCACACCAACCTGCCGGTACCGCTGATCTACGTCGGTGATAAAACCGTGAAAGCGGCCGCAGATGGCAAACTTTCCGATATCGCGCCGACCATGCTGTCGCTGATGGGAATGGAAATCCCGCAAGAGATGACTGGCAAGCCGCTGTTCATCGTGGAATAATCCTTCCCCATGAGGGGAAAGGCGACTTATTCAAATACATGGATCGCAACCACGGTGCGATCCCTTCTTTACGCCAGCGCGTTTAGCGCTGGCGTATTGCTGTGCGCCGTACCTGCCCACGCGGACGATCGCGATCAGCTAAAATCCATTCAGGCCGATATTGCCGCTAAACAGCGTGCGATACAGCAGCAGCAGCAGCAGCGCTCTTCCCTGCTCGCTCAGCTAAAGAGCCAGGAAGAAGCCATCTCCGCCGCCGCCCGCAAGCTGCGCGAAACCCAGGCCACCTTGACCCAGCTGAACAAGCAGATTGACGAGATGAACGCCTCTATCGCCAAACTGGAGCGTCAGCGCGCCTCGCAGGAGCGCAACCTCTCCGCCCAGTTGGACGCCGCGTTTCGTCAGGGGCCGCACACCGGTATGCAGATGATCCTCAGCGGCGAAGAAGGCCAGCGCAACCAGCGTATCCAGGCCTACTACGGCTATCTCAACCAGGCCCGCCAGGAGACCATCGCGCAGCTGAAGCAAACGCGTGAAGAAGTCACCGCGCAAAAAGCCGAGCTGGAAGAGAAGCAGAGCCAGCAGCAAACGCTGGTCTACGAGCAGCGCGCGCAGCAGGCCAAGCTTGAGCAGGCGCGTAACGAGCGTAAAAAGACGCTTTCCAGCCTCGAATCCTCCATCCAGCAGGGGCAACAGCAGCTGGGCGAAATGCGGGCCAACGAATCGCGTCTGCGCGGTCGCGTTGCCCAGGCAGAAGCGGCGGCTAAGGCTCGCGCGGAGCGCGAAGCCCGCGAAGCGCAGGCGGTCCGCGATCGCCAGCAGGACGCCTCCCGCAAAGGCACCACCTACAAACCATCGGAAAGCGAACGTTCGCTGATATCCCGTACCGGCGGACTGGGTTCGCCGCGCGGCCAGGCCTACTGGCCGGTTCGCGGCACGCTGCTTCACCGCTATGGCGAACAGCTGCAAGGTGAACTACGTTGGAAGGGGATGGTTATCGCCGCGTCTGAAGGCACCGAGGTCAAAGCGATAGCCGATGGCCGAGTGATCCTCGCCGACTGGCTGCAGGGCTACGGCCTGGTGGTGGTCGTTGAGCACGGTAAAGGCGATATGAGCCTGTACGGCTATAATCAAAGCGCGCTGGTCAGCGTCGGGACTCAGGTCCGGGCGGGCCAGGCAATTGCCCTCGTCGGCAGCAGCGGCGGTCAAGGCCGTCCGTCGCTCTATTTCGAAATTCGTCGCCAGGGTCAGGCGGTCAATCCACAGCCGTGGTTGGGAAGATAAGTTTTGCTTCAATTTCGCAGAATTGCACTCGCGGTAGCCGGTACGCTGGCTTTCGCAGCGCCAGCTTTTGCTGGCAAACTCTCCATTGTTATTGACGACTTTGGCTATCGTCCACAGACGGAAAATCAGGTGCTGGCGCTGCCGGCCACCGTCTCCGTCGCCGTGTTACCCAATGCCCCGCACGCCCGTGAAATGGCGACCAAAGCGCACGGCCTCGGTCATGAGGTGCTCATTCACCTGCCGATGGCGCCGCTCAGCAAACAGCCGCTGGAAAAAGACACCCTGCGCCCGGATATGAGCAGCGCGGAGATCGAGCGCATCATCCGTGAAGCCTATGGCAAAGTGCCGTACGCCGTGGGGCTGAACAACCACATGGGCAGCGCAATGACCTCCAGCCTGTTCGGTATGCAAAAGGTGATGCAGGCGCTGGAACGCTACAATCTCTACTTCCTCGACAGCGTGACCATCGGCAATAGCCAGGCGATGCGTGCCGCGCAGGGTACCGGGGTGAAGGTGATTAAGCGCAAGGTGTTCCTCGACGATACGCAGAATGAAGCGGATATCCGCGTTCAGTTCAACCGGGCGATCGCCCTGGCGCGGCGTAACGGTTCGGCGATTGCTATCGGCCACCCGCACCCCACCACGGTGCGCGTGCTGCAGCAGATGGTCTATAACCTGCCGTCGGACATTACCCTCGTGCGCCCGAGCAGCCTGCTCAACGAGCCGCAGGTGGATACCTCCACGCCAAATACCGCGCCGCCGTCGCAGACCGTGCCGCCAACGAAGCCGCGTAATCCGTTCCGCGGCGTGAAGTACTGCAAGCCGAAGCATCCGCCTGAACCGGTGTACGCCAGCCGGGTCTTTAGCATCCTCAGCGAAAGCATTAGCCAGAGCGCGCTGGTGCAGTATTACCAGCTGAAATGGCAGGGCTGGGATACGCCGACGAACTAGAGAGAGCGGGAACCCGGGCGCTTTTCCGCCACGGGCTCCCGTTTATCCCCCTCGGCATACCAGGCTTTAAAATATTTCAGGAAGCTGTAGAAGGTGGCGTATAGCCCGGTCACCAGCCCTACCTTCCCACGACGCCACGCCCCGCTGAACAGATACCACTTAAAAAACGCACCAATCGCGCTGATAGCGGCACGGCTCAGCGACGGCCTGATCTTTTGGTACTTCACCAGCCGGGTGGTATAGCTATTGAGCTTATGAAAGACTTCATGCAGCGAGTAGAAGGTATCGTGACGCACGCGGCCGGGCAGCCTGATTGAGCGGCTGTGGCCGACGACGCGATCGTCCACCGGGCGATCGTTAAAGGCCGCCACGGCGCGGTTGAATAAGCGGACCGGGTAATCCGGTGATGAAACGGGGTAAATGGTTCTGACCGCCTCCCCCAGAACATACCAGTAGCGCGGCAGACGCCAGGCGCAGTCAGGATCGATCTCCTCCCCGGCTTTGAACCTTAGAATGGCGGCAACCGCCTCGGCATCAAGGATTTCGTCACTGTCCATACACAGCACCCAGTCATGGCTGGCCAGCGCCGTGGCGTAGTTCATCTGCGCTCCGTGGGCAGTATAGGCGTGGTGATGAACCTGCAATCCGAACTGCCGGCAGATATCCAGCGTCGCATCCGTGCTGCCTGAATCAACGACAATACACTCGTCCGCCACTTCTAATAGCGGGGGCAAAACCTCCCGCAGCAGGCGGGCGGAATCACAGGTCAGCAGGCATACAGTGAGTTTAAGCATAGTGTTTATAAGGTTTAGCGGTGATTAAACAAAATGTATAAACGAACAGGCCGAAAATCGATTTAGAAATAGTGCTTTTACGATGAAGTACGCTTGAAATGTTATCCAAATCTAAATAAAAAAAAGCGCCCGCAGGCGCTCAGAATATGCGTTAGCAAAACGGGTATCGGTCTGCTAACGCGGCGGACAGCGGACCTTTAATCCCAGCTCAGAATCACTTTACCCGACTGGCCGGAGCGCATCGCGTCAAAGCCCTGCTGGAAATCATCAATACCGAAACGGTGGGTGATAATCGGCGACAGGTCTAAACCGGACTGGATCAGCGCCGCCATCTTGTACCAGGTTTCAAACATCTCGCGACCGTAAATCCCTTTGATGAACAGGCCCTTAAAGATGACTTTGGTCCAGTCGATGGACATATCGGATGGCGGAATACCGAGCATCGCAATACGGCCACCGTGGTTCATGGTGTCCAGCATGGTGCGGAACGCCGGCGGCGCGCCGGACATCTCCAGACCCACGTCGAACCCTTCGGTCATGCCCAGTTCGGCCATCACGTCGGCCAGGCTTTCCTGCGCAACGTTAACCGCGCGGGTGACGCCCATCTTACGCGCCAGGCCCAGACGGTATTCGTTGACGTCGGTGATCACCACGTTGCGCGCGCCGACGTGCTTAGCGACCGCCGCCGCCATGATGCCAATCGGGCCGGCGCCGGAAACCAGCACATCTTCGCCGACGAGGTCGAAGGAGAGCGCGGTGTGGACAGCGTTGCCAAAGGGGTCAAAAATCGACGCCAGATCGTCAGAAATGTTGTCAGGAATTTTGAAGGCATTGAAGGCCGGGATCACCAGATACTCGGCAAAACAGCCGGGACGGTTAACGCCAACCCCAATGGTGTTGCGGCACAGGTGAGTACGCCCGGCGCGACAGTTACGACAGTGGCCGCAGGTAATATGACCTTCGCCGGAAACGCGATCGCCCAGCTTAAAGCCGCGAACTTCCTGACCGATACCCACGACTTCACCGACGTATTCGTGCCCTACCACCATCGGCACCGGGATGGTCTTCTGCGACCACTCGTCCCAGTTATAGATGTGTACGTCGGTACCGCAAATTGCGGTCTTACGGATTTTAATCAGCAGATCGTTGTGGCCGACTTCCGGTTCCGGTACATCGGTCATCCAGATGCCTTCTTCCGCTTTCAGTTTGGATAACGCTTTCATCTCACACCCTCAGGCAATGACGCCCAGTTGTTTGCCGATGCGGGTAAAGGCTTCCACCGCACGTTCAATTTGTTCAGGGGTATGCGCCGCAGACATCTGGGTGCGAATACGCGCCTGGCCTTTTGGTACCACCGGATAGAAGAATCCGGTGACGTAAATACCTTCTTTCTGCAGCTCGCGGGCAAAATTCTGCGCCACGGTCGCTTCGCCGAGCATCACCGGAATGATGGCGTGATCGGCGCCCGCCAGGGTAAAGCCCGCAGCGGTCATTTTTTCGCGGAACAGGCGCGCGTTGGACCACAGGCGGTCGCGCAGTTCGCCGCCGGACTCCACCATCTCCAGCACTTTGATGGAGGCGGCGACGATCGCCGGGGCCAGCGAGTTGGAGAACAGATACGGGCGCGAGCGCTGGCGCAGCCACTCAACCACCTCTTTGCGCGCCGCGGTATAGCCGCCGGACGCGCCGCCCAGCGCCTTACCGAGGGTGCCGGTGATGATATCCACCCGGCCCATCACCTCGCAGTACTCGTGGGAGCCGCGGCCGTTTTCGCCGACAAAGCCGACGGCGTGGGAGTCGTCGACCATAACCAGCGCGTCGTATTTATCCGCGAGGTCGCAGACGCCTTTCAGGTTGGCAATCACGCCGTCCATGGAGAACACGCCGTCGGTGGCGATCAGCACATGCCGCGCGCCGGCCTCACGCGCCTCTTTCAGCCGCCCTTCCAGCTCCTGCATATCGTTGTTGGCGTAGCGGAAGCGCTTCGCTTTACACAGGCGCACGCCGTCGATGATCGACGCGTGGTTCAGGGCATCGGAGATAATGGCGTCCTCCGCGCCCAGCAGGGTTTCGAACAGGCCGCCGTTGGCGTCAAAGCAGGAGGAGTAGAGAATCGCATCTTCCATACCGAGGAACCCGGCCAGCTTCTTCTCAAGCGCTTTATGGCTGTCCTGGGTCCCGCAAATAAAGCGCACGGAGGCCATGCCGAAGCCGTGACTGTCCATACCGGCTTTCGCCGCGGCAATCAGCTCCGGATGGTTGGCGAGGCCGAGATAGTTATTGGCACAGAAGTTAATCACGCTGTTGCCGCCGACGGTGATATCCGCCTGCTGCGCCGATGTGATAATGCGTTCTTCTTTAAACAGCCCCTCCGCGCGAGCGGTATCCAGGCTATTGGTTAACTGTTGATAAAAATCACCACGCATTGCAACTCTCCAGATTCGGCAAAATTTGGCACATATTACCCAAAGCTATACGCTGATACGAGATGATGCATGCCTGAATGAATTATTTGCAGCATAAATCACGCTCGCCCAGCACCTTTTTTGCGAAGGGCTGAAGCCTTTCTCATGTGGTGATATGATAGAAGCATTCGTGTCCGGATTATCTCTGGACTCCATACTTCAAAGGTTACTGTTATGATCATCGTTACCGGCGGCGCAGGCTTTATCGGCAGCAATATCGTCAAAGCCCTGAATGACAAAGGCATTACCGACATTTTGGTCGTAGATAATCTGAAAGATGGCACCAAGTTTGTGAACCTGGTTGACCTGAACATCGCTGATTACATGGATAAAGAAGACTTCCTGATCCAGGTGATGGCGGGCGAAGAGTTCGGCGACGAAATTGAAGCGGTGTTCCATGAAGGCGCCTGCTCCTCCACCACGGAGTGGGACGGCAAGTACATGATGGACAACAACTATCAGTACTCCAAAGAGCTGCTTCACTACTGCCTGGAGCGCGAGATCCCGTTCCTGTACGCCTCTTCCGCAGCCACCTACGGCGGCCGTACCAGCAACTTTATCGAATCCCGCGAATACGAGCAGCCGCTCAACGTCTACGGCTACTCCAAGTTCCTGTTTGACGAATACGTACGCCAGATCCTGCCGGAAGTTGACTCGCAGATCGTCGGCTTCCGCTATTTCAACGTCTACGGGCCGCGCGAAGGCCATAAAGGCAGCATGGCAAGCGTGGCGTTCCACCTCAATACCCAGCTGAATAATGGCGAAAGTCCGAAACTGTTCGAAGGCAGCGATAGCTTCAAGCGCGACTTCGTCTACGTCGGCGACGTGGCGGCGGTCAACCTGTGGTTCTGGGAAAACGGCGCATCCGGTATTTTCAATCTCGGCACCGGCCGGGCAGAGTCCTTCCAGGCGGTAGCCGATGCCACCCTGGCATACCACCAGAAGGGCAGCATCGAATACATCCCGTTCCCGGACAAGCTGAAGGGCCGCTACCAGGCATTTACCCAGGCAGACCTCACTAACCTGCGCGCGGCGGGTTATGACAAACCGTTCAAGACCGTCGCCGAAGGCGTAACGGAATATATGGCCTGGCTCAACCGCGACAGCGATACAAATTCACAAAATCATTCGGGCAGCTAAGTGAATCTCCGGGAGCTTGCAACAGCAAGTGACCGGAGTGCACGCAGGTAGCCAACGCAGAGACCGTTTGAAGGATAAAGTGAATGAAAATACTGGTGATTGGCCCGTCATGGGTGGGCGACATGATGATGTCGCAAAGTCTCTATCGCACGCTCAAGGCGCGCTATCCCCAGGCAATCATCGACGTGATGGCGCCCGCGTGGTGCCGTCCGCTGCTGTCACGGATGCCGGAAGTCAACGAGGCGATTCCCATGCCGCTCGGCCACGGCGCGCTGGAGATCGGCGAACGGCGCAAGCTTGGGCACAGCCTGCGCGAGCGCCGCTACGATCGCGCCTACGTGCTGCCAAACTCGTTTAAATCGGCGCTGGTTCCCTTCTTCGCCAATATCCCGCACCGCACCGGCTGGCGCGGTGAGATGCGCTACGGCCTGCTGAACGACGCCAGAACGCTGGATAAAGACGCGTGGCCGCTGATGGTTGAGCGCTACGTGGCCTTAGCCTACGACAAAGGCGTGATGCGCTGCGCGAAAGATCTGCCGCAGCCGCTGCTCTGGCCGCAACTGCTGGTGCATGAAGGGGAGAAATCGCAGGTCTGCAGCGCCTTCAGTATTTCTGCCCATCGCCCCATTATCGGCTTCTGCCCCGGGGCCGAGTTCGGTCCAGCCAAGCGCTGGCCACACTACCACTACGCCGAACTGGCCAAACAGCTGATCGATGAAGGCTATCAGGTGCTGCTTTTTGGTTCGGCCAAGGACCATGAAGCGGGCAACGATATTCTGGCCGCTCTCAGCACGCAGCAGCAGGCATGGTGCCGTAACCTGGCCGGTGAAACCCAGCTTGAACAGGCGGTGGTGCTGATTGCCGCCTGCACGGCGGTTATCAGCAACGACTCCGGCCTGATGCACGTTGCCGCCGCGCTCAGCCGCCCGCTGGTTGCGCTGTATGGCCCAAGCAGCCCCGACTTTACGCCGCCGCTGTCGCATAAGGCGCGGACCATCCGCCTGATAAGCGGCTACCACAAGGTGCGTAAAGGAGATGCGGCAGAAGGGTATCATCAGAGCCTGATCGATATTACGCCGCAGCGCGTCCTGGAGGAGCTGAATCAGCTGCTGCAGAACGAAGCCGAAAAAGAGGAAGCGTAGCGGATGCGGGTACTGATCGTTAAAACCTCGTCCATGGGCGACGTCCTGCACTCGCTGCCCGCACTGACCGACGCCGCGCAGGCCTTCCCCGGAATTCGCTTCGACTGGGTGGTCGAGGAGGGCTTCGCCCAGATCCCCTCCTGGCACCAAAGCGTTGACCGCGTGATTCCGGTGGCCATTCGCCGCTGGCGCAAGGCCTGGTTTTCCGCACCGGTTAAGGCCGAGCGTAAAGCTTTCCGCCAGGCGCTGCGGGCGGAGAAGTACGACGCTATCATTGACGCCCAGGGGCTGGTGAAAAGCGCGGCGCTGGTGACCCGACTGGCGCACGGCGTGAAGCACGGCATGGACTGGCAGACGGCCCGCGAGCCGCTGGCAAGCCTGTTCTATAACCGCCGCCACCACATTGCTAAGCAGCAGCACGCCGTTGAGCGCACCCGCGAGCTGTTTGCCAAAAGCCTCGGCTACGCCAGGCCAGAATCCCAGGGCGACTACGCGATTGCCCGCCACTTTCTGCGTCAGGAAGAGGCCGCTGCCGCGCCCTATCTGGTCTTCCTGCACGCCACCACCCGCGATGATAAGCACTGGCCGGAAGAGAACTGGCGGGCACTTATCGCGCTGCTCGCCGACCGCGGCCTGCGGATTAAGCTGCCGTGGGGCGCCCCGCACGAAGAGGCGCGGGCCAAACGGCTGGCGCAGGGACATGATTTTGTCGAGGTGCTGCCGCGCATGAGCCTGGAGCAGGTCGCCCAGGTGCTGGCAGGCGCCCGCGGCGTGGTCTCCGTCGATACCGGCCTGAGTCATTTAACCGCCGCGCTCGATAAGCCTAATTTTACCCTCTACGGCCCGACCGATCCGGGTCTTATCGGCGGCTATGGGCAAAACCAGTACGTCGTGCGCCCGGAAAACGGCGGCGGCACGGGGGATATTAGCGCCTCACGGGTTCTGCAGCTGTTGACCTCCCAGGGAGTGGCCTGATGGGCTCCTTGTTTAAGCAAATCTATCGCTACACGCATCCGCGTGCCTTTCGCCATAATGAGAACCTGTGGCCGTGGGCAAAGATAACCCGCGCGCCTGGCGGTGAAATCCGCAGCCTGCAGTACAAAGGAAAAACGGTCCCGCTGGTCGATCTCAGCGAGATGAAGGACAGCATGCACGGCGAAGTGCTGCTGACCGCCACCGGCCCCTCCACCCGCAGCATCGATTTTTCGCTGCTGCCGAAAAGCATTCCGGTTATGGGGGTTAACGGTGCGTGGCACCTCTCTGACAGGATTAAATTTTCTATCTATACCATCGTCGATATGGAGTTTTACGATAGAAAACCGGACATCATCCGCGCCGTCATCAGCCAGCCCGATCTCGTGCTCTTTACCACCCTGCACGGTATCGCAAAAATCCTCGACCGCCACGGCGAAGCGCTGCGCTGCCGTTTGGCGTTAATTGAAGATGCCTGTTATAAAATTTATCGGCCTAAAGTCGCGAAAAATCAGGTTCGTCAGGCCTGGCAAGCGGTCGAGGCGATACGCTTCCACCCTCAGCGCGAGGATATTTGCTTTAGTACCGATATCCGGCACGGCATTTTTGATGCCGGAACCGTTGTCTACTGGGCGCTACAAATTCTGATGTGGTTGGGGTTCAAAACGATTCTAATAAGCGGACTGGATATGACTAATTTCAACCAGCCGCGATTCTACGAAACGGATCGGGATAAACTCCCTTCCTGGCTGGAAAATAAGGTGGATGACCTGGTCATGCCGTCCTTTTCGCACGCCGCTAACGTGCTGCAACAAAACCATATCCGGGTCGTCAACTTCTCTTTAGAAAGCGCGGTTCCGGAAACGATTTTCGAAAAGGTTTCTTTTGATGAGTACTTTAAAAATCAGTAACTACGCCAGGCAGGGTTACACCGTTGTCTTTCCTTTGTTTCTGTTTTTCAGCGCAATTTTTTGCATATCGACCCGAGCAAACAACCTTCTTCATCTCTCTATTTTGCTGTTTCTGCTGTCGCTGCTTAATAAAGACCATCGCCAGCAGCTGGCGGATAAGACGCGCCAGCAGTGGCCGGTTTATGCGCTGCTGCTGATATTCTTCGTCTACTATGCGCTGAGCAACATTTGGGGCCAGACGCCGCAGCATATCGACTCTCCCCTGACTCATGGGACGTATTTGCTGTTCTATCTGCTGCTGCTGACGACTCTGCTCGGCTCCCCGCAGACCCGACGTCTGGCGCTGATGAGCGTGGTTGCCGGCATCACGGTCATCTCCATCTGGACCATGGTCATCGACCATACTCTGGTCCTGACCGAACGCGCGGTGTCACCGGGTAACCCCGGCCCGACCAACGTTATCGACCTCGCGGGCTATTGCGGTATTGGTATTCTCATTTGCGCCATGCTGCTCAAAGAAAAAGGCAGCCACCTCCTGTATGTGCCGATGGCCATCATGCTGGTCATGATGGTTCTGACCCAAAGCCGGGGCCCGATTATCGCCCTGCTGGTGGCCTTTTTCTGCACCCTGCACCTGCATGTCTTTACGCGCCGCAACGTGTTGATCGTCGCTGCATTAGCGCTAATTTTAGGCCTGCTTTTCTTCTTCACGCCGGTGGGCGACCTGCTGCTGGCGCGCTTTGAAGAGCTCGGGACGCAGAGCGGGCTGCGCATCAGCATCTGGCGCCACACCCTCGAAGAGGTCTCCAGCCAGCCGTGGCTGGGACGCGGTTTTGACTACGACCTCGACTTTACGAACTACAGCGGCGAGCATATCACCACCACCCATAGCGTCTATCTCGGCTCGCTGCTGAAAGGCGGCATTATTGGCCTGCTGCTGCTGTTTGCGGTTATTGCCGGCGGGTTGTGGCGGGCGTGGAGTAAACGGCGGGAGGATAGCCGCTACGGGCTGGCGATTTTCGGCTACGCGCTGATTTTTATGGCCTCACAGGGGATGTTTATCATCAGCAATCCCCGGGAAACCTGGCCCCTGTTCTGGCTGCCGCTGGGCATTGCGCTGAGCAGTAGCCTGAAGGATAAGCGCTAAAAAAAGGGCCCTGGCGGGGCCCTTTTTTATGCCTGTCCGGCGGAAGCCACCAGGCTATCCGCCTGCACTTTGATAACCGGCCAGATGGCATCAATCGTCATATCGGCAACGTTAACTTCTTCGCAGACGACTTGCTTCGCCTTGTCATATCCCGGCGCCCAGATGGTGTATCCCGGCAGGCCGGTATCTTTGAGTTTGCGCTTGTTGTAGACCGCCACCATCGGCTTATCGAACGCCCTGGCGATATGGACGATCGCGGTATCCGCGGTGATAACAAGATCGCAGCAGCGAATCACCTCTACCGCTGAATTAATATTGCTATCAGGGAGATACAGCGCCGTATCCAGCTTCAGCTGGCGAATTTTTTCGCTATGCCCAACCATCACCACGCTCACTTTGTAAGGCAGAGCGTGCAGCCGCTCAATCAGATCCGCGACCTGGTGACGGCAAAAGTCCTTATCGACTGAGGCGGTGAAGGGGTTTATGGCGATACAAATTTCGCGGCCCTTTTCCTGCGCCAGTAAATGCTTCACTCTCTGCCGCTCGGCGGCATCGCCGGGGAGATGATAGTGGTAATGCTCGTTGACGATGCCAAATAGCCTGGCCACCTCTTTATAGCGGGCAGAAATATGGCGCTGGCTGTCGAAAAAGGCAATTGACCAATCGTAAAGCTTATATTCGTCTTTATTAAAACCGATATTGCAGCGGGCGCCTAAATCCGCGAGTAATTTAAAACGCTCGTAGGTTTTCACGTCATCAAAATCAACGACGGCGTCAAAACCTGCCGCGCGTAATTCATCCAGCGCCATCCGGGGTTGATACAAATAGACCCGCTCCAGGAAGTCTGCGCCGGTCAGCATTTGCCGGCATATCGGCCCGGTAAGCACGGAAACCTGATAGCCATGCTCGGACAGCAGCTTTGCGCAGCCTGTGGTCACCACCATATCGCCGACCTTGTCGTCCAGGCGTAAAAATAAAACGCGCTGAATCTGCGCAGGATTAAACGGCTGACGCTCGCGCTTATTTCTGTAACGATAGTTAATTAAATTAAATTTAATTTTGCGAAAGAAAGCGTTTTTCTTCCGCGTCAGCTGTTTAAACATACCCATACGATCCCTGCTTATGGCTTTTTAGCGCGATGCTTGTTTGTGTTGGTAGTACTCCGCCAACGTCATCCCTTTGACCTGCGGCGCCAGCCAGTTGAAGAAGCTTTCGAGGTCCGCATACAAACGTTCGATATCCTGCTCGTTTTTAAACGTCGGGCTGCCGCCGGGCATGTACTCAGAAGAGTGGAGCATATATTCGACGTAGTCGCTGCCCTGAGTCAACGTTTGTTCGACGACCTTTTTCATCGTCTCAACGTTACCGCCCATCGGCCGCAGCCAGTGAACCGACGGCGAGCGCACCTTGCCGCGCAGGCGGTCATAGCCCTGCTTAATGCCGTTCATCAGGGCGCTGTGTTTGTACTGGATGCTCATCGGCACCTCCAGCAGCGAAGAGCGTCCTTCCCGGCTGATGTCGTTCTCGTCGAGGAAATAAGCGTGCTGCGGGAAGCGGCGATAATCGGTGCCGCCATCGCCCTGCGGGGCGCCTTTCGCCGTTTTCCAGTTGACCCGGGGCGTCACCGAACAGTCGACCTGATAGCCATGCTCCACCAGCAGGCGCGCATAGCGCTCATCAAACGCCCAGCGTCCGGCGCGATGGCTGACCATTTTGGTCTGGAAGGTCTCTTCCAGCAGGCGGGTCATATAGGCGACCTTTTCACGCATCGCCGCATCGCTGTATTCGATAAGATAGGGCTTATGTCGCCAGTCATCGGCGGTCAGCGGGTCGGTCGGCGGGCTATTCCAGGCATGCAGGTGCATACCGATTTCGGCGGTGCCGCGGGCAATCACATCTTTAGCGAATTCGATATAGAATGGATCTATCGCCATCTCGTAGTTGGTTAAATAGACCGGTTTAAAACCATACTTTTCGCAAAGCTGCTGAAAACGCGGTAAATAACGCGCATTCTCAGTGGTGATGCTGTCATGTTTTTGCCAGAGGTTATCACCCTCGGTATCAATCGTGATGAGAAATGCGGGATTGTGCACGAAAACGTCCTCAGACCATACGTATCGGGTCATGGTAGAGCAAGACAACGCTTCTCTCAATCTATCTGATCCCCTAGAATCGGAACCCTGATACTGAATGAAGAACAGAGAATGACGCCTGAAACCTGCTCTCCCGGTGCCGTGAACCCGGCGCGCATCCTGGTCATCAAGCTGCGCCATCACGGCGATATGCTGCTGATCACGCCGCTCGTTCACGCCCTCAAACGGCAGTATCCCGCGGCCAGCGTTGATGTGCTGCTTTATGAAGAGACCCGGGATATGCTCGCAGCGAACGCGGATGTTAACCAGATTTACGCGATTGACCGCCGCTGGAAAAAGCAGGGAACCGGCCATCAGCTCAAAATGGAGCTGCGGCTGATCCGCACGCTTCGCCAGCAGCGCTACGACATGGTGCTCAACCTTGCCGATCAGTGGCCGAGCGCCATTATTACCCGCTTAACCGGCGCCGCCACGCGCATCGGCTTTGATTTCCCGAAACGCCGCCATCCGGCCTGGCGCTTCTGCCATACCGCCCTGGCCTCTACCCAGCAGCATCAAAGCCTGCATACGGTGGAGCAGAACCTCTCCATTCTGGCCCCTCTCGGCCTGGCCGTTAACGACGCGCCGGCGCGCATGGGCTACAGCGAACAGGACTGGGAGAGCAGCCGCGCGCTGCTGCCGGCGGGGTTTGAGGGTAACTATATCGTCATTCAACCCACCTCCCGCTGGTTCTTTAAATGCTGGCGGGAAGAGCGGATGAGCGCGCTGATTAACGCGCTGTCGGCGGCGGGGCATGCCGTGGTGCTAACGTCGGGGCCCGATGAGAAAGAGAAGCGCATGGTAGAGACCATTATCGCCGGCTGCCCGGACGCCCGCCTGCACTCTCTTGCTGGCCAGTTGAGCCTGCGTCAGCTGGCGGCGGTCATCGGCCACGCCCGCTTATTTGTCGGCGTTGATTCCGTACCCATGCATATGGCTGCCGCCCTCGGCACGCCGCTGGTGGCGCTGTTCGGCCCGTCAAAGCTGACCTTCTGGCGCCCGTGGCAGGCGAAGGGCGAAGTCATCTGGGCCGGAGATTTTGGCCCTCTGCCCGACCCTGACGACATTGATACCGGAACAGAAGAGCGCTATCTCGATTTAATTCCCGCCGACGTGGTGATTGCGGCGGCTAAAAAGGTGCTGGCATGAGCAAATTCAGGCTCGCCCTGGTGCGGCAGAAATATCGCCCCGACGGCGGCGCGGAGCGTTTCGTTTCCCGCGCGCTGGAGGCCCTCGATAGCAGTAATCTTGAGCTGAACGTCATCACCCGTGAATGGCAGGGGCCGGTGAAGCCCGAGTGGAATATTCGCATCTGCAACCCGCGCAAATGGGGACGCATCAGCCGTGAACGCGGCTTTGCCGACGCCGCGCGCCGGCTGTGGCAGGCTGAAAATTTCGACCTGGTTCAGAGCCATGAGCGTATTCCGGGCTGCGATCTGTATCGCGCCGGCGACGGCGTCCATCGCCGCTGGCTGGAGCAGCGCTCGCGCATACTGCCCGGCTGGAAAAGCCGCCTGCTGTTTGCCGATCGCTACCACCGCTACGTCATGCAGGCTGAACGCGAGATGTATCACGACCCGCACCTGCGCGGAGTCATCTGCAACGCGGAGATGATTAAACAGGAAATTATTGCCGACTTCGGCCTGCCGGCGGAGAAGATCCGCGTTATCTACAACGCGATTGATAACCAGCGCTTCCTGCCGCCAACGGAAGAAGCCTTTATCACGCTGCGTGACCAATGGAACCTACCGCGCCAGGCAACCTGCCTGATCTACGTGGGCTCCGGCTTTGAGCGCAAGGGTCTGGAGGCGGCGATCCGCGCCATCGCCCCCACCGACCGCTACCTGCTGGTGGTGGGCAAGGATAAAGACCAGAGCCGCTATCAGGCGCTGGCTAAAACGCTGAACTGCGGGGAGCGGGTACGCTTCTTCGGCATGCAGTCAGAAACCCTGCCCTTCTACCAGATGGCCGACGGGCTGCTGCTGCCCACGCTGTACGATCCGTTCCCTAACGTTATCCTTGAAGCGATGGCCTGCGGCCTGCCGGTGATTACCACCACCGGATGCGGCGGATCGGAGTTTATTATTGAGGGCAGCAACGGTTTCGTTTGCGACGCGCTGGATATTCCGGCGCTGCAGCAGGCGGTGGCCGCGCTCCCCGCCCGCGCCTTAGGTTCGGCGGAAGGCATCCGGGCGCGCGAACGCATTATGACCTGCACCAGCGAGCGACTCTCAGCGCAGCTGCTCTCTTTCTATCAGGACCTGGTAAAATAGCTATGCGCATACTGTTTGTCATCGACGGCCTGCCCGGCGGCGGAGCGGAAAAAGTGGTGCTCACGCTGGCGGAACATTTTTTGCGCCAGGGAGAGCGCGTCTCGCTGTTTTCACTGCGCGACGTTTGCGACTACCCGCTGCCAGAAGGGCTGGATTACCGCGTGATTAGCGACCGCTGCCGAAAGCCGTGGCGCAAGCTGACCGAGCTGTCGCGCCGCGCGGGCCAGCTTGATGCGGCCATCGCCGAGTCTGAGCAGCAGGGCAATTTCGATCTGGTGCTCTCCAATCTGCATAAAACTGACCGCATCGTCGCCCGCAGCCGCGCGCTCGCACAGCGTAACGTCTGGTTCTGCCTGCACGGCGTCTTCTCTACCTCCTATCTTGGCCACCGTACCGGTTTCGATCGCTGGATGAAGCAGCAGAAAATCAAGCGCGTCTATCAGGGACGCAACGTGGTGACCGTCTCCGATGCGGTCGGCGAGGATCTGGTCAGCCAGTTCGCCATTCGCCCGGCGCAGCTGAAAACGATTTATAATCCGTTTGATATCGCCGCCCTGCGGGCCGGCGCGGAGCTACCGGGCGAGCAGCCTGCCGGGGACTATATTATCCACGTCGGGCGTTTTCACCCCGGCAAGCGCCACGATCGGCTGATTGAGGCCTATGCCCAAAGCGGTATCCAGGCGCCGCTGGTGCTGCTGGGACAGGGCAAGCAGGAGCAGCGCCTGCGCCAGCTGGCAGAGCGGCTGCAGGTCGGCGATCGCGTGCTGTTTAAAGGCTTCCATAAAAACCCGCTGCCGTGGATTAAACACGCCAGGATGCTGGTGCTCAGCTCGGATAGCGAAGGCTTTGGCAACGTTATCGTAGAGGCGCTGCTGCTGAACACGCCGGTTGCCAGCACCCGCTGCCCGGGCGGCGTGACGGAGATCCTTACCGGCGAATTAGCCCGCGGCCTCGCCGATCTCAACGGCCCGGCGCTGGCTCAGACGATGCAAAGCATTTACCATAACCCGCCTGTCATCGAACAATCCGCGCTGGAAAAGTTCAGCGTCGATACGATTTGTCAGCAGTACCGTCAGCTGCGCCGCGCCTGACGCCGTTATTTAACCAGGATCGAACGATTTATGAGTCAAACGCCTTTACTGAGCATCGTGGCCGCCGTCTACAACGGCGAAAAATTCCTTGCGCAGTTCTTTGAATGCCTTGAGCAACAGCAGCTGGAAAGCTATGAACTGATTCTGGTGAACGACGGCTCGACGGACGGCAGCCTCGCGGTTATCGATGCGTGGAAAGCGCGGCTACAAAACGTCAGGGTGCTGGAGCAGGAAAACCAGGGCGTCTCGGTCGCGCGCAACACCGGCCTGGCGGTAGCCAGCGGTAAATACCTGGCCTTCCCGGATATCGACGATAAGCTCTATCCCGGCATGTACCGCACGCTGCTGGCGATGGCGGAGCAGGGCAATCTCGATATCGCCACCTGCAACGGCCGCTACGTCTACGAGAGCAAAAATGATATCCACCCGATCCTCCCTCCGGATCGGCTGCCGTCTACCGGCGTGCTGCCGGGCCACGTGTGGCTAAAACAGGCGCTGGATTCGCGTAAGTTCCTGCACGTGACCTGGCTGAACATCTATCGCCGCGAATTTATCATGCAGCATCGTTTTCACTTTGAGCCGGGCCTGCGCCATCAGGATATTCCCTGGACCACCGAGGCGCTGCTGGCGGCCGAGCGCGTGCAGTACACCAGCGAGCAGTTTTACGATTACTATATCCATTCAGAATCGGTATCGCACAAGCCGGATAACGACGACACGCTGATGCGCTCTGCCCGCCACTACATGAAGATTCTTGAGATGCTCGACGCCATTAACCAACGCTATCCGGATAAGGTGCGCCATATTTCCGCCTGCCGCTGGCAGATTGCGAAAGAGGGGCTGGGAATTATTCATACCTTCGATAGCATGAAAGATGAATCAAAAAAGCATATTATCATTAAAGAGTTCTTCGACCGCGGCATCTGGCACCTGATCTGGAAAAATGCCGGAACGTTCCGCTTACGCTGGCGCCTTGGGCGGCGCTACCTGCGTATTAAGCGCTATCGCAACGCGGCCTGACGCTGAATCCCTTTGTTTCCGCCAAAGGGATAGCTTTACATGGGCTAAATGCTTAGAATTTGCCCGCTAAAACATAAAACGGATAAATCGCTTGGAATTGCTTTATACCACCCTACTCTATCTTATTCAGCCGCTGGTCTGGCTGCGACTGCTGCTGCGCAGCCGTAAGGCACCCGCCTACCGCAAACGCTGGGCTGAACGTTATGGCTTTTGTCAGAACAAGGTAGCGCCGGATGGGATTCTGCTGCATTCCGTTTCCGTGGGTGAGACGCTTGCTGCCATCCCGCTGGTACGCGCCCTGCGCCACCGTTATCCTTATCTGCCGATCACCGTCACCACCATGACGCCGACCGGCTCCGAGCGCGCGATGTCCGCGTTCGGCAAAGACGTTCACCACGTCTACCTGCCTTACGACCTCCCCTGCGCGATGAACCGCTTCCTCAACACCGTGCAGCCGAAGCTGGTTATCGTGATGGAAACCGAGCTGTGGCCGAATATGGTCGCCGCTTTGCACAAGCGTAAAATTCCGCTGGTTATCGCTAACGCCCGCCTCTCCGAGCGCTCGGCGAAGGGCTATGCCAAACTGGGCAAGTTTATGCGCAGCCTGCTGAGCCGGATTACGCTTATCGCCGCGCAGAATGAAGAAGACGCCAGCCGCTTTATCTCCCTCGGGCTGAAGCGCAACCAGCTGGCGGTCACCGGCAGCCTGAAGTTTGATATTTCCGTTACGCCGGAGCTGGCCGCACGCGCCATCACCCTGCGCCGCCAGTGGGCGCCGCACCGCCAGGTGTGGATCGCCACCAGCACCCACGACGGTGAAGAGCAAATCGTTCTGCAGGCGCATAAAAAGCTGCTGGAAACCTTCCCTGACCTGCTGCTGATCCTCGTCCCTCGCCACCCTGAACGCTTCGGCGACGCGCGGGAGATGGTGCAGAAAGCGGGTATGAGCTTTACCCTGCGCAGCACCGGCGAAATCCCGTCAAATAGCACCCAGGTGGTGATTGGCGATACCATGGGCGAGCTGATGCTGCTGTACGGCATTGCCGATCTCGCCTTTGTCGGCGGCAGCCTGGTCGAGCGCGGCGGTCATAACCCGCTGGAGCCAGCGGCGCACGCCATCCCGGTCCTGATGGGCCCGCACACCTTCAACTTCAAAGATATTTGCGCCAAGCTGCAGCAGGATGATGGTCTGATCACCGTGACCGACCTCAATTCACTGGTCACCCAGGTTTCTAACCTGCTGACCGACGAAGATTACCGCCTGTGGTACGGCCGTCACGCGGTGGAAGTCCTGCATCAAAACCAGGGCGCGCTCTCCCGTCTGCTACAGTTACTGCAACCCTATCTGCCACAGCGGAGCCACTAATGTCGACCCGACTGTCCGTCGTGATGATCGCCAAAAACGCGGCGGATCTGCTGCCGGACTGCCTGGCGTCGGTAAACTGGGCCGATGAGATAGTGCTGCTGGATTCTGGCAGCAGCGACGACACCGTCGAGCTGGCGCGCAGCCTGGGCGCTCAGGTCTACATCAACACCGACTGGCAGGGCTACGGCGTTCAGCGCCAGCGCGCCCAGGATTACGCCACCGGCGACTATGTGCTGATGATTGATACCGACGAGCGCGTCACCCCGGAGCTGGCACAGTCCCTGCGCCAGGCGCTGGCGGCGCCAAAAGAGGACGCGATCTACAGCATTGCCCGGCGGAACTATTTCCTTGGCCGCTTTATGCGCCACAGCGGCTGGTATCCCGATCGCGTGATGCGCCTGTACCCGCGCCTTGGTTATCGCTATAACAATAATCTGGTACACGAATCCCTCGACGCCAAAGGCGCGCAGATTATCGAACTGACCGGCGACCTGCTGCATCTGACCTGCCGCGACTTCTCCGGCTTTCAGCAAAAGCAGCTGGCCTACGCCACCGCCTGGGCGCAGGAGCGTCATCAGAAGGGGAAAAAAACCTCGCTGATGAGTATCTTCGGCCATACGCTGGGGGCATTTGTGAAAACGCTGCTGCTGCGCGGCGGCGTGCTGGATGGTAAACAGGGCTGGCTGCTCGCCGTGGTCAACGCGCAGTATACGTTTAATAAATACACCGAGCTGTGGGCGCTGAGCCGCGGCTACTCGGAGAGAGTGTAATTATGAGCACAAAAGCGATTTATCCGGGTACCTTCGACCCTATCACCAACGGTCATATCGATATCGTCACCCGCGCGGCCAGCATGTTTGACAAAGTGCTGCTGGCGATTGCCGCCAGCCCGAGCAAAAAGCCGATGTTCAGCCTCGACGAACGCATTGCGCTGGCGCAGCAGTCAACCGCGCACCTGGTCAACGTTGAGGTCATTGGCTTTAGTGATTTGATGGCCAATTTCGCCCGCGCGCAGCAGGCCAACATTTTGATTCGCGGCCTGCGGGCGGTGGCGGATTTCGAATACGAGATGCAGCTGGCGCATATGAACCGCCATCTGATGCCGACCCTCGAAAGCGTCTTCCTGATGCCGTGCAAAGAGTGGTCGTTTATCTCCTCATCGCTGGTCAAGGAGGTCGCGCGCCATCAGGGCGACGTTTCCCACTTCCTGCCGGCTAACGTGCACCAGGCGCTGCTGAAAAAGCTCTAATCTTTGCGCTTTCGGGGCGATGCCCTACTTCTGACACTGGCGACAATAAAACGTCGCCCGCTGGGCGTGCTTGCTGGCGATAATCGGCGTACCGCAGGTACGGCAAGGCTCGCCTTTGCGTCCGTATACCTGCAGCTCCTGGGCAAAATATCCCGGCTTACCGTCGCTTTGCAGGAAATCCTTCAGCGTGGTACCGCCCTGTTCAATCGAGCGTAGCAGCACGGCTTTAATCACCTTCACCAGCCGCTCGCACTCTTCATGCGATAGCGACGATGCCAGCCGGTCGGGATGGATCCCGGCGGAAAACAGCGATTCGCTGGCGTAGATATTGCCGACGCCCACCACCAGCTTGTTATCCATCAGCCAGGGCTTAATGGCGGTTTTCTTTTTCGCGCACCTCAGCTGCAGGTAAGCGCCGTTGAAATCGTCGCTCAGCGGCTCTGGCCCGAGATGCGCCAGCGCAGGATGTCCTTCCAGCTCTTTGGTCCAGAGCCAGGCGCCAAAGCGTCGAGGATCGGTATAGCGCAGCACCTTGCCGTTGCTCATCACCAGGTCGACATGGTCATGCTTCTCTGCGGGCAGCTCTTCGCTCAGAATGCGCAGGCTTCCTGACATGCCGAGGTGAATGATAATCCAGCCGCCCGGCAGCTCCAGCAGCAGGTATTTAGCGCGTCGACGTACGCTGAGCACCGGCACGTCGCTCAGACGGTAGATCTCTTCAGAAACCGGCCAGCGCAGGCGTCCATTGCGGATAGCGGCGTGCAGAATAGTAGCGCCAACCAGATGCGGTTCAATCCCGCGCCGGCTGGTTTCCACCTCAGGTAGTTCAGGCATAGCGTCTCCGGCTGTATTGCAGATGTCTTTATTATGGGGATGGCCAGAAAACAAAAAACCCCGCCAGGGCGGGGTTTTTTTTACATCGAAGCTAAAATTATTTGATTTTAGCTTCTTTGTATAAAACGTGCTGACGGACAACTGGATCGAACTTTTTCAGTTCCAGTTTTTCCGGCTTAGTACGCTTGTTCTTCGTGGTGGTATAGAAGTGACCAGTACCAGCAGAAGAAACCAGCTTGATTTTCTCACGAATACCTTTAGCCATGATTTATTTCCTCTTAGTACTTAGTACTTTTCGCCACGGGCACGCAGTTCGGACAGAACTGTATCGATGCCTTTCTTATCAATAACACGCATACCTTTAGCAGATACGCGCAGGGTGACAAAACGCTTTTCGCTCTCAACCCAGAAACGGTGAGAGTGCAGGTTCGGCAGGAAACGGCGTTTGGTCGCGTTCAGTGCGTGGGAACGGTTGTTACCGGTCACCGGACGCTTGCCAGTAACTTGGCAGACTCGGGACATGTCTATTCTCCAAAAATCAAATTAGCTCGAGCTTCGTATGGGGTATTGGCGCCTCGTCAGGCTTTACAGCCCGGTCATCGCAGTTCTACACGTCATTCTTCATGCCGCCTTGATGCAACCTGAAGAGTGGGTGTCTAAGTGAACCATCGATTGCCAGGCCCAAATGCCAAACCCGAGATTCTCAAAGGTGGCGTAGTATACGCTGACTCGGCGATGTGCTCAAGTCCCGAACAGACAAAGATCCCGCAGGATCGCGTGATCGGGGCTAAATCCAGCCGCGCTCGGCAAAAGATACGTACGCACCGCGGCCGATAACAAGGTGATCGAGCACGCGTATATCCATGAAACCACAACACTTTATCACTCTTTCGGTAATCAACCTGTCGGCCTTACTCGGCTCGGGGCTACCGGATGGATGATTATGTGCCAGGATCACCGCAGCGGCGTTCACTTTGATGGCTTCGCGTACAATTTCTCGCGGATGCACCTCAACGTGGCTAAGAGTACCAGAAAAAAGCCGGCTATGTTTCAATACCCGATTCTGATTATCTAAAAAGATCACCATAAAGATCTCCCGCTCCTCGTCCATCAGCTGGCTTTGCAAAAATTCCCGCGTCATCAGCGGCGTTACCAGAGAAGGTTCTTCAACTATCCGTCGGCTAAAATAGCGCCGCGCCAGCTCGGCGACGCCTTTTAGCTGGGCGAACTTCGCGAGACCTATGCCGTCGATCTTGTCAAACTGCACCTTGTCCGCCGATAGCAGGCCGTATAGCGAGCCAAAGCGCGCGAGCAGGTCGTGCGAAAACGTCATCACGTCCTGCTCGCGGGTGCCGGTACGTAAAAATAGCGCCAGCAGCTCAACGTCCGACAGCGCTTCGATACCGTAGAGCAGCATTTTTTCCCTTGGCAGCAGGGGTTCCAGTAAGTCCATCGCAGCCTCTCTTTTCCAGTGCGCCCCGCATTCTGACATAGCCTTTCGCCGCTTCCGACGGCCGGCTTTTACCCGTGCGTAGCGGCTCGCAAAGTCAATTCCAGGCAGGCGCACGACGCCGACGGGATTGTGGTAAGATGCGCGAATTCTGGTGTACTCCAACAGGAAAAAATCATGATGAGTCTGGCTGGTAAAAAGATCGTTCTCGGCGTCAGCGGCGGCATCGCTGCCTACAAAACGCCTGAACTGGTACGCCGCCTGCGCGAGCGCGGCGCCGACGTACGGGTCGCCATGACGGAAGCCGCGAAGGCCTTCATTACGCCACTCAGCCTGCAGGCGGTGTCAGGTTATCCGGTTTCCGATAGCCTGCTCGACCCGGCAGCAGAAGCCGCGATGGGCCACATTGAGCTGGGAAAATGGGCCGACCTGGTTATCCTCGCCCCCGCAACCGCCGATCTGATCGCCCGCGTTGCTGCCGGCATGGCGAACGACCTGGTCTCCACTATCTGCCTCGCGACGCCGTCTCCGGTCGCCGTGGTGCCCGCCATGAACCAGCAGATGTATCGCGCCGCCGCGACGCAGCATAATCTTGAGGTCATCGCCTCACGCGGCCTGCTGGTCTGGGGCCCGGACAGCGGAAGCCAGGCCTGTGGCGATATCGGCCCGGGCCGAATGCTGGATCCGCTGACCCTCGTCGATATGGCGGCCGCACATTTTTCGCCTGTCAAAGATTTGCAACATCTCAACATCATGATTACCGCGGGCCCCACCCGCGAGCCGCTGGATCCGGTACGCTATATCAGCAATCAAAGCTCCGGTAAGATGGGCTTCGCTATCGCTGCCGCTGCGGCAAAGCGCGGTGCCAACGTCACGCTGGTCAGCGGCCCGGTTTCGCTACCGACGCCGCCTTTCGTGCAGCGGGTTGACGTCACCACCGCGTTGGAAATGCAGGCCGCGGTCGACGGTAGCGTTCGGCAGCAGCATATTTTTATTGGCTGTGCGGCCGTCGCCGACTACCGCGCCATCAGCGTTGCTGAGAAAAAAATCAAAAAGCAAGATGATGAATTAACAATAAAAATGATCAAAAACCCGGATATCGTTGCCGGGGTCGCTGCGCTAACGGATAGCCGACCTTACGTCGTTGGGTTTGCCGCCGAAACGAATAATGTGGAAGAATACGCGAGGCAAAAACGCGACCGCAAAAATCTCGATCTGATCTGCGCCAATGATGTATCTAAGCCAAATCAGGGATTTAACAGCGACAGCAACGCATTACACCTTTTCTGGCAGGATGGAGATAAGCGCTTGCCACATGAGCGCAAGGAACTCCTGGGCCAATTATTACTCGACGAGATCGTGACCCGTTATGATGAAAAAAATCGACGTTAAGCTTCTGGACCCGCGCGTTGGCAAGGAGTTTCCGCTGCCGACCTATGCCACCTCCGGTTCTGCCGGACTTGACCTGCGGGCCTGTCTCGACGCCGCCGTAGAGCTTGCGCCGGGCGCAACCACCCTGCTGCCAACCGGCCTGGCTATTCATATCGCCGATCCGTCGCTGGCGGCGGTCATCCTGCCGCGCTCCGGACTGGGCCATAAGCACGGCATCGTGCTGGGTAACCTGGTCGGCCTTATCGATTCCGACTATCAGGGGCAGCTGATGGTTTCCGTCTGGAACCGCGGCCAGCAGAGCTTTACTATTGAACCCGGCGAGCGCATTGCTCAAATGGTATTTGTACCCGTCGTACAGGCGGAATTTAACCTGGTGGAAGATTTTGACACCACCGAACGTGGCGAAGGTGGCTTTGGTCACTCAGGGCGCGCATAGGCCCGTCCACACAAAACCCGCATTCCAAAGCGCAATAATGCAATAACATCGCCGCAAATGACCGTTTGCGGCCGCTTTGTGGATGTCTGCCTGACAAGTGCTTATTTTCAGGGGTATTTTAAAACATGGCAGAAAAACAAACTGCGAAAAGGAATCGTCGCGAGGAAATACTTCAATCTCTGGCGCTAATGCTTGAATCCAGCGATGGTAGTCAACGTATTACTACGGCGAAACTGGCGGCGTCCGTCGGCGTGTCCGAAGCGGCGCTGTACCGTCATTTTCCCAGCAAAACCCGCATGTTCGATAGCCTGATTGAGTTTATCGAAGACAGTCTGATTACGCGCATCAATTTGATTTTAAAAGATGAGAAAGACACATCCGCGCGCCTGCGCCTGATCGTGCTGTTGATTCTTGGGTTTGGTGAGCGTAATCCTGGGCTGACGCGAATTCTGACCGGCCACGCGCTGATGTTTGAACAGGACCGCCTGCAGGACCGGATCAACCAGCTCTTTGAACGCATTGAGGTTCAGCTACGCCAGGTCATGCGCGAGAAGAAAATGCGCGAAGGTGAAGGCTTCGTCACCGACGAATCTTTGCTGGCCAGCCAGCTGCTGGCGTTCTGTGAAGGCATGCTGTCGCGCTTTGTGCGCAGCGAGTTTAAATATCGTCCGACGGACGATTTTGACGCCCGCTGGCCGCTGGTCGCCTCACAGCTGCAGTAATCCGAAGCCCGGAGGCTTAACGCCCCGGGCTTTGTTACCTATACGCCAAACTCTTCGCGATAGGCGCGTACCGACGCCAGATGTTCGGCCATCTCCGGCTTCTCTTCCAGATAGCTAATCAGGTCCTTGAGGGTGACGATAGAGATCACCTTGCAGCCGTAATCGCGCTCAACTTCCTGAATCGCGGAAATTTCGCCGCGACCGCGTTCCTGACGATCCAGAGAAATCAGCACGCCGGCGAGCTCAGCCCCGTTGGCCTGGATAATCTCCATCGATTCGCGAATCGCCGTGCCTGCGGTTATCACATCGTCGACCAGCATGACGCGACCCTGCAGGGCGCTGCCAACCAGATTGCCGCCTTCGCCGTGCGTTTTGGCCTCTTTGCGGTTAAAGCAGTAGGGTAAATCCAGGTCGTGGTGTTCAGCCAGCGCAACCGCCGTGGTGGTCGCAATGGGAATGCCTTTGTAGGCCGGGCCAAACAGCAGGTCAAAATCAATTCCGGAGTCGACCAGCGCCTCTGCATAGAAACGGCCCAACAGTGCCAGATCGCGCCCGGTGTTAAACAGGCCGGCGTTGAAGAAATAGGGGCTCTTGCGCCCGGATTTCAGCGTAAATTCGCCAAACTTAAGAACCTGCTTGTTAAGCGCAAACTCAATAAACTGGCGCTGATATGGTTTCATGGATTCGCTCCTCATCATGCTTTCTATGGATCTACGGACAAAAAAAAGGCGACTTCTCAGTCGCCTTAAAAACTAGTTTTCCAACGCCGCCTTCTGCGTCGTGACAATGGATTCGATCCCCCCTCTGGCCAACGCCAGCAGAGTCAGGAGCTCTTCGTGGGTAAACGGCTCGCCTTCCGCCGTGCCCTGCACCTCGATGATGCGACCGTCTTCGGTCATCACCACGTTCATATCGGTTTCCGCTGCGGAATCTTCCACGTACTCCAGATCGCAAAGCGCCTCGCCGTTGACGATGCCGACGGAAACGGCAGCAACCATGCCTTTCATCGGGTTGGTTTTCAGCTTACCGGCGGCGACCAGCTTGTTCAGAGCGTCGGCCAGCGCCACGCAGGCACCGGTGATTGATGCGGTACGAGTGCCGCCGTCGGCCTGTAGCACATCGCAATCGAGAGTAATGGTGAACTCGCCAAGCGCCTTCAGGTCTACCGCAGCGCGCAGCGCGCGGGCGATAAGACGCTGGATTTCCATGGTACGACCGCCCTGCTTACCTTTGGCAGCTTCACGCGCATTACGGGTATGCGTCGCGCGCGGCAGCATGCCGTATTCTGCGGTGATCCACCCCTGGCCCTGGCCTTTCAGAAAGCGCGGCACGCCTTCATCAATCGACGCGGTGCACAGCACTTTGGTGTCACCAAATTCGACCAGCACGGAGCCTTCTGCGTGTATGGTATAGTTACGGGTCAGGGTTACGGGACGCACCTGATTAGCGCTACGGCCTGCTGGACGCATGATGTTCTCTCCGGCTTGAAACGAATATGGCTGCGCATTATACGGATAATGCTTGCTTATTCCTATCCTGATAAGGCCCTGAAAGCTATAATCCCCCCACTCTCCTTTAAAAACAGGAACGTCTATGATCCGCAGTATGACCGCCTATGCCCGTCGTGAAATTAAGGGCGAATGGGGCAGCGCCGCGTGGGAACTGCGCTCGGTAAACCAGCGCTACCTGGAAACCTATTTCCGTCTGCCGGAGCAGTTCCGTAGCCTGGAGCCCGTGGTGCGTGAGCGTATTCGTGCGCGTCTGACCCGCGGCAAAATCGAATGTACCCTGCGTTTTGAACAGGATCCCAGCGCTCAGGGTGAGCTTATCCTGAACGAAAATCTGGCAAAGCAGCTGGTCAACGCCGCTAACTGGGTAAAAATGCAGAGCGACGAAGGGGAAATTAACCCGGTTGATATCCTGCGCTGGCCCGGCGTCATGGCCGCTCAGGAGCAGGATCTCGACGCCATTGCCTCCGATATTCTCACCGCACTGAACGGCGCGCTGGACGACTTTATCGTCGCCCGCGAAACCGAAGGTCAGGCGCTGAAGACGCTTATCGAACAGCGCCTGCAGGGCGTCAGCACCGAAGTCGGCAAAGTTCGCAGCCATATGCCGGAAATCCTGCAGTGGCAGCGCGAGCGCCTGGTCTCCAAGCTGGAAGACGCGGAAGTCCAGCTGGAAAACAACCGTCTCGAACAAGAGCTGGTGCTGATGGCGCAGCGTATCGACGTTTCCGAAGAGCTGGATCGTCTGGAAGCGCATGTCAAAGAGACCTACAACATTCTGAAGAAAAAAGAAGCCGTTGGCCGCCGCCTGGACTTTATGATGCAGGAGTTCAACCGCGAGTCGAACACCCTGGCGTCGAAATCGATTAATGCGGAAGTCACCAACTCTGCCATCGAGCTGAAAGTGCTGATTGAGCAGATGCGCGAGCAGATTCAGAACATCGAGTAACCGCAGGCACCTCGATTAAAGGCTGGTTTTACCAGCCTTTTTTATTCCTTCAATTCAGAACCTGTACTTTCCGTCCAGTATCCGACAGGTGATAAAAGCGCCCGCAGCGCACAGCAGCGTGGGGGCCAGATAGCTATGGTCCATATGGGTAAACTCCATCACCAGCGCAACCGCCGTCAGCGGCATCTGCATTGACGCCGCCAGAAAAGCCGCAGCCCCAACCAGCGCAAAGCTGCCGGCGTCGCCGCCGGGCACCAGCTGCTGCCAAAGCATACTCAGCAGCAGGCTCACCAGGCCTCCCACCACCAGGCCAGGGGTCAACAGTCCTCCCTCCGCACCGCCGCGCAGCACCGCCAGAATAACGATCGCTTTCAGGGCCAGAAGCACCAGCGCGCTATGCCATCCCAGCCCGTCACCGATCGCAAGCTGCATCGGGCCTTTGCCATTGCCGGGCAGCTGCGGAAAATAGAGGCTCAGCCCGGCAAGAAGGGTAAACGCCAGCAGGCAAAATAACGGCATCTGCCAGTTTGTCCTGACCCGCGCACGCGCGGCGCTGGTTGCCTGACGAAACAGCCACGCCGCCGCGCCAAGCAGCGGGCTGACGATTATCGCCCACCACATAAACGCGTGCGGGAGCGCCCCGGAGATAAAATGGTACTGGGACTCATCCCCCAGCCCGAGCGCTGCCGTCCAGGCAGCAACGGCCGACGTCACCACGGCCGCCAGCGTTTTCTCCCAGCTAAACGACAGCAGCATCACTTCAAGGGTGAACAGGGCGCCAGCCAGCGGCACGTTATATACCGCCGCCAGCCCGGCACCGGCGCCGCAGGCAATCAGCGTGCGGGTCTCATCGCCGTGCAGGCCCATTCTGCGCGCCACGATACCGGCCCCCAGCGCCCCCATCTCTCGCGGAGCAACCTCCCGACCGAGCGGGGAGCCCAGCGCCACGGTAACTATCTGCAGCAGGGCGTGCAGGGTTGTCGTACCCGCCGGCATCGGCACCGCGGGCGAGGCGACGGCGGCGGAAATCGATACCCGCTTCTGACCGTAGCGACCTAGCAGCCACCAGCCAAATCCGGCAATCGCGCCGCCGGCGACAATGGCCGTAAAGCGTCGGGGCCAGGAGGCGTCCGTTACGCCCTGTAAAAACGACTCCGTGCCGATAAGACGATCGAGGCTGTATCCAAAAGCAAGGTGCTGAATAGCGTGCAAAATCATCGCCAGAACCATTCCCGACAGGCCGGCAAGGACCCCGGTCAGAACGACGGCCGCCAGGCGCAGCAGGTAGTTTTTCTCGCCGGTTACTCCGGTCATATTCTTAGGCCCTGAAAGAGGAAAATAAAATGATAAGGGTAGCGAGTTAAATATTACGTATTTGTCGCGTATATTCCTGACCAGCACCGGCCCGACCTTAATCATTACTTTTTCTAATCTAAAAATTAAAATAAAAAACCTGATAACCCCGTAGATAAAGGCCATAGAGATAATCAGATATTATTTTTTAAAGGCGTAACTCGTTCACCTTAGAAAATCTCAGTCGTGATCCTGCGCACAAATCGCTAACCTGCCCGCTCTCATCGTGGGGGATCTATGCTGCTTCATATTCTGTATTTAATTGGTATTACCGCGGAAGCGATGACCGGCGCTCTGGCGGCCGGACGCCGTCGTATGGATACCTTTGGCGTTATCATTATTGCGACCGCCACCGCGCTGGGCGGCGGGTCGGTGCGGGATATTCTGCTCGGCCACTATCCTCTGGGCTGGGTCAAGAACCCGGAATACGTCATCATTGTTGCCGTCGCCGCGGTGCTCACCACGATTGTCGCACCGGTTATGCCCCACCTGCGTCGGCTGTTTTTAGTCCTCGACGCCCTCGGCCTGGTGGTGTTTTCAATCATCGGCGCGCAGATTGCCCTCGATATGGGAGAAGGCCCGGTTATCGCCTCTATCGCGGCGGTCATCACCGGCGTATTCGGCGGCGTGCTGCGGGATATGTTCTGTAAGCGCATCCCGCTGGTGTTCCAAAAAGAGCTGTACGCCGGGATCTCTTTTGCCGCCGCCATTCTGTATATCGCCCTGCAGCACTATGTCAGCAGCCACGACGTGGTGGTCATCGCCACCCTGCTGTTTGGCTTCACCGCGCGCATGCTGGCCCTGCGCTGGAAGCTGGGTCTGCCGGTCTTCCACTACAACCATAACGCGCACTGATCGGACTAAAACCCGGAGATACCCTGCCCGCTGAGCCACTGCGCCAGCGCGGCAACGTCCGGATGCCGCAGAAAGGCCACCAGCTGACGCGCTTTTTCATCCCCCACTCCCGGCAGGCGCCGCCACTGCTCTTCGCTGCGCGCCAGCAGCTGCGACCAGCCCTCTCCGGCCAGGCCCGCCATCGCCGGCTGCGGCACCGGCACTCCCAGAGCCTGCACCCAGCGCAGAAAGGGCTGCTGGCGGGCAAGGTTAAACTGATGCCAGAGCCTCTGACCGCGTCGCGCAGAGATCCCCGGGACTGACTGCAGCTGCTGAGGGGTAAACGCCAGCCATGAAAAAAGGTGCTCCATACGCAGAGAGTGATGGACGGCGCGCCACGCGGACTCACCGACGCTGCCGAGGTCCAGTACGGGCTTTGACGACAGCCAGACCAGCCTTGCAAGAAACTGTCCGCCGCACTCGGGGGAGAAAAAATAGCAGGTCAGGGCGTTAAAATGCGCCGGAGGCGGTTGAGGCTTGCTGCGCTGGGCCGTTCGCCACACTACGCTATCTATCCGCGGGATCCCCTGTCCCGCCAGGCTGATTTGCAGCTGATCGCCAATCGCAATATCCAGGCTTTGCCAGCGGGCCACCGACCCTACGCTCACGCGCTTAACCTGCTTATCGTCCAGCTGCTGCGGTTCGAGCCCTGCCACCACGGCAATTTTCCCGCTACGCCCGACGTAAAAGCGAAGGTCGCGCACCTCCATGATGCGGATGGCCGGGGGATACTTCCACGCCGCGACCCAATCCCCCAACCCCGGTGACCAGAAGCGCCCGGCAGGCTCCTTCCCAAGGCGTACGACAACGCCATCGGTAGCAAAAGGTAGCGCTGACGTTAACCAACGTTCACGCCAGCGCGCAACCTGCTCCACGTCCGCCACCGGTTGAGAAAAGCCGCGGCTTTCGCTAAACCCGGCCTGCTGCAGCAGAGCCTGCCGTTGACGCATCTCCTTGGGCCCATCCGGCCATGCCCAGATAAAGACGCCCAGACTCGCTAACGATGTCGACATATCCCGCCGCATCATGGCGCCAGCGACCGTCGCCCGGGCGTTCACTCCCCCCATCCGCTTCTGGATATGTCCGGCGCGGCGCAGAAAAAGCTCCCCCTGCAGCACGCTGTTTGCCAGCGCGCCCTTCGTCACCCTCGGCACGCCGGGAATCTGCCGCACTTTGGCCGTCCAGTCTTCACCGGCTCGCCCATCTCCCCGGCTGATGGCCTGCACCAGCCGTCCGCGGCGGTAAACCAGCGTCACCGCAACGCCATCCACCTTTGGCTGCACCCACAGATCGGTTTTGCCCCGCATCCAGCGCGCCACATCGGCTTTTTCCGCCAGCTTACGCACGCCAGTGTGGGCAACCGGATGCCGCATCTCGCCCCGGGGCGGCGGTAAATCATCGATTATTGGCGTTTTGATGGCAAAACAGCGCCGCCACTCGACTAACCGGGCGAAAAGCCGATCGTAGACGTCATCAGCGACTTCGCTGCTGCCGCGCAGCCAGTAGTCGTTTTTCCACCCGGCAACCTGCTGATTGAGGCGGCTGACCTCCTGTTCGGCCTGCGCCTGCGTCCACGCGGGGCAGGCCGACTGGCCGTATCCCGCCGTTATCCCTATGCCTATCGCCCAAAGCCATTTTCGCACTGTGCTGCCCTCCTTTTTGCCCACCGGCATTCTGCCGCCGCCGGGGCATCACCGGCGATAAGGGCTTTTCCGTGCCTCGATCCAGCTTCCAGGGTTTGTCGTTGATTGCGGCAACGCACAGAGAAATCAGGGAAACGGCAGGCAAAATGAAAGAAACAGAGGGAAAAAGTGTGACAGGGACTACGTCACAGCGCGGCGGCGTGTATAATAGGCTCGTATGTAGTTTCTCTTTCGACCATCACATACAAAAGACTCTCATGGCTCAAGGCACGCTTTATATTGTTTCCGCCCCAAGTGGCGCGGGTAAATCCAGCCTGATTCAGGCTTTATTAAAAACCCAACCGCTGTACGACTCTCAGGTCTCTGTTTCGCATACCACGCGCGCGCCGCGTCCTGGCGAAGTGCACGGTGAACACTATTTCTTTGTTAATCACGACGATTTCAGAACGATGATTGGTAAAGACGCATTTCTTGAGCATGCGGAAGTCTTTGGCAACTATTACGGCACCTCGCGCGAAGCGATCGAGCAGGTACTGGCAACCGGCGTTGATGTCTTCCTCGATATCGACTGGCAGGGCGCTCAGCAAATCCGTCATAAAATGCCGGGGGCGCGCAGCATTTTTGTTCTGCCGCCGTCCAAAGATGAGCTTGACCGTCGCCTGCGTGGCCGCGGCCAGGACAGCGAAGAGGTGATCGCGAAACGTATGGCGCAGGCTGTTGCAGAAATGAGCCATTACGCGGAATATGATTACCTTATTGTGAATGATGATTTTGATACCGCCCTGGGCGATCTGAAAAACATTATCCGCGCCGAACGTCTGCGCATGAGCCGCCAAAAGCAGCGACATGGCGCTTTAATCACCAAACTGTTGGCAGACTGAACCCACATTCAGTATCATGCCCAGTCATTTCTTCATCTGTGGAGCATTTTAAGTATGGCACGCGTAACTGTTCAGGACGCTGTAGAGAAAATTGGTAACCGTTTTGACCTGGTACTGGTCGCCGCGCGTCGCGCTCGTCAGATGCAGGTTGGCGGAAAAGATCCGCTGGTAGCGGAAGAAAACGATAAAACTACCGTTATCGCACTGCGCGAAATCGAAGAAGGTCTGATCAACAACCAGATCCTCGACGTGCGCGATCGTCAAGAACAGCAAGAGCAGGAAGCCGCTGAATTACAAGCAGTGACCGCTATTGCTGAAGGTCGTCGTTAATAACGCAGCGGGTCGCCCTTGTATCTGTTTGAAAGCCTGAATCAGCTGATTCAAAACTACCTGCCGGAAGAGCAAATCAAGCGTCTTCGGCAGGCGTATCTCGTTGCACGTGACGCTCACGAGGGTCAGACACGTTCAAGCGGTGAACCCTATATCACGCACCCGGTAGCGGTAGCCTGTATTCTGGCCGAGATGAAACTCGACCACGAAACGCTGATGGCCGCCCTGCTGCATGACGTGATTGAAGATACCCCCGCCACCTACCAGGACATGGAGCAGCTCTTTGGTAAAAGCGTTGCCGAGCTGGTAGAGGGGGTATCAAAACTTGATAAGCTCAAGTTCCGCGATAAGAAAGAGGCGCAGGCCGAAAACTTTCGCAAGATGATTATGGCGATGGTGCAGGATATCCGCGTCATCCTCATCAAGCTTGCCGACCGCACCCACAACATGCGCACCCTGGGCTCACTACGCCCGGATAAACGCCGCCGCATCGCCCGCGAAACGCTGGAAATCTACAGCCCGCTGGCCCACCGTTTAGGTATCCATCACATTAAAACCGAGCTCGAAGAGCTGGGCTTTGAAGCGCTGTATCCCAATCGGTATCGCGTCATTAAAGAAGTCGTTAAAGCGGCGCGCGGCAATCGTAAAGAGATGATCCAAAAGATCCTCTCCGAAATCGAAGGACGTTTACAGGAAGCGGGGATCCCCTGTCGCGTCAGCGGTCGCGAGAAGCATTTGTACTCCATCTACTGCAAAATGGTGCTCAAAGAGCAGCGTTTTCACTCGATCATGGATATCTACGCCTTCCGCGTGATTGTCCACGATGCCGACACCTGCTACCGCGTGCTTGGCCAGATGCACAGCCTCTACAAGCCGCGTCCAGGGCGGATGAAAGATTACATCGCCATTCCGAAAGCGAACGGCTATCAATCTTTGCACACCTCGATGATCGGCCCGCACGGCGTCCCGGTTGAGGTACAGATCCGTACCGAAGACATGGACCAGATGGCGGAGATGGGGGTTGCGGCGCACTGGGCCTATAAAGAGCACGGCGGCGAGAGCAGCACTACCGCGCAAATCCGCGCCCAGCGCTGGATGCAGAGCCTGCTGGAACTGCAGCAGAGCGCAGGCAGCTCGTTTGAATTTATCGAGAGCGTCAAATCCGATCTGTTCCCGGATGAGATTTACGTTTTCACCCCGGAAGGGCGCATTGTCGAACTTCCCGCCGGTGCGACGCCGGTGGACTTTGCCTACGCGGTGCATACCGATATCGGCCACGCCTGCGTTGGCGCGCGCGTTGACCGCCAGCCCTATCCGCTGTCGCAGCCGCTCTCCAGCGGCCAGACGGTAGAAATCATTACCGCACCGGGCGCGCGTCCGAACGCCGCCTGGCTGAACTTTGTCGTCAGCTCGAAAGCGCGCGCGAAGATCCGCCAGCTGTTGAAAAACCTCAAGCGCGATGACTCCGTCAGCCTCGGCCGCCGGCTGCTCAACCACGCCCTCGGCGGCAGCCGCAAGCTGGCAGAGATCCCGCCAGAGAACGTTCAGCGCGAGCTTGAGCGCATGAAGCTGGCGACGCTGGACGATCTGCTGGCAGAAATCGGCCTCGGCAACGCGATGAGCGTGGTGGTTGCCAGAAACCTGCAGCAGGGAGAGACCGTCTCCGCGCCGGCGCAAAGCTCATCGTCGTCAGGCCACGGACATCTGCCGATTAAAGGCGCCGACGGCGTGCTGATTACCTTCGCCAAGTGCTGTCGCCCGATTCCCGGTGACCCGATTATCGCGCACGTCAGCCCCGGCAAAGGCCTGGTCATTCATCACGAGTCCTGTCGTAACATTCGCGGCTACCAGAAAGAGCCCGAGAAGTTTATGGCCGTCGAGTGGGATAAAGAGACCGCCCAGGAATTTATCACCGAAATTAAGGTGGATATGTTTAACCACCAGGGCGCGCTGGCGAACCTCACGGCCGCGATCAATACCGCCGCTTCCAATATTCAAAGCCTGAATACGGAAGAAAAGGATGGCCGCGTGTACAGCGCCTTTATTCGCCTTACCGCGCGGGATCGCGTGCATCTGGCGAATATCATGCGCAAAATTCGCGTGATGCCGGACGTGATAAAAGTCACCCGTAACCGAAACTAGCCTTATACACAAAATCATTCGGGCCAGGTCGCAAAACGCGCCAGCGTTTTGCACAGCGCTTGCGCTGGTCCCGAAAGGCGAGGCTGTAAGCCGGGGAGCCAGCGGCTCACGCCGAGGCAATTTGAAGGATGAAGTGTAATGAATTCACAGCGTTATGCGCGTATTTGTGAGATGCTCGCCAGGCGTCAGCCTGACCTGACGGTCTGCATGGAGCAGGTCCACAAACCTCATAACGTCTCTGCGGTTGTTCGTACCGCAGACGCCGTTGGCGTGCACGAAGTGCACGCTATCTGGCCCAGCAGCCGTATGCACACCATGGTCGCCGCCGCCGCGGGCAGCAACAGCTGGGTACAGGTCAAAACGCACCCTACCATTGGCGACGCCGTCGGTTACCTAAAGGACCAGGGCATGCAAATCCTCGCCACCCATCTTTCGGATAAAGCCGTCGACTTTCGTGAAATCGACTACACCCGGCCCACCTGTATCCTGATGGGCCAGGAAAAAACCGGCATCACCGCGGAAGCCCTGGCGCTGGCGGACCAGGAGATCGTGATTCCGATGACGGGCATGGTGCAGTCGCTCAACGTCTCCGTCGCCTCCGCCCTGATTCTCTATGAAGCGCAGCGCCAGCGGCAGAACGCAGGCATGTATAAACGCGAAAACAGCATGCTGCCGGAAGAAGAGCAGCAGCGCCTGCTGTTTGAAGGCGGCTATCCGGTGCTGGCAAGAGTGGCAAAACAGAAAGGCCTTCCCTATCCCCACGTCAACGGCCAGGGCGAAGTCGAAGCCGACGCCGCGTGGTGGGCCACAATGCAGGCAGCGAGGTAAACCGATGCAAAGCCGTCTGCTGGATGCTGTCCCGCTCAACACGTTAACCGGCGTTGGCGCAGCGCAGAGCAGCAAGCTGGCGAAAATCGGCCTGCACACCGTGCAGGATCTGCTGCTGCATCTGCCGCTACGCTACGAAGACCGCACCCAACTCTATCAAATCGGTGACCTGCTGCCGGGGGTCTACGCCACCGTTGAAGGCGAAGTGCTCAACAGCAACATCACCTTCGGCGGCCGCCGGATGATGACCTGTCAGATAAGCGATGGCTCCGGAATTCTCACCATGCGCTTCTTTAACTTCAACGCCGCGATGAAAAACAGCCTTGCCGCCGGCCGCCGGGTGCTGGCCTACGGCGAAGCGAAGCGCGGCAAATACGGCGCGGAGATGATCCACCCGGAATACCGCGTGCAGGGCGATATGAGCACCCCCGACCTGCAGGAGACCCTGACTCCGGTCTACCCCACCACCGAAGGTATCAAACAGGCCACGCTGCGTAAGCTGACCGATCAGGCGCTGGAGCTCCTTGAGACCTGCGCTATCGCCGAGCTGCTGCCGCCCGAGCTGGCGCAGGGAATGATGAGTCTCCCGGAGGCGCTGCACACCCTGCATCGCCCGCCGCCGTCGCTCCAGCTCAGCGAGCTGGAAACCGGTAAGCACCCGGCCCAGCAGCGCTTAATTCTGGAAGAGCTGCTGGCGCATAACCTGAGCATGCTGGCGGTTCGCGCCGGCGCCCAGCGCTTTCACGCCCTGCCGCTCAGCGCCAACGATGGCCTAAAAAACAAGCTGTTGGCTTCCCTGCCCTTTAAACCAACCGGCGCCCAGGAGCGGGTGACCGCCGAGATCGAGCGGGATATGGCGCTCGATGTGCCGATGATGCGCCTGGTACAGGGCGACGTCGGCTCCGGCAAAACGCTGGTTGCCGCCCTTGCGGCGCTGCGGGCCATCGCCCACGGCAGGCAGGTGGCGCTGATGGCGCCGACGGAGCTGCTGGCGGAGCAGCACGCCGCCAACTTCCGCAGCTGGTTTGCGCCGCTGGGCGTTGAGGTCGGCTGGCTGGCCGGCAAACAAAAAGGCAAGGCGCGTCAGGCGCAGCAGGATGCCATCGCCAGCGGGCAGGTGCAGATGATTGTCGGCACCCACGCCATTTTTCAGGAGCAGGTCCAGTTTAGCGGCCTGGCGCTGGTGATTATCGATGAACAGCACCGCTTCGGGGTGCATCAGCGCCTCGCGCTGTGGGAAAAGGGCCAGCAGCAGGGCTTCCATCCGCATCAGCTGATCATGACCGCCACCCCCATTCCGCGCACCCTGGCGATGACCGCCTACGCCGACCTCGACACCTCGACGATCGACGAGCTGCCGCCGGGCCGTACGCCGGTCACCACGGTGGCCATCCCGGATACCCGCCGCAGCGATATTATCGACCGCGTGCGCAACGCCTGTACCCAGGAAGGGCGTCAGGCCTACTGGGTCTGTACGCTGATTGAAGAGTCGGACCTGCTGGAAGCCCAGGCGGCGGAAGCCACCTGGGAAGAGCTGAAGCTGGCGCTGCCGGAGCTCAATATCGGCCTGGTGCACGGCCGGATGAAGCCGGCAGACAAGCAGGCGGTCATGCAGGCCTTTAAGCAGGGCGAGCTGCATCTGCTTATCGCCACCACGGTTATCGAGGTCGGGGTGGACGTGCCTAACGCCAGCCTGATGATTATCGAAAACCCGGAACGCCTGGGGCTGGCGCAGCTGCACCAGCTCAGAGGCCGCGTCGGGCGCGGCGCGGTGGCCTCCCACTGCGTGCTGCTCTATAAGTCGCCGCTGTCGAAAACCGCCCAGCTGCGCCTGCAGGTCCTGCGCGATAGCAACGACGGTTTCGTCATCGCGCAAAAGGACCTCGAGATCCGCGGCCCGGGCGAGCTGCTCGGCACCCGACAGACCGGCACCGCCGAATTTAAAGTCGCGGATTTACTCCGCGATAAGGCAATGATCCCCGACGTTCAGCGCATTGCCCGCCATATTCACCAACGCTACCCGCAGCAGGCCCAGGCGCTTATCGAGCGCTGGATGCCGGAAACCGAACGCTATTCCAACGCCTGACGCCTCTGCTCCCGCAGGAGCAGACGGCGCCGCGCGCAATTTTCCTTCAGAACGAGTGAATTATGAAACGAGAACTGGCCATCGAATTTTCGCGTGTTACCGAAGCCGCCGCGCTGGCGGGCTATAAGTGGCTGGGCCGCGGTGATAAAAACACCGCCGACGGCGCCGCGGTTAACGCCATGCGTATTATGCTCAACCTGATTAATATCGACGGCACTATCGTCATCGGCGAAGGTGAAATCGATGAAGCGCCGATGCTCTACATCGGCGAGAAGGTTGGCACCGGCAGCGGCGACGCGGTGGATATCGCCGTCGACCCGATCGAGGGCACGCGGATGACGGCGATGGGCCAGGCGAACGCGCTGGCCGTCATGGCGGTTGGCGACAAGGGCTGCTTCCTGAACGCGCCGGACATGTACATGGAAAAGCTGATTGTCGGCCCGGGGGCAAAAGGGGCGATTGACCTGAATCTGCCGCTGGCCGAAAACCTGCATAACGTGGCAAGCGCGCTGAATAAGCCGCTCAGCGAGCTGACGGTAACCGTGCTCGCCAAGCCGCGCCATGACGCGGTGATTGCCGAGCTGCAGCAGCTGGGCGTGCGCATCTTCGCCATTCCCGACGGCGACGTGGCGGCCTCTATTCTGACCTGCATGCCGGATAGCGAAGTTGACGTGCTGTACGGTATCGGCGGCGCCCCGGAAGGCGTGGTTTCCGCCGCGGTTATCCGGGCGCTGGACGGCGATATGCAGGGCCGCCTGCTGGCCCGCCACCACGTCAAGGGCGACAGCGAAGAGAACCGCCGTATCGGCGAGAACGAGCTGGCGCGCTGTAAAGAGATGGGCATTGAAGCCGGTATCGTACTGCGCCTCGACGAGATGGCGCGCAGCGATAACGTGGTCTTTTCCGCCACCGGGATCACCAAAGGCGACCTGCTGGACGGCATCACCCGCAAGGGCAATATGGCCACCACTGAGACGCTGCTGATCCGCGGAAAATCACGCACCATTCGCCGCATCCAGTCCATTCACTATCTCGATCGCAAAGATCCGGATATCCAGCTGCACATCCTGTAAGCCATTCGGCCTGCGGTCGCGAGCGGCAGGCTGAAGCTGACGCTATTATTTGATCAATAGAGCTTTCCGGCCCCGTTGGGCTGGAAATCTTTGTCGTCTGCAACGAAGATAAGGCAACGCTTCGCAACGGGAGAAGATCATGGCGGACTGGGTTAGCGGCAAAGTAACAAAAGTGGAATTCTGGACCGACGCGCTGTTTAGTTTACACGTGCGGGCCCCTGTTCATCCGTTTACCGCCGGGCAGTTTGCCAAACTGGGCCTCGACGTTGACGGCGAGCGCGTCCAGCGCGCCTACTCCTACGTTAACGCCCCGAGCAATCCCGATCTTGAATTCTACCTGGTGACGGTTCCGGAGGGTAAACTCAGCCCGCGGCTGGCCGCGCTGAAGCCGGGCGATGACGTGCAGATCGTCAGCGAAGCCGCCGGCTTCTTCGTGCTGGAAGAGCTCCCGGATTGCGACACCCTGTGGATGCTGGCCACCGGCACCGCCATTGGCCCCTACCTGTCGATTCTCGAAGAAGGTAAGGACCTGGAGCGCTTTAAAAACCTGGTGCTGGTCCACGCCGCGCGCTATGCCGCCGATCTTAGCTATCTGCTGCAAATGCAGGCGCTGGAGGAACGGTATAAGGGCAAGCTGCGCATCCAGTCGGTGGTCAGTCGGGAAACCGTACCGGGCATGCTAACGGGGCGTATTCCGTTCCTGATCGAAACCGGCGCTCTGGAAGAGGCGGTTGGCCTGGCGATGAACGCTGACAATAGCCACGTGATGCTCTGCGGCAACCCGCAGATGGTGCGGGATACCCAGCAGCTGCTGAAGGAGACCCGGCAGATGAGCAAGCATCTACGCCGCCGGCCGGGCCATATGACAGCCGAACACTACTGGTGATCAGGACTCCGCCTTCCAGCGAACGTCCTGCGTCTCTTTACCAAATTTATTTTCGCCCTGGGTGCCGACGAACGCGCCCAGGTCGATCAGCATCATCACCATAATCAGCGTCGGCACAAACCGGCCGACAACCCACTGCCAGGCCCCCGGCAGCACCGCCCAGTTCCCGGCCAGCAGCATCCACGCCAGAACCATCAGCAGCGCCCAGAGACCCGACCTGCCGCGATCGTGCAGCCGTTTGATGGTCACCGCCGCCGTTGGCCAGAGCAGGCACACCAGCATAAAGGCCGCGGTCTGTAGATTCAGCAAATTTGACCCGGCGAGGGTGAACAGCGCGCTCATGGTCAATACCCAGATAACGATCCAAATCCAGAAATCCCGGCGCCCAATACGCCCTTTAATTGAGAACATCCACTGCTGTAGGGTCATGTTTTATTCCTTATCATCATCATTGGCGTAGTTTACCCTGGAGCGGTGACTTTTTGACAAGCGCGACGGTTCCCGTTTTAATCGTCAGCAGGCAAAAAAAGGAAGGACGGGTATGAAGAAGTGGGCAACCTTATGTTTGATTGGGCTGACAGCGTTATCTGTCGGCCATAAGGCGCTGTCCGCCGAGCCAGAAGCCTCCTCCGCAGCCCCCTATTTGCTCTCCGGCGCGCCGGTCTTTGATATCTCTATCAGCGAGTTTCGCGAGAAATTCAACGCCGATAACCCCAAACTGCAGCTCAACGAATTTCACGCAATTAGCTCCAGCCGCGACCGGGCTAACCTGACCCGGGCGGCAAGCAAGATTAACGAAAACCTGTACGCCTCCACCGCCCTGGAGCGCGGCACGCTCAAAATCAAATCGATGCAGGTGACCTGGCTCCCCGTTCAGGGGCCGGAGCAGAAGGCGGCAAAGGCGAAAGCGCAGGAGTATATGAGCGCCGTTCTGCGCGCCTTCGTCCCGACATTAAGCCCGGCGCAAAGCGGGCAAAAGCTGCAAAAACTGCTCGCCGCGGGCAAAGGGAAACGCTACTTCGCCGAAACCGAAGGCGCCATCCGCTATGTGGTAGCAGACAACGGCGAAAAGGGGCTTACCTTCGCTGTTGAACCGATTAAGCTAGCGCTATCTGAAACGCTGGAGAGCAATAATAAATGACAAAAAGCAAAGCCTTTCCAACGACGAAACTCTATACTGTTTGACAGACCATGCTGCCCCCAGGGGTGGCTATATTCCTTAATTCGCTTATAGCGTGGAGAATTAAAATGCGACATCCTTTAGTGATGGGTAACTGGAAACTGAACGGCAGCCGCCACATGGTAAACGAGCTGGTGGCTAACCTGCGTACCGAGCTGGCCGGCGTGACCGGCTGTGCTGTTGCTATCGCTCCGCCGGAAATGTATATCGATCTGGCTAAGCATGCGGCAGAAGGCAGCCATATTCACCTGGGCGCGCAGAACGTTGACCTGAACCAGTCCGGCGCATTCACCGGTGAAACCTCTGCCCAGATGCTGAAAGATGTCGGCGCTGAATACATCATCATCGGCCACTCTGAGCGTCGTACTTACCACAAAGAGTCTGACGAATTTATCGCGAAGAAATTCGCCGTCCTGAAAGAGCAGGGTCTGATCCCGGTTCTGTGCATCGGTGAAACTGAAGCTGAAAACGAAGCGGGCAAAACGGAAGAAGTTTGCGCACGTCAGATTGACGCCGTGCTGAAAACTCAGGGCGCAGCGGCATTCGAAGGCGTGGTTATCGCTTATGAGCCCGTATGGGCTATCGGTACCGGCAAATCCGCTACCCCGGCTCAGGCTCAGGCCGTACACAAATTTATCCGCGACCACATTGCTAAAGCGGACGCCAAAGTGGCCGAGCAGGTCATCATTCAGTACGGCGGTTCCGTTAACGCATCTAACGCCGCAGAGCTGTTCACCCAGCCGGACATCGACGGCGCGCTGGTTGGCGGCGCATCGCTGAAAGCAGACGCTTTCGCGGTCATCGTTAAAGCAGCAGAAGCAGCAAAAAAAGCGTAATTCAATACGCCGGTCACCCGGCGAGATGAATCCGCAACCCGGCTTAGCGTAGCGCTAGCCGGGTTTTTTTATAGTTGCCCCAGCAGCTGATACCACCCGTAGTTCAACGGCAGCAGCAGCAGATAGCTGACCGCCGCCAGCGCAATACACAGCAGCATCCCCGACCGTGCCGGAACTTTCCCCAGCGCCATCGCCACCACGATAGGCGATGCCTGATACGGCAGCAGCGGCGTCGAATAGCCCAGGACCTGAATCATAATTACGCTCAGCAGCGGAAAGCCGGTGGCGTCGGCAAAGCTCTGCGCAAAGGTGGTGTACAGCGCGGGTACGCCGTTGGCGGTCATAATAAAGTTCAGGGCGCTGGTGATGCCGGTGAGGGCGAGGAAGCTGGTAAAAGGACTCTCTTTGTCGAGCGGCATAACGTGCAGCAAAGCGTTGCCGACCACGCCGCCAATCCCGGTCTGCGTGACGGTAATCGCCAGCCCGAGGATCCCGGCGACGTAAATACAGGTGCGAATATTCACCCCCGTGGAGAACTCTTCCCCGCTGATAAACCCCACCCGCGGCAGCAGCGTAATCACCGCCGCCGCCAGCCCCGTCCAGGCGGGACCAATCCCGTGCCAGCTCTCGCTCACCCAGAGGCTCAATACCACCGCCAGCAGCCAGGAGAGGCGCTTCTCATCCCGGCTCATCGGCGGCAGCGGCGTCCGCTCCCGCGGCGGATGCGGCCTGCCGGGGAATAGCCAGCAAATCAGCGCAACCAGCGCCGCGCCCTTCAGCCAGCCCAGCACCGGCGTGTGCAGCAGCAAATACGGCAGATAGTTGAGGTGAATACCGTACGACCCCTCCGCCGCGCCGCTCATCACTAAATTTGGCACGTTGGCGGGCAGGATCGTCGCCGACAGCTGGAAGGTGCCGAAACCGACCGCCAGCGCCAGTCCGTACCAGGCGCGGGTGCCGTCCTCAATCCCGGCACGCTTCGCCATCGCCGCGACGATCGGCATCAGCAGCGCGATGCGCCCCATATTAGAGGGCATCACGAAGGCCAGGGCATAGCTGAACAGCACCACGCTGCCCACCATCAGCGGCCAGGAGTCCGTCAGCCTGGCCGACAGCGCCTGCGCCGCCCTGTCCGCCAGGCCGGTTTTACGAATCGCGATCCCGAGGACAAAGCCGCTGAACACCAACCAGAACGCCGATGACGCGAAGCCGCCAAAGATAACCTCCGGCGGCGCTATTTTTGCCATCATCGCCGCGGCGAAAAACAGCAGCGCGGTAATAAATTCCGGCAGCAGAGAGGTCGCCCACAGCAGGATGGTAATGCCGACAATCAGGGAGGGAAGGAACAGAGGGTGAGAAAGCCAGAGCGACATACCTGTCTCCTGTCGTTTTTTTCAGCAAGAATACGACGCCGGGCCAGGCAGGTAAATGCCAGATATGGTGGGGTTATCGGCCGGCCGCCGGCGCTGGGGTTTATCGCGCCGCGCCGGGCACGCGGCTAGTGGTAGTGAATTTCGCCGAAATATTCCGACAGCACGTAATAGCGGCAGTATTCGAAGGGGATATCCCGCCCGGCCTGAAACGTCTGACGTGCCACGGAAAGCAGCGGCTTGTTGGCGGCAACCTGCAGCTTCTCGCACAGCTCAGCAGAGGGCAAAATGGCGTCCACTTTTTCAATCGCCGAGTCGCTGGTGACGTTGAGCAGCGAATAGAGCGAGGTGTGCTCCAACGCCTCAGCCGTGAGCTCAAGACCGGGAAAGAAGCTCAGATCGAGATAAATCTTCTCATGGTTAAACGGGCGATTATTGAGGTAGCGAATGCGCGAGATAAAAAGATAGTGCTGATGCGCGGGCAGGCTCAGGCCATCGGCCTGGGCGTCACGCGCCCGACGCGGCGCGATGTCGAGGATGCGGTTTTCAACGGCGACGCTGGCATCCTGTAAATCGCGGGTAATTCCGCGAAAGGTATGGCCGTAGTTGACTCCTTCCGGCACGGCGCAAACCACCGAACCGCTCCCGCGCTGCGAGGAGATAATCCCCGCGTTGATAAGCTCGCTCCAGGCCTGCTTCACCACGATCAGCGAGACGTGATACTCCCGGGCCAGCTCCTTTTGCGTCGGCAGCTGGCTGCCTAAAGGCAAAGAGCCGTTCTGGATCCGCTGACAGATGATAAAAAATAGTTGCTTATAAAGCGGGGTAAAGCTCGTTTTATCAACCTGCAAACTACGCACCTCACGTCTTCGCCAGCAGGGGACGCGTTACCGTCCCCGGCAGGGTGAATTCGCTACCCTGCGATCTGTCTGGCCAGTTCTGCCAAATCGAAATGATTCATACGATCCACGGTCGTTAAATAATCGGCGGGAAGAGCGTCCACGCCATGGAATGCGCCGGAGATCGCCCCAACCATGGTGGCGACGGTATCAGTATCATTGCCGATATTAACGCCGGAGATAATAGCATCTACGGCAGAATTCGGACAACACGCGAACAGGCCGAAAGCGGCCGGTACGGCTTCGCTGACGTGCAGCCCGCTGCCGATGATGTCGGCAAGCTCCACCACCGCCGTTTCCCAATGGCGATGCCGCTTACCGATCGCCACGGCCAGCTCAATGCGCCGGGCAACGGACGGCCCGGCAACCATCATCGCGCCCCGCTCTTCGGCCAGCAGATAGCCCCGCTGCGCGCCGTAAACCCCTGCCGCGATAATGCTGTCGGCATCGGTCTGCGCCCTTAGCGCCTCGCTGGTGGCCGCGGCCATTGCCGCCGCGCCGGACATCGCCAGCACGTTGTTATGCGTAAAGCGACAAATCTGCAGCGCGCAGTCAATCGCCGCGTCAAGATTGCCGGGATGCAGCACCGCCGCAGGCCAAATCTTCATTGCCGCACCGTTCGTCGCCTCGGCGTTGCCCTTATTAATAATCTGTACGGACTGCTTTTCGCCCTCCAGCTCGCCCTGCAGCGAGGCGCGGTTATCGTTAAATATCGCCTTCATCGCCGCCCGGGTGGTGGGGCCGGTAAAGTTGGCGTAGTAAGGGTAAGCCAGCCACTGCTGGAACGCCTCGCGCATCGCCTCGTCGCTGACCTCCCGCAGATGGCGCAGCAGCGCGTCCATGATGTACTTCGCCTGGATAAAATCATCGGTACACATCCCGGCCTCGTTGCAGCGGCCAAAGGTGTCGGCGGGCGGCTTTTGAAAGGTGGTGACCCAGCCGCCAAAATAGTCCTTTATTTGCTGCTGAGTGCGCACTTCCGTCGCCGCGCCCATTGCGTCCGCCGCGGCGGCGCCCACCAGGCATCCCAGTATTTTGTTTTGCTCAACGTGCATGATGACTCCTTATTTCACGGTCATGGCTTGTTCCAGCGCGTGGCTGGAGAGAAAAGTGTTTAGCTGGTCGGGGAACGGCAGCGCGGTCATCGCCCCTTTGGCCGTTACCGCCATCGCGCCGCAGGCGTTAGCCTGCCGAATAGCGGTGGCCAGCAGCGCGGCGTCCCAGCGATCGGCCTGCGAGAGGGTGTAGAGCAGGCCGCCGACAAAAGCGTCGCCGGCGCCGGTGGTATCGACGACCTCGACGCGGGGAGCGGGAAACCACTGCTCGCCCTCGGGGCTCACCAGCAGCGCGCCCTCGGCGCCTAATGAGATAACGGTGGTTTCGCAGCCCAGATCGCGCATGTAGTAGCGGGCATCCTGCCAGCGGGCGGCGCCGCTCAGCTGGCAGAGCTCGTCGGCGGAGACCTTGCAGATTGAGGCAAGCGCGGCGGAGCGGGCTACCAGCGCGGGAATTTCGCCGGCATCGCGCCACATTTTGCTGCGTAAATTGACGTCGAACAGCACGTAGCCGCCGGCCTCGCGCGCTCTTTTCGCCCCTTCCAGGCACGCCTCCCGCGCCGGCTGGTCCGTTAGCCCTATCGAGCTGAAGTAAAACCACTCGTGCGGGCGGAACGCCGGCAGATCCGCCGGCGACACGTAGGTATCGGCCCCCGGGTGCACCAGATAGGTGAAGCTGCGCTCCCCGTCGGATGCCAGGTTGACGATCAGTACCGCGCTGGTGAGCGCCGCATCGTGCCTCAGGAACGAGACATCCACGGCGTTATCCTGAAAAACCTGGCGCAGGAAACGCCCCGCATCATCGTCCCCGAGGCAGCCGATAAAGCCGCACCGCCCTCCCAGCCTGGCGACGCAGACGCTAACGTTCGCCGAGGCGCCGCCGGGACACTTCAGGTAGCTGTCCTGCTTTTCGGCAACCAGATCGACGGAAGCATCGCCGATAACCCAGACCTTATTCATGGCGTTCATCTGCGCCTCCTTATGCCTGCCGCTGCGCCAGCTGGTGCTGAATGTCGCGGTAGTAGTGGTTATTGATCAGATATTTTTTCATCAGTAGGCCCACCGCCAGATGGAACAGCGCCGGGATTAACGTCATCATCAGCGCAATGCCGGTCAGCGAACGGGCGCTCTGCTCAACGTCGGCCTGATAGCCAAAATGGCTCAGCAGGAAGCCCAGCACGCCGCCCGCCACCCCCATGCCGAACTTCTGGAAGAAGAGAATGCCGCCAAACGCGAGGCCGGAGACGCGCAGTCCGGTTTTCTTTTCCCCGTAATCCACCGCCTCGGCGATAGATGACCAGAACACCGGCATTTGCATGTCGCAGAAGAAGTTGATGAGGAAATAGAAGGCGAACGCCAGCACGAGATTTTCGCGGCCGACGAAGAAATACATCAGCGCGCTGAGGACGAAGGTGACAAGCTGGGTATAGCGGAACATCTTGATTTTGTCCCAGAAGCGGGTGACCCAGGTGGTGGCGATCATCGCCAGAATCGAGGCGACCACGCCGGTGGTCAGGAAGGGCGAAATCAGGCTATCGCCGCCGTTCAGGAAGTATTTCGCGTAGTAGGCGGCGACCGAGCCGCGGATCACGTAGCCGCACATCAGGAGTAAAATCACCGCACCGAGAATAAGCCACTGATCGTTACGCAGCAGATACTTAAACTGCTTGCCGACCGGGAGAGAGGTAATTTCCGGGACGCTGCGTTCGCGGGTGGTGAGGAAGCAGAAGATAAACAGCAGCGCGCCCATGGCGCCCATCAGCCCCATCGAAAACTGATAGCCCAGCGCCTTGTTGCCCTGCCCCAGCCAGACGGCCAGCATCGGCACCACGATGGTCACTAAAAACGCGGCAATCTTGGTCATCACAAAGCGATAGCCGTTGGCGCTCAGGCGTTCAACGGGGTCGTCGGTGATCACGCCGATCATCGAGATATAGGGAATGGTAATCGCGGTATAGACGAGGGTCATCAGAATATAGGTGCCGTAGGCCCACGCCAGCTTGGCCATATACGCCATATCCGGTGTAATAAACATTAAATAGACGGCAAAGCCAAAAGGCACGGCAAACCACAGCAGCCATGGACGATAGCGTCCCCAGCGTGTATTAAGCTTATCGGTCAGGATCCCCATTGCCGGATCGATAATGGCATCGATCAACCGTACGACTACAAACAGGACGCCGACATCCGCGGCGCTCAGGCCGTAGATATCGGTATAGAAATAAGCGAGGAGCAGCTGCATAGCAATAATGACAACGTTTATCGCCATATCCCCTGCACCAAAGCCGATTTTTTCCACGATAGAAAGTTTCATATTGAAATTCCTTTACGCTCAAAAGCGCAAATCTGTCGAACAATTGATGATGTCACTACGTGAAATAAAAACGTTTTTATGGATAAGCCATCCAATAAGATGACTATGAGGAGAGTGTAACGATCCGCAAAAAGATATAAAGGTATACCTTTATATCTTTTGATCGAATTCACATAAATTTTACGTATGGATCCGCACCCCGGCAGCAACCGGGATGAGAATCAATAAGATACCGGCAGGCGCGCCGACGGGGAGAAAATTACCGGGAGGTCAGGATCGCGCAGCTATGGTCCTGAATCTCTTCCGCAGAGGCGCGGTTGAGGGTCAGCAAATTGCGATCGGTGGCCAGCAGCACCAGCGAACCGTCGCTCTGTTCGGCCATCGCCAGCGCGAAGCGTCCCATATGTTGACGCGCCTCGGGCACCTCTTCCGCCAGCATCAGGAAGGGGCTGCGCTGGGCAAGCTCCGCTTCGGTCACCCGGCGCGCCAGATATTCATGGCCGAGCAAACCGCCCGGCAGCGGCAGCCAGCGGCTGCTAATCACCGAGGCCTCGCGGTCCAGCTGGGCGCGAACGTCCTGGCGCAGGCAGGAAATATGAATATGGAGATGGTTCTGGGTGCGCCCGCTGCGGGAGTTAATCGTCAGCGCAACCGCGTTATCGGGTATCGGCGAGCCGCGGCGTTCGCTCATAATTTCCCGGCCTTGCCAGGCCTGCCAGAAGAAGTTTGCCGTCAGCGGATTGAGCAGGAGCGGGCTCTCGGTGCCGTTAATCCGGTACGTCGGCATCAGCAGATACTGCAGCGGCCCGTTGCGGTCTTTAAACAGGACGTAGCCGCCTTTCAGATTCACCTCGGCGCAAGGGGACGGGTTTTGCTGCTGCTGTTGATTGACCACGCACTGCTGCAAAACGATGTGCCGCAGCGCGTCCGGGTTACCGGAGTGCAGCCAGTACCAGCCGCCTGCCGCAATCGCCGCAATCGCCGCAAGCACCACCAGCAGCCCCAATAAAAGGTATCGTACTCTTCGCATTATGTTTTCCTGTCTCAGCCAGAAACGGAAGAGTAGCGTAATTTGATGACCAAATGAAAACGCCCGGTTATTAAACCGGGCGTTGAAGGGGAGAGATTAACGCTGACTAATCTGGTCGAAGGTGCCGCCGTTAGAGAAGTGCTCCTTCTGGGCTTTGGTCCAGCCGCCGAACTCCTGGTCGATAGTAAACAGCTTCAGCTTCGGGAATTCGCTGGCATATTTGCTGGCAACGGCCGGGTCGCGCGGGCGATAGTAGTTCTTCGCCGCGATCTCCTGACCTTCCGGAGAGTAGAGATACTTCAGGTAAGCTTCTGCCACCTGGCGAGTGCCTTTTTTATCGACCACCTTATCCACGACCGACACGGTCGGCTCGGCCAGAATCGATTCGCTCGGGGTGACGATTTCAAACTTGTCTTTACCCAGCTCGTTTGCCGCCAGCAGCGCTTCGTTTTCCCAGGCAATCAGCACATCGCCGATCCCACGTTCAACGAAGGTATTCGTTGAGCCACGGGCGCCGGAATCCAGCACTTCGACGTTTTTAAACAGCGCCTTCACGAACGCCTGGGCTTTCGCCTGGTCACCGTGATTCTGGTGCAGGGCGTAGCCCCAGGCCGCCAGGTAGTTCCAGCGTGCGCCGCCGGAGCTTTTCGGGTTCGGCGTAATGACCGACACGCCCGGTTTAATCAGGTCGTTCCAGTCATGAATTTGCTTCGGGTTACCTTTACGCACGAGGAACACGATGGTGGAGGTATAGGGTGCGGAGTTATCCGGCAGGCGTTTCAGCCAGTTTTTATCAATGCGGCCGCGCTCGGCAATCGCATCGACGTCATAGGCCAGCGCCAGGGTGACGACATCGGCTTCAATGCCGTTAATGACCGACGTTGCCTGCTTCCCGGAACCGCCGTGGGACTGACGAATCACCACGTTGTCACCGGTTTCCTGCTTCCAGTGCGCGCTAAACGCTTTGTTGTACTGTTCGTACAGCTCGCGCGTCGGATCGTAAGATACGTTTAATAGCTGAATGTCTTTTGCCAGAACGCTGGCGGATGCCAGCAACAGAGTTAACCCCACGCCCCACTTATTCATCGCACCGCTCTCTATATGTCGTGTTGTGATGAGCTAAGCGTGCCAGAAAGCGAACCGATGATTAAAGAATAAAAAAAGATTGGCTATAACTTGAGAGAATATACGAAGGGGTGAAGCTAACCCCCTCCCGAGCAGGAGAGGGTGAGGACGAGAGGGCTACACTTCTTCCATGCGGCCCAGCAGCGCCTGCAGACGATCCTGCCAGCCCTGCTGCTGCTCTCTCAGCTGGCCGTTTTCACGCTCCAGCTCTTCGCGGCTGTGCTGCGCGCCCTGAACTTCCTGCGCCAGCGTGTTGTTCTTTTCTTTCAGCTCTTCGATTTCCATCTGCAACAGCGTGATGGTATCAATCGCCTGCTGTACTTTTGACTCTAACTTCTCAAACACTTCTAATGACATCGTCATACCTCTCCTGAACTTGCAAGGCGTTGATAGAAACCGTCCGTTTCGTATACGCGTTGACGCCTTAACGAAAATAAGCGCACTACAGTGGTCATGCTGTCGATTGTATGAATCCCCGCCTTCCCTGTCCAGCGACAACCCGCGCAGATTGCGGTTTGCAACACTTTTCAGCCTTTACCTGGCGTATTCGGCGCTAATCCCCGGCACTTCTGCAGCAATTGTTAATCATTGGGTTCGTTCCGCGCGTCCGTAAACGCTCTTTAATGTGCTACAACACGCGTTTATGGCGCGAAAACGCTCATTTTCTTGACCTGGCACACACATTTAGAGTTCGATATTTCTCGTTTGTGTTCGTTAACGATAAATTAACACTATGCCTACATGGCAGCGTGGTCGACGACGACCTTCATACTTACAATAATCACCACTTTGTTTCAGGATTCGATTATGAGCCAAACATCAACACTAAAAGGCCAGTGCATCGCAGAGTTCCTCGGTACCGGGTTGTTGATCTTTTTCGGCGTTGGGTGCGTCGCTGCGCTCAAGGTCGCAGGAGCCAGCTTCGGTCAATGGGAAATCAGCATCATCTGGGGTCTGGGCGTCGCAATGGCGATTTACCTGACCGCGGGCGTGTCCGGTGCTCACCTTAACCCGGCGGTTACCATCGCGCTGTGGCTGTTCGCCTGCTTTGACGGACGTAAAGTTGTTCCTTTCATCGTTGCGCAATTCGCTGGCGCCTTTTGCGCTGCGGCATTAGTTTACGGGCTTTATTACAATCTTTTCCTCGATTTCGAACACTCGCATAATATGGTGCGCGGTAGCGTCGAAAGTCTTGACCTGGCAGGAATTTTCTCCACTTATCCGAACCCGCATATCAATTTCATGCAGGCTTTCGCGGTAGAGATGGTGATAACCGCTATCCTGATGGGCGTGATTCTGGCGCTGACCGACGACGGCAACGGCATCCCACGCGGCCCGATGGCGCCGCTGCTGATTGGCCTGTTAATCGCCGTCATCGGCGCATCCATGGGCCCGCTGACCGGCTTTGCGATGAACCCGGCGCGCGATCTTGGGCCGAAAACGTTCGCCTGGCTTGCCGGCTGGGGCGAGGTCGCCTTCACCGGCGGCAAAGATATTCCCTATTTCCTGGTGCCGCTGTGCGCGCCGGTGGTTGGTGCCGCGCTGGGCGCGTTCGGCTATCGCAAGCTGATTGGCCGCCACCTGCCTTGCGACATCTGCGAAGTCGAGGAGAAGGAGAGCACCTCCACCTCTACGACGCAACACAAAGCTTCGCTGTAATCTGACTACGAGACTCATACTATGACCGACAAAAAATATATCGTTGCGCTCGACCAGGGCACCACCAGCTCCCGGGCCGTAGTGATGGATCACAATGCCAATATCGTCAGCGTTTCTCAGCGTGAATTTGAACAAATTTATCCTAAGCCAGGCTGGGTTGAACACGACCCGATGGAGATTTGGGCCTCGCAAAGCTCCACGCTGGTTGAAGTGTTGGCGAAAGCGGATATCAGCTCCGACGAGATCGCCGGTATCGGCATCACCAACCAGCGTGAAACCGCCATCGTCTGGGAACGTGAAACCGGCAAGCCGATTTATAACGCCATCGTCTGGCAGTGCCGCCGTACCGCCGAGATCTGCGAGCAGCTCAAGCGTGACGGCATGGAAGAGTACATCCGTAAGGCCACCGGCCTGGTCGTTGACCCGTACTTCTCCGGCACCAAAGTGAAGTGGATCCTCGATCACGTTGAGGGCGCGCGCGAACGCGCTAAGCGCGGCGAGCTGCTGTTCGGCACCGTGGACACCTGGCTGGTGTGGAAAATGACCCAGGGCCGCGTGCACGTCACCGACTACACCAACGCCTCGCGTACCATGCTGTTCAACATCCATGAGCTGGACTGGGACGACAAAATGCTCGACGCGCTGGATATTCCGCGCGCCATGCTGCCGGAAGTGCGTAAGTCCTCCGAGATATACGGCCAGACCAACATCGGCGGTAAAGGCGGCACGCGTATTCCTATCGCGGGTATCGCGGGCGACCAGCAGGCGGCGCTGTTCGGCCAGCTGTGCGTCAAAGAGGGGATGGCGAAAAACACCTACGGCACCGGCTGCTTTATGCTGATGAATACCGGTGAGAAGGCGGTGGCCTCTACCCACGGCCTGCTGACCACCATCGCCTGCGGCCCGCGCGGAGAAGTTAACTATGCCCTGGAGGGCGCGGTATTTATGGCCGGCGCCTCTATTCAGTGGCTGCGCGACGAGATGAAGCTTATCAACGACGCGCTGGATTCTGAATATTTCGCCACCAAGGTGAAGGATACCAACGGCGTGTACGTGGTCCCGGCGTTTACCGGCCTCGGCGCACCGTACTGGGACCCGTACGCTCGCGGCGCGATCTTTGGCCTGACCCGTGGGGTCAATGCCAACCACATCATCCGCGCCACCCTGGAGTCTATCGCCTATCAGACCCGCGACGTGCTGGAAGCGATGCAGGCTGACTCCGGCATCCGTCTGCACGCGCTGCGCGTCGACGGCGGCGCGGTCGCCAACAACTTCCTGATGCAGTTCCAGTCCGATATTCTCGGCACTCGCGTCGAGCGCCCGGAAGTTCGTGAAGTGACGGCGCTGGGGGCGGCTTACCTGGCCGGTCTGGCGGTTGGTTTCTGGCAGAACCTGGACGAGCTGCAGGAGAAAGCGGTGATCGAGCGCGAGTTCCGTCCGGGGATCGAAACCACCGAACGTAACTTCCGCTACAGCGGCTGGAAAAAAGCGGTGAAACGCGCCCTGGCGTGGGAAGAGCACGAAGAGTAATCCCGCCAGCGAACTCCCCGGCGGCACGGCGCTGACCGGGGATGCGGCTTATGCGAACAGCAAGTTTAAACGCCCGGACGCGCGCACAGCAGCGCCTCCGGGCTTTTTTTAGCCAAAAATCGGCAACAGCAAATACAGCTTAATCACTAACGCATTAACAATATCAATAAAGAATGCGCCGACCATCGGCACCACCAGGAAGGCCGTATGCGACGGCCCAAAGCGGTCGGTAATCGCCTGCATATTGGCAATCGCCGTTGGCGTCGCGCCGAGCCCAAACCCGCAGTGGCCCGCAGCCAGCACCGCGGCATCATAGTTTTTCCCCATCATTCGATAGGTCACGAAAACCGCATACAGCGCCATCGCCACCGCCTGTACCACCAGGATAGCCAGCATCGGCAGCGCCAGCGATGCCAGCTCCCACAGCTTCAGGCTCATCAGCGCCATCGCGAGGAACAGCGACAGGCTAACGTTGCCCAGCACCGATACCGCGCGCTCAAACACGCGATAAAAGCCCAGCAGCGCCAGGCCGTTGCTGAGGATCACGCCGATAAACAGGACGCACACGAAGGTTGGCAGCTCAAACACGCTTCCCGCCAGCAGTTGCGCAACCACCCTCCCGACCGTGAGACAGATTGCGATCAGGGCAATGCTTTCAATCAGCACCAGCGAGGTAATCACCCGCCCAACGTCCGGTTTTTCAAAAGCGGTAGGCGTTACCTGATCGTCCGGCGAACCCTCCGGAGACGAGGAGTGCTTGACCAGGTAACGCGCCACCGGGCCGCCAATTAGCCCACCGAGCACCAGGCCGAAGGTTGCGCACGCCATCGCCACTTCGGTGGCGTTGGCAAAGCCGTAGCGTTCGACAAACAGCTTGCTCCACGCCGCGCCGGTCCCGTGGCCGCCGGAGAGCGTGATGGAGCCGGCCAGCAGGCCCATCAGCGGGTCGAGGCCCAGCAGCCTTGCCATCCCGATGCCGAGGGCATTTTGCAGCAGCAGCAGCCCCACCACCACGATCAGGAACGTCCCCACAACTTTACCGCCCGCCCGCAGGCTGGCGAGATTGGCATTCAGGCCAATGGTCGCAAAAAAGGCCAGCATCAGCGGGTCTTTCAGGCTCATATCGAAATCAATTTCCCAGCCCATGCTTTTTTTCAGCACCAGCAGCGCAAGCGCCACCAGCAGGCCGCCGGCAACGGGCTCAGGGATAGTATATTTTTTCAGGAAGGGGACGGTGTGGACGAGCTTTCTGCCCAGCAGCAGCACCAGCGTGGCGGCAACGAGCGTCGATAAGGTATCGAGATGAAACATAAAAAGAGCTCCTTAAAGGCGCATGATCCATTCACACGCGACGATATTCCCGGTGTCGATTGTTTCTCATCATGAGTAATCAGGGACGGATTTTAAGCAGAAAGTGGCATAAAAAAACAGGGAAACATATTTTGTATTGCTGATGATGCGATTTAGCATACAAAATGTTAATGACTTATCCCTCCATGTTTTCGGCGGAAATATTTTGTCTCAAACACTGGCAAACGTTTGCTTTTGCACTACAGTCCGATAAAATTCCCGCTTTGCCACCTTGGGATTGCTTGTGATGTCCGTGAATACCGCCGAGCCCGAAAATGCGCAATCGGTTGCGCATAAACAAACCAGCGAATTAATCTACCGCCTCGAAGACCGCCCCCCGCTTCCACAAACGCTGTTCGCCGCCTTCCAGCACCTGCTGGCGATGTTTGTTGCGGTGATCACGCCGGCGCTATTAATTTGTCAGGCTCTGGGTCTTCCCGCCCAGGATACGCAGCACATCATCAGCATGTCGCTGTTCGCTTCCGGTGTGGCATCCATTATTCAGATTAAGGCCTGGGGACCGGTAGGCTCCGGGCTGCTCTCCATCCAGGGCACCAGCTTTAACTTCGTCGCCCCGCTGATTATGGGCGGTACCGCGCTAAAAACCGGCGGCGCCGACGTGCCGACGATGATGGCCGCGCTGTTCGGCACCCTGATGCTGGCCAGCTGCACGGAAATGGTTCTCTCCCGCGTCCTGCACCTTGCACGACGCGTCATTACCCCGCTGGTCTCCGGCGTGGTGGTGATGATTATCGGCCTGTCGCTGATTCAGGTCGGCCTGACCTCCATCGGCGGCGGCTACTCGGCGATGGCCGACCACACCTTCGGCGCGCCAAAAAACCTGCTGCTGGCGGGTATCGTGCTGGGGTTGATCATTATTCTTAACCGCCAGCGCAACCCGTACCTGCGCATCGCTTCGCTGGTTATCGCGATGGCGGCCGGCTACCTGGCGGCATGGCTGCTCGATATGCTCCCTGCCAACACCGCGCCAACCGACAGCAGCCTGATTATGGTGCCCACCCCGCTCTATTACGGCCTGGGGATCGACTGGAACCTGCTGCTGCCGCTGATGCTGGTGTTTATGATCACCTCGCTGGAAACTATCGGCGATATCACCGCCACTTCTGACGTCTCCGAGCAGCCGGTTTCCGGTCCGCTGTACATGAAGCGTCTGAAGGGCGGCGTGCTGGCCAACGGCCTGAACTCGTTTGTCTCCGCGGTATTTAATACCTTCCCGAACTCCTGCTTCGGTCAGAATAATGGCGTGATCCAGCTCACCGGCGTGGCCAGCCGCTACGTCGGTTTTGTGGTAGCGCTGATGCTTATCGTACTCGGGCTGTTCCCGGCGGTGAGCGGCTTTGTGCAGCATATCCCTGAGCCGGTGCTCGGCGGCGCAACGCTGGTGATGTTCGGCACCATCGCCGCATCCGGCGTGCGTATCGTCTCCCGCGAGCCGCTGAACCGCCGGGCGATCCTAATTATCGCCCTGTCGCTGGCCGTCGGTCTCGGCGTCTCCCAGCAGCCGCTGATCCTGCAGTTCGCCCCCGACTGGCTGAAGAACCTGCTCTCCTCCGGTATCGCCGCCGGCGGTATTACGGCGATTGTGCTGAACCTGGTCTTCCCGCCAGAGAAAAGCTGATCTCGCCCAGCTCCCCGGTCGCACGCGGCCGGGGCAGCCTGAAGTCTGCCCCCCTTAGCGCCCTCACATCATCTGATTACACAATTCCTGTCTTGAGGATTGCGCATAATTCGGGCATAACAGCCTTATGTGCCTCGCTCAGGATGTAAGACCATGAAATTGCCTGGAAAGTTGATTCTCTGGCTGCTGACCGCCCTGCTGGTCGCGATCGTAGCCGCCTGGTTCCTGCTACAGACCCACTGGGGCTCGCGTCAGGCCAGCGCCTGGCTGAGCGACGGCACCGGCTGGCAGGTCTCCTTCGATGCGATGGATCACGACTTCTCTTCGCCTCTCCACCTGCAGCTGCAGAACGTGACGTTCGGTCGCGACGGCAAGCCGCCGACGCTGGTTGCCAAAACGGTGGATATCGGCTTCAGCACCCGCCAGTTCAGCGATCCGCTGCATGCCGATGAGATTGTGCTCAGCGACGGAACGTTAAACCTCTCCCCCTCTTCCGCCTCTCTGCCTTTTGCCGCCGACCGCCTGCAGCTGCGCAATATGGCGTTTAATAGCCCGGAGACCGGCTGGGAGCTCAGCGCGCAACGGGTAACCGGCGGCGTCAGCCCGTGGGCGCCGGAAGCGGGCAACGTGCTGGGGAAAAAAACGCAAATTCAGATGAGCGCGGGCTCGCTGACGCTTAACGGAGTTGAGGCCAGCAACGTCCTGATTCAGGGCGCTATCGATAATGGCGAAGTCACGCTCTCCACACTTGGGGCCGATATCGCTCGCGGAACGCTCACCGGCAACGCCAAACGCAGCGCCGACGGCAGCTGGCTGGTCGATAACCTGCAGCTGAATGAAACCCGCCTGCAGAGCGATAAGGCGCTGGCTGACTTCTTCACCCCGCTGACCACCGTCCCTTCGCTGCAGATTGGCCGCCTCGATGTGACCGATGCCAGCCTGCAGGGCACCGACTGGGCGGTCACCGGCCTCGACCTCAGCCTGCGCAACCTGACCCTGAGCCACGGCGACTGGCAGAGCGAGGACGGAACCCTGTCGATGAACGCCAGCGAATTCATTAACGGCTCGCTGCACTTCCTCGATCCGATCCTTAATGCCGAGTTCTCGCCGCAGGGTATCGCCCTGCGTCAGTTTACCTCGCGCTGGGAAGGCGGGATGGTGCGCACCTCCGGCCGCTGGCTGCGCGACGGCAAGGCGCTGGTGCTGGATGACACCGCCTTTGCCGGGCTGGAATATACCCTGCCGGAAAACTGGAAACAGCTGTGGATGGAGCCGCTGCCGGCGTGGCTGCAGAGCCTGACGCTGAAGAAATTTGGCGCCAGCCGCAACCTGGTTATCGATATCGACCCGCAGTTCCCGTGGCAGGTCACCGCCCTCGACGGCTACGGCGGCGAGCTGCAGCTGGTGAAGGATCGGCGCTGGGGCGTATGGAACGGCAGCGCGACGCTCAACGCCGCTGCCGCCACCTTTAACCGCGTTGACGTCCGGCGCCCGTCGCTCAAGCTCAGCGCCAACGCCTCAACGGTCAATATCAACGAGCTTAGCGCCTTTACCGAGCGCGGTATTTTACAGGCTACCGCCGCGGTGTCGCAGCTGCCCCAGCGCCAGGTTAACCTCAGCCTGAACGGGCGCGGCGTACCGCTAAACGTCCTGCAGGCGTGGGGCTGGCCCGCGCTGCCGGTTACCGGTGACGGTAATTTCCAGCTAACCGCCAGCGGCAGCGTGCTGGCCGACGCGCCGCTCAGGCCGACGGTGAACGGCCAGCTCAGCGCAACCAATATGGAAAAACAGCAGGTTGCGCAGGTGATGCGCAGCGGTGAGGTGAGCGGCGCCCAGCCCGCGCCCGTCGCGCCCTAATTTCCTCGTCCTCCAGCCTTCTCCCTGCGGGGAGAAGGCCCACGATATTTCCCGCCCCCGAAACCTGTTGCCATTTTGCGGCTGTTTGTACCTATTTCCCGCAACCTGTTCCTTTCAAATAGCAGAATTGCTATAACCAAAACACTGGAAGTCAAAAAAATAATTAAAGTCCCTGTACCTACAAAAATAAAAGGAACAACTATGTCCGCAATACGTCAACATGCTCTGGAGAATATGCAGAAATTCTCCAGAGCGATGATCGGTGCAGTATTGTTCTTGCCGGTCATCGGTTTAATTCTGGCACTCAGTTCTGTATTAACCAACCCAACCTTAATTTCTGAAACCAGTTTTTTACACCAGCTTGGGCAGCTGCTCGGCGATACCTTCTGGCCATTATTCGGCAATCTCGGTTTACTCTTTTGCGTCGGTATTAGCTACGGCCTGGCAAAAGATAAAAAAACGGAAGTGGCGCTGGTTTCGGTCATGTGTTTTATCATGTTTCTGGGCGCCAACCATTCGTGGCTGGAGCATACTCACGGCATTGCCGAAAAAATTAACGGCGAATATTACGGCACCGGTCAGACGCAGATCTTAGGGTTTGTGGTGGTCGATATGGGGGTGTTCCTCGGCATTATTCTCGGCTGCACCATCGCCTGGGTACATAATAAAGTCTCCACCATTGAGCTGCCCGGCGCGCTGTCGATGTACGGCGGCGCGAAGCTGACCCTGGTGGCCATGACGCCCGTTATCATCTTCTACGCTATCGCCTTCACCTGGATCTGGCCGTTTATGACCCACGGTATCGCGGCGTTAACCGGGTTTATGAAAAACGCCGGCGTCGCGGGCGTCTTCGTCTACGGTTTCTTTGAAAAATTCCTCATCCCCACCGGCCTGCACCATTTCGTGTGGTCGCCGTTCCAGCTAACGCAGATCGGCGGCACGCTGAACGTTGACGGCCAGGTCGTTTCCGGTACTCAAGCCATTTTCCTCGCCTATATGCGCCATCCGGACCTCACCCCGGTGATGAACGACGCCCTGCGCTTCTCCCAGCAGGGGATGACCACGATCTTCGGCCTGGCCGGCGCCTCGCTGGCGTTTTACCACACCGCGAAGCCTGAGAAGAAGATGCTGGCCAAGGCGATTCTGCTGCCCGCCATTATCACCTCCATGCTGACCGGGATTACCGAGCCCATTGAGTTCACCTTCCTGTTTGTTTCACCCCTGCTGTGGGTGATCCACGCCACGTTAACCGCCGCCTCGCAGGCCATTTGCGACATCTTCACCGTTCGTCCGTGGGGCGCATCCGGGCTGATCGAATTCCTGATTTATAACCTGCCGCTGCCGGTTTCCCTCACCCGCTGGCCCGGCTACGTGCTGATCGGCATCGGGCAGTTTGCCGTCTACTACGTTATTTTCCGCACCCTGGTAGTAAAACTGAATTTAAAAACCCCGGGCCGCGAAGACGACGAAAACGTGAAGCTATATAGTAAAGCGGACTATCGTAAAAAGATGAACGATAAGTCGGCGGTCACCGATGAAATTATTAATGGCCTGGGCGGTAAGGATAATATTATCTCCGTTGATAACTGCTTCACCCGCCTGCGGGTTGCGATTAAAAACATGGATCTGGTTGACGACGATATATTAAAAAGCACCGGTGCCAATGGCGTGGTGCGCAACAGAAATGAAGTACAGGTTATTTATGGCGTCAAGGTGGGACAGGTTCGTTCCCGGGTTGATAGCTGGCTCGCAGAAAATTAATCAGGAGTTATTTATGAAATTAACCGTATTAGGCGGGGGCGGCGTTCGCTCCGCGTTCCTGGCAAAATCACTGGCTTATAACGCGCACCGCATTGGTTTAACGGAAGTGGTATTTCTCGACAGCTCCGCTGATAACCTGGCCGTCTTCGGCGAGATCGCCCGCTACGTCTTTCAGGCTATCCGCCCGGATATTGATTTCAGCGTTACCCGCGACCCGGTCGCTGCGCTGACGAATACTAATTACGTTATTACCACCCTGCGGGTCGGCGGCGACGAGAGCCGTATTCGCGACGAGCGCATTGCGCTTGAGCATAATACTTTAGGCCAGGAGACCACCGGCGCCGGCGGCTTTGCCATGGCGATGCGCTCGATTCCGGCGATTCTGGACTACTGTCGCCTCATTGAAGAGCACGCCGCCGAGGACGCGATCCTGTTTAACTTCACCAACCCGTCGGGTCTGGTGACCGAGGCGATTATTAAGTCGGGCTTTAAGCGCCGGGTGTACGGTATCTGCGATGCGCCGTCGGAGCTGATTCGCGAGCTGCCGGAGATCCTCGGCTGCGACGAGCGCGACCTTGGCGTCGAGTGCTACGGCCTGAACCACTTCTCGTGGTTTACCCACTTCACGGTGCGCGGCGAGGACGTGACCGAGCGCCTGATCGCCAGCCCGGATCTGTATCGTAAAACGGCGATGCAGTATTTCTCACCCGAGCTGGTAGAACTGTGCGACAAGCAGCTGCTGAACGAATATCTCTACTATTACTACTACCGCGAGGTGGCGTTAAAAGCGATTCAGGAAGCGCCGGAAACCCGCGGGGAGCAGATCGCCCGCATCAACCGCGATATGCGCGATGAGCTACAAACCGTTGACGTACAGGCCAATCCGGAAGCGGCGTTCAATATCTGGATGAAGCACTACCTGCGCCGGGAAAACAGCTATATGCAGAATGAGTCGCGGCAGGAGAAGTTCCATACCCGCGAGCCGCTCACCCTGCAGCAGTTTATCGAAGAGCCGGATACCGGCGGCTACGCGGGCGTGGCGCTCGATATTCTGGAGGCGGTCAACAGCACCACCACCAAGCGTATCGTGGTGTCGATATCCAACAACGATACCCTCGACTTCCTGCGCCCGGATGACGTGATTGAGATTAGCTGCGATCTGAGCAAAGACGGCCTGAAGCCGGTCACCCCGGCGCACGTGCCGACGGCGCAGAAGAACATGATCGCCAGCGTCAAGGAGTATGAGCGTCTGGCGGTAGCGGCGATCCTGCAGCGGGATAAGTCGCTGGCAATACGGGCGCTGATGGCCCATCCGCTGGTCGGCTCCTGGTCGCTGGCGCAGAAGCTGGTTAACGCCTACCTCGACGATAAGCTGGTTGCCGACTGGCGGTAATCACCGCCGGCCTCCGGGCCGCTGCCTCAACGCCGCAGCCCGGAAGCGCTGCGGCACCGCGTCTAAGAGGCGTCGCCCGCCTTCCCTTTCGAAGTCTGAATAAACCACATCTTCAGAAAGCGCTCAAAGCCCAATATGCAGTAGCCGAAAAACGGGTTGCTCCAGTAAATATCGTCATCAAACTTCTGCGGGTCGTGAATAATAAACGCGGTATCCGCCGCCTGGGCCAGCGGGCTTTGATAGTCGCCGGTAAAGCAGACCAGGTTAATCTCTTTCCCCTCCAGCGCCTTCACCCAATTTAGCGCCGAGCTGCTGCGCCCGGATTTAGAAATTATCCAGATCGAGTCAAATTTGGCGGCGTTTTTCTGTTCGAGAATTTCATAATCAGGCCACAGCGCGAGGCTGGCGTTTACGCCGGTCACCAGAAACTTATTATAAATATATTGCGCAATCAGCTGCGAGAAGCCGCTGCCGTGGACCAGGATGCGGTGCTGCTGCAGGCTTTCCAGCAGCGGGGTGACCTGCTCTGCCGGCAGAATGCTCATATAGTCGATGTCATTGGTAACATCGAGCTTAGGCATGGTGATATTGAATTTAATAAAATAGACCAGCTCCAGCCAGCCGCTGAACTTAAGCTTCTTTGCCAGACGCACCAGTGAAGAGGGGTTGCTGTAGCAGCGCTCGGCGACGGCGCGGATCCCCTCCCGCACGCAGCGTTCAGGATCGTGCTGAATAGAGCGCAGGACGGTCATTTCCGTTTTGCTCAGCTTAACGTCACGAAAGATGTTTTCTAGATCCATTCCGGGCTCCTCTCAGCGGCAGAGTACGCTACCACCGAACGGCAAAACTGTCTGTGGCGTGAGTCACCGCAATGAAACGGAAATTACTTTTTGCTAATAAATGGAATAAAAAAACCCTTTCATCGCTGCCGTATCGGCTGCGGACTGAAGCAAAAACGTCCCCGTCGTCCTTCCAGAGGAACATCGGTTCAGGCTTTTCTTCACGATAAGACATCGTTCGCCGCATCTTTCGGGGCTTTTTTGCCGGGCAAATCGACGCGGCAACCCCTGCGAAGACGATATTGCGCTAACGCGCGAGAATGTAAAAAAGTGTAAGCCACGGATTTTGAAGGGATTTGACCAGGAGTGTTCTGTAAAGTCCAGTTTTAACAGTAAAAAAGTGCGTTTAGGTATGTGGTAAATGACTGAAAGTAGCTATAATGCGCCCCGCCTCCATGTAGCAATCGAGGCGCGGAAGATCGTCATCTCCGGTGAGGTGGCTGGACTTCAAATCCAGTTGGGGCCGCCAGCGGTCCCGGGCAGGTTCAACTCCTGTGATCTTCCGCCAGTTGCTCCCTCTGCGATACCCTTCTTATTGTCAATTCTGTACCAGGCGTTCTACGCTTGTAATAGCTCATTCAGTCCGCCATTAAAATCCGTTCTGAAATCTGCATATTTTTTAGTTTTCAAGACTTCAGGAATCTGACAGTTTTTCAGTAATACTGGTAAAACCTGTATACGCCCTCTTTTAATTTCCTGCCAATATTTGGTTTGCCATGCCCTTTCGGGCTCGTCGAGAAGAGACTGCGTTAACTCAGATAAAGCCATTCCTTAAAACGTTTGCCAGATGCTCATATTGCCTGCTCTCAGCGTCAAAACTTTGGGTAGCCGCTCCCGGATGCTCCATGTTAACCCGTTGGCTAATGAAATTAATTTGCGGTTTCTGGCATACTGACCATTCAAAGGTGGTTACCTGGAGGCCATATGACAGATGAAAACCTGACGCTATCACCGGCAGGGGAATTTGTAATTTTCAGCAGCGGTGATGGAGAGGTACGCATTGAATGCCGCTTCGAACAGGAAACATTATGGCTGCCACAGGCAACGATCGCGCATCTGTATCAGGTAACACCTCAGGCCATCACACAACATATAAAAGCTATTTATGAAGAGGGTGAGCTTGAACAAGATGCAACCTGTAAGCCTTACTTACAGGTTCAACAGGAAGGGGATCGTAAAGTAAGTCGCAAGACTCTTCATTACAACCTTGCGGTCATTCTCGCCGTTGGCTATCGCGTCCGCTCGCCTCGCGGGGTTCAGTTCCGCCAATGGGCCACCCAAACGCTGCAGGAATATCTGATCAAAGGCTTTGTTATGGACGATGAGCGGTTGAAGAATCCGCCCGTTGGCCCATCCGCGGTACCTGATTATTTCGATGAGATGCTTGAGCGTATCCGCGATATTCGGGCCAGCGAGCGCCGGGTTTATTTACGGGTGCGGGAGATCTTTGCGTTAGCTGCCGACTACCAGCCGTCGCTGAAGGAAACGACGCAGTTTTTTCAAACCATCCAGAATAAGCTGCATTTCGCCTGTACGGGCTATACCGCAGCCGAACTCATCCAAAATCGCGCTGACGCCAATAAACCGCATATGGGTTTGACCAGCTATAAAGGTGAAGAGGTGCGTAAAAGTGATGTCACGGTAGCAAAAAACTACCTTAATCAGAATGAAGTCAGCGAGCTTAATCGGGTCGTGAATATGTGGCTGGATTTTGCCGAAGACCAGGCACGCCGTCGACAACAGGTATTTCTGCACGACTGGCAGGAAAAACTCGATCAGTTTCTTCAATTTAACGATCGTGAAGTTCTGCAGGGCTCCGGTACAATCGGTAAGAAAATAGCCGACGAAAAGGCACAGGGCGAATATAGTCAGTTTGCCGAGCAGCGGCGGCGATTAAAAGAAGCCGAGGGAGAAAAAGATATTACCGCTTTGCGGCAGTGGGAAAAATAAGGTGAAAAATAACGCGCCACAAACAGCCAGGAGTAGATCAAAGAGGCGCTAATCCTCCCGGTCGTACCGTCGCAGCAGGGCCTCCTTGCCCGCTTCTCATCAGAAGTAGTAGCCAATATTGACGTTAGTGCGGAAATACCATTTTCCGCTGCCCTCGGACTCGGTGCTGGTCCAGCCCGTAGCGTTCAGCGCCCCGCCCCAGGGGTTGGCGTTCTTCGCCCAGCTGAGGTCGACCCACAGCATCACCGGCAGGGCAAATACCTGCACCCCAAGGGTATTCATCTGCGAATCCTGCCAGCCGCTTTTGTCTTTCCACAGCACGCTGTAGTCATTATAGAAACGCAGCTTTGACACCGAGCCCCACTTCACGTCGACGTCGCGGGCGAGGTTTAGCGACGCGGTGGTGCCCTTGGCCGGAATAAGATAGGCCGGCGTCAGGCCGTTGCCGCCCATCAGGATCGTATCGTCGCTGACGCCCGCCGGGTTCTTAGGATCGTACTGATAGCGAATCACCTGCGACGTGAGCTGCCACGGCCCGTTGTGCAGCATTCCGTGCAGGCCTGCCGCCCAGAAGGTGCCGTCATCGTCCGTTTCGCGATTGTGCAGACGCGCCAGCGCCAGCGAGCCGCCCAGCTCGTTACTCCAGCCTCCGCCGCGAAACTCCCGGGCGATGCGGACGTTAACCTGATCGCGCTTCTCGTTACGCTGCTGGTGCTGGCTGGGGTAGAAGGTGTTCTTCAGGCGGCTGTAATCGCCAACCTCCGGCGCGTAGCGCAGGTTTTCCGGCTCCATCCACGGGAAATAAGCTACATCCAGCGACCAGTTTTTATCGTGATATTGATAGTTCACCCCGCTACCGGCATTGACGCCAAAGCCTAAATAAAAGGGAATGCCGTAAGACCAGCCGAATTGTGGATAGGGTTCAAGGCCAAAGGGTTTACCCGGAATACCGAGCGTAATATTATTATTATCGTTTAAACGATATCCCACATAGGCCCGGTCGACGGCATATTTATGGTGATCCTGAAACCAGAATCCGGCGTCGAAGAAATAGTTATTATAAAACCCGCTGCTGTCGATACGAAAGGTATCGAAACGCAGATGCGGCGGATTGCGATAATTACTGCCCTGCCAGTCTTCATAGCGGTAGTTTGCCCGCAGGGCGCCGCCGAAATCCACCCCGGCGAGATTATCGGCGCTGCGCCAGCCGATATGCGGAAACGGCTTTCCTTGCTCCGCCTGCGCGAAGCCTCCGGTACACGCGCCCAGCAGCAGCGCGATCGTTATTTTACGCATAGCACATGCCTCACTTTATATTTTAATAAGCAACAGAAGACCGCCGTCGCTAAATAGCGTCGTTTTAATTAATTTGTCTCAGCAGTGAAACATTCAGCTAAATATTGCGATGAGAATGTTTTTGTCTCAAATATGAAACTCTGTTTATTATTTGATATAAAGAAAGTCGCATGCAGCGTGGCGTGAGTCAAGGCGTAAAATTTGAGCTATAACGCAATATTATTATTCAACGCCAGAGGAGTTAATATTTTTGAAGTTCACGCAAAATTATTCTCAAATATGAAACCGCGGGGCCCATACCGTCCTAACCTTGTGCCGTGAGCTGATTTTCTCTTTTTGAATATAACTCTTATCGCCGTCGGGCCGTTTTTCCCCGTCCGACGCCGGTCTATCCTCGACGCATTCAACCGATGAACCCATTTGAAAACCGGAGAGTATATGAAAGCAATCGCCATCACCCGCGCAGCGGCAGAAGGCCACAATATCCCCTTTTTAAACGCTATCGAGCTGCCGGTTCCGACCGCTGAGGGCCATGACCTGCTGGTTGAGGTCAAGGCCATTTCCGTTAACCCGGTGGACACCAAGGTGCGCGCCGGATTCGATGCCGATACGCCGCGCGTGCTGGGCTGGGATGCGGTTGGTACGGTCAAAGCCGTTGGCGAGGCGGTCACCCTGTTCGCACCGGGCGATGAAGTCTGGTACGCCGGCGCGCTGGGCCGCCCGGGAAGCAACGCGGAGTTTCAGCTGGTGGACGAACGGATCGTCGCCCTCAAGCCGCGCTCGCTGGATAACGCTTCCGCGGCCGCCCTGCCGCTCACCGCCATCACCGCCTGGGAATTGTTATTTGACCGCCTGGGCGTCCAGGAAGGCGGCAACGCGGGTGACACACTGCTGATCGTCGGCGCGGCGGGCGGCGTTGGCTCCATCCTGACCCAGCTGGCTCGCAGGCTGACCGGGATGACGGTGATCGGGACGGCATCGCGTCCGGAGAGCCAGAAATGGGTGCTGGACGCCGGTGCGCATCACGTAATTGACCATAATAAGCCGCTGAGCGAAGAGCTGGCCCGTATCGGAGTGAAGGAAGTGACCCACGTCGCCAGCCTGAACAACACCGAACAGCACTATCTGCAGCTGATTGCCGCCCTTGCGCCGCAGGGCAAGCTGGCGCTGATCGACGATCCGCAAACCCTCGACGCCCGGCCGCTGAAGGCCAAAAGCATCTCGCTGCACTGGGAGTTTATGTTTACCCGCTCGATGTTTGAAACGTCGGATATCGTTGCCCAGCATCAGCTGCTGACCCGCGTCGCCGCGCTGATTGATGATAAAACGATTAAAACCACGCTCGGCGAACACTTCGGTGCGATCACCGCGGAGAACCTGCAGAAAGCCCATGCGCAGCTCGAAACCGGCCGCGCCGTTGGCAAAATCGTGCTGGAGGGGTTTTAAGATGACGGCGGAAGTGATTTCTATCATTGCGGTACTGAAAGCGCAGCCGGGAAAAACCGCAGCGCTGCGCCACGCCCTGCAGGCGCTGCTGCTGCCTACCCGCCAGGAGCCGGGCAACGTCGATTATGCCCTGTTCCAGCTGCGCGATACGCCGGATACCTTCTATATGCGCGAGTCGTGGCGCGGCCAGGCGGCGCTGGAGGAGCATATCGCCCTGCCGCATTTTCAGGACTTTATCGCGCAGATGGACGGCCTGCTGGCCGAGCCGCTGCGCCTGGATTATCTGACGGCCGTTGAACCCTGATGTGACCCCTGATTCCCCCGCCAGCCGGGGGATTATCCACTCTTTTTAACCCTTTGAGCTAAACCCCTCCCGTCCGGCGCTAGCCAGGCTACGCTTAGCGTTGCCGCGCAAAAAACACGTACCTCCCTCCGCCCCATTCAGCACGTTTATTCAGAAGAGGTTTCGCTATGCAGATCAACGCTATTGGTACCCATTCCGCCAGCCAGCCGCTGGCTGCGATGGCCATCTCCCGCCGCGAGCCGGGGCCGCACGATGTGCAGATCGCCATCGACTACTGCGGCGTCTGTCACTCCGACCTACACCAGGCCCGCTCCGAATGGGCCGGGACAGTCTATCCCTGCGTGCCGGGGCATGAAATCGTGGGTCGGGTGACCGCCGTCGGCGACCACGTTACCCGCTACGTCGTGGGCGACCTGGTGGGCGTCGGCTGCATGGTCGACAGCTGTCAGCAGTGCGAAGAGTGTGAGGAAGGGCTGGAAAACTACTGCGACCAGATGGTGCTCACCTATAACGGCCCCACTCAGGATGCGCCCGGCCATACGCTGGGCGGCTACTCTCAGCAAATCGTGGTTCACGAGCGTTACGTGCTGCGCGTGCGCCACCCGCAGGAGCAGCTGGCCGCCGTAGCGCCGCTACTGTGCGCCGGTATCACCACCTACTCGCCGCTGCGCCACTGGAACGTCGGGCCGGGTAAAAAAGTGGGCATCGTCGGCATCGGCGGGCTGGGACACATGGGGATCAAGTTGGCCCACGCCATGGGCGCTCACGTGGTGGCCTTTACCACCTCGGAATCCAAGCGTGACGCGGCCAGAGAGCTGGGAGCGGACGAGGTAGTCGTATCGCGCAACGAGGCGGAGATGGCGGCGCACGTCAAAAGCTTCGACTTTATTCTTAACACCGTGGCGGCGCCACACAACCTCGATGCCTTCACCACGCTGCTTAAACGCGACGGTACCCTGACCCTGGTGGGCGCGCCGGCGACCCCGCATCCGTCGCCGGAGGTGTTTAACCTGATATTTCGTCGCCGGTCGATTGCCGGGTCGATGATTGGCGGGATCCCGGAAACCCAGGAGATGCTCGATTTCTGCGCCGAACACGGCATCGTCGCCGATATTGAGCTTATTCGCGGGGATCAGATCAACGAAGCGTGGGAAAGAATGGTGAAAGGCGACGTCAAATATCGCTTCGTGATCGACAGCGCGACCCTCGCCGGCTAAGCCCCGCGGCGAAAGGTCCGCCGCCATTCTGCCGGGCTGACGCCAAAGCGGGACTTAAACTGCTGGCGCCAGGTGACGGCGGAGCGAAACCCGACCATTTCCGCCACCTGCTCAACGGGCATCTCGCCCGCTTCGAGCAGGATCTGGCTGCGCCGCAGCCGCTCGGCGGTGAGCCAGTCGGCAATGCTCATCCCGGTGGCCTGCGCAAAATGACGGGTCAGGGTGCGGCGACTCATCGCCACCACCTGCGCCAGCGAATCGAGATTATGCGCTTCGTGAATATGCTGCTGGAGATACTCAAGCAGGCAGTTAATGCGCGCATCGCGGGTGCTTTTCGGCACCGGCTGGGCGATAAACTGCGCCTGACCGCCTTCGCGATGGGGCGGAACGATCATCCGACGGGCAATCTGGTTAGCCGCCAGGCTGCCGAAGCGCTGGCGAATAATATACAGGCAGCAGTCGAGCGCCGCCGCCGTGCCCGCCGAGGTGATAATTCGCCGGTCATCGACGTACAGCGCGTTGATATCCAGCTGCACCTGCGGGAACAGGCGCTGAAAATCCTGCTCAAACTCCCAGTGGGTCGCCGCTCGCCTGCCGTCCAGCAGCCCGGCGTAGCCCAGCACGAACGCCCCCAGGCAGAGACCGACAATTTCAGCGCCGTTATCGTGCGCCCGCACCAGGCTATCGAGCAGCGCCTGCGGCGGACGCTGATTGACCGCGCCCCAGTAGGGCACCACCACAATATCCGCCCGCTCAAGGGCGGTAAAATCATCCCGGGCATGGAGGGCGAAGCCGTCGCGGGCGGCCAGCAGCCCCGGCCGCTCGGCGCACAGGCGCAGGTTAAAACGCTTCGTTTCTGACACGCTGTCGCCAAACAGCATGCAGGGAACGGAGTAGTGAAACGGGCTAAACCCTTCCACCGCGACAATCGCCACTTCGGTTAATTTCATCGCTGCCTCCTCTCCCCGTCAGGAAGTTAAAATACCATGCTTTCCCCATCCTGCGGGATGCTGACCACCCCGGCAATCTGGTTGTCAGCCACGTACTCGCTCAGCTCCCGGCGGCTCAGCAGGCAGTGGTTCACCGCCTCCATATGGCCCACCACGATCTGCGCTTCCGGCAGGGTAAAGTGCGTTTTCAGTACGTCTTCTTTGCCCATGATGATCGGCCCAAAGCCAATGACGTGGGCATATCCGGCGTTAAGCACCACCACGTCGGGGCGCAGGCGGATCATGTCGGCTTCGATTTCATCGCGCCAGATGGTGTCCCCCACCAGCCACAGCGTTTTCTCCTGCGGATGGCGCAGCACCACGCCGCAGGCTTCACCCAGACGCTCCGCCATCGCCGGCACGGCATAGGTACGATCGCTCCCGTGCTGCCCGGAGGTGGTTTTCAGCAGGGTCACGCCTTCAAATTCACTGCTCTCAGACAGCAGGCGAATATCGCTAAACCCCTGACCGCGCAGCAGCCGGGCATCGGCATCATGCTGGACAAAAACCGGCAGCGCCTTGGGGATCGCGGCGATCGCCGCCTCGTCCCAGTGATCCTCATGGGTATGGGTCACAATCACGGCGTCAACGTCAATAATGGCAGAGAGCGGTAAGGGGAGCGCCACCAGCGGGTTACGCAGCTCGCTGCGGGCGGTACCGGCAAATCCAGGCCAGGCGGCCTTATCCGCCAGCATCGGATCGATCAGGAATTTTTTACCTGCATATTCAATAATCTGTGTCGCGTTACGGATGTGGGTGATGTTCATGATGCGTATGCCTCTTCGGGGTAATCAGGCGAACATCGTACGTCCCACAAGCCTGGCGCAATATGGGCATTTGGGCAATGATCGATGAGATTGGGCCAACTTTCCCCGCTTGCCAGCCGCCGCCGGCTATGGTGTGCTGAAGGCTCAATTTTCTGCACAAGTGGCCCCGATGAAAAAGAGACTGACCGCCGACGATATGCACGACGCCGAAGTGATTGCCCATACTCCGTGGTTCAGTATGCGCAAGGTGGCTATCGACATCACCGCCGACGAACGCCGCGACTTTTACGCCATCCACTACCCGCGCCCGGCGGTTGGCATTGTGGCAATGCAGCAGGGTAAAGTGCTGCTGATCCGCCACTACCGCTATCTGATTGACCAGGTGGTGTGGGCCATCCCGTCAGGCGGCATCGATGAAGGCGAAGAGCCGCGGGCGGCCGCCCTGCGCGAGCTGCGCGAAGAGACCGGCTGGCAGGCCAAAAACGCCGAAGAGATTATCCGCTACAACCCCTCCTACGGCAGCAGCGACCAGCTGTTCATCACCTGGCTTGCCCGCGATCTGGAGTACGTTGGAATGGACGCCGACCAGGATGAGGTGATGGAAACCGGCTGGTTTACCTTCGAAGAGATCCGGGAGCTGATCGCCCGCGGCGAGATGCCGGACGGGCTATCGCTGGTGCCGCTGCTGCACCTGATGGCGCAGCAGCACGGTGGTTTAGCGTAGCGGCTTAAGCATGCGCCAGCGGAACCACAGCTGGGCAACCAGGATCAGCACGCCGCCGATAATCTTCTGCAGCGGCAGCTGCTCGTGATACCACAGGGCGGCGGCAATCACCGTCAGCAGCGGTTCGAGCACCATAATAATCGCCGCGCTGGCAACCGCCGCGTACTTCTGCCCCTTCATCTGCAGGCCGAAGCGCAGGCTGGTAGCGATAACGATACTGGCGAGCAGCCAGCCGAACGTCGGCAGGGTAAACGGCCGATCCCAGCTTTCCACCGCCGCTGAGATCGCCAGCCCCACCAGGCCGGTGATCCCCAGCTGCACGGCGGTCAGCGGGATCAGAGGCACCTCGCGGGCGCAGCGGCTGGTGTAGCAGAACCAGATTGACTGCACCAGCGCGGTAAGCAGAAACCAGCCCTGGCTGGGGTGGAAGGCAATCGGCATATGCAGGCTCAGCAGGGCAAGACCGACGATCGCCAGCGGTAGGCACTCCCAGTAAGCGCGCGCCGGGCGCGTTTTCATCATCACCCATGCGGTCAGCGGTACGAAGAGCATCGACAGGCTCATGATAAACGCCCCCTCGCCCAGCGACGGCGTGGTCGATACCGCGTAAATCCACAGGCACAGGTTGAGCGCAAACCACAGGCCGCTGATAATTATCTGCGGCCACTGGCGTTTCTCGACGCGAAAACCGCGACAGAAAGGCAGCAGCAGCAGCGCGGCGAAAAAGAAGCGCAGGCCGAGGAAGGCAAAAACCGGCATCCCGGCGATGGCTTCACGCGAAAATATCCACCCGCAGGCGGCGATGAGCGTGGCGGCGACCAGCAGCATATCCGCCTGACGTTGCCGAATCATAGACAGCTCTCCCTGCGTGAGTGATTACCAGCCCGGCACCGCGCCGCCGTTGAAGATCGTTTCCGCCGCCTTCGCCACTTCCGGCGACTGGTAGGACTGCATAAACTCCTTCACGTTCTGCGCATCTTTATTATCTTCGCGGGTGACGATGATGTTCACGTAGGGCGAGTTTTTATCCTCGATAAAAATGCCGTCGCGCACCGGAGAGAGCCCGGTCTGCTGGAGGTAGGTGGTGCTGATAATCGCCACATCAACCTTGGGATCGTCGATCACCCGCGGCAGCTGCGCGCCTTCCAGCTCCATGATTTTCAGGCTGTGCGGGTTAGCGGTGATATCGATTGCCGTCGGCAGCAGCCCGGTACCGGCCTTGAGGGTAATCAGCTTCTCCTGCTGCAGCAGAAGCAGCGCGCGGCCAAGGTTGGTCGGATCGTTAGGAATGGCGATGGTCGCTCCGTCTTTCAGGTCAGCGACCGATTTAATCTTGCGCGAGTAGCCCGCCATCGGGAATACGAAGGTGTTTCCGACCGCCACCAGGTGATAGCCGTGCGCTTTATTATCCTGTTCGAGGAACGGCCGGTGCTGGAAGACGTTGGCGTCCAGATCCCCGGCGTTAGTCGATTCGTTCGGCAGCAGGGAGCCGCTAAAACCAACCAGCTCAACGTCGAGGCCATACTTCTCTTTCGCCACCTTCTTCGCCACTTCCGCCACATCCTGTTCTGCGCCGTTAATCACGCCAACTTTAATGTGTTTTGCATCGCCGTCTTGCCGATCGCAACCCGCCAGCAGCAGGCCCGCCAGCACCACTACGGCGGCTGTCCGTAAACGCAATTTCATTGTTTTCACCCTGTTAGTCCATTAGAAAGTCATTATTATTTTCGTGCGAAACTATAACGGCTTTATGGTCAGCTTTTAAACATCAAAAGCAGCAACAGGAAATAAAATCATCTGCTGAATTTTGCCTCATGGGCCAGCAGCCACTCTTTGCGCGCCAGGCCGCCGCCGTAGCCGGTGAGCGAGCCATCTTTGCCGATAATCCGGTGGCAGGGAATAACGAGCGCCAGCCGGTTGGCGCCGTTGGCGTTGGCCACCGCGCGCACCGCCCCCGCGTTGCCCATCAGCTCGGCAAGCCCCTGATAATGCTCGGTCGTGCCGTAGGGCACCGCCCGCAGCTGCTGCCAGACCGCCTGCTGAAAATCGCTGCCCGGCGTCTCAAGAGTGAGGGAAAAGCGCTGCCGCTGGCCGGCAAAATACTCCCCGACCTCCGCCACCGCCTGGCGCGTATGGGCGTTTTCCCCGGCAATAATATTGGCCGCCAGCAGGCGCTGAAGGTCGCGAAATTCGCTCTCCAGCATCCGCCGGTCAACAAACTCCAGCAGGCAAACCCCGCGCTCGGTGGCGCAGACAAACATCGGCCCGATGGGGGTAGTAAAGCGCTGGATCAGGATAACCCGCCCCGCTTTGCTCGGCGCCCGGCCGGTGAGCTTTTTGCAGGTATAGCCGAAGCCGCTGAGCGAGTCGTAGCCGCTATCAAACGCCACGTCGGTCGCGCTGCGCCCGCCCTGTAGCTCCTGCAGGGCGGTATTGACCCGCAGCATCCGCTGGAAGGCCTGAAACGTCATGCCGTAGTTCTGGCTAAACCAGCGGCGCATGCGTTCCGGGCTGATGTGCTGCTGACGCAGCTGGTCATCGCTGATCCGCACCTTGGGCGCGGCGCGCAGCTGCTGCAGCACCTGCTCCACCATCGGCGGCGCAGAGCTGGCGTTTTCCGTCGGTCGGCAAATTTTACACGGACGAAAGCCGGCGCTGAGCGCGGCTTTGAAATCGCTATAAAACTCCACGTTTTCCCGCTTTGGCTTGCGGGCGCGGCAGGTGGCGATGCAGAACACGCCGGTGGTTTTCACGCCGACGTAAAACAGCCCGGCGTACTGGGATGAGCGGGCCACCAGCGCCTCATACCAGGTATCGCATAACCCTTTATCAATCACCTGCATGGCTGAACACCCCGTTAAACGATTGCTGCTGTCAATGCGCAGGATTCTGGCGCTTCGGCCCTAAAGACGACAACCGAAAACCGGACGACTATTTTCGCCTGCACCGGCGTCCGGGCGGACGCAATGTCACCTTGCCCTACCGACGTCGCCATTCGCCGGGCGTCATCGCGTAGAGCTTTTTAAAGGCCTTCGAGAAGGAGGCCAGCGACTGAAAGCCGCAGCGATCGGCGACAACATCCAGGTTGGCCTGCCGCTCCAGGCGCAGCAGGCGGGCGGCCATCGCCATGCGCAGCTGGGTAAGCCACGCTGGGGAGTGAGATGATAGACGCGGGCGAAATGGCGGGCAAAGGTCGCCCGCGACAGGAATGCCCGCGCGGCCATGGTTTCCAGCGTCCACGGCTGCTCCGGCGCCGCCAGCACCGCGAATACCGCTGGCATCAGGCGCTCGTCGCTCATCAGCCGCAGCAGACCGCCCGGCGGCTGCTCCGTGCCGAGCAGCGTGCGCAGCAGCAGCACCAGTAGCGTATCGCCAAGGCTGCGAACGATGGCCCCGCTGCCGGGGCGATCGGCGAGGCTTTCCCGCACCAGCACGTTGAGCAGGATCTCCAGCTCCGGGCACTCCCGGCGCTCGTCGGTATGCAGGTGCACAAGCTCGGCCTCTTCGGCAAACAGCCAGCTGACGTGCGGGCCAAAGTAAAACTCGCCGCACAGCATCTCCAGCGCGTCGCTGTCGCTGCCGGTTCGCATCTCGGTCAGCGTGCCGTTAAAGCGGTGGGCAACCGGCAAAATCTGCCCCCATTCGAGCAGGCTTTCCATCAGGTGCGGCGAGCCGTGTGGCAGCAAAATGACGTCTCCCGCCCGCATATGTCGGGTTTGATGGCCCACGGTCACCCGCCCTTCGCCGCGCAGGACAAAATGCCACGGCACCACGCCGCCGGGCATCTGGTCATGGCCAGCCTGCCAGCGGCCGCCAAAACGGCAGTGCAGATTGACTTCGCAGCGCGGGGCCAGCAGCGCCAGCAGATGACTGAGACTATCCATACCTCTCCTGAGACGATAAGACAAAAAGGTGAGACGCAGAGCGCGAGTCTAGCACGCCGCCGGCGCCTAAGATGTCCCCACTGCCACGACATACCCGCAAATACACAGGAGTTAACCATGAGCCGTTTAGCTGAAATTCGTGAACAAGATGCCACAGGTAAAGCCGCAGAAATTTTTGGCGGGATTAAAAAAGCGATGGGCAAGGTGCCGAATGCCTTTCTGACCATCGGCGGCCACTCTCCGGCGGCGCTGCAGCAGGCGCTGGCGCATAACGCCATGCTGAGTAAGGGCAGCCTGAATGCACAAGAGCTGGAAGCTATTAACCTGGCGGTGAGCGAAGCCACCGGCTGTGATTACTGCCTGGCGGCGCACACCATGATGGCCAAAAGAGCCGGCTACAGCAGCGAGCAGATCCACGCCCTGCGCCGCGGCGAGTATCCGCAGGATGCACACCTCGATGCGCTGGCAAAATTCGTTCAGACCCTGGTGAGCACCACCGGCACCCTGCCGGAAGCCGACGTCAGCGCCCTGCGCAGCGCCGGATTCAGCGACCAGCAGACTATCGAGATTATCAGCGCGGTCAGCGCCATTCTGTTCACCAACATGGTGAATCGGGTTAACGATACGGTCGTCGATTTCCCGCAAGCCGATTAACCGTAAGTTAACGCCTGCTTTACAGCCCCAGAGCGCTGAGCCCCGGATGGTCATCAGGCCGGCGGCCCTGGGGCCAGTGAAACAGGCGTTCGTTTTCGCCGATCGGCAGATCGTTGATGCAGGCGTAGCGCGTGCGCATCAGGCCGTGCTCATCGAACTCCCAGTTTTCATTGCCGTACGAGCGGAACCAGTTGCCGCTGTCGTCACGCCACTCGTAGGCAAAGCGCACCGCAATGCGGTTATCGCTCCACGCCCACAGCTCCTTAATCAGCCGGTACTCCTGCTCTTTGTGCCACTTGCGCTGCAGGAAGCCGACGATCTCCGCCCGCCCGTGTACAAACTCGCTGCGGTTGCGCCATTCGCTATCGGGGGTATAGGCCAGAGCCACCTTCTGCGCATCGCGGCTGTTCCAGCCGTCTTCGGCGGCACGTACCTTTTGCGCCGCGCTTTCGCGGGTAAACGGCGGCAGCGGCGGGCGTTGTTCAGTCATGATCTTCTCCTGTGCGGGTTAACTGCTGCAGGCGCTGGTTCTCCTGCTCAAGGTCGTGAATACGCTGCTGCAGCGTCTGGCTATATTCCGCCACCTGCTGCGCGCTATAGCGCGGCGTAATGTGCTGCGGACAGTTCCAGTCGAACGCCTGCAGATGAAAGCGAAAGATACGCTCAACGCTGCCGCGGTAATTTTCCGGCTTCACCCGGGCCAGCAGCGCGGGATCCTCATCCGCCGCCAGCACCTCAACGGTGGCGTAGATTTTCAGCCTGGCACGGCGCGGGTAATCCATCAAAAACAGGCACGCCCTGGCGCTTCCCCGCAGGTTGCCGGTGCTGATGTACTGCCGGTTGCCGCTAAAATCAGCCATTGCAAGGGTGGTCTCATCCAGCAGATGCAGAAAGCCGGGCGGCCCGCCGCGGTGCTGGATATAGGGCCAGCCGGTTTGCGACACCGTCGCCAGATAAAAGCTGTCCCTGCTGGTAATCATCGCTTCCTCGCTGGCGGTAAAGCGGTTCGCCTGACGGTGGCTATGGGGCGATTGCCACAGCCCGTCGCTGCCCATTTCATGCTGGACGTCCATCACATCCGGGGTGATGGCAATACCAAGAAAGTCACCGGTCATACATCCTCCGCGCCTTGTATCACTGCCCACAGCATGGACTCTACTGCGACAAATGATAATACTGGGGATCTGGCAATCATCTTTCCGTAAGGCGGGATAATAATGGACCGATTAAGCGCGATGGCGCTGCTGGTGAAGGTTACCGAGCTGGGCAGTATGTCGGCGGCGGCGCGGGCGCTGCATACGCCGCTGACCACCGTCAGCCGCAATATTGCCGAACTGGAGAGCGCGCTCGGCGCACGCCTGCTAACCCGCACCACCCGCCGGCTTACGCTAACCGATGCCGGCGTAGAGTATGTTGCCGCCGCGCGGCGGATCCTTGAAGAGGTGGAGAACGCCGAGCGGCAGGCGGCGGGCGAGTATCTGCAGCCCAAGGGCGAGCTGGTGATCGCCGCGCCAACGATGTTCGGTCGCGTGCACGTTTTGCCGGTGGTGAGCGATTTTCTCGCCCGTTACCCGCAAATTAACGTTCGTTTGCTGCTCAGCGACCGTAACGTTGACCTGATAGACGACCACGTCGATCTGGCGGTGCGCATTGGCGCTCTGCCGGATAGCAGCATGGTGGCCACCCGCCTCGGGGAGATGCGCATTGTCACCTGCGCCCAGCCGCTGCTGCTGGCAAAGCACGGCGTGCCGCAGCGCCCCCGCGAGCTGGCCGGGCTGCCGATTATTGCGATTGAATCGCCGATGCCCTACAGCGGCTGGCGGTTTCGCGCCGTCGAAGCGGCTGACCAGCTGGTGACCCTGCGCGCCGTGCTGTCGGTCACCACCCCGGAAAGCGCCGCTGACGCCGCCCGGCTCGGGGTTGGCGTGGCGCGGCTGCTGCACTATCAGGCCATCGATGGCCTGACCCGCGGCGAGCTGCAGCTCATTCTGGAATCGGTCGAACCCGAGCCGACGCCGGTGCACCTGCTGTATACCAGCCGGGATCTGGCTCCGCTCAAGCTGCGCAAGTTCCTCAGCTTCGCCGCCCCGGCGCTGCGCCGGGCGCTGCTGCGCATCGCCGGAACCGCCTAGCGTGCCGCCTTTTTCAGCGGCACCTCTTTCAGCAACCACGAGAGGACAAAGGCAACGGCCATAATACAGGCGGCCATCAGGAAGGCGGCGTGAATGGCCGCGCCGAAGGCGTCGAGATAATCAAGGCGGATCGCCGTCGGCAGGTTCTGTACCGCCTCCGGGTTTAGCGCCCTCGGCAGCTCGGCGCCCTCCGGCAGCAGGCGCTGGAGGTTATTTTGCAGCACGTGGGTAAATACCGCGCCGAACAGCGCCACGCCTATCGATCCGCCAATCGAGCGAAACAGCGTCACCCCCGAGGTGGCCACGCCGTACATCTGCGCCGGCATTGCGTTCTGCACCGCCAGCACCAGCACCTGCATCACCAGCCCCAGGCCCGCCCCCAGCACGCCGGTAAACAGATACAGCTGCCACATCGGCGAATGGATCGTAATCCGGGTCAGCAGCACCATCCCCACCACGCCCAGCAGGGTGCCGAGGATCGGGAACAGGCGATATTTACCGGTACGGCTGATAATCCGCCCGCTGACGATCGACGTCAGCAGCAGGCCGCCCATCAGCGGGATCAGCTGCAGCCCGGCTTCGGTCGGGGTCGCCGCCTTCACCACCTGCAGATAGAGCGGCAGGAAGGTCACCGAGCCAAATAGCGCCATGCCGATCACGAAACCAATCATGCTGCACAGCAGAAAGCTGCGGTTACGGAACAGCGAGAGCGGAATAATCGGCTCCACGGCCACCCGTTCCTCATAAATAAAGCCAATGATTCCCACGACGCCAAAGGCCAGAATGCACCACAGCTGCGGGTCATTCCACGGCCGCACGCTGCCGCCTTCGGAGGTGAAGAGGATAATGCACAGCAGCGCCATGCTCAGGTAAAACGCCCCCAGCCAGTCGATCTGGTGCGCGCTGCGCTTATTGCTGCTGTGGAACACCGCCCCGATCACCAGCAAAGCAAACAGCCCCAGCGGCAGGTTGATATAAAAAATCCAGCGCCAGGAGGCGTGCTGCACCAGAAAACCGCCGATCAGCGGCCCGATGACCGTCGCCAGGCCGAACACGCCGCCGAAGAGGCCCTGATAGCGGCCGCGGTTTGCCGGAGGGATCACGTCGGCGACCGCCGCCATGCTGATCACCATCAGGCCGCCGCCGCCCAGCCCCTGCAGCGCGCGCATCAGCACCAGCTGCGTCATATTCTGCGCCAGGCCGCACAGCGCCGAGCCGACGAGGAACAGCACAATCGCCACCTGGAGCACGATTTTTCGCCCGAACAGATCGCCGAATTTGCCGTACAGCGGCACCACGATGGTTGAGCTCAGGATATAGGCGGTAACCACCCACGAGAGCTTATCCAGCCCGCCGAGCTCGCCGACAATGGTCGGCAGCGCGGTCGACACGATGGTCTGATCCAGCGCCGACAGCAGCATCACCAGCAGCAGGGCGCTGAACAGCAGGCGGATCGACGGCGCCGGCCGGGCGGCGATTTCAGAAGTCATAGCAACACTCGCTTGAAATTAATTAAATGCATAATTAATATTTAGGGAAATGATGAATCAGGTCAAGAGACAGTGAAGAAATGACAGCACAAAAAGACCATGATGCGCCGCGCCGCCCAGGCCGCCCGCGCGGCAAAAAGCCGGGCACCGCTAACCGTGAACAGCTGATGGATATCGCGCTGGCGCTGTTTGCCCGCCAGGGCATCGCCCGGACGTCGCTGAACGCCATCGCCAAAGAGGCCGGGGTCACGCCGGCGATGCTGCATTACTATTTCAACTCGCGGGAGATATTAGTCGACCAGCTGCTGGAGGAGCGCTTTATGCCGCTGCGCAGCGAAATCAGCAAAATTTTTATCGCCCATCCGCAAGATCCGCTGACCGCGTTTACCCTGCTGATTGAGGCGCTCGCCGCGCTGGCGGAGCAAAACGACTGGTTTGCGCCGCTGTGGATGCAGGAGATGATTGGCGAAATGCCGGTGCTGCGTCAGCATATGCACGCCCGCTTTGGCGACGATAAGTATCACCGGATGCTGGAGACCATAGGCCGCTGGCAGCAGGAGGGGAAACTCAACCCGGCCCTGTCGCCGGAGCTGCTGTTCACCAGCCTGATTAGCCTGGTGCTGGTGCCCTATTCGCGCATTCGCACCGATCCGCGCTTAAAAACGATGTCCCGACAAACCATCGTCAGCCACGCGCTGGCGATGATCCAGCAGGGGATTGGCGGCTGATATCCGCGGCTGTTTTCCCTCTGCCGCCCGGATCGGACGCATCGCGCCGCAGTCCGGGGCGGCAGCAGCCTTACAGCGCCTTCGAGAGATAATGGCGCTCCATGCCGGGGTGCGGGAAATCAGGCAGCGACATCTGCAGCCGGTAGCCCTGTTTTTGATAAAACGGCAGGGCCTGGAAGCTGAAGGTGTCCACCAGCACGTGGTTACACCCCTCTTCGCGCGCCTGCTTTTCCGCCGCACGCATCAGCTCGCCGCCCAGCCCGCTACCGCGCGAGGCTTCGCTGACCCACAGGTACTCAATACACAGCCAGTTCGCCTTTCTTTTGGCGATCAGACCGCCCTGCATCTCCCCCGCCCGATCGCGGAGATAGATCCCCAGTTCACCAAACTGCGTCGGGTCGAGGTAGCGCAGGTTGTATTCCCGTAGACCCGCCAGCAGCTCATCACGATCCGCGGGATTAATGCTGGTTGTCATTATTAAAGCCATTAATGCCTCCCGATTAAATTATGTAAGGGTATTAGCGGTGCTTACTTTCACAAAAAATTCTTATTTCCTCCATTATTTTTTGCCTTAATTTTCACGATTCAAATTTAGACAAAAAAACCTTTTCATTGGTCGATTGAGACGTATAATGAGCAAAAATGAGAATGATCATTCTCAACAAAAATCCAGGAGTGGAGCCATCTCATCTGCAGAGAAGCCAAAAAAATGACCGCTCCGGCGGCCGTCGTCGAATAACAGCATACAGGAACGTCTGAGTTCCTTTTTAGCCATTTTCGTTTATCCGAAAATGCCTCAGCGCCCAACCCATCACCTCACTATTGAATTAGCGGGGCGGACGTCGTTTATCCTGAGAAAATATAATGAAATACACCACCATACCCATCGCAATAGCATTATTTCTGCTGGTCGGATGCGATAATTCGCAAACATCTGCCCCGCAGCAAATGACGCCGGAAGTCGGCGTTGTCACCCTGAAAGGCCAGCCCGTTTCCGTCATCAGCGAGCTGACCGGCCGCACCACCGCATCGCTCAGCGCCGAAGTACGCCCGCAGGTGGGCGGCATCATTCAAAAGCGTCTGTTTACCGAAGGCGACAGGGTGAAAGCCGGCCAGGCGCTGTATCAAATTGACCCGGCCAGCTACCGCGCCGCCTATAACGAAGCGGCGGCCGCCCTGAAGCAGGCGCAATCGCTGACGGTTGCCGACTGCCAGAAGGCCCGCCGCTATACGCAACTGGTCAAAGACAACGGCGTGTCGCTGCAGGATGCCGATGACGCGCAGTCCACCTGTAACCAGGACAAGGCCAGCGTCGAGTCGAAAAAAGCCGCGCTGGAGAGCGCCCGCATCAACCTGAACTGGACCACCGTCAGCGCGCCGATTGCCGGGCGGATCGGCATCTCCTCCGTCACCCCAGGCGCGCTGGTCTCTGCCGATCAGGATACGGTCCTGGCGACGATCCGCGGGCTGGAGACGATTTACGTCGATCTCACGCGATCGAGCGTTGATCTGCTGCGCCTGCGCCAGCAAACGCTGGCAACCAACGCCAATACCCTCAGCGTCACCCTGATCCTCGAAGACGGCAGCACCTATGCCGAGAAGGGCCGCCTGGCGCTGACCGAAGTGGCGGTGGACGAATCAACCGGCTCGGTCACGCTGCGGGCGGTGTTCCCCAACCCGCAGCACGTCCTGCTGCCGGGAATGTTCGTCCGCGCCCGCGTCGATGAGGGCGTGATGGACGATGCGATCCTCGCCCCGCAGCAGGGGATCACTCGCGATGTCAAAGGTAACGCCACCGCGCTGGTGGTCGATGCCGACGGTAAAGTCGCCCAGCGTGAGGTCGCAACCGGCGAAGCCTACGGCGATAAGTGGCTGGTGGAGAGCGGCCTGAAGAGCGGCGACAGGCTGATCGTTGAAGGTACCAGCAAGGTTGCCGCCGGGCAGCAGGTCAAAGCCGTTGAAATGAAAAACAGCGGAGGCAACGCCTGATGTTCTCCCGCTTCTTCGTTCGACGCCCGGTGTTCGCCTGGGTCATCGCCATCCTGATTATGCTCGCCGGGATCCTCGCCATCCGCACGCTGCCGGTCGCCCAGTACCCGGACGTCGCGCCGCCGTCGGTGAAAATTTCCGCCACCTACACCGGCGCCTCTGCCGAAACCCTGGAAAACAGCGTGACCCAGGTTATCGAGCAGCAGCTTACCGGGCTGGATAACCTGCTCTACTTCAGCTCCACCAGCAGCTCCGACGGCTCGGTGAGCATTAACGTGACCTTCGAGCAGGGGACCGACCCGGACACCGCGCAGGTGCAGGTGCAGAACAAGGTCCAGCAGGCCGAATCGCGGCTGCCCAGCGAAGTGCAGCAGTCCGGCGTGACGGTGGTGAAATCGCAGAGCAGCTTCCTGCTGATCCTCGCGGTGTACGATAAAACCGACAAGGCCACCAGCTCCGATATCGCCGACTGGCTGGTGAGCAACATGCAGGACCCGCTGGCGCGCGTGGAAGGCGTCGGCAGCCTGCAGGTATTTGGCGCTGAATACGCGATGCGCATCTGGATGGACCCGACCAAACTGGCCTCCTATGCGCTGATGCCTTCCGATGTCGAAACGGCAATCGAAGCGCAGAACGTGCAGATCTCGGCGGGTAAAATCGGCGCGCTGCCGTCCTCTAACGCCCAGCAGCTTACCGCTACCGTGCGCGCTCAGTCGCGCCTGCAAACCGTCGATCAGTTCAAAAACATCATTGTGAAGAGCAAGAGCGACGGCTCGGTCGTCCGCCTGAGCGACGTCGCCCGGGTTGAAATGGGCAGCGAAGATTACACCGCCTCGGCGAACCTCAACGGCCACCCTGGCGCCGGCATCGCCGTCATGATGGCGCCGGGCGCCAACGCGCTGGATACCGCGACGCGGGTGAAGGATAAGATTGCCGAGTATCAGCGCCAGATGCCGCAGGGCTACGACATCGCCTATCCGAAGGACAGCACCGAGTTTATTAAAATATCGGTCGAGGATGTGATTCAAACGCTGTTTGAAGCCATCGCGCTGGTGGTCTGCGTGATGTATCTGTTTCTGCAGAACTTCCGCGCCACGCTGATCCCGGCGGTGGCGGTGCCGGTGGTGCTGCTTGGCACCTTCGGCGTGCTGGCGCTGTTTGGCTACTCCATCAATACCCTGACGCTGTTTGCGATGGTGCTGGCGATCGGTCTGCTGGTGGATGACGCCATCGTGGTGGTGGAAAACGTCGAGCGAATTATGCGCGATGAGGGGCTTCCCGCCCGGGAAGCCACCGAAAAGTCGATGGGCGAAATTTCCGGGGCGCTGATCGCCATTGCCCTGGTGCTGTCGGCGGTGTTCCTGCCGATGGCCTTCTTCGGCGGCTCAACCGGCGTTATCTATCGTCAGTTCTCGGTCACCATCATCTCGGCGATGATGCTCTCCGTGGTGGTGGCGCTGACCTTAACCCCGGCGCTGTGCGGCGCGCTGCTGAGCCACTCTAAGCCGCATACCAGGGGCTTCTTCGGGGCGTTTAACCGCCTGTGGGGGCGCACGGAGCAGGGCTATCAGCGCCGCGTGCTCGGCGGCCTGCGCCGTTCGGCGACGATGATGGGCGCCTTCGCGCTGATTTGCGCCGTCATGGCGCTGGCGATGTGGAAGCTGCCGGGCAGCTTCCTGCCGGCAGAGGATCAGGGCGAAATCATGGTGCAGTACACCCTGCCGGCAGGCGCGACCGCCGTGCGCACCGCCGAGGTTCGCCGCCAGGTGACCGACTGGTTCCTGACCAAAGAGAAGGCCAATACCAACGTTATCTTTACCGTCGACGGCTTCAGCTTCAGCGGCAGCGGGCAGAACGCAGGGATGGCTTTCGTGTCGTTGAAAAACTGGTCCCAGCGCAAGGGCGCAGCCAACACCGCGCAGGCCATTGCCCTGCGCGCCACCAAAGAGCTCGGCAGCATCCGCGACGCCTCGCTGTTTGCCATGACGCCTCCTTCAGTGGACGGCCTCGGGCAGAGCAACGGCTTTACCTTTGAGCTGATGGCCAGCGGCGGCACCGATCGCGACAGCCTGATGAAAATGCGCAGCCAGCTGCTGGCGGCGGCCAATCAGAGCCCGCAGCTGCAGTCGGTGCGCGCCAACGACCTGCCGCAGATGCCGCAGCTGCAGGTGGATATCGACAACAACAAAGCGGTGGCGCTGGGGCTATCGCTGAGCGACGTCACCGCCACCCTCTCCAGCGCCTGGGGCGGCACCTACGTCAACGACTTTATCGATCGCGGGCGGGTGAAAAAGGTCTATATCCAGGGCGATAGCGATTCTCGCGCCGTCCCCGCCGATCTCGGGAAATGGTTCGTGCGCGGCAGCGATGACGGCATGACGCCGTTCTCCGCCTTCGCCACCACCCGCTGGCAGTACGGCCCGGAAAGCCTGGTGCGCTACAACGGCTCCGCCGCATTTGAAATCCAGGGCGAAAACGCCGCCGGCTCCAGCTCCGGCGCGGCGCTGGATAAGATGGAAGCCCTCGCCAACAGCCTGCCGGCGGGCACCACCTGGGCATGGAGCGGCATGTCACTGCAGGAAAAGCTGGCCAGCGGCCAGGCCATGAGCCTGTACGCCATCTCCATTCTGGTGGTGTTCCTGTGCCTCGCGGCGCTGTATGAGAGCTGGTCGGTGCCGTTCTCGGTGATCATGGTTATCCCCCTCGGCCTGCTCGGCGCGGCGCTGGCTGCCTGGCTGCGCGATCTGAATAACGACGTCTACTTCCAGGTTGCGCTGTTGACCACCATCGGCCTGTCGTCGAAGAACGCCATTCTGATCGTTGAGTTTGCCGAATCGGCGGTGGATGAAGGCTATTCGCTTTCGCGGGCGGCAATCCGCGCCGCGCAAACCCGTCTGCGCCCTATCGTCATGACTTCGCTGGCGTTTATCGCCGGGGTGCTGCCGCTGGCGGTAGCGACCGGCGCGGGGGCCAACAGCCGCGTGGCGATCGGCAGCGGGATCATCGGCGGCACGCTGACCGCCACGCTGCTGGCGGTGTTCTTCGTTCCTCTGTTCTTTGTGCTGGTGAAGCGGTTCTTCACCCGCCAGCGTCCTTCTCAGGAGTAGGTTATGTTTCGTTTTACGTTAGTTTTTATCGCGCTCCTGAGCGCAGGCTGCGTCTCCCTTGACCCGCACTACGAGCGCCCGGCGGCGCCGGTGCCCGCCACGCTGCCCGGCGCCCACGGCGAGGCGACGACGGTCGTCAGCCAGTGGCAGCAGGTGGTAAACGACGCGCGGCTCAAAAAGGTGGTGACCATCGCGCTGAACAGCAACCGCGACGTGCAAAAAGCGCTGGCCGATATCGAAGCCGCCCGCGCCCAGTTTGGCGAAACCCGCGCTTCGCTGTTCCCCACCGTTGACGCCGAGCTGAGCCATACCCGCAGCAAAACGGTGGCCAGCGGCCTCACCTCATCGGCGGAAGCCGACGGGGCGGTCTCCAGCTTCGAGCTGGATCTGTTCGGCAAAAACCAGAGCCTGACCCGCGCGGCGCGGGAAACCTGGCTCGCCAGCGAATTTACCGCTCAGAATACGCGGCTGACGATGATAGCCGACCTGACCACCGCGTGGATCACCCTCGCGGCGGACAACAGCAGCCTGGCGCTGGCCAAGGAAACCATGGCCAGCGCCGACAGCTCGCGCAAAATTGTCGCCCGCCAGATGGCGGTCGGTACCGCTGCGGCCAGCGATCTCAGCGATGCCGAAGCGGTTTACCAGCAGGCGCGCGCCAGCGTCGCCAGCTATCGTACCCAGGTCGCGCAGGATAAAAACGCGCTCAACCTGCTGGCCGGCGAAAGCGTCCCTGAGAGCCTGCTGCCCGGCACGCTGCAAAGCCTCGGTGATAGCAGCATCGCCCTGATCCCCGCCGGCGTCTCTTCGTCGGTCCTGCTGCGCCGCCCGGATATTCAGGAGGCCGAGCACAACCTCAAGAGCGCCAACGCCGATATTGGCGCCGCGCGCGCCAACTTCTTCCCGAGCATTTCGCTCACCGCCAGCGCCGGGGTCGGCAGCGATTCGCTCTCTTCGCTGTTCAGCCACGGGATGCAGGTGTGGTCGTTCGCGCCGTCAATCAGCCTGCCGCTGTTTACCGGCGGCAGCAACCTGGCGCAGCTTCGCTATGCCGAAGCGGAGAAAAAGGGGCTGATCGCCACCTACGAGAAAAGTATTCAGAGCGCGTTCAAAGACGTCGCCGACGCCCTGGCGCGCCGGGAAACGCTGGGCGAGCAGCTGGATGCCCAGCAGCAGTACGTCGCCGCCGAGCAGAAATCGCTGGATATCGCCACCCGCAGCTATCAGGCAGGGATTGGCAACTATCTGTCGGTGCTGACCGCGCAGCGCACGCTGTGGTCGGCGCAGGCCACGCTGATTACCCTCCAGCAAACCGATCTGCAAAACCGCATTACGCTCTGGCAGTCGCTGGGAGGCGGCGCCAGCTGATCTGCTCCCGCCGGGCCGCAGGGCCCGGCATCCTCATAAGGACCTGCTATGCCGCGTATTTCTCTCTCCTGGGTTGTTATTCTCGGGCTGCTCTCGGGCATCGGCCCGCTCTGTACCGACTTCTACCTGCCGGCGCTGCCGGATATCACCCGCCAGCTGAACGCCACCAGCACGCAAACCCAGCTCTCGCTGACCGCCGCGCTGCTCGGGCTGGGCCTCGGCCAGCTGTTTTTTGGCCCGCTCAGCGACCGCATCGGCCGCCGCAGGCCGCTGATCCTCTCGCTGCTGCTGTTTATCGTCTCCTCGGCGATGTGCGCCCTGACCCAGGATATCCATCTGCTGATTCTCTGGCGCTTTTTGCAGGGCTTTGCCGGCGCGGGCGGCTCGGTGCTGTCGCGTTCGATTGCCCGCGACCGCTACCAGGGCGCGCTGCTGACGCAGTTCTTTGCCCTGCTGATGACCGTCAACGGCATTGCGCCGGTTCTGTCGCCGGTGCTTGGCGGCTACGTCATCACCGCCTTCGACTGGCGCACTCTGTTCTGGATAATGGCGGCGATCGGCGGCGTACTGCTACTGCTAAGCCTGGCGATCCTCCACGAAACCCTGCCGGCAAAAGGCGCCGCGACCTCGCGTAAATCGGGCGGCTCGCCGGTGCTTAAAAATCGCCGCTTTATGCGCTACTGCCTGATTCAGGCCTTTATGATGGCCGGCCTGTTCTCCTATATCGGCTCGTCGTCCTTCGTGATGCAGAGTGAATTTGCCATGAGCGCCATGCAGTTCAGCCTGCTGTTCGGCCTGAACGGGATTGGGCTGATTATTGCCGCGCTTATCTTCTCCCGCCTGACGCGCCGCTTTTCGGCCGAGTCCCTGCTGCGCACGGGTCTGATGCTGGCGGTGCTGTGCGCCGCCGGCATGCTACTGTTCGCCTGGCTGAAGCTGCCGCTGCCGGCGCTGATCGGCCTGTTCTTCACCGTGTCGTTTATGAGCGGCATCAGCACCGTGGCCGGGGCCGAAGCGATGAACGCCGTTGATGCCGGGCAGTCGGGCACCGCGTCCGCGCTGTTAGGTACGCTGATGTTTGTCTTTGGCGGCATCGCCGCGCCGCTCGCCGGACTCGGCGGTGAAACCATGTTGAAAATGAGCCTGGCCATGGCGATAAGCTATTTTCTGGCCCTGCTGCTGAGCCTGAAAACCCCCGCTGCGCTACGCTAGCCCAGCCTGCGGTAATAAAATATTCCAGTTTTATTACCGCACAATCCCCCGCCATACCTACAAATATCTTATTATCTGCCGTGCGCTAATCGTGATAACCTTCACATGAATGGAATAATTAATTCCTTAGAATACCCGCCACCGTGAATAATGAGGTTTTGTTATGAGTATCGACCTGAGCAAACTGCTGACCGAACGGCGCAACGCCAATAGCGCCAATATTGACACCCTGTCTACCGTTGAAATGCTGACGGTGATTAACCAGGAAGACAGGCTGGTGGCCGAGGCAATTACCCCCTATTTGCCGCAGATCGCTCAGGTTGTCGATAAGGTCGCCACCGCGCTGCAGGCGGGCGGACGCCTGATTTATATCGGTGCGGGCACCTCCGGCCGCCTGGGGATCCTCGACGCCAGCGAATGTCCGCCCACCTTCGGCACGCGTCCGGAGCAGGTGGTCGGGATTATCGCCGGCGGGCATAAAGCCATCCTCAGCGCGGTGGAAAACGTCGAAGACAACAAGGCGCAGGGCGCAATGGACCTGCAAAACCTCAATTTCAGCAACCGCGACGTGCTGGTTGGCCTCGCCGCCAGCGGACGGACGCCGTACGTCATCGGCGCAATGGAGTATGCCCACAGCCAGAACGCGTTTGTCGCTATCGTCAGCTGCAATCCGCACGGCGAGATGGCCCGGCTGGCGGACGTCGCTATCACTCCGGTCGTCGGCCCGGAAGTGGTAACCGGCTCAACCCGCCTGAAGGCAGGCACCGCGCAAAAGCTGGTGCTGAATATGATTTCGACCGGGGCAATGATCCGCGTCGGCAAGGTGTACAGCAACCTGATGGTTGACGTTGAGGCCACCAACGCCAAGCTTATCGAGCGTCAGGTCTCCATCGTCATGGAGGCGACCGAGTGCGATCGCGACGCCGCCCAGCGCGCGCTGGACGCCTGCGGCCGTCACTGCAAAACGGCCATTGTGATGGTGCTTGCCGATCTTAGCGCCGAAGAAGCGCAGTCGCTGCTGGCCAAAAATAGCGGCTATATCCGCAAAGCGCTGGGCAACGCCTGAGCGCCAACAGACAGGTAAACTGCAATGGCAAAAATAAATAAAGAGATGATAGCGCGGATCCTTACCCACGTCGGCGGAGCCGGAAACGTGGCCCAGGCCGGTAACTGTATGACCCGCCTGCGCCTGACGCTGCGCGACGAAGCGCTGGCCGATAGCGCCGCAATCCGTCAGGTTGAAGGCGTGATGGGGGTTATCGTCAGCGATGAGCAGTTTCAGGTCGTGCTTGGCCCGGGCAAAGCGCAAACCGCGGCGGAAATGATGAACGCCATGCTGGAGGATGCGCCGCAGGACGCCCCGTCGCTGGCGGATGTCGCCGCCGAGAAGAAACAGGCGCTGAAGAGCAAGCAAACCGGCGGGGTACAGAAGTTTCTCGCCAAATTCGCCACCATTTTTACGCCGCTGATCCCCGGCTTTATCGCCGTCGGCCTGCTGCTCGGCTTTGCTACCCTGGCAGAACAAATCTTCGTCCTGGAGAATGCGCACCCTAACGCCAGCCTGGTGGCGCTGATCGGCTATATGAAGATCTTCAGCAAAGGGATGTTTACCTTCCTGAGTATCTTAATCGGCTATAACGCCCAGAAGGCGTTTGGCGGCTCCGGGGTCAACGGGGCGATTATCGCCTCGCTGTTCGTTCTCGGCTACAACCCCGAAGCGACCAGCGGATTTTACGCCGGGATCACCACCTTCTTCGGCCACGGCATCGACCCGCGCGGCAATATTATCGGTGTGCTGATCGCCTCGATTATCGGCGCATGGGTGGAAAGGCAGGTGCGACGTATCATGCCGGCCAACCTCGATATGATCCTCACTTCGGCGGTCACGCTGCTGATTATGGGCGCGGTCACCTTTACGGTGATCATGCCGATTGGCGGCTGGCTGTTTACCGGAATGTCGTGGCTGTTCCTGCACCTCAACGGTAACCCGTTCGGTTCGGCGGTGCTGGCGGGGCTGTTCCTGCTGGCGGTGATGTTCGGCGTCCATCAGGGCTTTGTCCCGGTCTATTTCGCGCTGGTGGATGCGCAGGGCTTTAACTCGCTGTTCCCGATCCTGGCGATGGCCGGCGCCGGGCAGGTGGGCGCCGCGCTGGCCCTCTACTGGCGGGCGAAGCATGGCTCTCTGCTGCGCACCCAGATCAAAGGGGCGATTATCCCCGGCTTTCTGGGTATCGGCGAACCGCTGATCTATGGCGTCACCCTGCCGCGGATGAAGCCGTTTATCACCGCCTGTATCGGCGGCGCCTGCGGCGGCTTCTTCCTCGGCCTGATCGCGTGGCTGGGCCTGCCGGTGGGGCTGAATACGGTCTTTGGGCCCTCCGGACTGGTGGCGCTGCCGCTGATGACCTCCGGCAGCGGCATCTACGCCGGGATGGCGGTCTACGCGGCGGGGCTGGCCGTCTCTTACCTGTGCGGCTTTGCGCTGACCTGGCTGTTCGGCAGTAAGAACGTTGATTTGAGCTAAGGCGCAGCGCTGGTCAGGGGGCGCCTGGTCGGCCGTTCCCCGATCTGCGCCGCGCTTATGCGGACGGCGACTACCATTTCCTTCCCCGCCGTCCGAACGCGCCCATGCTATGATTCCCTTTTCGCGATATACCACCTGAGGGAAAGATGGGCTCCAGTAAAAAAGGGATGCTGAATGTACTTATAGCCGCCGTGCTATGGGGGAGTTCCGGCGTCTGCGCGCAGTACATTATGCAGCAAAGCCAGATGTCATCACCGTTTCTGACCATGACGCGCCTGCTGTTCGCCGGCCTGATCCTGCTGATGCTCTCTTTCGTCCACGGCGATAAAATTTTCCGCGTCCTGCAAAACCGCAAAGATGCCGTCAGCCTGCTGATTTTCTCGCTGTTTGGCGCGCTGACCGTGCAGTACACCTTCCTGATGACCATCGAAAAATCAAACGCCGCGACCGCGACGGTACTGCAGTTCCTGTCGCCGACGATTATCGTCGCCTGGTTCGCGCTGGCCCGCAAAACGCGCCCTCGCCCGCTGGTGCTGGCAGCGATCGGCACTTCGCTGGCTGGCACGTTTCTGCTGGTGACCCACGGCAACCCGACAACGCTCTCTATTTCACCCGCGGCGCTCTTCTGGGGGGTGGCTTCGGCCTTTGCCGCCGCCTTCTACACCACCTATCCGTCAACGCTTATCGCCCGCTACGGCACCCTGCCGATCGTCGGCTGGAGCATGCTGCTCGGCGGGGCGATGCTGCTGCCGTTCTACGGCGGCCAGGGCAGCAACTTTGTGGTCAACGGCCCCCTGCTGCTGGCCTTCTTTTATCTGGTGGTGATCGGCACTTCGCTGACCTTCAGCCTTTACCTGAACGGCGCGCAGATGATTGGCGGCGCGAAGACGGGGATCCTCAGCTGCGCCGAGCCGCTGAGCAGCGCCCTGCTCTCTTTGCTGCTGCTGGGTATCACCTTTACGCTGCCGGACTGGCTCGGCACCCTGCTGATCCTGTCATCGGTGGTGCTGATAGCCGTGGATTCACGGCGGCGCGTTCGGGCAGCATAGAAAAGCAATTTACTGATTTTAAACAATTTATAATCCAGATGATTTGCGTGTTTTGCGCACTACGCATATAGTTTGGTATCACCCTTGAAGGAGAAGCGCCATGAAAGCGTGTTGGATGTTGTGCCTGGTCAGCGCCCTCAGCGCCTCGGCTGCGTGGGCCGAATCGCCGCTACAAAGCCTGCAGTTCGAGCAGCAAAAACAGCTGGTATTAAAAGCGGTGAAGGAAAAATGCACCCCGGCGGCAACCCTTAGCGATAACGACTTTGCCAATAAGGTTCTCGCCTCGAAAGAGAATCAAACCTACGTGCGTGAGGCAACCCTGGCAAAAGAGCGTAATAACCAGAAGAACTACCAGGCGGCGATCGACAAGATTACCTGCCCGGCGCAGTGATCGCCCCTGCGACGCGGCCAACAGGCCGCCCGCCGCGCAAATAAAAATACCTGTCAGTTACGCCACTGGCAGGTATTTTTTTGACTTCATCATGGCCCCGCGGCTGCGCGCGCGGGGCCAGCTTAGATTTTCGGAATAATAAGATCCCCACGCAGCATGCTGCCGCCCAGCATTTGCGTCTTTTCCGTCAGCCAGCTGACGATCCGCATCGCCATCACATCCATCGAGTACTCAATCGCCGGAATGGTCGGAATACCCGGCAGCTGTAGCGAGCCGGCCAGGCTAAAGACCATCACCTTTTCCGGCACCGCGCGGCTGAACGCCTGCAGCTGCGGGACAACCCGCTGCGCCTGCTGCTCGTCCGCAACCAGCAGCGCATTGAAGTTCAACGTCGTCGCGTTGCTCACCAACTCCTGCACCGCCACCGACGGCGAAGTGCTGTCGAGGAATACCAGGTTACGATTAAACGGCAGGAAATTTTTCTCCAGCGCATGCTTGTAGCCCAGCAGCACCTGATCGGCAAAGCCGCTCCCCTCGGGATGGATGAGCGCAATTTGACGTCGCCCTTGGCTAATCAAATAGTTACAGGCAGTTTCCGCGGCAAAAGCGTGGTCAAACTGAATGCTGTTCGCCCCTTCGCTCTCGAGGCAGTCAATCAGCGCCACATCCGGCCGGTCAATATTCAGCGGGAAGCGGGCGCCGATAATCAGGATATCGTCGCACAGGCCGCAGCTGAGCTCTTCGAGCGAGTTCATCACCCCGTCGCGGGTGTTGGCGAAGCGCAGCAGCAGATGCTTTTGATGCTGACTCAGCTGTTTTTCCAGGGCATACAGATAGCTGGTGGTTTGATTGATATTATCCTGGGCGCAAATCACCCCGATGCAGCCCGTGCTCTGGCTGAACAATGATTGGGCAATCATATTTGGCCGGTAATTGAGCTCTTCCGCCGCCTGCAGTACCGCCTGACGACTGGCCTCTTTGACGCCGCGAGAGCCGCTCAGCACGCGTGAAACTGTGGCCTTTGAGACGCCAGCTAACCGTGATACATCGTTGATTGTAGACATCTTTCTCCCCTGACAGGGTCGGGCCGATCCCTGTAAATCTTTAGACCTGAATCGCTTCAATAGTAACCAACGGCAGTATATCCGTTTCCTTTTTTATTTGGAAACCGATTTTCCGTTTCATGGAAAATCATCGCAAAAACCACGGAATTATGTGAGCCGAATCTAATTAATCAGCCCCGTACACGGTAGATCTTGACGGTTATCACAGTTCTGTTTTTTATAAATGGAAACCGGTTTCCGTCTGATATCAAATCATCCACGCAATAACTTTTTACATATTGAGGATGAGTGTCGATGTACAAGATTATGCTGTGCTGCTCTGCGGGGATGTCCACCAGTCTGCTGGTCAGGAAGATGGTCGATGAGGCGAAGGAACGTAACCTGCCTGTGCAGATAGACGCCTATGGCGTTTCCGAATTTGACATGCAGTTTCCGCAATACCAGGTGGTTCTGCTCGGGCCCCAGGTAAAATACATGCTGAAAACATTATCTGAGAAAGCCGCTTCCCTGAATATTCCGGTCCAGCCGATAAACGCCATGGACTATGGAATGCAGCGGGGAGATAACGTCCTGGATTATGCTCTGTCGCTGATAGCAGCGGCGCATTAAGAGGTGTGCAAATGAGTTCTCTGTATCAGTCCATGATTGCCGTGATCGAGCAATCTATTACTCCGCTGGCAGGACGCCTTGGGCAGCAGAAATACGTTATCGCCATCCGCGATGGCTTCACTGCCGCATTGCCGTTTATGATCATCGGCTCTTTCATGCTGGTATTTATCTTTCCTCCTTTTTCACCCGACACCACCAACGGTTTTGCCCGCGGCTGGCTGGATTTCTCACAGCAGTATCGTGAGCAGCTGATGCTGCCGTTTAACCTGAGCATGGGGGTCATGACCTTCTTTATTTCCGTCGGCATTGGCGCCAGCCTCGGCCGCCAGTTTCAGCTCGACCCGGTGATGTCCGGCCTGCTGGCCTTTATGGCCTTCCTGCTGGTCGCAGCACCCTACGCTGACGGCAAAATTTCCACCCAGTATCTGTCAGGCCAGGGGATCTTCACCGCCTTAATTACCGCCATCTACTCCACCCGCGTTTACGCATGGCTGAAGCAGAATAATATTACTATCCGCCTGCCGAAAGAGGTGCCCACCGGCGTCGCGCGCTCGTTCGAAATCCTGATCCCGGTGCTGGTGGTGATCGGGACACTGCATCCGCTGAACCTGTTTATCGAAGCGCAGACCGGTATGATCCTGCCGCAGGCGATTATGCATCTGCTGGAGCCGCTGGTGTCGGCCTCCGACTCCCTGCCGGCAATCCTGCTCTCCGTGCTGATGTGCCAGATTTTCTGGTTCGCCGGGATCCACGGCTCGCTGATTGTGACCGGGATTATGAACCCGTTCTGGATGGCGAACCTGTCGGCAAACCAGGCGGCACTGGCCGCTGGCGCCGCGCTACCGCACGTTTATCTGCAGGGCTTCTGGGACCACTATCTGCTGATTGGCGGCGTGGGCTCGACGCTTCCGCTGGCATTCCTGCTGCTGCGCAGCCGCGTGGCGCACCTGCGGACCATCGGCAAAATGGGCATCGTGCCAAGCTTCTTCAACATTAACGAACCGATTCTGTTCGGGGCGCCGATTATCATGAACCCGATGATGTTTATCCCGTTCGTGTTCGTGCCGATGATCAACGCGGTGCTGGCCTACGGCGCAACCCGTCTCGGCTGGCTGACTCAGGTGGTCTCGCTGACGCCGTGGACCACGCCGGCCCCTATCGGCGCCTCCTGGGCGGCTAACTGGACCCTGAGCCCGGTGGTGATGTGCGTCATTTGCATGGTGATGTCAGCCGTCATTTACCTGCCATTCCTCCGCGCCTATGAACGCTCATTAATGAAAACTGAAGTCGAAAAAGCCAAAGCTGCCGTTCCGGTTGCTGAAACAGTCAGTCAGTAATAGTCGGGAAATACGCTCTTAGCTGTATTTCCCGGAGCGTCCGATAAAAATAACACCGTCATCAGGAATTATGCGGAAAAGGGATTTTCGCCGTACGCTTTAAATAATAAAGTTAATGATCTCAGGAACTATTATGATTGAATTAGAAGATGCGGTAATGGAAATTATCGTGAATGCGGGACAGTCACGCTCATTATGTTTCGAAGCGATTCATGCTGCCCGCCACGGTAATATTGATGAAGCTAAACTGCTCCTTAATGAAGCCGACGGCTACGCCCGCCGGGCGCACCAGATGCAGACCCAGCTTATCGAGCAGGATGCGGGCGAGGCGCGCCAGCCGATGACGCTGATTATGGTCCACGCTCAGGACCATCTGATGAATTCGCTGCTGGCTCGCGAGTTTTCACAGGAAATTATTCACTTATACCAACGTTAATATATAAACGTCATCCCATAGCTCACCCTTTATATTAATCGGGGCGGGATGGTTATTATCTTAATATATAAATTATTACCAGCGAGATAATTATGAATAATGTAAAAATGCTGCCATTAGCCATGGCGGTCGTTGCCGCACTGTGCCCAATTTCTGTATTAGCACAAGATTTTACTCAGCAACAAATCGACGCCATTGTGGCGAAAGCCGTGGATAAAGCGCTGGCCGACCGTCAGGCCAAAATCGATGCCGCCGCCGATAAAAAGGTGGACGTCATTACCAACCCCCAGACCACCGCAGCCACGCCGGATATGGCTATTCCATTCGGCCTGAAGTTTAGCGGCTACGCCCGCTACGGCGCCCAGTTCCAGACCGGCGATCAGAAGTTCGTCGGCGTCGACGGCTCTTACAACGGCGCGTCGGCCATCGGCCGTCTCGGCAACGAAGGTAACGGCGGCGAATTCCAGATAACCAAAGCCTTTAAGAGCAGCCAGGGCGCTATCTGGGATATTAACGTTATGTTCGACCACTGGAGCGACGAAGTTAACCTGAAAAAGGCCTACGTCGGCGTCACTAACGTCCTCGAATCAAACCCCAACGCCTATATCTGGGCCGGCCGCGACTTCCACCAGCGTCCGCAGCAGGGGATCAACGACTACTTCTGGATGAACCACGACGGCCAGGGCGCCGGGGTGAAAAACTTTGATATCGGCGGCGTGCAGTTTGACGTGGCGGGGGTCTCACAGGTTGAGTCCTGTAGCCCGGAGGTGATGGCCGATGAGTCCAACCCGTCGCGCATCACCTGTACCGGCGGCTCGGGCACCGGCGATGACGGCCACTACGCGCTGACGTCAAAAATCCACAATATGAAGGCTGGCCCAATCGACGTTGAGGTGTACGCCAACTACGGCTTTGATTCAAAAGCGGTGGATAACGACGCGCAGCTCGATGCCTGGCAGGGCGGCCTGGTGCTGAGCCATACCAACGACGGCGGCGTGAACAAAGTTATCCTGCGCTATTCCGATAACTCGGATAACAGCGTCTATAACAAAACCGACGATCTGACGGCCATCTACGCCAGCTTTGAGGGCAGCCACAAGTTTACCCGACAGGCGCAGGTGGAGTATCTGCTGGCCTTCCATGACTACGACAACGGCAAGGACAATACCGATAACCGTAAAAACTACGGCGCGATTATCCGTCCGATGTATTTCTGGAACGACGTGCATTCAACCTGGCTGGAGGCCGGCTATCAGCGCGTTGACTACGATCAGGGTGGCGACAACAAGGGCTGGAAGCTGACGCTGTCGCAAAACATCTCTATCGGGATGGGGCCTGAGTTCCGGCCGATGCTGCGCTTCTACGTCACCGGCGGTCAGGTGGATAATAAACATACCGCTAAGGTCAACGGCACCAGCAGCGATCAGCTGGACTCGCTGAACGTCGGCGGCATGTTTGAGGCCTGGTTCTAAGTCAGAAAGCAGTCCCGGGTCGCGGCATGAATGCCCGGCCCGGGTTTGGTTGCCCGGCCGGCGCTGCGCCCCGGGGCAACGACAGCTAGATCCGCACCTTCGTTGCCACCAGCAGCCCGGTCAGCAGCATCAGGGCGCCCGAGATAATCAGCGGCGACAGCAGGCCCAGGTGGTCGAGCGCCACGCCGCCAACCGCGGCCCCGCAGGTATTCGCCAGCTGAATCACCGCAACCTGGATCGAACCGGCCTTTTCCGCCTGGTCTGACAGCGAACGGGTGATCCACGTTGACCAGCCCACCGGGATCAGGGCGAAAGCAAAGCCCCAGATAATCGCCACCGTGGAGGCCACAATCTGACTTTCTCCCCACAGCACCAGCACCGCCGCGCTGGCCGCCAGAACCAGAGGCGCAGTCGCTAAGGCGGTTTTCACCGAGCGCTTCAGGAGCATCGACGACAGCGAGGTCCCGACAAAGCTGGCAATCCCAAAGCTCAGCAGCACCAGCGTCAGGCCATCAACGTCAAAGCCCGCGAGGGTCATATAGACCGGGCGAATGTAGGTAAAGAAGGAAAACTGGCCGGCGAAGGCCATGAAAATAGCGCACATCCCGGCCATTACGCCGGGACGCTTCAGCAGGCTCAGCATGTTTTGCTGCTGATGCGGCGCTTCACCAGGCAGCGAAGGCAGCACCTTCAGCACCCAAATCGTGCACAGCACGCCCATTACCGCCGCCGCGTTAAAGACGTTGCGCCAGCCGATAATGCCGCCGAGGAAACTGCCCAGCGGCGCGGCAATCACCAGCGCAATCGACACCGCTCCGAAGATAACCGACAGCGCTTTTGGCACCACCCGCATCGGAACCAGACGCATGGTCAGCGACGCCGACATCGCCCAGAATCCCCCTAACGCCAGCCCCAGACAGGCGCGACCTACCAGCAGCAGCCAAAAGCTGTTGGCAAAGGAGACCAGCAGGCAGGAGAGCGTCAGCAGCACGGAAAACAGGATCACCACGTAGCGGCGATCGGTGGTGCGGATAAGGGTCGTAATAAACAGGCTGGCAAACATCGCCACAAACGCGGTCGTGGTGACCGACTGTCCGGCCATCCCCTCGGAAATGCCTAAATCCTGCGCCATCGGCGTCAGCAGGCTCACCGGCAGGAACTCAACGGTTATCAGGCAGGCGACGCAAAAGGCCACCGCAAAAACCGCCGACCAGTTTGGCCGTGAAACTTCATTGGTCTGCGATTTGCTCGTGGTGCGGATATGTTCTGTCATGGCGTAACCTGAAGCTAAAAACGTACGGAAAAGCAGCGCAGTCTATCATCAAAATTGTGACGAATTTAACGTTTTGACAACTTTTCTTTCATTACCACGCTCAGTCGGATAGCCATTGCGTAATTCATGGATAAATTCAACGACGAGACAAATAGGAAGCGCAATGACTCGTGATATTAATGCAGATAAAACACCCCCTCTTCCGGCAGGAAGAGCTGGTTATAGCGCAGCTGGAAAGCGTTTAGCTCCTGCGGATCGGGCTCTATTTCACGCATAAAGCCAAGCGTCAGGCGGATTTGCGCATCGGTGATTGGCGCGGCAAGCCGGGCTTTACGCAGCAGACGGTACCAGCTGTTCAGATTCTCTTCGCTGCCATCAACAATGCAGACCTGCCAGATTAGCAGCACCTGCGCAGCATTCTGCAGATGGGCCTCATCGGGGCGCTCAAGGTAGCGAATAAACTCGGTTCCAGCCGTTTTACCAAACTGGTCGATCATCGACTCAATCGCAACCGGCGTGATCCCCAGCCGTTCGTTTAAGCGTTTGATCGCCCGGCGGGAATCAGAGGTCAACACCCGAAATCCGACCACAAACACCACGCCAAGCGTTGCCAGTATTATCCAGACCATACGTTCTCCTTAAATCAGCCGCTCATCATAGCGGGAAACATCCGGTCTCGACAGCAGGCAGCGCCAGATTAGTGAACTGAAAAAAGGGAAAAAACGACATGCAGCCAGGCCTGCGAACGCGAGCCCTTAACCGGCTAAATTCGGGGGATGACTAAGGGGGTAGCTGCAAGAGACCCGCCAACGGCAGTTGGCAAAAACGGGAGAAACGGGAGAAACGGTTAAAACTCATTGTTAGTTTCAGGAGGTGTTTTATTTCTCGCTATACCATTTCAATTTATAATACCGTTCAATAACCCATACATATCTTTTATACAATACGCCTGATTATTATTGACTTCGCCCGGCAAACATTTTTATGTGGCGCTTGTAATAACATCAACATTACCTTTCCACCTTAACTTTAAGATTATTCGCGTAAATCCCTTGTCTTTTATTATTAACTTCAGGAGTAGCATCGATGTAAATCTGTCATGAAAGGATTCCCTGGATGAAAAGACTCATCACTGCCCCTTTAATCTTCCTTCTTTCGGGTTGCCCTGGAGGTCAACCTGCCCCCTCCCAGCGTAGCGTCTTTATTCATGGAGACACTCTTTGCTTTAGCGTAAATAAAAATGACACGTTAGATCATTACAGTGTCTATTATTACCCAAAAGGCACTTACACGGTTATTAAAAGCAACGACAAAATAAATGTGCCCTACCCCAACACATGTTTTAAAATTAAATTAAAACACGGTTATCAATACAACATCTATTATGGCCTAAACGGCAAGCAGTACATAGACTCATTCTTTATTGATAACGATGGGAGATTATGAAAATGTCATTGCCAGCGTATTCATTTCTTCCGTTGATTTTACGCATGTCTACTATCCGGGTAGTTCTTCTCCAAATAGGGATGAAGCCATCAAAAAACCATCTGTAGGTCAGGAGCGGCCTAAATGCCCCTCCTTTACAGCAGATATAAAAAAAGCCCGGCGGGAAGGCCGGGCAAAGTTACTCATACCTGAAGCCTCAGGCGGTCTGCAATCGTTGTTTCTTCTTCTCGCGGCGAATTTTACGTTCTTCAAATACCGCCACGATGGCCATCAGGCAGATACAGCCAATGGCCGCCGCGTCCAGCGCCGCGAAGGTGCCCGCCCAGCCGGTGAGACCGAAGACCGGCGTGCCGTCGGCGATCATCCCGAGGCCCAGCTTGGCGAAGCTGTCGCCAATCAGGTAGGCGAAGGTGCCTTTGATGCCGTCCGCTGCGCCAATCGCCTTTTTCGGCACAAAACCGACGGCGGCGACGCCGATCAGCAGCTGCGGGCCAAAGACTAAAAAGCCGAGGGCAAACAGCGACATCAGATAGACATACTGATTGCTGGCATGCTGGTAAACGCCGAGCGTCGCAATGATCAGCGCCAGCGCGACGCAGGCAACCAGCGCCCGGCGGCCGTTAGCCAGATCCGACAGCCAGCCCCACAGCAGGGTGCCGACCAGCGCACCGACTTCAAACAGGGTAAAGCCCTGAATCGCCACCTCTTTTGACAGCTTCAGCTCCTGGAACGCGTAAACGGTTGACCACTGGTCGATGCCGATACGCACCACGTAGAGGAAAATATTGGAGAAGCACAGCAGCCAGATAACTTTGTTTTTCAGCACGTACTCGACGAAGATCTGCCACTTGGTCATCGCGCTCTCTTCGGTTTCTTTATCCTCTTCGCTGATCTCCTCCCCGAACAGCTCTTCGGCATTGCCGAGGCCGTAGGATTCAGGGGAGTCGCTGCCAAAACGCAGGCCGATAAAGCCCACGACCAGCGCGATAATCGACGGGAAGATAAACATCCCGATAACGTGGCCGTCGAACAGGTAGTTGGCGCCAAACAGCGCGACCCCTGCTGCGCCCGCGCCGCCGAGGTTGTGGGAGATATTCCACATCCCGAGGTACGATCCGCGCTTGCGTCGCGGCGTCCATTTGGTAATCGTCGAGTAGCTGCACGAGCCGCCGGTGCTCTGGAAAAAGCCGCTCAGCGCATAGAAGGCGATCATCAGGAACAGGCTGGTCGACCCGGCGCCCATGCTGGCGCTAAAGCCGAGCATACAGATGGCGGAGAGGATCAGCATAAACGGCAGGAACTGCTTGGTATTCTTGCCGTCGGCGTAGTAGGAGACCAGCGTTTTACCCACGCCGTAGGTGATGGAGAAGCCCAGACCAATCATCCCCAGCTGCGTCATGCTCAACCCGTAGGTCGAAATCATATCGTTTTGAGCGATGTTAAAGTTCTTGCGGATCAGGTACATGGTCAGGTAGCCGATGAAGACCACCAGATAGGACTGCATGAACGGTTTAAACCACATCTTGCGCCGCACGTCGAGCGGCAGATCCAGGGTCGGTTTACGTACCTGGTTTAGAAAGGCCAGCATAGGACACTCCAGGTTTTCCCTTGATGCCTCAGGCCTCAGGTACGTTGGCGACGCTCGCCTGCCGCCTTCCTGCAACATGAATTATTTTGGGAAAATGATATTGAATGACCGCTATTGTAAAAACTGGCCGTGCGGCTTGCCTGAGACAGCGTCCAGGTGAAACCGGGAAAATTTCTTAGTTTTGCCACACTCTGGGCAAAAAGGAGAGCCAGGTCACGCTTCGCTGGCGGTTCTCGGCGCCTGGGCGTTTAAAAATGGCAGCAGCAGCAGCGCCGAAATGCCGGCGGCGATAGTAATCACCACAAAAAAACCGCTCCAGTGCCAGACGTCCATCACCTGCGCCAGCGGCCAGCCGGAGAGCGAGGCCCCCAGATAGGCAAATAGCCCGACAAACCCGGTTGCCGCGCCCGCCGCGTCCCGATGTGAGCACTCCGCCGCCGCCATGCCGATCAGCATCTGCGGGCCGAAGACAAAGAAGCCGGTGGTAAAGAAGCAGGCGGCCTGCATCACGTAGCTGGCAAACGGCATCAGCCACAGGCCGCCTACCGACAGCATTATCCCGGCGGCAAAAATCAGGTTCATCGGCCCGCGGTTGCCGTTGAACAGCTTGTCCGAACCCCAGCCGGCCACCAGCGCGCCGATAAACCCGCCCAGCTCAAACATGGTCACCGCCGAGTTGGCGGTCACCAGATTGACCCCGAGGGTCTCCGACATATAGAGATTGCCCCAGTCGTTAATCGCCGCCCGCACCACGTAAACCAGCACGTAGCACAGCGACAGCAGCCAGATATAGGGGTTTGTTAGTACGTACTTGTAGAGGATCTCCCTGCGCGTCAGGCCCTGCCCTTCCTGTTGCTGGGCGATCTCCAGCTCATCGTGACGCCAGTCGCCTACCGCGGGCAGCCCCACCGCCTGCGGCCGGTCGCGCAGCCGCCAGCAGAGAAACAGCCCGGCGAGGATTGCCAGCATCCCGGCAATCATCATCCCGGCGCGCCAGCCGTAGTGCAGCGCCGCGGCGCCGATGACCATCGGGATCAGCGCGCCGCCGACGTTATGGGCGGTGTTCCACAGCGCCCACCAGCCGCCGCGCTCGGTACGGGAGTACCAGGACGTCAGCAGACGCGCGCAAACCGGCGAGCCCCAGCCCTGGAAAAAGGCGTTCAGCGCCCACAGCAGCGCAAAGGCCCATAGCGAAGTGGAAAAGCCGAACAGGATATTGACCACGCCGGTCGCAATCAGGCCGAGGCCCATAAAGTAGCGGGCGTTGGAGCGGTCGCTGACGATGCCGGAGAAAAATTTAGACAGCCCGTAGGTGATGTAAAACAGCGTCGCCAGCAGGCCGATATCGCTGCGGGTCAGCACGTTGCTGGCGAGAATTTCCGGCACCGCGGCGTTGAAGCTTTTGCGCGTGAAGTAGAACAGCGCGTAGCCCAGCCAGATGGTCAGCAGAATATGGCGCCGCCAGTAGCGATAGCGTTCGTCGAGGGCCTGCTTATCAACTATCGGCGCGGCGTCAGGGGGGGATTTCATAAAGGTGAACATCATCGTTCCTCAGGCGTAGCGCAGCGGCAGGTTGACGCAGACGCGCGTGCCGTGGGTGCAGGAAATGGTTAAGGTCCCGCCCAGCGCCGTCACGCGCTCGCGCATGCCGATCAGGCCAAAGCCGTGCTGTCCGGTGCCCGGCGGTAGCCCGCTGCCGTCATCCTCAAGCACCAGCATCAGCCGCCCATCCTGCTGCCAGCCCTGCAGCGTAACCGCGCTGGCGCTGGCGTGCTTAACGATATTGTTCAGCCCCTCCTGGCAGACGCGGAACAGGGTGACGCGCTGGCTTTCGCTTAACGCGGGTTCATCGATGCGCCAGTCGAGGTGGCTGACTATCCCGCGATCTTCGAGCTCCATTTCGCGCATCAGCGAACGTACCGCCTGTTCAAGGGTCAGATCGTCCAGCTGCCGCGGGCGCAGGCGCCCCAGCAGGCGGCGCACCGAATCATAGACGCCCAGCGAGAGCTGCTCGATAAGCTGGCTGCTCTGCCTGACGCCGCCGTTCTCCGGCGCCAGGCGCTGGACGATCCCGGCCTGAGTGCGGATGGCGGTGATGGTCTGGCCGATATCGTCATGCAGCTCGCGCGCCACGTCGCGGCGCACGCTCTCTTCGGTTTCCAGCAGCCGCTCCGCCAGCCGGCGGTTGCGCGCCAGCTCGCTTTGCAGCGACTGATTCAGCTCACGCAGGCGCTGAATGCCGGCCCCCAGCAGCAGGCCGGTCAGGCTTTGCGCCAGCAGGGAGAGCAGTAAATCCACCGGATGGTCGTGCCAGGTCTGGCTGGCGATAAGGGCAATCGCGTTCATCAGGGCGGCAATCAGCGCCCCCTGCCAGCCGTAGTGCCAGGCCAGGGCGATAATCGGCAGCGCCAGGCAGAACGGCGTAAAGCGCGAGAGCTCAGCGGGCAGCCCCAGCTGCAGCCAGAGGCTGACCATAAACAGCAGCAGATACCAGATCAGGTGCCGCCCGCGCCAGTTCACCGGCTGCGAAACCAGCGCGGGTCCCAGCGGACGCCAGACGGTACTGGTGAGATAGTGCCAGATGACCAGGCAGGTCGGCGCCAGCGTCAGGCCGCCGGTCAACGTCAGCAGCAGGGCGTTGAGGCCGTCGCTGCCTTCGCCAAGCCACGGCAGCGATTGCAGCAGCGCGGCGGCGATCAGCGCGCCGCCCTGGCGCAGCAGGGTCAGCCAGTCGCGCCGGTGACGATAGCGCGAAATCAGCGCCACCGGCAGCAGGGTCAGCAGACCGCCGATCATCAATATTATCGGATGGGCCAGCGCCACTTCCTGCGCCAGCCAGAAGATCAGCAGCCACTCCGCCCCCAGCAGCACCGGCCAGTAGCCGCGCGGACACTGCAGCATCAGGCCAAGGCGCAGACCGAAGGGAAAGAGCAGCACCGCGAGGTCCGGGCGCGCCACCACGTGCAGGCTGATGCTCCACAGGCAGAACCACGCGGCGGAGAAGATAAAGAAGCAGCCGACGACCGAGAACAGTCGCGAGAATAGCGCCTTCACTGCCAGCTATCGAACATGCGTCGCGCCAGCTCAACGTCGTTGCTGACGCCGAGCTTTTCCAGCAGGTTAGCGCGATGAACGTGGACGGTCTTTGGCGATAGCCCGAGCTCGGCGGCAATCTCTTTCACCGCCATCCCCTGGGCCAGCTTTTCCGCCACCTGCCGCTCGCGTTTGGTGAGCGGGTCCTGGCGGCCGGCCGCCAGCTTCATGGCGATATCCGGCGTCAGGTAGCAGCCGCCGGTCGCCACCGTGCGAACGGCGGCAATCAGCTCATCCGGACTGCAGCGTTTGGAGAGAAAGCCGCGAGCGCCGGCGTTCAGCGCCTGCTCCACCAGCGCCGGGCTGTCGTGGACCGAGAGCATAATAGTCGCTATGCCTTTGGGCAGCTGGCTCAGCAGCTCGAGGCCCGAGATATCCGGCATCGAAATATCGCAAATGCAGACCTGCACGCCGCGGCCCGGCAGACCCGCCAGCGCCTCGCGGCCGGAGCCGAACTCCGCCACCACCTGGAAATCGCTTTCCAGCGCCAGCAGCTGCGCAAAACCGGAGCGGACGATGAGATGATCGTCAATAAGGGCAATGGAGGTCATGGCGTTTCCTGGCGGATAAAAAAACGCGCTTACCTTAACGATAAGCGCGTTGCTGTTCAAGCCTTGAGCACTATTATCCGCCTCAGTCGTCGATGCCGGTGGTCACGCTGAAGGCGCGGGTCTGCTGCGGAGCCAGCGAGATCAGGCTGCCGTTACGCTGCGCCGCCAGAAATCCTTCGGGGCGACAGGTGGCCGGTAGCGCAAAAGCCGCCACCTGCTGATCGCCGTTATAGAGGATCCAGCGGGTCACATAGTTCAGCTCCGCGCTGGAGAAGCGGGTGATGAACGTGGTGCCATCCGGGGCCGTCATGCGGAATTCCGGCCTGTCGGTGTAGCGATCGAGCCTGTCGGCGAAAAAGACGATTTCCGGGTCGTAATCGTGCGGCTCGTTCAGTGCCGCCAGCGACGCCTCCCCCTGCAGAATACGCCAGTTGAACGCCAGCCACCGCTCGGTCGGCTGCACGTGGGCCGGTACCGACTCACGCAGCGCGAGCGCGTCGTCGGGGATATTCTGGCTGAAGCGGGCCCCGGCGACATAGGCATAGTTCATATGGCACATATACTGCAGCGGCATCGCGACGGAGGCGAGGTTGGTGACCGCCATGTGGATATCAAACAGCGCGCTCTCTTTATGCACGACCACCGCAGGCTGCGCCCGATAGTGATGACCGAAGCCCATGACGTATTCATAGCGCCCCGTCACCCGCAGGCTCTCCTCTTCCAGCTCCAGCCAGGCTTCATCCATCGCGGCGCAGGCCATCTCGCCGTGCAGCGGATGTACGTCCTCCGGCGACGGGCAGCCGTTCGCCAGCAGCCCGGAGTGGAAGGCGAAGCAGCCGTAGGTGGCCACCACTTCCGTCGCCGGCTTCGGCTCGCTGAACATATTGCGCATCGTCAGATCGCGACCGTCGAATTCGGCATCCCAGATCATTTGCCCCAGCCAGGGCAGAATGACCAGGTGGCCGCGCGAGTTCTCCACCCGCAGGCCCTCTACGCCGCTGGCGTAACGGAACGCGGTCACCGTAAAGGCATCGTTTGCCAGCAGTACCCGAGGATGCTCGGTAAACAGCTGACGCCAGAGGGTTAAACGTGTCGTCATGATGATTCTCCTCAGGAGGCCGTCGCTTCGGTCAGCGCACGGCGCGCTTTGCACTCACGCCAGAAGTAGACGCCCACGTAGATGAAGCACAGCATCGGCACCAGGAACGACACCTGCAGGGAGTGGATCGTATCCGCAACGAAGCCCTGAATCGCCGGCACCACCGCCGCGCCAATAATCGCCATCACAATCACCGCTCCGGCCATTTCGGTATGCTCGTTATCAACCGTATCGAGGGTCCCGGCATAGATGGTTGCCCAGCAGGGTCCAAACAGAACGCTCACCAGCACCGCCACGTACACCGCGCTGAAGCTCGGCGCCAGCGCCACGTAGGCGAGGAAGAGCGCGCCGATCGCCGAGTAGATAATCAGCACTTTTTCCGGCGTGAAGCGCGTCATCAGGATGTTGGCAATAAACTTACCGATAAAGAAGCAGGCGAAGCTGTAGACCATAAAGGTTGAGGCATCGCGCTCGTTGATATCCCCCAGCTCAAGCGCCAGGCGAATCGTGAACGACCAGACGGTGACCTGCATCCCGACGTAGAGGAACTGGGCGATAATCCCGCGACGGAAGCGGGCGTTGCTCGCCAGGTAGCGCAGAGTATCGAGCGCCGACGGACGCTTATGGTTCGCCGTCTGCGCAACTTTGCAGGTCGGGAAGCGGGTCAGCAGGAACAGCACCATCACCACCACCAGTACCATGATCATGTACTTGTAGGGCTCAAGGGTGTTTTCCAGCATCAGGATTTTAAAGTTATGGATCTGCTCGGCGTTCATGCCCGCCATCTGTTTTTCGAGGCTTTCACCATCGGAAAAGACCAGATATTTGCCCAGCAGGATACCGGCCGCGGCACCAATCGGATAGAAGGTCTGGCTGATATTCAGGCGCAACGTCGCCTGCGCTTTTGGCCCGATCATTGAGCTGTAGGTATTCGCCGCCGTCTCAAGGAAGCTCAGGCCGATAGCAATGGCGAAAATCGCAGCCAGGAACATGGTGTAGGTTGCCATGTGCGAGGCCGGGAAAAAGAGCGTACAGCCGACGATATAAAGCGTCAGGCCGGTTAAAATCGCCACCTTATAGCTGGTTTTTTTAATCACTAACGAGGCTGGAATGGCAATTAAAAAATAACCGCCATAAAACGCGCTTTGTACCAGCGCCGAGGCAAAGTTACTCAGCGCAAATACGCTTTTAAACTGAGTAATTAAAATATCATTTAATGCCGCAGCGCATCCCCATAGCGGGAATAAACAGGATAACAAAATAAACTGGAACAGAGGGGTTTTATTCAGATAGCCGTCGGCCATCTGAACGATATTTTTATCGTTCATAGTGCTACCTTTTACAGTGCAGAGGGTTATTCGTTTAACGCCAGATATTCATTGAATTGCTCAATGCTGGGATAAGACGATTGGGTACCTTTGCCGGTGACGCTGAAGGCGGCAAAGAGCGAGGCTTTTTTCATCGCGGCTTCAACATCGCCGCTCTGGACGTAGTAATGCGCAAAACAGCCGATAAAGGCGTCGCCGGCGCCGCTGGTATCAACCGCGCTGACCTTAAACGCCGGAACGTGAACGTCCCGATCGCGCGTCATCCATAGCGCACCTTTCTCGCCCATGGTGACAATAATATTGTTGAGCCCTTTTTCGACGAGGCTGCGGGCGGCGGCGCGAATATTATCGTAAGTATCCACGGGGAGTCCGGTTAATATTTCAAGCTCGGTTTCATTAGGGACGAAAAAATCACATTTACAGGCGTAGGACATATCTAATTCACGCAGCGCCGGCGCCGGATTTAATAAGACTTCGATGCCGTGTTTTTTACCAAACTCAATAGCGTGATAAACCGTTTCCAGCTGAACCTCAAGCTGTAAAACAATCAGCTGACACTTTTTTAAATCTTCGGCAGCGCGGTCAATATCCTCCGGGGAGAGAAACTTATTGGCGCCTTTAATAATCAGAATACTGTTGCTGGAGTTGGCGTTAACAAAAATCGGCGCCACGCCGCTGCTGGTACAGGGGACTTTTTCAACGTAGGTCGTATTAATGCCCCAGGACTCGAGGTTACGAATCGTGTTATCGGCAAAGATGTCGTCCCCGACCTTGGTCAGCATCAGGACTTTGGAGTTAAGCTTGGCTGCCGCGACGGCCTGGTTGGCGCCTTTACCGCCACAGCCAATTTTAAAAGAGGGCGCCTCGAGGGTTTCCCCCTCTTTAGGCATCTGATTGGTGTAGGTGATCAGATCCACCATATTTGAGCCGATAACCGCGATATCCATTTTACTACCCCTTAGAAACAATCACATAACAATGATATTATAGTAACATTATCATGTTACTTCCGTATCATTTGTGACCAGGATCGCGATTGCAGAATCACGGGGTGTTTATTTAACAACCATCTTCGTTCAGCGGCTCCGCATGCTCGTCACACAGCAAATACGGACCACAACAATAAGATATTGAAAATAAAATAGTTATAATTATATAGCTGCGTTGTTACCCGCTTTTAATTCTTGATAGCCCACAGTATAGTAGTGTGAATGCAGAATGTTTCGACGAACGAATAATGTTACTAAAGGAACATTTTCGCCCAAACTCGCGGAGAAGGTGAATGGAAACAAAGCAAAAAGAACGTATCCGGCGTCTGATGGAGCTGCTCAAGAAAACGGACCGCATCCATCTCAAAGAAGCCGCGCGGATGCTGGAAGTGTCGGTGATGACCATTCGTCGGGACCTCAGCCTCGAGAATGACGAACCGCTGCCGCTGACGCTGCTGGGTGGCTACGTGGTGATGGTGAACAAGCCCTCATCGCCCTCGGTCAGCGCTGCGCCGGCGGACAAAAGCCCCCACCACCGGGACGATTTGTCCGTCGCCATCCTCGCCGCCGGGCTGGTCAGCGAAAACGACCTGGTCTTTTTTGATAACGGCAGCGAGATGCCGCTGGTGATTGGCATGATCCCGGATGACATTACCTTTACCGGGATCTGCTATTCGCACCGGGTGTTTGTGGCGCTGAATGAAAAGCCTAACGCCACCGCGATCCTCTGCGGCGGCACCTACCGGGCCAAGAGCGATGCGTTTTATGATGCCAACAACCCCTCAGCGCTCGATTCACTGAATCCGCGGAAGGTGTTTATCTCCGCCAGCGGCGTGCACGACCATTTTGGCGTGAGCTGGTTTAACCCCGACGATCTCACCACTAAACGTAAGGCGCTGGATCGCGGGTTACGCAAAATCCTGCTCGCGCGCTACGCGCTGTTCGATGAGGTCGCGCCCGCCAGCATCGCCCCGCTATCGGCCTTTGATGTCCTGATCAGCGATCGTCCCCTGCCGGCAGACTACGCCCTGCACTGCCGGAACGGGTCGGTTAAAGTCATCACGCCGGATTCGACCAGCGACTAGTTCACTCGAAAAAGACGGCGATTTTATTAAACATGGAAGGATCGGACTGATTGCGCGTCACCTTCTCTACGTCTTCCAGCTTATCGATTTGGCTGATCATCTGCTCGAGACGCTGGTCGTTATTGACCAGCAGCCAGATGTGGCTCTGATTGCTGTTTTGAATCGGCAGGCAGAGGATACCTTCCACGTTGAAGGCGCGACGGGCGAACAGGCCGCAAACGTGGGTCATGACCCCAGGATGGTTGCGTACGGTGAGTTCCAGAATAACGTTGTCATGAGTCTGCTGTTGCATGGTTTATTCCCCCACCATTTCTGTATTTGCCGCACCCGGCGGTACCATCGGATAGACTTTTTCTTCGGCATCGATTCGCACATGAATCAGCGCCGGGCCAGGACGGTCAATTATCGCCTGCAGCGCCGCCTGCGGATCGGCTTCATGATTTAAGTCGCAGGTTTGCAGGCCGAAGCCGGCGGCAATCTGCATAAAGTTAATCATCCCCGGATAGGTGGCGGCAAACACGCCCTGCGGATAGAACAGGCTCTGCTGCTGATACACCAGGCCCAGCGCTTCGTTGTTCATCAGGATGATTTTAACGTCGAGCTGATTTTCAGCGGCGGTGGCCATCTCCTGAATGTTCATCATCAGGCTGCCGTCGCCGGAGAAGCAGATAACCTTCCGCTGCGGGTTCGCCAGGGCTGCGCCAACCGCCGCCGGCAGGCCAAAGCCCATAGTGCCCAAGCCGCCTGAGGTCAGCCACTGGCGGGGGCGATTCAGCGGATAGGCCTGCGCGGTCCACATCTGGTGCTGGCCCACGTCGGTGGTAATAATCGCTTCATCATCCACGCAGGCGGCAACGGCATTGATCAAACCGTAATGAGAGAGCGGGTCCTGCTGCTGCGGGATGGTGCACGGGAACTCGCGCTGCAGATCGGCAACCAGCTGGCGCCATTCGCTGCGCGGCTGCGCTGCAACCTGTGGGATCAGCTGTGCCAGAACCTCGGCGACATCGCCCTGAATTGCGACGTGCGGCTGCTTGATTTTGCCCAGCTCGGAGCGGTCGATATCGACGTGAATAATCTGCGCATTCGGGCAGAACTGCTCGGTTTTACCAATCGCCCGGTCATCAAAACGTGCGCCTAAAACAATCAGTAAATCAGCTTCTTGCAGCGTAAAGTTGGTGCTACGCGCGCCGTGCATACCGAGCATACCGAGCGACAGCGGGTGCGCCTTTGGCAACATGCCCAGCGCCATCAGGGTCATGGTGGTCGGCAGGTTGGCTTTTTCCGCCAGCTGGCGAACCTGCTCCGGAGCATTAATCACCCCGCCGCCCAGATAGAGCACCGGGCGCTTAGCGGCATTAATCATCGCCGCCGCTTCGCGTACGCTGGCGCCGTCAAACTCAGGCGCCGCCGCGCGAACGCCGGGCTCGGGTAATGCATCCAGTTCGATGGTCGCGGTCTGCACGTCCTTAGGAATATCTATCCACACCGGCCCCGGGCGCCCGGACTGCGCAATGCGAAAAGCGTCGCTTATCACCTGCGGCAGATCGGCAATGTCGCGAACCAGATAGTTGTGCTTAGTGATGGGGATAGAGATGCCGTAGGTATCGACTTCCTGGAAAGCATCGGTGCCGATCATCGAGGCCGGCACCTGGCCGGTAATGCAGACCAGCGGGATTGAATCCAGACGCGCGTCGGCGATGGCGGTGATCAGGTTCGTCGCCCCCGGGCCGCTGCAGGCCATACAAACCGCCGGCTTGCCCTCGGTTCGCGCCATGCCCTGGGCGATAAATCCGGCCCCCTGCTCGTGACGCGCCAGAATATGGCGAATCTGCTTGCTTTGGCTTAACGCGTCGTAGACCGGAAGAATGGAGCCGCCCGGAATACCCGTTACCGTGGTGATCCCCTGACGCTCCAGTAAATGAACAACTAACTGCGCGCCGGTAAAGCGCATTTTCTGTGATGCTGTGCCCGAACTTGCCATGCTCCAGTCCTTTTATTCTGAGCCGACCTACCGGGCGAGGGTCGAAAAAAAACCCCGCTCGGTTTGCGCCGGCGGGGTTTGGAATCGTGTTGTTCCGGACCCTACGGCGCATTGCCGACGACGACCACCACACGCACGACGACCACCGCGGCAGGCGCGGTTTTTAGTAGGGTCGAAGTCAGCATGGAAGCGTTCATTAGGGGCCTTTGTGTCGAAAAATTAACTGAATTTATACAAACACAGCTGCGGCCATTAAACAATGGATTTATTTTCAACCACGGAAATTTGCGCAGAGGATCACAATTTTTTAACCCGGCGCCAGAAAGCAAAAAACCCCGCCGTAGCGAGGTTTTTTTCAGCATTTTTGCGGCTGGTAACCGCAAGCACACTGTATTACGTCAACGGCAAAAGTATACGCGTTCGCGGAAGTTCACGCAATTTTAGCCAGGGTTTTTCATAAAATAGAGTATGGATCGGCGGTGGATTTTTGTCGAGAAAAATACTGTTTATTTATACAGTGAATGCTTATACTGAAAGCGTTCACTCTGTGCCATTCGGGGGCCGCATGTTTACCGGCGCAATCAAGTCCTGGCTGAAACGGGTGGTGCCGTCAGCGCCTTAACCCTGAAAGAGCACACTGTGTTACGTCAACAAATACGCTAATGTCTTCCGGGCACGGCAACGTGTTCAGGCAGGCGGCGTAGACCCTGGCTGGCAACAGGCGGCGGAAAGGTACGCCAGCCGGCTGTGCTCCTTTACCGAGGAGACGCGTATGGGCACGATGGATATTATCGTTCTTATCCTGAAACTCATGGTTGCCGTGTTGCAACTGCTTGATGCTGTCCTGAAACAGTTCCGCTGATTCAGGTTCAGGTCGCACCTGAGAGGGGCGGGAAACCGCCCCTCTACAGGCGGTCACCCTTCACCTGTGCCAACTGATGGAGAAACTTATGCCACCGCTGCTGATTGCTGCCACCACGCCGGATGACGCCGGCTTTCCCGCCCTGCGTAGCGAAAGCCTCGCCCAGCACTTTAATATGCTGCGCCGCCTGGCGGAGAACTGGCAGAGCGGAGAAAACCGCTTTAACGCGCCGGGAGAAAAGCTGCTTGGGGCCTTCCGCGGTGGAGAGCTGGTGGGCGTTTGCGGGCTGAACGCTGACGCCTACAGCCAGCAGCCGCGGGCCGGGCGCATTCGTCATCTGTACATCGGCGAGCGCTACCGGCGCCAGGGCGTCGGGCAGCAGCTGCTGGTGGCGGTTATCACCCATTCCGGCACCTGGTTCGATTTCCTCAACACCCACGCGCCGTCGTCGGCATGGCCGTTCTATGAAAGCCTGGGGTTTCGTCCGGTTTACGATGAGCCGCGGGTAACGCATCGCCTGTTCTGCTCGCTGTAGCCGCCTCTGGCTGGGCGAAATGGCGCATGTTACAGTTTCACCCTCACGCCCCTACGGTACCCTGCCCTGATGACGATAAACGTTTTCTGCATTCTGCTGTTCGCCGCCCTGCTGCACGCTAGCTGGAATGCGATCGTTAAAGCGAGCGGCGATAAGATGTATGCGGCCATCAGCGTGAGCGGTTCGGCGGCGGTTATCGCCCTGCTGCTGCTGCCTTTCGCGCCGCAGCCGACCCTCGCCAGCGCGCCGTATCTGCTGCTTTCCAGCGCTCTGCAGGTGGTTTACACCGTGCTGGTAGCAAAAACCTACCAGGTGTCGGACATGAGCCAGACCTATCCGCTGATGCGCGGCACGGCGCCGCTGCTGGTGGCGATAGTCAGCGTCGTATTCCTCGGCGACCGCCTCTCCCCTCTGGCATGGTCGGGCATCGGGGTCATCTGTCTGGCGATCCTGGCGATGGCCTACAACGGGCGCGCCAGCTCGCGCCGCGGCGTGGTGCTGGCGCTGATTAACGCCTGCTTTATTGCCGGCTATACCCTGGTAGATGGTACCGGCGTCAGGCTCTCCGGCTCTGCGCTGGGCTACACGCTGTGGTCCTTTTTGATGAACGGAAGCTGCCTGCTGGGCTGGGCGACGATCGCTCGTCGGCATGAAGTCAGCCGCTATCTGCGCCAGCACTGGCACAAGGGGCTGCTCGGAGGTATCAGCACCATGGGCTCCTACGGCCTGGCGCTGTGGGCCATGACCCAGGCGCCGCTGGCGGTGGTTGCCGCGCTGCGTGAAACCTCGATTCTGTTCGGCGCGCTCATCGCCTTTGTGCTGCTTAAAGAGCGGGTCATACCGCTGCGCATTGCTGCCGCCTGCGGCATCGCGGCCGGCGCGATCCTGCTGCGCCTCTCTTAGCGGATCATGGCAACATTAGTTGCCGATTATTGTTTACAAAACCTGCCTTTCATTCCCCGACAATCGCCGCCGGGTGGTTGTTCTGTCATTTTTATGTGGTAGATTCCTCCATCGTTTACCGGATGTGCCAGTCACATATTCTTAATTTATCTCTACTAACAAAGTATTCATCGACATGAAACGGCATAAGAACTTCAATTTGTTGTTGATGCTGGTCGTGCTGGTGGCCGTTGGCCAGATGGCGCAGACCATATATATTCCGGCCATTGCCGACATGGCCGTCTCGCTCAACGCCCGCGAGGGCGCCGTGCAGAGCGTGATGGCGGCCTACTTGCTGACCTACGGCGTATCGCAGCTGTTTTACGGGCCGCTGTCCGACCGCGTGGGGAGACGCCCGGTTATTCTGGTCGGCATGTCTATCTTTATGCTGGCGACGCTGGTTGCCATCACCACCCATAGCCTGACGGTGCTGATTGTCGCCAGCGCGAGCCAGGGCATGGGCACCGGCGTCGGCGGCGTCATGGCACGAACCCTGCCGCGCGATCTGTACGAAGGCGCGCAGCTAAGGCACGCCAACAGCTTGTTGAATATGGGTATTCTGGTCAGCCCGCTGCTGGCGCCGCTGCTTGGCGGGATCCTCAATACCCTCTGGAGCTGGCGCGCCTGCTACGCCTTCCTGCTGGTACTGTGCGCCGTGGTAACCTTCAGCATGGCGCGCTGGATGCCAGAAACCCGCCCGGCCGGCGCGCCGCGAACCCGCCTCTCCACCAGCTACAGAACGCTTTTCGGCAACGGCGCGTTCAACTGCTATCTGCTGATGCTGGTAGGCGGCCTCGCGGGAATTGCCGTTTTTGAGGCCTGCTCCGGCGTGCTGATGGGCGCCGTGCTGGGCTTGAGCAGCATGGCGGTCAGTATCCTGTTTATTTTGCCGATCCCGGCAGCCTTCTTCGGCGCCTGGTTTGCCGGGCGTCCGAACAAGCGTTTCCCGACGCTGATGTGGCAATCGGTGATTTGCTGCCTGCTGGCGGGAATTATGATGTGGATCCCGGGGCTGATGGGCGTCATGACCGTCTGGACGCTGCTGGTGCCGGCCGCGCTGTTCTTCTTCGGTGCCGGAATGCTGTTTCCGCTGGCAACCAGCGGCGCAATGGAGCCGTTCCCGTTCCTCGCCGGTACCGCCGGCGCGCTGGTTGGCGGCCTGCAGAATATCGGCTCCGGCGTCCTGGCCTGGCTATCGGCGATGATGCCGCAGACCGGCCAGGGCAGCCTCGGGTTGCTGATGATGCTGATGGGACTGCTGATTATGCTGTGCTGGCTGCCGCTGGCATCGCGCTTTAGCCGCCATCAGCAGCCGGTTTAGGGCTTCGGTAGTTCTCCCCGGGCCGGGCGCGAAGCGTCCTGCCCGGGCTCCCCATCCGGCTGCTAAGCCTGCACCCGGCTCTGCAGCCAGTTGATAAAGGCATCGATTTTTGGCCACTGGCGTCCCGGGAGCGTGGTCACATAGTAGTGCTGGTGGCATTTCAGCGTCATTTCGCCAAACGGCGCGATCAGCTCCCCGCTCTCCAGCCGCTTTTGCACCAGCCTTTTGCGCCCCATCGCCACGCCGACGTGGTTCATCGCCGCTATCACCGCTAAATCGGAACGATCGAAGCCAATCCCCGACGATTGCGGCATAGTCATCCCAAACTGCTGCGCCCAGCTAAACCACTCGTCGGTGCCGGAGTCGTTGCTCCAGGCCTGACGATCGTGCAGCAGCGTGCAGTGCTGGAGGTTATCGGGATTCTGCTGCAGCTGGTGCTGGCGGGCATAGTCCGGGCTGCATACCGGCACAATCGCCTCGTCCATCAGAAAGTGGTGGCTGAGCTGCGATGACGGCAAATCGTCAAAGTAGAGGGCCAGGTCGATGCCGGCGCGCTGCATATTGACGTTATCGTTGCCGGTCAGCACGGTCAGCGAGATCGACGGATAGCGGCGGGTAAAGTCGCCCAGCGCCGGGACCAGCCAACACTGGGCAATCGACGGCCGCGAGTAGACCGTCAGGGTGCCGGACAGCTCCTGGTTTTTGATGTCCAGGATCTCCTGATTGAGGCTATCGAGGGATGACTTCAGCGCCCAGAACACCCGCCTGCCTTCGTGGGTCAGCTCCACCTTGCGGTGCGAGCGCACAAACAGCTGAATACCCAGCTCCTCTTCAAGCTGGTTCATGCGGTGGCTCACCGCGCTGGGCGTCAACGACAGCTCTTCCGCCGCCAGGGCAAAAGATTCGTGCCGCGCGGCCACCTCAAAGGTATAGAGCTTTGACAGCTGCCAGCCGTTGAGCAGCCGGTTACCCCTCTCTTGTTGCGCATCCATCCTGCGTCTCCCCCGATATAATCAGCGCTGATTGTAAAGAAAACGGCCGCCAACCGTCGCCTTAAAGATGAATAAAAGTGACCCATAACGCAAAATAACGCCATTTTTAGATGTTAATCACTTATTTGATTCAATCTAATTCACCTGAAGAGCCAATTATATCGTTTGTCAGCCGGCGGCGTTTTTCTGTTCAATAGGCGCAGATTATTTACAGGCGAGGTAGGGTATGGAATCGCAGATTTGGGTTGTGAGCACGCTGCTGATAAGCATCGTGCTGATCGTGTTAACTATCGTCAAACTGAAGTTTCACCCCTTCCTGGCGCTGCTGTTAGCCAGCTTTTTTGTCGGTGCAATGATGGGGATGAGCCCGCTGGATATGGTGAACGCCATTGAGAGCGGAATAGGCGGAACCCTGGGCTTCCTTGCGGCGGTCATCGGCCTCGGTACCATCCTGGGTAAAATGATGGAGGTCTCCGGCGCCGCAGAGCGTATCGGCCTGACGCTCCAGCGCTGCCGCTGGCTATCGGTTGACGTCATTATGGTGCTGGTCGGCCTGATTTGCGGGATTACGCTGTTTGTGGAAGTTGGCGTCGTGCTGCTGATCCCGCTGGCATTCTCCATCGCCAAAAAGACCCACACCTCGCTGCTGAAGCTGGCGATTCCGCTGTGTACCGCGCTGATGGCCGTCCACTGCGTGGTTCCGCCGCATCCGGCCGCGCTGTTCGTTGCCAACAAGCTCGGCGCCGATATCGGGACGGTTATCGTCTACGGCCTGCTGGTCGGGCTGATGGCCTCGCTGGTTGGCGGTCCTCTGTTCCTCAAACTTCTCGGCAACCGCCTGCCGTTTAAGCCGGTTCCCGCCGAGTTTTCTAACCTGGAAGTCCGTCAGGAAGAGACGCTGCCGTCGCTCGGCGCTACGCTCTTTACCATCCTGCTGCCTATCGCGCTGATGCTGGTAAAAACCGTTGCCGAGCTGAATATGACCAGGGGCGGCACGCTGTACATGCTGCTGGAGTTTATCGGTAACCCGATCACCGCCATGTTTATTGCCGTCTTCGTGGCTTACTACGTTCTCGGCATCCGTCAGAATCTCGGGATGAGCGTCCTGCTAACCCATACCGAGAACGGCTTTGGTTCAATTGCCAATATCCTGCTGATTATCGGTGCCGGCGGCGCGTTCAACGCGATACTGAAAACCAGCGGCCTGGCGGACTCTCTGGCGGTGATCCTGTCGAACCTGCATATGCACCCCATCCTGCTGGCCTGGCTGGTGGCGCTGATCCTGCACGCGGCGGTCGGCTCGGCCACCGTCGCGATGATGGGCGCAACCGCCATCGTTGCCCCGATGCTGCCGCTTTATCCCGGCGTGAGTCCGGAGATCATCGCCATTGCCATCGGTTCAGGCGCTATTGGCTGCACGATCGTCACCGATTCCCTGTTCTGGCTGGTCAAACAATACTGCGGAGCGAGCCTGAGTGAGACGTTCAAATACTATACAACGGCCACATTTATCGCATCCTTACTTGCACTGGCCTGCACGTTCCTGCTTTCTTTCATCATCTGAGCGCCAAGAGACGTAATATGAAAAACGCTGACATGACTACTTTAATCGCCCAGTTCCCGCTGCTGAAGGATCTGATTGCCCTGAAAGAAACCGCCTGGTTTAACCCGGCAACCACCACCCTGGCCGAGGGTTTACCCTACGTCGGCCTGAGCGGCGAAGACGTCCAGGATGCCCGCGCCCGCCTCGAGCGCTTTGCGCCCTATCTGGCGCAGGCTTTCCCGGAAACCGCGGCTACCGGCGGGATTATTGAATCCGAGCTGGTGGCAATCCCGGCCATGAAGGCGCGGCTGGAGCAGGAATTTGCGCAGCCGGTGGCGGGCGAGCTGCTGCTGAAAAAGGACAGCCATCTGCCGATCTCCGGCTCAATTAAAGCGCGTGGCGGCATTTATGAGGTGCTGACCCATGCGGAAAAGCTGGCGCTTGAAGCCGGTCTGCTCACCACTGCTGACGACTACAGCAGGCTGCTCACGCCTGAATTTAGACAGTTCTTCAGCCAGTACAGCATCGCTGTCGGCTCCACCGGGAACCTCGGAATGTCGATTGGCATTATGAGCGCGCGCATCGGCTTTAAGGTCACCGTGCATATGTCCGCCGACGCTCGGGCGTGGAAAAAAGCGAAGCTGCGCAGCCACGGCGTGACGGTGGTGGAGTACGATCAGGATTACGGCGTAGCGGTTGAGCAGGGGCGTAAAGCCGCCGAGTCAGACCCTAACTGCTTCTTTATCGACGACGAAAACTCGCGCACGCTGTTCCTCGGCTACGCCGTCGCCGGCGAGCGTCTGAAGGCCCAGTTTGCTCAGCAGGGCCGGCTGGTCGATGCCGACCATCCGCTGTTCGTCTATCTGCCGTGCGGCGTGGGCGGTGGCCCTGGCGGGGTGGCGTTTGGCCTCAAGCTGGCCTTCGGCGACCACGTGCGCTGCTTCTTCGCCGAACCGACCCACTCTCCCTGCATGCTGCTCGGGGTGTATACCGGACTGCACGACGCGATTTCGGTGCAGGATTTAGGTATCGATAACCTCACCGCCGCCGACGGACTCGCCGTTGGCCGCGCATCGGGATTCGTCGGCCGGGCAATGGAGCGCCTGCTGGATGGCCTCTATACCCTCGACGACCAGACGATGTACGACATGCTGGGCTGGCTGGCGCAGGCGGAGAATATCCGCCTCGAGCCTTCGGCGCTGGCGGGCATGGCCGGGCCGCAGCACGTGTGCGCCAGCGCGGCGTACCAGCAAATGCACGGCTTTAGCCCGGAGCAGATGCAGAACGCCACCCACCTGGTGTGGGCCACCGGCGGCGGCATGGTGCCGGAAGAAGAGATGGCGCAGTACCTGGCGAAGGGCCGCTAGCCCGCCGTCAGCGCAGCAGCGGCATCAGCTCGGCGGGCGATCGATGCTGGCTTTGTAAGTCACGCATGACGCGCATATAGGGCGCGCTCATACTGTAAAACTGGCGATAACCCGCGCACAGCGGGTTTGGGCTATTTTGCGCATTCAGCGGCGGGCAATCACCGCCGCAAATCCTCAGCCACGGGCAGTCGCGACACGCAGGCGTGACCGGCGCGTCGGCGGGACGCACCGCTTCACCACACCAGCCGCGCAGGGCGCTCTCAAAGGGAAAAATCACCATCCGGCCGATATCTTCGCGTACCCAAATAGCAAAAACCGCGCACAGAAACGCTCCCCAGGCCTCGGCATCTTGCGGCTGAAGCTGTGGAACCAGGCGGATCGCTGCAACGCCCTGCTGGCGCAGCTGGTGATAATATTGCTGCGGGCTCTGGCAGTGATGGCGATAAATATTGACGTCCAGTACCTTCAGCTCTCTCTCTGCGGCACTCCTCCTGTGGCAACGTCCTGTCATGTCACATCCTTAATGAATAAAACAATCTGCCGTAGATGAGTTACAGCAAACATTAACGCCAGCGAAAGCACTGCGAGGGAGATCAAAAATTTGTCACGTACCGCCCGGGATTGTGCAAAATCGCTCTCGCTGATATCCATCAGGTTGCGGCTGCGGGTATAGCGCCAGAGAATAATGGCCACCGCGGCCAGCACGCCAATCGACAGCCAGAACAGCGCCCCCGCGCTGTGCCAGTTATGCTTGATAGCCAGCGCCATTAGCGCCCCGTAGCCCAGCAGCGTGCGAAACCAGGCCAGCGACGTGCGCTCCGGCTGCAGGCCAGGGTCGCGCTCCCGCCGCATCCGCCGCCTATCCACCGTAGAGCACCAGCCCCGTCACCACCACGACCACAATCATCAGCAGAATGCTGATCGCCAGCAGCGTTCTGGTATAGGGCAGATCCTGCTTCAGACGCATCGCCTTTTCATTACTCAGCCAGCGCAGATAGCCGTAAATGGCCAGGCCACCGGCAAACAGGCACAGCAGCAGCGCCAGCACCTCGCGGATCAGCGGCGTGGCAAAGTCGGGCGCCAGCTGATCGAGGCCGACCCCGGCGGCGAGAAAGCCCAGCGCCGTGCGGATCCAGGCGAGAAAGGTACGTTCATTGGCGAGTGAAAAGCGGTAATCCGGCGCTTCACCGACGCGGGAGATTTTCATCAGGGTTCCTTGTTCGTGCCACGGCCAGGCACCAGCATAGCGTAATTTGTCGCGAACAGGGGAAGAGGGAAAACCGGCACCCAACGGATGCCGGTTAGAGGGAGGGATTAGTGCAGCTCTGGCCAGTACTCTTTATTGGCCGTAATCAGGTCATCAAGGATAGCCTTCGCAACGGAGGCGCTCGGCACGGTTTTCGACAGCGTAATCGCCTGCCACAGCTTGTGGTAGGAGCGATGTTCCCAGGCATCAACCACCAGTTTTTCGACCGCCACCTGCTGGCCCATCATCCCTTTCTGGAAGTTCGGGATATCGCCCACCGTGAGCGGCTCCGGCCCGTTATGACCAACCAGGCACGGAATTTCGACCATCGCGTCGGCGTCAAAGTTATGGATAGCGCCATTATTCGGCACAATCAGCAGCATGCGCTCCTGGGTGTTGAAGGCAATCGCCGCCGCGAGGTCAACGATGTACGAGGCGTGCTCGTCGATCTCCAAATCACCGGCAGAGGATTTACCGGCGGCAATAATGGCCCGACAGGCAGTGAAGACGTTTTTCTCGCGATGATCCATGACCTCGTTTGCGCGGGTGCGCTCAGGGTTGGAGTGCGCCACCACATAGTCCGGGAACAGATAGTACTTCAGGTAGGTGTTCGGCATGGTGTCCGGATCCAGCGCCTGCACATCTTTTGCCTTGGCAAAGGTATCGTTCCAGCTCGCTTCGGTATGCGGGTCGTTTGACGGCGGAACGTAGCCATATTTAGCGACATGTTCACGCAGTTTCGGCATCAGGTCGTTACCCTGCAGATCCTCAATCGAGGTCCACCAGCCGAAGTGGTTAAGGCCATAGTAGCGCACACGCATCTGCTTGCGGTCTTTCAGGCCGACGATTTGCGCCATTCGCCCTTCGATACCGATCGGCATATCACAAATGTTGAGGATTTTCGCATTCGGGCGCAGGCGACGGGTCGCTTCTGCCACAATGGCCGCCGGGTTGGAGTAGTTAAGCATCCACGCGTTCGGCGAATATTTTTGCATGTAGTCCACCAGCTCCAGCACGCCGCCGATAGAGCGCATACCGTAGGCGATGCCGCCAGGTCCGCAGGTTTCCTGGCCCAGCACGCCGTGGCGCAGCGGGATTTTTTCATCTTTTTCACGCATCGGATATTTACCGACGCGAATGTGCGCCATCACGAAATCCACGTCGGTAAAGGCCGCCTGCGGGTCGGTGGTGTAGCTGAACTCAATATCCGGCGCCTGCTCTTTGAGAATGACTTTACAAGCTTCGGCGATAGTCTCCTGCCGCGCGCCGTCGTTGTCATAAAATTTCAGCGCCCGCAGCGGGAAACGGTCCTGGTTAGCTAACAGCATTAATACGATGCCCGGGGTAAAGGTACTGCCGCCGCCTGCGATAACAACTGAGAATTTCTTCATGATACTGCCTCCGTCATGGTGTTTTGTTCGGTCTGTAGAGAATCTTTGATGAGGGTTTCAAGCTGGTCGCGAACCTGAGGAACGTGCAGGCCAACGATGACCTGGATCCCGTTGCCGCGCCGCACCACTCCGTGGGCGCCCAGCGCTTTAAAGACGTCGTCACTTTGCGTTTTCGCCATATCGACCAGCGTGATACGCAGTCGGGTGGCGCAGTTATTGATGCTCTCGATATTGCTCGCCCCGCCCAGCGCCTGCAGGAAGCCTGCGGCCTGGCCGAGTTTGGTCTCCATCGCACCCGCGGCGCTGGTTTTGCCGCGCGCCGCCTGGTAGTCGGCCTTGCTGTAGAGCTTGATTTCACTCTCTTCCCGTCCCGGCGTTTTCAGGTTGAGGCGCAGGATCAGGGTGCGGAAGATAACGAAGTAGATACCGGTGAAGCATGCCCCAACGCCGATCTGGATAAACATCATCGACGCGTGGTTGTGGAACATCGGGATCCAGTTTTGCGGCAGGAACTGATCCAGCAAACCGCCGCCAAAATTGCCTACCACGCCGCACATATACATCACCGTCGCCATCGTCGCCGCCAGCACGGCGTGCACGGCGAACAGCAGCGGAGAGATAAACAGGAAGGTAAACTCCAGCGGTTCGGTAATGCCGACCAGCATGGCGGTGAGGGTGGCCGGTATCAGCAGGCCGGCAACCTTGACGCGGTTTTCCGGGGCGGCGGTAAAGTAGAGCGCCAGCGCAATACCCACCGAGCCAAAGACCTTCGAGTTGCCGTGCAGGGCGAAGCCGCCTTCCGGGAACAGGGTCTTCAGCGGCTCGGTGCTCTGACTGAACTCCTGCAGATGCTGCGCCCAGTACATCTGGATGCCGCCTTCCACCACCGCCGGGCCGAAGATAAACGGACCGTAGACAAAATGGTGCAGGCCGGTTGGGATCAGGATCCGCTCAAGGAAAATATAAACCCAGACCCCGAGCGCCCCGGCCGAGCGTAAAAACGCCTGCAGGGATTCAATACCCATCTGCACCTTCGGCCAGCCGAGCAGCGTCAGCCAGGCGCAGGGGATCATCGCCAGGAATGCCACGATGACGACAAACGAAGAGCCCTGGAAAATACCGAGGAAAACCGGGAGCGGTTTATCAAAATAGCGGTTATGGATCGCGGTCACGAAGCCGGAAATAACAATCGCGCCGATGATGCTGGTATCCAGCGTTTTAATCCCGGCAATCATTGCCAGGCCGCTGCCGGCGGTGGGTTCGGCGGTAAAGTCGACGCCGAAGAAATGGCCCCAGGTCATCCCCATCGCGTTAATGAAGTAGTTCCAGGTGAGGAAGCTGACCAGCACCGCGAGGCAGGCCCGGCCCTGCGCCTGTTTAGCGAGGCCAATCGGCAGGCCGACGGCGAAAATCAGCGGCATATTACGAAATACCGTCCAGCCGCCCTCTTCAATAATGTGAACGATTTGCGCAAATAAATTATCGGGGGCCGTAAGCGCTTCGCCGACAAACATCGGGTTGCGCAACATAATGGCAATCCCGACCACGATCCCGGCAAACGGAAACAGCAAAACCGGGGTAAACATGGCGCCGCCAAAACGTTGTATTTGACTGAGCATTTTAAAATCCTCATTTAACAACCAGTAGGGTTAGAGGCCTTATTTGTCTTGAGTATCGGCCTAAAGCGAGAATAGAAATTTACCCGTCATCCAACATGCAATGTCGGTGCGATTCGTGATCGCTTTCATGGTTTTAATTACAACGATGTTGTCTACTTTTGGAATGAAACATAGACAACAACAATGTCACCCATCTCCAGCCTGTAAAAATGTCAGCGTATTCATATGTAATTTAATGATTTTAAATACGAAACAGAGGTTTGATAATTACCTCTGATACTGGAATAGAGGTCTACTGGTGATCTACAAATCTATTGCTGAAAGATTGCGTCTGCGGCTCAATTCATCGGATTTCAACATCGGCAGCCCGCTGCCGGGAGAGAAAAAGCTGGCGCAGGAGTTTGGCGTCGCGCGGATGACCATTCGCAAAGCCATCGACCTGCTGGTGAACTGGGGGCTGGTGGTGCGTCGCCACGGCAGCGGCACCTACGTTGCGCGCAAAGACGTGCACCATGAAACCACCAACCTGACCGGCCTGGCCGAGGTGCTGCGCCAGCAGGGGAAAGAGGTGGTCAGCCAGGTGCTGATTTTTGAGGTGATGCCCGCGCCGCCCGCGATTGCCAGCCAGCTGCGGATTCAGATTAACGAACGGATCTATTTCTCACGACGCGTGCGCTACGTGGACGGAAAGTCCCTGATGCTGGAAGACAGCTATATGCCGGTCAAACTGTTTCGTAACCTGTCGCTGGTGCATCTCGAGGGGTCAAAGTTTGACTACATCGAGAAGGAGTGCGGGCTAACGATTAGCGGTAACTATGAGAGCCTCTCTCCGGTGCTGGCGGACAAGCAGCTGGCAAAATCGATGAATGTCCCTGAGCAGACGCCGCTGCTGCGCATCACCTCGCTCTCCTACAGCGACAGCGGCGAATTTCTCAATTATTCGGTTATGTTTCGCAACGCCAGCGAGTATCAGGTGGACTACCACTTACGCCGCGTCCACCTCGATAGCCCGTTAGCTCATCCCCCAGAACAGCACGGCGAGGAGCTGCGGAGTGATGATGCGTAAAAACATCACCAGCGGGTAGACCGTGGCATAAGACAGCGCCGCCGCGCCGCTGGTGGCGTGCAGGTTGTTGGCGAAGGCCAGCGCCGGGGGATCGGTCATGGAACCGGCCAGCATGCCGCAGAGGGTCAGATAGTTCATCTTCAGCAGCATTCGCGCCAGAACCCCGACCGTCAGCAGCGGAATGGCGGTAATGAAAATCCCGTAGGCTATCCAGCTCAGGCCGTCGCCATGGGTCAGCGTCAGAATAAAATCCCCCCCCGACTTCAGGCCAACCACCGCCAAAAACAGCACGATCCCGAGCTCGCGCAGCGCAAGGTTGGCGCTGGGCGGCATAAACCAATAGAGCTTGCCGATGCTGCCGATTCGCCCGAGGATCAGCGCCATAATCAGCGGCCCGCCGGCCAGGCCCAGCTTAAGCGCGACGGGAAAGCCGGGAATAAACAGCGGGATAGAACCCAGCAGCACCCCTAAACCAATGCCGATAAAGACCGGCAGCATCTGAACCTGCTGCAGTTTTTGCTGCGCGTTACCCAGTTCAGCAGCAACCGCGTCAATCGCCTCCGGGCGCCCCACAAGGTTAAGGATATCGCCAAACTGCAGGCTGGCATGGCTGCTGGCCACCAACTCCACGCCGGCGCGATTAAGCCGGGAGATAACCACGTCATAGCGCTGCTTGTAGTTGAGATCGCGTATTTTCTTGCCGAGGATTTTCTCGCTGGTCACCACTACCCGTTCGACTTTCAGATCGGTACCGCGGGTGGAGAGCGAGGTGGAGACCTCCTTACCGATAACCAGCTGCGCATTGTGTAAATCCTCCGGGCGCCCCACCAGATGCAGAAGGTCGCCGGTCTGGATCAGCGTGCCCGGAGCCGGGACCATCAGCAGCTCATCGCGCTTCAGGCGCGAACAGATCAGCCTGTCGCTGTTGAGCATCGGCACATCCTGAATCGCCATATTATTCAGGTTAGGGTTTTCTACGCGGACGTTAATGGTCTGCAGCAGCGCATGACCGTTACCGCTGCTCTCGTCAAACTGCTGGGCTTCTTTGTCGACGTTGACGCGAAAGAACAGGCGCACCAGCCACATGGTGAGCAAAATGCCGCAAATGCCAAACGGATAGGCCATGGCATAGCTCATCCCCATCTGGTCTACCACGTCGAGCGGCACGCCAAGATCGCGCAGGATCTGCTGCCCGGCCCCCAGCGCCGGGGTATTGGTGACCGCCCCGGAGAAAATACCGAGGACTATCGGCAGCGGAATATTAAAAAGCTTATGCAGCACCGCGGTCACCAGGCCGCCGAGAATAACGATGAGGATAGCAAAGAGGTTGAGCCGCAGCCCTGAGACGCGCAGAGAGGCAAAGAACCCCGGCCCAACCTGGATACCGATGGTGTAAACGAAGAGGATCAGGCCAAATTCCTGAATAAAGTGCAGCATGGGGCCGCTGAGGGTCACGCCGGCCTGGTCGACAAAGTGGCCGACGATAATACCGCCAAACAGCACGCCGCCAATGCCAAAACCCACGCCGCGAATTTTGACATTGCCGATCCACAATCCGACAACCGCCACCAGCGCCAGGACGCTGACGGTCAATGCTATATCACTCATCGTGTTTTCCCTGTGAATAACATTAGTAATGACAGGGATTATGGCCCAAGCCTCCAGGCCTGTATGCAGCCTGGCGCACAATAATCAGCGGGTCATCGAAAGCGCGTAGAGGCTATTTCTGCCGGATCATTTCAGCGCCGCAGGGCAAAAAAAAAACCCCGACGGATCGGGGCTTTGATGAGGGGGCCAGATTAGCTGTCGAGCGCCGGACGCTCGCTAATGGCGATCCGCTGCGGGATGACCGCTTCCGGTTCATTGCGGGTAAGATCGATATGCAACAGACCGTTATTAAAGGTGGCTCCCGAGACTTCCATATTTTCGGCCAGCGTAAAGCTGAGGCTAAAGGCCTGGCTTATCAGCCCCTGATGCAGCCACTTGGTCTCTTTTTCCGCCTGCTGCGGCGTGCCCTTCACGCTCAGGCGCGTGCCTTCCAGCTGAATATCCAGATCTTCCTGACGGAAACCGGCCAGCGCAAGGGTAATGCGATAGTGGTTATCGTCGCTTTTTTCGATGTTATAAGGGGGGAAGCTCTGGCTTTCACCGGCGGTTTGCAGCGCATTAGCCAGTTTGTCAAAACCGATCCATTGACGCAGCAGCGGGGATAAATCGTAGTTACGCATAATGTGTTTCTCCTTCTAAGAAGCGAGTGAATACCGCGGGTTGGTTAACCCGCACGTGCTCCCTGACGGCGAGCAAGTTTTAATATCGGGCCGCGCGGGCGACCCAACGGGATTAGTTGATTTCGATACGGCGAGGTTTATCCGCTTCCGGGATCACCCGTTCCAGTTCGATATACAGCAGACCGTTCACCAGGTTAGCGCCGCGAACGTGGATGTTTTCCGCGATCTGGAATTTACGCTCAAAGTTGCGCTCGGCGATGCCCTGATAGAGGTAGGTACGCTCTTTCGGCTCACCGGCGTGGGCACCTTTGACGATCAGCAGATTGTCCTGAGCGGTGATCTCCAGTTCGCTTTCGGCAAAGCCGGCAACGGCGATCGCAATGCGGTAATGGTTTTCGTCTACCAACTCGACGTTGTACGGAGGGTAGCCGCCATTGCTCTGGCTCTGATTGTTTTCTAACAGATTAAAAAGGCGGTCAAAACCAATAGCAGAACGATACAGCGGAGAGAGATCGAAATTACGCATAATAAATAGCTCCTGAAATCAGCGAGAATTTTATGACCTTCCATCATGGACAGGTCGTTATTACCCGGAATACCCCGCAGGCGTATTCTCATCGGGCCACGTTTCTAAAATGGGTTTCCCGGCGCGTTTTTCAAGACGAATGCCGCAATTTTTTTTGCAGTTTGCCGACGATTGCTTAGACTGGGGGGAGCACAAAAGGCAAAATGCGATGCCAGCCACAGTGCGGGGCAATAACGCTATGCATTCAGAGGATGGCTCGATATAACCGATAAATGGTTATCTCAATGCCCGAAACAATAATGGAAGAATGATGAAAAGCGGTCTGTTAAAGCTGGTCCTGTTCGGCGGAATGGTAGGCTTGAGCGGTTGCTCCAGCGTGATGTCTCATACCGGTGGCAAGGAAGGAACCTACCCAGGAACGCGAGCCAGCGCGCAGATGCTGGGCAACAGCGATGCCAACTGGGGCACAAAATCCCTGGTGGCAATAGATATGCCCCTCACCGCGGTGATGGATACGCTGCTGCTGCCGTGGGATATGTTCCGTACCGATAGCTCGATAAAATCGCGCGTAGAAAAAAGCGAAAGAGAGACGCTGGCGACCAATTCGGTTATCCCGCCAGCATCAATGACAACTCCTTGATCTAAGGCGTAACTTCGGTGGTCCACAGCTGACGATAGCCGTCCACCTCCGCCATCCATGCCAGATATTTGCCATCCGGCGAAAAGACGATCGCATCCGCTGAAGGCGCGCTTTCTCCCTCGGCCGTCAAAAAGGTCACCGCCCCCGACCGCGCGTGGCAAAGCGCAATCCGATTCTCCAGCACAAATCCCAGCCATTCGCCCGACGGGTGCCAGTTAAACGCCGACTGAATATCCGAACGATTAGCGGTGAGCTGCCGCAGGCCGCTACCCTGCGGCGAAATCAGCCACAGCTGAACCACGCCGGCATCATCGCGCATCAGAAACGCAATCTCCGTCGCCTGCGGGTTAGCCCGCACCCAGTGGCGCGGCGCGGTGGCTAATCCGGGATAGCGGCGCTGGTGAGTAAAGGTCAGGCGTCGCTGCATCACGCCGGCCGGCGGCGCGGGAAGCGTTGTCTCGGTACCCGCCAGCGGCGCATCGCCCTGCTGCTTCCAGCCTTGTTCGCTATCCGGCAGGGTGACGATAAACAGCTCGGGGACTTTTTCACCCTCTGCCGATCGCGTGTCGCCGATAAAGGCCAGAGCGTGATTACCGACCCAGCCCTCTTCATAAGCGCGGTTAATTTCATCGCTGCCCGGCGTCGGTTCAGGCGTCGTCCGGCTGACCAGCACGCACCAGTGGCTGCCGCCGTACTCACGCGGATGCTGCCCGCGCGGTACCACCGGGCCATAGGGCGCCGCCACCCCAACGTTGCGCAGATCCAGCGCCGGCGAGCGCTCGTGCATCACGTGATCGTTATAGGTAAAGCTGACCAACTGACCATCAGGACTATAAACATGGACGTGGCTACCGCCGCGCAGCGCGCCTGCGGTATAGGGAGCGGTGATATCCATCGCATCGAGGTTACGGCACTCCCCCTGAAACGACACCACGCCGCGGCGGTGGTGGAAATCATACCGCCAGCTCTCATCCGGATGTTCGGGTCCGTGAATAAAAACGTAGGCATCTTTCGTTGGATGAACGGTCACCACGCCAACGTGGGCGCCCTGCTGCGCGCGATAGATTGTCTCTACCGCGCCGGTGTGGACGTTGACCCGCTCAATCGTCTCCCCGGTGAAGGAGGCTCCGGACGGACGGACGTCAAAAACCAGCCACTGGCTGTCCGCAGTCCAGACGCGCGTATTGGTCAACTGATGATGGCGAGAGGCAAAAGTGATTTGTTTCATAGGGCTACCCTGATGCACGGCGTTCGCATCAGGGTATAGTATCGGTAAGAATTAGCCTACACGTTTAATATCGCCCACCAGCACGATGTAGGAAAGCGCGCCAATCAGGGCCACGACGGCAATATAAACCAGGGCAGGCGCAAAGCCATATCCCTGTGCCAGGTAGCCGATGACCAGCGGAACGGTGATCCCGCCCAGGCCGCCGACAAAGTTAAACACGCCCCCGGTCAGCCCAATCAGGCGCATCGGCGCCAGCGAGGACACCAGTGACCAGGTGATAGACGCAAAGCCGTTGCCGAAGAAGGCGATAGCCATCAGGGTCATAATCCACACCGGATCGTTGGTGTAATTCGCGCCGATAATACAGGTCGATATCAGCAGCCCACAGATAATGGGCGTTTTACGCGCGGCGCCCAGCGAGACGCCTTTTCGCACCAGCCGGTCCGCCAGCCAGCCCGAGAGCAGCACGCCAACGAATGCGGCAAGGAACGGAACCGTGGTCATAAAGCCCGCTTTTAGCGCGGAGATCCCCTTTTCCTGAGTCAGGTAGTTCGGGAACCAGGTCAGGAAAAACCACAGCGTGGAGGTGACGGCAAACTGCCCGAGGTACACGCCGACCAGCTTGCGATGGAATACCAGCTTCCAGTCGGCTTTGGTCATCGGCTGCCGCGCCTCTTTTTTGGCCGGCGCATCGCCGTCCACCAGGCCGCCGCCGTCGCGAATATAGTCCAGCTCGGCCTTGCTGATGCTTTTAGTCAGGCGCGGAGGCTGGTAGACCTTAAACCAAATTAACGACCAGACAATACCGATAGCGCCGGTGACGATGAACACCCAGTGCCAGCTCAGCAGCTCCTGGATCCAGATCAGCAGCGGCGTCAGGAACGCCAGCCCCACAAACTGACCGGAGGTGTAGAACCCGACCGCCGAGGCGCGCTCGTGCTCCGGGAACCAGCTGGTCACCATCCGGTTGTTGGTCGGGAACGCCGGGGCCTCAAAAATACCCGTAATCGCTCGCAGACCAATCAGCGACATCAGCCCCGTGGCAAAGCCCTGAAATAGCGTCGCCACCGACCAGCCAAAAATGGCAATAAAGTAGGTCATCCTCGAACCTACGCGGTCGAGGAACCAGCCGCCGGGAATTTGACACAGCGTATATAGCCAGGCAAAAGCAGAAAAAATATAGCCCATTTCCGTTTTGCTAATACCAAACTCTTCCTGAATATGCGCTGACGCGACGGCAAGATTAGCCCGATCAACGTAGCAAATAACAACGGTAATAAAGATCATAACCAGCGTCAGATAACGACGACGACCGGGTTTTGCAGCAGTCACTGAAATATCCATAGCAATCTGTCTCCAGATTTTGGGCATAGCGAAACCGCTCACCATGCCCTGTAATTTACAGAGGGTTTATTTGAATTTTTTATTAATAACTTAAGCGTAATGCGCTAAATAATTTGTGCCGGGGAACGGCGGCAACTTTTCACACTCCCTGGAGCATACATTAGTATGTGACTGGGGTAAGAAAATGCAGCCAACGCATCACCAGTGCAAAGTATGACGCACATTACCATTCGGCGACGGAACCATCCTCATGACGCCATAATGGATTACGCCAGTCCGGCGCATTTTTACTGAGCTCAATCACTCTGGCTTCATCAATTTCCACACCCAGCCCCGGCTTCGTTAACGGTTTAAAGAAGCCGCCTTCCATATTGAAGTCTTCTTTATTCTTCACAAAGTCGAGCAGCTCCGCGCCCTTATTGTAGTGAATGCCCATGCTTTGTTCCTGGAGGACCGCATTGCGGGCGACGAAATCGACGTGCAGGCAGGCGGCCAGGGCGATCGGGCCCAGCGGGCAGTGCGGCGCCAGCGCCACGTCATAGGCCTCGGCCATGCCGGCAATTTTATAGCATTCGGTGATCCCCCCAGCGTGCGACAGGTCCGGCTGCAAAATAGCCAGGCCGCCGGCTTCCAGCACCCGTTTAAATTCGAAGCGTGAGAACATACGTTCGCCCGCCGCAAGCGGAATATGCGTTTGCGCCGCCAGTTTTGGATAATATTCCGCCTGCTCCGCCAGTACCGGTTCCTCAATAAATAGCGGACGATACGGTTCCAGTTCTTTAATCAGCACCCTGGCCATCGGCGCGCTGACGCGGCCGTGGAAATCAAGGCCAAACTCAATTTCATTGCCGAAGGCTTCGCGGATTTGCGCCACGGTATTGACCGCGGCATCTACCGCCCGGGAATTATCAATAACTCCCATCTCTTCGCAGCCGTTTAATTTGAAAGTATCAAAGCCAATCCCGCGCAGCTTTTTAATACCCTCGATAACTTCCGCCGGGCGATCGCCGCCAACCCAGCTGTAGGCTTTAATTTTGTCCCGCACCAGGCCGCCCATCAGCTGCCATACCGGCGCATTCAGCACTTTGCCTTTAATATCCCACAGCGCCTGATCGATACCGGCAATGGCGCTCATCAAAATAGGGCCGCCGCGATAGAAACCGGCGCGGTACATCACCTGCCACAGGTCGTTAATACGCGCCGGGTCCTGGCCAATCAGGTACTCCCCCAGCTCATGGACCGCCGCTTCGACGGTGCGCGCGCGCCCTTCAATCACCGGCTCGCCCCAGCCAACGATGCCTTCATCGGTTTCAATTTTCAGGAACATCCACCGCGGCGGTAAACGGTAAGTAGTGAGTTTGGTTATTTTCATTGCACAGCCTCTCGATACGCTTTAACAAATTCGGCAGCCTGGCGGGCGGTGCGTTCAACGGACTGTCCGGCACGATAAAGATCGCTCCCCAGTCCTGCACCGATACAGCCGGCATCAATCCACTGCGCCAGGTTCTCCGGCGTGACGCCACCGACGGCGAAAACGGGGACCTCTGACGGTAAAACGGCCTTCAGCGCCTTGATGTAATCCGGGCCAAAAGCGGAGGACGGAAACACCTTCAGGGCTCTGGCACCCGCATCGAGCGCGGTGAAGGCCTCGGTGGCGGTCGCGCATCCGGGACAGACGGTCATGCCGTAGCCCACCGCGCGGCGAATCACTTCGCTTTGAACGTTTGGCGTAACGATCAGCCGACAGCCCATCTTCGCCAGCTCGTCAACCTGCTCCGGCTGCAGCACGGTGCCTGCGCCAATCAGCGCCCGATCGCCAAACGCCTCGACGATGGCCGGAATGCTTTGCTGCCAGCGGGGCGAGTTCAGCGGAATTTCGACGGCATCGAATCCCGCGTCGATAACGGCGCCCACGTGAGCCAGCGCCTCTTCCGGCGTGATGCCGCGCAGAATTGCGATCAGCGGAAGCTTAGTTTGCCACTGCATATATGATGCTCCTTATACCTGCCTGAAATGCGGTATCGCCGGAAACGACCGTCGCCTGACGACCAAATGTGGCCAGCGCCTGCTGGTAGCGGTTCGCCAACGCCTCTCCGGCAACGATGGTAATCTGCTGGTCAATCACGCTTTCGCTCATGGTGGCAACCTCAGCGCCAATCAGCAGACCGGATAAAAACTCGCTGACGTGCTCGCGCGGCAGCGTGCCGAGAACGTGCGAAGCGCGAACCTGAAAGAGCTGCGCTAAAACGGCGGGCGAGTTCAGCCCGCGCTCGAGGCCGGCAGAAAAGGCCGCCGCGGAGGTTTCCTGCGGTGGGAGACCGGCGCCCACCAGCGAGTGTTGCAGCAATAAATGGTGCAGTTCGCCGGTCATCACGGTGCGAAAATCAAGAATTTGCTCGCGGTCGGTATGCACCCATTTGCAGTGGGTGCCGGGCATCACATAGACCGATGAGGGGGCGATCGCGCGCGCGCCGAGCAGTTGCGTCTCTTCGCCGCGCATCACGTTGCGGTTATCGTCCCGGGAGACGCTAAGGCCGGGAACGATCCAGATATTGTCGCCAACGGCCGTTAACTGTTGGCAAATCGCGGAAAAATGGGCAGGAACCGGTAAGTAAGGAGCGATTTTCCAGCCCACGTTGCTGCCGACCATTCCCGCCATCACCGCTGGCGTGGCGTCGTCGCGCCAGCCTTCGGTTATCTCACTAAACACCGCCGCCGGGGATCTGCCGTTGAGGCGGGTTACGCCAGCCTCCGACTGCCTGCTCTCCAGGCATCTGTCGCCCTGAAAAAGCCAGGCGCGCAGGTTGGTCGATCCCCAGTCAATTGCGATGTAGCGAGATGTCATGTGATTTCCTTCAGCCTTCGTGTTGAGCTGGCGATCATGGTGAGCGCCGCCTGCTCCGCCGCTTCGCTATCCTGATGCCGGATGGCATCAAACAGCGCCTTATGTTCCTGGAGGGTCTTCGGCATATTGCCTTCATCTCCCATCCAGGTTCGTTCAAATACCGCTCGCTGCAGCGAGCTGATTGCCACGCTCAGCTGCTGTAACACCGGGTTATGCACCGACTGCAGCACCGCTTCGTGATAGCGAATGTCGGCTTCGTTAAACGCATCCCGGTCCTGGTTATTGGCAATCATCTCGTTCAGCGCATCTTCAATTTGCGCCAGATCGCTGGAGGTCGCGCGTTCAGCCGCCCAGCGGGCGATGGCCGGTTCCACCAGGTTTCGCACTTCGCTCATTGCGCCAATCAGGCGCGGGTCATAATCGTTCTCCAGTACCCACTGCAGCACCTCGGTATCAAGGTAGTTCCAGTGATTACGCGGCGAAACAAAGGCTCCGCGATAGCGCTTCATCTCAATCAGCCGCTTCGCCATCAGCGAGCGAAACACTTCCCGGATAATATTGCGCGACGTTTCAAACTCTTCGCACAGGTCCGCTTCTGCCGGCAGCGCCGAGCCGGGAACGTATTTACCGCCGACAATCTGGCGGCCCAGCGTCATGATGATGCGATCGGTTTTGGTCAGGTTCATGGCACGTCCTCTAAGAAAACACTCTGCCTTACTTTACCCTGACTGCCGGTTTTCGCCTCATCTTTGCAGTACAAACGTGATGCTCTTCGTTGTCTCACGTGGTGCATAGTAGTACTAAGCTGTAATGTTGTACTACAATTTAGATCACAAAAAGAACAATTGGTAAGATAAAAAAAGCGCGAACCCGCGGGTCGCTGCTTAAGGGGAGTGGTGGAACGGAGAGTTGGGCGGGGAAAGAGGCTTAGAAGGCTTCGCCAACCTGGAAGTAGAAACCGCTGCTGCCTTTACCGATGCCGTAGTCGAGGCGAATATTGACCCGAGGTTTGAATTCAAAGCGATAGCCAACGCCGGCCGTCGGTAGCCAATGGCCGTTGTTTAGCTCATCCACGGAAGGACCCATGGTGCCCGCGCCCACCCAGGCCACAATCCCGTGACGCCAGGTCAGCTGACGGCGATATTCAAGCTGGGTGCTGACCACGTTTTTATCGCGGTAGCGCCCCTGGTAATAGCCGCGCATCCGTTCGTCGCTGCCAAGCAGCGGCAGCATGCTCCACGGCACGTCTCCCTGAGTCAATACGCCATCGGCCTCCCAGGCCAGCACGCTTTTTTCGCTGAGCGCCTGGTAGCGGCTGTAGTGCAGGTGAAACTCATCGAACCGCGTATCGCTCCCGAGCCCCGGGGCGTAGTAGGTATAGCGCAGGTTGGCATACTGGCCCTTGCGCGGGTTCGGGACAAAATCACGATCGTCCCAGCTCAGATCGATACTGACACCGGAGCTGAATACCGACGGCCCCTGCGGGGTACTTTCGATTTTGGGCAAATCGCTTTGGTCCAGCCGATCGGCGTTCTGCGCCGCCAGCGACCAGCCGACGCCAAGATAAACGTTGTCCACCAGCTGTCGGTACAGGGTTGGCCGCAACGTCAGGACCTGAGCGGTATACTTTTCCTTGTTGCCGTCATCATCGGCGGCGGCAAAGCCCTGGCCCCAGTAGTAGGTTGGCGTGTTGGCCAGCGATCCTTCGAGAAAGACGCGCCACCGATCTTCGGCAAAAAAAGCGTAGTTTTTCACGCTGACGCCGAAGGCGCCGGTTGAGCTGGCGTAGCCGCTGAGGGTTAAGGTTGAGTTCTGGCTGACCGTATCGCTGGGATCGGGGCGGTACATACCCACCACCGCGGTGCCTATTCCCAGGCCCAGCTCGGGAGTGTAAAACGGCCCGGGCATCACGCCCCAGTCGATACCTTTAGCGGCATCAAATTTATCGCTGGCTCCCAGCGTCTTTAGCCAACCGTCTATTTTGTCACGGCTGAGCGCCTGTGCCTGCACCTGCCCGATAAAAGAGCATGTGATACAAAACAGAATGCCGCCGCGTAGCGTACTCAACAGCGATGCTCTCCAGTGAAAAAAGTCAGGGCCGACAAAGTGAAACCGCATCGTGTCTGAGTATAGTTGCCATCCAGCTTTACTCTTTGAAGCCGATACAGATTTGCGTAAACAAGGGCAGGAGAATATAGAGTTTTCGATTCGAAATGAGAGGGTTACGTGCGGATTTACGCTAAAAAATGAAAATACAGACGGCTCAGGCCCGGGTTTGCCGGGCCTGAAGATAAATCAGGATAAAACGTACTTCTCAATGGCCCAGGCCACACCGTCTTCAAGGTTCGATTTGGTAATAAAGTTTGCCGCTTCTTTCACGGTCGGTATCGCGTTATCCATCGCCACGCCGACGCCGGCGAACTCAATCATCGCGATGTCGTTTTCCTGATCGCCAATCGCCATGATCTCTTCCTGCTTGATATTCAGCGCATCGGCCAGCGACTTCACGCCGGTGCCTTTATTGACCCGCTTATCGAGGATCTCGAGGAAGTATGGCGCGCTTTTCAGCACGGTATACTTCTCTTTCACTTCAGCCGGAATGCGGGCGATAGCCTGGTCCAGAATCACCGGCTCATCAATCATCATCACCTTCAGCAGCTGGATGTTGGGATCCATATTTTCTGCTTCACAGAAGACCAGCGGGATGGTTGCGACGTAGGATTCATGCACCGTGTAGTAGCTCACATCGCGGTTAGCGGTATAGAGCGTATTGCGGTCAAGCGCGTGGAAGTGGGAGCCGACGTCGCGGGAAAGCTGTTCCAGATAGCGGTAGTCATCATAGCTCAGCGCAGTTTGCGCGACGGTGCTGCCGTCGCTTGCCTTCTGCACTAACGCACCGTTGTAGGTGATGCAGTAGTCTCCCGGCTGCTCCATGTGCAGTTCTTTCAGGTAGCTGTGCACGCCGGCATACGGCCGACCGGTGGTCAGCACCACGTTGACACCGCGCGCGCGGGCCGCGGCAATCGCGGTTTTAACGGCAGGAGAGATGGTATGGTCTGGCAGCAGAAGCGTGCCGTCCATATCAATTGCAATCAGTTTAATAGCCATGAGATCCCCAGGTAAGATGAGTCCTGACTCATGCTAACGCGATTCCGCTCAAAAAACAGCAACAGAAGCCAGGGAAAACGGGGATAGGTTAGCCAGGGGGATTCCCCTTTTCCGGCCAAAAAAAACCCGGATGACGCCGTTGAGCGTGCATTCCGGGTTTATCAAACGCTTACCCCGGTCAGCGAAGCGCTATACCGGGGAATTTGCGGCTTAGATATCGATATTCGCCGCTTTCAGGGCGTTTTCTTCGATAAATGCGCGGCGCGGTTCAACGGCGTCGCCCATCAGGGTGGTGAACAGCTGGTCAGCGGCAATCGCATCCTTAACGGTTACGCGCAGCATACGGCGGCTATCCGGGTCCATGGTGGTTTCCCACAGCTGGTCCGGGTTCATTTCACCCAGGCCTTTATAGCGCTGGATAGAGAGCCCGCGGCGGGACTCTTTCACCAGCCACTCCAGCGCCTGTTCAAAGCTGGCAACCGGCTGACGGCGTTCGCCGCGTTCGATAAACGCGTCGTCTTCAATCAGGCCACGCAGCTTCTCGCCGAGGGTGCAGATACGACGATACTCGCCGCCGGTCACAAACTCATGATCCAGCGGATAGTCGGTATCGACGCCGTGGGTACGGACGCGAACAATCGGCTCGAACAGCTGCTGCTCCGTGTTTTCATGAATATCAAACTTCCACTGGCTGCCGTGCTGCTCGTTTTCGTTCAGATCGGTCACCAGCTTATTCACCCAGCGGGTTACGGCCTGTTCGTCCGACAGCTCAGCTTCGCTCAGCGTTGGCTGATAGATAAGCTCTTTCAGCATCGTTTTCGGGAAGCGACGCTCCATGCGGCCAATCATTTTCTGCGTTGCGTTGAACTCGGCAACCAGCTTCTCTAACGCTTCGCCAGCCAGAGCCGGGGCGCTGGCGTTGGTGTGCAGGGTGGCGCCATCCAGGGCGATGGAGATCTGGTACTGATCCATCGCTTCATCGTCTTTGATGTACTGTTCCTGCTTGCCTTTCTTCACTTTGTACAGCGGCGGCTGCGCAATGTAGACGTGGCCACGCTCAACGATTTCCGGCATCTGACGGTAGAAGAAGGTCAGCAGCAGGGTACGAATGTGTGAACCATCGACGTCCGCATCGGTCATGATGATGATGCTGTGGTAGCGCAGCTTATCCGGGTTGTACTCGTCGCGGCCGATACCGCAGCCCAGCGCGGTGATAAGCGTAGCGACTTCCTGGGAAGAGAGCATCTTGTCAAAACGGGCCTTCTCAACGTTGAGGATTTTACCCTTCAGCGGCAGGATAGCCTGGTTTTTACGGTTACGGCCCTGCTTGGCAGAACCGCCCGCGGAGTCCCCTTCCACGAGGTACAGTTCGGAGAGCGCCGGGTCGCGTTCCTGACAGTCAGCCAGCTTGCCCGGCAGACCGGCCAGGTCCAGGGCGCCTTTACGACGGGTCATTTCACGGGCACGGCGTGCCGCTTCGCGCGCGCGCGCGGCATCGATAATTTTGCCTACCACAATCTTGGCGTCTGACGGGTTTTCCAGCAGGTATTCGTTCAGCAGTTCGTTCATCTGCTGCTCTACCGCGGTTTTCACCTCGGAGGAGACCAGCTTGTCTTTGGTCTGCGAGGAGAACTTAGGATCCGGTACTTTCACGGAAACGACGGCAATCAGGCCTTCGCGGGCATCGTCGCCGGTGGCGCTGACTTTGGCCTTTTTGCTGTAGCCTTCTTTATCCATGTAGGCGTTCAGGGTACGGGTCATCGCCGCACGGAAGCCCGCAAGGTGCGTCCCGCCGTCGCGCTGCGGAATGTTGTTGGTAAAGCAGTAGATATTTTCCTGGAAGCCGTCGTTCCACTGCAGCGCAACTTCAACGCCGATACCGTCTTTTTCGGTGGAGAAATAGAAGATATTCGGGTGAATTGGCGTTTTGTTCTTGTTGAGATACTCAACGAACGCCTTGATGCCGCCTTCGTAGTGGAAGTGGTCTTCTTTGCCGTCACGCTTATCGCGCAGGCGAATGGAGACGCCGGAGTTCAGGAACGACAGCTCGCGCAGGCGTTTGGCCAGAATCTCATATTCGAATTCGATCACGTTGGTGAAGGTTTCATAGCTCGGCCAGAAACGTACCATGGTGCCGGTTTTTTCGGTATCGCCGGTCGCGGCCAGCGGCGCCTGCGGCACGCCGTGGGCGTACAGCTGACGGTGAACTTTATTATCGCGCTGAATCACCAGCTCCAGCTTCTGCGACAGGGCGTTAACCACGGAAACGCCTACGCCGTGCAGGCCGCCGGAAACTTTATAGGAGTTATCATCAAACTTGCCGCCTGCGTGCAGTACGGTCATGATGACTTCTGCCGCCGATACGCCCTCTTCCGGGTGAATACCGGTCGGGATGCCGCGGCCATCATCCTGTACGGAGACGGAGTTATCGCTATGGATGGTGACAACGATGTCTTTACAGTACCCTGCGAGCGCTTCGTCGATAGCGTTATCCACAACCTCGAATACCATGTGGTGCAGACCGGTGCCGTCATCCGTGTCGCCGATATACATACCCGGGCGCTTACGCACCGCATCCAGCCCTTTCAGGACTTTGATACTGGAGGAGTCATAAGAATTCGACATCAACGTTTCTCGCTCATTTAATCTTGGGTTAATCCGTTATTTTACCCTTTTCCACGGTGAACATCTTCGAATTTTTGTCCGACATGTCCATTACGTGCTCAGCGCTTATTGCGCTGACGAAAACCTGCGACTGCGTGGCTTTTAAGCGGCTGGCAAGCAGCCCGCGCCGCGCGTCATCAAGTTCCGAGGCAAAATCATCTATCAGATACAGACAGCGTCTCCCGCTTTCGCGGGTTAAAAACTCGCCCTGTGCCAGCCGTAGCGCGCACATCAGGAGCTTGAGCTGTCCGCGTGACAAGGTATCTTCGACCGGCGCACCATCGGCACGTATGCGGAAATCCGCTTTGTGCGGGCCGTGGGCGGTATAGGTCAGCATGCGGTCACGCTCGAAGTTTCTCTCCAGTACCTCAGCGTAATCCGTTTCTTTTTCCCAGCCGCGCTGGAAGGAAAAGGTCAGAGAGAATTCAGGTAAAAACTGCTTACAAGTATCCGCCATGTCTTCGACGATAGCGGCGCTGTAGTCAGCACGCCAGCGGCTAATCTGCTCCGCCAGCGGGATCAGCTCCAGATCCCAGGGCCGAATTTGCGCATAGCGGCTAACCTGACGCAGCGCGGCGTTGCGCTGCTTCAGCAGGCGCTTCAGGTTGCTCCAGGCTGTAAAAAACCCGGTTTCATTGTGAAAGCATCCCCAGTCAAGGAAGGCTCTTCTGTACTTCGGGCCGCCGTTGAGCAAAGTAAACCCTTCCGGCGTAATCAGCTGCATCGGCATTAAATGCGCCAGCTCAGCCACTTTGTGACCATCGGTGCCGTCGATCCGCACCTTGCTGTCGCCGAGCTTGTCTTTAGTCAGCCCGATGGCGACTTCACGCTCGCCATCCTGTAAGCGCCCGTGCAGGATAAATGACTCCTGCTCATGGCGGATGACGCGACCAATTTGCAAACTGCGAAACGCCCGACCGTGACCAAGCGTATAAATGGCTTCCAGCAAGCTGGTTTTGCCGCTGCCGTTGGCGCCAACCAGAAAGTTAAAGCCGGGGGATAGGGCGAGATCCGCATTTTCGATATTGCGGAAGTCTTTGATCAGGAGTCGGGATAGCGACATATCAACTCATAGCCAGGGCGTTATCGTCGCATCCAGTTTCAACGCGGACTGCGCACAGACCCTGGAGCGTACACGAAGTACGTGACAGGGGCGAGCACAGCCCAGGTTGAAAATGGCAAGTAAGATAGCCCGATATTTTCTACAACCTCATGGGCATGACAACGTAGGCTGCGGATTGTGACGCCGCATCCTCAATCTGCACGCTCGACACCGAATCGGTCAGCAAAATACGCACGTTTTCGCACTTCAGCGCATTCAGCACGTCCAGCACGTAGCTGACGTTAAAGCCAATTTCCATCTCGCTGCCGGAGTAAGAAACGTCGAGGATCTCTTCCGCTTCTTCCTGCTCCGGGTTGTTGGCGGTGATTTTCAGCTGATTTTCGCTCACGTAGAGGCGCACGCCGCGGAACTTCTCGTTCGAGAGAATTGCCGCCCGGGCAAACGCCTGCTTGAGGATATCGCAGCCGGCATCCAGATGCTTATCCGGATTCTTCGGCAGCACGCGGCGGTAGTCAGGGAAACGACCGTCAACCAGCTTCGACGTAAAGATGAAGTCACCGACGTGGGCGCGGATGTTGTTGCTGCCAATCTGCACGCGCAGCGGCGTATCGCCACCGTCGAGCATGCGCATCAGCTCAATCACCCCTTTACGCGGCACGATCACCGAATGGTTAGGCAGCGATTCACCCAGCGGCATAGAGCAGACCGCCAGGCGGTGCCCGTCGGTTGCGACGGTGCGCAGCTCGTCGCCTTCGGTCTCAAACAGCATACCGTTTAAGTAATAGCGAACGTCCTGGTGCGCCATTGAAAACTGGGTGGCTTCAATCAGGCGCTTCATCGTCGCCTGCGGCAGCGTGAATTCAACTTCGCTCTGCCAGTCGTCGAGATTAGGGAAATCAGCGGCAGGAAGCGTCGACAGCGAGAAGCGGCTGCGCCCGGAGCGCACCAGCATCCGATCGCCTTCCAGCTGAACGGCGATCTCCGCCCCTTCAGGGAGGCCACGGCAGATATCAAAGAATTTACGTGCCGGAACCGTCGTTGCGCCCGTTTCATGCGGTTGCATCAGCGCAACGCGCGCCACCATTTCCATTTCCAGGTCCGTACCGGTGAGCGACAGCGCGCCTTCCGAGACCTGAAGCAGCAGGTTACCGAGAATGGGCAGCGTCGGACGACCACCTAACGGGCCGCTTACCTGTTGCAAAGGTTTTAATAAATGTTCACGTTCTACGGTAAATTTCATAGCGTCACGAGGATAATGTTCTGATTAAATTGGAAAAATCTTCTTTGATATCGTGGCTTTCTTCACGCAGCTGCTCAATCTTACGGCAGGCGTGCAGCACGGTGGTATGGTCACGACCGCCGAACGCGTCGCCAATTTCCGGCAAACTGTGGTTCGTCAGCTCTTTAGCCAGCGCCATCGCCATCTGACGAGGACGCGCCACCGAGCGGGAGCGGCGCTTGGAGAGCAGATCCGCCACCTTAATTTTATAGTACTCCGCCACCGTCTTCTGAATATTGTCGATGGTGACCAGCTTTTCCTGCAGCGCCAGCAGATCGCGCAGCGCTTCGCGCACGAAATCGATGGTGATCGCCCGGCCGGTAAAGTTGGCGTTAGCGATAACGCGGTTCAGCGCCCCTTCCAGCTCACGTACGTTGGAACGTAAACGCTTGGCAATAAAGAAGGCCACTTCACCCGGCAGACGAATGTCGTTTTCGTCCGCTTTTTTCATCAGGATCGCCACGCGGGTTTCCAGCTCAGGCGGCTCGATCGCCACCGTCAGCCCCCAGCCGAAGCGTGATTTCAGACGATCCTCAACGCCGTTGATCTCTTTCGGATAGCGATCCGAGGTGAGAATGATCTGCTGATTACCTTCCAGCAGGGCGTTGAAGGTGTGGAAAAACTCTTCCTGCGAGCGCTCTTTATTAGCAAAGAACTGAATATCATCGATCAGCAGGGCGTCTACGGAGCGGTAGTAGCGCTTAAATTCTTCGATCGCGTTGTTCTGCAAGGCTTTAACCATGTCCTGAACAAAGCGCTCGGAGTGCATATAGACCACTTTGGCGTTCGGTTTGCGCGCAACGATGCCGTTACCGACCGCGTGCAAAAGGTGGGTTTTACCCAAACCGGTACCGCCATAAAGGAATAACGGGTTGTAGGCGCCGCCCGGGTTATCCGCAACCTGACGCGCCGCCGCGCGGGCCAGCTGGTTAGACTTACCTTCGACAAAGTTATCAAAGGTGTGCTTGACGTTGACGTTAGAGCGGTAGGTCGGTTCCGCCGGCGCCGGGACGTTATCCCAGCCTGGGCGGACGATCGTCGGCGCAACGCGCGCCATCTGAACCTGCGCGGCCGGTACGGCTGCCGCGACGTTGTTTACCGCGCCGCGCTGCGGCTGTACCGCCGGTTTAGTGCCGACTTCAAAGCGCAGCTGTGGGGCATCAGCACCGCAAAAATCATTGAGGAGTCCATTGATATTATTGAGGTATTTATCCCTTACCCAATCGAGCACAAAACGGTTTGGCGCATACAGTGCCAGCGTGTTATCGCTCAGTTCCGCCTGCAACGGGCGTATCCACATACTAAATTCTGTGGCTGGTAACTCATCCTGCAATCGGGCAAGACACTGCTGCCAAAGCGAAAGTGACACGGCGGACTCCACTCGAACATAAAATCGATATAAAGAAAAAAAGAAACAATCGTGATTGTTGGCACACGTCGACCAGACCCTGCATAAGCCGAAAAGCCCCTGCACAAAAGGGGTGACGTGCGAACCGCTATCTGCGGTTTTTGTCCGATGCGGATCCGGGGATCGCGATCGGGACCGGGGATCATAGCCTAAACTGAAAAAGATATCTTGTGTTTCTCAACAGATTCTTCCCGTTTTATCCACAGGAAGGATCGAAGCCGGGTAAGTGTAATCGATCCTGGGAAGGGTGGGACACGATTTCGCCCGCATATTGGAAAAATTAATGAGCTATGCCGGTTTTGGGCCTAAACGATCTAACAAAGATCCCCTGCGATCCTTGCGCTTTACCCGTCAGGCCGTATAATCCTCCACCCGGTGCGTAATGCCCGTTTTCCGCAGCCTGTCTCAGCTCATTTTTTGTGCGGCAAGGTGTGAGAAATAAGGAAAGAGAATTGACTCCGGAGTGTACAATTATTACAATCCGGCCTCTTTAATCACCATCGCTGAGGCGTTAGTCGTTCGAAGTTCGTTCGGGTATACGCAAAAGTCAGTGAAATAATTCAAGTTTAGGTAGAAACCGCCATGAAACGCACTTTTCAACCGTCTGTACTGAAGCGCAACCGTTCTCACGGCTTCCGTGCACGTATGGCTACTAAAAATGGTCGTCAGGTTCTGGCACGTCGTCGTGCTAAAAGCCGTTCCCGTCTGACCGTTTCCAAGTAATAAAGCTAACCCTGCGTGGTTAAGCTAGCATTTCCCAGGGAGTTACGTTTGTTAACTCCCAGTCATTTCACTTTCGTCTTCCAGCAGCCACAACGGGCTGGCACGCCGCAAATCACCATCCTCGGCCGCCTGAATTCGCTGGGGCATCCCCGCATCGGTCTTACTGTCGCCAAGAAAAACGTCAAACGCGCGCATGAACGCAATCGGATTAAACGTCTGACGCGTGAAAGTTTCCGTTTACGTCAGCATGAACTCCCGCCAATGGATTTCGTGGTGGTGGCAAAGAAAGGGGTTGCCGAACTCGATAACCGTGCTCTCTCGGAAGCGTTGGAAAAATTATGGCGCCGCCATTGTCGCCTGGCTCCCGGGTCCTGATAGGCCTTATACGGGTCTATCAGCGCCTGATTAGTCCGCTACTCGGGCCGCATTGTCGTTTCACTCCAACCTGCTCAAGCTACGGAATTGAGGCATTGCGCAGGTTTGGGGTGGTAAAAGGCAGTTGGTTGACAGTGAAACGCGTATTAAAATGCCACCCTTTACACCCTGGTGGTGACGATCCCGTCCCGCCTGGACCATTTGATACCAGAGAACACTAACGATGGATTCGCAACGCAATCTTCTTATCATCGCTTTGTTGTTCGTGTCTTTCATGATCTGGCAAGCCTGGGAGCAGGATAACAATCCGCAAGCCCAGCAGCAGCAGACCACGCAGACAACGACCACAGCAGCGGGTAGCGCCGCCGACCAGGGCGTACCGGCCAGTGGCCAGGGGAAACTGATTACGGTTAAAACAGACGTGCTTGATCTGACCATCGACACCCGCGGTGGTGATGTTGAGCAGGCGCTGCTTCCGGCTTACCCGAAAGCACTTAAGTCTACCGAACCGTTCCAGCTACTGGAGACCACTCCGCAGTTTATCTATCAGGCTCAGAGCGGTTTAACCGGTCGTGATGGCCCGGATAACCCGGCGAATGGCTCTCGTCCGCTGTATAACGTCGATAAAGATGCGTTTGTGCTGGCCGATGGCCAGAACGAAATCGTCATTCCGCTGACGTACACCGACAAAGCCGGCAACGTATTCACCAAAACGTTCACCCTGAAACGTGGTGAGTATGCGGTGAACGTAGGCTACAACGTACAGAACGTCGGCGAAAAACCGTTGGAGATCTCCACCTTCGGTCAGCTGAAACAGTCTGCTAACCTGCCAACCGCGCGCGATACGCAAACCGGTGGCCTGTCTACGATGCACACCTTCCGCGGTGCCGCGTATTCAACCGCAGATACGAAGTACGAAAAATACAAATTCGATACCATCGTCGATAACGAAAACCTGAACGTCAGCACCAAAGACGGTTGGGTCGCCATGCTGCAGCAGTACTTTACTACCGCATGGGTTCCGCAGAATAGCGGCACCAACAGCTTCTACACCGCTAACCTCGGTAACGGTATCGTCGCGATTGGCTACAAATCTCAGCCGGTTCTGGTACAGCCAGGTCAGGTTGATAAGCTGGAAAGCGTGCTGTGGGTCGGCCCGGCAATTCAGGACAAAATGGCTGCCGTTGCGCCGCACCTGGATCTGACCGTTGACTACGGCTGGCTGTGGTTTATTTCTCAGCCGCTGTTCAAGCTGCTGAAATGGATCCATAGCTTCCTCGGCAACTGGGGCTTCTCGATCATCGTTATTACCTTTATCGTTCGTGGCATCATGTACCCGCTGACTAAAGCGCAGTACACCTCCATGGCGAAGATGCGTATGCTGCAGCCGAAGATTCAGGCAATGCGTGAGCGTCTGGGCGATGACAAACAGCGTCAAAGCCAGGAAATGATGGCCCTGTATAAAGCGGAGAAGGTTAACCCGCTGGGCGGCTGCTTCCCGCTGATTATCCAGATGCCAATCTTCCTTGCGCTGTACTACATGCTGAGCGCCTCGGTTGAACTGCGTCATGCGCCGTTTATCCTGTGGATCCACGACCTGTCTGCACAGGACCCGTACTACATCCTGCCGATCATCATGGGCGCAACGATGTTCTTCATTCAGAAGATGTCGCCAACGACCGTGACCGACCCGATGCAGCAGAAGATCATGACCTTTATGCCGGTCATCTTCACGGTGTTCTTCCTGTGGTTCCCGTCTGGTCTGGTGGTTTACTACATCGTCAGCAACCTGGTCACCATTATCCAGCAGCAGCTGATTTACCGTGGTCTGGAGAAACGTGGCCTGCATAGCCGCGAGAAGAAAAAATCCTGATTCTCTTCATTCTTCAAGCCGCAGATGCGTTGGCTTCGTTAGTTCGCCCCAGGAACTTACTTCAGTAAGTTCCTGGGGCCTCTCTAATTTGACGCCTTCCTGCAACTTGAACTATTTCGAGAATATACGGTAAAGTTAATGCCAGAGAAGGCGGTCAATAGACCGCCTTTTTTACATTTACATAGAGAGTCATCATGAGCCATAACGACACTATCGTCGCCCAGGCAACCCCACCGGGACGCGGTGGTGTGGGCATTCTGCGCATCTCTGGCCTGAAGGCGCGCGAGGTCGCAGAGGCGGTCCTCGGCAAGCTGCCAAAACCGCGCTATGCCGACTACCTGCCGTTCAAGGACGTTAACGGAACGGCGCTGGATCAGGGCATCGCCCTGTGGTTCCCGGGGCCAAACTCCTTTACCGGCGAAGACGTCCTCGAGCTGCAGGGGCACGGCGGCCCGGTCATTCTCGATCTGCTGCTCAAACGCATCCTGACGCTTCCGGGCCTGCGCATTGCTAACCCGGGAGAGTTCTCCGAACGCGCGTTTCTCAACGATAAGCTCGACCTGGCTCAGGCCGAGGCGATTGCTGACCTGATTGACGCCAGCTCCGAGCAGGCGGCGCGTTCGGCGCTGAACTCGCTGCAGGGCGCCTTCTCCGCGCGCGTTAACCACCTGGTGGAAGCGCTGACGCACCTGCGTATCTACGTCGAAGCGGCCATCGACTTCCCGGATGAGGAAATTGATTTTCTCTCCGACGGCAAAATAGAGGCCCAGCTTAACGACGTGATGGCCGATCTCGACGCGGTTCGCGCCGAGGCCCGTCAGGGCAGCCTGCTGCGTGAAGGAATGAAGGTGGTGATCGCCGGGCGCCCTAACGCCGGGAAATCGAGCCTGCTGAACGCGCTGGCCGGGCGTGAAGCCGCTATTGTGACGGATATCGCCGGCACCACCCGCGACGTGCTCCGCGAGCATATCCACATCGACGGCATGCCGCTGCACATCATCGATACTGCCGGTCTGCGCGACGCCAACGATGAGGTTGAACGCATTGGTATCGAGCGCGCGTGGCAGGAAATCGCCCAGGCCGACCGGGTGCTGTTTATGGTGGATGGCACCACTACCGACGCCGTCGACCCCGCCGAGATCTGGCCGGACTTTATCGAACGCCTGCCGGCAAAGCTGCCGATTACGGTGGTGCGCAATAAAGCCGACGTCACCGGCGAAACGCTGGGCCTGAGTGAAGTAAATGGTCACTCGCTTATTCGCCTGTCGGCGCGTACCGGCGAAGGCGTTGAGGCGCTGCGCAATCATCTTAAGCAGAGCATGGGCTTCGAGACTAACATGGAGGGCGGCTTCCTCGCCCGCCGTCGCCACCTGCAGGCGCTGGAAGCAGCGGCTAACCATCTGCAGCAGGGTAAGGCCCAGCTGCTTGGCGCATGGGCCGGCGAGCTGCTGGCTGAAGAGCTGCGGCTCTCACAGCAGGCCTTAAGCGAAATTACCGGCGAATTTACCTCTGACGATCTGCTGGGGCGCATTTTCTCCAGCTTCTGTATTGGTAAGTAACCGCGACTCGCGTAGTCCGTAAACGTTCACTAACCCGCATTAACCGGCTGTTGATGCGGGTTTTTACTTTTTAAGCCCCCCGTTTTTCCTCCCAGGAAATCATTGTTGTCCAAATGGCAACTCGTACTGGCAGGCATTCACCATTACTCTGTACGGCACTATTATCGCGAGGGGTTCTATGGCACGCTTTCTGATCTGTGGTTTTGCGCTGGTTTTGCTCTATCCATCCGGCATTGATATGTATTTGGTTGGTCTGCCGAAAATTGCGCAGGATCTGGGGGCCAGCGAGGCGCAGCTGCATATTGCCTTCTCGGTCTACCTGGCGGGTATGGCCACCGCGATGCTGTTTGCCGGGCGCATTGCCGACAGGTCCGGACGCAAGCCGGTCGCTATATTTGGCGCCTTTATCTTTATTCTGGCCTCCCTGCTGTGCTCGCTGGCGCATACCAGCACCCTTTTCCTGATCGGTCGCTTTATTCAGGGCATCGGCGCCGGCAGCTGCTACGTGGTGGCTTTTGCGGTGCTGCGCGATACCCTCGACGACCGGCGGCGAGCCAAGGTGCTGTCGCTCCTCAACGGCATTACCTGCATTATCCCGGTGCTGGCACCGGTGCTGGGCCATCTGATTATGCTTAAGTACCCGTGGCAAAGCCTGTTTTACACCATGACCGGCATGGGCGTGATGGTCGGCCTGCTGTCAATCTTCGTGCTGCGGGAAACGCGCCCAACCGCGCTGCCAAACGAGGCGGATCGGCAACCCGCCGGCTCCGAGTCGCTGCTGAACCGCTTTTTCCTCAGCCGGGTGATCGTCACCACCCTTAGCGTCACCGCCATCCTCACCTACGTGAACGTCTCGCCGGTGCTGATGATGGAGGAGATGGGCTTCGACCGCGGAAAATACTCGATGGCGATGGCCCTGATGGCGCTGATCAGCATGGCCGTCTCGTTCTCCACGCCGTTTGCGCTCACCCTGTTTAAACCGCGCACCCTGATGCTGACCTCGCAGGTGATGTTCTTTATTGCCGGGGTGCTGCTCAGCCTCGCCACCAGCCAAACGGTTACCATGCTGGGGCTGGCGCTGATTTGCGCGGGCTTCTCCGTCGGCTTCGGCGTGGCAATGAGCCAGGCGCTGGGGCCGTTTACCCTGCGCGCCGGCGTCGCCAGCTCCGCGCTGGGTATCGCTCAGGTCTGCGGCTCTTCGCTGTGGATTTGGCTGGCCGCCGTCGTAGGCTTAAGCGCAATGAATATGCTGATCGGGATCCTCATTGGCTGTAGCATAGTCAGCATTGTGCTGATTGTGGCCGCTGCCCCCGCACGGGCCGCGCAAAATTATGAAGAAACCCCTGTCGAGTCTCGATCTTAATTTATTACTCTGCCTGCAGCTCTTAACCCAGGAGCTCAGCGTCACCCGCACGGCGAAACGGATGAACGTTTCGCCGTCGGCGGTGAGCAAGTCGCTGGCCAAACTCCGCGCCTGGTTCGACGATCCGCTATTCGTTAAAACACCTCTCGGCCTGACGCCAACCCCGCTGATGACCAGCATGGAGCAGGATCTGGCGGACTGGATGCAGATGGGCAACCAGATCCTCGATAAGCCGCATCACGCCACGCCCAGCGGCCTGAAGTTCGAGCTGGCGGCGGAAATGCCGCTGATGATGATCCTCTTTGATACCCTTGCCCGGCAGATCTACCAGCGCTATCCCCAGGCGCTGATCCGCCTGCGCGGCTGGGACTATGATTCGCTGGACGCCATTATTCGCGGCGAGGTTGATATTGGATTTTGCGGGCGGGAAACGCACCCGCGCTCACGGGAACAGCTGAGCCAGCTGCCGTGGTATATCGATTTCGAGGTGCTGTTTACCGACCTGCCGCAGGTGTGGCTGCGCGCGGATCACCCGGCCCTCAGCGAGGAGTGGAATCTGGAGACATTTTTACGCTATCCGCATATCAATATCAGCTGGGAGCAAATCGATACCTGGGCGCTGGACGACGTATTGCAGGATTTGGGGTACAAGCGCACCGTTGCCCTGACCCTGCCGGGCTTTGAGCAATCGCTGTTTATGGCCGCCCAGCCGGATCACCACATGCTGGCGACGGCGCCGCGTTACTGCCACCACTATAACCGCCAGCACCAGCTGCCGCTGGTGTCGCGCCCCCTCCCGCTGGAGCCCCAGCTGCTGGAAAAAGTCCGGGTGCCGTTCGTCCTGCTGTGGCATAAGCGTAACAGCTACAATCCCAAAATCGTCTGGCTCAGGGAAACCCTGAAACGACTCTATACGGACCCGCTATAGAGACGTTATACGTATCACCCTCTCTTTGTTACGCAAGAATTTGTAAAATTCACATAATCCCCTTTTCAAGGGATGATTTCCGCATTAAAACCTATCAATTCCAGGCGATAATGTAGTTCTCAATTTTTATCTCTGCCCATTAATCACGGAGCGACGAATGGCAACGCATTTTGCAAGAGGGATACTAAGCGCAAGGGAGCCGCTATCGACACGCCTGTCGGCGGCCTGTCATCAAAGCGCACGACGTTTGCCGGAGTACCGACAAACCCGCTACTGCGCGTCGCGGTCGCTGCTCGCAGAGCTGCTGTTTATGCTGTACGGCATTAGCGAGCTTCCCGAAATCATCAAAGAAGCCGACGGCAGGCCGGTCTTTCGCGACAGCCACCTTCCCCGCTTTTCCATTTCATATGCCGGAAATATCGTTGGCGTCACGCTGACAACGGAAGGCGACTGCGGCCTGGACATGGAGCTGCAGCACGCTTCTCGCGGCGTGCATCCGCTGCACGACGCCAACCGGTATGTTTTCAACAGCAACGAAAATCTCTGGATTAACAACCAGCACGATCCTGATGAAGCTCGCGCCCAGCTGGTCGCGCTGCGCCGCAGCGTCCTCAAGCTCACCGGCGAAGCACCCGTGCGCCTGCAGCTGCTGCCAGGCGCAGGTCGGCTGCGTACCGCCAACATGCAGCCCATAGAGGCGCTCTGCGACGCCGAGTCGGTGCTGGTCTGGTCCATTGCCGCTACGCCGGGTATCGGCCAGCTTAAGGTCTGGGAATACGCGGGTAGCGACGGCTGGCGTACCCTGCCGGACGCCCAGGCACGTGCGAAAGAGCCCGCAGCTCGCCTGATGCGCTTCACCAGCCTGCCGGTGGAAAAAGCACTCTCCCTCAACTGACCGGTTCGGCCGGCCATCATGATGCAAAGGAGCAATCATGTCTGATACGTTGAAAATTGTTACGTTACTCGGAAGTCTGCGCAAAGAGTCGTTTAATGGCATGGTTGCACGTACCCTGCCGGGCATCGCGCCTGAGGGGATGGCGATCTCCGCGCTGCCGTCGATTGGCGACATTCCGCTATACGATGCGGATGTTCAGCAGGAAGAGGGGTTCCCGCAAAGCGTGCAGGAGATTGCGCGCCAGATTCGCGAAGCGGATGGGGTGGTCATCGTGACGCCGGAGTATAACTACTCGGTTCCCGGCGGCCTGAAAAATGCGATTGACTGGCTATCTCGCCTGCCTGAACAGCCGCTCTCAGGGAAGCCGGTATTGATCCAAACCAGCTCGATGGGCGCTATCGGCGGCGCGCGCTGCCAGTATCACCTGCGGCAGATTCTGGTGTTTCTCGACGCGATGGTGATGAACAAGCCTGAGTTTATGGGTGGGGTTATTCAGAACAAGGTCGATCCGCAGTCGGGAGAAGTGGTCGATCAGAGCACGCTCGATCATCTCAGCGGGCAGCTGAGCGCCTTTGGCGACTATATTCAGCGCGTTAAAGCCTAGGTGACAACCCTCTCCCAGTTGGGAGAGGGTTGAGTGCGGGCAAATCAGTGGGCGTCGATAAACACAATTTTCAGCACAAACAGCAGTGATACGATAATCACGCACGGGCTGAGGTCGCGCAGGCGGCCGGTGCCAATCTTCATCACGCAGTAGGAGATAAAGCCCAGGGCGATACCTTCGGTAATGGAGAAGCTAAACGGCATCATCACCGCGGTAATGAACGCCGGTACCGCTTCCGTCAGATCGTCCCACTTCACGCGCGCCAGGCTGGAGGTCATCAGCACGCCGACGTAGATTAACGCACCGGCGGCAGCGTAGGCTGGCACCATTCCCGCCAGCGGCGACAGGAAAATCACCAGCAGGAACAGAATGCCGACAACTACCGCCGTCAGGCCGGTACGTCCACCGACGGAGACGCCGGAGGAGGATTCGATATAGGCCGTAACCGACGAGGTGCCGATAAAGGAGCCCGCTACGGAAGAGACGCTGTCCACGAACAGCGCCTGCTTCATGCGCGGGAATTTACCTTTCTCATCGGCAAGACCGGCTTTATCCGTCACCCCAATCAGGGTACCGGAGGAGTCAAACAGGTTGACCAGCATAAAGGAGAAGATAACGCCGGCCAGGCCAAGATTAAACGAACCGGCTAAATCAACATGACCGACAACCGTCATCACGCTCGGCGGCGCAGAAACAATGCCGGTGTAGTGAACATCGCCCAGCATCCAACCCAGCAGCGTTGTCACCACGATAGAAACCAGGACCGCCGCGTGGATGTTACGCGACGCCAGAATGGCGATGATAAAGAAGCCGAGGATCCCCAGCAGCACGCTGTGGGAGGTCAGGTTACCGATGCTGACCAGCGTGTCTTTGTTGGCAACGATCACTCCCGCATTTTTCAGCCCCATCATACCGATGAACAGGCCGATACCGCTGGTGATGCCCACCCGCAGGCTCATCGGAATATTGGCGATCATCCAGTAGCGTACGCGGAAAATCGTCAGCAGCAGCAGGCCGACGGCGCCCCAGAAAATAGCCCCCATCCCCACCTGCCACGGCAGGCCCATTGCCTGAACGACCACAAAGGCGAAGAAGGCGTTAAGACCCATTGCCGGCGCCAGGGCGACGGGCAGGTTAGCAAACAGCCCCATCATAATACTGCCGAATGCCGCGATCAGGCAGGTCGTCACAAACACAGCGCTGGTATCCATACCCGCCACGCCGAGAATCTGTGGGTTAACGAAAACAATGTAGACCATCGTCAGGAAGGTGGTGAAACCTGCGATCGCTTCGGTGCGTGCCGTCGTGCCATGTTCACGCAGCTTGAACACGCGCTCCAGCAGACCCTGGCCAGAAGACTGGCTGGTTTGTTGTTGACTCATTATCGGTTTCCGAACAAAGGAGGGAAAATTCGAGGCTATCCTATACCAAAATGCGACACCTGGTGCAGTTGTGTGTTAATTTTTTTTCATTGCTTTTGCTTATACGGCAACGATTGCGTCCCGCAAATCTGCATTACGAAAACGTTAAACTTGTTAAAATGGAAACAGCATGTCCCCAATAGAAGCCCTGTTTTTCGACTGTGACGGCACGCTGGTCGACAGCGAAGTGATCTGTTCCCGCGCCTATGTTCAGATGTTCAAAGAGTTCGGCATTACGCTGGATTTAGAAGAGATCTTTAAGCGCTTCAAAGGCGTAAAGCTCTACGAAATCATCGATACCATAAACGAGGAGCACGGCGTTAGCCTGCAAAAGGCGACGCTTGAGCCGGTCTATCGTGACGAGGTGGCGCGCCTGTTTGATTCAGAGCTGGAGGCTATCGCCGGTGCTGAAGCGCTGCTGGACGCGGTGACCGTTCCCCAGTGCGTGGTCTCGAACGGCCCGGTCAGCAAAATGCAGCACTCGCTCGGCAGAACCGGCATACTGCACCATTTCCCCGACCGGCTGTACAGCGGCTACGATATTCAGCGCTGGAAGCCCGATCCGGCGCTGATGTTCCACGCGGCGAAGGCGATGAACGTTAACGTCGAAAACTGCATTCTGGTGGATGACTCCAGCGCCGGCGCCCAATCGGGAATTGATGCCGGAATGGAGGTGTTCTACTTCTGCGCCGATCCGCACAATCCGCCGATCGTGCATCCGAAAGTGACGATGTTTACCGATTTAGCGCAGCTTCCGGCGCTGTGGAAAGCGCGGGGCTGGGAAGTGACCCGGTAAGCTCCCGGCGTCGCTGCGCTCGGCCGGGCCAGGGTTTCGCGAGATCCCGTTGCCCCGGCCAGCGTCGCGCGGCCGGGGAGCGGTGGTTACTCTTTCGGATCTTTACCCGCCAGCAGCTTATCCAGCTCATCGCCGCCAACGTGGCGGAAGTCCTGGCCTTTGACGAAGTAGAAGATATATTCGCAGATGTTCTGGCAGCGGTCGCCGATGCGCTCAATCGAGCGGGCGCAGAACAGGGCGGTCAGCACGCTCGGAATCGTACGTGAATCTTCCATCATATAGGTCATCAGCTGACGCACGATGCCCTCATACTCCTGATCCACTTTCTTATCTTCACGATAGATACGCACGGCTTCGTCCAGATCCATTCGCGCAAAGGCGTCGAGCACATCGTGCAGCATCTGCACGGTGTGGCGGCCGAGCGACTCCAGGCTCACCAGCAGCGGCTGATGCTGCTGGGAGAACTTCTCCAGCGCCGTGCGGCAAATTTTATCCGCCACGTCGCCGATACGTTCCAGCTCGGCAATGGTTTTGATAATCGCCATGACTAAGCGCAGGTCGCTGGCGGTAGGCTGACGTTTGGCGATGATGCGCACGCAGGCTTCATCAATGGCCACTTCCATCATATTGACCTGCTTATCACCATCGATGACGCGCTTGGCCAGCTCGCTGTCCTGGTTATGCATCGCGGTGATCGCATCAGAAAGCTGCTGCTCCACCAGCCCACCCATCGTCATCACCTGGGTGCGGATATACTCCAGTTCAGCGTTGAACTGGCCGGAAATATGTTTATTAAGATTTAGGTTATCCATCGTTCCTCCAGATGCCCAAAAGATTTCTGGCCATAGCGAGGCGGCAAGAGCGCAAATCCCCGGTCGCGTAGAGCGCTACGTAACCGGGGTGAGCAAAGGCAGCCAGCGCGGGTACAGCCTGAAAGCTGAGGAGCATATCAACCGTAGCGGCCGGTAATGTAATCTTCAGTTTGCTTCTTAGCGGGCTTAGTAAACAGATCGTCCGTGTTGCTGAATTCAATCAGCTCGCCAAGATACATAAATGCCGTATGGTCAGAACAACGCGCAGCCTGCTGCATGTTGTGAGTAACGATAACGACGGTGTAATCCTGCTTCAGCTCGGTGATCAGCTCTTCAATGCGCCCGGTGGAAATCGGATCCAGCGCGGAGCACGGTTCATCGAGCAACAGCACTTCCGGGCGAATAGCGATACCGCGCGCAATGCACAAACGCTGCTGCTGACCGCCGGAGAGAGAGTAGCCGCTCTGATGGAGCTTATCTTTGGTTTCGTTCCACAATGCGGCCTTGGTCAGCGCCCACTGCACGCGCTCGTCCATATCGGTGCGCGACAGCTTTTCAAACAGGCGAACGCCAAAGGCGATATTGTCATAAATCGACATCGGGAACGGCGTCGGTTTCTGGAAGACCATCCCGACCTTGGCGCGCAGCAGGGCGATGTCCTGAGTGTTGGTCAGAATATTATCGCCATCCAGCAAAATTTCGCCTTCCGCGCGCTGCTCCGGATAGAGCTCAAACATTTTGTTGAACGTCCGCAGCAGGGTCGATTTACCGCAGCCTGACGGGCCGATAAACGCCGTAACCTGGTTTTTGGAAATATCCAGGTTGATGTTTTTCAGGGCATGGAATTTTCCGTAGTAGAAGTTCAGGTTACGAACTGAAAGCTTACCCGGGATAGTATTCACCATACTCATCAATCTCTTCCTCATTCAGCGCCGCGTTTCGCCGCGCTGCAAAAATTAACCGTGTTTATTCTTCGCGAAAACCACGCGCGCCAGAACGTTCAGCAGCAGTACGCACAGGGTGATAATCAATACCCCGGCCCATGCCAGTTGCTGCCACTCCGCAAACGGACTCATGGCAAATTTGAAAATCGTTACCGGCAGGTTGGCGATCGGCTGCATCATGTCGGTACTCCAGAACTGGTTGGAGAGCGCGGTAAACAGCAGCGGCGCCGTTTCCCCGGCGATACGCGCGATAGCCAGCAGGATGCCCGTCATAATGCCGGAAACCGAGGCTTTCAGGGTGATCGCGGAAATCATTCGCCATTTCGGCGTACCCAGGGCGTAAGCCGCTTCACGCAGGCTGTCCGGCACCAGCTTCAGCATATTCTCGGTGGTACGAATCACGATAGGCACCTGCAGCAGCGCCAGCGCAATAACGCCCGCCCAGCCGGAGAAGTGCTGCATCTGTGCGACCACGATGGTGTAAACGAACAGGCCCACTACGATAGACGGGGCGGAGAGCAGGATATCGTTAATAAAACGAATCACTTCCGCCAGCGCGGATTTACGGCCATATTCCGCCAGATAAATCCCCGCCATGATGCCCAGCGGCGTGCCGAAGATCGTTGACCACAGGATCAGCAGGCCGCTGCCCGCAAGGGCGTTAGCCAGGCCGCCGCCAGCGGTGTTCGGTGGCGGGGTCATTTCGGTGAATAGCGCCAGGCTCATACCATCAATACCGCGGGTCACCGTGGCCATGAGGATCCAGATAAGCCAGAACAGACCGAATACCATCGTCCCCATCGAGAGACCCAGCGCGATCCGGTTTTTCAGGCGCCGCTTAGCCTGCATTTTACGCCGGGACTCCGCCAGCTCGGCGGTGGTTTGTAGCTCAATCGTCGCCATTAGCGTGCTCCCTCATTCTTCGCCAGACGCATCACCATGAACTTAGATGCGGCCAGAACAATAAAGGTAATAACGAACAGAATCAGACCCAGCTCCATCAGCGCGGCAACGTGCAGGCCGGACTCGGCTTCGGCAAACTCATTCGCCAGCGCGGAGGTGATACTGTTGCCCGGCATATACAGCGAAACGCTATCCAGCTGGTAGGTGTTACCGATGATAAAGGTGACCGCCATGGTTTCCCCCAGCGCGCGCCCCAGACCGAGCATCACCCCGCCTATCACCCCGTTGCGGGTAAAGGGCAGCACAATGCGCCAGATAACCTCCCAGGTGGTGCAGCCGATGCCGTAGGCAGACTCTTTCATCATCACCGGCGTCTGCTCGAACACATCGCGCATAACCGCGGCGATATAGGGGATGATCATGATGGCCAGAATGACGCCGGCCGCCAGAATACCGATACCAAACGCCGGTCCCGCAAACAGGGCGCCGACGAAAGGAATAGTCGACATGATGTTGCCAACCGGCTCCTGGAAGTAGGTGGCGAACAGCGGAGCAAAGATAAACAGGCCCCACATGCCGTAAACGATACTCGGAATAGCCGCCAGCAGTTCGATCGCAATACCAAGAGGGCGCTTAAGCCAGGCGGGAGAGAGTTCGGTCAGGAACAGCGCAATGCCGAAGCTCACCGGAACGGCAATCAGCAGCGCAATAAATGAGGTAACCAGCGTACCGTAGATCGGAACCAGCGCCCCGAAGACTTCGTTCGGCGCATCCCACTCTTTAGTCCACAAAAAGGAAAAACCAAACTTTTGAATGCTTGGCCACGAAGAGATAATCAGGGAAACGATGATGCCGCCCAGCATCAATAGCACAATCAGCGCCGCCAGTTTGACCAGCACGCCGAAAATTATGTCACCCTTTTTCCCCGGAGGGTTGAATGCCGGCTTGGTTGCAGCCATAGGTTACTCTTTAAGTTCGGGTCCGAAAGGCCGCTATATTACTGACCTGTTAGACAAAGGTAATGCTATACCCAAAATAATTCGCGCCGCAGCAACGGAGCCTGCAGCGCGAAGTATAGCGAGTATTAGTACAGCGCTTTACCGCTGCTGTCCTTCACGTTGGTTTTCCATGCAGCGCGAACCTGCTCAACCACGCTTTCCGGCAGCGTTGCGTAATCCAGTGCGTTAGCTTCTTTACCGCCGTTTTTATACGCCCAGTCGAAGAACTTCAGCACTTCAGCCGTCTGCTCAGGCTTGTTGGAAGCCTTGTGCACCAGAATAAAGGTGGTTGAGGTGATCGGCCATGCATTTTCACCTTTCTGGTTAGTCAGGTCCTGAGCAAAGGACTTGCTCCAGTCGATACCTTTCGCGGCGTTCGCGAAGTTATCTTCCGTTGGGCTAACCGGCTTGCCGTCGGCAGACACCAGCTTGGTGTAGGCGAGGTTGTTTTGTTTCGCATAGGCGTACTCAACGTAGCCAATAGAACCCGGCAGACGCTGAACGAAAGCGGCGATACCGTCGTTGCCTTTACCGCCCAGACCGGTCGGCCAGTTAACGGTAGAGCCTGCGCCGATTTTAGATTTCCACTCTTCGTTCACTTTCGCCAGGTAGCTGGTGAAGACGAAGGAGGTACCGGAGCCATCAGCACGACGAACCACGGCAATATTCTGTGCCGGCAGCTTCTTGCCCGGGTTGAGTTTGGCAATCGCTTCGTCATCCCACTTCTTAATTTTGCCCAGGTAGATGTCACCCAGCGTTTTACCATCCAGCACCAGCTCGCCGGACTTCACGCCTGGCAGGTTAACGGCCAGCACCACGCCGCCGATAACGGTTGGGAACTGGAACAAACCTTCCTGAGCCAGCTTGTCGTCAGCCAGAGGAGCATCAGAAGCACCGAAATCAACGGTGTTGGCAATAATTTGTTTTACACCACCGGAAGAGCCGATGCCCTGGTAGTTCACTTTATTGCCGGTTTCTTTCTGATAAGTATCAGCCCATTTGGCATACACCGGCGCAGGGAAAGTTGCGCCTGCGCCCGTCAGACTTGCTGCTGCAAATGCAGAAAAAGCGCTCATAGATAAGGTCGCGGCGACAACTGTTGCGACGGTGGTACGCATAACGTTCATAATGTCTCCTGCTGGATTCGTAAATCGTTGTTTCGAGGCTATGGTGAGCAAAATAGGACAAAGAGGTGACAGTAAAATGTACGAATTATTACAGTTTTATGACAGGTAGTTATGCGCAGAATTATGGTAAATAAAATCCTTTTTAATCATTATGTTAATCATAATAATGACGACAAGTTTACGGAAAAATTTTCTTTTTATGACAGCCTGATTTCGCGCTAAAGCGCGGCTGTTGTCATAAAAGAGTGCCGATGCGCTTTTTGATTTCGTGCGCAAAAAGCGGCCAGCGGAGCGACAAAAAAGGCCGCCATTCGGCAGCCCTTTGTGCTGGTTTAACCGCCTCTCAAAGCGGGTCCGCACGATACACCTGCCGGCCTTCGAACATCGTCCATAAAACGTTGGCATCCCGCAGTTCCTCAATGCTGACCTTCTCAAGGTTGCGGTCGAACAGCACCAGATCCGCGCTTTTTCCAACGCTAACAGACCCTATCTCCCGCTCGCGGCCAATCACTTTCGCCGCGTTTATGGTGTAGGCCTGCAGCATCGCCGCCCGGCTTATTTTTTCGCTGTCCGGTGGCAGCACGCCTGACTCAGCGGTGCGCGTAACCGCGGTGTAAATTGCCAGCAGCGGATTGGGGCTGGAGACCGGCCAGTCGCTGGCCCCGGCAATCAGCGCATGATGCCGGTACAAATCCCCAGCCGGGTAAAGATGTTGCAATAACGACGGCGCCACTTTGCCCTCAAGCAGCGTGGTTGTTGCACCATCGCTATCTTTCCCGGCCCACAGCAGCTGCATGGAGGCAGCGACGTTAAGCTGCTGAAAACGAGGAAGGCTTTGCGGGCTCACCACTTCAAGATGGGTGATGCTGTGCAGAACATTCATATTGCCATTCGCTTTGCGGGCGCAGGCCACCGCATCCAGCGACTCCTGCACCGCCCGGTCGCCTATAGCATGAAAATGCGCGATCAGGTTTTCAGCATCGGCTTTGCTAATGAGCTGGCAAAACTTCTCTTTATCCAGCGTTTCGCTGCCGCGATAGCCGGGACGATTAAGATACGGCTGGCTTAGCTTTGCACTCTGAGAGGGATACTCAATCACGCCATCCTGGAAGATTTTAATCCCCACCAGCTTAATGTCCGCAGCCTGCGAGAACTGCTCTCTGAGCGCGATGACATCATCAACGATCGCCGGCGAAGAGTTGATATTCACCAGCGCCAGCCCGCTGACATGCGCGGTTAATTTACCAGCTTTCGCCAGCGCGACGTACGCCGGGAGCAGCCCCAGGTTGCGGCGATCGGGGCTGGCGTTGAACGAAGGAGAGAGCGGGCGAATATTACTGAGCGGCTCCATCCACGCCGTGAGGCCAAAGCGGTTCATCACGTCCGCACCCGCCGTGATGGCGCGGGCGATTTTCTCGTCGTCGACGGGGGGAATGGCGCTCAGGACATGATCCCAGGCCCCTTCGGTAACGAAGCCGGATATTTTGCCGTCAGGCGTCAACACGGTACCTGCTTTAATACCGGGATCCGCTTTTTCAAGCGTCAGATCGTTTAGTCCCGCTTTGCGTAACATGGCCTGATTAACCCAGCCGGTATGCGCGTCAGCGCCGCCAAGGGCGATCGGCGTATTTTTATACGCCGCTGAGTTAAATACGCTATCCAGCAGGCCGATATTATCCCAGTAGCTCAGAGGAACGTTGCTATAAAACTGCACCCCGTGAATATCGCGACGTGGATTATTCGCATTTTTCTCAACAAACGCCCTAATCGCAGCGGCATCTTTCATGCCGTCAGGAAACGCCACGGTGAGGGTCTGAAAACCGGCATCCGCCACGTGCGCATGGCTATCGATAAGCCCCGGCATCAGGTATTTTCCCTGCAAATCCATCCGCCTGGCGTTCTTTCCCAGCTGGTTAAGCACATCCGCATAGCGGCCTACAGCAACGATCTCTTTGCCGGCAATCCCAATGGCTTCCGGATGGGGATTGTGGGGATCGGCGCTATATATTTCACCGCCATAGATAATCGTTTTATCACTACCCTGAGCGGCGTAAGCCGGAAGCGCAGATATAGCCAGGGCGCACACCAGATAAAGCATCGAGCGTTTCATTATTAACTCCGTTGCGTTGCGAATAAACACGATAATAATTATTGTGAGGCGTTATCCTTGTGGTGTTTTTTTACAGGAATGAAAATATCAAAAACATAATAATCGAGAGTAACATCGGTTTCGTTATAATATTTTTCATAGCACGGAAGGTCACCCTTCATTAATCCTCGGGCCTTTATCCAGGCAAAAGCGATCTCCCATGCTGCATCCAGGCGCTCGCCGAAAACGGCGAACTTACATACCGCGTAGCTGCCGCCGGCAATCGTCTGTACGGCAACGCCTCTGCCCGGCCTCTCTCCTTCGCTGAGCTCAATACAGACGTCGGTGCGGCAGCGCGATCCAAGCGTGACTTCAGGCGCATCCCAGTAGATGCAGACCATCCCGGCCGGCTGTCGCGGCGTCCCGCAAGGGAATGAGGCCGCCAGATCGTGATGCGTCAGCCAGCAGGTCTCTTTCCCATAGGGGCCAAATCGTCGCATATAGGCGACCCGCCGCGCCGGTAGCGAAAGCACGCCCGCCGCTAAGAAGTCAGGATCGGCCCGTACGACCTTCATCGCTTCGGTTTGAGAATAGGCGCTTTTTTCGCCCGTAACGTTTCCTGGCTTGCTTTTCACGCTGGCAGCATGCAGACGTCGGTACTCGCCGGGCGATACGGAAAAATGCTGGCGGAACGCCTTAGCAAAGTTTTGTGAGCTGGAGAATCCGACCCGCAGCGCTAAGCCGGTAATATCGCGTCGCGGAGATTCGATCAGCCACATCGCCGCCTTCTCCATCCGCAGACGGCGGGTGAACCCGGCGATAGTTTCGCCCACTTCGGCCTTGAAAATACGATGGAAATGAAAGCTGGATAGCGCAACGGCGCTGGCGATTTCCTCGAGCGTCGGGTTAAAGCACAGATTCTGGCTGATGTAGTCTATCGCTTTAAATACCTGCGCACGGTAATCCTGAGGCATGGTTCAATTATCTTCTGCATCGCGTTAATCCGTTGCTGTAATTTACGGACTGAGTCGCAGCCGGGGAATATATAAAAAGAGAAGGTGTGAAGCGGGTAAAAAAAATCCGGGGAGCTGAGTTCTCAGCACCACCGGATTTTTAATTGACTCACGAGCAGCTGAAGCACATCGCTTCAGCAAGGTGGCCTTATTCTACGGTCACCGATTTTGCGAGGTTACGCGGCTGGTCAACGTCGGTGCCTTTAATCAGCGCCACGTGATAGGCCAGCAGCTGCAGCGGCACGGTGTAGAAGATTGGCGCGATCGCCTCTTCAACATGCGGCATCTGGATGATGTGCATATTGTCGCTGCTGCTAAAGCCAGCATCACCGTCGGCAAAGACGTACAGCTGACCGCCGCGGGCGCGAACTTCTTCAATGTTGGATTTGAGCTTCTCCAGCAGTTCGTTGTTCGGTGCGACCACAATAACCGGCATCTCGGCGTCAATCAGGGCCAAAGGACCGTGCTTCAGCTCGCCGGCCGCATAGGCTTCAGCGTGGATATAAGAGATCTCTTTCAGCTTCAGCGCCCCTTCAAGGGCAATAGGGTACTGATCGCCACGGCCGAGGAACAGCGCGTGGTGCTTATCAGAGAAGCTTTCCGCCAGCGCTTCAATACGCTTGTCCTGCGACAGCATCTGTTCGATTCGGCTCGGTAACGCCTGCAGACCGTGCACGATATCGTGCTCAATCGCCGCATCCTGGCCCTTCAGACGCGCCAGCTTCGCCACCAGCATCAGCAGCACGGTCAGCTGAGTGGTGAAGGCTTTGGTGGAAGCCACGCCGATTTCGGTGCCCGCTTTGGTCATCAGCGACAGATCGGACTCGCGAACCAGCGACGAGCCAGGGACGTTGCAAATAGCCAGAGAGCCAAGATATCCCAGCTCTTTCGACAGGCGCAGAGCGGCCAGCGTATCTGCCGTTTCGCCGGACTGGGAGAGCGTGATCATCAGGCTGTTGCGGCGTACAGCCGATTTGCGATAGCGGAATTCAGAGGCGATTTCGACATCGCACGGCACGCCGGCCAGCGCTTCAAACCAGTAGCGAGAAACCATCCCGGAGTTATACGAAGTGCCGCAGGCGACAATCTGGATATGCTCAACCTGGGACAGCATCTCGTTGGCGTTAACGCCCAGCTCGCTCAGATCGACTTCTCCGTGGCTAATGCGCCCGGAGAGGGTGTTCTTGATGGCGTTCGGCTGCTCGTAGATCTCTTTTTGCATGTAGTGGCGGTAGATGCCCTTATCGCCCGCGTCGTACTGCAGGTTGGATTCGATATCCGGGCGTTTAACCTCCGCGCCTGACTTATCAAACACCACCACCGAGCGGCGGGAAACTTCCGCGATATCGCCCTCTTCGAGGAAGATAAAGCGGCGGGTCACCGGCAGCAGCGCCAGCTGATCGGAGGCGATGAAGTTCTCCCCCATACCCAGACCGATAACCAGCGGGCTGCCTGAACGAGCGGCCAGCAGGGTGCCCGGATCGCGGGTATCCATGATCACGGTACCGTAAGCGCCGCGCAGCTGTGGGATAGTGCGCAGAACGGCTTCCCGCAGGGTTCCGCCTTGCTCCAGCTCCCAGTGCACCAGGTGTGCAATCACTTCCGTATCAGTCTCTGATACAAAAATATAGCCGCGCGACTGCAGCAGCTCGCGCAGCGGTTCATGGTTTTCGATGATTCCGTTGTGGACCACCACAATATGTTCAGAAACATGCGGATGCGCATTGCTCTCAGACGGCTCGCCGTGGGTCGCCCAGCGGGTATGGGCAATCCCCGTACCGCCGTGCAACGGCTGCTCTTCTACCGCCTGAGCCAGCATCTGTACCTTACCGAGCCGACGAACGCGGGACATATGTCCTTCGTTATCAACCACTGCCAGACCGGCAGAGTCGTAGCCACGGTATTCCAGACGACGTAAACCTTCGATAAGGATTTCAGCAATATCACGCTGCGCGACTGCGCCAACAATTCCACACATAGTTAAATTTCCTGATAATGGCGTTATGCCATGCGTTGTCGCTGACCTGTGTTTTACCCAACGCATTTGCCGTTGGGTAATGCCCTTTTCGGGCGCCCCGAGCCTTGTAGAGAGTGGGGCTATTTTTATGGTTACTGCCGTGGGGGGAGGATTATTTTATCCTCTCACCCCGGCCCTCATCCCAAAAGGACGAGGGATAAATGACCTACTTTTTCTTCACCGGACGCTGCCAGCCCTGCTTATGGACCTGCGGCACGCGGCTTAATACTAATTCATTATCAGCGATATCGCGGGTTACCGTCGTACCGGCGGCAATAGTCACGCCGTTGCCTACGGTTACGGGCGCCACCAGCTGGCTGTCCGAGCCGACAAACACGTCGTTGCCGATGATGGTTTTAAATTTATTGGCGCCGTCATAGTTACAGGTGATGGTCCCTGCACCGATATTGACGTTATCGCCGATTTCCGCATCGCCAAGGTAGGAGAGGTGCCCCGCCTTCGAGCCTTTACCCAGCCGCGCTTTCTTCATTTCGACAAAATTGCCGACGTGCGCGCCTTCCAGCAGCTCCGCACCCGGACGCAGACGAGCAAAAGGTCCGATAGTGCAGGCAGCCTGCAGGTAGGCATCTTCCACCACCGAGTACGGGCTGATTTCGCAGTTATCGCCGATGGTGCTGTTTTTAATCACGCAGCCGCTGCCAATTTTCACCCGTTCGCCAAGTACCACGTTGCCCTCAAGGATAACGTTAGTATCAATCTCAACGTCGCGCCCGTGCGTCAGGGTGCCGCGCAGATCAAAACGAGCCGGATCGCGCAGCATCACGCCCGCCAGCAGCAGTTTTTCCGCCTGTTCAGACTGATAGACGCGCTCGAGGCGGGAGAGCTGCAGGCGGTTGTTGACGCCTTCAACTTCGCTTAAACGCTGCGGGTGGACGGCAACGATTTCCCGGCCTTCCTGATACGCCATGGCGATGATATCGGTAATGTAGTATTCGCCCTGGACGTTGTTATTCGTCAGCTTCGCCAGCCAGCGTTTTAAATCCGCGCCGCCGGCGATGAGGATCCCGGTGTTGATTTCCTGAATTTGACGCTGCGCTTCGCTGGCATCTTTATGCTCAACGATACCGCTTACCCGGCCGTTTTCACGGGTGATGCGTCCATAGCCGCTCGGATCGTCCAGCTTCACCGTCAACAGGCCAATCCCGCCCTGCGGTTTGGCGGCGCGCAGGCGCTGCAGGGTATCGACGGAGATCAGCGGGACGTCGCCGTACAGCATCATGATGTCTTCATCATCGGCAAAGAAAGGTGCCGCCTGCTGCATCGCATGGCCGGTTCCCAGCTGTTCCGCCTGCAGAACCCAGTTAAGGTTGTCTTCATGCAGCGTTTGACGCAGCAGATCGCCGCCGTGGCCATACACAAGGTGTACGGAAGAGGCGCCTAAATCTTTAGTAGCATCAATGACATGCTGAACCATTGGCTTCCCAGCCAGGGCGTGCAGCACCTTGGGAAGATCGGAATACATGCGGGTCCCTTTGCCTGCGGCAAGGACAACCACGCTCATCGCACTGTTTGACATACGCATCCTGACAGCTGTTAGAACGAAAAGTAAAAGCCTTTCACGTTGAAATTACTACATATTTTTCATCATGAAACGAGACGAGGATAAAACGCTCAGGCTCAACGCTATACACCATTTTATGGCGCTATTTTTAGTCACTGCAAATCAGTTTATCTCCGAAAAAACCCGATAAGAGAGATGAATATTTGCTATCCCTCTGCTTTTGCTGTTTTTTCGACGCCTGAATAAAGCGAAAACATAAAATTAAAACATGGTTTTATTATTCATTTATTGTGACGCGACAAATAGAAACGCCGTTTCATTCCCCCGATAATGCTGCTCATTATTTACTCTGGAGGAAAAAATGAATAAAAAAATCCCTTTGGCATTAGCCCTTTGTAGCTCAATTATCGCATTGCCGCTGCACGCTGGCGAGGCTCATGTCTGGCGAGGTATCGCTTTTGGTCAATCAACCGACGTTAATTTCTCCTCCAACGTACTGCCGGAAAAAATAGGGGTGAATGACGTTACGATAGCAGGTAAAAAGCTGACGCCCCAGGATACAGCCGATCTCAGCGCTCCCGTCACCATTGAGAGCCGGGGAGGCAAGATTGCGAATTCGCATGACGGCCTGACCTTCTTTTATACCATGCTGCCGGTTAGCCAAAACTTTATCCTGCAGGCGACGGTCACGGTGGATCAGTTCGGCCCGGAGAACGGCGCCCGTCCGGCAGCGCAGGAAGGCGCCGGGCTGCTGGTGCGTGATGTTATCGGTCTGCCGCGCCAGCAGCCTTTAAAGGTGGGCTATGAAGAGTTTCCGGCAGCATCGAATATGCTCATGAACGCGATCGTGACCCAGGATAAGAAAGATCATACGCATATAAAACTGCAGGCGATCGGCCGGGAAGGGATTTCCCAGCCCTGGGGCAATGCCGGTTCTTCTATTACCAGGCAGAGCTACAAAGAGAATATCGATCTCCAGCAAACCCCAGCTTTTCAGCTCAAGCTGGAACGCACTAACGACGGTTTCATCACCTCATGGGCACCGACGGGCAGCAGCGAATGGGTAAGCAAGAAGGTTCCCCGCAGCGACACGATCGCCCAGCAGGATAAAGACCATTACTACGTCGGCTTTTTCGCCTCACGTAATGCCAAAATCACCATCAGCAACGCCTCGCTGACGACTTCAGCAGCCAGGACGCAGGCTTCTGCGCCCTATATCGCGAAAGCCTGGCCGGTTGTGATGCAGATTGCCTCTGGCACCCAAAGCCAGAGCGCGGAGTATATTCTGCAGGCGCGGGCTAACTATGACGGGCGCTTCACCGTCCGCCAGGACGAAGTCATCATCGGCAAGGACATCGCCGTCAAAGCCGGGGAGATGTTTACGCAACCCGCCACGCTCAAAGACAAGAACATCTTCGAGGTGCTGTTTACGCCGGCCACCAGCGGCAAGCCGGTGACGCAAACGCTGACGGTTGAACGCAGCGTCGGCGTCGAAGGGCATACCCTCTACGTTTCTGCGCAAGGGCAGGCGAACGCCAGCGGAACGGCTGACGATCCGCTCACTCTCTCCCGCGGCGTGGAACTACTGCCGGCTGGCGGCACGCTTATCTTAGCCGCCGGAGACTATCCGCAAACGCCGATCCCGCTCAGCGCCAGCGGGCTCAAAGGGCAACCTAAGACGCTGCGGGCCGACGGAAAGGCGGTTATTCACGGCCTGCAGCTCGACGCCAGCTACTGGCATATCAAGGGGATCTCCGTCACCGATAAAAGCCTGCGCGTGCAGGGCAGCCATAATCTGATTGAGAACGTCACCGCTTATCGCAACGACGATACCGGGATTCAAATTTCCTCTCCACCGGACGTGGGACGCCCGCTGTGGGCCAGCTACAACCGGGTAGTCAACTCCGAATCGTTCAGCAATGAAGATCCGGGCAAGATCAACGCCGATGGGTTTGCGGTCAAAATGCGGGTCGGTGAGGGAAACCGGCTCGAAGGCTGCTACTCCTACGATAATATCGACGACGGATTTGACCTGTTCAACAAGATTGAAGATGGTGCCAACGGCGTTGTGACGATCGAGAACTCAATTGCCCGTAATAACACCAGCAATGGTTTTAAGCTGGGTGGGGAAGGGCAGCCGGTGGCGCATGAGGTGCGCAACAGCATTGCGATAGGTAATCACCTGGACGGTTTTACGGATAACTTCAACCCCGGCAGGCTGGTGGTGGTCAACAACGTGGCGGTGGATAATCAGCGCTTTAACTACATCTTCCGCGCCAGCCCGTACGGTAAACCCGAGACTCAAGGCTCGTTTAGCGACAATATCTCCCTGCGCAGCTGGCCGGGAAAATACGATGATGCCGTGATCGGTAATATCGACGACAGCAACTATTTTATCCACGACGGTAAGAGCATCAACGCCGAGGGAAAGAGCATTAAGAGCGACGACTATCAAACGCTGGCGCTGCCGGACCCGCTGCTGCGTCATGCGGATGGCCGTTTCAATATGGGTGATTTCCTCAGCCGCAGCCAGCCTCGTTCCTGATACTGGCCCTAAAATACAAAGGTCGCCCGCGGGCGACCTTTTACTTTCTTTCCTGCTTCACACCGCATGTGTTGTCGTTTTAGTTAGCGGTACAGCGCAAATGCAGGCCGGAGAGTGGTTTCTTAGTTATTGAAGGTACCGAAGGTCACGTTCATAGTGCTGAAGAAGGCGATGATTTTATTGAGCAGTTTCATGATGACTTCCTGAATAGAGAGACGTTTTGATAAATTATTTTTTGTGATGTACATCACAAAAAGAAGTCTACACCTCATTTTTTGAGCGATCAACAAAAACGCGATCATCATCACAAAATTTTTAAAATGTCTTTTTAGTTTTGAAATTACTGAAACGAAACCATAAAAAAAGCCAGCCTGGAAACCAGACTGGCTTTTTAACTTTCAAGCCGGTGTTACATCGCTTTTTTGGTCAATTCGATAACGCGCAGTTTGGCGATCGCTTTGGCCAGTTCCGCAGACGCCTGAGCGTAATCTACGTCGCCGTGAGAGCTGTTAATGTGCTCTTCCGCTTTACGCTTCGATTCCAGGGCTCGTGCTTCGTCGAGATCCTGGCCACGAATTGCCGTATCAGCCAGTACGGTCACGCTGCCAGGCTGCACTTCAAGAATGCCGCCGGACAGATAGATAAACTCTTCATGACCGTGCTGTTTAACGATGCGAATCATACCAGGCTTAATGGCGGTGAGCAGCGGTGCGTGACCCGGGAAAATACCCAGCTCACCTTCACTACCCGTTACCTGGATTTTCTCGACCAGACCAGAGAACATTTGCTTCTCTGCGCTGACGACGTCCAGGTGGTAAGTCATTGCCATATCACCCTCCGATTAAGGCGTTAAAGTTTTTTGGCTTTTTCCACGGCTTCGTCGATGGAACCAACCATGTAGAACGCCTGCTCCGGCAGGTGATCGTATTCGCCTTCCATGATGCCTTTAAAGCCACGGATGGTGTCTTTCAGGGAGACGTATTTGCCCGGAGAACCGGTAAATACTTCTGCCACGAAGAACGGCTGGGACAGGAAGCGCTGGATCTTACGCGCGCGAGCTACCACCAGTTTATCTTCTTCAGACAGCTCATCCATACCGAGGATGGCGATGATGTCTTTCAGTTCCTGATAACGTTGCAGCAGAGACTGTACGCCACGCGCGGTGTCGTAGTGTTCCTGACCCACAACCAGCGGATCCAGCTGACGGCTGGTGGAGTCCAGCGGGTCAACGGCCGGGTAGATACCCAGAGACGCGATCTGACGGCTCAGTACCACGGTTGCATCTAAGTGAGCAAAGGTGGTTGCTGGGGATGGGTCAGTCAAGTCATCCGCAGGGACGTATACCGCCTGCACGGAAGTGATAGAACCGGTTTTGGTGGAGGTGATACGTTCCTGCAGAACGCCCATCTCTTCCGCCAGAGTCGGCTGATAACCTACCGCTGAAGGCATACGACCCAGCAGCGCGGATACTTCAGTACCGGCCAGGGTATAACGATAGATGTTATCGACGAACAGCAGTACGTCACGACCTTCGTCACGGAATTTCTCAGCCATGGTCAGACCGGTCAGCGCAACGCGCAGACGGTTTCCCGGCGGCTCGTTCATCTGGCCGTAAACCAGGGATACTTTATCCAGAACGTTGGAGTCAGTCATCTCGTGGTAGAAGTCGTTACCCTCACGAGTACGTTCACCTACGCCCGCAAACACGGAGTAACCGGAGTGCTCAATCGCGATGTTACGGATCAGCTCCATCATGTTTACGGTTTTACCCACACCCGCACCACCGAACAGACCGACTTTACCGCCCTTAGCGAACGGACACATCAGGTCGATTACTTTGATACCGGTTTCCAGCAGTTCCTGAGAGCTTGACAGCTCTTCGTAGGAAGGCGCCGCGCGGTGGATAGCCCAACGGTCTTCTTCACCGATGTCGCCTTTCATATCGATCGGCTGACCCAGCACGTTCATGATACGACCCAGCGTTGCTTTACCAACCGGGACTTCGATCGGGTGCTCGAGGTCTTTAACTTCCAGACCACGACGCAGACCGTCAGAAGAACCCATGGCGATAGCACGTACGATACCACCGCCGAGCTGCTGCTGAACTTCCAGCACCAGACTCTCGTTACCATTTTGTACCTCAAGAGCATCGTACACGCGCGGTACGGCATCCTGAGGGAATTCGACGTCAACCACGGCGCCGATTACCTGGACAATTTTTCCAGTAGCCATCTTGAATCCTCTACGAATTAACCTGGTTATACCGCGGATGCACCACCGACGATTTCGGTGAGTTCCTGAGTAATGCTGGCCTGACGAGCTTTGTTGTATACCAACTGCAGCTCTTTAATCAGGCTGCCGCCATTATCGGTAGCGGCTTTCATCGCCACCATACGTGCGGCCTGCTCGCTGGCCAGGTTTTCTACCACGCCCTGATAAACCTGAGACTCAACGTAGCGACGCAGGAGGGTATCCAGCAGCGCTTTTGGGTCTGGCTCATACAGGTAATCCCAGGATTTACGCTTCAGATCAGCATCGTCTGACGCCGGTAACGGCAGCAGCTGAGTAATGGTCGGAGCCTGAGACATGGTATTAATAAATTTGTTGCTGACAACGTACAGCTTGTCCAGACGGCCTTCATCATAGGCCTGCAACATCACTTTTACCGGACCGATCAGTTCGGACAGGGACGGGTTATCACCCATGCCGGTCACCTGAGCGACAATATTGCCGCCCACGGAATTAAAGAAAGAAACGCCTTTAGAGCCGATCATTGCGATATCGCACTGAACGCCTTTATCGGACCAGACTTTCATATCCGCCAGCAGTTTTTTGAACAGGTTAATGTTCAAGCCACCGCACAGACCACGGTCGGTCGACACCACCAGGTAGCCTACGCGCTTAACGTCGCGTTCTTCCAGGTAAGGGTGCTTATATTCCAGATTACCGTTCGCAAGGTGACCAATCACTTTGCGCATGGTCTCTGCATAAGGACGGCTGGCCGCCATGCGATCCTGCGATTTACGCATTTTGGAAGCGGCGACCATTTCCATCGCTTTAGTGATCTTCTGCGTGTTCTGGACGCTTGCGATCTTACTACGTATCTCTTTTGCGCCGGCCATGAACTTCTCCTCAATGCCGTGCGGCTTGCCCTAAGACAAGCCGCCAGACTTTACCAGGACTGGGTTGCTTTGAAGGAGTCGAGGATGCCTTTCAGCTTGCCTTCGATCTCGTCGTTATAGCCACCGGTCTGGTTAATCTCTTGCATCAGCGGAGCGTGGTCACGGTCAACGTAAGCCAGCAGAGCGGCTTCGAAGCTACCGATTTTCGCCAGTTCCACATCTTCGAGGTAACCGCGTTCCGCAGCAAACAGAACCAGGCCCTGCTGTGCTACAGACATCGGAGCATACTGTTTCTGTTTCAGCAGCTCGGTTACTTTCTGACCATGGCTCAGCTGTTTACGGGTTGCTTCATCCAGATCGGATGCGAACTGAGAGAACGCAGCCAGTTCACGATACTGTGCCAGAGCGGTACGAATACCACCGGACAGTTTCTTGATGATCTTGGTCTGAGCAGCACCACCAACACGGGATACGGAGATACCCGGGTTGACCGCCGGACGAATACCGGAGTTAAACAGGTTGGTTTCCAGGAAGATCTGACCATCGGTAATGGAAATTACGTTAGTCGGAACGAATGCGGAAACGTCACCAGCCTGAGTTTCGATAATCGGCAGCGCGGTCAGGGAACCTGTTTTACCTTTCACTTCACCTTTGGTGAAGTTCTCAACGTATTCAGCGTTAACGCGGGATGCGCGCTCCAGCAGACGGGAGTGGAGGTAGAACACGTCGCCTGGGAATGCTTCACGTCCTGGCGGACGGCGGAGCAGCAGGGACACCTGACGGTAAGCAACGGCCTGTTTAGACAGGTCATCGTATACGATCAGCGCATCTTCGCCGCGGTCGCGGAAGTATTCGCCCATTGCGCAACCGGCATACGGAGCCAGGTACTGCAGCGCAGCGGATTCAGAAGCGGTCGCCACAACAACGATGGTGTTGGACAGCGCGCCGTGTTCTTCCAGTTTACGTACCACGTTAGAGATGGTGGACGCTTTCTGGCCGATAGCCACGTAGACGCACTTAATGCCGGAATCACGCTGGTTGATGATCGCATCGATTGCCATCGCGGTTTTACCGGTCTGACGGTCACCGATGATCAGCTCACGCTGGCCACGGCCGATTGGGATCATTGCATCGACGGATTTATAACCGGTCTGTACCGGCTGGTCGACGGACTGACGTTCGATTACGCCCGGTGCGATAACTTCGATTGGCGAGAAGCCATCGTGTTCAACCGGACCTTTACCGTCAATTGGTGCACCCAGGGTGTTCACCACGCGGCCCAGCAGGCCACGACCGACAGGAACTTCCAGGATACGGCCAGTACACTTAACCTTCATGCCTTCGGCAAGGTCAGCGTACGGACCCATCACTACCGCACCTACGGAGTCGCGCTCCAGGTTCAGGGCGATAGCGAAACGGTTACCCGGCAGAGAGATCATCTCACCCTGCATACAATCGGCCAGGCCGTGGATGCGGATAACACCGTCACTGACGGAAACGATAGTACCTTCGTTGTGAGCCTCGCTCACAACATTGAACTGAGCAATGCGCTGCTTGATCAGTTCGCTGATTTCGGTGGAATTCAGTTGCATGCTCCAGTCCCCTTAAGACTGCAAGACGTCTGCAAGGCGATCAAGACGGCCGCGTACGCTGCCATCAATGACCATATCACCCGCACGGATGATAACACCTGCCAGTACAGACTTATCGATTTTGCAATTCAGCTTAACTTTGCGTGACAAACGTTTTTCCATCGCGTCGGCAATCTTCGCGAGCTGTTCTTCACTCAGTTGGGTGGCAGAAATAACATCTACCTCTGCGGTTGCCTCACTGGCAGCGCGCAGGTGAATGAACTGCTCAAGAACATCCGGGAGCACCTTCAGACGACCGTTTTCAGCCATAACCCGAATCAGGTTCTGGCCGCTGTCGTCCAGCTGCTCGCCGCAGATCGCGATGAACGCTTCAGAGAGCGTTTCCGGCGCCAGAGCACCGGACAGAAGCTCTGCCATTTGTTCGTTTTTAGTCACTTCAGCGGCAAACGCCAGCATATCCTGCCAGCGCTCAACACCTTTGTGTTCAACGGCAAAGTCAAAAGCTGCTTTGGCGTAGGGGCGAGCTACCGTTACAAATTCAGACATCAGCCCCTCCCTCCTTACAGTTCAGCGACAAGTTTATCCACGATGTCGCTGTTAGCAGCTTCATCCACGGAACGTTCGATGATCTTCTCGGCGCCAGCAACAGCCAGGATTGCGACCTGCTTACGCAGCTCCTCACGAGCACGTTTACGTTCGGCATCAATTTCAGCCTGCGCCTGTGCGACGATTTTGGTGCGTTCCTGTTCTGCTTCAGCTTTAGTTTCATCCAGAATCTGAGCGCGACGCTTGTTTGCCTGCTCGATGATTACCTGGGCTTCCGCTTTCGCTTTTTTCAGCTGGTCGGTCGCGTTGGCCTGTGCAAGGTCCAAATCCTTCTTAGCGCGTTCTGCAGAAGCTAAGCCGTCAGAAATCTCTTTCTGCCGCTTTTCGATGGCAGCCATTAAAGGCGGCCATACGTACTTCATGCAGAACCATACGAAAAGAACAAACGCGATGGCCTGGCCGAGGATTGTTGCGTTCATGTTCACAGCACAATACCTCTTAAATTAACTCTGTGGCTTAGGTTTCTTACGTACAACTTACTACGCGACAGCAAACATCACGTACAGACCCAGACCTACAGCGATCATCGGGATAGCATCCACCAGACCCATAACGATAAAGAACTGAGTACGCAGCAGAGGAATCAGATCCGGTTGACGCGCTGCGCCTTCCAGGAATTTGCCCCCGAGGATGCCGATACCGATCGCAGCACCGATCGCCGCCAGACCCATCATCACAGCGGCAGCCATGTACAGCAGATCCATATTCAGGTTTTCCATGACAGTCTCCAGTTTGTTTCAATAAAAACGTAGTATGTTGGTAAAAATCAATGCTCTTCGGATGCCATCGACAGATAGACGATCGTCAGAACCATGAAGATGAAGGCTTGCAGCGTAATAATCAGGATGTGGAAAATGGCCCATGGCACATTCAGAATCCACTGTGACCACCACGGCAGCAGGCCAGCAATCAGAATGAAAATCAGCTCACCGGCATACATGTTGCCGAACAGTCGCAGACCCAGTGATACAGGTTTGGACAGCAGGCTTACCCCTTCAAGGATTAAGTTGACAGGAATGAACGCCCAGTGATTGAACGGCTGCAGCGTCAGTTCTTTAACGAACCCACCCACGCCTTTCATTTTGATGCTGTAGAAAAGAATCAGGATAAACACGCCAAGCGCCATCGACAGGGTGATGTTAACGTCCGCAGACGGAACCACGCGCAGTGCAGGCAGGCCGAAAATGTGTTCACCGATATAAGGAATCAGGTCGATTGGCAGCAGGTCCATCAGGTTCATCAGGAATACCCAGACGAACACGGTGAGGGCCAGCGGAGCAATCAGCTTGCTCTTGCCATGATACATATCTTTAACGCTGCCATGGACGAAGCCAATGGTCATCTCGATAGCCGTCTGGAGTTTACCCGGTACTCCGCTGGTCGCTTTCTTCGCAACGCTACGGAAAATGGTAAGGAACAACAGACCGAGCACCACTGAGAAGAACATGGAGTCAATGTTGAGCGTCCAGAAGGTGGCCGGGGGGTTGTGCGGATCCACCAGCGAGAAAGTACGCAGGTCCAGCTGAAGGTTATTCAGATGGTGTCCTATGTATTCCTGCGGCGTCATATTTTCTGCAGCCATGATGCCTTTTACCCTTTGTTGTTAATTACAGCTGGTGCCAGAATTTGTACCACCAGCACCAAAACCCACGTCACGATCAGCGGTAAAAATACCACTTTGAAAACGGCCAGCGCCATCACGAGGAGGGCGAAGGTCAGCAACACCTTGGAAGCTTCACCGATAGCGAAGGTCCAGGCCATTCGGCCTTTAGCTGGTGTATGCGCCTGATGACGCCAGGCAAAAATCATAAACATTATGTTTGGCACAACGACCGCCAAACCTCCGCATATTGCGGAGATGCCCCAGAAGGGGTCTTTGAGGCTGAACAGCAGTCCACTTGCTATTACTGCCAGTAACTGAATAAACAGAAGCTTACGAGCAACGTTTCGACTCAAGAGCGACACAGACATCACGTTTTTACTCCTGCTCCCTTCGAGGTATGTCGCGTGTCGTATAAAACGTCCTTTGAGGCGAAGAGTCAAGCATCAAAAAGCGGACAAATTATACGGTGACAACCCGTGAATTCAAACAATAAGTAGCAAAATAGTGAATAAATGTTTAATTATTTTCTGACAGGCAACTTTTCCTGCATTTTGCCAATCTGTGAGCGATCATGCAAAACTGCAAATACCGAGAAAACACGGCCTATAAAGCGTGCATTAGATCACATTATAAACATTTAGGGTTCGGTTGAATTAATTCTGTTCATAAATCATGACTTTTCATCCTTTTGATATTCAACATAAAAATCAGGGACTTTTTCTAAAACAACCCTACATACATTAAAAACGTTTTATTGACATTTATAATAAATATTTAACAACTATATGCCTGTTCAGCGCCTTGATTTGTAGCGGGCTGATATTTTCAAAGTTGACTATTGTTCTGGTAAATGAATCAGCAAACGTTAACCGCCAGAAAAACCATAGTGAAAATATGGTTAAATGCCCCCCGATAATACCCCGGCGTTACCTTCATTTTTGTAACATCCGCAGGTGACATTTTTTCCACATTTTTTGGTAAAAATTAAATCTTTTTTGATTTAATAACCACCAGGTGACGCTCCCCTTCCAGCTGGGGGACACGCAGTTTAATCACCTCGCTCACCGCGTATCCGGCAGGCAAATCGGTGAGCTCCTCTTCCTGAGCCACGCCCTTAAGCGCGTAAAAACGCCCCTCTTCTGCCGGCAAATGGTGGCACCAGCTCACCATATCGTTCAGCGAGGCGAACGCGCGGCTAATCACGCCATCAAACGGCGGCTCGGCCGGGAACGCTTCTACCCTACTCTGCACCGGCGTCACGTTCTCAAGCTTTAGCTCATGCTGAACCTGACGGAGAAAGCGCACGCGCTTGCCAAGGCTGTCCAGCAGGGTGAAATGAGATTCAGGACGTACGATGGCCAGCGGAATACCGGGCAGCCCTGGACCGGTGCCGACATCGATAAAACGGCTTCCTTGAAGATAGGGTGCAACGACAATGCTGTCGAGAATATGCCGCACCAGCATCTCATTCGGGTCGCGAACGGAGGTCAGATTGTAGGCTTTGTTCCACTTATCCAGCAGTCCAACATACGCTACCAGCTGATTTTTCTGATGATCGGTAAGCGTAATAGCCGCTTCATCCAGTAGACGAGAAAGTTTGTTGAGCACGGTCGGTACCTGTCTAAAAATAATGAGCCCGGAGGCGAAAACGCTTACCGGGCTGATGAACAACGAGGCGGAAAACGGGACGCTATCCGCCAAAAAACCTGTCTGAGGATCAGGCGCTGCGGCGCAGCATCCCCTGCTTTTTCAGCCAGACCAGCAGCATGGAGATCGCTGCAGGCGTCACGCCAGAAATGCGCGATGCCTGACCGATTGAAGACGGCTTATGATCGTTCAGCTTGGCAATCACCTCATTGGAGAGCCCAATGACCTGGCGATAATCAATCGTAGCAGGCAGCAAGGTGTTTTCATTGCGCTGGTGTCTTTCGATCTCATCCTGCTGACGAGCGATATAGCCTTCATACTTAACCTGGATCTCAACCTGCTCAGCCGCCTGCGGGTCCTGCAGACCTGGAGCGAAAGGCGACAGCTGCACCAGCTGTTGATAGGTCATCTCCGGACGACGGAGCAGATCCTCACCGCTGGCTTCGCGTGAGAGCGGCGCGGTGAGGTGAGCATTCACTTCTTCGACGCTTGCGGCCTGTGGGTTGACCCAGCTCGTTTTCAGCCGCTGACGCTCAAGTTCGATGCTTTCCAGCTTCTGATTGAAGCGCGCCCAGCGCTCGTCATCCACCAGACCCAGCTCGCGACCCTGTTCGGTCAGGCGCAGATCGGCGTTATCTTCGCGCAGCATCAGGCGATACTCCGCGCGGGAGGTAAACATGCGGTACGGTTCTTTGGTACCGAGGGTGCACAGATCGTCCACCAGCACGCCAAGGTAGGCCTGAGAGCGACCCGGCGCCCAGCCCTCTTTTTCTGCAGAGAAGCGACCGGCGTTCAGACCGGCAAGCAGACCCTGGGCCGCGGCTTCTTCGTAGCCGGTGGTGCCGTTAATCTGGCCGGCGAAGAACAGACCCTGGATATATTTGCTTTCCAGCGTCGGCTTCAGGTCGCGCGGATCGAAGAAATCATACTCAATGGCGTAGCCCGGGCGGACGATTTTGGCGTTCTCCATACCCTGCATTGAGCGAACAATTTGCATCTGGACATCGAACGGCAGGCTGGTGGAGATACCGTTCGGATAAATTTCGTTGGAGGTCAGTCCTTCCGGCTCGAGGAAGATCTGATGCTGGTTGCGATCGGCAAAGCGCATCACCTTATCTTCGATCGACGGGCAGTAACGCGGGCCGATCCCTTCAATCACCCCGGCGTACATCGGGCTGCGATCGAGGTTATTGCGGATAACGTCGTGCGTTTTCTCGTTGGTGTGCGTGATGTAGCACGGAACCTGACGCGGATGCTGATCCGCGGATCCCATGAACGAGAATACCGGCATCGGGTCATCGCCATGCTGCTGCGCCAGGACGCTGAAATCGATGGTGCGCGCGTCAATACGCGGCGGAGTACCGGTTTTCAAACGGCTGACGCGCAGCGGCAGTTCGCGTAAGCGGCGGGAGAGCGAGATCGCCGGCGGATCGCCTGCACGACCGCCGCTGTAGTTATCCAGCCCGATGTGGATCTTGCCGTCGAGGAAGGTTCCGACGGTCAGGACAACCGCTTTAGCGCGGAACTTCAGTCCCATCTGGGTCACAGCGCCGACAACGCGATCGTTTTCGACAATCAGATCCTCAACCGCCTGCTGGAAGATCATCAGGTTGGGCTGGTTTTCCAGCGCCGTCCGTACCGCCTGGCGGTAGAGCACGCGGTCTGCCTGAGCGCGAGTGGCGCGCACCGCCGGGCCTTTGCTGGCGTTTAGTATCCTAAACTGAATGCCCGCATGGTCGATCGCTTTCGCCATCAGGCCGCCAAGAGCATCCACTTCTTTTACCAGGTGTCCTTTCCCAATGCCGCCAATCGCCGGGTTGCAGCTCATCTGCCCCAGAGTGTCGATATTGTGTGTCAAAAGCAGGGTCTGCTGACCCATACGCGCTGCGGCCATTGCGGCCTCAGTGCCTGCATGACCCCCGCCAATGATGATGACGTCAAAAGGATCCTGATAAAACATGGTGGTATGCCTCGCATAAAGCGGTTTGAAAATGGATTGAAGCCCGGGCCGTGGATTCTACTCAACTTTCGACTTCCGAGAAAGCTCCGGGATCTTGAGTATTTAAAAGAAGATCTTTTATTTAGAGATCTGTTTTATTGTGATCTCTTATTAGGATCGGACCTTTCTGTGGATAAGCCGGGTCCGCGTTTTAAGATCAATCGGTTAAGGAGGATCACTTTCTGTGAATGATCGGTGATCCTGTTCCGTATAAGCTGGGATCAAAATGAAGGGTTATGCACAGCTCAAAAAGCAGGCAACGCTTATGCCTTGGATAACTACCGGTTGATCAGTGGTTTTAAGCATAGTTATCCACAGATGATCGGGCGATCTTTACAAAAATTAGATCAAATTTTTCCAGGATCCCAGCCAAATCTCGGCCGGATCTTCCGGAATCTCATGATCGAGGACGTTAATCTTCAGCGTTTCGCCGATCTGTTTGGCTCCGCATGCCTTTAAGGCATCGTCAATCTTGTCGATTGCGCCGCAGAAGGTGTCATATTCACGACTGCCGATCCCGACTGAGCCAAAGCGTACGCCTGAAAGGTCCGCCTTCTGCTCCTGCAGCGCCTCATAGAAAGGCAGCAGGTTGTCAGGAATATCGCCGGCACCGTGCGTTGAGGAGATAACCAGCCAGATCCCGTCCGTCGGCAGATCCTCAATCAGCGGCCCGTGCTGGATTTCGCTGCTGTAGCCCGCTTCTTCCAGCTTTTCCGCCAGATGCTCTGCTACATATTCCGCACTGCCTAAGGTGCTGCCGCTGATAAGAGTAATGTCTGCCATGATCGTCCGCTCATTTATTCAGTGTGGCACATTGTACGCTGTGTGTGAGCTGGGATCTACCTGTGGAAAATGTGGGATTAAAAAAGCCCGATCACGGGCGGATGGTACGCATAATCGGGTTTTGCAGGGAGATCAGCGTCTCGGTGGACTGAATTTCATCGATTGTTTGGATCTTGTTGATAAGTACCTGCTGAAGGGCGTCGATCGAGCGGCACATCACTTTAATAAAGATGCTGTAGTGGCCGGTGGTGTAGTAGGCCTCGGTCACCTCATCCAGGCTCTCGAGCCGGGCCAGCGCCGAAGGGTAGTCTTTAGCGCTTTTCAGGATAATGCCGATAAAGCAGCACACGTCGTAGCCGAGCTGCTTCGGATTCACGTCGATCCGCGCGCCGGTAATAATGCCCGCCTGCTTCATCTTCTCCACGCGCACGTGGATAGTCCCCGGGCTGACGCCAAACTGTTTGGCCAGTTCGGCGTAGGCCGTGCGCGCATTGGCCATTAACGCTTCAAGGATGCCGCGGTCCAGATTGTCGATCTGATAATTTTCCATAGGTTTTTCTTATGATGTTTGATGATTCTTTCTATATTAGCCTTATATTTTAATGAATAAAAAGTGTATTGGCCTTTTTGTTATTTGATTATTGAATTGATGGCCCGGTTTGTTGCTTAATCAATAGCAACAGGACGCAGGAGTTATAAAAATGAAAACCGCATATATCGCAAAACAACGCCAGATCAGCTTCGTTAAGTCTCACTTTTCCCGCCAGCTGGAAGACAAACTGGGCCTGATCGAAGTCCAGGCTCCCATTTTAAGCCGCGTAGGGGACGGGACTCAGGACAACCTGTCTGGCTGCGAGAAGGCGGTTCAGGTAAAAGTGAAAACGCTGCCGGATGCCCAGTTTGAAGTCGTTCACTCACTGGCTAAATGGAAGCGTCAAACGCTGGGGCAACACGACTTCAGCGCGGGCGAAGGGCTGTACACGCACATGAAGGCCCTTCGCCCCGATGAAGACCGTCTGACCGCCATCCACTCCGTTTACGTTGACCAGTGGGACTGGGAGCGCGTGATGGGCGATGATGAGCGCCACGACGGGACGCTGAAATCCACCGTAGAAGCCATCTATGCCGGGATCAAAGCGACCGAAGCGGCCGTCAGCAAAGAGTTTGGCCTGACGCCGTTCCTGCCGGAACGGATCCAGTTTGTTCATAGCCAGGATCTGCTGAGCCGCTACCCGGATCTCGACGCTAAAGGGCGCGAGCGGGCGATTGCCAAAGAGCTGGGCGCCGTATTTCTTATCGGGATTGGCGGCAAGCTGACCGATGGCCAGCGCCACGACGTGCGTGCGCCGGATTATGATGACTGGAGCACCGAGGTTGCCGAAGGTTTTGCCGGCCTGAACGGCGATATTCTGGTGTGGAACCCGGTTCTGGAAGATGCCTTCGAGCTTTCTTCTATGGGGATCCGCGTCGATGCCGAGGCCCTGAAGCGTCAGCTGGCGATCACCGGTGATGAAGATCGCCTGAAGCTGGAGTGGCACCAGGCGCTGCTGCGCGGCGAAATGCCGCAGACCATCGGCGGCGGTATTGGTCAGTCGCGCTTGACGATGCTGCTGCTGCAGCTCGACCACATCGGACAGGTCCAGTGCGGCGTATGGCCTGCACAGGTCCGTGAAAGCGTCGCTGCCCTGCTTTAATCCGCGCCTTAACGCCGCCAGCGTCGCAGCAGGCGGCTACGCAGCCCGGTATCAAAGCGCCAGATATGATCGAAGATGCGCATGATCCCGGGTTTGCCGTGCACCGACATCGCCACCGCGTGAAAACGATGCTGGTGCCTGCGCTGAAGTTCCCCCACCTTATTGATCACCTCATCCGGCAGGCGCTGGGCGATAAAATCAGAAATCACCACCGCATCGGCATCTACCCACTGCGGGTTTTGCATGCGCTCAAAAATGGCCCGAAAACAGCTGGCCAGATCGGTACCGCCGCGAAAACGCTGGCTGAGGAAACGAATCGCCTGCTCCAGCCCCTGCGGGCCGGTGAGCTCGTAATGCACCACTTCGCTGGAAAACAGCATGATAAAGCAGCGCCGGTTGTCCGCCAGCGCGACCCGCATCAATGCCAGGCAAAACGCCTTGGCGCACTGTTCGTTAAACCCGCCCATTGAGCCTGAGGTATCGACGCAGACGATAAATGGCCCGCGCGGCTGTTCGTCAAAATCCTGCCGGGTAACCGGTCGTTCAGTGATTTTTTCCCGCCACGCGTCGCCGTGCAGCCGGTAGGTCAGCAGCTGCTTTTCCACCAGCTTGCGGTAGAACTCGAACTCCAGCTCGGTGATCCCAAGGGTGGCCAGCTCTGGCGGGAGCAGGCGCAGAATATCGTCGCTTTGCTGCAGGCCATCAACCTGTTCCGGTACCGTGGCCGGTTCACGCACGAGGCTGCGAAAGGCCTCCATCGGCGCATCCTTTTTGGGGACCGATTTTGCTTCCCGCGAGCGCCCGAGCTGTTCAGCCAGCTGCATCAGCTCCGGCTGCTGCGTCAGAAAATCACCGTAGCGAACGATCAGCTGATAATCGCCGCGCTTCAGCTCGCCTGCGCTCATATCCCACAGGCGCCCTGCGGAGTTATCGTTTTCCACCAGCACCGGCTCGAGCTGGCCGCTGAGGGTCATTCGCTCCTGCATCGTGTTGAGCAGCCGATCGCGTTCCTCATCCAGCAGCTGCTGATTGAGGGTGGTAGCCTGCACCACCAGGCTCAGGCGCCAGCGCTGCAGGAACAGGGTGTGCAACGCGGGCGTAAAGTGCGGGTTATCATCCGCCAGCTGCTGGGCCTGGGCGGCAAAAGGGGATTCGAGCCTGTGCAGCTGCGTAAGAATTTGCGGCAGCTGAACGATGAACTGGGAGGTCGAAAGAAGCTGAGACCGCTGATAGTTCTGCACTTCAGCATCGAGCTCTGGCGGAATATGCGTCTCTTTTAGCCTGGCTCTGACGGCTTCGCGCCAGCGCGGGATATCGGCGGCGATAATGTTTTTCAGCCGCGGGAATTTCTCAAAGAAAACGGCAAGCTGCGGGGAGGCCAGCAGCGCCAGCAGCATCTCTTCGATCATCCCCTCTTCGCTGACTGCCAGCATGACATTCAGCATATCCAGCGTCATGGCTGACGGGCCTGTTTGATCTGCGCCCCGACGTCCTGCAGGCTGGCTTCGATACGTCCCAGCCAGTCACCGGGAATGAACAGACATTTTTGCTGTTCGCTAAAGCGGTTGTGCTGCTGATGCCACTCGTCATCGAGAGCTTCCAGCTGCTGGCGAATTTCCGCAGGCATATTTTCCTGCGATTCGCTGCCGGGAAGGGCCAGTCGGGAGCCCTGCAGGCTGACGTCGCGCACCACCAGATGCTGGCTGGTATCGACGTCCATATCTAGCGGCTGGGCAAAACCAATGCCGTTGAGCTTACCGCGGATCTCGCCGCCCTTCTCCAGCCAGTGGGAGAGCTCTTCACGGGTAAACGTAATATGGATGACCTGCATATCGTGTAGCTTAAGCGGCTGCTGAAGCAGCAGAAGGAGCGTTGTCCCTTCTACGTCGGCGGGAAGCTCATAGTGCGCTTTCCGGCTGAACATGCCGCCGAGACGCGTAACCTTCAGCGCGGTTTTGTCGCTGTGCTGCTGTTGGATCTGAATACGCCTTTGGGTGATCGCCCCGAGGCGCGTCAGCATCGCCTGCTGCTGCCAGGCGTGGTTGGTCATCAGGGTTTCCAGCAGCTGTGACATCAGGTTCATGCTTTCGATATCGTGCCACAGGCAGTCTTTCAGCAGAATCAGGTCGATGGGCGCGATGGTATCGCGGCCGCTGAAGAAGGCGCTGGCCTGCAGCAGGCGAACGGCCTTTTTCCAGCGGCGGTCCGAAACGTAGGGTGCCTTGGGCTGCGTCTCCAGCTGCTGGCGCAGCTGATAGACAAGCTCGAATACGCTATCCGTCAGCTTCACGCCGCTGATATCCTGCTGCCACTGCGCAAACTCTTCGCTACTGACCTGCAGGGCAACCGGCACCGGATTGCTGTTTTCATCCTGCTGGCTGAGCAGCATGGAGCGGAAGTTGGTTTTATCCTGTACCTTATCGAGCCACAGGCGGATCAGCATTCGGTCATACAGTGCTTCCAGGCTGCTATCCGCTTCCGGGAGTTCATTGGACGCCGCCACCAGCAGGCGCATCGGGATTTTCTCCTCGGTGGCGCCGTTGCGGAAGTGGCGTTCGTTAATGGCGGTCAGCAGGGTATTAAGGATAGCCGGACCGGCTTTCCAGATCTCATCGAGGAAGACGATTTCCGCTTCCGGCAGGTAGCCTGCGGTTAAGCGTTCGTAACGGCCTTCATCCTTCAGGGCCTGGATTGATAGCGGACCAAAAACCTCTTCCGGGGTAGAGAAGCGGGTCATCAGGTATTCAAAGGCGCGAGCCTGCTGGAAGGCGAATTTAAGACGGCGGGCGATCAGGCTCTTGGCGATGCCCGGCGGACCGAGCAAAAAAACGCTCTCGCCGCTGAGCGCGGCAAGCAGGCAGAGCCGTATCGCATGACTGCGTTCAAACAAACCTTTTTCCAGCGCTGCGCTGAGCCGGGAAATTCTTTCTGCCAGTAAATGTGATTGAGCCATAATTGAGTTGCGTGCTTTTTCATGTGTCGTTATTGAGTCGAGTATAGATGTTTGATTAGGTGTGGTAATAGCCTGAAGATTCGATTTATTTTCTTTGAGCCAGGTTAATATGGTGTCTGTTAGGGGTACGATTCAGCAAAGAATCGTGCATACTGTGCGCTTTTTGTGAGCCTGAGGACCGGGAACACATTTGTTTTATATACACAAAAACATTCAGGATGCGGCAAGGCAGCAAGGGATGAAATCCCCTGGCGCACGGCTATGTGACCGGGATTTCTGGACGCCACCTGCGCAGAAGCAGCTTGAAAAATGATATGTATAAACGAAAAGACTAGTCTATGAGCTCTGATAATAAGCAATCGCTTCCGGCAGTAACGCTGGCGGCAATCGGCGTGGTGTACGGCGATATTGGCACCAGCCCGCTGTATACACTGCGTGAATGTCTGTCAGGTCAGTTTGGGTTTGGCGTTGAACGTGATGCCGTTTTTGGCTTTCTGTCGCTAATTTTCTGGCTGTTAATTTTTACCGTATCACTCAAATATATCACCTTCGTCATGCGGGCGGACAACGCCGGAGAGGGGGGCATTCTGACGCTAATGTCGCTGGCGGGACGCAATACGTCCGCGCGAATGACGTCGGTGCTGGTTATCCTTGGGCTGATTGGCGGCAGCTTCTTCTATGGCGAGGTGGTCATCACCCCGGCGATCTCGGTGATGTCTGCGATTGAGGGGCTGGAAATTATTGCGCCCAATCTGGATACCTGGGTTGTTCCGATATCCATTATTGTGCTGACGCTGCTGTTTGCCATCCAGAAGCACGGCACCAGTATGGTGGGTAAGCTGTTTGCGCCGATTATGCTGATTTGGTTCCTGCTGCTGGCGGTGCTTGGTGCGCGCAGCATCATTGATAATCCGGAAGTACTGCAGGCGCTCAATCCCTATTGGGCGGTGCACTTCTTCCTCGAATATAAGACCGTCTCTTTTGTCGCCCTCGGGGCGGTAGTGCTCTCCATTACCGGCGTTGAGGCGCTGTATGCCGATATGGGCCACTTCGGTAAATTGCCTATCCGCCTCGCGTGGTTCTCCGTGGTGCTGCCTTCGCTGGTGCTGAACTACTTCGGCCAGGGGGCGCTGCTGCTCAAACATCCTGAGGCGATCAAAAACCCGTTCTTCCTGCTGGCGCCTGAATGGGCGCTGATCCCGATGCTGATTATCGCCGCTCTGGCGACGGTCATTGCCTCCCAGGCGGTTATTTCCGGGGTCTTCTCGTTGACCCGCCAGGCGGTGCGCCTGGGATACCTGTCGCCAATGCGCATCATCCATACCTCCGAGATGGAATCCGGGCAGATTTATATCCCGTTCATCAACTGGCTGCTGTACGTTTCGGTGGTCATTGTGATTATCAGCTTCGAGCACTCCTCCAACCTGGCGGCCGCGTACGGTATCGCGGTGACCGGCACCATGGTGCTGACTACTATCCTGTTCACCACCGTGGCGCGTCAAAACTGGCGCTGGAATAAATTCTTCGTGGCGCTGCTGTTTATCGCCTTTATGTGCATCGACCTGCCGCTGTTCTCGGCCAACCTGGATAAGATAGTCTCCGGCGGCTGGCTGCCGCTGACCCTTGGCCTGGTGATGTTCACCGTGATGACCACCTGGAAGAGCGAGCGTTTCCGCCTGCTGCGCCGGATGCACGAACACGGCAACTCGCTGGAAGCCATGATCTCTTCGCTGGAGAAATCGCCGCCGGTCCGCGTGCCGGGCACTGCGGTGTATATGTCCCGCGCCCTGAACGTTATCCCGTTTGCCCTGCTGCACAACCTCAAGCACAACAAGGTGCTGCATGAGCGGGTGATCCTGCTGACGCTGCGGACCGAAGATGCGCCTTACGTGCACAACGTTCGCCGGGTGCAGATCGAGCAAATCTCACCGTCGTTCTGGCGGGTGGTGGCAAGCTACGGCTGGCGCGAAACGCCGAATGTGGAAGAAGTTTTCCACCGCTGCGGGCTGGAAGGGCTGAGCTGTCGGATGATGGAAACCTCGTTCTTCATGTCGCATGAATCGCTGATTATCGGCAAACGGCCGTGGTATCTGCGGCTGCGCGGTAAGCTCTATCTCCTGCTGCAGCGCAACGCCCTGCGGGCGCCGGATCAGTTTGAGATCCCGCCTAACCGGGTGATTGAGCTGGGCACCCAGGTCGAAATTTGATGTTCCGAAGCCCTTCCTTGTGAAGGGCTTTTTATTGTTTTTTGCCTGCGTTCACTTTTCTCTCCCCACGCTTGCGAAACGTTTCGATGGCGATCACATTTCTCTCTTTTGGCGGTGGTTTTCTGCGCGTATTTTGACAATACTTCCTTCAGCGAAACGTTTCGCTACTGGAGCAGAAGAGAAAAATGAAAAAGGGCACCGTACTTAACGCTGATATTTCCTCGGTTATCTCCCGCCTGGGTCATACCGATACGCTGGTGGTCTGCGATGCCGGGTTGCCGGTTCCCCGCAGCAGCGCGCGTATTGATATGGCGTTAACCCAGGGCGTTCCCTCCTTTATGCAGGTTCTGGAGGTGGTAACGGCGGAAATGCAGGTTGAAGCGGCGATCCTTGCGGAAGAGATTAAAACTCATAATCCGCAGCTCCATGCGACGTTGCTCACTCACCTTGAGCGGCTGCAGCAATACCAGGGAAACACCATTGAAATTCGTTACACCAGTCATGAGCAGTTTAAAAAACAGACCGCGGATAGTCAGGCGGTGATTCGCAGCGGGGAGTGTTCCCCGTTTGCGAACGTTATTCTCTGTGCCGGCGTGACGTTCTGAGGTCGCCGATATGGAAGCCTTATTGCAATTAAAAGGGATCGATAAAGCGTTCCCAGGCGTCAAAGCACTCTCCGGCGCCGCGCTCAACGTTTATGCCGGCCGGGTGATGGCGCTGGTTGGCGAAAACGGTGCCGGTAAGTCCACCATGATGAAGGTGCTGACCGGGATCTACGCCCGCGATGCCGGCTCCTTAACGTGGTTAGGAAAAGAGACCACCTTCAACGGACCGAAATCCTCTCAGGAAGCCGGGATCGGTATTATCCACCAGGAACTTAACCTCATTCCCCAACTGACGATCGCGGAAAATATTTTCCTCGGCCGTGAGTTCGTTAACCGGTTTGGCAAAATAGACTGGAAAACGATGTATGCCGAAGCGGACAAGCTGCTGGCGAAGCTGAATTTACGTTTTAACAGCCAAAAGCTGGTGGGCGATCTGTCGATCGGCGACCAGCAGATGGTTGAAATTGCCAAGGTGCTGAGCTTTGAGTCGAAGGTCATCATTATGGATGAGCCTACGGACGCCCTGACCGACACCGAAACGGCCTCCCTGTTCCGCGTTATCCGTGAGCTGAAATCTCAGGGCCGCGGGATCGTCTATATCTCCCACCGCATGAAAGAGATCTTCGAGATTTGCGACGATGTTACCGTCTTTCGCGACGGGCAGTTTATCGCCGAGCGCGAGGTGGCGAGCCTGGATGAAGACCTGCTGATTGAGATGATGGTCGGCCGCAAGCTGGAAGACCAGTATCCGCGCCTGGATAAAGCGCCGGGCGCCGTGCGCCTCAAGGTGGATAACCTGTGCGGGCCGGGCGTGGAAAGTGTCTCCTTTACTCTGCGTCAGGGAGAGATTCTGGGCGTCGCCGGGCTGATGGGCGCCGGTCGGACGGAGCTGATGAAGGTTCTGTACGGCGCGCTGCCGCGCAGCAGCGGTTCCGTCACCCTCGACGGGCGCGAAGTGGTCGCCCGCTCCCCGCAGGATGGCCTGGCAAACGGCATCGTTTATATCTCAGAAGACCGCAAGCGCGATGGCTTAGTCCTTGGCATGTCGGTGAAGGAAAACATGTCGCTGACCGCGCTGCGCTACTTCAGCCACGCCGGCGGCCGGCTGAAGCATAAAGATGAACAGCAGGCGGTAAGCGATTTTATCCGCCTGTTCAATGTCAAAACGCCATCGATGGAGCAGGCGATCGGCCTGCTCTCCGGCGGTAACCAGCAGAAGGTGGCCATTGCCCGCGGGCTGATGACCCGCCCGAAGGTCCTGATCCTTGATGAGCCTACCCGCGGCGTTGACGTTGGGGCGAAGAAAGAGATCTACCAGCTGATTAACCAGTTTAAGGCCGATGGTCTGAGCATCATTCTGGTCTCTTCGGAGATGCCGGAAGTGTTAGGCATGAGCGATCGCATCATAGTGATGCATGAAGGGCATCTCGGCGGTGAATTTACACGCGAGCAGGCCACCCAGGAAGTATTGATGGCTGCCGCTGTGGGCAAGCTTAACCGTGTGAATCAGGAGTAAAAAAGATGACAACCCAGGCTGCTGCTGGTCGCCGCTATTTCACTAAAGCATGGCTGATGGAGCAAAAATCGCTGATTGCCCTGCTGGTGCTGATAGCGATTGTCTCGACCATGAGCCCCAACTTTTTTACCGTCAATAACCTGTTCAATATCCTGCAGCAGACTTCGGTTAACGCCATTATGGCGGTCGGCATGACGCTGGTTATTCTCACTTCGGGGATCGACCTGTCGGTGGGCTCCCTGCTGGCGCTGACCGGCGCGGTTGCGGCGTCGATTGTCGGCCTTGAGGTTAATGCGCTGGTGGCGATTGCCGGCGCGCTGGCGCTGGGTGCGGCCATCGGTGCGGTGACCGGGGTGATTGTAGCGAAAGGGCGCGTGCAGGCCTTTATTGCCACGCTGGTGATGATGCTGCTGCTGCGCGGCGTGACGATGGTCTACACCAACGGCAGTCCGGTGAATACCGGGTTTACGGATAATGCCGATCTGTTTGGCTGGTTTGGTATCGGCCGTCCGCTGGGGATCCCGACGCCGGTGTGGATTATGGCGATCGTCTTCCTTGCCGCCTGGTACATGCTGCACCACACCCGCCTGGGCCGCTATATCTACGCGCTGGGTGGCAACGAAGCGGCCACGCGCCTGTCCGGCATCAGCGTGAATAAAGTTAAAATCATCGTCTATTCTCTGTGTGGCCTGCTGGCTTCGCTGGCGGGCATTATCGAAGTGGCGCGCCTCTCCTCCGCGCAGCCGACGGCGGGGACCGGCTATGAGCTGGATGCCATTGCGGCGGTGGTGCTGGGCGGTACCAGCCTGGCCGGCGGCAAGGGGCGCATCGTCGGTACCCTGATTGGGGCACTGATCCTCGGCTTCCTGAATAACGGATTGAACCTATTAGGCGTTTCTTCCTATTACCAGATGATCGTTAAAGCGGTGGTTATTTTGCTGGCGGTGCTGGTAGATAACAAAAAGCAGTAACTAAGAACTCTACAGGACATCTTAACTATGAATATGAAAAAACTGGCGACCCTGGTATCTGCTGTTGCTTTAAGCGCGACCGTGAGCGCAAACGCGATGGCGAAAGATACCATTGCCCTGGTTATCTCGACCCTTAACAACCCGTTCTTTGTCTCCCTGAAAGAGGGGGCGCAGAAAGAAGCCGACAAGCTGGGCTACAACCTGGTGGTGCTGGATTCACAAAATAACCCGGCGAAAGAGCTGGCCAACGTGCAGGATTTGACGGTACGCGGCGCGAAGCTGCTGCTGATCAACCCGACCGACTCTGATGCGGTAGGTAACGCCGTGAAGATGGCTAATCAGGCGAAGATCCCGGTTATTACCCTTGACCGTCAGGCGGCGAAAGGCGACGTGGTTAGCCATATTGCTTCTGATAACGTGCTCGGCGGCAAAATGGCCGGCGACTATATCGCGAAGAAAGCGGGTGAGAACGCTAAGGTTATTGAGCTGCAGGGTATCGCAGGGACATCCGCAGCGCGCGAGCGTGGCGAAGGCTTCAAGCAGGCCGTCGCGGCTCACAAATTTAACGTGCTGGCGAGCCAGCCGGCAGATTTCGACCGTACCAAGGGCCTGAACGTCATGCAGAACCTGCTGACGGCGCATCCGGACGTACAGGCGGTATTTGCTCAGAACGACGAAATGGCGCTGGGCGCGCTGCGCGCTTTACAAACGGCGGGTAAATCCGATGTGATGGTTGTTGGATTTGACGGTACTCCGGATGGCGAAAAAGCGGTAAATAGTGGCAAACTGGCTGCGACTATCGCCCAGCTGCCTGAGCAGATCGGCGTGAAAGGCGTCGAGACTGCCGATAAAGTGCTGAAGGGTGAAAAAGTGGACGCCAGCTATCCGGTTGAGCTGAAACTGGTCATTAAGCAGTAATATGCGATTCGGACCGGCAACGGTCCGAGGGACAACATAAAAAAGAAAAGCAGGGCATGCGCCACCGGAGTCCGGTGGCGCGCTTTCCCGGGAACTGAGATGATGAAAACCGCAGGCAAACTTATCGTCCTTGGCAGCATCAATGCCGATCACATTCTTAACCTTCAATCTTTCCCGACGCCGGGCGAAACCGTCACCGGTAACCACTATCAGGTGGCTTTCGGTGGCAAAGGTGCCAACCAGGCCGTAGCCGCCGGGCGCAGCGGAGCAAACATTGCGTTTATCGCCTGTACCGGCGATGACGATACCGGCGAGCGCGTTCGCCGCCAGCTGGCAAGCGATAACATCGACATCGCGCCGGTGCGCGCGGTAAAAGGCGAATCGACCGGCGTGGCGCTGATCTTTGTTAACGGCGAAGGTGAGAATGTCATTGGTATTCATGCCGGCGCCAATGCCGCCCTTTCGGTCGCTCAGGTTGAGGCAGAGAAGGCGCGTATTGCCGACGCCGATGCGCTGCTGATGCAGCTGGAGTCGCCGCTGGAGAGCGTGCTGGCGGCGGCCAAAATCGCCCATCAGCATCAAACAAGCGTGGTGCTGAATCCGGCCCCGGCGCGCGAGCTGTCGGATGAACTGCTGGCGCTGGTGGATATCATCACCCCTAACGAAACGGAAGCGGAGAAGCTGACCGGTATTCGCGTCGAAAACGATGACGATGCCGCCAAAGCGGCTAACGCGCTGCATAAAAAAGGTATAGGTACCGTTATTATTACGCTGGGTAGCCGCGGCGTCTGGGTGAGCCACGATGGCGAAGGCCGCCGGGTCCCGGGCTTTAAGGTTCAGGCCATCGATACCATTGCCGCGGGTGATACCTTTAACGGTGCCCTGGTCACCGCATTACTGGAAGGGACCGCGCTGGCAGAGGCCATCCGCTTTGCCCATGCCGCCGCCGCTATTGCCGTTACCCGCAAAGGCGCGCAGCCTTCAGTGCCATGGCGAAAAGAAATCGACGAATTTTTACGTCAACAGGGGTAACGCTTGGCTACCATGAAGGATGTGGCCCGCGTGGCGGGCGTTTCCACCTCGACGGTTTCCCACGTCATTAATAAAGATCGTTTCGTCAGCGAGGCGATTACCGCCAAAGTGGACGCGGCGATCAAAAATCTTAACTACGCGCCGTCCGCGCTGGCGCGTAGCCTCAAGCTCAATCAAACTCGCACCATCGGTATGCTGATCACCGCCAGTACCAACCCGTTTTATTCTGAGCTGGTGCGCGGCGTAGAGCGTAGCTGTTTTGAACGCGGCTATAGCCTGGTGCTATGCAATACGGAAGGCGACGAGCAGCGCATGAACAGTAACCTCGAAACGCTGATGCAAAAGCGCGTCGATGGCTTACTGCTGCTCTGTACCGAAACGCATCAGCCTTCGCCAGAAATAATGCAGCGCTATCCTTCGGTGCCAACGGTGATGATGGACTGGGCGCCGTTTGATGGCGACAGCGATCTGATTCAGGATAACTCGCTGCTGGGGGGCGATATGGCGACCCAGTACCTGATAGACCAGGGTCATACCCGGATTGCCTGTATTGCCGGTCCGCTGGATAAAACGCCGTCGCGGCTGCGCCTGGAGGGCTATCACGCCGCGATGTCCCGCGCCGGGCTGCAAGTATCTGAGGGATACGTGATTACCAGCGATTTTGAGTTTGGCGGTGGATTCAGCGCGATGCAGGAGCTGCTGACCTTATCGGAACGCCCACAGGCGGTATTTGTCGGCAACGACGCCATGGCGTTTGGGGCATATCAGTCGCTTTACCAGGCCGGGCTGCGTATTCCGCAGGATATGGCGCTGGTGGGCTATGACGATATCGAGCTGGCCCGCTATATGACGCCGCCGCTGACGACTATCCATCAGCCAAAGGATGAGCTGGGCGAGCTGGCGATTGATGTACTGATTCACCGGATGGCCGATCCCGGACAGCAGCAGCAGCGCGTGCAGCTCACCCCTGAGCTTATCATTCGCGGTTCAGCCTAGCGTTTGTGCCGTTCCTTTATCAGGTTACGGCCATCCTTCGCCTTTAACAGCATAAACACCAGCGCGGACACGACGGTGATCGCGCCCATCGTAATAAAGGTGTAGTGAAACTGCTCCACGGTGCTGGCGCTGTCGAACCCTTCATAAAAGCGCAGTACCGCCGCGCTAATCGCCACTCCGAGACTGATTGATAGCTGCTGCGTGACCGCCAGCAGACTGTTTCCGCCGCTGGCGTTATCATCGGTGAGGTCGGCAAGCGTAATGGTGTTCATTGAGGTGAACTGAGTGGACATCGCCATCCCCAGAACGAAGAGCGGCAGCAGCAGCATCCAGACGGGCATCGCGGGCGACTGGAACGAGAACTGGGCGATCATCAGGCCGATAAATATCGTTACCCCTACCAGCGTTTTCCGGTAACCGAGCCAGCGCAGGATCTGCGTAACGGTAGACTTCGCGATAATAGAGCCGACGGCGGTTGGCGCAATCATGCAGCCGGCGATGATTGCCGAATAGCCAAAACCGACCTGCAGCATCAGCGGCATCAGGAACGGCACGCAGCCCGTACCCAAACGCGTTGCCAGATTACCGGCGATCCCGACGGAAAAGGTTCGGGTCTTAAATAAAGAAAGCGAGATCAGCGGGGCGGGATGGCGGCGGGCATGGCGAATATAGGCCAGCAGTAAAAGAACGCTAAGGGCGATAACCGTCAGCGCGATCCAGCTGGCGACGATTTTCTCGCCAAACAGTTCGATACCGCTGGAGAACAGCACCAGGCTTAGCCCAAAGAGCAAAAATCCGCGGGTATCGAAAGGTCGGCGTGGCGTGGTGAAGTCCGGCATGCATTTACGCGCATAAAGGATACCAATAATGCCAATGGGAATATTGATCAGGAAAATCCAGTGCCAGCTGGCCCAGGTCACCAGCACGCCGCCGAGAACCGGGCCAAGAATAGGACCGACAAGCCCCGGCATCGTCACGAAGTTCAGCACCGGCAGCAGCTCGCTGCGCGGATAGGCCCGCAATAATGCCAGCCGCGCGACCGGCATCATCATCGCGCCGCCAACCCCCTGAATGACGCGAAAGATGACCAGCTCCATCAGGGAGCCGGAAAGCGCGCAGGCGAGGGAGCCGAGCGTAAACAGGCCTACGGCAATAATAAACACTTTGCGCGTGCCGAAGCGGTCGGCCAGCCACCCGCTGACCGGAATGAGCATCGCTACCGTTAGCGTATAGCTGATGATCGCCGACTGCATTGCCAGCGGCGAACGGTTGAGGCTATGGGCTATTGCCGGAAGGGCGGTGTTCAGAATGGTGGCGTCCAGCGCCTGCATAAAAAAGGCCATTGCCGCAATCCACGGCAGTCCGGCCATACTACGCCCTTTCTTCTCGGTCATGCGGAACCCTTTATTTACCTGAATGGTTTGGTGCGCTCAGCAGGGCCTGGCAGGCGCTGAGCGCTCGCGGGCCATCGCTGTTCAGAATCGCGTCAACAATTGCCTGATGGAGATCCAGCTTCACCACCTCATTCTGAGTAATAGAAGTGAAGTAAGTGTGATAGACCGAATGGAATAGCGAGGCGAAAGAGATAAGGAAGGGATTACCGCTCATTTCATAGATGTGCTCATGCCATGCCATATCGACTTCAATCCAGCGCTCGCGCTGGAAGCGCCTTTTCAGCTCGCCCATCTCTTCCATTAGGCTATTGAGCTGCGCCTTCTGCTCCGCGCTGCCCAGGGTAGCGGCCAGAAAGCAGGCCTGCGGCTCGAGGCTGCTGCGCATGACGAGGAAGTGGGTCACCACCTCTTCGAAGTTATCTTCCGTTAACCACCAGGAGAGCAGCTCCTTGTCGAGAAAGTTCCAGCTACTGCGTGGCATAACGCGGGTACCGATGCGCGGGCGCGGCAAGAGCATACCTTTCGCTGTCAGCGTCTTGACCGCCTCTCGTACCGCCGTTCGGCTGACGCCGAACTGCTCGCCCAGCTCCATTTCGCCGGGGAGAATGCTTTCCGGCTGATATTCGCCGGTCAGAATTTTTTGGGCCAGTTTCTCCGCCAGTACCCAGGAGATATTTTTCTGTGCCGCCAGTTGCTGTGCGCTTAAAGACATAAATGCCGTTCCTTTCTCTTTTCTACTCTATCAGTATGCCACCAGGCGGGGCGTTTCGTTGTTTAAAACGGCAAAACGCCGGTTTTTTGCCACTCCGCGGCCCGTTTTGGTGAAAAAAGAGGCGGTTGAAAAGTTTTTTGCAAACAGGGCTTGTCAACGTCGGAGAACTCCCTATAATGCGCCTCCACTGACACGGAACAACGGCTTACAGGCCGCCGGGTTAGCGGGGTTCAGCGATGAACGCCGACAGAGAAAAGCAAAATTAAACGCTTGACTCTGAATGAGGAAAACGTATTATACGGGACCTCGCAACGGTGAGCGAAAGCCGCGTTGCACTGCTCTTTAACAATTTATCAGACAATCTGTGTGGGCACTCAAAGTGACATGGATTCTTAACG
>NZ_JANUDW010000004.1:0-372400 GCF_024810075.1 Klebsiella sp. BIGb0132 | reverse complement strand
AGTGCAACGCGGCTTTCGCTCACCGTTGCGAGGTGGCGTATATTACGCTTTCCTCTTTCAGAGTCAACCCTTTAATTCAGGATTTTTCTCTTCAACCGAACCGGCTTAATCTGTGAAGTTGTTCACATTTGCCGTGTCAGTGGGAGCGCATTATAGGGAGTTCTTTTGGTATGGCAAGCCTTAAAATACAAAAAACCTATCAAGCGCTCATTATTTGAACTCCCCCTTCCATCTCACGAATAGCTGATACCGCTAAAACCCAGGACTGGCGCGGCCTGCGGCCTATTCCCATCTCCAGGCAGTTTTTTCAAAAAATGTATGGCGTCCCGCACGCAGACGGCGGCCGCTGGCGTAGAGGAGCCATAAACGGTGGATTAAGCAGCCGCTTTGACTCACGACAAGGCGCCCTCGGTTCACACCTTTTTATAATCAGGACCGTTTCTCCTTACTGGTGTGAATCTATGGCTTATCAACTGAACATTAACTGGCCCGAGTTTTTAGAGAAGTACTGGCAAAAGCAGCCGGTAGTATTAAAGAATGCTTTCCCAAACTTCGTCGATCCGATCACCCCGGACGAGCTGGCGGGTCTGGCCATGGAACCGGAAGTCGACAGCCGGCTGGTCAGCCTGGTGAACGAGCAGTGGCAGGCCAGCAACGGGCCGTTCGAACATTTTGATGGCCTGGGCGAAACCGGCTGGTCGCTGCTGGCGCAGGCGGTCAACCATTGGCATATGCCTGCCGCCGAGCTGGTTCGCCCGTTCCGCGTGCTGCCTGACTGGCGTCTTGATGACCTGATGATCTCCTTCTCGGTCCCGGGCGGCGGCGTTGGCCCGCACATCGACCAGTACGATGTCTTCATTATTCAGGGTATGGGCAGCCGCCGCTGGCGCGTGGGCGACAAGCTGCCGATGCGTCAGTTTTGCCCGCACCCGGCGCTGCTGCACGTCGATCCTTTCCCACCGATTATTGATGAAGACCTCGAGCCAGGCGATATCCTTTATATTCCACCGGGATTCCCGCACGACGGCATCACCCACGAAACGGCGCTCAACTACTCCGTTGGCTTCCGCGGGCCGAACGGTCGCGACCTGATCAGCAGCTTTGCCGACTACGCGCTGGAAAACGATCTCGGCGGCGAGCACTACAGCGATCCGGACCTGACCTGTCGCGAACATCCCGGTCGGGTTGAAGAGTATGAGCTCGACCGGCTGCGCGGGATGATGATCGACATGATTAGCCAGCCGGAGGACTTTACCCAGTGGTTTGGCCGCTTTGCTACCACCCCGCGTCACGATCTGGACATCGCGCCGGCCGAGCCGCCTTATGCAGAAGAAGAGGTTGTTGATGCCCTCAACGGCGGCGAAACGCTGGCCCGCCTGAGCGGCCTGCGCGTGCTGCATATCGGCGACAGCTTCTTTGTGAACAGCGAAGCGCTGGCAATCACCGATGTCGACGCGCTGGACGCGCTGTGCCGCTACACCTCGCTGAGTAAAGATGAGCTGGGCAAGGGGCTGCATAACCCGGACTTTATCGCCGAGCTAACGCGCCTTATCAACCAGGGTTACTGGTACTTCGAAGAGTAAGCCTCCCAAAGCCTGGCACCGCCAGGCTTCTTTTTATGGTCTGCTTTTATTACCTGCTTTTATTACGCCCGTTTTGGCAGCGTCAGAATAAAGCGGGTTGAGCGCGCGTCGGACTCTACCGCCACGCTGCCGCGGTGCGCCGTGACGATCGATTTAACGATAGCCAGGCCAATGCCGCTCCCCTCACCTTTACGCTGGCGGGAGGGATCGACGCGGTAGAAGCGGTCGAAAAGCCGCGACAGATGCTCTGCAGGTATCGGCGCTCCCGGATTCTCAACGATCAGCTGAACCCGGGCATCGGCCTCCGTCAGGTGAACGGTGACCGCCCGGCCGCCCGGCGTGTAGCGAATGGCGTTAGAGAGCAAATTACTCATCGCCCGGCGCAGCATCAGCGGGTCGCCCACCACCCAGCAGGCGCTGCCGCTGAAGTGCAGGGTCACTTCCCGCTCCTCGGCCCAGGCCTCAAAGAAGTCGAAGACCTTGCTGACCTCATCGGCCAGATTCAGCGCTTTTAGCTCCGGGATCAGCTGATTGTTGTCGGCCTGCGCCAGAAACAGCATATCGCTGACCATCCGCGACATCCGCGAGAACTCTTCCAGATTGGAGTACAGCACATCCTCCAGCTCTTTTTGACTGCGGGTCTGACTGAGCGCAATCTCCGTCTGGGTCACCAGGTTGGTGATCGGCGTGCGGATCTCATGGGCAATATCCGCGGAGAAGTTGGACTGACGGGTAAACACATCCTCGATACGTTCCAGCATATGGTTAAACGACAGCACCAGTCGCTCCAGCTCAATCGGCACCGACTGCGGGTTTAAGCGCACGTCGAGGTCGCGGGAGGTAATGTTTTGAATCTGTCGGCTGACCCGGCGAATCGGCTTATGCCCGTGATAGACCACGAACAGCACAATAAAGAAGATAAGGATGCTGATAATCGTCGCCGCCGAAATCAGCCTCGCCTTCAGCTCGTTAATATAGTGGAGATGAAAATCGATCGACAGGGCCATAAGCAGGCGGTAGGCCGGCCTGCCGTCCGCCGCGCGGCCAAGCGGCAGCATAATCAGCCGCCAGGAGCGGGTCTGCATCTGGTGGTTATCGTGAGTTAACGCCCGCGGATGCGGATCCACCCACGAAATAACGTTGCCATCCTGCAGCCTGGCGGCAATGCCCGGCGTGCTCATGATATGGCTGAGATCCGGGCCGTTCGGTGACTGGAAAAGGGTCTGGCCGCTGCCGTCATCGAGGCAAATAAAGACGTTGGCGTAGCCATCGATCACGTTCTTTAAGATCTCCAGCCGCCGCGCCTGAGGATAGTCGGCGTGGTTGAGCACCGTCTCAAGGGTGGTGGCCAGCTGCCTGAGGTCGTGGGCGTCGCGTTCTTCAAAGTGCGCCTTTACCGAATGGATCATTATCCAGGTGAAGGCGAAAAAGGCCACTATCGTCGCCAGGCTGATAAAAAAGGTCAGCCGCGTCGCCAGCGAAAAGGGCCGCCGCCGCAGCTTAATCGCCATCCGGCACCTCTAGCACGTAGCCGACGCCGCGCACGGTCTGGATAAGCTTAGGTTCAAAATCATTATCGATTTTACCCCGCAGCCGCTTCACCGCCACGTCGATGGCGTTGGTGTCGCTGTCAAAATTCATGTCCCAAACCTGGGAGGCGATTAGCGAACGGGGCAGCACTTCCCCCTGATGACGAATAAAGAACTCCAGCAGCGTAAACTCTTTGCTGGTCAGCGTGATGCGCGCGCCCGCGCGGGTCACCCTGCGGCTGACCAGGTCGAGCGTTAAATCCGCCACCTGGAACTGGCTCTCAACGATCGTCGCCGCCCCGCGGCGCAGGAGCGTCCTCACCCGCGCCAGCAGTTCGGCAAAGGCAAAGGGCTTGACCAGATAATCATCGGCCCCGAGCTCCAGCCCCTTCACCCGATGCTCAACGGTCCCCAGCGCGGTCAGCAGCAGGATCGGCATGCCTTTATCGGCGGAACGCAGCATTCTGACGATATCCCAGCCGTTCACATCCGGCAGCATGATGTCGAGGATCAGCAGGTCATAATCGCTGGTCATCGCCAGGTGATAGCCGTTCAGACCGTTATCCGCCAGATCGACAACAAAACCGGCTTCCGTCAGCCCTTTCGTCAGGTACTCACCGGTTTTCATCTCATCTTCGACGATCAAAATCTTCATCACCTGCTCCTTCACGCGCCGATTGTGCGGGCTTTCAATTTTAGAGGAGCCCAACCGGATAGCAATGAATTCTCAGGAAAATGACAGCTTTGTCATTTTCCCGTCACGCGTCAAACAGACGCCGTTGCGTAAAGTACAGGGCATTCCCTGATAGCCGATAAACCTGCCACTATGCGCCAGTTAAAGCTTATTTCGCTCAGCGTTATTTTTATCCTGACGGGCTGTCTCTCCTTAGCCCCGGACTACCGCCAGCCGACCTCGCCGGTGCCGCAGCAGTTCTCCCTCAGCCAGAACCAACTGGTGACGCCGCCTGCGGACTATCAGGAGACCGGCTGGCGCGCGTTTTTCGCCGACCCGCAGGTTAAATCGCTGATTGCCACCGCGCTTGGCAATAACCGGGACCTGCGCATGGCGACCCTGAAAGTGCAGGAAGCGCGGGCGCAGTACGGCGTGACCGATGCTGACCGCTATCCGCAGCTCGACGCCTCCGCCAGCACCACCTACGGCGGGAAGCTTAAAGGCGATACCACCACCAGCAGCGACTATCAGGCCGGGCTGAACCTCAGCTTCGATCTCGACTTCTTCGGCCGCCTGAAAAACATGAGTGAAGCGCAGCGGCAGACCTTTTTCGCCAGCGTAGAAGCCCAGCGCGCGGTGCACATATTATTGATTTCGAACGTTTCACAAAGCTACTTCAACCAGCGGCTGGCCGCAGCGCAGCTCGCCGTGGCCCGCGAGACGTTACAAAACTACCGCCAGTCCTACGCTTTCGTAGAGAAACAGCTGCTGACCGGCAGCAGCAGCGTGCTGGCGCTGGAGCAGGCGCGCGGAGTAATTGAAAGCACCCGCGCCGACATCGCCAGGCGGGAAGGCGAGCTGGCGCAGGCCAACAACGCCCTGCAGCTGCTGCTAGGCAGCTATCAGCGCCTGCCGGACGATGCGGCCGACGGCGCGGGGGATATTCACGGCCTCAGGCTGCCGCCCGCCCTCTCCTCGCAGATCCTGCTCCAGCGCCCCGATATTTTAGAGGCCGAGCACGGGCTGCGGGCGGCGAACGCCAATATCGGCGCCGCGCGGGCGGCCTTCTTCCCGTCGATTACGCTAACCAGTTCGCTTTCCGGCAGCAGCGCCGACCTCTCCAGCCTGTTTAATCCGGCCAGCGGGATGTGGAACTTCATCCCTAAAATCGAGCTGCCGATATTCAACGCCGGACGAAATCAGGCCAACCTCGACGTCGCCGAAATCCGCCAGCAGCAGTCGGTGGTGAATTACGAACAGAAAATCCAGAACGCTTTTAAAGAGGTGGCCGATGCTCTGGCCCTGCGCCAGAGCCTGGCGGATCAAATCAGCGCCCAGCAGCGCTATCTCGCCTCCCTGCAAATCACCCGCCAGCGCGCCGGAACGCTCTATCAGCACGGCGCAGTCAGCTATATCGAAGTGCTGGACGCCGAACGTTCGCTGTTCGCCACGCAGCAGACCCTGCTGGATCTCAACTACGCCCGCCAGGTGAACGAAATTCAGCTCTTTACCGCCCTCGGCGGCGGCTGGCTCGAATAACCCATTATTGAATATCAGGAGTGTTAATCATGAATCATGTCGCAAAAACGGTCATTTTTGGTCTTCTTCTGTCCGCAGCGGTCTCCGGCGCCCAGGCCGCCGGACACCAGCATGGCGAAATGATGCCCGCCGCCGGGCAGGCGCAGGCCATCAGCGCCACCGGCGAAGTCAAAATCATTGATATGGAGAGTAAAAAAGTCACCATCGACCATGACGCCATCCCGGCGCTGAACTGGCCGCCGATGACCATGCGCTTCACCATCACTCCGCAAACCCAGCTTGGCGCGGTTAAGCCCGGCGATAAGGTCGCCTTCACCTTTATCCAACAGGGCAACCTCTCCTTATTACAGGATATCCACGTTAACTAATAAGGTGTTCACGGAGCGCATTACGATGGTCTCTCTAAAACTTAAAACCGCTGCGCTCATTATCAGCAGTATGTCTCTTGGCGGGATGATTGCGGCGGGCCTCTATAGTGGGCTTGCACCTGCTCACCCTGCGGGCGACGCGGCGCCTGCCGCCGGACAGGCGCGTAAAGTCCTGTTCTGGTATGACCCGATGTACCCCAATACGCGCTTTGATAAGCCGGGGAAATCGCCGTTTATGGATATGGACCTGGTGGCCAAATACGCCGATGAAGAGGCGCCGCCCTCGGCCGCGCCGGGCGTACGCATCGACCCGACGCAAACCCAGAATCTGGGCGTTAAAACCGCCGCCGTCGTCCGCGGCCCGCTCAGCTACGCCCGGACCTTCCCGGCCAACGTCAGCTATAACGAATACCAGTTTGTCATCGTCCAGGCGCGCTCGGCGGGCTTTATCGACAGGGTCTACCCGCTGACCGTCGGGGATAAGATAAAGAAAGGCACCCCGCTTATCGACCTGACCATTCCCGACTGGGTCGAGGCGCAGAGCGAATATCTGCTGCTGCAGGAAACCGGCGGCACCGCCACCCAGGTGGAGGGGATCCTCGAGCGGCTGCGCCTCGCCGGAATGCCCGATGAGGATATCCGCCGCCTGAAGGCGACGCGCAAAATTCAGACCCGCTTCACCCTTAAAGCGCCGATTGACGGCGTGATTACCGCCTTTGATCTTCGCACCGGCATGAACATCGCCAAAGATAACGTGGTGGCCAAAATTCAGGGCATGGACCCGGTGTGGATTAGCGCCTCGGTGCCGGAATCTATCGCCTGGCTGATTAAAGACGCCTCGCAGTTTGCTCTTTCCGTTCCGGCATGGCCGGACAAAGCCTTCACCATCAGCAAATGGAGCATGCTGCCCGGCGTGGATGCGGCTACCCGCACGCTGCAGCTGCGTCTGCAGGTCGATAATCCGGACGAGGCGCTGAAGCCGGGAATGACCGCCTGGCTGAAGCTGAACGCGCAGAGTCAGCCGATGCTGCTGATCCCGTCGAAAGCGCTGATCGACAGCGGCGCGGAGCAGCGGGTTATCACCGTGGGCGACGACGGCCGCTTCGTGCCGAAACCGGTCGAGGTCTTCCAGCAGTCCGGCGATATGACGGCGATCCGCTCCGGCATTCACGAAGGAGAGAAGGTGGTCGCCAGCGGCCTGTTCCTGATTGATTCCGAGGCCAATATCTCCGGCGCGCTGGATCGGATGCGCGCAAAGCCGACCGCCGCGACGCCAAACGTGCCGAATAGCGCGGCGCATGCGCACTGAGGAGATGACAAATGATTGAATGGATTATCCGTCGCTCGGTGGCCAACCGCTTTCTGGTGATGATGGGGGCGCTGTTCCTCAGCATCTGGGGGACGTGGACCATCGTCCATACGCCGGTGGATGCCCTGCCGGATCTCTCTGACGTGCAGGTGATCGTCAAGACCAGCTACCCCGGCCAGGCGCCGCAAATCGTCGAAAACCAGGTCACCTGGCCGCTGACCACCACCATGCTCTCGGTGCCGGGGGCCAAAACGGTGCGCGGCTTCTCGCAGTTCGGCGCCTCCTACGTCTACGTGATTTTTGCCGACGGCACCGATCCCTACTGGGCGCGCTCAAGGGTGCTGGAGTACCTCAACCAGGTGCAGGGCAAGCTTCCGGCCGGCGTCAGCGCCGAAATGGGGCCGGATGCCACCGGCGTCGGCTGGATCTACGAGTACGCGCTGGTCGACCGCAGCGGCAGGCACGACCTCGCCGAGCTGCGCTCGCTGCAGGACTGGTTTTTAAAATATGAGCTAAAAACGATTCCGGACGTCTCGGAAGTGGCCTCGGTGGGCGGCGTGGTCAAAGAGTATCAGGTTGTGGTCGACCCGCTGAAGCTGACCCAGTACGGCATTACCCTGGCGGCGGTGAAATCGGCGCTGGAGACCTCCAACCAGGAGGCCGGCGGCTCTTCCGTCGAGCTGGCGGAAGCCGAATATATGGTGCGCGCCAGCGGCTATCTGCAAAGCCTCGACGACTTTAACCACATCGTGCTGGCAACCGGCGACAGCGGCGTGCCGGTCTATCTGCGCGACGTCGCCAGGGTGCAGATCGGCCCGGAAATGCGCCGCGGCATCGCCGAACTGAACGGCGAAGGCGAAGTGGCCGGCGGCGTGGTGATCCTGCGCTCCGGCAAGAACGCCCGCGAAGTGATTTCGGCCGTAAGGGCTAAACTGGCGTCCCTGCAGAGCAGCCTGCCGGAAGGGGTTGAGGTGGTCACCACCTATGACCGCAGCCAGCTGATCGACCGGGCCATCGACAACCTCAGCATGAAGCTGCTGGAGGAGTTTATCGTCGTCGCGCTGGTCTGCGCCCTGTTCCTGTGGCACCTACGTTCGGCGCTGGTCGCCATTATCTCTCTCCCGCTCGGCCTGTGCTTCGCCTTTATCATGATGCATTTCCAGGGGCTGAACGCCAACATCATGTCGCTGGGCGGAATTGCGATTGCGGTGGGGGCGATGGTCGATGCCGCCATCGTGATGATAGAAAACGCCCACAAGCGGCTGGAGGAGTGGGATCATCAGCATCCCGGAGAGCGGCCCGATAACGACACGCGCTGGAAAATCATCACCGACGCCTCGGTGGAGGTCGGCCCGGCGCTGTTTATCAGCCTGCTGATTATCACCCTGTCGTTTATCCCGATTTTCACCCTCGAAGGGCAGGAAGGTAAGCTGTTCGGCCCGCTGGCGTTTACCAAAACCTGGTCGATGGCCGGGGCGGCGCTGCTGGCGATCGTGGCGATCCCGATCCTGATGGGATTGTGGATCCGCGGCAGGATCCCGGCGGAGAGCAGCAACCCGCTCAACCGCTTCCTGATCCGCATTTATCATCCGCTGCTGCTGAAGGTGCTGCGCTGGCCGAAGGCGACCCTGCTGGTCGCGGCGCTAACGATCCTGACGGTCATCTGGCCGCTCAGCCGGGTGGGCGGCGAGTTCCTGCCGCAGATCAACGAAGGCGATCTGCTGTATATGCCATCAACCCTGCCGGGAATTTCCGCCTCGCAGGCGGCGGATATGCTGCAGAAGACCGATAAGCTGATTATGACGGTGCCGGAAGTGGCCCGCGTATTCGGCAAAACCGGTAAGGCCGAGACCGCCACCGATTCCGCACCGCTGGAGATGGTCGAGACCACCATTCAGCTCAAGCCGCAGAATCAGTGGCGCCCGGGGATGACCATGGAGAAGATCGTCGAGGAGCTGGATAAAGCCGTGCGCCTGCCGGGACTCGCCAACCTGTGGGTGCCGCCGATCCGCAACCGGATCGATATGCTCTCCACCGGGATCAAGAGCCCGATCGGTATTAAGGTCTCCGGCACTAACCTCGCCGATATTGACGAGAGCGCCGAGCAGATTGAAGCGGTGGCCCGCACCGTGCCGGGCGTCACCTCGGCGCTGGCGGAGCGGCTGGTCGGCGGGCGCTATCTCAACATCGATATCAACCGCGAGCAGGCCGCCCGCTACGGCATGAGCGTCGGCGACGTGCAGCTGTTCGTCTCCTCGGCCATCGGCGGCGCGATGGTGGGCGAAACGGTAGAAGGCGTCGAGCGCTACCCGATCAACATCCGCTACCCGCAAAGCTACCGCGACAGCCCGGAGGCCCTGCGCCAGCTGCCGATCCTCACTCCGCTGAAGCAGCAAATCGTCCTCGGCGACGTGGCGGAGGTCAAGGTGGTAACCGGCCCGTCGATGCTGAAAACCGAGAACGCCCGCCCGACCAGCTGGATCTATATCGACGCCAGGGATCGCGACATGGTGTCGGTGGTGCACGATCTGCAGCAGGCCATCGCCCAGGGCGTGAAGCTGAAGCCGGGGACCAGCGTCTCCTACTCCGGCCAGTTTGAGCTGCTCGAACGCGCCAACCAGAAGCTGAAGCTGATGGTCCCCATGACGCTGATGATCATTTTCGTCCTGCTGTACCTCGCGTTCCGTCGCTTTGGCGAGGCGTTGCTGATCGTCGCCAGCGTGCCGTTCGCACTGGTCGGCGGCATCTGGTTCCTCTACTGGATGGGGTTCCATCTGTCGGTGGCGACCGGTACCGGCTTTATCGCCCTTGCCGGGGTAGCGGCGGAGTTTGGCGTGGTGATGCTGATGTATCTGCGCCACGCCATTGAAGCGGAGCCGTCGCTGGAAAACGGGGAAACCTTCAGCGCTGATAAGCTTGACGAGGCGCTGTACCGCGGCGCGGTGCTGCGCGTGCGGCCAAAGGCGATGACCGTGGCGGTCATTATCGCCGGCCTGCTGCCGATTTTATGGGGCACCGGCGCCGGTTCGGAGGTGATGAGCCGCATCGCCGCGCCGATGATTGGCGGGATGATCACCGCCCCGCTGCTGTCGCTGTTTATCATTCCGGCGGCCTATAAGCTGATGTGGCTGTACCGGCACCGGCGCCCGGCGCAGCGGGCATAACCGGGCGGCGAGCGGGCCGGATCGCTATCCGCCCCGCTCTCCCTCGCGCACTCTGCCAGGAGAAGCTAGCACGTTGATGGCGACATCTTCGTGGTTCGATGCTGAATATGCGCCCGCAGCAGCTTCTCCATCTCCTCTTCTCTCACCTGGGGATCGATCTTTTGATACTCAAAGGTCAGCGCTCGCTGCCGGTAAGGAGCCAGCAATGGGTTATTATTTAATAATAATTCACCGATCGTCTTAATCCGGCTGGCCTCAAGCTCCGGCATTGCTTTAATAATTGCCCCGCACGGAATATCGCCGTCGTCGCCGATCATAACCAGCGAATAAAAATCGCTGAAGGCGGAGAGTTTCCACGCCGGCACGTTAAATTTATTGTAGTTAATCCCGCTACTGTCGATATTGGCAAAATTGACGGTATAGAACGGAATAAAATCGTTTGCCTGCAGGGCCAAAGAAATAAACGCCGCGTCCTCGGTCTTGTGTATCGTTGCCAGCAAAAGGTTGAGCAGAAACTCCATCTGGGTAACCGTCAGATCGACGGATATCACCTCCTCATTTTGCAAAAAGAATAGAAAGGTGACCTTCTCCTGATGATATTTCACCACAAAATCGCTCACCCGCAGCGCGACGTTAGGGTTATGTATCTCATCAAGGGTGACGGAGAGCGTGCGGTGGTTTAACCGCTCGGTATCGGCGATGGTGCGGGCTCTGATGCTCTCGGGGTCCTCGCGAAACAGCATTTGCAGCCTGCGGTAGCCGCTGAAAACGGCAAATACCAGGTCCTGAACCCGATCGGGCGGGAGATACACCAGCGCTTCCGCACTCAGGACGCTTTGCATCTTCAGGGCTAACGCCAGCACCGCGTTGGGGGATTTAATTATTCCGCTATTAATACCCGTTAAGATGTTCATCAAATAGTCTCCGTAGTAAGCTGCTGTGGCAACGAGGTCAGTTTCGCTAAATCAATAATTCGATCGGCGCTGGCGATGGTTGAAGGACGGTGGGCGATAATAATTCGGGTGATGTTTAACGATTCAATCGCCGCGTTGACCATCTTTTCATTATTAATATCGAGATGGCTGGTAGCCTCATCCATAAATAAAATTTTCGGCTTTTGGTAGAGCGCCCGGGCAATGAGCAAGCGCTGCTTTTGACCGCCGGAGATCCCGGCGCCAAGCTCGCCGATAATCGTTTCATAGCCCATCGGCATGCGCTGGATCTCCTCATGGATATTGCATCTCATGGCGCAGTCAACGAGCAGCGCCCGATCCATCTCCTCATCAAAGCCCGAAATGTTATCGGCAATAGACCCGGAAAACAGGCGGTCCTCCTGTAATACGCAGGCGATATTGCTGCGGAAGTTATTAATGCCGATTTTGTTAATATCAAAACCGCCGATAAATATATCGCCGCGCTCCGGCGTCAGCAGGCCAGACATGACTTTGAGTAACGTTGTTTTACCGATGCCTGACGCGCCGATCAGCGCGACGGACTCTCCAGCGGCCACGCTAATATTGACGTTAGAAAAAACGGGTTTTGACAGCAGGTCGTACTGATAGGCCAAATTCTGCACGTCTAAAGACACGCCGACGTCATCGGCAAAAATCTTTCTTACCGGCGACTCTGCCTCCGGTTCGCTATAGACAATTTCAGAAATACGCTCGTTATGTAGCGACAGCATTTTCAGCTGCATCGTGAGGTCGATAAGCGACGCGGCGCGCTGGGCAAACTGGCCGCGATAGGCGTTAAACGCCATATACATCCCGATGGTCATCGTGTTATCCATAACCATCTGCGCGCCCAGCCATAAAATGACAACCTGATCGGCCGAGTTAATGAAGGTATTAATCCCGCCAAACAGCATATCGAAACGCGTTTGCTTCAGACCGGCGTTGCTGACATCGATATTGGTATTCAGCCAGTGCTGGGAGCGCCTGTTTTTCAGGTTAAGCGATTTTATCGTCGCGATGCCGTACAGCGTCTCCATAAAATGCGAGCCCGAACGCGCGCGTTTGACGATCAGCTCTTCATTGATGGCGCGATAAAATTTATAGGTGATCGCGCGCATCGCGGCGTAGCAAAGAGTGAACCCCAGCACAACCCACACCAGCCAGCCGCCGTACAGGCTCAACATCACAAGCAGGCCGATGGTCATGATGGAGTCAATAATTCCGCTGACGATGCTGTTGGTAAAGGTCGAGCGGATAGTATCCAGAGAAGCAAACCGCGACTGTATATCCCCCAGCTGGCGCTTCTCAAAGAAAGCGAGCGGCAGGCCGATCAGATGATCGAAAAAGCTCGTTTTCCACTGCACGTCGGTCAGCGTATTCAGCTTTAGCGAAACCCACGCGCGCAGCATACTGACCCAGGTTTTAAAAATCGTAAAAAACATTAGCCCGACGCAGATGACCAGCAGCAGGTTTTCATCATGTGCGGTAATAACATGGTCGGTAACAACCTGCGTGCCCATAGGCAGCAGCAAATTCACCGTTTCAATGACTACCGACAGCATCAATATTTTCGTCAGCGCTGACTTCAGGCCAACAATGTTGTGCATTAGCTCCCGCAGCTTCAGCCGCGAGCGCTGCTTTTCCTGAACGAAGCCGCTATCCGGCCACGCCTCAAGCGCGATGCCGCTGAAGTTTTCTGATAATTCCTTACGATGAACCACGCGTCGCCCAAGCGCCGGATCGTTAATAACAAAACGCTTACCCTTTACCGCAACCAGCACGACAAAGTGATTTAATGACCAGTGCAGTATGCAGGGCAGACGGAGCTCGCCGATCTCTGCAATATCCAGGGATAATGCCCGCGTTTTCAGGCCAGCCTTCTGCGCAACCGTCGCCAGGGCGTTTAACGTCGTTCCGTGGGATGAGGAGCCGTAGGTATTGCGAAAGTTGAACAGATCGATATCTTTGCCGTAGAACCCACAAATCATTGCTAAGCAGGCATTACCGCACTCCGTTGATTCAGACTGTATAATTACCGGGACTTTGTTCCTGATTGAAAAGTTGATCCTTCTAAAAATTGAATCAAGCACATCTTTATTCATCTTTGGGTCCCTTAAGGCTCTGAACTACTTTATATACTGGTGAGAACAGCCACTGATACAGCGGCCTCTCCTCGGTAAAAACAATGCTCTTCGCCTTAAGGCCATTCGATAGCACAAGCGTTCTGTTCTTATAAATAAACTCTTTTTCTTTAACGTTGATAATTGCTTTGTAGAGCGTGGGTGTCGTATTGCTGTTGGCCTGGCTATTGCCATAGTCAGATAATTCCCGGCGGGTAACCGGCATTGATGAGATTGACATCACCTTGCCAGAAAATTGACCAAACTTATCTGAAGGAAACGCATCGTAGCGGATATTCACGGTATCGCCGATTTTGACATAGGGTAAACTGTTATCGGGTAGCCACAGCAGTAAATAATAGTTAATGCCGGTAAGCTGCTTAACCTGGGCCAGGCTACTCCCGGCCTCGATCATTTGACCCCGGGTAACGGCTATCGACTCCACCCGGCCATCAATCGTCGACTTCACTAAAATCCTTCCGCTCGCGCTGTTTTCAATCAGCTGAGTTTGCAGATCTCTCAGCTGGCTATATTGTGAAGTAATCTGATTATCAATCTCAGCGGTCTTTACCGTTAAATCACTCCGGGTCTGGGTGAGCTGCAGTTCTATCTGCATTTTCTGCGATGATAACGACTGAAACGCATTTTGCTGCTGGACGAAAAGAGAGTGCTGATTATTGTACTGATCTTTATTAATCAATCCCCGCTGCAGGTAGCTGCTGTAGTTCTTCAGCGATGTCTCAATATGTGAAAGCCCTTTTTTGGCCGTCGTCAGCATTTTCTCGGTTTCATCCAGGGAGCGCTCATAGCGCTGAATCTGGCGACGCGTGGTGCCAATAAAATCATCTTTGTTAGCTTTTAGTTTTTGGATGATATCTTCAGCATTGACAATCTTGGCTTTCACCATCGAAACATTGGTATCACTGACGTTGCCGACGTCGGTGTTTTTGGACACATCCAGCTCAAATAGCACGGCGCCTTTCTTAACAACGTCACCGACCTGGACATACTGTTTCGAGATCGAACCCAGCAGCGGCGAGGAGATATTAAGAGGATGCGGCAGAGTAATAACCTCGCCGACGACATCAATTCTTTTGGTATATTTAAAAAAGCAAAGCATGGCGATGATAACAGCTAAAAAAGCGATACAGCAGGCGGAAACTATCAGCGGCGAAACGCCTCCGAACAAAATCACGCGTCCTTTCCAGTAGCTTCGCTGATGCTCTATCGCTTCCTGTCTGAACAATCTTTTACCCATGAGTACCTGACCTGATATAAAAAGGCCCGACGCATCGGGCCAGAAGAGGAATTAATTAAAAATTATGGATTAAAGGTACCGTCCAGGAAACCGTCGACCAGCGTTTGGGTATATTTCCAGGTTTCTTCGTAACCAATAATCGTCGCCCCAATACCGCAGGTAACGCCACCGATAACACCGGCAACGATCATACCTACGCCCTGGCCGATAATACCAAAACCAAGTACCCCGCCGCCGTCACCGCCGTGCTTGCCACCAATAGCGGCTCCCGCAGCAAAACCGGCAACCGCGCCAAGCGTTGCGCTAACTACCGCTTCACCGATATTGCCAAAAATATCCCAAGGGCTGCTCCAGGAGTAGGCACCCGAAACGGCATTCATTTCTTCAAGAGAAAGTACTTTCATCACAATTCCTTATATATTTAATTTGTATATTCCAGATGGTATAAATTTATCAATCACATATGCTGTGTTGATGGGAGGCTATTTTCGGCACTTCCTGTAAAAAAACAACTTTAGTTTCATGAATAATCCAGGCTTCAGATCTAAATAAGAAATAAAAATATGAATAAGAAAAGCGATTGTTATCAAAGAGTATCGTTATCCGGACTTAACCTGTTCTCTACAGCCTTCGATCATATAGAGGGCAGCATCCTCATACCTCGGCGCTGATACCAGCATCGGCCGGGATGGCCTGTCGCGAAGGGCGCCGGACTGGGCACTATTATTTTTTCTGAATCACAAAAAAGAAGGTTATATTTACAATACTTAACAACCACATAGGATGAAATTAACCAGGGAGAAAACCAAATCATCAACGACTCAGCGGCCCATGGATGATGAACTTCAACGCTCACTGGTAGCTATCTCATTTTTTATTTTCTGAGCACCAGAGCTTGCCAGGCGTTACCGTTGTCAATAACAGAGATATTACGACTACCATGAATAATAATAATCACGCGACCACGATTATTATAAGCGTTTCACTACTATCTTACCTAAAAGAAGAGCGACGCTGACTCAGCGCCTCAAATCAAACCGCACTCAATCTTTATAGATATTAACTTTGTTTAACTTCATAACTTATCTCAACGGATGCTTTTCCACCTATATCGCCCCGGCAGCGCCCGCCATGAGCACACTCTTCATTGTTCAGGAAAGCCATTACCTCAGCTCGCAGCTTAACGTTTTACCTGTATTAAGTTTTATTGAAAAAAATTCAGATGAGTATTTTAACCGACCAGGATTAATATAGCGGCACTTACCCATACAAGCCGTAAGGGTTGCAGAGTAAGTATATATGGATACATACGGGAGAAGTTGCTGAAGTCTATATGCGGTCTCTTTTCCGGTACTTAATATTAACTTTAAATGAATGGATTAAACGGATGAAAAAAACAATTCTGGCTATGGTTATTACTGCTGCTACCGCTTTCAGTGCTCAGGTTTTGGCAGGACCTAACCAAGCTGAAGTCACTATTCAGGGTGAAGTAGCAGACTCTAAAACCTCTTGCGTCGTGACGCCGACCGGTACCCTCAACAACGGTATCGTTAAGTTAATGACCGTGACCACTGCTGAAGCAACCGGTCAGTCTGTTAATACCTTATTTAAAAACCAGAAGTTTGGTTTCCAGGTGAGCGACTGTGCTATCGGCGGCGCGGATGAAAACAACGTTACCGGCCTGAGCGTGAAAGTCACCGGTACATCCTCTTCAACGCCTGAGATTCTGGACAACACTGCCGAAGGTGGCGCTCTAAACATCGGTATTGGTATTCAGAAACTGAGCAACAGCGCCCGCATCAAATTCGATGGCACTGCGGTTAACGAAGCCTATACCCCGAAGCAGGCAACTAACCTGGAATATCTTGCTGGCTACGTGAAAGTCAACGCGGCAAACCCGGTTACTGAAGGCCCGGTTAAAGGTGTTGCAACCTTTACCATTGATTACACCATCTAATTAATTTTTAAGGGGCCTGCTCATTTAGCAGGCCCTTTTAATTAAATGCTGAAGGAATCTAATGTACCAGATGATGATCAAGGCAATCATTGCCTTCGCCATGATACTGAGCGGCTTTGCGCATGCAGGCATTGTTATCGAATCAACTCGCTATCTTTATAAAGAAGGCGCTCGTGAGATATCTGCGCAGATTGATAATAAAGACGAAATGCCTTACCTGATCAAATCGTGGGTTGAAGCAGCAGAGGGAAAACCTCCTGCATTTATGGTCACGCCCCCCCTTTTCCGCCTGGAGATGAAACAGAAAAATACCGTCCGTATATTCTCCACTGGCAACGTTAACGCCCCTGCTGACCGTGAATCATCCTATTTTTTCAATATTATGGCCATCCCGCCGTCGGATGATACCTATGCGAGCAGCAATACTATACAGCTCGCCGTTCGCCATCGCATGCGGCTTATTTACCGACCGAAGGCGCTAGCCGAGCTGTCCAATAATACCGAAGCCGAAAAAATAGAATGGCGCAGGGCCGGAAATCAGCTCACCATAAAAAACCCAACGCCATTTTTCTTCTATTTCAGAAATGTCCAGATTGGCGCCAGTGAATATCAGGCACAAATTAAATTTATTGAGCCTTTCTCCTCAAAAGCTATAACGCTAAAAGATAACGGCAATGCTACCAAAGTAACGTGGAAAATAGTCAATGATTATGGAGGTGCAGGTTCCCTCTATTCATCGAAATTGCCATAAACAGTTCGCATTTATAAATGGATGTTTTTATGCCAATAGAACACAAAGATCACTTCAGGCTATCTACGCTCTGCATAGCGATTATTACTATAATGACGGCGAGCATTCACACTACGGTGAATGCGCGTGAATTCTTTGATCCCGCATTTATTACATCAGCCAATGGAGGTGATGCCTCCAACGTCCCCGACCTGTCAATTTATCAGTCGGTCAACGCTCAGGCTCCGGGAGACTACCGGGTTGACGTCGTCTTTAATGGTCGCTACCTGGAAACCAAAAACGTTAAATTTGTCGCGACCGAGCGCAGCAGCAGGCTTGATAAACAGCTAAACCTAACCCCCTGCTTTACGCTGGAGGCCCTCGCCCGGTATGGCGTCAGAGTTAAATCATTCCCCGAGCTAAAAGAGAACGAACAAGGCTGCGCCAACTTCGATATTATTCCAGACAGCAAAACAATTTTCGATTTTACCGCCCAGCGCCTGGATATTTCCACCCCTCAGGCCGCGATGAGCACGGTAGCCAACGACTACATCCCGCCGGAAAAGTTTGATGACGGCATAAACGCCATGTTTGTGAACTACCAGTTTAACGGTTCGCAGGATTATAAAAGCGATAATGAATACTACGGCCTGAATCTGGAGTCCGGAATAAACCTCGGGCCCTGGCGCATCAGGAACCTTAGCATGTGGAACAAAAGTAAGGGGGAATCAACTCATTTTGATTCCGCCTATCTTTATCTGCAGCGCAGCTTACGCTCTATCAGCAGCGACCTGATCATCGGCGAAAGCTCTTCTCTATCCGGCATATTCGATAGCGTCCCCTTCTCCGGCGTGCAGCTGGCGACGGATACCAGCATGCTGCCGGAGAGTATGCGCGGCTACGCCCCGGTGATCCGCGGTATTGCTAAAACCAATGCCCGCGTGGTGATCAAACAGAATGGCTATCAGGTTTACCAGACCTACGTCGCGCCGGGCGCGTTTGAAATTACGGATATGTATCCCAGCGGCGGGAGTGGCGATCTGTATGTTACGGTTGAAGAGTCCGACGGCTCGAGACAGAACTTTATCGTGCCCTTTGCGGCTCTGCCGGTGATGCTGAGGGAGAACCAGTTCGAATATGAAATCACCTCGGGGAGATACCGCCCTTACGTCGGCACCATTGATGAAACTCCTTTTACACAGGCCACCGCCAAATACGGCTTATCAACCAGCGCCACCATTTTTGGCGGTATGCAGGCATCGGCAAAATATCAGGCCCTTTCTGGCGGAATGGGGTATAACCTCGCCAACCTGGGCGCCCTGTCGGCCGACGTGACTCAGGCATGGTCGAAAAAACGCTATGACGATAAAACGTCCGGCCAGTCGTGGCGCATACGCTACGGTAAAAATATTATCGAAACCGGAACCAATTTCACTATTGCCGGCTATCGCTACTCGACAAAAGGGTTTAACACCCTTTCCGAAGTGCTTAATACCTATTCCGATGACGGACGTTATTACTCGGCGCGCTCTTTACGCAATCGTACTAACCTGACGCTTAACCAGAGCCTGGGAAAATCGCGAGGCACCCTGTCCATCAGCGCCCTCATCGAAGATTACTGGGATAACAAGCGTACAAATAAATCATTGAGCCTCGGCTATAACGGCGGCTGGCGGGGTGTTAACTACTATCTGGGCTATAGCTATAACCGCTATACCTGGGGTACACACAGTTCCAGCCATGAGGTGCGAAACGATCAGCGCCTCGCGCTCACCATCTCCATACCTCTGAGCAACTGGCTGCCAAATACCTATGCCAGCTATCAGATCACCGAAAGTAGCCCTGGCTCTACGGATCAGTACGTTTCTTTAGGCGGCATCGGGCTGGAAAACAATAATCTCGACTGGGACATCCAGCAGGGTTACAGCAACCGTGAGCACTATAGCGGCGACCTCAGGGGAACCTATAACGGCTCGCGCGGCAGCGTCAACGCCGGCTACAGCTACGACAACAACAGCCGGCGGTTCGACTACGGCGCCAGCGGCAGCCTGATCGCGCATGCGAACGGAATAACGTTTGGCCAGAATATCAGCAACGCGGCCGTGCTAATCCAGGCCCCAGGTCTGGACAACGTCAGGCTCAGCTCGGATTCAACGATCGTCACCGACAGTCGCGGCTACGCCATCGTTCCCTATATTACCCCCTACCGCAGTACCGATATCACTCTGGACAGCACATCCTTTGGCGACGACATGGAGCTGATGCAGACCACGCAGCAGGTTGTTCCCACCCGTGGCGCCATCGTGCGCGCAAACTATGCCGGGAATATTGGGCAGCGGGCATTTATTCGGCTTAAAACGGCAGCAGGCCGGGAGGTACCATTTGGCGCGATGGCCACGCTTGCCGGTGCGGCTAAATCCCAGGCCAACATCGTGAGCGACGCAGGCATGGTTTATATGACCGGCCTGCAGCCAACGGGTGCGCTGACGGTCAGCTGGGGTAAAAATGCGGGCCAGAAATGTACCGCCATCTATACCTTACCTGTCAGCCAGAAGAAAAACGCCGGAGTCAGCCAGACTGAAGCCCTGTGTCGATAATAATCATAAAGAGATGAGTGAAATGAAAAAAATGATTGTACTGCTGGCCGGAATATTTTTCTGCGGCGGGGTTTCGGCTGCACGGCTATGCACTTATACATCTTCTGATAGTAATCAGAGTGGCTGGGGAACGGAAGAACGACAGGGGATGACGTTATATCCCAAGATATCAGCCGATCCTACTCTTCCGGTTGGCTCAATTCTTTATAGCAGAACGGTAGGCGGTATGAACCTGCATACCCGCCAGTTTACTTGCGAGCCGGGTGCGCAATATATCATCTACGTGAGCAGGCCAGAAATTCCCGGGCTGACCGTTCGCGGCATGCCGGTTTATGAAACCGGCGTTGACGGCATCGGTATTCAGTTCAGCGATATATCCTCTAGCCGAGTCGGTAAGCAGACTGTCGGAAAGGCAGGGAGCTGGCCGACGCCTTTTAGCCAATCGTCACAGGTTCCCGTGACGCCGTTCTTTTCTGCCTGGTTAATTAAAACGGGCCCCATTGATACCAGCGGAGCGACTAATATCAATGTTGAAATTGAGTTTCGCGTAGCAGACCCGGCCGACCTGTCATATGCGAGAAAAGGCGCAATCTACTGGGTCAACCCCAAAACAACAAGGGCAATTTCCTTTCGTAATGAGAGCTGCAATATTTCTCTTAAAGGGCCGGGCACGGTCGATCTGCAAAGAATTGCCAAAAGCGATCTGCTGGCGCTTGCTCGCGGGGCGACAACCGGCAAAGGTAAAGCAATTGACATGAATATTACCTGCCCAACTGAGCTGCAAGGTAAGAAACTCACCTACTGGTTTAACCCCAAGGGAGCGGTTGGCGCCGATCCAGGAGTACTGGAAAATACAGCAGGAGCCGGAGGCGCCAACAACGTTGGGATCATTTTGAAAAAAAATAATATTCCGATGAAATTTTTCGATACCGATGCCTACACTATTCCGTCCCTTAGCCTTGATCAGGACATCAGCTTTACCGCTGATTATTACATGATAAATCCTGCTATTACGGACGGGCCGGTTAAAGCGGTTCTGGAGGTCGTTATCCAGGAAGATTAATCCCCGGCATTCAGAGTATAAAATGCCCTCAGCAAGAGGGCTTAAACGATTGGGGTAGATACGGGTATTTTGAATAACATTGCCAACGCCTGCCACACGAACCTCCGCATTCGGACGTTAACAGCCCGACTCATGCGACAAAACGACTCTCGGGACCCTTATCCTTAGGCCAGCCCTGAAGTCAGGAGACCGTTCTGCCGCTCTGACTCGTTGCCGTTTTTTTATATATCTGGCCTGAGCGTTCCTTTGACAGGCTCAGAGCGAAACGGCTCGCGGGCCTTCACCTAACGTCACGAACGAGAATGTTATAAATAATATAATAATAAAAAAATTCATTTTACAGCGATTACGCTCACGTGCTTATGCTTGTCTTTTACCAGGAGATAAATAAAATGGCGAACGACAGCAATAAATTACATAAATTAATAACAGACTTACGCACTAATTATATCATTAATGAATGCGTAGAGTTCCAGCCGGCGACAAGCACCCTACGTAATATCCACAATCCAGATCTTAAGGTCACGCTTAATTTACCCGCCGGACGCTGTTTGCTGTTATTAATTAATCATGGGGGCGATGTCGTCACGCAGCAGGATTTTATGGAGATTGTCTGGAAACAGAGCGGCATGCGAGTCACCGCCAACGCCTATTACCAGAATATCTCGATTCTCCGCAGAGGCCTTACCCATGCCGGGTTAGAGGAAAATGTGATTATCACCCTTCCGCGGATCGGGCTGACTCTGGCCTCCGGCACGCAAATCCGTCAATCAGTCACGGGCGAATCCCCTGACTCAGGAAGCACCAAGAAACCGATCCACAGTACATCGATCGCGGTGGTTAAAAACAATAGCCACAAGGAGATTGAACTCGCATCGACGATTATGGACGAATATAGCGTAAAAAATGAGCCGGCATGGTCGGGAGACGGCAACAAACCCTTGCCAGCCACTCTTGTCAGTATTAAGAGACGCCGACCGGTTTTCACGGTAAAAAATGGCGTTCTTCTGGCGGCAGCCATCGTGGCGATGGCTGCGCTTTTCTCATACATGGCGGGTATAAAAGAAAGCTATTTTTCTGGCTATGAAACGATAACCTCGCCCCAACAACGCTGCCACGTTTTTTCTGCAGAACCGGCATCCGACAGCCTGAAAAAAGCAGTGCTCAGCAAATATGGCGAACATATCACCCGCGATTGCCGGAACTATCCCTGGGTATACGTGACGACAACAACAGACCTCCCGAGAACCTCGATCATCCGCTGTAATAAACCCTTCGCGCAATCGACTGCGTGTATTTCCGAATACTTTATTGAATAATGGCAAAAGCGTTATGCCATCATTTCGCTGTATCGACAGGTTAAAATATCAAGTAAAAATCATGCCGGGATCGCTCTTAACTTAATCTGATTTCAGACAATCTGCCTTCAGGTTCATGCAGACGCGTAATGGCAACCCGATGATTCGCTTCTGTTATTGAGGGAAAGAATATCCTGCCCGCGATAGTCCGCCCGGACAGGCTCGTTGATTCAAAGCAATTATATAAATAAGACTTTTCGCCAGGAGCCAGAGTATGCAGTGCTTAATCTATCACTTATACTTTTATCTAAATGTGAAAATATCTTAATTTTATCTGCATCCGCAAGATAAATCTTACCTGCTGCTGAATGAGTTATATATAATTAATGCATAGATATTACGTTATTAACAATGCTGTTGAATTCCACCCAACGACCCGCAAGTTAAGAAACATTATCATCCCCACGAATATGGTCGTTCTGAACTCTCCGGCAAGCCGTTGTTTATTATTATTAATCGAGAGATCCGGCACAATTGTGACGCAGCAAGAGTTTATGTATAACGTTTGGGAAAAACTCGGGCTCGTTGTCTCAGCAAATACCTACTATCAAAACATTTGTCTACTCAGAAAGGGGATGAAAGAGATTGGGTTTACCAGCGACCCCATCACAACGATACCGCGTATTGGCTTAACGCTGGCCCTTGATACACAGATTCAGACCATTGAATCCACCGACCCGCCAGCGCCAGACAATGATGACGGGGAGGCAGCCGATGACGCGGCATTGTCCGCATCTTATGATGAGTTGAACAAGGCGGACTCTGGCCAAGCCAGCAGCCCGCACGAAACAGTCGAGTCCGTTGCTGATATACCGACATCAGCCCCCGACATTCCCGATCCGCTGTACCTGCAAAAGAGAGACGCCGGCAGGTTCAGTAAACTTTTTTTGCTCATCTCGATTCTTATCTTTTCTATTCTACTGACGGACCTCAAGGTCATTGTGGGCCACTTCCAGGACCAGCGTTACTTCGAAAACTATCAGCTCACCGTCAACACCAATGGCTGCCACCTGTTCCTCAATAAAGATATTCATAGCGCCGATGAACGAACGAAAGCGCTTAACTACGGCGTTCAGTTCAAATCTGACTGCCAAAAGTTCCCATGGGTATATATCAGCAGATACGCCATGCTGCCCAGGGCTTCGGTGATTCGCTGTAATAAACCCATGTCCAGCCCTAACTACTGTATTTCAAACTATTTTATTGAGGATCATTAGAATGAGACATTACCGTGTATCGGTGTATGTGCTTTGTGTATGCTTATTTTTAACTTTAATACTGGCAGGTTATTCGTTGTGGCAGCGCTATCAGCCGCTTGAATTCACATGCAAAGCAACCTTTGTTCAGCACCACGCGGACGAGAACCTCTATGTCTCGTTAACTTACAGAATTAGCAAAGATAGCGGCATGCTCAGCATGAATGGCCGCTCCCTTACTAACGGGGCAAACAAATTCAATCGAAAAATATTTTTCAACATTGAAAAGCGCAACAACGTTTATCACCTGCACTCGGTTAACAATGTCGTCTTCCCTGATGAAACCGTTAACAACAGCTGGTTAGAGAAATATGAACCTATGTTTTTCGTTTATCCCAAAAAAGATATTTACGTGAAAATACTTGAACAACAGAACAGCTATTTATTTATATTCTCTACCTTGCCAGCCTACGTATGTCATAAGCAAAAAGTGCTCTGAGACCGTCATCGTCCTTTCATGCCACGGCGCTCTTTGCATAACCGGCCATGACGGGCAGATTCCTGCCGGATGATTTAAACGTGATTATATTTCTTACAGTAGAACATTGGCATATTATGTAAGTAGATGACAGGATTGTTATACTTATCGTACTCAATCTTCAGCGCAAGCTCTTTTCCTGCTTCATAAAAGAATGCAGGAAAATGAAAATCCACATTGCTGCCTTTGCTGTTATCGGTACTCAGGTACTCGACATACTGATTTTTAAGTATGTAAACATCATTATTTTTCACGTATGTAAAATTAATGACCCTGCCAACCTGCGACTGCACGCCATTCTCAGCGGCGATGGCGTGCACCGTGAGTTCGCCTTTATCATTCCCCAGGGTGAAACCAAAATTTGAGTCCAGACGAAAACCATCATGTAGTAAGGTATGACGGCTCTGGCATACAATTTTATTATCTGAATCAGCCGGATTGAAAAAATAGACCGCCGCAAATACAGTCGCTATCAGTAAAGCTGCCAGGTAATATATCTTTGTTCGCATTACTTTACCTTCATGTTTTTCATTACCGTCAGCGAGCGGCAGTTTTGATTGTTTTTATCGTATACGGGGCAATACATTAAGTTTAAGCGTGTATTCATTGGCGACGCAGTAAAATAAACCACTTCTTTATTCGCACAGGATAACCCCAGGGCGCTGAGGATTTCCTTAATCTCGGCGGGTGAATAATTGCGGTCTGCTGAAAATAGAGTACAGCCATCGGAAGAGATTTTTATATAGTCAGCAAAAGCATCGCCGCCGGCGCTATAGTGATGATTAAAAATACTCACTAAAGCCATCGCCACAATGACGACTATCCCTGCATTCCTTAACCATTTACTTCTGTTATTGCCATCACTATTTATCGAACTCTCTGCTGGCTTGATTTCATCTACCGCCGGATCGTGTAATACCTCGGGCGTGCTATTAAATGCCTCCAGAGTATCCTCAACCTCTGCCAGGGCTGGAATTTCATCCGGGATATTATTCGGAGCCAGAACCTCTTTGCCGTCAAGGTCGATTTTTACACTGTTGTCAATTTGTAGCTCATTATCTTCATCCGGATACAGATATGCTACTTTTACGCTATTATTAAACCTCAATCCGTGTCTTGGCACCGTGTCAATAACGTCTGAAAACCCTATAACTGCAAGGGACTTTCGGAGATGTAAAATACACTGATAATAAGTGTTATGGCTCACGCCGGCATTGCGCTTGCTTCCCCATCCGCAGAGGATCAGCTCTTCCTGAGAAACAATTTCTCCCTGGTGACGGAGTAACTTTTCCAGACAGCAGCTCGCAGGAAGATGTAGCTTAATTTCTTTTGCATTTAGCTTATCAACAATCACCCGCTGGGAAGGGACGAACGCAGCCCTCTCCCCAATAATAAAGCTTTGGATGTTATCTGAGCGATCCATATTACTACACCCTTAGCTACCAGTGTCTTTGAAATCAGTGAGTTAGATATTCGACGAATGAAGAAAATTTTTCGCGCAAATATTAACCGATCGAATAAAGATTAACAAACGGAATTTAACTATGTTCCGGTGTAGAAAATCCATATCGCAATACGCAAAATGCGAGGGATATCTATTTATTTCAGCAACATCCATAGACAGACTATCAACTTGTTTCCAGGTTAGCATTGGTGTAACTAATTATAAATGCTAATGCCTTCCTAAAGGTTTTTAAAAGGTTACCAGAATGACTAGTTTATTCATCACCGTTCCCGGTAACGCATATCACGCAGCATCATCTTCTTCCCCGCCAGCGGTATATTTAGCCAGATTTTCCTCTGACTGCTTACTTTCCGCCGGCAGTCGGGACGGCTGAAACGCATGAGATGATGAACGCAAATGATAAAGAAAGCTGGAGTATTGCACCACAGACCGCGATGTCGGTAGAAACATATCAAAACATCCGATAACCTTCTGAAAATAGTCGTCTGCTTCTATATCCTGAAAATAGCGGCCGATAAGATTGATATATTAAGATCAGATTGTTACGAGACCACACCAGGTTTTAACCGTTCTAAAACACCTGACTTACACATGGCAAGCATTTCATTTACCCAACAGGTATTCGAGTTTAAAACACTCTGCGACTATATACAGGCACTGATTATAACGCCGATAAGCCAGATATTCAGCCACGAGAATTGATGGTAGTTTTGTTCACAATAAGGCAATCCGTTTTTCGAGGGGGAAATAATTAACGAAATATCGATGTGGCGAAGGGGTTACAAAACACCACGGCAAATCAGCGGCGCACTCGGACGGAACAATAAGATAGCGTCGGGAGTGATTAATACTGCGGAGCTGGACGCTATCGCCTTCTCTATCGCGGGCATCGACTGCGCGCTCCATGCCCTCCATGCGAATAAATCTGGGAAATGACTTCTATCTGCAGGATGTACAGAACCCGATGCAAGGCGCTATCGGCATCGCGCTGCGGGGGAAGGCTTCGGCAATCATCCTCAGGAACTGCGCGCGCAGACCGCGCTAAGATAAATAAAGGACGCCATCTCCGGCACTCGTTACCGCCCGCCTTCAGCGTAAAGGAGAGTAAAACCGCCGGGCAAACTGGCAGTCTCGGGCAGAATTACTAAGCTTAATCAGGTAAAACGGTTAATTTTTCTTATAGGGAGCGTATATGGGATTCTGGAGAGTTGTTTTAACGATTATTCTGCCGCCGCTTGGCGTACTGTTGGGTAAAGGCTTCGGCTGGGCATTTATTCTTAACATTGTGCTGACGCTGCTGGGTTATATTCCCGGCCTGATTCACGCGTTCTGGGTGCAAACCCGCGATTAACCGCCCCCACCATTACGGCGCACAGGCGCCGTTTGTTTCGTTAATCCTGGCAAAACAATAATGGCTATCTGTATATTAGGCTTGAATACTATTTGTCAGCCGAGTCTCCCTATCGCGCGGGTCAATGCCGTTTTAATAACAACCCTATTATTATGGGGTCCTTATCCCTGGCTAAAACAAAGCTAGCAATATGCAAACACCCCCCAACCAGCACCAATAATTTAAGACCCGAAAAATGATTCAACCCTTATGTTCTATATTTCGACATAATAATATTTAATATATTAGCCGGATCAATAGAAAGCAAGACAGCAATATGTGCAAATTCCACGACATCTAATCTCCTCTCGCCACTCTCCATTTTGGCGACAAATGATTGTGGGCGCCCCAGTGCCTGGGCCAGCTTTACCTGAGTTAACCCCTTCGCCTTCCTTGCCGTGCGCAATAATTTTATAACCATTTGATATTCTTCAGAATAAATAGAAGGCATGTTGTTTTTCTCGATCTATATCCCAAAATCGAATATTGATCGCTTCCATGATTATCCCAAAATGGGATAATTTATTATCCAACGCTCCCCAGAAAAAAACAGAGCGCATTACGGTAGCTCACGCGCTATGACCGAAGAAAAGAAGAAAAATAGCCGCCAGCTTATTTATTAGGCGTGAAACATAGGGATCCTGGCCGTTCCGTAACTTAGGTACATAACAAAGGCAACTGCTTTAGCTTCCAGAGGAATCCAAATATAACCCCGTTAAAACAATGAGTTTCGTTTGTAACCTTAACCACCACAGGGAACTTTACTTATGAAAATCACCACCGCTGCCGCACTGCTCACTCGCCCTACGCAAGGAGGTCGCCATGTTTCTGGTTACCCTTGCTGAAAGCTTTATCGATATCTTCCAGCTCGCCGGGAAGGTCTTTCTCGACATGATGCGCGGGATAATCCCGATGCTGATCTGCCTGCTGCTCGCCATCAACTTTCTGATGAAGCTGGTAGGCCAGCAGCGCATGGAGCGGGTCGCGACGGTGCTTGGCCGCTCGCGCATTCTGACCTATGGCCTGCTGCCGATCCTCGGCTGGTTTTTTATGAGCAGCCCCGGCGCGTTGACGCTCGGCAAGCTGCTGCCTGAAAAGAGCAAACCCGGTTATGAAGACGCTCTGGGCACCACCGCCCATCCGCTAACCAGCCTTTTTCCCCACGTGGTGCCCTCGGAGCTGTTTGTCTGGCTCGGCGTCGCCGCAGGGATCCAGACGCTCGGGCTACCGGTAACCGAGCTGGCGCTACGCTATATCGCTGCCGCCATCATAATCGGCCTGCTGCGCGGCATGATCACCGAATATCTGTTCCTGCGCTTACGCCATAAAGCAACGGGAGGTACAGCATGATCTATCAGGCCCATATCGAACGCATCGGCCCTCACGTAGCGGACGGGCTGGCGGATAACCTACTGATTACCTTCCGCGCCGACGGCCCTGCGGACTGCCTGGACTATGCCCTCGCTCTGAGGCCAGTTTTCCGGCACGAGCATGCCCGTCTCCTGGCGGGAGATCGGTTAGTTATCGACGGCGAAAACTACACTATCAGCGCCGTTGGCAGCCATGCCCTACAGGCTCTGCTGGAACTCGGGCACCTGACCTTCATCTTTGACGGCGCCAGCACGCCACGCCATTCGGGAGCCGTGCATCTGGCAGGGAACGCGCCAGCGCTCGTTGCATTACAAGGGGATATGACCGTTAAGGAGGGGACGCGATGAACGTTGTCAATGTTGCTCCCGGCAGCGAGGGTTACGGTTCCGGGCTGGCGCTGCCAATCGGCAGCGGCCTGAAGGTGGTCTCGCTGACCGGACGCGAAATCCATCCCGTCGCCCGCAGGCTGGGTGAGCTTACGCAATCGGAAGTTATCAACGGCTTTCAGGCCGTCCCGCCGGATGAGGAGACGCTGTGCGTGGTGATCAACTGCGGCGGTTCGCTACGCTGCGGTCTGTATCCCAAAAAAGGGATCAAAACGATTAACGTGATGCCCACCGGCCAGGCCGGACCGCTGGCGCAGTTTATCAACGCCGGCAACTACGTTTCAGACGTGCGGGAGGCGCAGATTACGCGTATTACCCGGGAGACATTAGCGAGCGAGCCGCAGACGGCGATTGTCGAACCTTCCCTGCCAGCCGCATCGCCCGAGCTCGCCACCACGCCCGGCAACATGCTGATTCTGGCGGTGGAAAAGCTCGGCAACAAGACCGGCCACGTGATTGCCCTGCTGTTTGCCGCCAGCCGCGAGGCGGTGGACGTGTCGTTGCGCACGGTGATCCCCTTTATGGCCTTTGTGTCGGTGCTGATCGCTATCGTGCAGGCCACGTCGTTGGGCAACGTAATCGCCCACGCCCTGACGCCAATGGCGAACTCGCTGTGGGGATTGTTGCTGCTGTCGGCGATCTGCGGCATCCCCTTTCTGTCGCCCATTCTCGGGCCCGGCGCGGCGATTACCCAGGTCGTGGGGGTGATGATTGGCACCCAGATTGGGCTGGGACATATCTCGCCAGCCTTCGCCCTGCCCGCTCTGTTCGCCATTAACGTGCAGGTGGGTTGCGATTTCGTCCCCGTCGGCCTCTCGATGCAGGAGGCCAAACCGGAGACCATTGCCAGCGGCGTACCGGCCTTCTTGCTTTCCCGCCAGCTAACCGGCCCGCTGGCCGTGATGATTGGCTGGGTATTTTCCCTGGGACTGTTTTAATACATCTGAAAGGAACGTCATCATGATGAACAACTTAAAAGTGGCCGTTGTCGGCGCGGGAATTTACGGCAAACATCATATCAACGCCTATCTGCATAACCCGGACGTGGAGCTGGTCGCGGTGTGTGACAACAACGTGGAGCGGTGCCATGCCGCGGCGAATGAGCTGGGCATTCCGGGCTATGCCAGCCTGCCCGCGCTGCTCGATAAACAGCAGGTGGATATCATTTCCGTGGCGACTTCCGATCCTTTCCATAAGGAACCTGCGCTGCAGGCTATTGCCCAGGGTAAGCATGTGCTGATTGAGAAACCGCTGGCGACCTCGGTCGCCGACTGCGAGGCGATTATTGCCGCCGCCGTGGTGCACGGGGTGACCGTCGGCGTCGACTTTCACAAGCGCTGGGACCCGGCGGCGCTCCGCGTGCGCATGGAGGTACAGAAGGCGGAAAGCGGCAAGATCCTGCGCGGCTATATCAATATGGATGACGTGATCGCCGTTCCGAGCGAATGGCTGGCCTGGTCGGCACAGAGTTCGCCGGTGTGGTTCCTCGGCTCGCACTGCTTCGACCTGGTGCGCTATATCAGCGGGCAGGAGGTGAAATCGGTTTACGCGGTCGGGCAGAAACGGCTGCTGGCGAGCAAGGGGCTGGACACGTGGGACAGCGTGCAAAGCACCCTCCTGATGGAGGACGGCAGTTCGTGGGTGATTGAGAACAGCTGGGTCCTGCCCGCCGCTTTCCCGAAAGATAACGACGGGCGCATGGCAGTGCTGTGCGAGAACGCCTGGATCCGCTCCGATTCACAAAACCGCGGGCTGGAGATCTTCGGCCAGCAGTCGGTTAAAACCCCGAACAGCTACTTTATTACCTACCGCGACGGCGTCGCCAGCGGGTTTGGTATTGACCCGATTAATGACTTTATTAAAGCGGTGAAAACCCATACTCCGTATGCCGCCAGCGCAGACGACGGGCTACAGGCCAGCCGGATTTGCGAGACGGCGCATAAAAGCCTGCAGAGCGGCCAGGTGGAGCTACTGGTTTAAAGGGAGCCGGGAACAGGGATGTCTCCCCTCCCTTTGTCACTTTATACATCCGGTGATTGGCGTTAGCCGATAACCGGATGGACTGTCCCGCGGATGGCGATTCGCGCCACACCTTCGGGCGCGAATCATTCACACGCCGAACACATCAGTTTCTTCATGCTGCCGCATCGTTTAAAAGCAGCGCGCCGCAGAACGGGACATTTCCGGAAGACGCCGGGCATTCTCCCGAGCGTCAATGAGGTGAAGGGGCTTATTCGCAGGATAGCGTCATGGGCTGATATTTTTACCCTGTGGTTGATAATAGTATTTCGCGTTAAATAGTTTAATTTTCAATAAGGCAGTAAATCCATTCATTTATTCTATTCATTATTTCAAAACATCACGATTAAATATTAATTCCATGATTCTTAAAATAGACCAGAAGGCGCCGATTAAGTTTTATTATCAGTTGGACTTTATTTTTATTACTGGGTAAATTTACAGGTGTTATTTAGCGCGATGCGAACGTGTTGAAGCACGTCCACACCGCTTATCACAATCACTATTTACAGAGAATAGCAATTATGACTGAGACCGATTGTATTGCAGATTCATTCGATGCAGAAGCGCCGGTGAAAAATAAGCGCCAGCTTACCGTGAGCTATGCGAGCCGCTTTCCGGATTATACCCGTATTCCGGCTATCGTTATGAAGGGCCAGTGGCTGGAGGCGGCCGGGTTCGCGACGGGAGCAAAGGTAGAGGTTCGGGTCATGGCGGGCTGCATCGTGCTGACGGCGATAGAGCCGGAACCGGGGCTGGAAGAAGCGATGCGCAATGTAGAGAAGCTGTCGGCGAGGAAGCAGAAGCAGGTCCGGGAGTTTATTGGGGTGATTGCGGGGAAAGCGGGGCTGAAGGCTCTCGCATAAGGTAAAAAATGCTTAATTCAAATGAGGGCTTAGGCTAAGCCCTCATTACATCCAGCAGCATTCTGCCATATGAGACAGAGGGTCTTGCCGTTGCTAAGCCATCAGTGCTTCTCAATGATGAAACCATCCCGCCGCAAAAAATCTATCACCTTTTCGATATTGCCAATTCCCCACTGATTAGATATCGCAATCAGTTCGCCGGATGGGAGTTCGATCAGCGCATCTTCGTGCATATGATACCTGTTTTGCCTGCCTTCCGGGATTTGTTCGGCCAGGACGATCGTTCTGTGTATCAGAATTTCGCTTAGCTTAGATTTCAGCGTATTAAGATCCTGGGGATTATGTTTACTAATCCAGTCAGTGAAAAGTGCCAGGGCCAGCTTACGTTTATTATAAATCACGCCATTATATTTATACTCGGAGTAATCTTTTTCTGATTTTTGGCTGCTGATTATTTGCTCTGTCCGCTTCTCCCGGAATCTCACCTGGTACTCTTCTAATTCCGGCACCGGAATGATCTGTTCGGCATTAATGAAAACCTCGCCCTTAAAGCTATACGGCGTGAGGCGAACGCAGCGAATATCGATACCCTTATCCCTTAACCATATTGCGGTAGTCGTCAGCTCTTTGCTAAAACCTGCAGAAGCAAGAATAATGCGAATATCCTTACCAAAATCAACGAGTTCACTCTCATCAAGGTCAACAAATTCAAGTAAGCTATCTTTGGCATTTATCTCTTTATTGTGCTTCAGCAAATAGGATTGATAGTATTCACACGCTTTAGTAAAGCTCATTGTGGAAATCATTGCCGCATATCTTAGCGCCTGCAGCTCCATATGCGCACCGATCTCATCTCGCTTCAGCTCGATGACCACAAGATTGGCCTGCTTATCAATGGCTAACAGATCGATTCTACGACGGCTATCTTCCCAGTCAGAAAACTCTTCCGCGATCACCATGCAATCTGGCGCGATAATATCGATATTTTTCTCGATCGCTGCCTGTAAATCATATCGTTCCTGGAGGCCTTCTGAAGTGAAAGACGTTTTTTCCAGAGCTGTGAGTTTTTTATCAAAAATATTATACAGTGCCACCTTTAAGTTCCTTGTAGGCAAAAAAATAATTATTCTACATCCATCAGGCTTTTTAATTCTTGCGGTGTAAACGGGGGATTTCGGCGATGCAACATAGCATGGCAATTAGGGCAAACCGGAATAAGATCGGTTTTTGGGTCCAGATGATAATCCTCTTTAATTGCCGACAGCGGAGTCAGATGGTGAACATGGATAAATCCTTTCGCTATGTTCCCGTACTTCTTTGACATATCGAGGGCACAAACCATACATAAATAGCCATGATAGCGCAGCGCAGCCTCGCGGGCATGACGATCCCGTTCATAGCGATTTACCATCACCTGAACCGCCGCCCCTTCAACGAACTCGTCCTGCGACAGTAGCTCATCGGGGAACAGAGAATCATCTGCAGCAACGCTGCCTTTATGATCTTCAATAATACGAAACCCCTGGTCCATCAGCAGCTTGACGCATTTTGATTTGATCCCACCGCTGAAATCCGCAGGTGTAAACTCAAAGCCGGTGACCATTGAAGCGGCAATCCCCACGATAGCCTTTGAAGGGTAACGACGCCCCTCAAACTCGACTTCGTACAGCCGCGCTGCCTTGAACTGGTGAGCAACACCTGCGTCATAGGCGCGAATGGCTTCGATGATGCTTTCCCTTGATAACCGATCCGGTAACTTCTTCACCTGGTAAACTCATGCCATGGGAGATAGCTCATTATACTCAAATCGATATGCATTTCTCGATCACATAGACCAGAGGAATAATTCTGTCGGACCGATGTTATTACTGATTTTTTGCTTTATTAGACTTGAATAGACGTGGACTGATACAACTCTCGCGGGCAACATTTATGCTGCGACAGACGCCGTACATTGACTTTTCACTCACTAAATAGTTTACTTTTTTTATTATAGTTACACCATGAGTGAATCTATGGCATCAAAAATAAACTGGTTATTGCAAAATACCTCTCCAGGAAGCCTGGTTTTGCAATCCTGGCTAACCCGGAACAACATATCGCCTTCTCTGGCCTTTAAATACGCGCAAAATGGCTGGTTAATAAAACTGCGGGCTGGCGTCTATGCGCGCGCAGGACGAGAACCAGACTGGAGTGATGCGCTATGGTGTCTGCAAAACCAGCTTGAAGCGCCGGTGCATCTGGCCGGACTGAGCAGTCTCTCCTGGCAGGGCCGTTCCCATTACCTACAGCTTAAGCAGAGTCAATGCTGGCTTACCGTTGAAAACAAAGCGATATTGCCCAAATGGTTTAAAGAATTTCCCGGCGTTGAGTGGTGGGTGGTATCGGCTCTGAAGCTCCCTGAACTGGATGAAAAATACCGAACTGAGCTTGAGGTTAAAGGAAAAAAAATAACCGCCAGTACGCCAGAACTGGCAGCCTACGAGCTATTAAGCGCAGTACCTCAGGAAATCTCATTTGAGCACGCTGCCGAGCTTTTTCAGGGACTAGTCAATCTCAACCCACGTAAAGTGGAGAAGCTGCTTACGCTCAGCCAGTCCGTACAAACCAAGCGCCTGTATCTGTTTTTCGCCAGTTTCTATGAACATGCATGGTTTAAACGGGTAGATACCAGCAAAATCGACCTGGGATCGGGCAACCGACAAATCGTTGTTAATGGCAAGCTGAACACGCAATACCAGATTACCGTGCCCGAAAATTTTACCAGGAAGGGAATAAACCATGGATAAAACCTCTCCCTACTACCACCAGGTCGCCCTGCTGGTGCGGGCATTACCCTATGTCGCTAACGAGCCCTGTTTTGCGCTGAAAGGCGGAACGGCGATCAACTTATTCATCCGTGATTTTCCCCGCTTGTCCGTTGATATCGATCTGGCCTGGATCCCGCTGGAAAGCAGAGAGGTCGCGTTGCCTAACGTGCGGGAGGCACTCACCCGTATTGCCGCTGAACTGGAAGCGCAAGCCGGGATCCGTGCAGTGCTGCAAACTCATGATCCCGATGAGATGCGCATCATTGTCACCACGGACGACGCGCATATTAAAATTGAAGTCTCGCCGGTTGCCCGGGGAACACTATATCCACCGCAAGAACGCGACGTCGTCGAAGCCGTGGAGGAAGAATTTGGTTTTGCCGCCATCCCGGTTGTCTCACTGCCCGATTTATACGGTGGCAAGCTATGTGCTGCGTTAGATCGCCAGCATCCCAGAGATTTCTACGACGTCAAAATGCTCCTTGATACACAAGGAATCGACCGCGCTATTTTCAATGGTTTTATCGCTTACTTGCTCAGCCATAATCGCCCATTGTCCGAAGTGCTTAAGCCACGCTGGAAGGATATTACCGAACCCTTTCAAAATGAATTCAGCGGTATGACTTTTGAGGAGGTATCACTGGAAGAGTTAAGAGAGGTCCCGGAAAGAATGCTCAGCGCGTTGAAAGCACATTTCACTCAACAGGATTTCGACTTCCTGATGTCATTTAAACGCGGCGAGCCTGACTGGAGTTTAGCGCCAGAGCCCCATATTCAGAATTTGCCAGCCGTTCAATGGAAGCTGCGCAATATTGGCCGGATGTCGGAGGAAAAGCGCGCGCAGTCCCTGGATACACTGGAAAAGGTCATGACAGAATGGCTAAGTTAGTTTATTAAAATTAGTATAGTTACACCAATAGTGAAACTATACAATATTTTATAAACAAGCAAAGCCATCTCAGAATCCATTGTCTTCCAGCACTTAAAACCAGGATTGCTATTGACCTCGCAGGCGATCTGGTTTGTCAGGACCTGCGGCGCTTTGGCGCAGGCCATGAGTCCGGGTTTGTTTATCATCATACCTGGTGCATGTTCAGCTCCAGCCTGGCGGCAACGGGATTGGTGTGGTTAGCGTTGCCGTTTTCAGTATTTGTTGTTACCAGGAGCTGTGGGGATTGGGCTAGCAATGTCAATGGCGCTGGGGTCAGTCCTAAAGTGTCTAGATTAGCCGGGCAACGAGTGAGACGGGGTAGCCGGGCTGCATGGCGAGCGCAACAAAACGGGCTTTCTCTTCGGGAGCATAACAACGGCACTTTTGCTCGCCAGTGATCACTTCGATTCTTTGCACAGGACACTCCGTAAACATAGCTCTATGACTATGTCTTACTGGTGAAGTGTCCGGTTTAAACGGGGGATATTACATTTTTACCCTGTGGTTGATAATAATATCTCGCGTTAAATAGTTTAATTGCCAATAAGAAATTAAAACCATTCATTTATTCTATTCATTATTTTAAAACATCACGATTAAATATTAATTCCATGATTCTTAAAATAGGCCAGAAGGTGCTGATTATGTTTTATTATCAGTTGGACTTTATTTTTATTACTGGGTAAATTTACAGGTGTTATTTAGCGCGATGCTAGCGTGTTGAAGCACGCCCGCACCGCTCATCACAATCACTATTAAGTGGGAATAGCAATTATGACTGAGACCGATTGTATTGCAGATTCATTCGATGCAGAAGCGTCGATGAAAAATAAGCGCCAGCTTACCGTGAGCTATGCGAGCCGCTTTCCGGATTATACCCGTATTCCGGCTATCGTTATGAAGGGCCAGTGGCTGGAGGCGGCCGGGTTCGCGACGGGTGCGAAGGTAGAGGTTCGGGTCATGGCGGGCTGTATCGTGCTGACGGCGGTTGAGCCGGAACCCGAACTGGAAGAAGCGATGCGCAAAGTAGAGAAGCTGTCGGCGAGGAAGCAGAAGCAGGTCCGGGAGTTTATTGGGGTGATTGCGGGGAAACGGGACATAAAGAATTAATGCTTCTGCGCTGGTGATTATTTGTGGAGACAGGAGCACTACTTTCTGTCTCCCAAAAGACCCTGTACATCATTCTGTGTAAACGCCTTTCCTCAGTAACGTTGACTAAGCCCTCACATTCCAGTCGTCGGTATACTGCACGTTACCATCGACATAGCGCCATGTGATTCTATCGTACATAAGGGCAATAGATTCCATATGATTGATCTGCGCGTTACCAGCCATTTTAGCGTTTGGCATACCCGGATTCACGCCTGTAATCTTCACGCCTTCAAGGGTCATAATGAAGTAGCACTCTTCCTGCCCTGCATCATTAATACGATACCAGCGAATCTCCGCGCTTTTCAGCGTCTGACCCGTCGATACCGCTCTATATAGATACGGGCTGGAGCTATCAAACTCCTTTTCAATCATCATCGGAGAGTGCGATCGCTTGCCAGTGATCTTGCCATTGGCACCGTCCACCGGAATGTTCAAACCGTGACTAAAGCCAATAATCTCGATACTCCCTTCACGATCCTTAACGTCTACAGCTCCCTTAATATCTGCGCCACCATCATCTTTAAGCCACATATAAGCCGGAATAGGCATTTTACAAACTCCTTTTGATTGTAATTTTATTCATAACAACCCCATAACAAGCCACCGTTAGCAACAAATTGAAAGTCATGATTGCCGCAATAATGGGAGCTGAATATGTTTCTCCTTCATGAAAAAAAACCTGGTAGGGCAAGAAGCGGAACAGTAGCCAGAACAAAAACGTGAACGCAAATAACTTAGCTAAACGCCGCAGCGTGGATAAAATCCAATCCTCAGGGAGGCTAGCTGGACTCACTTTGCGTGTAACACCGTTGTAGGCAGAAATAATCGCACTCATGACAGGAGCACTGATCAGGGTATTAATCAGGATACTGAAGTAAATATGTAACGATTCCCACACCTCTAAATCAGGTTCACCCAGCATGAAACGAGTAAAATTACTGGCGCTTTGGAAATCGAAAAGAGCAATGATTGAACTGACTAAACCGTCGTAAGGAATCACCTCAGAGACAATCAGCATAACCGCAGAAAACAGCGCTATCTTAATAAACAAGCTAAGGGCATGTTTTGCCATTGGCAATCACCTCAATTGTGCCGTAGGCCTTGAGTTTTCTCATACAAGGAACATCCACCTGCTGTGTTCTCAGCAATGCGTTGCGTAACATGGCAAAATCTGAATCATGTGGAAGGGTGATACAACCTTCTGACAGCGTGCCACTACAGTCTGCGCTGCCATCATCTTTAACCATATGTACGGAGGGATTAGCATTTCATTTGCTCCTTATTTTTCTGATCAACTTCATCGTTATGAAATAAATAACAGTAGTGGTAATAACGACCGTTAGAACGTCAAGGTAAAAATAAGTGTCATACATGGTTTCTGCGTTAATATCGCCGTAAATAAGGTCACTTATCTTTGATGCAATTGCATGATTAATGTAAATCTCTGGATTGCCTAATATTCTCCCTACAGCCATACCGATCAGCAGAAATAGAGCCGTTTTTAGCAATCTTACGCCCCATCTACGGGCAAGTGTTGGTGTTGCCATTAGCCACTACCTCAACCCAACCACGAGCCATAAGAGAGCGCATACACGGAACCTGAATAAGCGATGTGTTCATCAATGCATTGCGAATTTGTGCGAAGTCGGAGTTATGGCCAATAGTTATGCAGCCCTCTGATAATGTTCCAGGATGAAGCCGGAATAATCCACGGTAAACATCGTTAATCCAGGTTCCGTCATCAATACCCCAATCATCCTTATACAGAGCAAACCATTCATCACGTCCAAACTCTGCACCGTTCTTAACCTTGTTCCATGTATCCTGTCCTTTGGCTTTCAATCCTGAAAAAAAACCGCCGGCACCACGATCAACTATCCAATATTTGCCAGGAGGCAGCGGGCCATCCCCTTTTACAGCGCCACAGGCTCCCTTGTTTCGATAGACACCGTTACCGGAAAAAGCCATGAACACGCCCACGCCGTACAGGTTGAAAGGTGCATAGTCTGCCCCGTTCAAAATCAACGTTCCTTGTAGAGCCATAAACCACCCAATACCCTTTTATAACATGTGGATTATGGTATAAGCTGTTTAGCAAACAGTCTATTTTAACTTTATGATTTTATTTTAAATAATCTTATTTTGTTGATAGTAAGATTCTGGCGATAGGATATGGGTTATGGCAAATAGTGAAACTTATCAGGATATACATACACTCTTCAGGAACCTGTCTGTCCTGCAACGATAAGAACCGATCAAGGCCCGGAATTTACCTGCCGCGCGCTCGATCAATGGGCCTTTGAACATGGTGTTGAGTTGCGCTTAATCCAGCCTGGCAAGCCAACTCAGAACGGATTTATTGAGAGTTTCAACGGCCGCTTTCGGGATGAATGCCTGAATGAGCGCTGGTTCAGAGATATTCTTCATACCCGGGAAATCATTAATGACTGGCGGCAGGATTATAACGAGTGTCGACCACATTCATCGCTGAATTACCAGACGCCGGCTGAATTTGCAGCGAGCTGGCGAAACAGGAAATATGAAGAAAAACCAACCGATATTACTAACTGAAGGTTGTACCTAATCCTGGGGGCAGGTCAAAACTATTAAGAATGGCTGATAACATAAAAATTGATATGCGGGCCAGGAAAGTTTGCTACTCCTGGCCCATACAAAAAAAATATTACTCCGCTGTTAATAATGTACTTGGGACGCCGTACGAAGAAACAAACAGTCCTTTTACCGCACGAGTTGCTGCAACATGGAGCAGCGCACGTTCATTAAATAGTGCATCACGTTGTTCAACAGGATCGTCAGATGCTATGGCTTTTACTTCCGGTACAACGCCATCGTTGATACCCGCAAGGAACACATACTGGAACTCTAGCCCTTTAATGCGGTGCATTGTTGCAATGCGAACACCGGCCCGTTGATCACTGTCGCCACTATCGTTCCCTAAATTAAAAGTTTCAATTCCCGCTTCATTCAGAGCTGACACATAGCGCTCATTCGTATGCCGCGTGCGGGAAGTAATGCAGATATCCTGGGAACGGACATCATTGGCTAACAACGCCTGAATTTGCTTGATAATCGTCTCAGCCTCTTCCTTAAAATCTGAAGCATGAGTAATCATGGGTTTTTCACCATGAAGCAATGATAAATAATCGTTGCAGGAATCAGTTTCACCATCCAGGTTGTCAACCTTAACGCCGGTTAACAACCCGACAGCAAACTGTCGCGTCTCTTCTGTAGTCCGGTAGTTAATTTTCAGTTTTTTACTACGGCGCCCACGAACGTTAATCCCACACTGACCTAGAACGACTTTATTGCGGTAAATACGCTGATGTCCATCACCCACGATAAAGAGATCGTTAGGAGACTCTGGAACCAGGCTACGAATAAGGGTAAAGGCCGGTGCGCCTATATCCTGAGCTTCATCGACTACGATACTGCTATAAGGCAATTGCACCTGTTTTTCTTTAAACAGAATAATAGCCTCATGCATGGCATCACCCATTTCTCGCAGTTTGGCACGCGCCATTTGTGCCCGGAACTCTTCGAACACAGGCCAGATTTTCGCACGCTGAATACGTGATAACGCCGTGCCACGACCAATACGGCTCACCTTCAGATATTCTTCACGACTGTAAACCGCATTCGGCTGAACAATACGTTGCCACTCTTCTGAATAAAAGTTATCCGGTAATCCCAATTCAGCAGGGACTTGCTGCAAGGCATAGTTCCAGCATTTACGTCGCCCTTCATCGCTGTCATACACCACGCGGAAATCATATCCATGGCGTTTCAGTTGCTCGCTCATCCAGGCATCAATGTTAACAACTTCAATACGCGCCATCTCCTCACGACTACACAAACGCTGGAGGTTGGCGCGAATATCCGCCGCCAGGTTACGGGTGAAGGTTGTGAACAGAACTTTTTTACCGGGTTTATCGGCCAGGCGTTGGGATAACCAACGTGCACGATGCATCGCAACAACTGTTTTACCCGTGCCTGCACCACCTAATACTCGCACCGGACCATTTGCCGGAGACTCCACCAGTTTTCGCTGGCTCGGGTGCAGGAATACACGCCATTTTTCCAGTGGCGCATTGAGCATTTGCAGTAGCTCCTGTTCATTTTCAACGACATGAAAACGACGTTTACTTCTCTCAATTGCCTCAATAAAGTCTTTGGTATCAACAGACTCATCACGGTGATCGTTAAACTCCTCCAGCACTTCCTGGTAATCCAGACCTTCTGCCAGCCAGTGTAGGGGTTCCCAGGCTTCCGCAGGCATCACGCTTTCCAGCTGATTCAGCCCTGTGGTATCCACAAGAGCCATCACCTGCTCAATAAACACAGGTGGAACACCCAGCGCGAGGATCTGCTCCGCAGTATAAGCAGCAAAGAGTTTGGGTTTATCAACAACAGCAGGTTCGGAGGCGGATTTAATATAGCTGACATCAATTACCTGAATCGCACCAGTAACCGGGTGAATTGCACAATCATGTCGCCGCGCCCAGTCGTAGGCTTCATCGTGCTTATCCACCCACATCAGCATATACAGAGCACCCTGCTCAGGTTTCAGGACGATCCCTCGGTAGGTTTGGTCAATACGAACGGAATGCACATTATTGCTGCGTGCATCGTGGATCTTTTCGTAGTTCAGCCCATTACTCGTCGGATCCTGGCGGAACTTGGAGATGAATTCCTGGACCTTTTTTTGCTGTGCTTTAGGAATCCGCGCAAAAGCCTCCAGAAAACCATCAGAAAGTGCCACCATTGGCGCTTGAACCGTCATTTGTCACCTCCGAACAGATGTTGCAATGTACTTTCGTCAATTGGCCCGACCGCAACGAGCCAACCCTTACTTTCGAATAAAGGAGTAAAGTCCTGGTTATCGATAATCAAAGCTTGCTTTTGTAACGGCCAGGCGAGATCGGCTTCCGCAATAATTTCACCATCGTCATCCTGCAATTCATATCCAACTGTCGGTGCCGGTAGTGATAATGACTGAAGCAAAGCGATTTCTTCTGCGCTCAATAAACCAAACTCTAGTATCTCCACCCAGCTCTCGTCATGCTGAATATCCACTACCACCGAAGTCTGCATTTTTACCGTTTCAGGCTCCTGCGGTAAATGAACCGCTTTACGGCTGGTGAATGTCATATCTGGCAGGAACTGCAGTAAATTCACCATCCACCAGAAACCGTTAAATCCGGCTTCATAGCCATCATCCTGCGAATGACGATCGTCAAAGCAAATATGCAGCCTCAACCAATTTCGCATTTGTTCAATACTTGTCGTTGATTTAATGGCTTGTTGAGGAACAACGGCTGCCAGCTCAATGAACTGTTGTGATGAACTACAGCTATCCAGTAAACCACCAAATACAAAAGGTTCATCAGGCAAAAGTGCATTCAACCGATAAGCGGGAGCGTTCTCCTGCATTTCATAGGCGTACTTTTGTTTGGCTCCGGTATCCTGCGACTTTTTAGGATCCAGCCACACCCAAGCAAAGGCAGCGGCCATTTTCTGCCATAGCAGAGTTTTATTACCGGGATCAGAGAGATAATCGAGTAGCAGTGCAAAACTGTTTCTCTCCCTGAATGAACCTTCAAGCGTAGCAAAGTTTGTATCATGGAACGGGTTATAAAACTTAGGCTGTTTCATATCCGGGTTATGACCAAGCCCCATAACATTCTGTACATGTTTAATACCTTGTTCTTGAAGGTCTGCCCAGGTCACTGTCCATACCCAAAAATTACCGCTGTCTTTAATCGCCTGCCGTTTTTGGACATCATCCGACACGCTATCTTTATGAAAAGCAAAACCATCCAGGAAAATTGCTACCGGTTTTATCTTTTCTGACTGCATCAGAGGATAGAGCACATAATCTGGTCGGCTAAGGATGCCTACTCCTTCTTTAACCCCTAAATCAACCTGTGCTTTGAGATGCCAGCTCATCGCCGGTTCTGTACGGGTGTTAATAATCCAGCCTGCATTCTGATGGGCATAACTCCGGCTCACGAGAAGATTTTTGTTATCCTGCAGGCAGTGAATGAACCGTTTTTCCAGTTCACTCCCCATCATGGCATCAAGCGAAATGTTTTTGATGGAATCAATAACGCGTATAGAAGCACTGGCCTTCAGGATTTTCGCCAGTAAGAGACGCGCCTGATCTCTTGATACATACTTCATACGCCCGCGGTCACGGTAAGCGTAAACACAGCGATAGCAGCCGTCTTTATGCGTATCATGGTTGCAGCTGCATTCCACTAGCGCCTTGTAGGCCAGCTCAAGTAATTTCAGCAGGTTGTCAGGTGTACGCATCAATTCTTTGAGTGAGCCAGTCCCCCCTGGTACGGTGTCGTAAATCACCAGATACTGACGCCAGGATTCGCCTTCATTTTCCGGCTCCCGATACACCACGCCTTTCAGGTGATCCACGTTACCTTTGAAGTAATGTTTAAGCCCAAGCTGAATGGCTGCCCCCAGGGAGGCTTCTACCACGCGATCGTTACTGTAGCTGGTTACCGGCAGCAGGATACGCAATGCCTCAGATTCCAGTTGGCGATAGAGGTAGAGATAATCTTCAAACTTCGCTTTTTCGGGTTCAACGCGATATTTACAGCTCAGGTCATGGCGTGGTTCATGATCTCGAGGGCGCTGCACCATGCCGCAGCCGAGGCAAACTTTAAACCCGGTGCGTTTCTTTGCCTCTCCTGCGATCATCAGCTCATTGGCATCATCCGCCATTTTGCCAAAGTTGATATCTCGCAGAGTCACTTTGCTCAAAAACTCAAAGCCAAACGGGATTTCTCCTTCATCAATGGCATAAGCGGCCGATACATCCTCTTTTTCGAAGCTGACCAGCAGCTGTCGCTGGAAGAATGCAGGTTCTCGACTATCGCTCTCATCACTGATCTGGCTGTCACGGGCGCTTGAGCGGGCATAAACCTGGCGGAGCTTCAATAACGTCGTTTTTTGCCCGGCATCAGCCCAACCTGGTGTGCCGCATTTTGGACAGTATTTATCCTGATCGCCGGTCTGATCGATATTCTCGCTGTAGTTACAGTGGCTGCAAATACGCCAGTTTTCAGGCTCAGACACTTTCAGATCAATCTGTTCGATTTCAACTTTATGCCCGCCCGCATAGAAGTTATTCAACGGGGCAAGTTCAGCCAGCGCCGTTGAGGCCGGACGTTCGTATTCGTAGGTCGTGTTCTGATACTCACGCGTCTCCCCACCGTCTTTGCGCCGCCACAGCACAGAACGCAGTGTAATACCGGCCTCCGGGAAGGCATAGTTGGGAAGTAATCCTTCATCGGTGAGGAAATTAAGCGTCTGCTTGTTATTGATCTGGTTCACCAGCGCCATCAGCGCCTGACGTTCCGAAGTTAACTCGCGCATATCGCTATCAAAGTTTTGATCGTGTGGATCGCTCTCCAGCTTATCGATACTGCGCTTGAGTTTATCAATCCGGGAACGCAACGATTTGCGATCTTCCACCAGCAGTTTTAATGCTTGTTCGATACGTTGAACCAGAGAACGCTGCCCTGATGCCCCTTGCAAATATGACAGTAACTGTAGACGAGTGTCTTCCGTAAGATCCGGGAAGATGGACGAGAACTGCTGAGCAATATCCGCATGATGTTGTTCAACATAACGCAGGAAGTTATAAGGGAACCCAGACTTGTGTCCAAACTCCAGCTCGTCCAGCATCTGCTTCACGTTTTTGCTGATAGCAGATGCCGGGACGCCGGTTTTCACCCAGTTGTCCATGCAGAATGCGGCCAGCTGACGCTCCAGGATAGCCGTTGCGTTCAGGAACACACCAGGGGCCTGTACCTGCCCTTGCATCATCTCCAGAGGCTCTTCAAAGAAGAACTGATCGTGCGGGTTCCCCTCAGCCACCGTGATGTTAAGTGCATTGCCGTCTTTACGCCCGGCACGACCAATACGCTGTAAGTAATTAGCCTGCGCGGGTGGAACAGAACAGAGTAATACCGTAGAAAGGTCACCCACATCGATACCCATCTCCAGCGTCGGTGTTGCCGAAAGCAGGTTTATATTCCATGGCTGATTACCGCGGTAGAACGATTGTTCCGTAGCCTCACGATCTTCACGGCTCAGTAATCCGGTATGCTCTGCCCCCTGAACACGAGCGATGTCCATATTATCCCAGTGCCAGGTCACTGTATTTTCAGTTTCCTGATAGCGGCCTTCACAGCGCAGAGAAAGACATGGCGCGTTTCGCCAGTGCCACCCCTGATCGGCCGGTGCCCGAACAACCTCACGACAGCAAGAGCAGTTTAGCTGAACAACATCTCGGCTCACTACCAGCGCTGAAGGTACTAGCCCCCAAGCTTCTTTGCCTTTTGTGTCAAAGTCTTTTACCAACCCGGCCATTTTTAGTGTCGCAAACAGACGTCGTAAAACCGTCTCGGCCAGGCTGCTGATAAACAGATTATTGCCGTTGCTGAGCGTTCGGTTGATCCAATGCTGATACCAGCTGGGGTTGGATTTCGCACCAATCAGTCGATGGAAGCCATTTATTTTTTCAAACGAGGCATAGGCCGGTTTACGCGTTTTCGGACCAATAGACGGCATATAGCGTGAAGTTCGCTCCTTCTGCGTCATCATAAAGGTCTTACCCTCACTCCGATAACTTTCGAACGCCGGATGCAGAACAGCTCCCGCCTGCCGCTGATGCCAAAGAACGCCAATCACCAGGTGTGCCACCTGCTCAACGCTGACCCCAACCATTTCATCACCCAGCTCTTCGGCAAGCTGTTGGTGAAGCGCCGTTATCGCTGAATTGAAACGCGTAATATCAATTCCTGCAGCTGCGTAACCCGTGGCCTCAAGCGTACGTCCAATTCGTGCGCGTAGGGTAAATTCGCTGTATACCTCCCAGTCGAGACGAAGAGAAACCAGCTCCGGTAAATCGGAACTCTCTGCCAGCTGGCCTTCATTCTTCAGCGTCTGGTAATCGTTCATCCACTGCATGTTGGGCGCGATGAAGCTCGCGGCAAAATGAGCGTCATCCGGTGAACGTTCACGCGTCTGCTGGCAGACGCGTGCCGCAAAGGCATCCAACGGTAACGTTTCTTTTTCACCCAACACGCTGGCGATTTGTCCGCGTACCATCAACGGCCAGGTTCGGGCGGTAAAGAAACTGGCGCGGTGTGCGGCATCCTGTACCGAGTCAGAAAACGTAATCAGCTTTTTATGTTCGTTGAACTGGCTGCCATAAAGCTGATGGATCATCACCGCCGACAGGCTGGCCGCCTGTGACCCAAGAATCGAAATACCCTGTTTGCTGTTGCAGTACGGGCATTCGTTGGCAAATTCCAGCTCATCCTTACGCTCTTTGAGCATATCCGGGATAAGTACTTGTAGCAGCCCAGTATGGCCACAATGCCCGCACTGCACGTTAGATTGCTTATTGAGCTTTAAACAGGAAGGGCACAGCTTCTGGTGAACACCGCTGACCGGTTTATCGTTGTTATCCGGAAAGGCCAACACAATAGAACGGCCTTTTTCGAAGAATTGACGATAAATACCGTCCAGGTCGGTTTCGAGTTGAACGCTCTGACCATGGCGAAGGCTCGCCCAACCGGTAGCATGGCAGTCACGACAGTGAATAACGGGAAGATAATGTTCGCGATCTTCCACCGCTACATCATCAGCAAAAACAAGCTCGGGTGTTTTTGACACGCTGGCAACCAGGCGGCGCATCTCACGCAGCCACAGTTGAGAACGTAGTTGCACAAAAGGCAGAACAGGACGCGCTTTGTTCGCCTGCAAACGTTTTTCCCGATCTTTCTGTTTTTCTGGAACATCCAGGCGCGCCTGAGCAATCAGCGCCAGAATGCTTTGCAGCACGCGGGTCGCATGCCCGACACTTTCCGCCAGCATCACCTGGAGATTTTCCAGGCACTGCTGTTCCGACAGAATACCGCCCTGCAAATCCTCAAGCAGTACGTGCAGGATACTGTGGCGACGTAACAATGAGCCCAGCTCAATACGCTTTTCACGTCCGCGATCGCTGTCCAGATCGGCAGGCAATTGCAGTGAACTATCCGGGAACCACAGCGGAATTTGTCCGTTCAGATAATCTACCGGGCTGGCGTACGTTTGTGGATCCAGCGCAGCGCTGACATCCTGGCCCGGATACTGACTGTACTCGATGGTATAACCCTGCAGATACTCTGCCGCCGTGTAGCGATCTTCGCGAATAACCGCGTCATCGCTAAACGGCTGATCAAAGATTGTTTTCGCGTAATCGAGTAGTTGTCCCTGTTCGTCACCTACGGTAGCCGACGTCCCCACGCAGGCAAAACGCTTGTCATCGACACCAATATGATGCTTTAAGCGGCGCACCAGACAGGCCAGATCCGACCCCTGCGCACCATCAAACGTATGCAGTTCATCCACCACCAGATAACGCAGTGACCCAGGCTGGTTATAGCGCCAGAGCTTCTGATCGCCGGGGCGCATCAGCAGGTAATCCAGCATTTTATAGTTGGTCAGCAGGATATCCGGCGGATTCTCACGCAGGGTATGTTTGCAGGTGATGACTTTATCCGCAGACATCTTTTTGCTAGGTTCGATTTCACTGTCGCCAACAAACAGACCGACGGTCACCTTGCCATGCAGTTGTGGATCGCTGGCGATGGTTTTGGCGAAACGGCTGGCCTGATCGGTTGCCAGGGCGTTCATCGGGTAGATGATGATCGCTTTAACACCGGCCTCTGATGCCCCAGCACAATGGTTAAGCAGTGGGAACATAAAACATTCCGTTTTACCGGAACCCGTCCCGGTTGCCACCAGCGTCGGCTGAGGCGTCTCGATACCCAGGCGCTGAAACGCTTGCGCCTGATGCGCGTGCGGTGGGAACGGCAGCGTCAGGTTAGGGAAGAAGTTCAGCGGTAAGTCACTTTTACGAAACGGCAGCTGAGCGGAAAGATACGGCCCTTTCAGCAGCGTTTCCGGCTGGGACAGAAATTGCTCCAGCATCGAGACGTTATTGTTTTCTTCACCGTTAAATAGCGGGCTGTTAAGCGGAAAGGCAGCCCGTAAAAAGGAAGCAACGCTGTCGGCAACCTGCCGACTGACAACGGAAGGCAGCATCAGGTGCTCTCCTTATCTTGTGCAAAGAATGCCCAGGCCACTTTGTAGTCGTCTTCGCGATCCGGCTTGATAAACGGAGCCTGCCAGGTGACGGTTCGGCGCTCGCCTTCGTCGCTGCGGGTATAGTCATCAAAAGTGACGCTGACGGTACCGGTTTGCAGATGCTTGACATCATCCCAGCCGATGGCTTGATCGGTGCAGTCGCCGCTGGTCCATTCAGGGCTGTCGACGTTAAAGACAAAACCGTTTTTCAGGTCCGCTTTACGCGCGGTACGCGGCAGGCCAACGCCCACCAGCCCTTTGCTTGGGGTAAAGATAATTCGGCCGTTTTGATCGTACCAGGTATCGGCTTCGTACTGACGCATTACCGGGAACTGGACGCGATATATAGTCAGCAGCTCTTCGAGGGTTAACCCCAGCGCCTGCGCCGCCAGTACGTCTATTTCCAACAGCGCCTGACGGCGGCTGTAGTCGGAGCGTAATGCACAATTGCGCTGCCACTCAGGAGCCAGGTTGGCGAAGAAATCTTGGGGTAGTTGTGGGAGATTGCGGCTCCAGCGCTGAGTGTTGAAATCTGGGGTATAGCAGGATTGCCAGAGCTCGGCGTATTCACTTGAAAGAGCATTTAATAATAAGGTCCTTATTTTTACACCAAATATTTCTGTATAAACGAACCCACCGAGTTGCGCACCATACAGATCTGATTTTCCAGTTGATTTCAAAATGAAATCATAAACAATTGAATGTGAAAGGCCGGTGAAATTAACCAGAATATTAGTTGACTCAAACGCTGTCGCGACACATGTGTTGATGTTTGCAAATCCCTTGGGAAGAATTGCAGAGATAAAAGATCTCTCAGAAGACCCACCAAACATTCTCCTGTTAACAAAACGATAATAATCCGTCACCTTCCTCGGTTCATCTTCGCCTGGTTCAGTCCATGTAACGCGTGGAGTACGTTTGGCATATTCCTGTGCATCACATGCCGGAATGTAGTTAGTGCGCGGCAGATAGTCATCGGACAAAGTTAGTAGATCGAGGTTATCGTATGCTTTATTCGTGTCACAAACCGCTCTAGGCGTATTATAGAAAGGATTGCCAACAAAAAAATGAGGGCCAGACAAGACCCATTGTGAAGCATCGGTTGGGAATTGAGTTTTTCGTTTGGTTGTTCCATCACGCTGCGCGTATGTTTCGTCAAACATAACCGTTGAAAAATATTGTCCCTGCAAATCTCCCAAACGTTTGGGCTGTATGGCAAATTTTTCAAGCACAGCCACCAATTGTATTGCATGCAATGCAGGAAGACGAGCTTCCAGTGCTGGTGTATCAGCAGAGTCATAAAGACGGGCAAATAGGCCAAGCTGTTTTAAATCAATGTGAACAATTCGGTTTATGTGCCCCTGAAAATTCCACTTAACTTTAACCTTACCATCGATCTCAGTTTCTTCTTTTATACCCGGAACAACTCCAACACCACTATGCCCGAAACTGGCGTCGACTGTTTGTGGAATGAACAAGTTAGAGACATGATAAAATTCTGGATTAACATAAAAAGGACCATAAACATTAATGCTAAATAATGTCTGGTTATGTACCTCAGAGAATAATTTAGTTTCATTAATGAACTGAAAATGCGCCCTCAGCCTCGGATACACCGACGCACGCAATTGCCCGCCTTTCGGATCGTCATAAATCCCTTCCGGGTGCAGGAAACCTGCCACACCTTTCTGAGCCCCTAAGCGCCATGCCTGCGGCAGGAAGCATTTATACAGATTAGTCTGCACACCGCGTAGTACAGGGTAGTTCTGCTGCGCATTAAGGAAGTTTTGCATCCCTTCACAACCTTCGTACTCGCTGCGCCATGCATCTTCCAGTGCCGGAATCTGGTTAAAAGTATCAATACGCAATGTTGCCAGTCTAGAGGCGCTCAGCTTACGCAGCACAAACTCCGGCTCGTAGTCACCCAGCACGCCAGCTTCCTGCCATTCTACTTTCAACCACGGCGGGTTTCCAAGCATCAGGTCGAAACCACCGCGCTCGGCAAATAGATCGCAAAACTCCAGATCCCAATGGAAGAAACGGTGCTGCTTCTTCAGCGCATCAACAATCGCCAGACGTGGTAAATGGCGGAACAGCACATCGGTTTTCAGGCGTCCTGCACCGGAAAATAGCGAAGACTCTTCACGCACAATGCCCTCATCAGCAAACAGCTCGCCGGTGGTCTGTTCTGTGGTTTCAGTAACTCTTTCTGTGACGACAATACCGTCGATCAGCGTCTCCATCTCCATCAGCCACATGCCGCGATCTGGCAGTTCATTCGCTTTGTCGATTGGCCAGAACCATAGCGTACACCAGTAGTCCATCACCCAGCGCAGTTTCTGATAGGTACTGTTATCTTCGAGGCGACCGCTGAAGGTTTCATCTTTGCTGCGTAAAGAAGAGCGGATTTGCTCCGTACTTTCAGCAGGCCATACCGGGTAGTTATCGGCGGTTTTCTGGCGCTCGGCCCTCAGCTGCTGACGGAACGTGTTCCAGAGCGCTTCCACTTTGCCGCTGATGCGCTGCACATCGACAATCTCATGCGGTGCAAAGCTTTTGGTAAACTCTTTGCGCCAGCTGTCCAGTGCTCTGAAATCATCCGGATAGCGCTGCTTAACGGTCTTGTCGCTGTAGTTGGCCATACCGCTATCCGGCAGCAGGAAGTGGAAAATCTGCTTCTCTTCGCGTGTAATATTCATCGCCAGCTCGGCCGGTTCGCTGTTAAGCCAGCTCGGATCTTTCGCTTTTTTGTAGGTCAGCTCGCTCTTGTTGAACACCTGACGGCGTGCGCCCACCAGCGAGTTGCCGCAGTGCAGCTGGTAGCCAAACCACGGTACAAATGCATCGCCGCTTATGGCGTTCAGCCACAGCGACACTTCCGCCAGTTCCACCGCCACCGGATTTAAGTCCACGCCGAAGACGTTGTTGTCGGCAATGTACATCTTCACCCGTTGCAGCTCCTGGGTGTAGCGATCCTGAGGAATGCGGCGACCTTCCGCCTGCTGTTTGTGGAACAGGTAAGCTTCCGCCAGCTGGTTGATAGCTTCGTTAAGGAACGCCGCGCTACCCATCGCCGGTTCGCATACGGTGAGATTTAAGATGGCATCGGCTTTGGCATGCGGATCGATAATCGGATCAATTTGCTCTTTAAACAGCTCTTTCAGGGCATACTTGACTAACGAGCGGGTCAACACTTCCGGGGTGTAGTAAGAGGCGGATTTTTCGCGGTCGCGTCCGGCCATGCGGTAGATAAAACTTCCTTTACGATGAATACGAAGGCTACCGTCTTTTTCGTAGACCTTCTCGTCGTCGTGGTATTTGCCGATCTCGTCTTTGCTGACGAAATAGCCCGTCTCCAGCTCGTTAAACTCTTCTCCGGCTTTTTTCACCTCGTAGAGGTCATCACTGGCGAAGAATCCGCGGTAGGAGAGCAGCGCTTCATACACCGCACCTAACTGGTTGATACCCAGCTGGCGATAGGAGATACGCCCCCGGCGGTTAAAACGTCCTTTACCCGGACGGCTTAACGACATCGCCTGAATAATTTGTTGCAGGGTTTCGTTGCGGAACACCACACGGTTAAGAATACGGGTGTTATTCGCTTCAAAAAGATGGCTTTCCAGACGCGGCACGCTGAACTGATGGCTGTGAATAGTGATCCGGTCGCCGCTCTCCAGGTCGCTCTGCATTTTCACGCCGCCGCTGTAGCCGTCACGCACCAGTTTGAACAGCATATTCAGGCTATCGTGGAAGTAGCGCCCATTGCGATCTTCTTCGCTTGTCAGCGAGATCATCTCCAGATCGCGCAGCGTTTCCAGGCTGTAGCCCTGTAGATAGGTTTTGGCGGTCATCGGCGCATAGCCCAGTTCCGGGCGCGCTTCGATATAGAACAGGAACAACAGACGATACATATACCGCAGACATTCACGGCTCAACTCATCCGGGTTAATAGCACGTTTCCCGGTATAATAAGCCAGCTCGTTGTCGATGAGATAACGCATCGCTTCATTACCCAACAGCTCAATGCTCTCACGCAGGGCATATTTCAGATCTTCCGACACGCCAAACGCATGCTTGTGCGAATTGTCATCCAGCGAATCGAGGTACGGCGCACCGCTGCCTGGCAACAGCGAATCTTTGTGTAGCAACACCGATGTCGCTTTCAGGATATCTATCTCGCGACGACTTAAAATTTCTTCAAAATCAAAACGCAGCAGACGGTTTTGCGCCCACTTAGTACGATCCAGCAATAACAGCTGGCGGTTGCCAAGCAGCAGCACAAAACGCGGCGGTTCATTTTGTGTGAAGACAACCGTGGAGAGCAGATCCTGCCAGCTGCGATATTCACCGTTGGCTTTTTTACGCAGGCTGTCGCGCTTATATTTATCGGTATCTGCCGGGAACTGCGCGGTCAGCAGCGACAGCGCCAGCGGATCCAGCGTTCCTTCGTCCTGGTCATGTGCTTCAACAATCCACAGCCAGGGACTGCCGTCAGTGCTGTTGTAACGAGCCAGTACCGGCAAAGCCGTATCGTCATCCAGCATCTGAATGTGCGGATTAAGTTCATAACCCAATGCCTTTAACAGCGGCTGCCAGCGACTGCGCTGATCGGCAAGACGCTGCGGGATCTGGCGCTGTTTCTCATGTTCAGTAAGTTTGCGGAAAAACTCTGTCGCCAGGCTGTAAAGCTGGTTCCACGGTGCGCGGTAGCCCGCCTCAACCTCTTTGCCCTGTTCACGGGCAGCGCGTTCAGCTTCGCGAGCGGCATTTTCCTGCTCAATCCAGGGTTCCAGTACATCGCGGATATCACTGGTAAAGACTTCGCCCAGATAATGGTTGGAGTAAAATTCGTTTTCGTTATTAATACCGACCAGCGCCATGATTAGCCCTCCGCTCCGGTGATTACAGCAATAACCTGAATGTAGGGCTCTTTTTCGGTGGTCATGGTGTCCTCAATCCATTGGATATAGCTGTCAAAATTGTGTTCAATTTCGCGCTGACGTTGTTCTTTGCGGCTCTGTTTCACTGAAAGCTGCTGTTTATTATCGGCAAAATCCAGCTCCAGTTGACTCAACTGACGCCCACGCAGAACGTCCAGCTTTTGCAGATGCTCGTTGAGCTGCTGATTGATATGCTCCTCAAAAGCATTTCGATCGTGAACAAACACATCCCGCGCATGTGCGATTGCCGCTTCCAGCAGATCCTGCTGACGCTGGTGGTTACGATCTTTACCACCACTGTTAGTCAGTTTGCTTCTCAATTGCGGATGTCGTTTCAGGAACTCAGCAAAAGGCAGGCTACCGCTTAACGTTTCGCGGTTAAAGCTCACCACCAGCCACGGGTTCACCATCGGGTGCGACTTACGGTTCGGGAACAGCCCGGAAAGGATGAAGTGATCTTCATCAGGCTCAAACAGGTGCGGCAGGCGCAATACCGGAGCCTGGTGGCGACCAAAGGCGGACTGAATTTTGTCGTCTAACCACTGCACGATCGGGTTAATTTGCCAGAGATACTGCACATCGGGCCAGGCATGTTGCTCACCGCGCGCACGCGAAATGGCTTCCGTGATAACCGTTTTGTCCTGGCTTAGATAAAGCTGCCAGTTTTCCGGCGCAATTTCCGGCGGTAACTGGTTAAAGCGACGGCGTAACTCCTCCGGTGCGACCAGCGATAAGGTGTTATCAGGCAAGGTCTCGTATTGCACGGTCTGGCCGCTGGCCTTCAGATAGCCCAGCACTTTTTCGCAGTATGCCTGCTCATTATCAAACAGGGTAATGTCGCTTTCGGTCACGGCTGAGGCATCGTTGGACACTGCGCTGCAGATTTCGCCAAACAGGTCGTTTCCAGTATTTTCAGTGACATTGCTATTCAACAGATCATCGAACAGGCTGGCACCATCGTCCTGCATCATGAATTCAGCAACCTGCTCTTCTTCCTCTTCCTGCGTAAATTTGCCGGTAAATTCGGAGCTGTCACCGATATTCTTCTGCGCCTGTTCGTCTTTATTGATCAGCACTTCCAGCACGCGCATATCACCGTTGATCTGCGGTTCGTTGGCTTCAGTCAGCAAGTAGCGGATCTGTGGCTGGTGTTTTTGCCCGTAGCGGTCAATACGTCCGTTACGCTGCTGGAATACCATCAGCGACCACGGAATATCGAAGTGAATCATTTTATGGCTGAGGTGGTGCAGGTTGATACCTTCAGACGCGACATCCGAGCAGATGAGCAGGCGTAGCGGAGACTGGGATTTGCCAAACGCTTCGACGGTTTTCATGAGAACTGTATCCCCCTGATCGCCTCGCAACGTGTCAATTTGATCGTCTTTCAGCTTGAGATCGGAACGCAGTTGCTGCTCAAGGAACTCGAGCGTTTTGATACTCTCGGTAAAGATCACCAAACGATCTTCCGTGTTATTCGCTTTCCAGCGGAGATCGTTTCGGATGGTCTCCAGCAACAACTGATACTTGCTGAACTGACTGGCATCAATATTATGGAGCGCCAGCAGCAGTGACTCTAATTCGTTAATCTGGCTCTGACTGTTTATTTCTTTGTGGTTCTCAAGCCGCTTCAGGCGGTTAGCCACCACGCTGGCAAATGCCATTGGACTGGAGAACAACGCCTTTTCGAGCGTAATTTTGAACAGGCGGCCCTTATTTGACCGCGAGTCTTCATCATCATCGTCACGGAACTGACTCTCAACCAATCGGCGGTAGGTTTCCTCTTCAGCTCCGGTTGCCGGGCGCATCAATTTGACGATATTGCGCTCCGGAAACTCGCCAGCCATCTGATCTTTTACGTCTTTTTTGAAGCGACGCACAACCAGATTTTTATCGGCAAAATCGGCGTATTCATACTCTTTCGGATTGGCAATGGCTGTCGGGTCGAGCATGTTCATCAGGCTGGCAAAACTTTCAGCTTTGCCGTCATGCGGCGTAGCTGAAAGCATAATCAGCGTATCGCTGCGCCCGGCGAGCAATTTTGCCAGTTTGCTGCGCAAAGAGCTGGTCCCACGTTCAGCGACATTATGCGCTTCATCGATAACAATAATATCCCACCAGGCGTTTTCCAGGTGATGGCGATATTCGATGTCCTGTTTCAGGGTATCGATGGAGATAATGGTCTTATCGAAATAATGGAACGGGTTGTGGTTGGTTGGGATGCGGTTACGCACCTTTTGTAAACCAGCTGAGTCAAGCCGCGTCAACGGAATAGCAAAACGGCTCCAGAACTCTTTCTGGAATTGCGTGAGCATGGATTTAACCGCCAGCACCAGAATGCGTTTGCCACGTCCACGGCGAATCAGCTCTGAAACCAGGATACCGGCTTCAAGCGTTTTACCCAACCCTACCGCATCAGCAATTAATATCCCCTGGCGCGGTTGCGCCAGTGCCATGCGCGTGGGATCGAGCTGAAAGGGCATGGAATCCATCGCAGCCTGATGTCCAAAATGGACTTTGCTGTCAGTCGGGACGCGTTGGCGTAGCTGGCTCTCTATGTACAATTGAGCCGCCTGGTAATTGGCTGACTCATCTTCCACCAGATTTGTTTTTGCTGGATCAAGAATCTCGACTTTTTGCTCCAGCTTTGTCAGAAACAGCCCTTCTTTACCGCGTACCAGCTCCGAAATGCCATCACAGGTCAGCAGGTAACCACCATCTCCGCTGTCATCCGCCCGGCGAATGCGCCACTCTGCATCACGAATAACCACCCGCATTCCAGGTGCATAATTTTGCTCATTCATCGGTTTTTCTGTCTGTATGAGGCAGTGGTGATAACACTATCCCGAGCGATATGTCGCTGCACACTGCGATAAAAAAGAGGGCCTTAAAGATAACATGAAGGGTGGCGTCAGGGGGGACAAAATGGAATGTAATACGCAGAAATAACGCATAAATTTCAAACAGCGATAGTTAAAAAGTGAGCTGGGTCAACTCCCCCACACTGAGTCGGTGGGGGAGAATTCGTGATTAAGGGACGAAGGTTATAGACCGTGTTAGTTCTCAACCATCAATCGGGAAAGCTTGGCAAAAATCGAACTCTTACTACTTTCGCCGCTCCTGAGCATATCCAGGGTGAAGCTATTGAGGTAAGCACCAGTTAACGGGTGGTTAAATACATCGACGGCCTTACCTTGAGCATCCCATATCAGCAGATTTTCTACCAGCTTAGGCCGTGCAATAGTAGGATTTGTAGGCTGAGCATCGCTTACCAGAACAAACACTCCTTTCTCATGCGGTTGCAGGTAAATATGGTGATGCTTCATCTTTTGAGTTTTGGTCAACGAGTCGTATTTCGAGCGGCCCCATGAATCCCTGAATAACCTGACGCCGGAAGAATACCGGCTGATGGCTGAGAAACCGGAAATCTCAAAAAGTGTGTGGAACTAAAACGGGTATGCTTACAGGATCAGCCGTCCTGATATTTTGGGATTTTGCGGAATGAGGATTTCGGCAGGATGCGCGGCGCTTAGCAATGCAGCCGTTGAGATGGGATATTTTCCTTGATCAGCTGTAGAGTGGAGGCATGGCCTTTTGGAGTCGCCCACGGCGGGGGAGGTTTGAGATGAATAAAGCATTAGCCATTATTTTACTGTGCTTGGGAGCTGCTAAGGCGTCAGCTTTGCAGGTAACGCTAACTGATGTTGAACGTGTGGAGAATGGCAGAACAGCCCTATGCGTTTACACAGGGCATAACATCACGCGCACTGTTGAGGTTCCAGCAAGCCAGAATTGCAAGGCGGCTATGTCATTCGAAACTGAGAATTAATAATTTTCTCTTAGAATTTGATCATAGCGTTCTACAAAGGTTGTTAGCTTCTCGCTGTCGTAAGTTGCTATCCATTTATTCATCCCTTCCTCAAATAGAGGTATAAAGTCTACATAATTGAAGAATGTAATTCCTGAATGTGTTCGAGTCGGTGTACCTTGAGGGGCAATTGAATAGCTAATCCTTCTTTCATCACCCTGCATCACTTTGCGTGAATTAAGATTCGTCATGTGTAGAAGTGAATGTCTTAACTCGTATAACTCTCCAGATGTTATTTCAAGACTTGTAAGATCACAATATCTATCCAGCCATTTAGGAAATGCTTTATTCACCCCTCCAAACTCCAAATAGCCTATGGTATCAATAAATGACATTAGTAATTTAATACTGGAGAGATAATGTTTATTCTTGAAGAGTAAATGAATAGGCTTTACGTGATCGTCAACAAGTAACTCCTTGAATTTTAACACTCCATTCACAAAATACTTATCAAGGTAATCGGGCATTTCTTTTACTCCAGGGACGCTATTGGCTGTAAAATCACTTATTCTTACTTCTTTATCTGCTGGAATGGATGCGTCGATTTGAACTTGGCCATTTTTAATCGCTGTATAGATTACTAATGGATTACGAGAAGCATTTTTAGCCTGCAAAGCTGTATCAAATACTATGAGTGGATTACCAACTCTTGCCATAGCCGAAAACCGGCTATTTGATAAAAACTGTTCTTCACCTAAAGCACTTGGGTCTACATCATAATGTTCACAAATAGCTACGTCAGAATAAATGTGCTTCTTTAAGTGGTTTATCTTCTCTTCATCAGTACCATTCACTTTGTGTGCAACTATGCCAACATGCGTTATTCGGTCGTCACTTGAGGCAAAGTAAAATAGGTTATAAACATCTTCTAACATACGCCTACCTTTATAGTTGTGTTATTCTTAAAGTACATAACTAAATTATAAAGCTGTTAAAAAATCTGAAATGGAGAGTAGTTAATGGGTGATTTTATCATTAATCTCGTTATGAGCCTCGTTACAGGTGGCTACATGGGGATTGTTGTATCAAAAGCTGTAGCATTCTCTAATATCAAAAAAGAAGCGTTACGCATAGTCCGCGCGATAGATACCCTTGGGCCTAAAGGCGAAGTTTTCCATAACACAGAAAATCTTAATACCCTAATGCTGATGAGTTCAGAGCTAAGAGGTTTGAATCACCAAGAAGCAGCAAATGTCATTAACCGAGTGTTTAATGAAATTCGCAAAGAGGCTGACTCACCATCTGCGGATTCATCGATCAGGGGCGCTATTTTAGAAGATGCCCAAGTAAAAATCCGAACATTGCCAGTTAATAAAATAGTGCTGTTTAACCCTTTCGATTTTAGCTTGTAAAGATACCGCTTAAGGGGAGACTTTTACCACTACATTATCCATTTGTAGCGATTGAACTATGGTCTCCCCCTTTGGCCTGAGCTATGCGTTCTCTTCACCACTTGATGATTTGAGCAATAGAAGCCAATAAGCGCCGTGATGGGGTATTAACCGATCAGCGCCGTAGGCGTCATCTGTGTTCTGCTTTCACTCATTCTCTTATCAGGTAGCCGTTATAGTCCGGTGGCTGAAACCGTGGCAGAGCCAGATACTTTCCCGATCTGGTTAGGATTCCCATCTATCGCCTGTTTATTCCCTGTGCTGTCTCTCGACATGGCATTACGGAACACCGCGCAAAGTGTGGAACGAATGAAAGTTTTGGGATGGTTTAGAGACGTGGGCAACGTCATAGCTTTTCAAGTTGAGTACTGTACGTGTTTGAAGCTTGGAACTACACGCCGCTATGAGATAGTATTCCCGAAGATCTGCCACTACTAACTAAGCGGCAATTTCTGGTGAAAGACTTATTACATTTCTTACATGCAAATGAGATAGAATTTTACGTCTAACTCACTGTTTAATAAGAAATTAAAGTGAATGGTGCCGAAGGCCGGACTCGAACCGGCACGTATTTCTACGGTTGATTTTGAATCAACTGCGTCTACCGATTTCGCCACTCCGGCACAGAAGGGATACGGAAACGTTGTGGATTATACCTGTCGTTGGCTGCCATGCAAGCAACAGCGTATGCCGGCTACGCTAAGTGTCGAAAAAAACAGCGTAACCCGCCTTATGCCGCGCTAACCCGCGTGCTCCCCTGCTCTCTCAGGACCTTATCTCCGAACCTGCTCGCAAAAAACTGCAAACGCTTCAGGGCGGTTTACATTTTCAGCCATTTGTTATCAGATCCTGTTATTGGTTCGCGTAATAACGCCGATACTTTCCCAATAACAGGGTGCCCGCTATGCGTTTCTATCAGATCGAACCCACGCTGGAGAACTACTGGCGCGGCATTATTCTGTTTGGCAAGAACGTCGCCTCCTACAAGTTCGCGCTGGCCCATGCCCTGTACGACGTCCGCCGCGACGGCAGCGACCTGATCCTGCTCGAAGACCTGGCGCTGCCCTTCTGCCAGCATCTGTGCCGCCATCTGCAGCAGGCGCCGAAGCAGATCACCTCCGCCAGAAGCCAGTTCCTTAATACCTGCGACAGCTTTAACCGCCGGGAGATAAACCAGGATCGGCTCACCGCCGCCACGGTGAAGCTCGGCTTTAGCGTGGTGCTGGATAAGTTTCATAACGTCAATCAGGGCGAAATCGATACGCGATTTTTTATCGACGAGCGCAAAACGCATAAGGGCATCCGCCTGACCGACAGCTTTTACCAGCTGACGGAGCGCCAGCAGTACCCGAACCTGATCCATGAAACCGAGGCCCGCTGGCGGCTGGTCGAGCAGGCGTGGGCGATGAACGTCTCCCGCAGCCTAATCGCCATCGAGTACGATGCGGCCGAACAGCAGCTGTTCAGCGCCAGCAGCGCCCGTCGGGTAGCTATCTCCAGCTGTCGCGGCAGCCTCAATGGCTACCAAAAAGGACGATGCTTCTACTGCTACGCACCGGTTAGCCTCGATAGCGGCGACGAGAACCTGGCCGACGTCGACCACTTTATCCCGTGGAGCGCCCGTCAGGAGGTGGGCAACATCAACGGCGTCTGGAATCTGGTCCTCGCCTGCCGGAGCTGCAACCGCGGCGAACGGGGCAAATTTATGCGGGTGCCGTCGCAAAAATTACTCTACCGGTTGCGCGACAGGAACGAATATTTTATTACCAGCCACCTGCCGCTGCGCGAAACGCTCATCCGCCAGACCGGGAGCACCCCGGCGCGCAGGCATGATTTTTTAAACAACGCCTGGAATACCGCGCGTATTACCCTGCTTCATGAATGGGAGCCCCAGGCCGCCGGGCCGGATATCTTCTGATGACCATCAACTACTACCAACACAACGCCGACAGCTTTTTTACCGCCACCGTCGCTGTCGATATGTCCTCCCTGTACGCCCCCTTCGTTGAGGCGCTAACCCCGCCGGAGCTGATCCTCGATGCCGGCTGCGGTTCCGGGCGCGATGCGAAAGCTTTTGCAGAGATGGGCTATCAGGTCGAGGCCTTTGACGCCTCCTCGGAAATGGTGGCGCGGGCGGCGCGCTACAGCGGGCTGCCGGTCCGCCAGCGCAGCTTTACCGACATCAGCGAAACCGCGCGCTACGATGGGATCTGGTGCTGCGCATCGCTGCTGCACGTGCCTGGCGATGAGCTTCCCGGCGTGATGCAGCGGCTGGCGACGGCGCTTAAACCCGGCGGCGTCTGGTACGTCTCGTTTAAATACGGGACCGGCGAGCGCGAAAAAGAGGGGCGACGTTTTACCGACCTCGATGAAGCGGGCCTCGCGGCGCTGGTCGCCGCGCTGGTGGATATCGACATCACGCGGATGTGGCAAACCCTGGATAAGCGCCCGGACCGCAGCGAAACCTGGCTGAATGCGCTGCTGCTGAAGGCCTGAGCCTCTGCTCCCTTCCCCTCGCGGCCGGGGGGAACCCTGGCCGCTCTTCGTTTCTCGCCCCACCCACGCCCCTCCCCCCACACCTCCTTCTGCCAAGCGTCGCCACCCCCAATGCTCTACACTTCCTGATTATCTACGCCAAACCCAAGGAAACCGTCATGAGCATAATTAAAAGCTACGCCGCCAAAGAAGCGGGCGCCGATCTGTCGCTGTGGGAATACGACGCCGGCGAACTCCGGCCGGAAGATGTCGAGGTCAAGGTGGAGTACTGCGGCATCTGCCACTCGGACCTGTCGATGATCGACAACGAATGGGGCATGTCGAGCTACCCGCTGGTTGCCGGGCATGAAATCATTGGCCGCGTCGCGGCGCTGGGCAGCGCGGCGCAGGAGAAGGGGCTGAAGGTCGGTCAGAAGGTCGGCATCGGCTGGACGGCGCGCAGCTGCGGACACTGCGACGCCTGTATCAGCGGCAACCAGATCAACTGCCTGGAAGGCTCGGTGCCGACCATCATCAACCGCGGCGGCTTTGCCGATAAGCTGCGCGCCGACTGGCAGTGGGTGATCCCCCTGCCGGAAAGCATCGATATTGAATCCGCCGGCCCGATGCTCTGCGGCGGCATCACCGTCTTTAAACCGCTGCTGATGCATCGTGTCACCGCCACCAGCCGCGTCGGGGTCATCGGCATCGGCGGCCTCGGCCACATCGCCATCAAGCTGCTGCGCGCGATGGGCGCGGAGGTCACCGCCTTCAGCTCCAACCCGGCGAAAGAGCAGGAAGTGCTGGCGATGGGCGCCGATCGCGTGGTCAACAGCCGCGATCCCGAAGCCCTAAAAGCGCTGGCCGGCCAGTTCGACCTGATCATCAACACCGTGGCGGTGGATCTCGAATGGCAGCCGTACTTCGAGGCCCTCTCCTGGGGCGGCAACTTCCATACCGTCGGCGCGGTGATGAAGCCGTTCCCGGTTCCCGCCTTCACCCTGATCGGCGGCGACCGCAGCATCTCCGGTTCGGCGACCGGCAACCCGTCCGAGCTGCGCAAGCTGATGAAGTTCGCCGGACGCAGCAAAGTGGCGCCAACCACCGAGCTGTTCCCGATGTCGCAAATCAACGAGGCGCTCAAGCACGTGCGCGAAGGCAAGGCCCGCTATCGGGTGGTGCTGAAAGCCGACTTCTGACGATCTCCGCCGCGCTCAGGCCGCCTATACGCTGCCTGAGCGCCGGTGATTCAGGATATCTGTAACCTCTCCGCCGGGCGGTCCGTCTGCCCGGCAGCTGCGCCCCCGGTCATTAAACAGTCATCTTCCCGCCATACTTTTGCAGTCAAAGCTTCTCACAATCCGTGCTTCGACAATGCCCGATTGAGACGTCGCCGTTATGAGAAAAAGCTGGCTCCCCTGGCTAATACTGTCACCTTCGCTGCTGTTTTTACTGCTCTTTACCTGGTTCCCGCTGGGGCGATCGGTCTACGACAGCCTGTTCGATACCCGGATGGTGAGCGACGGCGCGCAGTTCGTCGGCCTCGATAACTTCACCCGCCTGTTCGCCGATAGCGTCTTCTGGCAGTCGCTGGTCAACAACCTGATCTATATCCTGCTGACGGTGGTGCCGGGCGTGACGCTGGCCCTGCTGCTGGCAGTGGCGCTGAGCGAAAACCACCGCGTCAACCGCTGGCTGCGCACCGCCTTCTTCTTCCCGATGATTATCCCGATGGTCAGCGCCGCCGCGCTGTGGCTGTTTATCTTTATGCCCGGCCTCGGCCTGCTCGACCACTACCTGGCGAAGATCGTCGGCCCGATGAACAACAACTGGCTGGGGCGCAGCAACACCGCCCTGCTGGCGCTGGCGCTGATCGGGGTGTGGAAGTTTGCCGGCTACTACATGCTGTTTTTCCTCGCCGGCCTGCAGAGCATCCCGGCCTCGGCCCGCGAAGCGGCGATTATGGAAGGCGCCACCCGCAGCCAGGTGTTCTTTAAGGTCACCCTGCCGCTGCTGCGCCCGACTCTCAGCTTCGTCATCACCACGGCGCTGATCTACTCCATCACCCAGATTGACCACGTGGCGGTGATGACCCGCGGCGGGCCGGACAACGCCACCACCGTCCTGCTCTACTACATCCAGAACCTGGCGTGGGATACCCACGACCTCGGCAAAGCCTCCGCCGCCACCTTCCTGACGCTGGCCGGGCTGTTCGCCTTCTCGCTGCTTAACCTCAGACTGCTGGAAAAAGGAGCCCACCATGAGCGCTGAAATCTCGCCCCTGGCCGTGCGCTCTCCGGCCGCAGCGCGCCCGCTGTGGCTGCGCCTGCGCCGTTCGCAGCCCTTTACCCTCAGCGTGCTGATGTGCTGCCTGGCGCTGCTGTGGGTGAGCCCGTTTATCTGGATGCTGGCAACCTCGTTCAGCGCCACCACCTTCGGCGAGGATATGGCCTCGCTGCTGCCCAGGCTGCCGCTGACCCTCGATAACTTCCGCGATGCCTGGGCCAGCGCCGACTGGCTGAGCCTCTATGCCAACACCCTGATCTTCACCTTCGGCACCTTCTGCGTGCAGCTGCTGACCATCACCACCGCCGGCTACGTCTTCGCCTGCCACGAGTTCCGCGGCAAGCAGACCCTGTTCCTGCTGTTCCTGGTGCAGCTGATGATCATGCCGGTGGTGATGATGGTGCCGAACATGCTGACCCTGAAAACCTTCGGCCTGCTCAACACCCTCACCGGGGTGATGATGCCCTACTTCACCTCGGCGTTCGGCGTGTTCCTGATGCGCCAGGCGTTCCTCGCCATCCCCAAAGAGCTGGAGGAGGCGGCGCTGATGGAGGGCTGCCGCTGGTGGCAGGTGCTGTTCCGCGTGCTGCTGCCGATGTCCTGGCCGTCGGTGCTGGCCTTCGCCACCGTCAGCATTACCTACCACTGGAACGAATACCTGTGGCCGCTGATGATGCTCAACGATCCCGATAAGCAGGTGCTGACCGTGGGGCTGGTCTCCTTCGCCATGGGCGCCGAATCCGGCGGCCAGTGGGGCACCATCGGCGCCGGGACGCTGATGGTCTGCCTGCCGCTGATGCTGGCGTTCATTCTTTTCCAGAAACAGTTCCTGCGAAGCTTCGGCTTCTCCGGGATCAAATAAGGAGTTATTGATGCTGTTAGCGCAAATTTCCGATACCCACTTCCGCAGCCACGGCCAGAAGCTGTACGGCTTTATCGACGTTAATGCCGCCAACGCCGACGTGGTTTCCCAGCTCAACGCCCTGCAGGAGCGTCCGGACGCGGTGGTGATCAGCGGCGATATCGTCAACTGCGGCCGCCCGGAGGAGTACGAGGCGGCCCGCCAGATCCTCAGCGGCCTGAACTATCCGCTGTATCTCATTCCCGGCAACCACGACGATAAAGCGCTGTTTCTCGAATACCTGCATCCGCTGTGCCCGCAGCTCGGCAGCGACCCGCAGAACATGCACTACGCGGTAGACGATTTTGCCACCCGCCTGCTGTTTATCGACTCCAGCCGCGCCGGCACCTCCAGCGGCTGGCTGACCGACGAAACCATTAAATGGCTGGAAGCCCAGCTGTTCGACGGCGGCGATAAGCCGGCGACGGTGTTTATGCACCATCCGCCGCTGCCGCTGGGTAACGCCCAGATGGACCCCATCGCCTGTGAAAACGGCTATCGCCTGCTGGCGCTGGTGGAGCGCTTCCCGTCGCTGACGCGCATTTTCTGCGGCCACAACCATAGCCTGACGATGACCCAGCACCGCCAGGCGATTATCTCCACCGTGCCGGGAACCGTCCATCAGGTGCCCTATTTCCACGAAGATACCCGCCCGTACTACGACCTGTCGCCGGCCTCCTGCCTGATGCATCGCCAGGTGGGCGAGCAGTGGGTGAGCTACCAGCACTCGCTGGCGCACTATGCCGGGCCGTGGCTGTATGACGAAAACATCAGCTGCCCGACGCAAGAGCGCTAATCACGATGCTGAGTCTGCAAAATATCACCAAACGCTTCGACGGCAAGCCGGCCCTTAGCGCCCTGTCGCTGGATATTCACGAGGGCGAGTTCGTGGTGCTGGTCGGCCCCTCCGGCTGCGGCAAAAGCACCCTGCTGCGCCTGCTGGCCGGGCTCGATCGGGTCAGCGACGGTGAAATCTGGCTGCACGAGCAGAACATCACCGATATGTCGCCGCGCGAGCGCAACTTCGCGATGATCTTCCAGAACTACGCCCTGTTTCCGCATCTGTCGGTGCGCGACAACATCACCTTCGGCATGAAGGTGCGCAAGGAAGAGAAGGCCAGCTGGCAGCCGCGGGTGGATAACGTCGCACAGATGCTGCAGCTGGACGCCCTGCTGGATCGCAAGCCGGCGAAGCTCTCCGGCGGCCAGCGCCAGCGGGTGGCGATGGCCCGCGCCATCGTGCGCAATCCGCGCCTGTTCCTGATGGATGAGCCGCTCTCCAACCTCGATGCGCGCCTGCGCAGCGAGGTGCGCGACAGCATTATGGACCTCCACCAGCAGTTGAAAACCAGCACCGTGTACGTCACCCACGACCAGACCGAGGCGATGTCGATGGCCGACCGCATCGTGGTGATGAACGCCGGCCACGTGCAGCAGGTCGGGCGCCCGGAGCACCTCTACGCCCACCCGGCCAATCTGTTCGTCGCCGGGTTTATCGGCTCCCCGGCGATGAACCTGCTGTCGCTGCCCTGCGCCGACGGCGAGGTGCGGCTCGGCGAGCTGCGTCATCCGCTGCCGCCGGGCTATCGCGACGAGTCCCGCGTCTGGCTAGGCCTTCGCCCGGAACATATCAGCGATCGCGTGGAGGAGGGCCACCTGCGCCTGCCCGCCACCGTGCTGCAACGAGAACTGATGGGGGCCGATTACCTGCTCCACGTCAGCACCCCCATCGGCACCCTGCGCTTTAGCCGCCGCCATCGCGGCGCGGTGCCGGAGAAAGGCGACTCGCTGATCCTCGGCTTTTCGCCCGGGGATATTCATCTTTTTCATGCTGAGCAACAGCACAATTTAGCGCCCGCTCATCAGGCGCTTACTCCAGGAGATTGACCATGCTTAAAACTCTGACAGCGGTCGGGCTTTCGCTCGCGCTAAGCGGCGCAGCGCTGGCGAAAGAGAAGATCGATTTCATGTTCCCGGCGCCGGTAGACGGCAAGCTGACCATGGAGATGACCCGCGTCATCAAGGCCTTTAACGACTCGCAGCAGGACGTGGAGGTACGCGGGATCTTTACCGGCAACTACGACACCACCAAGATCAAAGCCGAGTCGGCGCAGAAGGCCGGGCAGCCGCCGGCGCTGGTGATTATGTCCGCCAACTTCACCACCGACCTCGCGCTCAAGGATGAGATCCTGCCGATGGACGAGCTGTTCAAATACGGCGACCAGAAGGCCGGGGATTTCCTGGTCAAAGAGTTCTGGCCGGCGATGCACAAAAACGCCCAGGTAATGGGCACCACTTACGCCATTCCGTTCCATAACTCGACGCCGATCCTCTACTACAACAAAACCCTGTTCGAGCAGGCCGGGATCAAGCAGCCGCCGCAGACCTGGGCCGAGCTGCTGGCGGATGCCAAAAAGCTGACCGACGAGAGCAAAGGCCAGTGGGGCATTATGCTGCCGTCCACCAACGACGACTACGGCGGCTGGATCTTCTCGGCGCTGGTGCGCGCCAACGGCGGGAAGTACTTTAACGAAGACTACCCTGGCGAAGTCTATTACAACGCCCCGACTACCATCGGCGCTCTGCGCTTCTGGCAGAACCTGGTCTATCAGGACAAGGTGATGCCCTCCGGCGTGCTCAACTCGAAGCAGATCAGCGCGTCCTTCTTCTCCGGCAAGGTCGGGATGGCGATGCTGAGCACCGGCGCGCTGGGCTTTATGCGCGAAAATAGCAAAGACTTCGAGCTCGGCGTGGCGATGCTGCCGGCCAAAGAGCAGCGCGCGGTACCGATCGGCGGCGCCAGCCTGGTGAGCTTTAAAGGCATTTCCGACGCGCAGAAAAAGGCGGCCTACCAGTTCCTCACTTACCTCGTCAGCCCGAAGATCAACGGCGAGTGGAGCCGCTTCACCGGCTACTTCTCCCCGCGCAAAGCGGCCTACGATACGCCGGAAATGAAGGCCTATCTGCAGCAGGACCCGCGCGCGGCCATCGCCCTGGAGCAGCTGAAATACGCCCATCCGTGGTACTCCACCTGGGAGACCGTCGCGGTACGTAAGGCGATGGAGAACCAGCTGGCGGCGGTGGTCAACGATGCGAAGGTCACCCCGGAAGCGGCGGTCGAGGCAGCGCAGAAAGAGGCCGATGCCCTGATGAAGCCCTACGTGGATAAAACCGCGCTCGCCGAGATAAAGTAAGCCCGCGCCTCGTCGCCCCGACGGCCGCACTGCGCCGAGCGGGGCGACGAGGAGTTTTCACCCCAGCCGTTTGATTTTTCAGCGTAAAAAAGGTACTTTTTCACCCTCCCCCCGCGCGAATGGTCGTACATAATGCCTATTATTCAGTCTGTTGAACGTGCCTTGACGATCCTCGATCTGTTTAACGACCAGGCGAAGGAGCTCAAAATCACCGACATCAGCAAGCAAATGGGCCTGAGCAAAAGCACGCTCCATTCGCTGCTCAAAACCCTGCAGCTGCACGGCTATATCGATCAGAACCCGGAAAACGGCAAATACCGCCTCGGCATGAAGCTGGTGGAGCGCGGCCACTTTGTGGTGGGCTCAATGGATATCCGCCAGAAGGCGAAGGGCTGGCTGACGGAGCTCTCGCAGCATACCGGGCAGACCACCCATCTCGGTATTCTCGACGGCCGCGAAGGGGTCTATATAGAGAAGATCGAAGGCCGGCTCGCCGCTATCGCCTACTCGCGCATTGGCCGCCGCCTGCCGGTGCACGCCACCGCCATCGGCAAGGTGCTGATGGCCTGGCTGAGCGACGCCGAGCGGGATCCCCTGCTCGATGGCTATCAGTACACCGCCTTCACGCCCGCGACCATCACCTCCCGCGAGGCGCTGCTGGATGTCCTGGCGCAAACCCGCGCCCGGGGCTACGCCCTCGACAGCGAAGAGAACGAACAGGGCGTGCGCTGCGTGGCGGTACCGGTGTGGAATCATGAATCGCGGGTGATTGCCGCCCTGAGCCTCTCCACCCTTACCTCGCGGGTGGACGACGACGAGCTCACCCGCTACCGGCTGCAGCTGGAAGAGGCCGGGCGCCAGCTGTCAAAAGCGCTGGGCTACCCGGCCTGATGGCCTACGCCTCTACCGGCAGGTAGCGGAAGTAGTCAAAATCAGCGTAGCAGCCGTCGCCGCTGATGTCCTCGCAGTGCAGGCCGACGAACGCCCCGGTAAAGAACCCGCGACCGCCGATATAGTCGTCCGACAGCTTCCACGCCGCATAGTCGACAGGCACCCGGTGCCAGTTCTCGCCGTCAAACGAATAGCTATAGCGGTACACCAGGTGGTCGACGTCCACCCGCAGCCACACGCTCTGCGCCTCGTCCGGCACCGGGATCGGCTGCTCGTGCAGCGGCCAGGAAGGCACGTTGTGGTCGAGCTGCAGCACCTTCAGCGTTCTGCCCCGCCCCTCTTCGAAGTCGACAAAACAGTAGCTCCAGTTTTTGGTGTTGTAATAGCAGGTTAAACCGGCGCTCTGCTGGAAGTTCTCCGGCGCAAACTCCATCCGCGTTTCGGCGCGGAAGGCAAAGTGCTGCCAGCGCCGCGCCACGGTGGACTGGGTAAAGGTGGAGTTGAGCGAATCGTTGCCGTACAGGCGCAGATAGCCCGGCCGGGCGCTGAGGGAGCCGAGCGTCTCATCGAAGGGAATGCGCAGGGTTTGCAGCTCCGGGTCGAGGGCTGCGCCGTCGAACTCGTCGCACCACGCCGGCTCTGCCGCCGCTTTGCTTTCCGTCATCTGCGGGCCGGGCACCGTCAGCGCCGCGTGCTTGCCGCCCTCGATGACCGGCCAGCCGTCGCGCCAGGCGACGGGCGTAATGCCGGTCTCACGCCCCAGCGAGCAGTAGCCGCGCCCGCCGGATGCCAGCAGCGGCACGCCGGGCAGGCGCTGCGGGCGGCTGACGAGGTACGCCATATACCACTCGCCGGTATGCGTCTCCAGCAGCGAACCGTGGCCGCTTTTCTGCAGCGGGTTCTCCGGCAGGTGCCAGCTGCTCATCAGCGTCACCTCCGGAGAGAGCTCGTAGGGCCCGTCGATATTTTTCGCCCGCAGCACCACCACCGCGTGCTCGTAGCTGGTGCCGCCCTCCGCCACCAGCAGGTAGTACCAGCCCTCTTTGCGGTACAGGTGCGCCCCTTCGGTATAGCGCAGGTCGGTGCCGGTAAACAGGGTTTTGCGCGTCTTCGCCAGGGTTTGCGTCTGCGGGAAGTACTCCTGCATGACGATGGTACAGTGCGGATCGCTGTGGTGGCGCGGCCCCCACGGGCGATAGATGTAGTATTTGCGGCCGTCGCTATCGTGAAACAGCGACGGGTCAAACCCGCCGTTGCCCATCGCAATCGGCTCGCTCCACGGGCCTTCGACGGACGGAGCGGTCACCAGATAGTTGCGGCCGTTTTTCCACGGCGAATCAACGATCTTCACATCGGTATACAGCAGCCAGAACAGGCCGTCGGCGTAGCTCAGGCACGGCGCCCAGATACCGCCAGAGTCAGGGTTGCCTTTCATATCCAGCATCGACACGCGGTCCAGCGGCGTACTGACCAGCGACCAGTTTTTCAAATCCCGCGAGTGGTAAATACGCACGCCCGGAAACCACTCAAAGGTGGACGTCGCGATGTAGTAATCCTCGCCCTGCCGGCACAGCGACGGGTCGGGGTTGAAGCCGGTCAAAATCGGGTTAGTAATCGTATACATATTGTCTCCCTCTTAATTGGATGCTGCGGCCGCGGCGCCGGGAACGTCTTCACTCTGCGCCGCGCGATGCTTAAGCAGCTGCTGGCTGATGGCCTCAACGCGCTCATCGCTCAGCTTGTAAAGTGAGAGCATGATGAACATGCCGACGTAGAGCACCACCGGCACCACGCAGAACAGGATTTTAATGGTGGTGAGCACTTCCACCGGCTGCACGCTGCTGCTGGCGGAGTAGTTCACAAAGGCGAGAACCCAGCCCACCACCGCGCCGCCGATCGCCAGGCCAATCTTCAGGCTGAACAGATAGGTGGAGAACACCAGGCCGTCGAGGCGGCGGCCGCTGCGGCTCTCTTCGTAATCCACCACGTCGGAAGCCATCAGCCACTGCAGCGGCGTGGTGGTGTTAAAGATGAACAGGAAAACAATGTTGAGCGCGAAAATCAGCGCAATATGTTCGGCAGGGATAAAGAACAGCAGCAGGCTTAACAGCGAATAGACGACGATAATCCCTTTGAAGGCCTTCACCCGATCGAAGCGCCCCAGCAGGCGCGACGAGGCCAGCGAGCCGAACATGGTGGCGATGCTGCCGTACAGCAGAAACTGCATCGCCATCTCCGGGTGATCCATTACGTATTTGACGAAGTAGAGCGTCGCCCCGCCGCGCACCACGTTGGAACAGGTCGCCATCATTTTGAAAGTGCACATGATCCGCCACTGGGTATTGCCGAACAGCAGCCTGAGATCTTTCATCACCGAGGCGCCCGGCTGTACCTCAAAGGTGTAGCGCTCTTTGGTGGTAAAGAAGCAGACGTACAGCAGCACCACGCCGGTCAGCCCCAGCACGCACATCGCGCCAAAGTAGCCCACCTGCTCGTTGCCCTTGCCGATGATCCCCACCAGCGGCAGCGCGATACCGCTGATCGCCAGCGATCCGGCGGCAGCAAGGAAAAAGCGCCACGACTGCAGCGTGTGGCGCTCTTTCGGATCGGCGGTGATCACCCCCGGCATCGCACAGTAGGGCACGTTGACGAAGGTGTACACCAGCGTCAGCAGGATATAGGTGATGCTGGCATAGATGATTTTACCCTGCGCGGAGAAGTCCGGCGTGTAGAAGGTCAGCATGCAGACGAGGCCAAACGGGATCGCCCCCCACAGCAGGAACGGGCGGAACTGACCGTGGCGGGTACGGGTGCGATCCACCAGCAGCCCCATCAGCGGATCGGTGACGGCATCCAGCACGCGCGAAACTAAAAACAGCGTGCCCATCACCCCGGCGGAGAGCCCAAAGACGTCGGTATAGAAATAGGCCAGCAGGAACATCGTTGCCTGCCAGACAAAGCCGCAGGCGGTGTCACCTAGCCCGTAGCCAATTTTATCTTTCATGGTTAATTGCATATTTATCCCCAACCCCAGAGAGTGGAATGATGCAAACGTCAGGGGCCTGAAGAGGGCAAAAAAATAGCCGCAGCGTCGTCAGGAAAACACCCGTGATGCGTGTGCCTAATTCACGTTGTCGTGTTAATAGAGTGTAATGAGCTGCTCGTTTTTACGGCAATGACCATTTTTAATTTATGAATTATGTTTTTTGGTTTTTGTGATTACGGTCGGTATAAATCGAAAACGGAAAAAAATATTTTTAGCTTTTATTTTTAATGGCTTATTAAATAATAAAATTCTCGAAAAATAGCCTTTTTAGGCCAATGAAAATTCGCCCGCGGAATATATTCCGCAGGCTAAAATCAACGCTTAATTATTTATAAGCCGAGGGCTTTTTTACCGGCGTTAATAACCTCAATAATTTTATCGGTATCATAAATACAGCCTTTCCAGGTGCCGCCGCTCACCGACTGCAGCGCGGCCCAGAGGCGCGTATCGTCCGGTAAAAAATCGTGAGGGTGCAGATCCGGATGCGGCGCTCTCGCCGCCAGCGCCAGGGCGCCCTCTTCCGGCGTCAGGCGCGCCTCCGCCGTGCCGATAAAGTTCACGCTGCCGGTCAGGGCCAGGCGGTCAACCACGATCTCGATAATGTCGTTATCGCGCAGCCTGCCAATGGGCCCGCCCGCCAGCGCCTCGGGCGCGACGTGGCCAAAACAGGCGCCGGTCGAGACGCCGGAGAAGCGCGCGTCGGTGATCAGCGAAACCGTTTTGCCCCACGACACGTGCTTCAGCGCCGAGGTGAGCTGGTAGGTCTCCTCCATGCCGGTGCCGGACGGCCCGCCGCCGATCACCACCATGATATCGCCCCGCTCAATCTCGCCGTTTTTAATCGCCCCGATCGCCCGCGCCTCCGAGACAAATACCCGCGCCCGGCCGGTGTGGCGATACACGCCGTCGTCGCCCACCACCGACGGGTCGATGGCCGTGGCTTTGACGACCGACCCTTCCGGCGCGATGTTGCCCACCGGGAAGGCCACCGTCGAGGTGAGCCCTTTCGCCCTGGCGCGCTCCGGCGGCAGGATCACGTCATCCGGATCGACGCCGTCCTGCTCCAGCAGGCACTGGCGGAACTTCTGCCGACGCTCAGAGGCCTGCCACCAGTCGAGGTTTTCCCCGACCGTCTGGCCCGTGACCGTCATGGCGTCCAGGTGCAGCAGGCCAAGATCGCGCAGGTGCAGCATGACTTCCGGCACGCCGCCGGCGAGGAACGCGCGCACCGTCGGATGATAGTCCGGGCCGTTGGGCAGCACGCTGACCAGCCGCGGGACCTTGCGGTTGATCCGCGTCCAGTGGTCAACGTCGGGAATGGTGCAGCCCGCCGCATGGGCAATGGCCGGAATATGCAGCAGCAGGTTGGTCGAGCCGCCAAACGCGGCGTGGAGCACCATCGCATTTTCGATAGCCTTATCGGTCAGGATATCGCGGGTGGTAATGCCGCGATTATCCAGCTCGCTCACCGCCCTTGCCGACTGGCGGGAGATCTCCAGCCACACGTCCTGCCCGGACGGGGCCAGCGCCGAATGCGGCAGCGCCATCCCCAGCGCCTCCGCCACCACCTGCGAGGTGCCGGCGGTGCCTAAAAACTGGCAGCCACCGCCCGGCGACGCGCAGGCGCGGCAGCCGAGTTCCGCCGCTTCCTGCAGCGACAGCTCGTGGTTGGCGTAGCGCGCGCCGATGGTCTGTACCTTTCCGGCGTCTTCGCCAAAGGTTGGCGGCAGCGTCGCCCCGCCGGGCACGAGGATCGTCGGCAGATTATGCATCGCCGCCAGGGCGATCATCGTTGCCGGCAGCCCCTTGTCGCAGGTGGCGACGCCGATCACCGCCCGCCGGGTAGGCAGGGAGCGGATCAGGCGGCGAAACACGATCGCCGCATCGTTGCGGTACGGCAGGGAGTCGAACATTCCGTGGGTGCCCTGGGAGCGCCCGTCGCACGGATCGCTGACGAAGGCGGCGAAGGGAATGCCGCCGCTGCGGGTGATCTCCTTTGCCGCCGCCTGCATCTGCAGGCCAATCTCCCAGTGCCCGGTATGGTAGCCCAGCGCGATCGGCCGACCGTCGCCAGCGCGAATGCCGCCCTGGGTGCCGACGATCAGCACCTCTTTGCCCGTCAGCTTGTTGGCGTCCCAGCCCATGCCGGCGTTCTGCGTCATGCCGAACAGGTTGCCGCTCGGCGACTCCATCAGCATCTGCGGCGTCAGCGGCAGCGCGCCCTGAGGGCCAGCGGCGTGGGTGGTGACCGCATAGAATGCGTCGTCCTGCGGGGTGAAAATCTTGTCGATGGTCATCGTCTTTTTCCGTATCAGCAGAGCTTGAGCCGTTGCAGCAGCGCTTTGAGCTGCGCCTTGCCCGCCTCATTCAGCGGCGAGGCCGGCGGCAGCACGTGCGTTGACAGCGGCCGGCCGCACAGGACCGTCGCCTCTTTAATGACGTTCACGAACGGCGTATCGAGCTGGTAGATCTGCGGGATTTGCAGCAGCGTCTGATGATAGTGCGCCGCTTGCGCCAGGTCGCCGTCGCGGAAGGCCTGCAGCAGCTTAACCGACAGCTGCGGCGCAAAGTTAGCGCTGGCCGAGATCGCCCCGTCGCCGCCTAGCAGCAGCGTATTGAACAGGTGATCGTCGTAGCCGCAGAGCACCGAGAAGTTCGGGTGCGCCGCCTTTACGGTCAGGATCATGCTGCGCAGATGGGCTACGGAGTCGATGGTGTCCTTGATGCCGACGATATTGCTGCGCGAATCCGCCAGGGTTTTGACCAGCGCTGGCGTCAGGTCCTGGCCGCTGAGCGCCGGGAAGTTATAGAGAATAACCGGCAGCGTCACGCAGTCCGCCACCTGCTGGTAGTAGCGGATCAGGTTCTGTTCCGACACTTTCCAGTAGTAGGGGTTAATCACCACAATGCCGTCAGCCCCCGCCGCCTGCGCGTGCTGGCTGAGCTCGATAGTCTCCCGCGCGTTGGTGCCGCCGGTACCAATCAGAACCGGCACCCGCCGATCGACGTGGCCGATGGCGAACGCCGCAACCGCCTTGCGCTCTTCGGTGCCGAGCTGCGAGAACTCCCCGCCGCTGCCGAGGAAGAACAGGCCGTCAACGCCCGCGGCGATCGTATCGTCAATCAGCGCCGCGAAGCCCGGCTTATCAAGCTGGCCGTCGGCGGTAAAGATGGTGGAAACAGGCGGAATAATCCCCGAGAACTGCACGGTCTGCTGCATGAGATCTCCTTGCTGAAGCATTGCTCGCTATTTTTGTTCTACATTGTAGAACAGCGTTCGTTTATTTAACGATCATACTATGCTGCCGGGAAAGGGAAGGTAAATGGGGTTGCGGACGTAAGTGCCGGTTTTTCAGGCTGGATCACATAATGCTGCAACGGCGCTGATCTATCGCCCCGGTCAGCGCAGCGGAGGCGGAGACAATCCTCAATACGCGGCAAACTCTGCTTTCATCAGGCGCAATACGGGCGGGGAAAATACCGAAGATAGCGCGCGGCGCCGGTGCGGACTACAGGATCGCGGGGCTGCAGGAGAGCAGGCCCGTCTCCCCGCCAGGCGCCGGGCCTGACGGGATTCGTTGGATTAACGCTGGCTTAGGCCTTATCCGCCTGGGATTCGGCCCACACCTTACGCGCGGCCTTGCGCTCTTCGCTGGTATCAAGCCGGTCCTGCAGATAGTGCTCAATCTGCTCGAGGCTGCGGTTGCGGGTTTCCGGCACGCATTTAATGACGAACAGCGCGCCAAACACGCCGATCCCGGCGAAGATAAAGAAGGTTCCGGAGAGGCCAATCCACGACAGCAGGATCGGGAAGAAGAGCGAAATCATGAAGTTGGCGATCCACATTGAGAACACCGCCCCGCCCATAAAGATCCCGCGCAGGCGGGTGGGGAAGATCTCCGACAGCAGCAGCCAGGTCACCGGCGACAGCGCGCCCTGCTGGAAGCTGAGGAACAGCAGCATGCCCACCAGCACCATATAGGCCCGCAGCGCGTCCGGCTGGCCGTTGACGGTTTCCGGCAGCAAATAGCTCACCGCGCCGATAAACACCAGGCAGGCGGTACAGCCAAACTGGCCGATCATGGTCATCGTCCGGCGGCCAATTTTACCCAGCATCCAGATGCCGACAAAGGTCATCAATACCGACACCACCCCGTTGGCGATGGTGGCAAACAGCGCGGCGTTATCGCTCATCCCCACCGACGTCAGCACCGTTGGCGCGTAGTACATAATGGTATTTACGCCGGTAAGCTGCTGAATAACGGCAATACCGATACCAATCATAAACAGCTTAAACAGCCACGGAGTCATAATTTCGCGGAACCGCGGCTTGCCGAGACTGCGCTGCTCATCGAGCGTTTCGCTGATCTCCATCAGCTCCCACTCGACGTCCTCTTTGCGCCGAGTGCGCTCCAGAACCCGACGCGCTTCCGCCAGGCGCCCCTTCATCGCGTACCAGCGCGGCGAATCCGGCATAAACATCATGCCAAACCACAGCAGCACGGCGGGCAGCGTGGCGACCGCCAGCATCCAGCGCCAGGTACTCTCCCCGCCCCATACGGCGTGGAAGCCCGCGTTCGAGATATAGGCCAGCAGCTGGCCCGAGACAATCATCAGCTCCTGCAGCGTCACCAGCTGCCCGCGCTTGTTCGCCGGCGCCATTTCGGCGATATAGACCGGCACGGTTGCCGCCGCGCCGCCAACCGCCACGCCGAGCACCAGGCGAAAGAAAATCATCCAGTTAACGTCGGGCGCCAGCGCGGTACCGATGGCGCCAATGGCGAAGATAACCGCCAGCCAGAGGATGATTTTCTTTCTACCCGCCGCGCTGGCCATATAGCCGGAAAGCAGCGCGCCGAACGCGGCACCGAACAGCAGCGAGCTGGTCACCAGGCCGGTGGTGAACGGGGTGAGATGCAGTTCATTGCCCATAAACAGCAATGCGCCGGAGATAACGCCGGTATCGTAGCCGAACAGCAAACCGCCGAGCGTTGCTATCAGCGCAACGACCTTCACAAACGGCGTGGTCGGGGCGTCGCTATTGGGCCCCGAGGCCCTGTTGAGGGTGAGATATTGTTCCTTTGACATAAAAGACTCCAGTAACCTGCCTTGTAGGGGGAGATCCGCTCTGGTCTGAATGCAGAGGCGATGGCCTCACTGACGTGTTGATTTGATTAGCGCACGGCGCCGGGAAAAAGCAGGCCACGCTGCTGCATGGCCTGAAGTGAAACAACGATTAAATTCCTGCCGTTTCGCGAATATATTTCCGCGCCTTCAGCGCATATTCGAAGGGGTTGGCCAGCGCCGGATCCTGCTCGGCTTCCACTACCATCCAGCCCTTGTAGCCAAAATCATCCAGCAGCTTAAATACCGGACGGAAATCGATCGCGCCGTCGCCGGGCACGGTAAAGGTGCCCTTCTTCACGCCGTCGAGGAAGGAAAGCCCCTCGCGGCGCACCTGCTCAATCACCGCCGGGCGTACGTCCTTCAGGTGCACGTGGTTGATACGCGGCAGATATTTTTTGAGGATCGCCAGCATCGGCTCCGCGCCGCCTTCGGAGTACCAGGCGTGGCCGGTGTCGTACAGCAGGAAGACGCCATCATCCACCAGCGACATAAACTTATCGATCTCTGCCGTCGTTTGAACGCCGGTTCCCATGTGGTGGTGCAGGCAAACCTGCATCCCTTTTTCCGCAGCCAGGCGCCCCAGGGTGTTGTAGCCCTCGGCAACCCGCTGCCACTCCTCTTCGCTAAAGCACGGCTTGGCGTCGGCCAGAATCGGCTTGTCCAGCCCCTGGATGCTGCCGCTTTGTTCGGAGCAGCCGATCACCTTCGCCCCCATCGCATGGAGGAAATTCATATGGTTAACGAATTCATCAATGGTTTTTTCGCGCTGCCCGTCGGCAAAAAAGGTGCTAAACCAGGCGTTGCAGATCTGGATACCGCGGATCGCCAGCATCGGCTGCAGCACCGCCGGATCGCGGGGATATTTACTGCCGACTTCGCTGCCGCTAAAGCCCGCCAGCGCCATTTCGCTGACGATCTGCTGGAAGGTATTTTCGCCGCCCAGCTCCGGCATGTCGTCGTTAGTCCAGCCGATCGGGGCGATAGCGAGTTTGATATTATCTTTGTTCATTAGGTTGCTCCTGCCGCCGCGTCTTAACGACGCAGCAATTCACGTTCGATGAGTTCACGGGTTTCCACTGCCTGGTACTTCATCTTCTCCGGGTAGCCGAACAGAGAGGCGGCCACAATCGGCTCGCCGCCGACTTTGAACGTCCGTTCGGCAAATTTCATCTCGCGCAGCGTGCGGAACAGCGCGTTGAAATCTACGTCCCCTTCGCCGACGCCCACGTGCTGGTGCACGGCGGCATCAACGCCCGGCGGGTTAACGATGTAACGGCAGTGCCTGGTATGGTTGCGGGTATCGGCGATCAGCACGTGGGAGAGATCGTCGCCGGCGTAGCGCAGCATCTTCTCCACGTCGCCTATCCCTTTGTCATAGAAGAAGGTGTGCGGCACGCTGTACACGTACTTCACGTTTTCACTGCGGAACGACTTTACGATATCGACGGTTTCGTTGTTCTCTTCGCAGAAGTCCCACGGATGGGCCTGGATCTCGACGCGAATACCTTCGCGCTCAAAGATCGGCAGCAGCTCCTCCATCGAGCGATAGAACATCTCTTCGCAGATCTCCGGCTGGTTAGGATCGCCCGAGAACTCGGTGTTGATCACCTGGACGCCCATCTCCACCGCGATTTCGATCAGCCGCTTCCAGTTTTTCACCGCCGCCTGGCGACGCGCTTCATCCGGACCCGACCAGCGATAGACGCAGATAAATGAAGAGAGCTCAACGCCGGTGTCGCGCAGCGCCTGCCTGTACTCGGCAATTACTTCGCGACCGGCGCGCGGGTGCTTATAGAACGGGTTAATCTGCGGGTGCGGCGACTGCTCAATATAGCGGTAGCCCCACTCCGCGACCTGATGCACCATCCCGCTAATCCCGAGGTCTTTAATCACATCCACATCAAAGGCAATTTTCATCGTCGAGTCCTGTTTGCAGAGGTTCCGCAGACGCAGCTGCGCTTAGCGCTGATAGAAAGCCGGGCACTCCGGCAGCGCGACCGCGACCGGCCCGGTGCTTTCCTGCGCCTGCAGGCAGGCGTCGGCGGCGACGGAGGCGGCATAGCCATCCCACGCCGACGGGCCCTGCAGCCTGCCGGCCCGCACGTCGTTGATAAAGGCCTGCAGCTCGACGTCGTAGGCTTTGATAAAGCGGTCTTTCCAGTCGGTGAGGATCGGGGTTGAGAGGTTCGCCGCCTTGCGCATCTGCACCGCCGAGGGTTCCGGCAGGCGCGCAATCCCGGTTTCACCCACCACTTCGCACTGAATGTCGTAGCCGTACTGGCAGTTGACGAAAACTTCGACGTCGATCAGGGCGCCTTTTTTGGTTTCAAACGAGACGATCTGCGGATCTCTCAGCCGGGCGTGGGTGTGGGAAGTAGCGCGCGGGAAGCGAACCTGCACCGAGCGATAGTCGTCGTTCAGCAGCCAGCGCAGCACGTCCAGCTCGTGGATCAGGGTGTTGGTGATCGCCATATCGGTGGTGTAGTTCTCGCCGACGCTCTGGTTGCGGTGCGCGCACTTCAGCATCAGCGGCGCGCCGATATCGCCGTCATCAATCACTTTTTTCAGCGCCAGGTAGCCTTCATCGTACGGACGCATAAAGCCGACCTGCACCAGCCTGCGGCCGGCTTTTATTTCGGCATCGACAATGCGGCGGCAGCCTTCGGCGCTCATCGCCAGCGGCTTTTCGCAGAATACCGGCTTGCCGGCGGCAATCGCCGCGAGGGTGTACTCTTCGTGGGTCGGGTCCCATGAGGTCACCAGAATAGCGTCAACGTCGCTGGCGTTAATCACGTCGTGACCGTCGGCGTAGACTTCGGCGTGAACGCCGGGGAGCGCAACCGCCGCCCGCGCGTTGTCGGCATTGATGTCCGAAACGGCCACCACCGTGGCCCCCTGTAATACCTGAGTGCAGCGACGGATATGCTCTTTACCAATGGCGCCTGCGCCAATAACGCCTAATCTGAGTGACATAATAGTGTTCTCCCGCGGTTCTGTAGGGTTCAGGGTGGGTGTTCTGTTTTAGTAATCCCGCGCCTCGGCGCGTTTTTCATTAATCTGTTCTGCGACTTTGCGGATCCGCTCGGACAGCGCCGTCTGGGCCACGCCGACGTTCCACCAGCTGCCGTACTTATGCACCATGGTTTTCGGCAGCACTTTAATATCAATCAGCGTGCTGACCGTTTCACGACGCGCGGCGTCCAGCGCATGGCGCAGTTCATCAAGGGTGGTGACGCGCCAGGTTTTGCAGCCGTAGCCCGCGGCGATGGTCGCGAAATCGACCGGCACCAGGCCGCCCTGCAGCCGCCCGCTCTCCGCCGAGCGGTAGCGGAACTCGGTGCCGAAGCTGTCCATACCGTGCTCGATCTGCAGGTTGTTAATACAGCCGTTGGCCATGTTATCGAGCAGCACGATGTTGATCTTCGCGCGCTCCTGTAAAGAGGTGACCAGCTCGGAGTGCAGCATCATGAATGAGCCGTCGCCCACCAGCGAATAGACCTCGCTTTGCGGCTGCGCCAGCTTCACGCCCAGCGCGGCATTCACCTCATAGCCCATGCAGGAGTAGCCGTACTCAACGTGATAGGTGTTGGTCCCCCGGTTGCGCCAGACGCGCTGCAGATCGCCGGGCAGGCTGCCCGCCGCCGCCACGATCACCGCATCGGAGGCCAGCGTTTCATTCAGCACGCCGAGCACGCTGCACTGCGTTAAGGTTGAATCCGTGATCTGGCGGAATTCGCGGTACACCGCATCGCGATCCAGGCGATCGTCAATTTCCGGGACGAAGGACTCGTCCTGCCATACCGCCTGATAGACGCGCTGGGTCTCTTTCAGCTGGCGGCTCTGGACGCTGTCGATCTGCGCTCCCCACTCTGCCTGCCAGGACTCGCCCGCCAGGGCGTCGTCCAGCGCGGTGAGCGCTTCGCGGGCATCGGCCAGCAGCGGGATCCCGTCGAGCTTCCAGGCGTCAAAATTGCTGACGTTGACGTTAAGGAAGCGCACGCCGGGATGCTGGAAAAGCCATTTTGACGCGGTGGTGAAATCGCTGAAGCGGGTGCCGATACCGATCACTAAATCGGCCTCTTTCGCCAGCAGGTTGGCCGCCAGGCAGCCGGTTTCGCCCACCCCGCCAACGTTCAGCGGATGGGAGGAGACCACCGAGCCTTTCCCGGCCTGCGTCTCCGCAAAGGGGATGCCGTAGCGTTCGGCAAAGCGGGACAGCGCCTCGCCGGCACCGGCGTACTTCACCCCGCCGCCGCAGATAATCAGCGGCTTGCGGCTGGCCTTAATCGCCGCCAGCGCATCCGCCAGCTGCGCGGCGCTGGCCGGGCGACGGTCGAGCCGATGCACGCGTCGGGCAAAGAAAGAGAGCGGATAATCCCAGGCTTCGCCCTGAACGTCCTGCGGCAGACAGAGGGTCACGGCGCCGGTCTCAGCCGGGTCGGTCAGGACGCGCATCGCGTTAATGCAGGCGCTCATCAGCTGCTCCGGGCGCGTAATGCGGTCCCAGTATTTGCTCACCGCGCGAAACGCGTCGTTGGTGCTGATGCTCAGGTCATAGCTCTGTTCAACCTGCTGCAGGACGGGGTCAGGCTGACGGGTCGCAAACACGTCGCCGGGCAGCAGAAGAAGAGGAATGCGGTTGGCGGTCGCGGTGGCCGCGGCGGTAATCATGTTTGCGGCGCCCGGCCCCACGGAGGAGGTGCAGGCGATGATCTGCCGGCGCAGAGACTGTCTGGCAAAGCCGGTCGCCGCGTGCGCCATCCCCTGCTCGTTACGCCCCTGGAATACCCGCATTTCGCCGCTGTCCTGCTCCAGCGCCTGGCCCAGCCCCAGCACGTTGCCGTGGCCGAAGATGGCAAAAATACCTTTGACGAATTTATGCTCTTCGCCATCGACTTCCAGATACTGGTTATCAAGGAACTTCACCAGCGCCTGCGCCATTGTCAGTCTCAGTTTGCCCATGTTGCACAATCCTTATTGTTCAGTATTTGTGTGTGGGTTAGCGCTTTTGCCCCTGCGGCGATACCGGAAGAGGTCCAGACAAATCGTTAACGGCCACTGGAATACTGTTGGATTATAGGCAAACATTTTTTTCATTAAACATAAATACAGAAAAAATATTTCATTTTGCGAGAAGGATCAAACTCTCGGCGCATTTCACTCGTTTCATCGACATCGGCGCGCAACCCGCCTCCCATTCTGCGTCACGCCACATACCAATATCCTTTTAAAAATCAGGTATAAAGATGTTTATCACTCACCCTTTTTCACGCAAGAGCAGCCGGCACCGGCAAACCTTTGTATAATGGTGCCCGGCGCCGCAGAGTGGTAGATCCCTCACACTTTTGGTTTTTTAATTTCGATCCAATTTGCAAATGAAATATTTATTTCTCAAACTAAGGGGAATCGTTCACTCTCAGGCTGTTTGTGGAGACCTCGTCGATATCGACCCTTCCGTACAGCAGACATGCAAAAGGAAACCGTAGCTATGAATGCAGCAGTAAAGCGGCTCGACGTCATCTGTATTGGCCGGGTGGCTGTCGACCTCTATGCCCAGCAGATTGGCGCAAGGCTGGAAGATGTCGCCAGTTTCTCTAAATATCTGGGCGGCTCCTCGGGCAACGTGGCCTTTGGCACCGCCATTCAGGGACTAAAATCGGCGATGCTTGCCCGCGTGGGTGATGAGCACAATGGCCGCTTTTTACGTGAAACGCTAAGCCGTGCCGGGGTTGATACCGAATACCTGATAACCGACCACCAGCGCCTTACCGCGCTGGTGATGCTGGGGATTAAAGATCAGGAAACCTTCCCGCTTATTTTTTACCGCGACAACTGCGCCGATATGGCGCTGACGCCGGAAGATATTAAGGAAGAGTACATCGCCTCCTCCCGGGCGCTGGCGATCACCGGCACGCACCTATCGCATGCCAACACCCGCGCAGCGGTGCTGAAAGCGCTGGAGTACGCCCGCCGCCACGGCCTGCGGACGGCGCTGGATATCGACTATCGCCCGGTTCTTTGGGGATTAACCTCGCCCGGCGACGGTGAAACGCGTTTCATTGCTTCCGGTTCCGTCACCCGTCAGCTGCAGGAAGTGCTACATCTGTTCGATTTGGTGGTCGGTACAGAAGAAGAGTTTCATATTGCCGGCGGCAGCACCGATACGCTGACGGCGCTGAAAAACGTCCGCCACGCCACCAAAGCCACCCTGGTGTGCAAGCGCGGTCCGATGGGCTGCGTGGTGCTGGAAGGCGAGATCCCCGACAGCTGGGACAGCGTGCCACTGCAGCAGGGCGTGCGGGTGGAGGTGCTCAACGTGCTGGGCGCCGGCGATGCCTTTATGTCCGGCCTGCTGCGCGGCTGGCTGAACGACGAGGGCTGGGAGCAGGCCTGCCGCTACGCTAACGCCTGCGGGGCGCTGGTGGTCTCTCGCCACGGCTGCGCGCCGGCGATGCCGACGAAAGTGGAGCTGGATGACTATCTGCTGCGCGCGGAATCGGTCCCGCGCCCGGATCTCGACGCCCGTCTGAACCATCTCCATCGGGTGACCAGCCGCCGCCAGCAGTGGCCTGAGCTGTGCATCTTCGCCTTTGACCACCGCAAGCAGCTGGCGGATCTGGTGCAGGAAACCGGTCGCGATACGGCCTGCATCCCGCAGCTCAAACTGCTGCTGCTGGCCGCCGCCGAGGCGGCTGCGCAGGAGGCCGGGCTCGATCGGCGCAGCGGTATCCTCGCCGATGGTACCTACGGCCAGCGCGCGCTGAACGCCATTACCGGCAAAGGCTGGTGGATCGGGCGGCCAATCGAGCTGCCGGGCTCTCGCCCGCTGCGTCTTGAGCACGGCAATATCGGCACTCAGCTGATCGACTGGCCGCTGGAACAGGTGGTTAAGTGCCTGGTCTTCTATCATCCGGCCGACCCGGCGGCGCTGCGCGCCGAGCAGGATGCGCTGCTGCTGGAGGTCTGGCAGGCCTGCAATAAGTCCGGGCACGAGCTGCTGCTGGAAGTGATCCTACCGGAGAGCGGCCCGGATAAGGACGAGCGCCACTATTACGCCATGCTGGAACATTTTTACCGGCTCGGTATCCAGCCCGACTGGTGGAAGCTGCCGCCGCTCGCCAGCGCGAGCTGGGAGAAGATCGCCGCGCTGATCGAACGTGAAGATAGCCTGTGCCGCGGGATCCTGATCCTTGGCCTCGACGCGCCGCCCGATCGCCTGCGCGCCGGATTCGCCGAGGCCGCGAACCACCCGATCATCAAGGGCTTTGCCGTCGGCCGCACCATCTTTGGTCAGCCTTCGCGCCGCTGGATGCAGGGCGAGCTTAGCGATGAGGCGCTGATCGATGAGGTGAAACGCAACTACCTGGCGCTTATCGGCTACTGGCGCGAAGCCCGCGGCTAATCCTGCTCAGCCCGCACCTTCCCCCTCCGGTGCGGGCTTTTTCGCTTTCTTCGTGAAATGAATCGCGTATTTCATCGCAAAAAATGAAAAATTCGCTTCATTTGGTACACTGGAAGTTATATTTCTTTCATTTCATCAGAGCGCAATTTATGGCCAATAATCCAACCCAACTTACCATCCTGCAGGATGAGATCAGGCGTCGCTACGAGACGTTAAGCAAACGCTTAAAACAGGTGGCGCGCTATATTCTGGATAACAGCAATAGCGTGGCTTTCGATACCGTAGCCTCTATTGCCCAGCAGGCCGACGTTCCGCCATCCACCCTGATTCGTTTCGCTAACGCTTTTGGCTTCAGCGGCTTTAACGAAATGAAGCAGATGTTCAGACAGCATCTGATGGAAGAGACCGCCAACTATACCGAGCGCGCGCGCCTGTTCCGTCAGACCACCAGCGATGAGAGCTCGCCGCCGGAAACGCCGACCGAAATTCTCAATATGTTTACCATGGTCAACACCCAGGCGCTGCAGCAGCTTGCCATGCAGACCTCGGGCGACGAGCTTGAGCGCGCGGTAGCCCTGCTGGCGGAAGCGGAGAATATCTACGTTATCGGCCTGCGCCGCTCGTTTAGCGTCGCCTCCTATCTGACCTACGCCCTGCGCCACCTTGACCGCAAGGCCTTCCTGATCGACGGACTCGGCGGCATGTTTACCGAGCAGCTGAGCCTGGTCGGTCCGAAAGACGTGGTGGTGGCGGTCAGCTTCTCGCCTTACGCCCGCGAGGTGGTTGAGCTGGTTGAGCTCGGCGCCCAGCGCAAGGCGCGGCAGATTGCCATCACCGACAGCCAGGTTAGCCCGCTCGCGGCTTTCAGCGACGTCTGCTTCGTGGTGCGCGAGGCCCAGGTTGACGGGTTCCGCTCGCAGGTGGCTTCGCTCTGCCTCGCCCAGACGCTGGCGGTTTCGCTGGCCCTCAACAGCAGTAAAGATCCGCAGGCCCAGCAGCAGGCCTGAGGCACCGCCTCCCCGGAGGCGGCGCGTCCGCCCGTCCGCTCGACCACGACCAGACGTACTCTCTTCTCCCGGATGGCGGCGTCAACGTCTTATCCGGGCTGGCGCCACACGCCTTGTCATCCCGTCCAGTCAGGCGACATTGTGCAAATTTTCCCCTCCCGCCCAGACGACCCGTTATCGAACCGGGCCGCGCGGCCGCCGGGAACGCTCAGGCAATAAAAAAGGCCGGTTAGCAAATCTAACCGGCCCTGCGTCGCGTTCACGGCGTATCAGTCGTGGCGAGGATAGTCGGGGCTATTAATCCACGCGTGATCTTCTTCCCAGCTAAACAGCCACCGCCGATCCGGCCCGGCCATCACGTTCAGATAGTAGCTGTCATAGCCGGCAATCGCCGCCACCGGATGATAGCCGCGCGGCACCATCACCACGTCGTGGTTGTAGGGCGCCATGCAGGCGTCCAGGCTGCGGTCATCGGTATAGACGCGCTGGAAGGCAAAGCCCTGCGGCGGGTCGAAGCGGTGATAGTAGGTCTCCTCCAGCTGGGTCTCGCGGCCCGGCAGCGCGGTATCGTGCTTGTGCGAAGGCCACGAGCTGGTGGCCCCTTCATCGGTGTAGACCTCGACCACCAGCAGGCAGTCAGCCTGCGCGCTGTCCGGCAGAATATTGTGCACCCGGCGCTGGTTGCGCCCTTTGCCGCGATGCTCAACGCCAACCTCCTGCGGGCGAATCACCCGCGCGGGGAAGCTCCCCTTACCCGGCGCGCTGCAGACCGCCAGCTCGAGATCGGAATCGGCGGTAACCTCGACTTTATCCTGCGGCGGCACGTAGACCGACCACGGCGGCGTGCGCTCAAACGGCGACATCCGCTGCCCGAGGTCCGGGAAATCGGCCTTCGTCGTTTTGACCGAGGCCAGCCCGGCGACCAGCACCAGGCACAGCTCGCGTTCGCCGCTTTCCAGCGTCACGCTCTGCCCCTTTTTCAGCATCCAGACGTCAAAGCCGATGTAGCGCCAGCCGGCGCTTTGCGGCGTAATGTGCTGGATCTGCCCCTCTTTTTGCGATTTAGCCAGTAACGACATGGCGCTCTCCTTCGCCGATTAGCCTAACGTCGGCATGCTGAATTCAGATACGGTTTGCTGCCCTTCCGGCCAGCGGACGGTGGCGGTTTTCATACGCGTGTAGAAACGCACGCCGTCCGGCCCGTGGACGTTCAGGGCGCCGAAGACCGAGCGCTTCCAGCCGCCAAAGCTGTGGAACGCCATCGGTACCGGCACCGGCACGTTGACCCCGACCATCCCGGCCTGCACGTCATGGACAAATTCACGCGCGGTATGACCGCTGCTGGTGAAGACGGCGCTGCCGTTGCCAAACTCGTGGCTGTTCACCAGTTCCAGCGCGCTGTGATAGTCGGCGACGCGCACAATCCCCAGCACCGGCCCAAAAATCTCTTCCCGCCAGATGGTCATCTCCGGCGTCACGTTATCAAACAACGTCCCGCCAACATAGTAACCCTCATCGTAACCCGGCACCCGCGGCTTACGGCCGTCGACGACCAGCGTCGCGCCTTCGCTGACGCCCTTATCAATATAGCCCAGCACTTTTTTCTGATGGCTGTCGGAAACCACCGGGCCCATTTCGTTCTCTTCTTTGCCGCGCATGCAGCCAGGGCCGACCTTCAGCGCCTGCACCAGCGGCTGGAGGCGGGCAATCAGCTTGTCTGCGGTTTCATCGCCGACGGCAACCACCACCGGCAGCGCCATGCAGCGTTCTCCCGCCGACCCAAACGCGCCGCCCATAATCGCGTTCACCGTGGCATCGAGGTCCGCATCCGGCATCACGATCGCATGGTTTTTCGCCGCGCCGAAGGCCTGCACGCGCTTCCCGTGAGCGCTGGCGGTTTTGTAGATATACTCCGCCACGCCGGAGGAGCCGACAAAGCTGACCGCCGCAATGCGCGGGTCGGTGTAGAGCTGCTCAGCATCTTCGTTGCTGCAGTGGATCACGTTAAAGACGCCATCCGGCAGGCCCGCCTCTTTGAGCAGCTCCGCAAGACGTACCGCCGCGGTAGGCGCCAGCGCAGGCGGCTTGAGGATGAAGCTGTTGCCGCAGGCCAGCGCCAGCGGGAACATCCACATCGGCACCATTGCCGGGAAGTTAAACGGCGTAATCCCCGCCACCACGCCCAGCGGCTGCATCAGGGAGTAGCTGTCGACGCCGGTACCGACGTCGGATGAATACTCGCCTTTAATCAGGTGCGGGATCCCGCAGGCAAACTCAACCACTTCCAGGCCGCGTGTCAGCTCGCCCAGCGCATCCGACCACACCTTACCGTGCTCGCTAACGATGATCCCCGCCAGCTCTTCGGCATGTTGTTCCAGCAGCATTTTAAAGTTGAACAGCACCCGGGCGCGGCGCAGGGGCGTAGTACGCGACCAGCTTTCAAACGCGTCGCGCGCGACCTGAATGGTGCCAGAGACCTCCTCGGCGGTGGATAGCGTGACTTCGCGCACCACTTTGCCCGTCGCCGGGTCAAACACCGGCATCGTTTCATTGCTGCTGCTGGTAACGGTCTGCCCGCCAATAAAGTTTCCTGTGATCGTCATGTTCTCGCCTCATGGTGTGGAAGGCCAACGCTGCGGCCCATCTCCGATTTTGCTGTGCTATAACCGTAGTAAAATGAAATTTATATTTCAACATAGATATAAAATGAAATTCTAATTTGGTGATGATGGTCGCAATTTTAAGCAATAACGCTTCTGTTCCTGCAAGAAAGCGCGATCGCACGGAAACAGACGCTGCGGCACTTCGGCCCGACGCGCATCGTCCCTTTTGCGCACGCTATTTTGCGAGACGGCTCAAATAATCACCATTTCACTCATTGCCAATTTTGGAATAAACGTTTTGACTAGAGGGTAATCGAACGAAGCCACTTCATCCTGTTCCCGGAGAGTAAAATGACCATTGCCCTGCACCGCTTCTGCATTAATCGCAAGATCGCCCCTTCGCTGAATATCGAGTCCTTTTTTCGTCTGGTGAACAGCCTCGGGCTGAACAAGGTCGAGCTGCGCAACGATCTCCCCGGCGGAAAGGTGACCGACGATCTCAGCGCCCGCCAGGTGCGCGAACTGGCCGAGCGCTACCATATTGAGATTCTGACCATCAATGCGGTTTATCCCTTCAACTGCCGTACGCCGGAGGTGCGCAGCCTGACCGAATCCCTGCTGAAGGAGGCGCAGGCCGTTGGCGCGAAGTCGCTGGTGCTCTGCCCGCTCAACGACGGCAGCGCGGTCTCCACCGACGAGACGCTGAGCGCGCTACGCGAGCTGGCGCCGCTGTTCTCTTTTTACGGCATCCACGGGCTGGTTGAGCCGCTGGGCTTTCCGCAAAGCTCGCTGCGCTCGGCGGCGCAGGCGCAAACGCTTATTCACGATGCCCGCGTGCCGTTTAAGCTGCTGATCGATACCTTCCACCACCATCTCTACCCGCAGGCGGATGAGGAGTTTAGCCAGCTGGAGATCGACGCTATCGGCCTGGTCCATCTCTCCGGCGTCGAGGATACCCGCCCGCGTGAGGAGCTCACCGACGATGAGCGCATCATGCTGACGCCGCGCGACAGGCTGCAAACCTGCGAGCAGGTCAAAAACCTCGAGGCGCGCGGCTATCAGGGCGTTTACGCCTTCGAGCCGTTTGCGCCGGAGCTGGCAAACTGGCGTGAAGACGATATCCGTCGTGAGGTAGAGCAGAGCATCGCGCTGATCCAGCAGCACTGCGCCTGAAGAAAATAAACGCCGACTCTGCCCTAAAGTGGCGATTCCCTGCGTCTTTTTGCGGCCAGGTTGCCTATAATCGACGCAGGATAAATGGAGGAATCGACCATGAGCTCACCCCTGCTGATTGCGCGTACGCTGGAAAAACAGCTGCATCTACTCCCCGGAATGGCCAACCGTCACGGCCTGATCACCGGGGCTACCGGGACCGGTAAAACCGTCACGCTGCAGAAGCTGGCGGAGTCCTTTTCCGAAATCGGCGTGCCGGTATTTATGGCCGACGTGAAGGGTGACCTCACCGGTATCGCCGAGGCGGGCCAGAGCAGCGAAAAGCTGCAGGCGCGGCTGGAAAAAATCGGCGTCAGCGACTGGCAGCCGCACGCTAACCCGGTGGTAGTGTGGGATATTTTCGCCGAGAAAGGCCACCCGCTTCGCGCCACGGTTTCCGACCTCGGCCCGCTGCTGCTGGCGCGCCTGCTGAACCTCAACGAGGTCCAGTCCGGGGTGCTGAATATCATTTTCCGCATCGCCGACGACCGCGGCCTGCTGCTGCTCGACTTTAAAGATCTGCGCGCCATTACCCAGTACATCGGCGATAACGCGAAAAGCTTCCAGAACCAGTACGGCAACATCAGCAGCGCCTCGGTGGGAGCTATCCAGCGCGGCCTGCTGACGCTTGAGCAGCAGGGGGCGGAGCACTTCTTCGGCGAGCCGATGCTGGATATCGCGGACTGGATGCGCGTTGATGCCAGCGGCAAAGGGGTGATTAATATCCTCAGCGCCGAAAAGCTGTATCAGATGCCGAAGCTGTACGCGGCCAGCCTGCTGTGGATGCTCTCGGAGCTCTACGAGCGCCTGCCGGAAGCCGGCGATCTGGACAAACCGAAGCTGGTCTTTTTCTTCGACGAGGCGCACCTGCTGTTTAACGATGCGCCACAGGTTTTACTCGATAAAATTGAACAGGTTATCCGCCTTATTCGCTCCAAGGCCGTGGGGGTTTACTTCGTTTCGCAAAACCCGGCGGATATCCCCGACGCGGTGCTCGGCCAGCTGGGCAACCGGGTGCAGCACGCCCTGCGCGCCTTCACGCCGAAGGATCAGAAGGCGGTAAAAACGGCGGCGCAAACCATGCGCGCCAATCCGGCGTTCAGTACCGAACAGGCTATTCAGGAGCTGGGCACCGGCGAGGCGCTGGTTTCCTTCCTCGACGAAAAAGGCAGCCCGTCGGTGGTAGAGCGGGTGATGGTTATCGCCCCCTGCTCGCGGATGGGGCCGGTGACGGACGACGAGCGTAACGGGCTGATTAACCACTCCGCGCTGTACGGAAAATACGAGGAGGAGGTCGATCGCGAGTCGGCGTTTGAAATGCTGCAAAAAGGGGTACAGGCTACCACCGAGCAGCAGGATGCGCCGCCGGCCAAAGGCCAGCAGAGCAGCGCCGACGACGGCCTGCTCGGCGGCCTGAAGGATATTCTGTTTGGCACCACCGGCCCGCGCGGCGGCAAGCGCGACGGTATTGTGCAAACGGCGGCCAAAAGCGCGGTGCGTCAGGTGACGAATCAGATAGTAAGAGGGATGCTGGGAAGCTTACTCGGCGGGCGAAAACGGTAGGTTAATGCCCCCCTCTCCGCGCCGGAGAGGGGGAAGTGCGCTAGCCTTTTCTCATCATCAGCCACAGGCTTATCAGGAAGAAGCTGGCGCTCGGCAGCAGCGCGCCGATGATCGGCGGAATGCCGTAGACCAGGGTCAGCGGGCCGAAAATCTGGTCCAGAACGTAGAAGATAAAGCCGAAGCTAATCCCCGTCACCACCCTCACGCCCATCGCCACGCTGCGCAGCGGACCAAAGATAAACGACAGCGCCATCAGCATCATCACCGCCACCGACAGCGGCTGGAAGATCTTGCTCCACATATTGAGCTGATAGCGGCCAGGGTCCTGACCGCTGGACTTCAGATAGGTGACGTAGTTGTGCAGGCCGCTAATCGACAGCGCGTCGGGATCCAGCGCTACCACGCCCAGCTTGTCCGGCGTCAGCTTGGTATTCCAGGTGCCGCTGACCATCTGCGAGCCGGTAATCTGTTTCGGATCGGTGAGGTTGGACTCATCAACCTGCGACAGGCGCCAGACCTTATTCTCGCTATCGAATTTCGCCGACGCCGCGTAGCGGACCGACTGCAGACGACGCGCATCGTTGAAGGCGTAAATGCTCACGCCGCCCAGCTCGTCGTTACCTTTAACCCGTTCTATATACACAAAATTGTGGCCGTCTTTCGCCCACAGGCCCTGCTGAGTGGAAAGCAGCGAGCCGCCGTACATCTGCTGAGCGCGGTAGTTACGCGCCATCTGCTCGCCCTGCGGCGCAACCCATTCACCCATCGCCATCGTCAGCAGAACCAGCGGGATAGCGGTTTTCATTACCGCCAGCGCCACCTGCAGACGGGTGAAGCCTGAGGCCTGCATCACCACCAGCTCGCTGCGCTGTGCCAGCGCGCCGAGGCCAAGCAGCGCCCCGAGCAGCGCCGCCATCGGGAAGAATATCTGCACGTCTTTCGGCACGCTGAGCAGGGTATAGAGCCCGGCGCCCAGCGCGTCGTAGCTGCCCTGCCCGGCTTTTTTCAGCTGATCGACAAACTTGATAATGCCCGATAGCGAAACCAGCATGAACAGCGTCATCATGATGGTGTTGAAAATCGTCTTACCGATATAACGGTCAAGTACGCCAAACGCCTGCATCACGCCGCTCCTTTGTTAAAACGGGCACGGAAGCGACGCATTGGCACCGTATCCCACAGGTTCAACAGCACCGCCAGCGCGAAATAGAGCAGGTTGATGCCCCACATCCAGATCATCGGGTCCATTTTACCTTTGCCGCCGTTCGACTTAATCGAGGTTTGCAGCAGGAAGAAGACCAGGTAAAGCAGCATTGCCGGCAGCATCGACAGCACGCGGCCCTGACGCGGGTTGACGACGCTCAGCGGAACCACCATCAGCGCCATGATAAAGACGGTCGCCACCAGCGTGAAGCGCCAGTGCAGCTCGGCGCGCGCGCGATCGGTCTGGGTATGCCACAGCGTGCGCATATCCATCTGTTCGGTATCATCGGGATCTGAGGTGACCGCCTGATGACCAACAATCGCCTGATAGTTTTTGAAATCGGTGATGCGGAAATCGCGCAGCATGGCGGTGCCCTCAAAGCGGGTACCCTGATTCATGGTCACCACCTGCGAGCCGTCTTTCTGCTGCGAGAGTTCGCCCGAATCGGCGACCACCACCGACGGACGGGCGTTGCCTTTCGGCCGCAGCTGCGCGAGGAATACGTCCTGGAAACGCTTGCCGTTAACGCTTTCAATAAACAGCACCGCGCTACCGTCGCTGGCCTGCTGGAACTGGCCCTGGGCCAGCGCGGCCATGCCGGGGTTCGCTTTTGCTTCCGACAGCACTTCGTCCTGATGCCGGGACGACCACGGCCCCGCCCACATCACGTTCACCGCCGCGACCGCGCCGGTGAACAGCGCGAGGATCATCGCCGCCTTCACCAGTACCGCTTTGCTCAGGCCGCAGGCGTGCATCACCGTAATTTCGCTTTCGGTGTAGAGTTTGCCCAGCGTCATCAGCAGCCCGAGGAACAGGCTCAGAGGCAGGATCAGCTGCGCCATTTCCGGAATGCCCAGCCCTAACAGCGAGAGCACCAGATTTGTCGGGATATCACCATCTACCGCAGCGCCGAGGATCCTGACCAGTTTCTGACAAAAGAAAATGAGCAGCAGGATGAATAGGATCGCCAACTGGCTTTTCAGCGTCTCACGAACCAGATATCTTATGATTATCACTATAAATACGCCCGTAAAAACCCGTCTTATTGCAGGAAAATTGCTTGTTTCATGGCTTAAACGTCATTTATTCTCTTTGGTCGTCGAAAACATCGCTAAGATTAAATGACTCATCGGTTCTGCGTATCAGGTTTTTTTCTGACGAACCAAGGCCGTAATAACGTTAAGATTAACACGAAGTCACCACAACAGCGGACATGAGTTACGAAAGCTTTCAATTCTATCCGTAGCCACCGTCGTTGTCTTTAAGATTCAGGAGCGTAGTGCATGGAGTTCAGTGTAAAAAGCGGTAGCCCGGAGAAGCAGCGGAGTGCCTGTATCGTGGTCGGCGTTTTCGAACCGCGTCGCCTCTCCCCCATTGCCGAACAACTCGATAAAATCAGTGACGGCTATATCAGCGCCCTGCTGCGTCGCGGCGAACTGGAAGGTAAGCCAGGCCAGACGCTGCTGCTCCACCATGTGCCAAATATTCTGTCAGAGCGCATTCTGCTGATTGGATGTGGCAAAGAGCGCGAGCTGGATGAGCGCCAGTACAAGCAGGTGATTCAAAAAACCATTAATACCCTGAATGATACCGGGTCGATGGAAGCGGTCTGTTTCCTGACCGAGCTGCACGTCAAAGGGCGTAACAACTACTGGAAAGTTCGCCAGGCCGTTGAGACCGCGAAAGAGACGCTGTACAGCTTCGATCAGCTGAAAACCAACAAAAGCGAACCGCGTCGTCCGCTGCGTAAAATGGTCTTCAACGTGCCAACCCGCCGCGAACTGACCAGCGGCGAGCGCGCCATCCAGCACGGTCTGGCGATCGCCTCCGGGATCAAAGCGGCAAAAGATCTCGGCAACATGCCGCCGAACATCTGCAACGCGGCCTATCTCGCCTCGCAGGCGCGCCAGCTGGCGGATACCTGGAGCAAAAACGTCGTCACCCGCGTGATCGGCGAGCAGCAGATGCGCGAGCTGGGAATGAACTCCTACCTCGCGGTCGGCAACGGCTCGCAGAACGAATCGCTGATGTCGGTGATTGAGTACAAAGGCAACCCGGCGGAAGACGCGCGCCCGATCGTGCTGGTCGGTAAAGGCCTGACCTTCGACTCCGGCGGTATCTCCATCAAGCCTGCCGAAGGCATGGACGAGATGAAGTACGACATGTGCGGCGCGGCGGCGGTATACGGCGTGATGCGTATGGTGGCCGAGCTGCAGCTGCCGCTGAACGTCATCGGCGTGCTGGCGGGCTGTGAAAACATGCCCGGCGGCCGCGCCTATCGCCCGGGCGACGTCCTGACCACCATGTCCGGCCAGACGGTTGAAGTGCTGAATACCGATGCCGAAGGCCGCCTGGTGCTCTGCGACGTCCTGACCTACGTTGAGCGCTTCGAACCGGAAGCGGTGATTGACGTGGCGACGCTGACCGGCGCCTGCGTGATTGCCCTCGGCCACCATATCACCGGCCTGATGTCGAACCACAATCCGCTAGCTCATGAGCTGATTGGCGCATCCGAGCTGGCGGGCGACCGCGCGTGGCGTCTGCCGCTGGGCGACGAGTTCCAGGATCAGCTGGAGTCTAACTTTGCGGATATGGCCAATATCGGCGGCCGTCCGGGCGGAGCCATTACCGCCGGCTGCTTCCTGTCGCGCTTCGCCCGCAAGTACAACTGGGCGCACCTCGATATCGCCGGTACCGCATGGCGTTCGGGTAAAGCCAAAGGCGCGACCGGCCGTCCGGTGGCGCTGCTGTCGCAGTTCCTGCTCAACCGCGCCGGCTTTACCGGCGAAGAGTAATCTTGCAGGCCGGATGGCGCGACGCTTATCCGGCCCGTAAGTTCGAGCAATTAGAATTCAGTACCCTATGGATTTCGAGTTGCATCGCGGCGGCAGAGCGGCGCACACTTCCGCCAGCATAGTTCACTCTGCGGCCGGGGGTGCCCAAAGGCAGCCAACCAAGAGGCAACGGGAAAGACAACGGGTAGAGATATGAAGAACGCAACCTTTTATCTGCTGGACAACGACGCGCAGCAGGACGGTCTGAGCGCCGTCGAACAGCTGGTGTGTGAAATTGCCGCGGAGCGCTGGCGCAGCGGCAAGCGCGTGCTGATCGCCTGTGAAGATGAGCAGCAGGCGGTTCGCCTCGACGAAGCGCTGTGGACGCGGCCACCGGAGAGTTTTGTCCCGCATAATCTGGCGGGAGAAGGCCCCAGAGGCGGCGCGCCGGTGGAGGTCGCCTGGCCGCAAAAGCGCAACAGCAGCCCGCGGGACATCCTGATCAGTCTGCGGGTAAACTTTGCAGATTTTGCCACCGCTTTCACAGAAGTGATAGACTTTGTCCCTTACGAAGACTCTTTGAAACAACTGGCGCGCGAACGCTATAAAGCGTACCGCATGGCTGGTTTCAACCTGAACACGGCAACCTGGAAATAATGGAAAAGACATACAACCCACAAGATATCGAACAGCCGCTTTACGAGCACTGGGAAAAGCAGGGCTATTTCAAACCGAATGGTGATGAAAGCCAGGAGAGCTTCTGCATCATGATCCCACCGCCGAACGTCACCGGCAGTTTGCATATGGGTCATGCCTTCCAGCAAACCATCATGGATACCATGATTCGCTACCAGCGCATGCAGGGTAAAAATACCCTGTGGCAGGCCGGTACCGACCACGCGGGTATCGCCACCCAGATGGTGGTTGAACGTAAGATTGCCGCCGAAGAGGGTAAAACCCGCCACGATTACGGTCGTGACGCCTTTATCGACAAAATTTGGCAGTGGAAAGCGGAATCCGGCGGCACCATTACCCGTCAGATGCGCCGCCTGGGCAACTCCGTGGACTGGGAGCGCGAGCGCTTCACCATGGACGAAGGCCTCTCCAATGCCGTGAAGGAAGTCTTTGTCCGCCTGTACAAAGAAGATCTGATCTACCGCGGCAAGCGCCTGGTCAACTGGGATCCGAAGCTGCGCACCGCGATTTCCGATCTCGAAGTGGAAAACCGCGAGTCTAAAGGCTCCATGTGGCACATCCGCTACCCGCTGGCCGACGGTGCGAAAACCGCCGACGGTAAAGATTACCTGGTGGTCGCCACCACCCGTCCGGAAACCGTACTCGGCGATACCGGCGTGGCCGTTAACCCGGAAGATCCGCGCTATAAAGACCTGATCGGCAAATTCGTTATTCTGCCGCTGGTTGACCGCCGCATTCCCATCGTCGGCGATGAACACGCCGATATGGAAAAGGGCACCGGCTGCGTGAAGATCACCCCGGCGCACGACTTTAACGACTACGAAGTCGGTAAACGTCACGGCCTGCCGATGATCAACATCCTGACCTTTGACGGCGATATCCGCGAAACCGCGGAGGTGTACGACACCAAAGGCAACGAGTCTGACGCCTACCCTAACGCCATCCCGTCCCAGTTCCAGAATCTGGAACGCTTTGCCGCGCGTAAAGCGGTGGTTGCTGCCGTCGACGCGCTGGGCCTGTTAGAAGAGGTTAAACCGCACGACCTGACCGTACCGTACGGCGATCGCGGCGGCGTGGTTATCGAGCCGATGCTGACCGACCAGTGGTACGTTCGTGCCGACGTGCTGGCAAAACCGGCGGTGGAAGCGGTTGAGAACGGCGACATTCAGTTCGTGCCGAAGCAGTACGAAAACATGTATTTCTCCTGGATGCGCGATATTCAGGACTGGTGTATCTCCCGTCAGCTGTGGTGGGGTCACCGCATCCCGGCATGGTACGACAACGAAGGCAACGTCTACGTTGGCCGCACCGAAGAAGAAGTGCGCAGCGAAAACAACCTGAGCGCAGACGTCGCGCTGCGTCAGGACGACGACGTTCTCGATACCTGGTTCTCCTCCGCGCTGTGGACCTTCTCCACCCTCGGCTGGCCGGAAAACACCGACGCGCTGCGTCAGTTCCACCCAACCAGCGTGATGGTCTCCGGCTTCGACATCATCTTCTTCTGGATTGCCCGCATGATCATGATGACCATGCATTTCATCAAAGATGAAAACGGCAAGCCGCAGGTTCCGTTTAAGACCGTCTACATGACCGGCCTGATCCGCGATGACGAAGGCCAGAAGATGTCCAAGTCCAAGGGTAACGTGATTGACCCGCTGGATATGGTCGACGGTATTTCCCTGGCCGACCTGCTGGAGAAACGCACCGGCAACATGATGCAGCCGCAGCTGGCGGAAAAAATCGCTAAGCGCACCGAAAAACAGTTCCCGGACGGCATCGAGCCGCACGGTACCGACGCCCTGCGCTTCACCCTGGCGGCGCTGGCCTCAACCGGCCGCGACATCAACTGGGACATGAAGCGCCTGGAAGGCTACCGCAACTTCTGTAACAAGCTGTGGAACGCCAGCCGCTTCGTGCTAATGAATACCGAAGATCAGGACTGCGGCTTCAACGGCGGCGCCATGGAGCTCTCTCTGGCCGATCGCTGGATCCTGGCTGAATTCAACCAGACCATCAAAGCGTACCGCGAAGCGCTGGATAACTTCCGCTTCGATATCGCCGCGGGCATTCTGTACGAGTTCACCTGGAACCAGTTCTGCGACTGGTATCTGGAGCTGACCAAGCCGGTAATGAACGGCGGCAGCGACGCCGAGCTGCGCGGCACCCGCAATACGCTGGTCACCGTACTGGAAGGCCTGCTGCGCCTGGCGCACCCGATCATTCCGTTTATCACCGAAACCATCTGGCAGCGCGTGAAGGTAATTTGCGGCGTAACCGCCGATACCATCATGCTGCAGCCGTTCCCGCAGTACGATGCGTCCCAGGTTGATGAAGCCGCGGCTTCCGATACCGAGTGGCTGAAGCAGGCCATCATCGCCGTGCGTAACATTCGCGCGGAAATGAACATTGCCCCAGGCAAACCGCTGGAGCTTCTGCTGCGCGGCTGCAGCAACGATGCCATTCGTCGCGTAAACGACAACCGCAGCTTCCTGCTGAACCTGGCGCGTCTGGAAAGCATCACCGTGCTGGCTGCCGATGATAAAGGTCCGGTTTCCGTCACCAAGATCATCGACGGCGCCGAGCTGCTGATCCCGATGGCCGGCCTTATCGACAAGGACGCCGAGCTGGCGCGTCTGGCGAAAGAAGTGGCGAAAGTCGAAGCGGAAATTGGCCGCATCGAAAGCAAGCTTTCCAACGAAGGCTTTGTCGCCCGCGCGCCGGAAGCGGTCATTGCTAAAGAGCGTGAAAAGCTGGAAGGTTACGCGGAAGCGAAAACCAAGCTGGTTGAACAGCAGGCCGTCATCGCCGCGCTGTAACCCTCAGCCCCTTGCCTGACCGGGCAAGGGGCCCAATCACCGCGTATTCTCACGCGCTAACGACCAGGTTGCAGCACAAACGTCCGTCGCGTTGAACAGCGCTTGCGCTGCCCCCTTTTCCGATGTTATTAACAACAGCATCATCTGCCATTTTTGCTATGAGTAATCGTATGAATACCATCGCGACCATCACGGTGTCGCTGCGCCGGATCACCGCGCAAGACAATGCGGCTATCGCCGGCGTTATTCGCCAGGTTTCAGCCGAATATGGGCTGACGGCCGATAAAGGCTATACGGTAGCCGACCCTAATCTGGATGAGCTTTTCCAGCTCTATAGCCAGCCGGGTTCCGCATACTGGGTGGTGGAGCAGGATGGTCAGGTCGTCGGCGGCGGCGGCGTAGCGCCGCTGGCCCACAGCGAGCCCGATATCTGCGAGCTGCAGAAGATGTACTTTATGACTTGTGCCCGCGGACAGGGGCTGGCGAAAAAGCTGGCGCTGCTCGCGCTGGATCATGCCCGCGAGCAGGGATTCAGGCGCTGCTATCTGGAAACCACCGCCTTCCTCAAGGAAGCTGTGGGGTTATACGAGCACCTTGGTTTCGAGCATATTGACGGACCGCTGGGCCATACCGGCCACGTGGATTGCGAAGTGCGGATGCTTAAAACGCTGTAGTTAGTCTTGTTGTTTACGCTTCCCCGGCCGCGCTGCGCTTACCGGGGATCCGCCATCTTCCCGTTGCTCCGGGAACCCCACTTCAGGCCGCCACCGGCACTCCGCTATGGAAGCGAATCTCTGCCTCCGGCGCGTTGATCAACGCAGCTTCCGCGGCCCCCAGCTGGCGCACGCGCTCGCTGATATCTTCCCCGGCAATCTGCTGCGCCAGGCGCAGGTAATCTTCGAAGTGGCGCGCTTCGGAGCGCAGCAGCGACAGGTAGAACTTCTGCAGACTCTCCTCCAGCCACGGCGCCAGGGCGGCAAAGCGCTCGCAGGAGCGTGCTTCGATATAGGCCCCGCAGATCAGCTTATCGATCAGCATCGCCGGCTCATGGGATCGCACCTCCCGGCGCAGCCCGCGGGCGTAGCTGCTGGCGGTCATTTTGACGTAGGGAATATCGTGCGCCTGCATGATCTCGCGCACCTGCCAAAAGTGGTGCAGCTCTTCTTTAATCAGCAGCACCATGCTGTCAATCAGCTGGCGTCCCCACGGGTCGTCCGTATGCGGCATGGTGCTTTTATTGATCCGCTTATGCAGCGCGACGAAATCCGGCTCCGGGCCCCAGCGGTAGGTAAAGTCCTCGTACGGCTTCAGGCAGGCCAGCAGCTCGTCGGCGCCCTCTTTATCCGCCACATATTTACGCACCAGCAGCATGGCGTTCTGCGCCGCTTTCAGCTCGCAGACCATATGATCGGTGAGCAGCAGCGGCAGGTTTTCCGGCTTACGGGCTTCATCAATCCACGCTTGCGGGGTGGTGCAGTGCAGGAAGTTGAGTACGGGGGAGAGTATTTGCGGGTAGTCCATCGAGATTCCTTGCTATACGGCGGCAGATACCGCCGTATCCATCAGCGGCTTAGTGACGTACGCCGTCGTCATCTTCATCGACGAAATCTTCGTCATCGTCTTCGTCGCCATCTTCACCGTTAGGGTCTTCGTAGTAGGTGCCCCAACCGTCATACTCGACGCCAAACTTTTCTGCCAGCGTCATCAACTGTTCAACCTGGGCATCAATCAGCTCAACCTTCAGCGCGCTCTCGCTCAGGATGTCGCAGCAGATAACGGTTTCGCCCTCTTCGACTTCCAGCTCTTCCGGCTCGGTCACTTCGTAACCCATCTTGAAGGCTTCGACCGCAACTTTTTCCAGCGTTTCGAAGTCGTCGGCGGAGAGATGATGCTCAATGGTGTACAGCGCGTCCGGATCGCTGCCGTCTTCGAGCAGCTCTTCGATAATCAAACGCGTTTCTTCACGCTGTTCTTCCAGTAGTTCCGGGTTTGCCATGGCTCGTTCCTCATAATGTGCGGCAGTTACTTCTATTGTCACATACCGCCGTGATTGCCTCCACCTTTGCGCGAAAGATTTGTGCGGCGGGGTTGCAAATGAATATTCATACATATAAAGTGAATTTTAATTCAATAAGTGGCTTAAGCCATGCGAGGGAACCATGTCGACGTTTTATCAGAAGCATTTTTTGAAGTTGCTTGATTTTACACCTGCAGAAATCACCGCCCTGCTCAAGCTGGCGACCCGGCTCAAAACCGATAAAAAAAACAGCATTGAAATCCAGCATCTCGCCGGCAAAAACATCGCGCTCATCTTCGAAAAAGACTCTACCCGCACACGATGCTCTTTCGAAGTTGCCGCATTCGATCAGGGCGCGCGCGTCACCTACCTCGGGCCAAGCGGCAGCCAGATCGGCCATAAAGAGTCCATTAAAGATACCGCCCGCGTGCTGGGCCGGATGTATGACGGTATTCAGTACCGCGGCCACGGCCAGGAAGTGGTTGAAACCCTCGCCCAATACGCCGGCGTGCCGGTGTGGAACGGCCTGACCAACGAATTTCACCCTACCCAGCTGCTGGCGGATCTGCTGACCATGCAGGAACACCTGCCCGGGAAAGCGTTCAACGAGATGACCCTCGCCTACGCCGGCGACGCGCGTAATAACATGGGCAATTCGATGCTGGAAGCGGCGGCCCTTACCGGGCTGGATCTGCGCCTCGTCGCGCCGGCGGCCTGCTGGCCGGAAGAGAGCCTGGTGGCCGAGTGCAAAGCGCTGGCGCAAAAGCACGGCGGCAACATCACCCTGACCGAAGATATCGCCGCCGGCGTGAAGGGTGCAGACTTTATCTATACCGACGTTTGGGTCTCGATGGGCGAAGCCAAAGAGAAGTGGGCCGAGCGTATCGCCCAGCTGCGTGACTATCAGGTGAACAGCAGCATGATGGCGCTGACCGGCAACCCGCAGGTGAAGTTCCTCCACTGCCTGCCGGCGTTCCACGACGATCAGACCGCGCTTGGCCAGCAGATGGCCGCCGAGTTTGGCCTGCATGGCGGGATGGAAGTCACCGACGAGGTGTTTGAATCCGCAGCGAGCATCGTCTTCGATCAGGCCGAAAACCGCATGCATACCATCAAAGCGGTGATGGTCGCGACTCTGAGTAAATAACCCGGCGGAGACTTCCCGGAGGCGGCGCGTGCGCCTTATCCGGGCCACCGCACCGCCCCCTCTCCCCGGCAAGCACTGCGCAACCGGGGAGTGATGGCTCTTAGCCCATCAGCATCTTCACCACCGCTTTGCGCACTTTGGCGGGCGAGCCCACCGCGCACAGCGGCTTATGCACCTCTCCTGGATAAAACACCACAAAATCTCCCGCGCGGAGGATCATGGTTTTCTCCTCCTCGCCGGCGGCGAGGAACGCGATGTCTTTATCCGCCAGCCAGTCGATATCCGGCGTCCCGGCGGGCCGGGTGCTGAAGGTCATCCCCTCCTCGCCCTGCAGCACAATCTGGATATCCAGGTAGCGCGCGTGATACTCGGCGCGGCGCTCGCTGAGCGCTTCGGTGGTATCCTGCGAAATCAGATAAAACAGGTTGTTGCCGTCAATATCGTGCTTACCGAGCGGCGTCTGCTCGTTGACGTGAGCCTTAACGTATTCGATAGCGTGACGCAGCGGCTCCGGTAGCCAGGCCTGCAGATGGTGAATGTTGCCGACGATCATAATAACCCTCAAATATAAAACAGCTTTTCATTTCTGGTTTTTATACGCCCCTTGCGACTGCCATACCACCACTTTTTAACGCTTTTTTGCGCTGGCGCAGCGATATTGAAGCAAACGTTTACCTGTTTGTGGACGAATCGCTTGATCCGAAATTTGAGCTGCGTATAATGCCGGTCGATTTGCCGGGAGGAAGCATGGTCTATTGCGTACGACATTCTGTCTTACCGCGTCTGAAAACAGGCGCTGGCGTAGCGTTTTTCTTTCCGTTGCTCAATGAATTCTCGAAGCCCCTTATTTAAGGGGCTTTTTTTTTGCCCAGGCGTCAGGAGATAAACATGGCTAACCCGCTATATCAAAAACATATCATTTCCATAAACGATCTCAGCCGCGAAGACCTTGAACTGGTCCTGGCGACCGCTGCAAAGCTGAAAGCGCACCCGCAGCCGGAACTGCTGAAGCACAAGGTTATCGCCAGCTGTTTTTTTGAAGCCTCTACCCGCACCCGTCTGTCGTTCGAAACCTCGATGCACCGCCTCGGCGCCAGCGTGGTAGGCTTCTCCGACAGCAGCAACACCTCGCTGGGCAAAAAGGGCGAAACCCTCGCCGACACCATTTCGGTCATCAGCACCTACGTTGACGCCATCGTGATGCGTCATCCGCAGGAAGGCGCCTCGCGGCTGGCAACCGAATTCTCCGGCGGCATTCCGGTGCTCAACGCCGGCGACGGCGCTAACCAGCACCCGACGCAAACCCTGCTGGATCTGTTCACCATCCAGGAAACCCAGGGCCGCCTGGAAAACCTCAACGTGGCGATGGTCGGCGACCTCAAGTACGGCCGCACCGTGCACTCCCTGACCCAGGCGCTGGCGAAATTTAACGGCAACCGCTTCTACTTTATCGCGCCTGACGCGCTGGCCATGCCGCAGTACATCCTCGATATGCTCGACGAGAAAGGGATTGCCTGGAGCGTCCATAGCGCCATTGATGAGGTCATGGAGGAGGTCGATATTCTCTATATGACCCGCGTCCAGAAAGAGCGCCTCGACCCGTCGGAATATGCCAACGTGAAGGCGCAGTTTGTGCTGCGCGCCGCCGATCTGGAAGGCGCCCGCGACAATATGAAAGTGCTGCACCCGCTGCCGCGCATTGACGAAATCACCACTGATGTTGATAAAACGCCGCACGCCTGGTACTTCCAGCAGGCCGGCAACGGCATCTTCGCACGCCAGGCGTTACTGGCACTGGTACTGACTAGCGAGCTGGCTCTGTAAGGGGAAACGACCATGACACACGATAATAAACTGCAGGTAGAAGCCATTAAGCGTGGCACCGTCATCGACCACATCCCCGCGCAGGTGGGCTTTAAGCTGCTGACGCTGTTCAAGCTGACCGAAACCGACCAGCGCATCACCATCGGCCTGAACCTGCCGTCAGGCGAAATGGGCCGCAAGGATCTGATAAAAATTGAGAACACCTTCCTGACCGACGAGCAGGTCAACCAGCTGGCGCTGTACGCCCCGCTGGCGACGGTGAACCGTATCGACGAGTACGAAGTGGTCGGCAAGTCGCGCCCCAATCTGCCGGAGCGGATTAACAGCGTGCTGGTGTGTCCGAACAGCAACTGTATCAGCCACGCCGAGCCCGTTTCCTCCAGCTTTGCGGTGAAAAAACGGGAAAATGACATCGCGCTGAAGTGCAAATATTGTGAAAAAGAGTTTTCACATAATGTGGTTCTGGCCAACTAATTGAGGTTGGTATTGGCAACCCGGCTCCCTATAATGGCCGGGTCCTTAACGCGCTATCCTTCAAGCTGCTTCCTTGTCGGCGGCGTGAGCGCCCACGGCGACTCGCCTCCTGCCGCGTCGATGCAACCCGAAGGATTTCGCGTCACTTCTTAATTAAGCTGTTATTCAGGAGAACTCATGTCTAAAACTATCGCGACGGAAAATGCACCCGCAGCTATCGGCCCGTACGTTCAGGGTGTTGATCTGGGTAGCATGATCATCACTTCCGGCCAGATCCCGGTTGATCCTAAAACGGGCAGCGTACCGGAAGATGTTGCCGCTCAGGCGCGCCAGTCTCTGGACAACGTAAAGGCTATCGTTGAAGCAGCAGGTCTGAAAGTGGGCGATATCGTTAAAACCACCGTATTCGTTAAAGACCTGAACGATTTCGCCACCGTGAATGCCGCGTATGAAGCGTTCTTCACCGAGCATGATGCGACCTTCCCGGCACGCTCCTGCGTCGAAGTTGCGCGTCTGCCGAAAGACGTGAAGATTGAGATTGAAGCGATCGCGATTCGCCGCTGATTGTTCAGCCCTCTCCGCTGCGGGGAGGGTTATCTTCGGCGATTCATCTCATGACGACGCATTCATCTCGCGCACAAAATCAATAAACGCCTGCAGGGGCACCGGGATCAGCCGACGATCGTTGTAATAAAGATAGGGCCCGGAGAACGACAGCCACCACGGCTGTAATATTGGCTCGAGCTGGCCGCTGGCGATGGCGGGCTGCAGCCACTCTTCAAACAGGTAGATAACGCCGGTCCCGGCAATCGCCGAGTCAACCGCCAGGTCGACTGCGCTACCGACGCTCACCACCAGCGGGCCATTCACCTGAACGCTGTAGCTTTCCCCCTCGCGCTCAAACTCCCACGCCGGCATGACGCCCGTAGCGTAGCGGCCGCGTATACATTGATGGTGCATCAGATCGCGCGGATGCACAGGCCTGCCGTGCTGGCTTAAATACGCCGGCGCGGCGGCGACGGCGAATCGCTGGCGTCGCGGCCCGATAGGCAGAGCAATCACATCCTGCTCTAGCCGCTCGTCGTAGCGAATTCCGGCATCGCAGCCGTCGCGAAACACATCCTGGACGTTACTTTCGGCGACGATCTCCAGCTGGATATTGGGGTAACGGCGGATGAACTCCGGCACCAGCGAGGGTAATACCAGCCGCGCGGCGCTGACCGGCACGTTCAGCCGCAGCGTGCCGCCGGGAGTATTACGATAGCGATTGAGAGAATCCAGCGCGGCGTCCACTTCGTTCATCGCCGGAAGCAGACGCTCAATCAGCGCCCTGCCGGCTTCGGTCAACACCACGGTGCGCGTGGTGCGATGAAACAGCCTGATACCAAGCTGCTCTTCCGCACGACGCACGGCATCGCTTAGCCGCGACGCGCTGCTGCCGGTGATCCTTGCGGCCTCGCGAAATCCGCCGGCCTTCGCCACTTCAACTACCGCATGCAGCAAACCCATATCCATCGACACTGTGCGCCACCTCGTACAGGTTGTTCTTATTTAGCCGGATAGTTGCACAGCGCATTCACCGATACAATCGAAACACACTTACCCAGGAGAGCACCATGTCAAAACCCACAATGACTTACCGCCTCGGCGACCGCGAAGTTAATCGTTTAGGCTATGGCGCAATGCAGCTGGCAGGTCCGGGCGTTTTTGGTCCGGTTCAAGATGAGGCCCGGGCCATTCAGGTCCTCCGCGACGCCGTCGCCTCCGGCGTTAACCACATTGATACCAGCGATTTTTACGGTCCGCACGTAACCAACAGGCTGATTAAAAAGGCGCTGCATCCCTATTCCGACGATCTGTGCATCGTCACTAAGGTTGGCGCTCGTCGGGATGAAAAGGGCGGATGGATCCCGGCCTTCAGCCCGCAGGAGCTGACCCGCGCGGTAGAAGAGAACTTGCAGAATCTGGGGCTGGAGGCCATACAGGTGGTGAACCTGCGCAGCATGCACGACGTCCATACGCCGAAGGAAGGCTCGCTGGAAAGGGAACTGGAAACGCTGATTCAGCTGCAAGAGCGCGGATTAATCCGCCATATTGGCCTGAGTAACGTGACCGCCAAACAGATCGCCGATGCGCAAAAGATGACGCCGATCGTCTGCGTTCAGAACATGTATAACCTTGCCAACCGGCAGGACGACGAGCTGGTTGATAGCCTGGCCGCGCAGGGGATCGCCTACGTGCCGTTCTTCCCGCTCGGCGGTTTCTCACCGCTGCAGTCCGCGCTGCTCGATGAGATCGCCGGCGAATTACAGGCAACGCCCATGAAGGTCGCCCTCGCCTGGCTGCTCAAGCGCTCGGCCAATATTCTGCTAATCCCCGGCACGTCGTCGCCGCAGCATCTGCAGGAGAACCTGGCCAGCGCGCAAAGAGTATTGTCGGATGAGGTGATGGAAAAGCTGAACGGGATCGCTGGCTAGGCCGCCAGTCTCTACGGAAAGCGTCCTCTGCCACCGTGCCGGCCCTTAAGGCCGGCACTGGCATATCTCCCCTACTCGACCTTCGTCGCCCGCAGCAGTTTCTCCAGCGGATAGACCGCCGCAATCACCAGCTCATCCTGGGTTTTCGCCGCCTCATCCAGCTGCGCCTGCACCGACGCATACTCCTTATCATCCAGCGTACCCTGACGGGCCACCAGGTCCGTCAGCCGCAGCCCCAGCGTCGCCAGCTTATCAACCTGCTGCACCACCGGGCCGATCGCCGCCAGCTGATAGCTGTTTTCCGTTAGCGCCAGCGCATCGGCGGTATTATTTTGCCAGCGGGTAAAGACGTGGCGCAGCGCGTCCGCGCTTTCGTTATCTTCCGCATCGCTAATCAGCCTTTCGGCCCAGCGGTCAAGGCTGCGCACGGTGTCGCTCTCCGGCGGCAGCGCGTCGGCCAGGCGGTTCAGCGGCTCAAACTGATGATAGTTATTGGCCTGGAATTTCAGATGCTGGCGCGTGTAATAGTGCGCCGGCTCGATGGCCTGGGCGAGGATCTGCAGCGCCAGAGGGCTGCCGCCGTTTGCCAGCCGGGTGAACTGCACCAGCTGCTGGCCGTGCTGCTGCAGGCCGACCGAGACCGTTGACCAGCCGTCCATGGCCTGCAGGCGCTGGTACATATTGTCGCTGTCTTTGACATCCTGCGCCGACCACAGGCGCTCGGCGACCGCGAAGGCCCGCGGCCACAGCTTGATATCCAGCACCGGCGCCGCCACGTTTTCCGCCCACAGCGCCGCTTCGCCGCCAAGCAGGTTCTTCTGCTGTTCGGCATCGGGAACCACCGGCGGGATCCCCTCCGGCACCTCGTCCAGCCGCTGCCCGCTCACCGGATAGCGGGCGTTGCCCAGCAGGAAGTAGCCGCCAAGCTTATCGTCATTGACGGTGAGCACCGGCCGGGTTTCCCCCATCCAGGTATCGACGCTGAAGGTTATCTGGTTATCGTTCAGCCACGCGATGTCCTGCACCGCCCGACGTGATTTGCCCTTAAAATCAATAAACCCGCGCCAGCCGCTCTCGCCTTTTACCAGCGTGAAGCTGCCTTCCACCGCGCTCCCCTTCAGCCGCGGCATCACAAAGCTCCAGCTTTGGGCGCTGTCGTTATCGGTAATGGTGTCGACGCCGTTCAGGCCCTGCGGCACGACTTCATTGCGGTAGTGATAGGCGGTGTACTGCGGCTGATCGAGATAAAATCCGGTAGAGAGGATCCCGCGGTAGCCGTGCTTCGCCACCTCCCCCAGCGCGTCCTGCCCCTGCCACGACTGGATCAAAATGCTTTTCGGCAGATCGGGGTGATAGATTTCGTCCCAGCCCACCATCTGGCGATGGTACTTTTCGAGGATCGTCTCCAGCCGGCGGTTGAAGTACGCCTGCAGCGCGTGGCTGTCCGCCAGCCCCTTGTCGCGCATAAACTTCTGGATCGCCGGGTTCGCCCGCCACTGGCTGTCGTCAACCTCATCCCCGCCAATGTGCAGATAGGGATCGGGGAAGATCGCCGCCAGCTCGCCGATCATCGCCTCGGCAAAGGCGTAAGTGGCCTCTTTGCTCGGGTCAAGCACCGGTTTAAGCACGCCCCAGTGGCGCTCCATTTGATAGGGTCCCGGCGCGCTCATCAGCTCCGGATAGGCCACCGCAATGGCCGAGGCATGCCCGGGCATGTCGATTTCCGGCACCACGCGGATGCCGCGATCCGTCGCGTAGCGCACGATCTCTTTCATCTGTCCCTGGGTGTAGAACAGCCCGTCGCTGGCCTGCTGCTGCAGCTTCGGATAGCGCGTGGAGGCAAAGCGCCAGCCCTGATCGTCGGTCAGGTGCCAGTGGAAGACGTTGAGCTTGGCGGCCGCCATGCCGTCAATTTGCCGCTTGATGGCGTCCAGCGGCATAAAGTGGCGCGCGGAGTCGAGCAGCAGCCCGCGCCACGGGAAGCGCGGCGCATCGTCGATCGTAACGTAAGGAATGGCGGTATTCTCCGCGCCGTTCTGGATCAGCTGGAGCAGGGTTTCCATCCCGCGCAGCGCGCCGAAGCGGGTATTCGCCCGGAGGGTAACGCCCTCGGCGGTCACCTTCAGCTGGTAGCTTTCATCGCTGTCCGGGCGCGGAATGGCCGGGACCTTTTTGGCAATCACCACGTTAATCGTCGGCGCTTTCGCCGGCGCCAGCTGCGGCTGCAGCGTCCAGCCGGTCTGACGGGCGATGCGCTCGCGCCAGCGGCTGGCGGCATCCCCCAAATCGTCGCCGGTGACGTTTAGCGTCAGCTGATTATTCAGCACCAGCGCGCCCTGCGCCTGCGGCCGCTCGACGTGAGCCGGCCAGGGCATAAGCGGCAGGTCGCCCGCCGGGGCGGCGCAGGCCAGGCCGCTGAGAATTAATCCGCTGGTAAGCAGTCCATAGCGCAGGGTGTTAAGCATGAGTTTTCCTTTTGATGACGGGCCAAAAAAAAGCAAAACATTTGGTTAACATGCGCCAAAAAGAGCGTCAAGGAAATGAGATGACGCGCGTCACAACTTGATGAAGTTTAAGATAAATGCCCTCTCCCTGAGCGGGAGAGGGGCGGAGGAAGCCAGGGTTACTGCCAGCCGTAGCGACGGCTGTAGAAGCCTTTGACCATCTGGGTCAGCGTCATGTAGCCCGCCAGAATCGCAATCAGCCACGGGAAGTAGCTCAGCGGCAGCGCCTGCAGCTGCAGATAGCCCGCCAGCGGCGAGAACGGCAGCGCAATGCCGACCACCATCACCACCAGGGTCATGGCGAACAGCGGCCACGCGGCGCGGCTCTGGACGAACGGAATGCGTCGGGTGCGGATCATATGCACAATCAGCGTTTGCGACAGCAGCCCTTCAATAAACCAGCCCGACTGGAACAGCGTCTGCGCTTCCGGCACGTTGGCGTGGAATACCCACCACATCAGGCAGAAGGTGAGGATATCGAAGATTGAGCTAATCGGGCCGAAGAAGACCATAAAGCGCCCCAGCTCGGCCGGGTTCCAGCGCTGCGGCTTACGGATCTGCTCATCGTCCACGTTATCAAACGGGATCGCCACCTGGGATACATCGTACAGCAGGTTCTGAATCAGCAGGTGCAGCGGCAGCATCGGCAGGAACGGCAGAAATGCGCTCGCCACCAGCACGCTGAAGACGTTGCCGAAGTTCGAGCTGGCGGTCATTTTGATGTACTTGAGCATGTTGGCAAAAGTGCGGCGCCCTTCGATAACCCCCTCTTCCAGCACCATCAGGCTCTTTTCCAGCAGGATGATATCCGCCGCCTCGCGGGCGATATCCACCGCCCCGTCGACGGAAATCCCGATGTCCGCCGCGCGCAGCGCCGGGGCGTCGTTAATCCCGTCGCCCATAAAGCCCACTACGTGCCCCTCGCGTTTGAGCAGCGTCACGATGCGCTCTTTATGCAGCGGCGCCAGGCGCGCAAACAGCGTGGTTCTTTTCGCCAGCGCCGCCAGCTCATCATCGCTGAGCGCTTCAATCTGGCTGCCGACAACCACCTCACCCGCGTCCAGACCCACCTCATGGCACACCTTCGCCGCTACCAGCTCGCTATCGCCGGTGAGGATTTTGACGGTAATGCCGCTGGCCTTCAGCGCTTTCAGCGCCGGGGCGGTGGTCTCTTTCGGCGGATCGAGAAAGGCGATATAGCCTTCGAGGATCAGGTCCGACTCGTCGGCCCGCTGATAGTCCCCTTCCCGCGCCGGCAGATAGCGGGTGGCCACCGCCACCACGCGCAGCCCCTGACGGTTCAGCGTGTCGGTTACCCGGCGGATACGGCGCAGCATGGTCTCGTCCAGCGGCACGATGTCGCCGTTGTAGCGGACCTGGGTCGAGACGTTGAGGATCTCCTGCAGCGCGCCTTTACAGATAAGCTGATGGACGCCCTCCTGCTCGCTCACCACCACCGACATCCGGCGGCGCTCAAAGTCGAAGGGGATCTCGTCCACTTTCTGCCAGCGCTCGGCCAACTGGCGGGCGGCGTCCAGCTCCACGCCTTCCAGCACCGCGGTATCGAGCAGGTTTTTCAGCCCGGTCTGGTAGTGGCTGTTAAGCCAGGCGGCGTTCAGCACCCGCTCGCTCACCTTGCCGGAAACGTCGGTATGGTTTTCCAGCACGATTTTATCCTGGGTCAGGGTGCCGGTTTTATCGGTACACAGAATATCCATCGCGCCAAAGTTCTGGATGGCGTCGAGGTGTTTGACGATAACCTTCTGTTTCGACAGCTTCACCGCCCCGCGCGCCAGGGTCGAGGTGACGATCATCGGCAGCATTTCCGGCGTCAGGCCAACCGCCACCGACAGGGCGAACAGCGCCGCTTCCCACCAGTCGCCTTTGGTAAAACCGTTGATCAGCAGCACCACCGGCGCCATCACCAGCATAAAGCGGATCAGCAGCATGCTGACGCGGCTGATGCCCTTCTGGAAGGCGTTGGGTTCGCTCTCCTGCTCGCTTACCCGCCCGGCCAGTTGGCCGAACCAGGTGCCGCCGCCGGTAGCGAACACGATCGCCTGCGCCGTGCCGCTCACCACGTTGGTGCCCATAAAGCACAGGGTATCGCACTCCAGCGGGTTGCTCTGCAGCGGGTCGCGGCTGTGGGCCACTTTTTCCACCGGCAGCGATTCGCCGGTCAGCGACGCCTGGGCGACAAAAAGATCGCGCGCCTGGAGAATGCGCAGGTCCGCCGGGATCATATCTCCCGCCGAGAGCTTAACGATATCCCCCGGCACCAGCCGGTCGATAGGCAGCTCGCACCAACGGCTTTCGCCCTGTTCGTTGACCACCCGCAGCACCGTGGCGGTGTTGCTGACCATCGCCTTCAGCGCATCCGCCGCCCTGGTGGAGCGGGCTTCCTGAATAAAGTTGAGCAGCGTGGAGATCCCGACCATCAGCGCGATCACGCCCGCGGCAAACAGATCCTCCGTAGAGTAGGAGACGACGCCCAGCACGGTTAGCAGCAGGTTGAAGGGGTTGCGATAGCAGGTCCACAGATGCACCCACCACGGCGAAGGCTTCTGGGCGGGGATTTGGTTGTCGCCGTGCGCCGCAATTTTCTGCGCCACTTCGGCGGCGTTGAGCCCTTCCGGGTGGCTGTCGAAGGCGCGCCAGATTTCGTTTTCATCCATGGCCGCCACGTTCAGGCAGCGCTTGCCCAGCGAGTCCGGGATCGGCGCGCTGGCCAGATTGCGGGCATCGGGGAGCGGATCGCGCTGCACCAGGCGGTGTGGCAGGTGGCGGCTAAGCTGCGCAAACAGCTGCCGGGTAAAATTTTTCAACATAAACAGTCCCTCCGCGCTCGCACGGCGAACGCAGCAAATCGACGGGCACGGTAAAACCATACCTGTCAGGCATTATTTTTTTATGGCAGGGACATCAAGGACGTCACTGCTTTACGCTTCCGGTAAAGCAGTGCTAAGCAGGCTTACCGGAAAGGGGTATAACTCCATCGAGGATGAGGAGTGGGATCGGGGTCCATAAAATCTCCGGTAAGTGAGTAAAAACGGCGCGGATTATACCGCGGCCAGCGATCTATTTGTGGCAATTATGGCTATGGTAAACCCGCGTAACTAAACCAAACGTATACGCGCAGCCGTTCAGACCGGTTTATCACGCGTTCAGCATCGCGAACGCATTAGCGCCGCAAGCGCATCCCCCAGCGCCGTCGCCATTTCGCCCAGGGCCTGCTTTGTCTCTTCATAGTCTCCCGGCAGCCGATCGAACCACGGGCAGGTAATCACCGCGTGGGCGTAGCTATCCGGCCCGAAAACGGGCCATGAGGCCGACGTCAGTCCAATAATGCGATCGTGGGGGATTTCGGCAAAGCCCCGGGATTTTATGCGCGCAAGCTGCTCGGCCATCTCCCCGCGTAACGCCGTATCCAGCGCGTGATGGCGGATCAAACGCCAGCTATCCTGGTCGCTGGCAAAGGCCAAAAGCACCAGCGACGAGCTTGAGCGGATGGTATGCAGCAGCGACCCTTCTCTGGCGCTAATCGCCGGGGTGAAGTCCGGGTGACGATGGGCGATAACCACCACCCGATCGTCCCGCAGTCCGGCCAGGTGGCAGGGCTGATTGGTACGCCAGGTAAAGTCTTTCATTAGCTGCTGGCAGCGTTCCGACTGCGCCAGCTGCTCGATATAGCGGTACTGGCCGGTGAGAGGGAGTTTATCGGTCAAATGATAATAGCGTCGGGCATCCTGCCTGAGGTATCCCTCCTCTTCCAGGCACTGAATAATCCGGAATAGCTGGTTAAAAGAAAGGCTGAGCGCCAGGCTAATCTCCCCCATCGTCATGGGGACGCCCGACGCCGACAAATATTCCAGTACGCGTAAACCCCGGCTTAGCGCCGGGGCTCGATAATCGGTCATAACGCTCCTTTCTGTGGCGCATCGGTATGGGGCAGCGGATCCTGGTCATCGCTGCGCCGGTGCAGATAGCGAATCGTCAATAGCGTCACCACGCAGCCGATGGCCATACACCCGCCTAAATAGTACATCGGGGCGCTGACGCTGCCCGTCAGATCGCGCACTGCCGGAACGGTATTCTGCGCAAAGAAGCCGCCGAGGTTAGCCAGCGAGTTTATCGCCGCTAATCCGGCCGCTGCCGCCGAGCCGCCTAAAAACCGCGTCAGGGTCCAGAAGCAGGGCTGAATTGAGAATATAGCCATAATCACCAGGGTTATGCATAAAAAACTCAGCCAGGGCGTGGCGATAAACAGCGCGCTGCCGGCAAGAAAAAGCGCGGCCACCAGCATCGGCAGGGCAATATTTTTCACCGGATCGGAGGTCCGCGCCGGATTGCGCGTCATCCACCAGAGCAGCAGCATCGCCATCAGCCAGGGGATCATGTTGATCAGCCCGTTGGTCATATCGGATACGCCAAACCCTTTCACAATGGTTGGCATCCAGTAGCTCAGACCATAGGCGCCAAAGGAAATAAAGCCCAGCACCAGCGCCAGCAGCAGCACCCGCGCGTCTTTCAACGTTTTCAGCACGCCGCTCACCTGACGATCCCGGTCCCGGCTCTGCTCCTGCTGCAGCATCGCCCCAAGCCAGGCCTTTTCCTCCGCGCTCAGAAAGCGGGCTTTTTCCGGCGTATCGGGCAGCCAAAAAAGGACCGGAATAATAAACAGCAGCGCCGGCAGGCCGGTGCCAATGAAGATCCACTGCCAGCCCTCAAGATTCAATATGCCATGAATGCTTAACAGCGCGCCGTTAAGCGGCGCTCCGATCAGGTTCGCCGCGAGGCTGGCCATAATCAGATAGCCCACCACCCGGGGACGATACGCCAAAGGAAACCAGCGGGTCATGTAATAAAGCAGGCCGGGATAGAGGCCCGCCTCGGCGGCGCCCAGGCAAAAGCGTAAAACGTAAAACATGCTGGCGCTGGTGGTAAAAGCCATTAAAACCGTAATGGCGCCCCACGTCAGCATTATCCTCGCAAACCACAGGCGGGCGCCCACTTTATGCAGCATGATATTGCCCGGGACTTCAAATAATAAATAGCCGATAAAAAATAACGATGCGCCAAGGCCGTAGGCGGTTTCACTCAGCGACAGGCTTTCCGCCATATGGAGCTTGGCAAAGCCGATATTCTGCCGATCGATATAGGCAATCACGTAGAGCATCACCATGATCGGTATTATTTTGGCGGAAATTTTCTTTATCGTCGTCCTTTCCATACGACCGTCTGCAGAACACATAATTGCATCCTTAATTTAGTTCATCAAAATAATGATGGTGCGATAAACCCGTGTTCGAAGAATAAAAGCGTGAGGCACCCTGAAATAATGCTTACATAATACCGAACTTATCAAAGGCCTCGACGGTACTCATGCCTTTTCTCAGCGCGTGCAGCACTTCATTTTCACCTTTGGCCTTTTCAAAGGCCCCGTGGAAGGCTTCATCCACCGCCTGCGCAGGGATAATCAGCACGCCGTCGCGGTCGCCAAAAATCACGTCGCCAGGCGCAACCCGCACGCCGTCCAGTTCGATAGGCACGCGCCAGTCAACCACCTTGCCGCGCGGTCCCTGATCCTGCGCGTAGCTGCCGAAGGAGGCCACCGGGAAACCGAGGTCCAAAATTTCATTGCTGTCCCGATGGTAGCCATGAATGACGGCTCCGGCCGCCCCGCACTGCATGGCGCGGGTCGACATTAGCCCGCCCCATTGCGCATAGCGTAGCGAGCCGCCCGCACAAATATAAACTTCGTTCTTTTGCAGATCGTCCAGTGCGTGAAACATTAAGCCGAACGGCTTTTCACTGAGCGTATTATGGCCTGGAGCGCTTTGCTGGAAATAATCCGCCTCGAGTACCGGCATCGCCCGGCCAATAATAACCATATTGGCATCAATCGGTTTTAACTGCGGCGACAAAAACTGATGAAGTAATCCCATTGAATCCAGAATATCCCCCACTAATGCAACAAAGAGCTTTTCTTTTGCTAATGCAAATAACGTTTCATCATCTGACCAGGCGTGGCTCATAATATTTCCTCGGTGTATTATTCAGGATGGGGTTCACGTTTAATTTCGCTACCTGACTTACCCGCTAAAAAGTTCAGGTCGGCGCCGGTGTGCGCCTGCTGCACCGTCTGGATATAAAGGCTGGCGTAGCCGCGGGGATAATCAGGATACTCCTGCGGTCGGTTTTCTTTACGCCTGCTCAGTTCGCTATCGCTGACGTGCAGCGTCAGCCGGCGCTCGCGGCAGTTCAGCTCAATCATGTCGCCGTTTTCCACCACCGCCAGGGTTCCGCCAATGGTCGACTCCGGGCTGACGTGCAGGACAATCGTGCCAAATGCGGTGCCCGACATGCGCCCGTCCGAGATGCGCACCATATCGCGCACGCCCTGCTGCAGGATCTTTAGCGGCAGGCCAAAGTTGCCGACTTCCGGCATGCCCGGATAGCCCTTTGGCCCCACGCCCTTCAGCACCAGAATATCGTCGGTCCGCACGTCCAGATCCGGATCGTTGATGCGCCGGTTATAATCTTCGATGTTCTCGAAAACGACCGCTCGCGCGGTATGGTTGAGCAGCGTCGGCGTCGCGGCCGAAGGCTTTATCACCGCGCCGTCGGCGCAAAGGTTGCCCTTCAGCACTATCGTTCCGGCGTCATCCAGCAGCGCATTGTGCCGCGGCGCAATGACGCGCTCGTTTAAAATCGCCGCCTCGCGGTAGTTTTCATCGAGGGTTTTGCCATTGCACTGCCGCACCTGGCTATGCAGCTTGTCGGTAAGCTGGCCGATCACCGCCGGCACGCCGCCCGCGTAGTAGAAATCCTCCATCAGAAACTCCCCCGACGGCTTCAGGTTTGCCAGCAGAGGAACGTTCTGGCTAAAGCGGTCAAAATCCTCCAGCGTCAGCGGCACCTCGATCCGCCCGGCAAGCGCCAGAAGATGCAGGATAAAATTGGTTGAACCGCCGATTGCCGCATTGACGACGATGGCATTCTGAAAAGCCTCGCGGGTCAGGATCTGCGACATGCACAGATCCTCTTTCACCATCTCGACAATACGCCGGCCGGACAGCCGGGAGACCCGACGACGCGCGGCGTCAACGGCGGGAATGGCGGCAGACCCCGGCAGCGACATGCCCAGCGCCTCGACCATGCAGGAGAGCGTGGACGCGGTACCCATCGTATTGCAGGCGCCGGGGCTGCGCGACATGGCGTTTTCCACCTCGTCAAACTCGGCCTGGCTCATCAGGCCCGCACGCAGATCCTCACTAAATTTCCACAGGTCGGTGCCGGAACCGATATCCGCCCCGCGGTATTTACCGTTGAGCATCGGTCCGCCGCTCACGACCAGCGTCGGTAAATCCACGCTGGCGGCCCCCATCAGGCAGGATGGCGTCGTTTTGTCGCAGTTGGTGAGCAGCACCACGCCGTCAATGGGATTCCCACGAATCGACTCTTCAACGTCCATGCTGGCAAGGTTGCGGAACAGCATGGTCGTCGGCTTCATTAGCGCTTCGCCGAGCGACATCACCGGAAACTCAAAGGCCACGCCGCCGGCTTCGAGAACGCCCATTTTGACCTGCTCGGCAAGATCGCGTAGATGCGCGTTGCAGGGGGTTAATTCAGACCAGGTATTACAAATCCCGATAACCGGGCGACCATCAAAAATATCATTGGGCAGCCCCTGATTTTTTAACCAGCTTCTGGCGATAAACCCTGATTTATCCTTGCGTCCAAACCACGTCTGGCTACGATATTTTTTCATTACGTTGCGCTCATTTTCCAGAAAAGGTGAGAGTTAGCGGCAGTGTAATTGATGTGGCGATCCCGTCAATTCGCCGCAAGATGCTGGCAAAAGCCGCCGTTTGTGAGTGAGTAAATAGAATCTTCGCTCCCGCCCGCCCCGTGCTTTTACAGGTAAAAGTCAAAAAGGCCGCGCGGCTATTGATGGCAAAAATATTATTTAATATCAGTGCAATATAGTTAGGTTGCTTTTGGCAGGTTTTATATATAAAAGTTAAATTCCCGCAAAAAAATCGCGAAAATGTGATCTGTATCGGAATAGCCGCCGCGGCCTGGCACCGCGGCTGCCCCGCCAGGTGGCGCAAAGGGGCAGTCGATCCGCTGCCGGAGGTAAACCAGACTTTGCTCATTGCGGTCTGGTTGAGTAGCATTAGGCTCAATTTAATCGGACCACCGCGAGAACCCTGCATGCAAAACCGGCTGACCATCAAAGATATCGCGCGCTTGAGCGGCGTCGGGAAATCGACGGTATCGCGCGTGCTCAACAATGAAAGCGGCGTCAACGAGCGCACCCGCGAGCGGGTGGAGGCGGTCATGCTGCAGCACGGCTTCTCGCCCTCCCGCTCCGCGCGCGCCATGCGCGGCCAGAGCGATAAGGTGGTGGCGATTATCGTCACCCGTCTGGACTCGCTGTCGGAAAACCTCGCCGTGCAGACCATGCTGCCCGCTTTTTACGAGCAGGGTTACGATCCGATTATGATGGAGAGCCAGTTCTCCCCGGCGCTGGTTAGCGAGCATCTCAGGATCCTCGCCCGCCGCCATGTCGACGGCGTGGTGCTGTTTGGCTTTACCGGCATTACCGAAGAGATGCTCACACCGTGGCGCGAAACGCTGGTGCTGCTGGCCCGCGACGCGCCGGGCTTCGCCTCGGTCTGCTACGACGACGACGGGGCGGTGAGGATGCTGATGCAGCGCCTCTACGATCGCGGCCATCGCCATATCAGCTTCCTCGGCGTGCCGCACAGCGACGTCACCACCGGCCAGCGCCGCCATCAGGCCTACCTCGATTTCTGCCAGCAGCACCGGCTCACGCCCACCGCTGCGCTGCCGGGCCTGGCGATGAAGCAGGGCTATGAAAACGTCGCCAGCGTCCTCGGCGCCGACACCAGCGCCCTGCTGTGCGCCACCGATACCCTCGCCCTTGGCGCCAGCAAGTACCTGCAGGAGCAGCGCATCGACAGCCTGCAGATCGCCAGCGTCGGCAGCACGCCGCTGATGAAGTTCCTGCATCCGGAAATTTTCACCGTCGATCCGGGCTACGCCGAGGCCGGACGCCAGGCGGCACGGCAGCTGATCGAACAGATCGCCGGCAACGCTAACCCTCGTCAAATCGTCATTCCCGCGGCGCTGATTTAGTCCCGTCAGCAGGATTTATGTGATCGTGGCTGCGTTTCGGGAACGTTCCCATTTTGCAAACGAAGCGGAGCGGTTAGGATTCGTCTCAGTTCATTACGCAATCTCTTCCCTCTGTTTTGAGGCCTCACAATGAGTAAAGTAAATCAGCAGGACATCGATAAATTAATCGAACTGGTAGGCGGGCGCGACAACATCGCCACCGTCAGCCACTGTATTACCCGTCTGCGCTTTGTGCTGAATAACCCGGCCATCGCCAGGCCGAAAGATATCGAGCAGCTGCGCATGGTGAAGGGCTGCTTTACCAACGCCGGGCAGTTCCAGGTGGTGATCGGCACCGACGTGGACGACTACTACAAGGCGCTGCTGGCCACCACCGGCCAGGCCTCTGCGGATAAAGAGCAGGCCAAACAGGCCGCGCGACAGAACATGAAGTGGCACGAGCAGCTGATCTCGCACTTTGCCGAGATCTTCTTCCCGCTGCTGCCGGCGCTGATCAGCGGCGGCCTGATCCTCGGTTTCCGCAACGTGATCGGCGATCTGCCGATGAGCAACGGCCAGACGCTGGCGCAAATGCACCCGTCGCTGAAAACGATCTATGACTTCCTGTGGCTGATTGGCGAAGCCATCTTCTTCTACCTGCCGGTCGGCATCTGCTGGTCAGCGGTAAAGAAAATGGGCGGCACGCCGATCCTCGGCATCGTGCTGGGCGTTACGCTGGTTTCTCCCCAGCTGATGAACGCCTACATGCTCGGCCAGCAGGTACCGGAAGTGTGGAACTTCGGCCTGTTTACCATCGCTAAAGTGGGCTATCAGGCGCAGGTGATCCCGGCCCTGCTGGCCGGTCTGGCGCTGGGCTTTATCGAAACGCGCATGAAGCGCATCGTGCCTGACTACCTCTACCTGGTCATCGTCCCGGTATGCTCCCTGATCCTGGCGGTGTTCCTTGCTCACGCCTTTATCGGCCCGTTTGGCCGCATGATCGGCGACGGCGTGGCCTTTGCGGTGCGCCATCTGATGACCGGTAGCTTCGCGCCGATTGGCGCCGCGCTGTTCGGCTTCCTGTATGCGCCGCTGGTGATTACCGGCGTCCATCAGACCACCCTGGCTATCGATATGCAGATGATTCAGAGCATGGGCGGTACGCCGGTGTGGCCGCTGATTGCGCTCTCCAACATTGCCCAGGCCTCGGCGGTAGTCGGCATTATTATCGCCAGCCGCAAGCAGAATGAGCGTGAAATCTCCGTCCCGGCGGCGATCTCCGCCTACCTTGGCGTCACCGAGCCGGCGATGTACGGCATCAACCTCAAGTACCGCTTCCCGATGCTCTGCGCGATGGTCGGCTCCGGCCTCGCCGGGCTGCTGTGCGGCCTCAACGGCGTGATGGCGAACGGGATCGGCGTCGGCGGCCTGCCGGGCATCCTCTCCATCCAGCCGACCTACTGGCAGGTGTACGGCCTGGCAATGGCTATCGCCGTCGTCGTGCCGATTGTTCTCACGACCTTCGTGTACCAGCGCAAATTCCGCCAGGGCACCTTGCAGATTGTCTGATTTTATCTTCCTTCCGGGGCGCGAATGCGCCCCCTCGTTGTAGCAGGAAAGCACTATGAATACCCTTCCCCTCTGGTGGCAAAACGGCGTTATTTACCAAATCTATCCGAAGAGTTTCCAGGATACGACCGGCAGCGGTACCGGCGATCTGCGCGGAGTCACCGCGCGGCTCGACTACCTGCACAAGCTCGGCGTGGACGCCATCTGGCTGACCCCGTTCTACGTCTCGCCGCAGGTGGATAACGGCTACGATGTGGCGAACTACACCGCCATCGATCCGACCTACGGCACGCTGGATGACTTTGACGAGCTGGTGGCCGAGGCGAAAGCGCGCGGCATCCGCATCGTGCTGGATATGGTGCTTAACCACACCTCAACCGCCCACGCCTGGTTCCGCGAGTCGTTAAATAAAGAGAGCCCGTACCGCCAGTTTTATATCTGGCGCGACGGCGAGCCTACCGTCCCGCCGAACAACTGGCGCTCCAAATTCGGCGGCAACGCCTGGCAGTGGCACGCCGAAAGCGGCCAGTACTATCTGCACCTCTTCGCCGCCGAGCAGGCGGACCTCAACTGGGAAAACCCGGCCGTGCGCGCGGAGCTAAAAAAGGTCTGCGAATTCTGGGCCGACCGCGGCGTTGACGGCCTGCGCCTCGACGTTATCAACCTGATCTCGAAAGACCAAACCTTCCCGTCCGACGCCGAGGGCGACGGCCGCCGCTTCTATACCGACGGCCCGCGCGTGCACGAATTCCTGCAGGAGATGAGCCGCGACGTCTTCACCCCGCGCAATCTGATGACGGTCGGGGAGATGTCCTCCACCACCCTGGAGCACTGCCAGCAGTACGCGTCACAGGAGGGCCAGGAGCTGTCGATGACCTTTAACTTCCACCACCTGAAGGTGGATTATCCCGGCGGCGAAAAGTGGAGCCTCGCGCGTCCTGACTACGTGGCGCTGAAGGCGCTGTTCAGCCACTGGCAGCAGGGGATGCACAACCGCGCGTGGAACGCGCTGTTCTGGTGTAACCACGATCAGCCGCGCATCGTTTCGCGCTTCGGCGACGAGGGCGAATACCGGGTTCCGGCGGCCAAAATGCTGGCGATGGTGCTGCACGGGATGCAGGGCACCCCCTATATCTACCAGGGGGAAGAGATTGGCATGACCAATCCGCACTTCTCGCGCATCAGCGACTATCGCGACGTCGAAAGCCACAATATGTTTATTGAACGTGCGGCCCAGGGGCAGGCGCCCGACGAGCTGCTGGCGATTCTGGCCAGCAAATCCCGCGACAACAGCCGGACGCCGATGCAGTGGAGCGGCCGCGAGAACGGCGGCTTCAGCGAAGGCGAGCCGTGGATTGCGCTGTGCGATAACTATCGCCACATCAACGCCGAGTCGGCGCTGGCCGATCCTGATTCGGTGTTTTATGCCTATCAGCAGCTAATCGCCCTGCGCAAAAGCACGCCGGTGCTGACCTGGGGCGACTATCTCGATCTTTGCCCGGCGCATCCGTCTCTGTGGTGCTATCGCCGTCAGTGGCAGGGGCAAACGCTGGTGGTGGTGGCTAACCTGAGCCGTGAATTCCAGACCTGGCAGCCGGATGAGATGAAGGGCGACTGGCGGGTAGTGATGAGCAACTACGCGGAAGCGGCGAACCGCCCGGCGGCCATGACCCTGCGTCCGTTTGAAGCCGTGTGGTGGCTGCAGGAGTAAGGCGACGCCGCGCTTAGCCGGGTTACCTTAGGGTAGCCCGAGCTGGCGCCGCGCCTTTGTCGTCAGACTCTGTCGGCCGTTGACAGCGCGCTGCTGGCCTCCTGGCGGGTCGAAGCGTGCTCCTCTTTCGCCTTCAGGCGATCCCACGCCCGGAAGAACGGATAGTAAACCACCAGCGAAATCGTCAGGTTCACCACCTGCAGAATGGTGCCGGAAATATGCCCGCCCGTTGCCAGATAGCCGCTAATAAAAATCGGCGTGGTAAACGGCAGCGCAATCCCCGCCGGCGGAGCGACCAGCCCGGTCGCCATCGCGGTGTACGAGACAATCACCAGCAGAACCGGCGTCAGGATAAACGGCAGGAAGAAATAGGGGTTCATCACCAGCGGAATACCGAACACCATCGGTTCGCTGATATTAAACAGCGCGCCGGGCGCGGCGATTTTCCCCAGCTGCTTCATCTGCTGGCTGCGGCTTCTGAACAGCATAAACAGCACCAGCCCCAGCAGCGCCCCGGTGCCGCCAGGGGCAATCCACAGATCGTAAAACTGCTGCGTAATGATGTGCGGGATCGGCTGGCCGTTCTGAAACGCGGTGAGGTTTTCCGACATATTCGACAGCCACACCGGCTGAATAAACACCAGCACAATGGCATCCCCGTGCAGCCCCAGCGTCCACAGAATGCCGATCAGGATAACCGAGAAGATCATCCCCGGCAGCGTGCCGCCGACGTGGTGCATCGGGATGCCGATAATGGTGGCGATCATGCTGTTAATGTCGCCGAACGGCGAGGCTTCGACGATCAGGCGCAGCGCCAGCACCACCGCCAGCACGCAGAATCCGGGGATCAGCGCGAGGAACGATTTCGCCACCGCCGGCGGCACGCCGTCCGGCATGCGGATAACCAGGTTGCGGCCGGCGACAAAGCGGTAAATCTCGGTGGAGAGCAGCGAAATCACGATGGCAACAAACAGCCCCTGGCTGCCCACCAGCCCGACCGGGATCACCCCTTTGACCACTTCCGCCGCGCCGTGCACCGGCGTAAACAGGGTGCTTTGCGGGATCGTCATCACGAAGGCGACCAGCGACATCGCCCCGGCGGTCAGCGGATCGAGCGTGCGGTACTTCTCCGCCAGCCGGTAGGCAATCCCGAAGCTCGATATCAGCGCCATAATGTCGTAGGTCGCTTTGACCGGGTAAAGAATTTTATCGCGCCAGACGTCGCCGAACAGGCCGCTCATCATATCGGCATAGCCGGGAATGGGCAGGTAGGCGAAAATCAGGAAAAATGAACCAATCAGCATAAACGGCATATTCAGGATAATGCCGTCGCGCACCGACAGGACGTGCTTTTGCCCGGCGATTTTCAGCGCCGCAGGCATGACGTAACGTTCAATCCACGTTGTGTTCGACATAAGACGATCCCCAAAGGAAATAACGGTCAGTTAAATTGCGTCAGCCATTGACGGTTGATGGTTAAGACTTCGTCCAGCAGCGCCTGCGCGTCGGTGACGTTGCCCACCAGCGGGTTGGTCACCAGCGCCAGCAGCGCGCTATCGCGACAGCCGTGTACCGCGGCTTCAATGGTCAGCCGCTCAAAGGCCTTCACCTGCTGCGTCAGGCCGTTCATCGCCGGCGGCAGCGCGCCAAAGGTCAGCGGGCGGGCGCCCTGGGCATCAATAATGCTGTTGGTTTCCACCACCGCGTCATCGTCCAGGCCGTGAATCGCCCCGTTGTTGCGGGTGTTCACCACCATCTCCTTGCCGAGATTGTTATGAATCGCGTTGATGAGCTCCACGGCCACTTCCGAGTAGTAAGCGCCGCCGCGGAAGCTGAGCTGCTCCGGCTTCTCATCAAGGGCCGGATTGGCGTACAGCGCGAACAGCTCCTGCTCGACCTTCATCACCTGCTCGGCGCGGGTACCCTTGGTTTTTGCCGCCGCGATCTCCTCCGCCAGCATCGCCGGCGTCAGCCAGAAGTAGCGATGATAGGGGCAGGGAATAGCGTTCAGCGCGCGCAGGAACGGCGCCGGCCACGGCAGCTCTTTGATATTGTTCATCGACAGCGCCTGACCATCGCACAGCATATCGATAACCTTGCGGGTCACGTCTTCGCGCCCCTGCATCACTTTATGCACCCACACCATATGGTTGAGCCCGGCAAAGCGCAGGTTAACCTCTTCCGCCTTCGCGCCCAGCATGCCGACGATCATGTGCTGCATATTAATCGGCACGTTGCACAGGCCGATAATCTTCGCCTTGCTGTAGCGGCTCACCGCCTCGGTGACAATCCCGGCCGGGTTGGTGAAGTTGAGGATAAACGCCTGCGGCGCCAGCTGCTCGACCTTGCGCGCTACCTCAAGGATCGCCGGGATGGTGCGCAGCGCTTTGGCGAATCCGCCCACGCCGGTGGTTTCCTGGCCCAGCAGGTTGTACTTCAGCCCGAGGCGCTCGTCGCCGGCCCGCGCCGCCAGCTGGCCGACGCGCAGCTGGGTCAGGACGAAGCTGGCCCCGCGGATCGCCTCGTCCAGCGTAAAGTGGACGCTGACGATGACGTGCTCCAGCCCTTTGCGGGTCAGCATTCGGCGCGTCAGCGCGGCGATAATTTCCACCTTCTCCCTGCCTGATTCAACGTCAACCAGCGCCAGCTCCGTAACCGGAAGCTGTTCATAACGAACGATAATTCCTTCAATAAGCTCCGGCGTATAGCTACTGCCGCCGCCAATGACGGCAATTTTTAGTGCTTGCATAGAGACCTCTTTCGGCATGCAGAGAGCCGCGCGCGGTCGACGTGAGCGCGCGTGATGGTTCAGGGATATAAGAGAAAAATCAGGAATTAAGCAGCGCGAGCGCCTTATCAAGCACCGCCGCGCCGCGCATCATGCCGTAGTCGGCCATATCGATCACCGCGACCGCTTTTCCGTGCGGGGCGGCCAGCGCGCTCAGGCGTCCGGCCTCATACTTCACCTGCGGCCCCAGCAGGATCACGTCGGCATTGGCCAGTTCGCGCTCAAATTCCGCGACCGCCACCGCGTAGATATCCAGCGACAGCGCGCGCTGCTGCGCCTCGGCTTTCATCTTCGTGACCAGCATGCTGGTTGACATACCTGCTGCACAGCACAGAACGATTCGTTGCATGACCTCTCCCCCAGATGGATTTATGACTTCGCCCGTTAGGGCCTCAGCGAATATATTGTTAAGATTGTGTGAAAGTGAAGGCTATCTGAAAATAATTTTCACCGATGTGATCGAAACGTAATTTTTGATCATTATTGCTCGCACCGTTTGCCCGATTACCGGCGAAACCATAGGAAATACCTTGGGCTGGTGCTATAAATAGGCACAGACGGTAAGTGAAAAATATTTTCAACGTGATGTTCTGGGGAAAGGGACGGTCAGGATGGATATCGTAGGTCAGTTGCAGCAAGGGCTGGTGCGTTTTAGCACCCAGGAGTCGCGGGTTGCGGCGTTTATTCTGGAAAATTTGAGCTTTACCGCCAGCGCGTCCATCGATGAACTGGCCGCCAGCGCCGGGGTCAGCCCGGCCACCATCACCCGCTTCGCCCGCTCCGTTGGCTGCGAGGATATTCGAGATCTGCGCAAACAGCTGGCGCAGGCCAGCGAGCGTCGGACCAGCTGGGTGAGCCCGAACAGCCACGCCCTGCCCGCCGCCTGGCGCGACAGGCTGAGCTATCTTGGCGATACGCTGACCCGGCAGCTGGCGCAGACCTCGGAGGCGGCGGTCGAGAAGCTCAAATCCCGCCTGCTGACCGCGCGCGCCGTGCACTGCTTTGCGCTCGGTGCCCAGGATGTTGCCCTCGCCACGCTGCTGCAGCACCAGCTGCTGCCCTCCGGCATCGCCATCAACCTGTGCCAGGACAGCGCCCTGATGCGCATGACGGCCTCGACGCTGAGCGACGATCACCTGCTGCTGGTGCTGGTCACCGCCGGCGCGGACAATATTTTGCAAAGCGCGACCCTGCAGGCGCGAACTCAGGGGGTAACCATCATCGCCCTGGCGCCGGAAAACCACGCCCTGGCCAACATGGCCGCCGGGATTATTCCGCTCCCCGATAGCCCGCAGCTGGCCCGCTACGCCCTGCTGCTGCTGGTCGATCTGCTGAACGATACGCTCATTGCCTGAGCCGCGCCCCCTGCCGCCTGCCCGGGCGGCGTCACGACATTTTTATGCTTGTTTTTTAAGCAGATAAATTTACATTTAGCGCAAGCGCCCACCATCCGTACTCTCACCTTTTTACTTTGTCCTGCATCAATAAAATCGCAAACATCTTTGATGCAAATCACTACATATAGAACTTAAAATGCGTCCCGGCCCTACATATTGTATTAATCGTCTATTATGTCGACACAGCCCATCGTACTCAGGCGGTGGTGGGATGTGGATAAAACGGGCCGGAACCGCAGGAAAACGGCGGCAGCTATAGCCCCTCGCGACCTCGGTATACCTTCCGCCTCTGTGGATAACCTGTTCTATAAAGTATGGAGTGATCATGACACCGCATGTGATGAAAAGAGATGGCTGCAAAATGCCGTTTAAGTCAGAGCGCATTAAAGAAGCAATTCTGCGTGCAGCTAAAGCAGCGGGAGTCGATGACGCAGACTATTGCGCCACCGTCGCAGAAGTCGTTAGCCAGCAAATGCAAAACCGGGCTCAGGTCGATATTAACGAAATCCAGACCGCCGTTGAGAACCAGCTGATGTCCGGTCCGTGGAAGCAGCTGGCTCGCGCCTATATTGAATATCGCCACGATCGCGATATCGAGCGTGAAAAACGCGGCCGCCTGAACCAGGAGATTCGCGGCCTGGTAGAGCAAACCAACTCGTCCCTGCTTAACGAAAACGCCAACAAAGACAGTAAGGTGATCCCTACCCAGCGCGACCTGCTGGCCGGGATTGTCGCCAAACACTACGCTCGCCAGCACCTGCTGCCGCGCGACGTGGTGCAGGCGCACGAACGCGGCGAGATCCACTATCACGATCTCGACTACTCGCCGTTCTTCCCGATGTTTAACTGCATGCTGATTGACCTCAAGGGCATGCTGACCCACGGCTTTAAAATGGGCAACGCCGAGATCGAGCCGCCGAAATCTATCTCTACCGCCACGGCGGTTACGGCGCAGATTATCGCCCAGGTCGCCAGCCATATTTACGGCGGGACCACCATCAACCGGATTGACGAAGTGCTGGCGCCGTTCGTGGCCGAGAGCTGCAAGAAGCATCGTAAAATCGCCGAAGAGTGGCAGATCCCGAACGCCGAAGAGTACGCCCGCTCTCGCACCGAGAAAGAGTGCTACGACGCCTTCCAGTCGCTGGAATACGAAGTAAATACCCTGCACACCGCCAACGGCCAGACGCCGTTCGTCACCTTTGGCTTTGGCCTCGGCACCAGCTGGGAATCGCGTCTGATTCAGCAATCGATTCTGCGCAACCGCATTGCCGGTCTGGGTAAAAACCGCAAAACCGCGGTGTTCCCGAAGCTGGTCTTCGCCATTCGCGACGGCCTGAACCACCGCTTCGGCGACGCCAACTACGACATCAAGCAGCTGGCGCTGGAGTGCGCGAGCAAGCGCATGTATCCGGATATCCTCAACTACGATCAGGTGGTGAAGGTCACCGGCTCGTTTAAAACGCCGATGGGCTGCCGCAGCTTCCTCGGGGTGTGGGAAAACGAGGACGGCGAGCAGGTTCACGACGGCCGCAACAACCTCGGCGTCATCAGCCTCAACCTGCCGCGGATCGCGCTGGAAGCGAAGGGCGACGAAGCCGCCTTCTGGAAACTGCTCGACAGCCGCCTGGAGCTGGCGCGTAAGGCCCTGATGACGCGCATTGCGCGCCTCGAAGGGGTGAAGGCCCGCGTCGCACCAATCCTCTATATGGAAGGCGCCTGCGGCGTACGCCTGAAGGCGGACGACGACGTGGCGGATATCTTTAAAAACGGCCGCGCGTCGATTTCGCTGGGCTATATCGGCATTCACGAAACCATCAACGCGCTCTCCGGCAACCAGCATATGTACGATAGCGACGCGCTGCGCGAGAAAGGCATCGCCATCGTCAAGCGCATGCGCGACGCCGTGGAGCAGTGGAAGGAGGAGACCGGCTACGGCTTCAGCCTCTACAGCACGCCGAGTGAAAACCTGTGCGATCGCTTCTGTCGCCTCGATACCGCCGAGTTTGGCGTCATCAGCGGCGTGACCGATAAGGGCTACTACACCAACAGCTTCCACCTCGACGTCGAGAAGAAGGTCAACCCTTACGATAAGATCGACTTCGAAGCGCCTTACCCGCCGCTGGCTAACGGAGGCTTCATTTGCTACGGCGAATACCCGAATATTCAGCACAACCTGAAGGCGCTGGAAGACGTCTGGGACTACAGCTACCAGCACGTGCCGTACTACGGGACCAACACGCCCATCGACGAGTGCTACGAGTGCGGCTTTACCGGCGAGTTCGAGTGCACCAGCAAAGGGTTTACCTGCCCGAAATGCGGTAACCACGACGCGGCCCGCGTCTCGGTCACCCGCCGCGTATGCGGCTATCTCGGCAGCCCGGACGCCCGTCCGTTCAACGCCGGCAAGCAGGAAGAAGTGAAACGCCGCATTAAGCACCTTGGCAACGGGCAGATCGGTTAATTCCGAGCGGTTTAGCCCCTCCCCCTCTCCCCAACGAGGAGAGGGGATCAATCAGTAGCCGTTTGACCATTCAGGAGCCGCTCCCGGATCGCGCCGCAAAGCGCTTTTTATCCAGGGCTACCGCCACTATATGGGTTTCCTCAAATCAGTTGGCGTTGTAGCAAGGCGGCAAGCGAGCAAGTCCCGGGGAGCTTACTGTAGTAAGTGACCTGGGCGCACGAGCGCAGCCAACGCCGCTACAGCGTCAAATGAGAAGAGGAAACGATGAATTACCATCAGTACTATCCGGTAGATATCGTCAACGGCCCCGGCACCCGCTGCACCCTGTTCGTCTCAGGCTGCGTCCACGAATGCCCCGGCTGCTACAACAAGAGCACGTGGCGGCTCAACTCCGGCCTGCCGTTCACCACCGAAATGGCCGACCGCATCATCGCCGACCTCAACGACACGCGCATTCAGCGTCAGGGAATCACCCTCTCCGGCGGCGATCCCCTGCATCCGCAGAACGTATCGGCGATCCTCGCGCTGGTGCAGCGCATTCGCGCCGAGTGTCCCGGGAAGGATATCTGGATGTGGACGGGCTACAGGCTTGAGGAGCTCAACGACGCGCAGATGGCGGTGGTCGACCTGATTAACGTGCTGGTCGACGGTAAGTTCGTCCAGGATCTAAAAGACCCGATGCTTATCTGGCGCGGCAGCAGCAACCAGGTGGTGCACCACCTGCGCTAGCCGCGCTTAAAAGCGGCTGACGCACTCCATTGCCACGGCTTTAAATTCGTCAAAGCTGCCGGTGGCGGCAAGACGGGCCATCGCGCGTTCGCGCAGGAAAGTCACGAAAATATCGTAGATCGCCATCGCCTCTTCATACTCGCTCTTGCTGATGGCCAGCAGGAAGATGATGTGGGCGGTTTCGTCGCCCCAGACCATGCCGTTCGGGGCAATCACGGTGTAGACCACCGTTTTTTTCGCCAGCAGGCCGAGGGCGTGGGGTAGCGCAATCCCGTCGCCGAGCATGGTGCTGACGATGGCCTCACGCTCGACAACCGAGTCATAAAAACCGGCGTCAACAAACCCCTCCTCCTGCAGCTGCTGGCACAGTTCGGCAAACAGCGTCTGGCGATCGATGGGGGTGTCGATGACCCGGAAATGGGCCTCGTCGAAATACTTATCCAGCATCCACGGGCGGGTTCTGTCCACCAGCACCAGCTTACCGATCTGATCCAGCTGATAATCAGTCGGGAACGGGGCGATGGTGACCACCGGCTTATCCTTTTCACCGATGCGCACCGTGGAAATCACGAAATCCTCGGCAACGGCTTCAAGCAGCTCGTACTCGCGCTGCGAGAGGGTGGCGGCAATTTCCAGCTGCGGATATTTGCGCTGCAGGGTTGCCTCGATCATCCGCACCATCGCGTTGCTGGTATCGCACACCAGCAGCACGCGCGGCTGGCGCTGGTAGCCGATATTGTAATGGCGCTCGAGGCCGACGCCGATATGCAGCACCAGGAAGCCGATCTCGTTTTCGCTGATCGCATAGGGGGTGTATTTCCCCCAGCTGGAGACGGCCGCCAGGGTCATATCCCACGCCATCGGGTAGTGCTGCTTGATGTTATCCAGCAGCGGATTGGGGATCATTATCTGGTAGCGCACCCGGGTGATCATGGTCTTAATATGGGTCAGCAGATCGGCGTGCAGCTGGGCGTCATCAAGCAGGTTGTAGTTATACTGGGTATTGATATAGCGCAGGATGTAGTTCACCAGCGCCTCGTCGTCGTCGGCGCTGATGGTGCCCGGATCGACGTCCTGCACCTGGCGGGCGGCAAGGTGCACGCACAGCCACTCCTCTTCCGCCGCCGAGAGCGCCTTCCCCGCCAGCTGCTGCAGCATCCCGACCAGCTCCCGGGCGGCATCGCGCACGTTCTGCGCCACGTCTTCAGCGCTAAACTCCGCCAGCGGATAGCCCTCGCTGGCACGACGCACCACCACCGCGCTGTAGAGGCGGATAAAGCGCTCGCCCTCATCCGTCAGACGGACGTGGTGGCGGGTGAGGATCTCCTGCAGCTCGCGCGCCAGCCGGGCGGAACCCTCGGCGCTCAGACCGCCTTTATCCACCGGCAGCGGCAGTCCGCCCTGCTGCGCATGCTCCCACAGGAGATCGGTCAGGCAGGCGCGAATCGACACTTCGCTGCCGAATAGCTTCATACCGTGGCGCGGCCGCGTCTCGAGGGTCAGCTGGTAGCGCTGGAAGCGTTCGCGCACGTCCACCATATCGCTCTGCAGCGTGGCGCGGCTGACGAACCACTCGTCGGCAAGGTCTTCGAGCTTGAGCGAGAAGGCCGAGGTCAAAAAGCGTATCAGCAAAAAGTTGATGCGATCCTGCGCGGTACGCGGAATATGCTGCGCCTTCGGGGTGGTCTCCGCCAGCGTCTGGTATAGCGTCGGGTCGTCAACGTTGAGCCGATAGCCGCTGCCGCGGATAAGCATAAACTGCGCCCCGTAGGGCAGCAGCAGCGCGTTAAGCGCCGTGATATCGGCGCGTACGGTACGGGTAGAAACTGACAGCCGCTGCGCCAGTTCATCCTGCGGCAGCGTTTCGTTTTGCAGCAGGCTAAACAGCTGCGCTAAACGTTGGTTGGGGAATCGCATGTCAGTTCCTTCATCTTTACGGCTCAAGGTTGAGCGGATATCACCATCTGTGACGGACTGCCTACCGGAGTATAGTCCGGGGCAAAGGTCAGCCTGCCGCTTTCGGGCGCCACGCTGAAACGGGTGATATTATCGCTACGCTGGTTCATGACGTACAGCCACTGCCCCTGATTATCCAGCGTGAGCGTTCGTGGGTAGTCCCCGCGCGTCCAGATATCTTCCTGATGGCTCAGGCTACCGTCCGCCATCACGCTAAAGTGGGCGATGCTGTTATGCAGGCGGTTCGCCACGTACAGCTGTCTGCCGTCGGCGCTCAGCGCCAGGCCGGCGGCAAAGCTGGTGCCTTTATAGCCCTTCGGCAGCGCGGAGATCGTTTTGCCCTCGCGCAGCAGGCCGCTGGTCTTATCAAGGTGATAGAAGGTTAGCGTAGAGGACTCTTCGTTAATCAGCCACAGTCCGTCGCCCTTCGGCGTGAAGACAAAGTGACGCGGCCCGGCGCCCGGTGAAGACGCGGCGATAAACGGCGGATCGTTGGGCGTCAGCTTGCCGCTGGCACCGTCCATTCGGTACTGATAGATCCGATCCAGCCCCAGATCGGTGGAGTAAACGTATTTTCCGCTGGGATCGGCCGAGATCATATGGGCGTGGGGGCCGTTATGGTCGCTAATGGCGAAGCTGCCCTCAACCGCCGCCGCCGGGCGCGCCGCGCCGGCCGGTCCCTGATCCTGATGCACGTCCACCGCCTCGCCCAGGCGACCGTCTTCCTGCACCGGCAGCACGGCGGTCGTGCCGCTAACGTAGTTTGCCACCAGCAGATGGCGACCGTCCGGCGTCAGGGAGAGATAAACCGGCCCGGCCCCGCCGGAAGAGACCTGATTCAGCTCGCTCAGCTCGCCGTTGGCCCCCACGCGCCACGCCTGCACCACGCCCTTTTCCACTTCGCTGGCGGCGTACAGGGTTTTGCCATCGCGCGAAACGGTGAGCTGCGCGACGTTGGGCAGGGAGCTGACCAGCGTTCTGTTGCTCAACGCGCCGGTTTTCGCCTCGACGGTAAAGCGATACAGGCCTTCACCGTTGGGGTTGTAGGTGCCGACCCAGGCGTACTGCGCCTGGGCGCAGGTGCTGGCGGCGAGCAGGGAAAGTGAAGCAACAAGCAGGTGACGAGCGGCAGGCATGGTGACTCCTTGATGGTTCGGTAGGGTAAGGTGGTTGTCCCCCGCCCGGCCCTTGCGGCGAGGTTCGGGGGACGGCAGGGCAATGACTATTTAACCAGCGCCCTGGTCATCTCCAGCAGCTGACGCACGTCCGCCGGACGGGTGTTGCCGCTCTCTTTATCAATAATAGAGCTGTAGATGTGAGGGATGATTTTGCTGACGCCGGCGTCCAGTGCGATCTGCAGGATCTCGCCGTAGTTTTGCAGATCGATCCCGCCGGTCGGCTCCAGCCAGAAATCGTGGCGGGCGCAGGCCTCGGCGACGGCGAGGTACTCATCGCGGTGCTTCAGGCCGCCCATCGGGAAGTATTTGATTGAGCTGCCGCCCATATCTTTTAGTAACGCAATGGCGGTTTCCAGCGGCACAATTCCGTCCGCGGCGCCGCTGCTCAGCGGGCCGGTGGAGATCTTCACCATCCCCGGCGTGCCGGTCGGTGACACCAGGCCGTTGACGACGGTTTCGCTCTGCCCCAGCAGCGCGCGGCTGGTGCCGACGCCGGTAAAGACCTGGTTGACGTGCTGCGGCTGCACCTGGCGGGAGATCTCGCTGACCATCGCAGACTGGTTTGGATCTCCCGCGCCGAGGCCCACCGACAGCGCGTTATCGATAAGCCGGGCGTATTCACGCATATCGGCCACCGCGCTCGCCACGTCCGGGTAATTTTTAGAGAGCACGCCGACCAGAACATGACCTTCCGCCGCTTCGTAGATGTCGCGGGCGTTGTCTTTGCTGCCCGCCAGGACGTTCAGGCACACGCGATCGCGGTAAAAATTCGGGGTCAGTTTCATGCTTTCTTCTCCTTGTTCAGAACTTCGCCGATGCGGCGGGAGACGATCTCCAGCTGCTGTGCGGTAACGCTGCGCACGTCGGCCTCAATAATGCCTTCGTTGGCCTTATAGCCACGGAAGTAGATGGCGTATTCGCCCTGCTTCAGCGCCTCAACCAGCTCGCCGGTGGCGATGCCGGTCACGGCTTCAGCAAACTTAATTTCCGCCCGCGCGATATCGCGACCGGCGCTGTCCCAGACCACCCGCGCGCTCACCCCGGTGAGGGCGTTGAGCTGGTTAATGAACGGCGTCATCTTCGCCACCATCTCATCGCCGCTCTCCTTGCGCGCCGTCAGGTAGTGTTCAATCGCGCAGGTCAGGCCAAGAATGCCCTCTTTACCGACCTTCATCGCCCGGCCAATGCCGCCTGACTGGCGTTTGACCCACTCCACGTACTGCGTTTTACCGATCACCAGGCCGCTGGTTGGGCCCTCAATCGCTTTGGCGCCGCTGTAAATTACCAGGTCGGCGCCGGCGCTGTAGTAGCACTGCAGATCTTCTTCCGCCGCCGCGTCGACGATCAGCGGCAGGTTGTGCTTACGCGCCACCACCACCGCCTGCTCAACGCTGAGCATGCTTTTCTGCACGCAGTGGTGCGATTTGATGTAGAGGATCGCCGCGGTACGCGGGGTGATCGCCGCCGCCAGCTGATCGGCGGAGCACTCGTTGGCGTAGCCGGCTTCCACCAGCCTGCCGCCGCCCAGCGCCACCATCGATCCCACCGGCGCGCCGAAGTTGACGTTATGGCCTTTCGGCAGGACGATTTCGTTGTTTTCGATCGGCGTGACGTGAAGGTTCTCCAGCAGCCAGCTGCTCTCTTTCACCAGTACCGCCGCTACCGACTGGGCGATCCCCGCGGAGGCGCAGGAGACAACGGTGGCCCCTTCGACGTCCAGCAGGTTGGCGATGTACTCGCCGGTTTTATTGACCAGGTCTTTCATTTCGAAGTAGTGGTTCATGCCGCTCATCACGGCTTCGACCACTTCAGGGCGCGGCGTGGATACGCCCAGCGCCGTCATGCGGCCTGATGTATTAATCACTTGTTTTAAATTGTACTTTTCAAAAATCGAAGGCATTTTCCGCGCTCCCTTGTTCGGTCAGATAGCCCTTGCCTGCGCGAATCGCGGCAAGCGGCACCAGAATAGTGTCAGCCTGCAGGCTCTCTTTTTCGGCGTCGACCAGTACCGTCGGCGCGTGCTGCAGAGCAAACAGGGTTAAATCAGCGTCGTAGCCCACGGCCAGGCGCCCTTTTTGCGTCAGGCGCAGCCCGTCGGCGGCGCCGGCGGTAACGCACTCCACCACCTGCGGTAGCGACATGCCGATGGCGAGAAACTTCGACATCACCAGCGCCAGCGAACGCACCGGGCCGTCAATACGGTTGCGGCAGTAAATATCGGAGCTGATGGTCTGCGGCAGAATGCCCAGCGCTATCGCCCGGCGCGCCACCTCAAAGCTGAAACTGGCGGTGCCGTGGCCGACGTCAAGGCGCACGCCGCGCTTCAGGGCGCGGGTCACGGAGGCGCGCAGCTCGCCGGAGGCGGTCAGAATGCGGTTCGGCTTGCCGTTATAGCAGTGGGTGATGATGTCCCCCGCGCTCAGCAGGTCGGCAATTTCATCGAGGTTCGGCGGGTTATTGCCGATGTGCACCATCAGCGGCAGGTCGCCGTTTTCGCGCTGCATCGCCTTCGCCCGCTCGAGGGGAGTAATGCCGTTGTCGCCAACCACGCTGCTGCTCATGCGCGCCTTCAGGCCGACGATAAAGTCTGGGTGGCGCTTCACCGCCTGGCTTACCGCATCGGCATCGACGTTGGCCATATTGGCCAGCTCGTTCTGGGCGATTAGCCCGACGCGGGAGATGTTGAGCAGCGCAAAGACCTCGGTGGCCGCGCTGCGGGTCAGCTGATAAAAGTCGTCGATATCGTCCGCGCCGGTGCTGCCGGCATCAATCACCGTGGTCACGCCGGTGGCAATGCCCACGCTGTCCGGCTGGTCGTAATAGATCGGTGAGTTCGGATAGCAGTGAACGTGGGAATCAATCCAGCCGGCGCTGGCGTAGCAGCGGCCGTCCAGCTCAACGGTTTTGCGCGCAGGCGCGCTAATCTCGCCCAGCGCCGCAATCTTCCCGTCCTGAATGGCGATATCGGTCAGGGTATCGTCGACGAGGCGCGCACGGCGCAGGAGTAAATCAAACATGGGTCTCTCCTGTTAAAGCGGGCGCTCGCGCGCCCGCAGGACTTAACCAATAGCAATCGGGAAAAGGGAACCGAGGATCATCGCGCCAAGGATGGCGCCGCCGGTGATCGGCTTCTGCCAGATGTAAAACAGCAGGGCGCCCACTAGTGAACCGATACCGATAGGAATCGATGCGGTCATCGCGCTGAGGATAATCAGCGGCCCAAGGAAGCGGCCGGAGGCGTTACCCGCCCCCATCATGACGTCGGCACCGTAGGTGGAGTCGCTCTGATTAATGGTGAACTTACGCGCCAGGATGATGATGTAGCCGACGGCAAGGCCCAGCGCCAGGCCGGTAGCCAGCGAGGCGGCAAAGTTAGCCACCGGGAAGACGAAGCCCGCGCCCAGCAGCAGCGCCGGCACGCCGAGGCCGATACCGGTCTGAATCGCGCCGCCGATATCAAGGATCCCCACCAGCGAGCCTTCAATGATGCGCGCAAACAGGAAGCTGGCGCCAAACGCCGCGACCGCCCCGTAGGCGCCGGTATCAATGCCCGCTTTCAGCATGGCCACGAAGGCCACTTCGTTAAACGCGCCGATGCCGTAGAGGTAGTACATGTGTGTCCCGGCGAAGACGCCGGAGGAGAGCAGGCCAACGAAGATCGGGAACGACCAGTCGGCATACCAAAAACCTTTATTCTGTTCCATTTAGAGGCTCCTGTTATTTGCCGCTGAGCGAGTTGTGAATCAGATCCAGCCAGTTCGGTACGCCCAGGTGGAAGGACTCCAGGGTCTTAATATCGAAGCCGCGGAAGAAGGCGCTCAGCACGAACAGCGCAACAATGGCGGACATCATCACTTTGGTGACGCGGTGCCAGCCGCTCTCTTCGACGCCCTTACCGATCAGGATGCCCAGCACCAGACCCGGAACGGCGTTACCCATAATCAGCTGCGCGGCGCCGCCGAAAATGGTGGCCCAGAAGCCCGACTTTTTGCCGGCATCGATGGCCGCCAGCCAGAAGATAACCGGCATCACCGTGTTAACCAGCAGGTTAGCAGCGGGAACCAGGACCTTAACGGCGGTAACCTGCAGCGCTTCCGGCACGGAAGAGGCGGTCAGGTTAAGGAAGGAGACCACGAACATGCCGATAACGCCGCAGGCAATCGCCATCTTCTTCGGATCGTGCAGCGTCTCGCCGACGTTGCGGTTTTTCAGCATCAGCGCCGCGGCGCCCCAGTTAGGGATGATGCGGTGATCGACGTCCTGGGTGAAGGAGCCTGCTGCGACGGAAGAGGCCCAGGCGTTAAAGAAGAAGCCGAGGCCAAAGGAGAAGTGGGAAGCCGGATCGCCTTCACAGGAGTTCAGCTCGCCCAACGTACGAAATGCACCCATCCCTTGCGTGGTGGGCGCATGAAACATACGTGCCGCTCCGGCGCCCACACCAACGCCGACCAGGCCGCCGATAATGAGCGATTTTATTAAAATTATCAGGAACATAGTTTAACCCTATGGTGAAAATCAGGTTTGCGTGACGAAATCCACTTTATCGAGATTAATGGCGGTCACGTTGACGGTGACGTTCAGCTCCACGCTGTAGGTCCGTCGTTCACGGCGCAAAAAGAAGAATAAAAACGCTTCTTTGCGCACCGCTTCACGCGCATGAACAACCTCCACATCCTGTGGCTCAATACGCAGTAAGATGTGCGGCGAGGTTTTCATCACCGCCGCCTGCACGTGGTTCAGGGCATCGGCGAACGCCCTTGTCTTGCTCTCGCCTTTGCCCGTAACGCTCACCGTGGTGGTGAATTGCTCTTTCATACTCAGGCGCCGTATTTCTTTTTCCAGGCTTCTACCAGGCGCTCGCCCAGCTCTTCTTTATCCATAAAGCCGAAGCCCAGAACGTTGTAGCCTTCGTTGATAGCGGTGACGCCTTCATCAACGGAACGCATGCCGTATTTCGCTTTGTAGCCATATTTATTTTGCGCGGTGATGGCGCCTGCGCCGCCGCTGCCGCAGAAGGAGATGCCGAAGGTGGCGTTCTCTGCTTTCATCATGTCGCCCAGCTTCATATCAGCGGCAACGCCCGGTACCACGACTGCACGAGCTCCGGCTTTTTCCGCGCCAGCGGCAACTTTCTGCCCTTTACCCAGGCGATCGCCAATTACTACGGTGATTTGTTCCATTTTTTAGCTCCTTACAGGTTTTCTTTTGCGACTTCGAAGTGGACGGACAGCAGCCAGGACTCTTCTTCTGGCAGGTTGCCGAACTGCGCGACCACTTCGCGGGCCAGCATCATTGAATCTTGTGAAATCTCTTCAAACAGGCTGGCATCCACTTCCGGCAGCGGCTCGCCGCTAATTGACCGGTGGGCCATAGCCCGCACGTGGGAGGTCAGCATCTGCTCCTGGACGGCGTTGGGGATGATGTTACGGCGACCTAGCAGGGTATAAACCTGCTGCAGCATCTTCTCAGCCAGCTGCTCGGTTTGCGTTGCCTGCTCCCCTACGTCGTGTGTTACCGCTCCGTTATTCACTTGTCTTACCCCGTTGATGTCTCTGGGGACAAAACTAACGCCGGGGGTGAGGAGTTTGTAGCGAGTTGTTTTCCACTTCGAAGTGGAAAGGCCGCCGGACGATGCGATCCATTGCACAGAATTGGCCTAAATCTGCCATTTTCGGCAAAACGGCGTGAGGAGAGTCACAAGAACGTCATTAAATTAGCGTGCGCAAGCGGCCGAAACGGCGGCAGAGAAGAGCGGGAAAATGTGACAGGGATTGGGTTTTATGCGAAGACGACGTGCAGGAGGTACCGGCTGATACCTCCTGGAAAAGATCTTAACGGTACTTCTGGTGGTAGGTGTTACGGGTGGTTTTGAACGCTTCCGCAGCGGTCTGCGCCTCTTTGACCTTGCCTTCATTGGCCAGCTTCAGGGCGCCGTCAATCTGGCCAATCAGGATATCGAGGCCGTGGCGATAGTCCTTCATCTCCGCGCTGTCCGCCGCTTTGCCTTCCAGCTTCGGCGGGGTCTCTTTCTGCGCATCGACGGCGGCGTCGCGCATCTTCGTCAGCGCCGCTTTCAGCTCGCCGGCATCAGCGGTCTTCTGCACCACCTGCAGATTCTGCGCGATAGTATCCATATCCTCGCCCAGATCGGCGGCAAACGCCGACGCTGAACCCATCGCCAGGGCTGAGACAGCCAGCGCTGCTAACAGTTTTTTACGCATTGCTCACTTCCTTTTTTATTATTTAAGCATAAGGAAAAGGCGCCACCTGGGCGCCTTTCTATACCCGTTATTGCTCAAGCCGAGGCCTGAATAATCCGGTATAACACGCCGTTATTGCCCGGCGATTTTCATCTCTGGCAGCAGCACGGAACCGCACTGGATGTTGCTGCGCATTTCGATATCGTCGGCGACGGTCACGATATTACGCCACATATCTTTCAGATTTCCGGCGATGGTGATTTCGCTTACCGGATACTGAATTTCACCATTCTCAACCCAGAAACCGGACGCGCCGCGCGAGTAATCGCCGGTCACACCGCTGACACCCTGCCCCATCAGTTCGGTGACGACAAGCCCGGTGCCCATCTCTTTAAGCAACTTTTCAAAACTCAGGCCGCGGCCGTTGATTCGCCAGTTGTGGATGCCGCCCGCGTGTCCGGTGCTCTTCATGCCCAGCTTGCGCGCCGAGTAGTTGGTCAGCAGCCACTGCGTCAGAATGCCGTCCTTAATGATGTCGCGACGCTCCGTACGCACGCCTTCGCTGTCGAACGGCGTTGACGCCAGCCCTTTCAGCAGGTGCGGATGCTCTTCGATGGTCAGCCAGTCCGGGAGGATCTGGGTGCCGAGGGCGTCAAGCAGGAAGGTCGATTTACGATACACCGCGCCGCCGGCAATCGCGCCGACCAGGTGACCAAACAGCCCGGTCGCCACTTCATTGGCAAAAATCACCGGCGCCTTCATGGTCGAGAGCTTGCGCGGCGCCAGGCGCGAAAGAGTGCGGCGGGCGCACTCGTCGCCCACCCACTCCGGCGACGCTAAATCTTCAATCGCGCGGCCGATGGTATAGGCGTAATCACGCTCCATATCGCCGTTTTCTTCCGCGATAACGCAGCTGGACAGAGAATGGCGGGTTGAGCAGTAGCCCTGCAGCATGCCGTGGCTGTTGCCGAACACCTTGATGCCGTAGTGGCTGTTGAAGCTGCCGCCTTCGGTGTTGGTGATACGTTTATCGGCCTGCAGCGCCACCTGTTCAGCGCGGGCGGCCAGCTCGATGGCCCGATCCGGCGTCACTTCCGCCGGGTGGAACAGGTCAAGATCCGGGGCGTCAAAGGCCAGCAGCTCTTTATCGGCAACGCCGGCAAACGGGTCCGGCGAGGTATAGCGGGCAATATCCAGCGCCGCCTGCACCGTACGGGCAATCGCCTGCGGGCTAAGATCGGTTGAGGAGGCGCTGCCTTTGCGATGCTGATGATAAACGGTGATGCCTAAGGCACCATCGCTGTTGAATTCTACGTTCTCCACCTCGCCGTAGCGGGTGCTGACGCTGATGCCGGTGGTTTTGCTGACGGAGACTTCAGCCCCGTCTGATTTACCTGCCGCCAGTTCCAGCGCCGTGGTCACGGCCTCTTCCAGCGCCTTACGCTGCTGTGCAACTTGAGAGATGACTTTCATCGCTAATGCCATAATGTAGGAAGGAGTTAATTGAAGTCTAACAGAGAACCGTTTTTCAGTGCGCGCCTTAACTGGTAACATTAGCCTCTTTTTTTAAGGAGCCTGAGATGACAAAGCAGCCCGATGACTGGCTCGACGACGTTCCCGGTGATGACGTCGAAGATGAAGACGATGAAATTATCTGGGTCAGTAAAAGTGAAATTAAGCGTGACGCCGAAGAACTGAAGCGTCTTGGCGCGGAACTGGTAGAGCTGGGGAAAAACGCGCTGGATAAAATCCCGCTCGATACCGACCTGCGCGACGCCATTGAACTTGCCCAACGGATCAAGAAAGAGGGCCGCCGCCGCCAGATGCAGCTGATTGGCAAAATGCTGCGTAGCCGCGACGTTGACCCGATTCGCCAGGCGCTGGACAAGCTGAAGAACCGCCACAACCAGCAGGTTGCGCTGTTCCATAAGCTGGAGATGATCCGCGACCGTCTGATTGCCGATGGCGATGACGCGGTGCCGGAAGTGCTGAACCTGTGGCCGGAAGCTGACCGTCAGCAGCTGCGTTCGCTTATCCGTAACGCGCAAAAAGAGAAAGAAGGCAACAAGCCGCCGAAGTCCGCGCGCCTGATCTTCCAGTATCTGCGTGAGCTGGCCGAAGGCGAAAGCTAATTTCGCTCCCGCCCGCCTGGCTTCTCCGCAGGCGGCGCGCCTGTCCGGGCTACCTGATAACGTTTAACCTGTAGCCCGGCATGCGTGCGCATTGCCGGGAAGGCTGGCTTTCCCCGCGCCGCCCGCAGGGGAGCTCTCTTTGTTCCCACCGTCAGGCCATCCTGAGGCCTATGTTCAGCGCCTTTCAGCTTTTTTTTGCGCCTGTTTTGCCCCTGTTTTGCTTCTCTTTGCCTTTTCTTTGCCTTCTCTTTTGCCTCCCTGCTGCTTGCCGGCGTTTTTATCCTGCCTGTACGCCGTTTTGCCGGGCGTCAGTAGACGTGACTTTTTTGCTGCCTCAGCTGGCAATAAAAGCTGAATCGTTAAAGCTAATAGTGCATAAATTCACATTTTCATCGGCAACAATTACGCCAAATTGCATTAAAACAGGACTTAAACCGCAGTTAAAAACAGCAAATCGCGCATATTCTCACCAGGTGAGGCACTTCACATTTTCATCATCCGCTAACTATTAGATTCCTTTCATTGATAACAATATCGATTCAGCAAAAAGGGACGAAAAATGAAAAAAATAGTAGCGTTGACGGCAGTAGCGATGATGATTTCTGGGCAAGTCGCGGCAAAAACCTGGGTGCTGACAAGCGCTGAAAGCAGTACAGAGAAAGGAAACTGGCAGGTAAGCAGCGATCAGCTGAAAATAAAAGATCGCCATTTCAGCATCGAGCAAAAAGTGCTCCACGGCGGCAAGCAGGAGGGGAGTAAAGTTATCGTGATTCGCAGCCAGGACGGCCTGACTATCGCGCTCAGCCCGACTCGCGGCATGAACTTGCTCAAAATCGAAGGTTTCGGCACGCGGATGGGCTGGGACTCGCCGGTCAAAGAGGTGGTGAACCCGGCGTTTATTAATCTGGAAAGCCGCAACGGGCTGGGCTGGCTGGAAGGTTTCAATGAGATGATGGTGCGCTGCGGCTACGAATGGACCGGTCATCCGGTCACCGCCGACGGGCAGATTTACACCCTGCACGGCAAAGCCGGAAACACGCCGGCCTCGCAGGTTGAGGTCGAGGTTGCCGATAGCGCGCCGTATGAAATTCGCATTCGCGGGCTGGTGAAGGAGAGCACCTTCAAGAAGGCCGATCTGCAGACCATGACCGAGCTGCGCTACGTGCCGGGCAGCAACAGCTTCAGCCTGCACGATGTCTTAACCAACCATGCCGATTATCCGCATGATTATCAGATAATCTACCACAGCAATTTCGGTACGCCGATTCTCGAAGAAGGCGCGCGTTTCCTTGCGCCGATGGCCAGCATCAGCCCGTTCAACGACTATGCCAAAGCCGGTTTGAAAACGTGGCAAACCTATGCCGGCCCGACCAAAGACTTTGACGAGATGGTATTTAATATTCAGCCGCTCGCCGATGACCATCACCAAACGCTGGCGGCGGTAGTTAACAAGGCTGGCGATAAAGGCGCGTCAATTCAGTTTGATACCCGCCAGCTGCCGGTCCTGACGCTGTGGAAAAACACCGATAGCCAAAAACAGGGCTATGTTACCGGCATCGAGCCAGGCACCAGCTATGCCTATCCGGTGACCATTGAGCGCGAGCAGAAACGCGTGAAGCAGCTGCAGCCGGGCGCCAGCGCGCAGTTTGATCTGACCTATACCCTGCTGCACAACAATAAACAGGTTGCCGAGGTTGAGCAGAGGATCGCGGCGATCCAGGGCGACGCGAAGGTTGCGGAAAACGACGCGCCGATCGCCAAAGAGTAACCTCCCGGCCGGCGCTGCTCGCGGGCTTACCGCAGAGGCAGCGCCGACACCGCACATCTCCTTCCCGGCGCCAGCGCCGGGATATCGGCTTAGGCCATCACCACCTGGCGCAGCTGCTGCGCAAAGTGCCGGTACTGCGCCTCGTCAATCGCCTGCGGGTAGCTCAACACCATCAGCGCATGATCGGCGATGCCGTAATGATAGGTCGGGTGACGGTGCGGCCACGGGTTGTCGCTAAAGCCCATCGCGGCGTAAAACTGCAGCCGCCGACGGGCAATTTCCGTGGTCAGCGGATCGATCTCGAGGATGGTCAGCGGCGCACGCTTCAGTATTTCCGCCAGCAGGCGCTTGCCGTAACCCCGCGAGCGCAGGCCGTCGTCAATCGCCAGATGTTCAATGTAGCCATAGCCCGCAAACTGCCAGCTGCCGCTCAGCCCGATAAACTCACCGTCATCAAACCACGCCTCCAGCGCATAGTGCGGGTCGCGCAGCGCGCGCTGTTTAGCCAGCGGCTCGCGCTGCTCGTGCCAGGGGAAAGCCTTGACGTACAGCGCGTCGAGCGCGGGAAAGTGCGGCGAATCGATCGAGGTCAGTTTTTCAGAAGTGAGCATGACAAAATCCAGGATGGCAAAAAATCTGCCCTCGCACGGAGGGCAGAGAGACGATCGTCAGAATTACTCCGCCGCAGCCGCCTTGCTGGCCAGCTTATCCAGCAGCTTCTGATGAATGCCGCCGAAGCCGCCGTTGCTCATCACCAGAATGTGGTCGCCCGGATGGGCGGTTTTGATGATCATATCCACCAGCACGTCGACATCGGCGCTCCAGTGGGCGGGCTGCACGCAGGCTTCAGCCACCTCGGCGACCTGCCACGGAATATGCTGCGGCTGCAGCAGGAAGACTTCATCCGCGCGGCCCAGCGACGGCGCCAGATCGTCTTTGCAGACGCCCATTTTCATGGTGTTCGAGCGCGGTTCGAGCACTGCCAGAATGCGGGCGGTGCCGCCAACCTTGCCGCGCAGCGCCTGCAGCGTCGCGAGGATCGCCGTCGGGTGGTGGGCAAAATCGTCGTACACGGTGACGCCGTTCGCTTCGCCGCGCAGCTCAAGGCGGCGGCGGGCGTTGATAAAGCTGCCCAGGGCGTTGGCGGCGTCCGCCGGCACCACGCCGACGTGGCGGGCGGCGGCAATCGCCATCAGGCCGTTGTGCATATTATGCTCGCCAACCAGCGCCCACTTCACTTCCCCGACCTTCTCACCGTCAAGCCAGACTTCCCACTGCGAGGCGTCGGCGTTGAGCTTCTTCGCCTGCCAGTGGCCCTGCTCGCCGACCAGCTCCTGCTCGCTCCAGCAGCCCATCGCCATGGTCTGCTTCAGGTTGATGTCGTTTTCCGGCAGAATAATTTTGCCCTGGCCCGGGACAATGCGCACCAGATGATGGAACTGCTTCTGGATAGCCTTCAGGTCATCAAAGATATCCGCGTGATCGAACTCAAGGTTATTGAGGATCAGGGTTCGCGGGCAGTAGTGAACAAATTTCGAACGCTTATCAAAGAAAGCGCAGTCATATTCATCCGCTTCGATAACAAAGAACGGGCTGCCGCCCAGGCGCGCGGAGACCTCGAAATTACCCGGCACGCCGCCAATCACAAAGCCCGGCTGATAGCCGCAGGCTTCGAGGATCCAGGTTGCCATGCCGGCGGTCGTCGTTTTACCGTGGGTGCCGGCTACCGCCACAACCCAGCGATCGCGCAGGACGAAATCATGCAGCCACTGCGGGCCGGACATGTACGGAATGTTGTTTTCCAGCACCGCTTCGACGCACGGGTTGCCGCGGGTCATCGCGTTACCGATGATCACCAGGTCCGGCCGAGGCTCCAGCTGGCTGGCGTCATATCCTTGAATAAGATCGATCCCCTGATTTTCCAGCAGGGTGCTCATCGGCGGATAGACGTTAGCATCCGACCCCGTTACCTCATGACCGAGGGAACGCGCCAGCATCGCCAGCCCCCCCATAAACGTGCCACAGATACCTAAAATATGAATGCGCATTCGTCACTTCCCTCTTTAATCTGGCGCACATTTTACCCTTATGTTCGGCATCAGAGAAATGCATTTCAGGCGAATCCGTTTTTTGCTGGCGCGATTCACCTGTGCGTATTTTTTTTATTCTTTGTTAAGATTGTTGCGTTCGTTTTACTTCACATAAACATGCAGGGAACGGGTTATGAAAACGTTAGGTGAATTTATTGTCGAAAAGCAGCACGAGTTCTCCCACGCAACCGGCGAGCTAACTGCTTTGTTGTCGGCGATAAAACTAGGCGCCAAGATCATCCACCGCGATATCAACAAGGCCGGTCTGGTCGATATCCTGGGTGCCAGCGGTGCTGAAAACGTGCAGGGCGAGGTGCAGCAAAAACTCGATCTGTTCGCCAATGAAAAATTGAAGGCCGCACTGCGAGCGCGCGATATTGTTGCCGGGATCGCCTCTGAAGAAGAAGACGAAATCGTCGTCTTTGAAGGCTGCGAACACGCAAAATACGTGGTGCTCATGGACCCGCTGGATGGTTCCTCTAACATCGACGTTAACGTCTCTGTCGGGACCATCTTCTCCATCTACCGTCGCATAACCCCGGTCGGCACGCCGGTCACCGTCGAAGATTTCCTGCAGCCGGGCAGTAAACAGGTCGCCGCAGGCTACGTCGTTTACGGCTCCTCCACGATGCTGGTTTATACCACCGGCTGCGGCGTGCACGCCTTCACCTACGATCCTTCTCTTGGCGTATTCTGCCTCTCCCAGGAGCGCATGCGCTTCCCGGAGAAAGGCAATACCTACTCCATCAACGAAGGCAACTACATCAAATTCCCGATGGGTGTGAAGAAGTACATTAAGTTTTGCCAGGAAGAGGATATTGCGACCCAGCGCCCCTATACCTCGCGCTATATCGGCTCACTGGTAGCGGATTTCCACCGCAATCTGCTGAAAGGCGGCATTTATCTCTACCCAAGCACCGCCAGCCACCCGGACGGGAAGCTGCGCCTGCTGTACGAATGCAACCCGATGGCGTTCCTCGCCGAGCAGGCGGGCGGTAAGGCCAGCGACGGTAAAGAGCGTATTCTCGATATCGTCCCGGTTAGCCTGCACCAGCGCCGCTCCTTCTTCGTCGGCAACAACCATATGGTTGAAGACGTCGAAAACCTGATTAAAGAGTTCCCGGACGCGTAACGCTTCTGACTTCCCCTCTCGCCCGGCGAGAGGGGAATTTACGCTAGCGATTCGCCGCCCCGCTCACCCGCGATACCGGCGAGTTCTGGCGGTTTTCCCACAGCACCGTCAGCCCGCGCTGCAGCGCAATAAAGATAAACAGCAGAATGCCGATCGCAATTTTCGTCCACCACGAGCTGAGCGTACCGTCAAAGTTGATGTAGGTCTGAATCAGCCCCTGAATCGCCACGCCGAACAGCGTGCCTAATACCGTGCCGACGCCGCCGCTGAGCAGCGTGCCGCCAATCACCACCGACGCAATCGCGTCCAGCTCAACGCCCACTCCGGCCAGCGCGTAACCGGCCTGGGTATAGATAGAAAAAACGATCCCCGCCAGCGTCGCCAGCCCGGTCGAGAGCATGTAGATGCGGATGGTGGTCCCACGCGTCGAAATGCCCATCAGGTTCGCCGAGACGGCGCTGCCGCCAATGGCGTACACCTGATTGCCAAAGCGGGTGCGGTGAGCCATAAAAATGCCCGCCACCACCACCAGCAGCATCAGCAGCCCCATCGCGCTCAGGCGACCGCCGCCGGGAATGGTCCACGCCAGCCCGGAGAGCGTGTCATACACCGGATGATCGATAGGGATGGACTCTTCAGAGACCAGGTAGCTCACGCCGCGCAGGAAGAACATCCCGGCGAGGGTAATGATAAACGCCGGGATCTTCAGCGTATCGATAAGCCAGCCCATCAGCGCGCCAAACGCACAGCCCATTACCAGCACCAGCGGGAACGCCAGCAGCGGCGTGATCCCCCAGACGCCAATCGCTTTTGCGAGGAACACGCCGGTGAAGGCGATGACCGACCCGACCGACAGGTCGATGCCGCCGGAGAGGATCACGAAGGTCATCCCCACGGCAATAATGCCAAGAAAGGCGTTATCGGTGAGGATATTGCAGATCACCCGCGTCGAGGCGAAGCCGGGAAACTGGGTCAGGCAATAGAGGTAGCCCAGCACGAATACGGCAAGGGTAATCATCAACGGCAGGTTACGTTTTATCACGGCCGCGCACTCCTTTCAGTAAGCTGATAAAGCGCGGCGACTGCACGATCAGTACGCACAGCACCACCACCGCTTTCACTACCTGGTTTAACTCCGGCGGGAAGCCCGACAGCAGGATCCCGGTGTTCATCCCCTGGATAATCAGCGCGCCGATGACCGAGAGCAGCAGGTTAAAGCGCCCGCCCATCAGCGACGCGCCGCCGATCACCACCGCGAGGATGGCGTCCAGCTCCAGCCACAGCCCGGCGTTGTTGGCATCGGCGCCGCGAATATCCGCCGCCACGATGATCCCGGCTATCCCCGCGCACACGCCGCTGAGCACGTAGGCCAGCATCACGACGATGCGGGTGTTGACCCCGGCATTTTTCGCCGCCCGAATGTTGATCCCGACCGCTTCAATAAACATCCCCAGCGCGGTTTTGCGGGTGAACAGCCAGAACAGCAGCAGCGTGGCGGCGGCGATAAGCACCGGCGTCGGCAGCAGCAGCAGCGAGCCGCTGCCGAGCCACGCCAGAGGCGGCGAGTCAAAGGTGACAATCTGCCCGGAGGTAATCAGCTGCGCGACGCCGCGCCCGGCCACCATCAGGATCAGCGTGGCCACGAACGGCTGAATCTTCAGCACCGCCACCAGAATGCCGTTCCATAGCCCGGCCAGCGCGCCCGCCCCCAGCGAGGCCAGCAGCACCACCGGCAGGCTATGCCCGGCAACGGTCATCGAGGCGGCGGTCGCGCCGGCAATCGCCATCACCGCGCCGACCGACAGGTCAATACCGCCGGTAGCGATAACCAGCGTCATGCCAATCGCCAGCAGCGCGACCGGCGCCGCGCGGTTAAGAATATCGATGGGGCTACCGAACAGGCGCCCCTCCTGGAGGACAATCTGGAAAAAGTGCGGCGCCACCAGGCTGTCGACGGCCAGCACCAGCAGTAGCGCAATGATTTGCGGCATACCCTTCGGCCAGCTGAAGCGACGCTTCGTTTGGCCGGTTTGCGGAAGAGATCCTGGCATCATGATTTACTCCTATGCCGCAATTGCGTTCATGATCGCCGGAACGGAGAGCTCCCCGAGCGGGATCTCCGCCACCTGCTTGCGATCGCGCATAATAATGACCCGATCGGCATAGCCCACCAGCTCTTCCAGCTCTGACGAAATGACCAGCAGCGCCAGGCCATCGGCGCACAGGGTTTCAATCAGGCGGATGATCTCGGCGTGGGCGCCGACGTCTATCCCGCGGGTCGGCTCATCGAGGATCAAAAATTGGGGTTTGGTCAGCAGCCAGCGGGAAAGCAGCACCTTCTGCTGATTGCCGCCGGAAAGAAATTCGATCGGCTGCTCGGCGCTGGGGGTGCGGATACCCAGCTGGCGGATAAAGCGTTCGGCAATCTCATTTTGCTCACGCCGGGAAATCGGACGCAGCCAGCCGCGCTGGGCCTGCAGGGCCAGCACGATGTTCTCCCGCACCGACGCCGCGGCGATAATGCCGTCGGTTTTTCGGTCTTCCGGACAAAAGCCGATCCCGAGGCTGGAGGCCTGATGCGGCGAGCGCAGCGTCTGCGGCTTGCCTTTAATCCACGCGTTGCCGCTATCGGCCGGCTTGATGCCAAAAATCACCTCCGCCGTTTCGGTGCGTCCGGAGCCCAACAGCCCCGCCAGGCCGACGATTTCGCCGGGGCGGACCTCGAGGTCGAACGGCGCGATGGTGCCCTTTTTACCAAATCCTTCAAAGGCGGCGATCGGCTTATCGCTCAGCAGGGTGCGGCCCGCACGCTGCAGCGCGTTATGCTCCAGCTCGCGGCCCAGCATCATTTTCACCAGCTCAATCTGCGGCAGTTCGCGGGTTTCCCGGCAGCCGACGAAACCGCCGTTGCGCAGGACGGTGATCCGATCGCTCACGGCATACACCTGATCGAGAAAGTGGGTAACAAAAATCAGGCTGACGCCGCTATCGCGCAGCTGGCGCATCAGGGTGAAGAGCATCTCCACCTCCTGGGTATCCAGGCTGGCGGTAGGCTCATCGAGGATCAGCACTTTGGCCGACAGGTCGATGGCGCGGCAGATAGCGACAATCTGCTGCATCGCCACGGAAAAGCGGTTAAGCGGTTCACGCACGTCGAGGGAGAAGCCGTAGGAGGCCATCAGATCGGTGGCGCGCTTTTCCATCTCTTTGCGCCGCAGCAGGCCAAAGCGGCGGGGCTCGCGGCCGATAAACAGATTGTCCGCCACCGACATATTCGGCAGCAGGTTCACTTCCTGGTAGACGGTACCGATGCCCAGCTGCTGCGCGTGGGCGGTATTTTTCGGCGCAATGGTCTGGCCCTCAAGCCAGATAGTGCCGCGATCGGCGTGATAAACGCCGGTGAGCGCTTTGATCAGGGTCGATTTCCCCGCGCCGTTTTCACCCAGCAGGGCCATTATCTCACCGCGCCGCAGGCTGAAATCGACGTTATCCAGCGCCTTAACGCCGGGGAAAAATTTGCTCAGTCCCTCGGTACGAAGGATCTCCTGGTGTACATCGCCGTTCATGGTTTCCCCTCCCCTAACCCTCTCCCCACCGGGGAGAGGGGACTAAACCGAGCGTCCTGATGGCCTACGCTCACTCAATAGCCCATGTTTTTCTTCTTCTCTAACTCTTCTTTCGCTGTATCCGGCAGGTAGAGCGTCGATTTGGTAATGGTCAGCTTCTCAGGCAGGGTGCCGTCTTTCTTGAATTTCTCCAGCGCATCAAACGCCGGCCCGGCCATGTTTGGCGTCAGCTCGACGCTGGCGTTAGCTTCGCCGGCGATCATCGCTTTGTAGATATCCGGTACGCCGTCAATCGAGCCGGTCAGAATATCTTTGCCCGGCTTCAGCCCGGCCTCTTTAATTGCCTGGATGGCGCCGATGACCATGTCGTCGTTATGGGCGTAAACCATGCAGATGTTCTTGCCGTTGTTTTCCGCTTTGATAAAGCTCTCCATAACCTCTTTCCCCTTACTGCGGGTAAAGTCGCCGGACTGAGAGCGGATAATCTTGATGTTCGATGCTTTAGCGATGGCCTCAGCGAAGCCTTTTTTGCGGTCAATGGCGACGCTGGCCCCGACGGTGCCCTGCAGCTCAACGACGTTGCACGGCTTGCCGTCGACGGTTTTCACCAGCCAGTCGCCAATCAGCTGGCCTTCCAGCACGTTATTGGCGGTGACGGTGGTCATGTAGAGATCTTTGTCTTTTACATCAATAGAGCGGTCGAGCAGGAATACCGGAATTTTGGCCTCTTTGGCCTCTTTCAGCACCGGCTCCCAGCCCGTCGCCACCACCGGGGCGATAAAGATGGCGTCGACGCCCTGCGCAATGAAGGAGCGCACGGCTTTAATCTGGTTCTCCTGCTTTTGCTGGCCGTCGGCAATCTTCAGAGTAATACCGCGCTTAGCGGCCTCCTCCTTCGCAACGCTGGTTTCGGCCGCACGCCAGCCGGATTCAGACCCGACCTGCGAAAATCCTACGGTCAGAGGGGCAGCTATGGCCATAGATGACATAGCTGCGGAAACTGCTGTGACAAGAAGTAAGCGCTTCCACATAAGGCGATCCTCGTAGGGTTATTGTTAGTAAGATTGTTATCTGCGGACAAACTATAGACAATCAGAGATGTAACTGAATGCGTTACATCACACTTCGAAAAAGTAAACTAAATGTTAATTCATGCCGTTTAAGGCAGCTTAGAGCGGATAAGGCTTTCGCAGCGATGCCTCCATCGCCGCGGATGGCGAAATTTTTAGCACTTTGATAAATCAATCATATGCAATGTAAACGGTTACATAAATTTATTCAGGATGTGGCTATGTTTATGGATTTTCAGGTTGTTTTGCGATGAAAAATGACGCCATCTTTCCGCCACCGGAAACAAAAGAAGCGAAGACATTCGATGTGAGTTGGCTATAATACCGGGCACTTGTTTGCTATACATTTTAAAGGAACAGACATGAGCTTACTCAACGTACCTGCGGGTAAAGATCTGCCGGAAGATATCTACGTCGTTATCGAGATCCCGGCGAACGCAGACCCAATCAAATACGAAGTCGACAAAGAGAGCGGTGCACTGTTCGTTGACCGCTTCATGTCCACCGCGATGTTCTATCCGTGCAACTACGGCTACATCAACCACACCCTGTCTCTGGACGGTGACCCGGTAGACGTGCTGGTCCCGACTCCGTATCCGCTGGAGCCAGGCTCAGTGATCCGCTGCCGTCCGGTTGGCGTGCTGAAGATGACCGACGAATCCGGTGAAGATGCCAAACTGGTTGCGGTACCGCACACCAAGCTGAGCAAAGAGTACGATCACATCAACGACGTGAACGACCTGCCGGAACTGCTGAAAGCGCAGATCACCCACTTCTTCGAGCACTACAAAGATCTGGAAAAAGGCAAGTGGGTTAAAGTTGACGGTTGGGACAATGCTGCTGCAGCGAAAGCTGAAATCATTGCTTCCTTCGAGCGCGCTGCGAAGAACTAAGTTCGCCTCTGCGTGAAGCCAGACCCTGAACGCCGGCTGCCGGCTAGTAAGGGTTTTTTTATGTCCGCTGTTCACCCCTGCCCGTTTATTTCCCCCCTTTCTCCCGCCCGGCGGACAAACCTGCTGCCAGACTTACGCCTACCAGAATAGGAAGTCGGCCGGTCACATTTGCAATTGCGAATGGAATTAAAAATCATTATCATTTTCAATTCGTAAATAAATGTGAATAAACGTCAATGAACCTCCACAATGTGAAGATCCTAAAGCTCTGTTCCGGCATGGCGCTGACCGCGGCCCTGCTACTGACCGGCCTGACCGCAACGGCCGCCGCGCTTCCTGAGAAAGATTTCCTGACTCGTGATGTGGGTCATGGCGTCTATGAGCTGGCGGTAGACGCGCAGCAGCATGCGCTGTTCGCTGCCTCCGCCCCCTCGTTTGATAAAGACAAAACGACGGGGCAGATTTACAAGCTGGACCTGGAAAGCCTCACCACCGTTGAAGTCATCAAAACCAGCCGGCGGGCGTTTGCCACCGCGCTGGATGAGGTGAACCATGTCCTGTACGTCGGCAATACCCTCGAAGGCTCGGTCACGCTGGTCGATACCCGCAGCGGCAAGGAGCTGGCGGTGCTGCAGCTCAGCGAGGCGAGCGACCCGAAAGCGATTATCCATACGCGCGAAATGGTCCTCGATAAGCAGAACCACCGCCTGTACGTCTCCGGCGTCGCGGAGAAGGGCGTTGTCTGGGTGGTCGATACCGCTAAGCGGGCGAAGATTGCGACCATCAGCGAGATGGGCGAATACCCAACCGGCATGGCGGTCGATCCGCTAAAAAACCGGCTCTACGTGGTGAACGGCAGAAATGGCCTGATCGTCATCGATACCACCAGCAATAAAATTATCGACCGCTTTACCGTCGCCGCGGATAAAAAGCGCTTTTTCCTTAATATCGCCGTGGATGCCAAAAATAGCCGCGCCTTTATTACCGACCCGGATTTACCCAATGTATTAGTGGTCGATATTGGTAACGGTAACGTCCTTTCTAAAATTGACGTGATTAACTCCCTGGCCGTTATTTATAACGAGAAGCGTCAGGAGGTTTATATTACCCACCGCAACGCCAAACTGATAACCATCGCCGACAGCGAAACCGGCAAGGTAAAACAAAGCATTCAAACTACCGCCCTGCCCAATAGTCTTGCGCTTTCCGCCGATGCCAACACGCTGTACGTCAGCATTAAACAGCCCGAAGAGCTGATGGGTAAAAAGCCTGACTACGTGATGAAAATCGACCTGACTCAATACTAATCCTCATCACGCATTATTTTTCACCTTGTGGCGGCGCACCGTCACGAGGTGATGTCGTTATTTTCTCTTTGCAGGTGTCTATATTATGAAAACGCGTCAACTGATTACCCTTACGGGGATCGTCGCCCTATCCGGCGGGGTTATTTTGCCCTCTCAGGCGGAAGAACTCAGCGAAACCTCGCGCAGCGGCGAAGATCAAATGGTGGTGACCGCCACCGGCTTTGCGCAGGAAAAGCGTGAAGCGCCGGCGACCATCTCGACGATCGATCGTAAAACGCTGGATGTTCAGCCCGATCGCAACGTCGGCGAGGCGATAAAAAATCTCCCCGGCGTGTCGGTGTCGAGCGGCAGCGAAATATCTTCGGGCAGCATCATGATGCGCGGCATGGACCCTTCCTACACCGCCTTCATGGTGAACAGCGTCAAGCAGAATACCGGCGAATCTCGCCCCTATGGCCAGGACCTCGGCACCGAAGCCAGCTTCCTGCCGCCAATGGAGGCGATTGAGCGTATTGAGGTAATTCGCGGCCCGATGTCCTCCCTCTACGGCTCAGACGCCATCGGCGGGGTGGTGAACGTCATCACCAAAAAGCCTTACGGCGTGAAGGAGTGGACCGGCGCCCTGGCCGCCAACACCTGGCTCCAGGAGCACCGTGATTTTGGCAATACCAGCCAGATGAATCTGTTCACCATGGGTCCGCTGATCCCCGACGTCCTCGGCCTGAGCCTCGCGGCCGACTGGCTGGATCGTCGCGATGACGAACGCGAAAACTACTTCGGCAAGCACAACCGCAAGTCCCTCGATATGACGCTCGGCCTGGCCGCCAGCGAGAACAACCTCTTTGACCTGAACGTGGTCACCGGCGAGCAGGAGAAAAATCGGACCTGGCAGCGCGGCACGCCCTGGACGTGGCGCTTCGACCGCGACGCCTTAACCCTGACGCACTCCGGCTGGTATGCCGACGATACCGTCGCCACCACCAACTACATTAATTATGAAAAGGGCCGCTCAAAGTACGTCTATGACGGGCAAACGCCGCAATACGTGCAGACGGAAAACTACGTTGCCAACAGCCAGACAACCCTGAGCCTGGATAGCCACAAGCTGACCGTGGGCGCGAACTTTACCCGCGAAGAGCTGAATGACCGCTTTGATGTCGCCAACAAAACCCTGCCGGGCTCCACGCCGGTCACCAAAGTGAGCCGCAACGGCTGGGCGCTGTTTGCCGAAGACGGCTGGACCCTCGGCGATTTCATCCTGACCACCTCAGGGCGCCTCGATCGCGATGATAACTTTGGTACCCACGTCACGCCTAAGCTGTACGGCAACTGGGCGTTTAGCGACGCATGGGCGCTGAAGGGCGGGGTCTCTGCAGGCTATAAAAAACCGGAGCTGCGCGCCACCTCCAGCGATTTTATTACGCCGCACGGCTCAACCGTACCCTATCCCTTCCTGACGGTCGGGAACGACGACCTGAAGCCGGAGAAAAGCGTTAACTCCGAGCTCGGCCTGTACTGGACGGGCAGCGCCCTGGCGCTTGACGGCACGGTCTTCTATACCCAGTTCAAAGATAAAATTACCGAGCAGAACATCTGCGAAACCACGGCCACCAACCAGTGCTCCGTTAACGGCTACAAAGCAGACTCAATCGACAAGTACTTTAACGTCAGCAAAGCGGACGTCTACGGCGTCGAGCTCAACGCTGACTGGCAGATTAGCGCCGATATCAAGGCTAACGCCAACTACACCTACAACCACAGCGAGCAGAAAAGCGGGGCGGAAAAAGGCTATGCCCTGAACGACTACCCGCGCCATATGGCCAATCTGTCGCTCAGTTGGGCGGCAACGCAGAGTCTGGACGCCTGGAGTACGGTGAACTATCGCAGCAGCAACCGCGATAGCGGCAGCCACAACGAGTATGAGGCCTATACGATGGTGGATGTCGGCCTGCGCTATCGTGTCAACAAAAACGCGCAGCTGCTGGCGGGGATCTATAACCTGTTTGATGCCGACCCTAAACGCACCACCTCGTGGGGCGAGTACGGTCAGATAGAGGGTCGACGCTATAACCTCGGCGCGCGCGTCGAGTTCTGATTAGCGGCCACAAAAAACAGCGCCACCCGAGGGTGGCGTTGTCGTTTTTAATACTGGTCTCTGTCTAACCAGTTACCGCTCTCTATCCGCGTAAATCCCTCAACCGGGCGCTGATAGACATACATCCATGCGCCGCCATACGGCGTCTGGATAAGATGGCGCGCGTATTCGCCGCCTTTGGTACGCAGAGCATCCAGTTCGGCCAGCGTCGATGCGTCAATACGATAGACTTCACCATGTACCGTGCCTTCACCGGGCACCGCGCCTGGATAGTGGCCCAGGCTGTACAGCTGATAATCGTTGACACTATGAGCGCCCAGCCACTGAGCGTTGGTCATCCAGTGGCTGTTGCCTTGTTTGCGTCGTAAACTGCCGTAAACAAATATTCGCATTGCTAAAACTCAAACTGATAGAGCAAATCGAGAGCCTGGTCTACGCCAGACACCGCTTCCATATATAGCTTCGGCATCAGGCGATAGCGTAATGTCAGCGTCGCCAGGGAGTCGAAGATACCGACTCCGTATTTTACCTGCAGACCCGGCAGCACGTAGCCGCTGACTACCACCTGGGAAGAGTCGCCTACCCCCTCGGTATCCAGCGCCAGATTGCTTACGCCAAACGTCTCGCCGATTTTACCCACAACCTGACCACTTTGTGCAACCCCCAGGCCAATAAGCATTGACGTCATTGCCGCGCTATCGCTCTGCCCGCTGCTCAATCCCTGGCCGCGCAGCAGATAAGAAAGCGCTTCCTGCTGCGACATGACCGGGTCGGAGAAGATCTCCGCCCGCGGCTGGTCGGCCGAGCCGGTGACGCGAACGCCGGCAATTACGTCGTCTTCTGTGGCATCCGGGTTGCGAATGGCTTCGATATTCAGCGAAGGCTGATCCGGCGGACCGGAGAACAGCAGCTCGCCTTTGCGGACGATCAGATCCTGACCGTAGGCGTGGAAGCGCCCTTCAGGAATATTGATCTGCCCGTTGAGGCCCAGACCCTGTTTATCCTGAGCAACTTTTAAATCGCCGGTCAGGCGCGCCTTCAGGCCAAACGCGCTGAGGCGAACGTTGTTACCGACGTGGATAGTCAGGTTGCTGTTGATCGGGATACCGGCGCTCTGCGGCTTAATCGGCTGCAGGGAGTCGTTCAGCATCACCTCATCGGAAGAGACGCCGACCGCGCTCTCCGGCACGTCGTTAACCACAATACGCGCCCACGGAATATCGACGCTACCGTCAAGATTAAACAAGCTCGGCGTCGCGGTAAAGACCACGTCCGGCGAAACGTCCAGCCGCACCATCGGCGGTACCGTAATGCGCACCCGGTTGCCCTTCGCCGCAATCTGCGCGCGCCAGTTGTCTATCTGGGTCCAGTCGGCGTTCCCGTTCAGGCTAATCTGCCCCTGACGCGTATTCACCGTTCCCTGCAGCGTCGAGCGGGTGCCGTTAAAGTTCATCGCCAGCTGGCTCGGCTGCATATCGAACGGCATAAAGTTACCGTCAATATCCACGCCGTTGAGCTGCATCTGACCAAACAGCTGCGGGTTTTTCACATCGCCGCCGAGGCGCAGGTTGGCGTTAAGCCGCCCTTCCGCCTTTTCCCCGCGCGAGAAGATCGGATTAATCATCGCCAGCGAGAAGTTATTGATGTTGATATTGCCGCCGAGATTGCGTCGGCCCTGCGGGTCGGTGACCTGAACCTGCCCGTCAAGCTGACCGTTATTGGTCAGGCGGATCAGCCAGCCGAGCTGCGCGCGGTTGTTGTGCAGATCGGCGGTGAGGTTCAGGGTATCGAAAGCCACCGGCAGCGGCGCATCGTTGACCGTCTGGGTCACCTTCACGTTGCGCCCGCTCAGCGTCACCTTGCCCTGCGGCAGCCCCTCTTTGGTGGTGTCCCAGCTCACGTCGGCATTACCGCTAAATACGCCGCTGGCCTGGGTGGCTTGCGGCATAAACGGCTTGAGCATCGCGAGGTCGAAACGGTTGAGGTTGACGACCGCCCGTCCGCTCGCACCCGCATCGATCGTCTGCGGCACGCAAAGCTCGGCGTTCGGGTTGGCCCAGCAGTGCGGCCCAATGCTGATTTTCTGCTCGCGGTTACGGTAGTCCAGCGCGATATTACGCGTCAGCGAAACCGGGCCCACCGGCGTCTGGAAGCGGGTATTGCTCAGCGTTCCTCTCCAGCGCTCCTCTTTGCGGTCAAAGCTCCCCGCCAGCGACAGCTGGCCGGATACCGGGTCGCCCTGCACCCTAAGCTGCAGGTCATGCTGCTTCTCATTCCCCTTCGCATTGAGCTGCACCAGGCTGATATTGACGCCCGGCTGGCTGATACGATCGATACGCACGTCGAGGTTGCCGCCGATCTGATCGCTGGATTTCACGTCGCCTTTGACGTTAACCTGGGCGATCGACAGCTCCTGCCAGCGCAGGGCGCGGGCGGTGATATCCGCCAGCAGCTGCGGCGCCTCCACGGTGCCGCGCACCTTCACCAGCCCTTTCGCCGTTCCGCCAAGGCCCGGCAGGGCGTTGTCGAGATGCGGGGCATCAATGGTGGCGTCGAGATCGAGATCTTTAACCCCCAGCTCGCCTTTCACATCGGCGCTGTTGGGACCTAACGCCAGGTGCAGGCCGGGAATTTTCCACTGCATATAGCTATTGCCCTGCAGGGAACCGCTGACATCAACCTTATTCTGCTTCACGTTACCGGTGATTTTCAGCTCCGGCACCGACATCTGCCAGCTGCCGCCGTAGAGGCTGCCCTGGGTTTTGATCAGACCGTTGAGCTTCGAAGGCCAGTCCGGAACCTCTTTGGCGGTGTTAATGCCGTCGAGGGTCAGCTCGCCGCGCCAGCTAATCGCCTGCTGCCAGTCGAGCAGCGCCTTTAGCTCGGTTTTCCCTTCCAGCGCGGCGACGGTCAGCTTATCAATATTCACCTGCTGTTCGTTGCCCTTCGCATTGAGGCTGATTTTCGCCGGCGGCAGGGATTGCCCCTTCACCGCGGTACTCATCGCCAGGGCGTAGTCGGTCATCTTGCCGCTGAACGTCAGCTGCAGATCGTCGGCCTGGAACTGCTTTTCCCCGCTAAACGGCCAATAGAGCTGTTTACTTTTCAGTTCCATATTGAGCGGCAGCCCGGCTTCCGCCAGCTGCGTTTCAGCGCGCAGCGTCATCGCCACCGGGCCGGCTAAATCAACGCCAACCGTCAGCTTTTTACGCATCTCGCCGCCGACCTTCAGCTGGACCTTCTCGCCCTTGAGCGGGTCAATATTCAGCGCGCCGTTGAGGGTGATATCCACCGGCCAGCTGTCCTGCAGCTGCGCGCTGCCCGAGGCGGTGACTTTGCCCTGATCGGAATCGACATCCAGCGTATCGAGCTTCATCTGCCCGTCAATGCTGCTGACCTTCAGCAGCAGGCTGTAGATGGTCATATCGGTATCGCCGGTGATCCGCAGCTGCTCGCCGCGGAACTCCTCGATATTGAGGTTGAGCGGCAGGTGGACGTCGGCCATTTCCGGGAGCACCGGCTTCTCAAACAGCGCCTTCATCGTCTCGCCGAGCGGTTTCTCTTCCGGCTGCGGATTCTCTATCTTCGGCTCAACGATCTGCTCCTGCGCCACCTTCGCGACTTTCGGCAGCGCGATAAGCAGCCCCTGCAGCGACGTCGGCGTCAGGGTCAGGTTTTTCTCCTGCCAGCGCAGGCCGGTGGAGAAGTCGCGCACCGAGACGGCGGTATCATCAATTTTGACGTTAACGTTTTGCAGCGCGACGCGGCTCAGGGTGATGGGATACGGCGTGGAGAGATTCAGCGGCCCCGTATCTTCCTCTTCTGCCGGCGCGGAAGGCGGCATTTTTGCGGTATCGATAGCGACGTAGATATCGCGCAGCGAAATATCGTTAACGCACAGGCTGCTGTCCCACAGGCAGCGTAATTTGACCGCAAGGTGGAACTGACCGGCGGTCACCGCTACGCCCGGCTGGGCAAAGCGCACGTTCTCCAGCGTCAGGTCACGCCAGCCGCCGGTGACCTTGCCGATCTCCAGGCCAGGTACCCAGCGGTCCGCCGCCTTCAGCACCAGGTGCAGGCCGCTGGTGGTGCCGACCAGGAAGCCAACCGTGCCCAGCAGCAGGACCAGAAAGAGCATGATCCCGAGGCTTATCTTCTTCCATAAACTCATAATTCAGGCCCCAGACCGATGTAAAACTGTAAACCGTGTTCGTCTTTATCGCCGACCGGGGCGGCGATATCCAGCTTGATCGGGCCGACCGGCGACTGCCAGCGCACGCCAACGCCGGCGCCGGTTTTGAAGTCGCTTCTGCGGATATCGCTGACCGCTTCACCGCCGTCGACAAACATCGCGCCCCACCATTTTCCGCTGACGTTGTACTGGTACTCCAGCGAGCCGGTGGCCAGCTTCGATGCACCAATCAGCTTGCCATCATCGTCTTTTGGCGAGATAGATTTGTATTTGTAGCCGCGAATGCTGCGGTCACCCCCGGCGAAGAAGCGCAGATCCGGCGGGACCTTGTCGAAATTATCGGCCTCAATCCAGCCGAGGTTACCGCGCACCACAAAACGGTGGCGATCGTAGAGGGTGCGGATCCACACTTCCTGCGCCTGGGCGACGACAAAGTTAATGTCCGAGCCCCACATGGTGTTGGAGTAGTCCACCGAATAGCGCTGGGAATCGCCCCAGGTCGGCATCAGGCCGCCCCGCGAGCGGGTGCGGTTAACCGATACCCCGGGATAAATCAGCATGGTGGTATTGGTGACGTTAGCCTGGGTAAAGTGATCGAGGCTCCAGCGCAGGTTGATCGCGCGCTGCCAGCCGCTCGACATCTCCCAGAAACGCGACGCCCCGAGGGTGGTGGAGTCGGCTTTGGTATCGTTGAGATCCGTGCGCTTAAAGCCGCCCTGCATCAGGTAATACTGCTCCAGCGGGCTTTTCAGCAGCGGGACCTTATAGCTGAAATCAACCTGCTGCTCCGGCGCGGAGAGGCTGAGGCTGGAGGTCAGGCTGTGGCCGTAGGAGTTCATCCACGGCTTTCTCCACGTCGCCTTCACCCGCGGCCCGACGTCGGTCGAATAGCCGACACCGGTTTCGACGGTATTCTCTTTGCGCGGTGCGACGACGCCCTTCAGGGGCAGAACTTTCGTTTTTCTGGATTTTTCAAACTCCGGCGCGACCACCACCGAGCTGAACCAGCCGGTGGCCGCCAGGCGGCGGTTTAGCTCCGCCAGATCCTCGGAGGTGTACTCATCTCCCTGCTTAAACGGCACCAGATTTTGCAGATATTCGTCGCGGATCTGCGATCCGCTGAAGGTCACGGCGCCGAAGCGATAGCGCTCGCCGCTGTTGTAATCGATATCCCAGAAGGCCTGATGACGATCGAGAGAGACCCCGAGCTGGCTTTTATTGAATTCACTATCAAAGTAGCCTTTGCGCAGCGCAACGCGGGTCAATGAGCTTTTAAAACCGTCGTAATCGCCGTGGTTCAACACGGTGCCGATGGCCGGACGCGTTTTTAACAAATCCAGATAGTCACGGTCGGTTCGCGCGCCGCCGCGCAGGATCACGTCGGTGCCGCCAATACGCACCGGTTCGCCGGGCGTCACTTTGGCGATCAGCACCTGCCGCCCTTTTGCTGGCGGCGGACGTAAATCAAAATCGATCGTCGGTTCGTAGTAACCTAGCGCTTTTAGGCCTTCACGGATGGCATCATCAACGCGCGCGCGAAAGCGGCGATCCGGCGTGACTTCATCGCTTTGGATCGTCGACAGCCGGGCACGGACGTTTTTTTGCAGCTCCCCGGATAGCCCCTCAACCTGCAAACGCACGCTCGCGGCGCTAGCGACCCCGCTGACCAGCAAAAGGCTGGTGACACATAACTGGCGGATTTGTAGCACGTTTTCTCCTGAATATCCTTGTTTCCCCCCGAAGGAAACGAAAGCGCCGTTCCACGGCTTAACAAAACCCTAACAACTAAGGGTTGAAAAAGTGACGATAACCCAAATAATTCTTATGTTTAAATACAGACGTACCGATCGTGTTTATTGTGTAAAAAGACACGCATCGTTACAACCTTAACTACGACTTATGTTTCAGAGAGGCCAACCGTGAGTCTATTTGATAAAACGCATCTTGTCGCCCAGGCGGATGCGCTACCCGGACGCAACACCCCCATGCCGGTGGCAACGCTTCACGCCGTCAATGGCCACTCCATGACTAACGTTCCTGCGGGAATGGAAGTTGCGCTGCTGGCGATGGGCTGCTTTTGGGGAGTTGAGCGCCTGTTCTGGCAGCTGCCTGGCGTTTACAGCACCGCCGCAGGCTACACCGGCGGCTACACCCCTAACCCCACCTACCGCGAAGTTTGTTCCGGCGACACCGGCCACGCCGAGGCCGTACGCATCGTGTATGACCCGCAGGTCGTCAGCTATGAGCAGCTGCTGCAGGTATTCTGGGAAAACCACGACCCGGCTCAGGGAATGCAGCAGGGCAACGATCGCGGTACCCAGTATCATTCGGCCATCTATCCGCTGACGCCGGAGCAGGATGCGGCCGCCAAAGCCAGCCTGGCGCGCTTTCAGGCGGCGATGCGCGACGCCAACGACCCGCGGCAGATCACTACTGAGATAGCCACGGCGAAGCCGTTCTACTATGCTGAAGACGACCACCAGCAGTATCTGCATAAAAATCCGTACGGATACTGCGGGATCGGCGGGATCGGCGTATGCCTGCCGCCACAGGCCTGATAGTGAATATTACCGGGGCGCGCAATTAACGCTCTGGCGGCTTTACAGTACCTTACGCTATACTAGCCTGTGTTGTAGCCGGTCCAGTGCCTTCGGACCGGTTTTTTATGTATTCCACATTAGAGTTATCAACTTCCCTTCCGAGGATCTGGCCTCAACGGCTAGATAAACTATGTTAAACAGTATTTTAGTAATACTTTGTCTGATTGCCGTCAGCGCATTTTTTTCGATATCCGAAATCTCGCTGGCCGCCTCACGTAAAATCAAACTCAAACTGCTGGCCGATGATGGCAACCTGAACGCTCAGCGCGTTCTCAAAATGCAGGAAAACCCCGGGATGTTCTTCACCGTTGTGCAAATCGGTCTGAACGCGGTGGCGATTCTCGGCGGTATCGTCGGCGATGCGGCATTCTCACCGGCCTTCAACAGCCTGCTAAGCCGCTATATGTCGCCGGAACTCTCCGAGCAGCTCAGCTTTATTATCTCTTTTACTCTGGTCACCAGCCTGTTCATCCTGTTTGCTGACCTGACCCCGAAACGCATCGGTATGATTGCGCCAGAAGCAGTGGCTTTGCGCATCATCAACCCGATGCGCTTCTGCCTGACGGTGTTCCGCCCGCTGGTGTGGCTATTCAACGGCATGGCCAACAATATTTTCCGCCTGTTCAAAATACCGATGGTGCGTAAAGACGACATCACCTCCGACGATATTTACGCGGTCGTTGAGGCCGGCGCGCTGGCCGGCGTGCTGCGTAAGCAGGAGCATGAGCTGATTGAGAACGTGTTCGAGCTGGAATCGCGTACCGTTCCGTCGTCGATGACCTCGCGTGAAAATGTTATCTGGTTCGATCTCCACGAAGACGAGCAGAGCCTGAAGAACAAGGTTGCGGAGCATCCGCACTCCAAGTTCCTGGTCTGTAACGAAGATATCGACCATATCATCGGCTACGTGGACTCCAAGGATCTGCTGAATCGCGTACTGGCGAATCAAAGCCTGGTGCTGACCGGCGGCGTGCAGATCCGCAATACGCTGATTGTCCCCGATACCCTGACGCTCTCCGAAGCGCTGGAAAGCTTCAAAACCGCCGGCGAAGACTTTGCGGTCATCATGAATGAATATGCGCTGGTGGTGGGGATTATTACCCTTAACGACGTCATGACCACCCTGATGGGCGATCTGGTTGGCCAGGGGCTGGAGGAGCAGATCGTCGCCCGCGATGAGAACTCGTGGCTGATTGACGGCGGTACGCCGATTGATGACGTGATGCGCGTGCTCGATATCGACGATTTCCCGCAGTCCGGCAACTATGAAACCATCGGCGGCTTTATGATGTTTATGCTGCGCAAAATCCCCAAGCGCACCGACGCGGTGAAATTCTCAGGCTACAAGTTTGAGGTGGTGGACATCGATAACTACCGCATCGATCAGCTGCTGGTCACCCGCATCGATAACAAGCCGACGGTGCTGGTACCGAAGCAGTCGGAAACGATGACAGGCGAAAAAGAGTCGGCATAATCGCCGCCTTCAGAAACACTAACGGCTCCCATCAGGAGCCGTTTTTCTTACCGTACAGCTATACCACTTTTCAGATTAAGCCATCTCTGTTTGCAGACGCAGAACCTGACGATTGACCTCGGACATCACAGAAAAATGCTGCTTGTCCTTTACCTTCGGGATAAGGATTTTGCCCTTATCAAACTCAAAAGCGCCAACATCCTTGATATATAACCGTCCACGGAACAGGATCTTCACGTACTTCGCCACTTGCAGCGGATTGTAGCGTTGGAAAATTTTCATTGTTGTCTCCTGCCAGGGTTACGCTCCTGTGGTGCCACACTTAGCCCACGAGTCCAGAACGCAAATTTTAATGCCCTGAAACTATAGTCCAGAACTTCTGTAATACCCAGCATGCATAAGTTTATTTACCTTTTGATGACACTAATTAAGAATTTTCTTTTCATACATACGTAGAAGTGAGTATAAGTCACCGATTTTATTCGAATATGTGCGTTAACACGCAATCTGGCACTCTGATTGCGTGTCATGCCGATAAATCGCACTTATGCTTAAGCCAGACCAAGTGGTCGGATCACCTGTACATAATAAGGAAACATCATGGCCCTACGTAAAATTCTGGCGGCGTCACTCCTTCTGCTTCCGCTGATCGCCTCGGCGCATAATTTTGTCGATGGTCAGCGCGTCGCGCCGGTTGGCATCGCCGACCGGGGAGAATTAATTCTGGATAATGATAAGTTTAGCTATAAAAACTGGAATAGCTCGCAGCTGGCAGGAAAAATTCGCGTACTGCAGCACATCGCCGGGCGCACCGCGGCAAAAGAGAAAAACGCCACGCTGATAGAGGCTATCAAGGCCGCGAAGCTGCCGCACGATCGCTATCAGACCACCACTATCGTCAATACCGATGACGCGATCCCGGGCTCAGGAGTGTTCGTGCGCAGCAGCATTGAGAGCAACAAGCAGCTCTACCCGTGGTCGCAGTTTATTGTCGACGGTAACGGTCTGGCGCGTAAGGCGTGGCAGCTGCAGGAGGAGAGCTCGGCCATCGTGGTGCTGGATAAGGACGGCCGCGTTCAGTGGGCTAAAGACGGTGCGCTAACCCAGGATGAAGTGCAGCAGGTTGTCGCCCTGCTGCACAAGCTGCTCAGTAAATAGATACCCGGAAGCCGGGGTTGAGGAAGGATTCACGCGGCGTGTAGTCGAGCGTTCTTCCCTGCCAGTCGTGAACGTGTGCCCCGGCGGCAACCGCGACCGCATGGCCGGCGGCGGTATCCCAGCTATTGGTCGGCCCGAAGCGCGGATAGAGCTGGGCCTGACCTTCCGCCACCAGGCAGAACTTCAGCGATGAGCCGATCGAAGTGGTTTGATGTTCACCGATCTGCTCCAGGTACTCCTCCAGCTCCGGATCGTTGCCGTGGGAGCGGCTGATGACCACCAGCGGAGGCCGCGCGTCGCGAACCTGAATTTGCTTACGCCTGCCGCACTCATCTTTCCAGGCCTTGCCGTTTTCCGCGCAGTACAGCACCTTCATCACCGGCGCATAGACCACGCCAAGCACCGGTTTACCCTTCTCAATCAAGGCGATATTGACCGTGAACTCGCCGTTGCGCTTGATAAACTCTTTGGTGCCGTCCAGCGGATCCACCAGCCAGTAGCGCTGCCAGTGCTGACGCACCTGCCACTCCTGGGGGTCTTCTTCAGACAGGATCGGGATATCGGGGGTCAGCGCCAGCAGGCCGCTCATAATGACTTTATGCGCAGCAATATCCGCCGCGGTGACCGGAGAATCATCCTTCTTGCTGGCGACGTCCATCGGCTGATTTCCATCGTAGACTTCCATAATGGCATCGCCGGCGATCCGTGCAAGCTGACATACTTGTTCTAACATTCTCCACCTCATCTGGTTGCAGTGGCGTTAACTCGTTGTTTTATTTATATCGCATCGCTGCGAGTTCCGCTATCTGTGATAGCGATGGCGGTTTCAATTGTCGTTTTTCTGGCATGATTCACAATTCTGTAAGCAACAGAATGTAAATACATTTTCTTCTGTGCCATTGCTCATAAAAAAGGACGCCTCTGATGATTAAGTTTAGCGCAACGCTCCTGGCCACGCTGGTCGCTGCCAGCGTAAACGCGGCGACGGTCGATTTGCGGATCATGGAAACCACCGATCTGCACGGTAATATGATGGATTTTGATTATTACAAAGACGCCGCTACGGAAAAATTTGGCCTCGTGCGCACCGCCACGCTGATTGAAAAATCCCGCCAGGAGGTGAAAAACAGCGTGCTGGTCGATAACGGCGACGTTATTCAGGGTAGTCCACTGGGCGATTATATGGCGGCAAAAGGTCTCAAAAGCGGCGATATTCACCCGGTTTATAAGGCCATGAACACGCTGGATTACGCCGTCGGCAACCTCGGCAACCACGAGTTTAACTACGGCCTCGATTTTCTGCACAAGGCCCTCTCCGGCGCGAAGTTCCCCTACGTCAACGCCAACATTATCGACGTAAAAACCGGCCAGCCGATGTTCACCCCGTATCTGATTCAGGATACCAAAGTCGAGGATAGCGACGGCAAAACGCAGACCCTGCGCATCGGCTATATCGGCTTCGTGCCGCCGCAAATCATGACCTGGGATAAAGCCAATCTCGCCGGCAAAGTGACCGTCAACGACATCACCGAAACCGCGCGCAAATTCGTTCCACAAATGCGCGAGAAAGGCGCGGACCTGGTGGTGGTTATCGCCCACTCGGGGCTCTCCGCCGATCCGTATCAGGCCATGGCGGAAAACTCGGTCTACTACCTCAGCCAGGTTCCGGGCGTTGATGCCATTATGTTCGGCCACGCGCACGCGGTATTCCCGGGGAAAGATTTCGCCAGCATCAAGGGCGCCGATATCAGCCAGGGCACGCTTAACGGCGTTCCGGCCGTGATGCCCGGCATGTGGGGCGATCATTTAGGCATCGTCGATCTGGCCCTCAGCCACAGCGACGGCAGGTGGCAGGTCACCCAGGCGAAGGCCGAAGCCCGGCCAATCTACGATCCGCTGGCGAAGAAGTCGCTGGCCGCGGAAGATGGCAACATGGTGACGGTGCTTAAAGCCGACCACGACGCGACGCGCGAATTTGTCAGCAAGCCTATCGGCCGCGCCTCCGACAATATGTACAGCTTCCTTGCGCTGGTGCAGGACGACCCGACCGTGCAGGTGGTCAATATGGCGCAGAAAGCCTACGTCGAGCACTTTATTCAGGGCGATCCTGACCTGGCGAAGCTGCCGGTGCTCTCCGCCGCCGCGCCGTTTAAGGTCGGCGGACGCAAGAACGATCCCGCCAGCTTCGTCGAAGTGGAGAAAGGCCAGCTCACCTTCCGCAACGCCGCCGATCTGTATCTCTATCCGAACACCCTGGTGGTGATGAAGGTGAGCGGCAAGGAGGTGAAAGAGTGGCTGGAGTGCTCTGCCGGACAGTTCAATCAGATAGACCCGAGCAGCAGCAGGCCGCAGTCATTAATCAACTGGGACGGTTTTCGCACCTATAACTTCGACGTGATTGACGGGGTCAATTACCAGATTGACGTCAGCCAACCGGCGCGCTACGACGGCGAGTGCCAGATGATTAACCCGCAGGCGCAGCGCGTTAAGGATCTGACCTTTAACGGCAAGGCCATCGACCCGGCGGCCACCTTCCTTGTCGCAACGAACAACTACCGCGCCTACGGCGGCAAGTTCGCCGGTACCGGCGATAGCCACATTGCTTTTGCTTCCCCGGATGAAAACCGTTCGGTGCTGGCGGCGTGGATTAGCGCTGAGTCGAAAAAGGCGGGGGCCATCCACCCGGCGGCGGATAACAACTGGCGCCTGGCGCCGATCCACGGCAAGGTGCCGCTGGACATCCGCTTTGAAACCGCGCCAACCGAAAAAGCGGCGGCATTTATTAAAGAGCAGGCGCAGTACCCGATGCGTCAGGTTGCTACCGACGATATCGGCTTTGCCATTTATCAGCTGGACCTGAGTAAGTAGCTCTCTGCTCAGGCAACGGTCTGCTCGTGGTTCGCCAGAACCGCGGGCAGATTCAGCTCAATCCAGTCGGCCAGCGCCGCCACCTTCTCGCTCACCTGCTCACCCAGCGGAGTCAGGCTATATTCAACGTGCGGCGGGACCACCGGATACGACACCCGGTCGATAAAGCCATCCTGCTCCAGCGCCTGCAGCGACTGGGCCAGCATCTTTTCACTCACCCCGCCCATCTTGCGACGCAGGTCGCTGAAGCGGTGGGTTCCCGCGCGCAGCGCCACGAGGATCAGCACGCCCCAGCGGCTGGTGACGTGCTTCAATACATCACGGGACGGGCACTGCTCGGCAAACAGATTGCCGTCGCGCAGCTGCTCACTCAGCGTCGGATTCGCCATTTCATACTTACCTTTTTGTACGTACTTACTAAAAGTTAGCTAAGGTGTTAGCTTACCACAACAGTCAATAAACACGAAGGAGAAGACCCATGATCGCAATTACCGGCGCCACCGGCCAGCTAGGCCATCACGTTCTGCAAGAGCTGTTAAAAACCGTTCCCGCCAGCCAGATTGTGGCGATTGTCCGTAACCCGGCGAAGGCCGAATCCCTCAGCCAGCAGGGCCTCGTCGTCCGTCAGGCGGATTATACCGACCAGGCGGCGTTCACCGCCGCGCTGCAGGGCGTGGATAAGCTGCTGCTGATCTCATCCAGCGAAGTGGGCCAGCGTGCGTCCCAGCATCGCAACGTCATCCAGGCGGCCAGGGCCACCGGGGTCAAATTTATCGCCTACACCAGCCTGCTGCACGCGGATCAATCTCCGCTTGGCCTGCACGTTGAGCACGTGGAAACCGAGAAGATGCTGGCCGAATCCGGTATCGACTATACCCTTCTGCGCAACGGCTGGTACACCGAAAACTATCTCGCCAGCGCACCGCCGGCTCTGGAACACGGCGTCTTTATCGGCGCTGCCGGCGACGGTAAAATTGCCTCAGCGACCCGTGCCGACTATGCCGCCGCTGCCGCCCGCGTCATCGCCGAAGAGGGCCACGCCGGGAAGGTTTACGAGCTGGCGGGCGACGAGGCCTGGACCCTCAGCGAGCTGGCCGCCGAGCTGAGCAAGCAGAGCGGTAAGAACGTAGCTTATCAGAACCTTAGCGAAGCCGACTTCGCCGCGGCGCTGAAGAGCGTGGGCCTGCCGGCAGGGCTGGCGGATATGCTGGCGGACTCCGATGTCGCCGCCTCTCAGGGCGGCCTGTTTGACGATAGCCATACCCTGAGCAGCCTGATTGGCCGTCCGACCACCTCCCTGGCGGAGAGCGTCAAAGGCATTCTGTAACTGTTGCAAACTGGTTAATTTTTGTAGCATCCCCGCAGGTCATCTCCGATAATCAGGGATGGCCTACGGGGAGAAAGCAGATGCAGGGTGTACCGGAACAGTTCAGCGATGAGAGAGACAGCGCGCGCTTTCGCCATCTGGCGCAGGTGCCGGGCGTGGAGCTGTACCATGCCCATATCTCCCGCTACGCCTTCGAACCGCATACCCACGAAGCCTTCGGCATTGGCGCGATTGAGCTGGGCGCCGAGCGCTTCCGCTATCGCGGCAGCCAGTACGTCGCCGCGGTAAACTCCATCGTCACCATGAATCCCGACGAGCTGCACACCGGCGAAGCGGAAACCGCCGACGGCTGGCGCTATCGAATGGTCTACCTCGATCCCGCGCTGCTGGAAGAGGTAACCGGCACGCGCCACTGGTGGTTCAGCGAAGTCGTGCGCCAGGACCCAAAGCGCTCGCGACAGCTCTGCCATCTCATATACGGCCTGTGGCACACCGACGATCCGCTGGCCCAGCAGGGCCTGCTGCTCAACCTTATCGACACCTTTCGCCCGTTTGCCCATCACGCGCCGCTACTGACGGAAGCGGCCCATCGCTTCGAGCGCGTGCGCGAATATCTGCACGATAACTATATGCGCGCGGTCACCCTTGATGAGCTGGCGCAGGTTGCCGCCCTCAGCCCGTGGCACTTTCAGCGCCAGTTTAAAGCCCATTTCCACGTCACGCCCCATCAAATGCTGATGGCTATTCGCCTGTGGCGCGCCAAGGCCTTCCTGACGCACGGGATGCCCGCCGCCGAGGTTGCCGCCGCCGCCGGCCTTACCGACCAGTCGCATCTCACCCGCGCCTTTACCCGCCGCTACGGGATTACCCCGGTGCGCTATCAAAAGCAGGTCATCCGGCGCTAATGCGCAATCTCATACAATATTCCCGCGCCGGCCTCCCCTACACTTTGGCCAACGATAACGATGATGGATGGCAAGATGATTAGCGGCGTGCTGTATGCCCTGCTGGCAGGGTTGATGTGGGGACTGATTTTTGTCGGCCCTCAGGTGGTGCCGGAGTACCCGGCGGTATTGCAGTCAATGGGGCGCTATCTGGCGCTGGGGCTCATCGCCCTGCCGCTGGCGTGGCTCGGCCGCGTGAGGCTGCGCCAGCTTTCGGCACAGGACTGGTGGGTTGCCTGCGGGCTGACCATGATGGGCAACCTTATCTATTATGTTTGCCTCGCCAGCGCCATCCAGCGTACCGGCGCCCCGGTCGCCACCATGATTATCGGCACCCTGCCAGTGGTGCTGCCGGTGTTTGCTAACCTGCTCTACAGCCAGCGCGACGGCAAGCTGCCGTGGCGGCGCTTGTTCCCGGCGCTGGCGTGCATTGCGCTCGGCCTGGCGTGCGTGAATATCGCCGAACTGCACCAGGGCATGGAGGCGTTTAGCTTCTGGCGCTACGGCTCCGGGATCGCGCTGGCGCTGATCTCCGTTGCCTGCTGGGCGTGGTACGCGCTGCGCAACGCCCGCTGGCTACGTGAAAATCCGGATAAGCATCCGATGATGTGGGCAACGGCACAGGCGCTGGTGACGCTGCCGCTGTCGCTGGTGGGCTACGTCGTCGCCTGCTGGTGGCTGCACGGCCAGCAGGTCAGCTTCCCCCTTCCCTTTGGCCCGCGTCCGCTGGTTTTCGTGACGCTGATGCTGGCCATCGCCGTGCTCTGCTCGTGGGTCGGGGCGTTATGCTGGAACATCGCCAGCCAGAAGCTGCCGACGGTGATCCTCGGGCCGCTTATCGTCTTCGAAACGCTTGCCGGCCTGCTGTATACCTTCCTGCTGCGCCAAAGCCTGCCGCCGCTGCTGACGCTCAGCGGTATCCTGCTGCTGGTATTAGGCGTTATCTCCGCCGTGCGCGCCCGACCGGAAAAACCGCGGCTGGTGGCGCAGGTCAGCGCGAATAAAAAATAGCCTGGTATCCGAAAGGGGTATTCACTTGTCGATAAGATGCATTTAAAATACATCTTATATTCTTGATGACGAGGTAATTGCTATGGCTTTCCGTGACCAACCTTTAGGCGAGCTGGCGCTGACGATCCCGCGCGCCTCCGCGCTGTTCCGTAAATACGACATGGACTACTGCTGCGGCGGGAAACAAACGCTGGATCGCGCAGCATCGCGTAAAGAGCTGGACGTTGCGGTCATCGAAGCGGAGCTGATGAAGCTTGCGCAAGAGCCGGCAGAGCGCGACTGGCGCGTCGCGCCCTACGCCGAGATCATCGACCACATTATCGTGCGCTATCATGACCGCCATCGCGAGCAGCTGCCGGAGCTTATTCTGCAGGCCACCAAAGTTGAGCGCGTGCATGCCGATAAGCCCAACGTGCCGAACGGCTTAACCAGGTACCTGACGATGCTCCACCAGGAGCTCTCCAGCCACATGATGAAAGAGGAGCAGATCCTGTTCCCGATGATTAAGCAGGGCATGGGGACCCAGGCCGCTGGCCCCATCAGCGTGATGGAAAGCGAGCACGACGAAGCGGGCGAGCTGCTGGAAGTGATCAAGCACATCACCCATAACGTGACGCCGCCGCCGGAAGCCTGCACCACCTGGAAAGCGATGTACAACGGCATCAATGAGCTGATCGACGATCTGATGGAGCACATCAGCCTGGAAAATAACGTCCTGTTCCCGCGCGCCCTTGCCGGAAACTAAATAAAAAAAGGCGCCCGCGGGCGCCCTCGATACTGTCAGTCTTATTGGCCACTCCGGGTGGCCTTTTTTTATGGCGGGCGTCCTGCCCGCCCCCCTACGGGCCGTTGCAAGCAACGTTAAAAATCGCTCCCGGCGATTTTTTATGGCGGGCGTCCTGCCCGCCCCCCTACGGGCCGTTGCAGGCAACGTTAAAAATCGCTCCCGGCGATTTTTTTATTTCGCCAGACGTTTCTTACCGGCAAAGAACCAGCCCACCGCCAGCAGCACAAACCACAGCGGCGTGACGATCAGCGCCTGGCGCGTGTCGGTTTCTAGCGTCAGCAGCACCACCACGAAGACGAAGAACGCCATACAAACCCAGCACATCAGCTTGCCCAGCGGCATCTTATATTTCGACTGCTCGTGCAGCTGCGGGCGCTTTTTGCGATAGACCAGATACGAGCACAGGATAATGGTCCAGACGAACATAAACAGGATCGCCGAAACCGTGGTGATCATGGTGAACGCGGAAATCACGCTCGGATTCACCATCAGCATCACCACGCCGCCCAGCAGGCACATGCAGGAGAAGGTCAGGCCTTTCGCCGGCACCGCACGTTTCGACAGTTTGGCGAACATCGACGGCGCCTGGCCATCCTGCGCCAGGCCAAACAGCATACGGCTGGTGGAGAATACGCCGCTGTTGGCCGAAGAGGCCGCGGAGGTCAGCACCACGAAGTTAATCAGGCTGGCCGCAGCCGGCAGGCCCACCAGCACAAAGAGTTCGACGAACGGGCTCTTGGTCGGAACCACCGAGCTCCACGGCGTCACCGACATAATCACGATCAGCGCGAAGACGTAGAACATAATGATGCGCAGCGGGATAGAGTTAATCGCGCGCGGCAGGGATTTCTCCGGATCTTTGGTTTCCGCAGCGGTGGTGCCCACCAGCTCAATCCCAACGAAGGCGAAGACCGCAATCTGGAAGCCGGCAAAGAATCCGCTGATCCCTTTCGGGAACCAGCCGCCGTCATTCCACAGATGAGCAAAAGAGGCTTCTACGCCGGTCGGCGATTTGAAATGCATCATCACCATCACCAGGCCGACGACAATCAGCGCCACGATAGCGACGATCTTGACCATCGCAAACCAGAACTCCATTTCCCCGAACATTTTCACGGTGGCAAGGTTCAGGCTCAGCAGCAGCAGGATAACCGCCAGCGAGGCCACCCAGTCGGAGAGGCCCGGGAACCAGAACTGGGCGTAGGCGGTAATCGCCACGACGTCCGCCATCCCGGTCACCACCCAGCAGAACCAGTAGGTCCAGCCGGTAAAGTAGCCGGCCCACGGCCCCAGAAGATCGGCGGCGAAATCGCTGAACGATTTATATTCCAGATTCGACAGCAGCAGTTCGCCCATCGCACGCATGACGAAAAACAGCATGAAGCCAATGATCATATAAACAAAAATGATGGATGGCCCGGCGAGACTGATGGTTTTACCGGACCCCATAAATAAGCCGGTACCGATAGCACCGCCGATGGCAATAAGCTGAATATGCCGGTTTGTGAGATTTCGCCGCAGCGTTTGTTCCGTCGGAGCCTGCTCTTCAGCAGCGACTTTAACCTGATCTACCATGTGATATTTTCCTGTTGTACCTGTCTGTGTTGTTCAGGCTCTACTGGCCCGTCATTGGTCATCACCCCTGAAAAAGGGCTTATCGATATTAGGTAAGAATCGGAAGGATGAATACTATGATTTAGATATAATGTTAATTTTATGTTTAAAGTGAGTGTTATATCACTCCGGTCACGCGAAACAGCTCACAAAACTACGCCAAAAAATCATTTAAGCAATATTAAACTCTAACTAAATTCAAACTTAAGCGTTTTACGCTATTTTTATTTGCTTCCCCGCCCCTTGGGGAGAGGAAGCCACTACTGCTTAGATAATATCCAGCAGCTCTACTTCAAAAATCAGGGTGCTGAACGGAGGAATCGATGCGCCCGCGCCGCGCTCGCCGTAGGCCAGGTTGTGCGGAATGGTCAGCTCCCATTTTGAGCCAACCGGCATCAGGGTCAGCGCTTCAATCCAGCCGCCGATCACGCCGGTTACCGGGAATTCAGCCGGCTCGCCGCGCGCAACGGAGCTGTCAAAAACGGTACCGTCGATAAGCTTACCGGTGTAGTGCACGCGAACGTGGTCGGTACGCGCCGGGATAGCGCCTTCGCCCTGGGTCAGGACGCGGAACTGCAGGCCGGATTCGGTGCTGTTCACGCCTTCGCGCTCGCGGTTTTCATCGAGGTATTTCTGGCCATCTGCCGCCAGCTCCTGGAAACGTTCGCGGCGTACCGCATCGGCACGTTCGTGAATTTCACGCAGCGCGCGGTGAACGGCTTCTACCGGCACCTGCGGCTGATTGCCTTCCAGCGCATCAGCAATACCGGCTACCAGCGCCTCAGGCAGCAGCCCCTGCAGGCCAGATTCGCTCAGCTGTTGTCCAACCTGCAAGCCGATACCGTAACTTGCCTGCGCTTCGATAGTGTCAAAAGTCGGGGTTGCCATCTTTGTTCCTTTTTTGGGGGGAAAATTCATACTCTATAAACTTCGGCCTGCGGGAAGGCGGCAGGCTCCTGAGCCTTAGCGGTATCAATAACGCCATAAGCGAAGCGAGCGGCACTGCCAGCGCACCGGCAACCCGAAAGACGACGAGTATAAAGTGGTGGGCAGCATATCAGCCACAGCACGATGGGTAAAACTTTGTCGCTGGATGATGACAAATCTGAGGGAAACAGAAACAATAGGCAATATCAGGCTAACCTCACGAAACATATCTTTGTCTCGTCCATCAGGAAGTTAGCCATCTATACTCTACGGAGCAGCATAAAAATATGCGGAGCAGGAGGAAAGCCATGCCCGGGCGCTTTGAAATGACACCTACCCTGGCGAAGATCTGGCACGCCCCGGATCATATTCGCATTATGGATCCGCTGCCGCCAATGCACCGTCGGGGCATTATCGCCGGAGCCCTGCTGGTGGTTATCGGCATACTGCTCCCCTCCGAGGACAGCAGCACGTCCGCCCAGGTCAGCCGCGACGCCAGCCTCGATATGCAGTCGCAGTCCCAGCCGCAATCGTCATCGCAGGCGATGCCGCTGCCGCCGATTACCTCAACGCCCACGGTAAGCGACGCCGATCAGATGGCGCCGGTGGCGCCAGAGCCGGTTCAGGACGAGCAGCCGGCCGAGCAGCAGAATCAGACCTACTCTCCGCCTCAGCAGCAACAGCAACAGCAGCAATCTGCCCCGGGCATCGAGCAGCAGTGGCGCACCTATCGCATCGAATCAGGGAAAACCCTGGCCCAGCTGTTCCGCGACCATAATCTGCCGCCAACCGACGTGTACGCGATGGCCCAGGTCGAAGGTTCGGGAAAACCGCTCAGCTCGCTGCAAACCGGGCAAACGGTACAGATTAGGCAGAATGCAAATGGGGTGGTAACCGGCCTGACTATCGATATCGGCGGTGGGCAGCAGGTGCTGTTTACCCGTCAGGCAAACGGCAGCTTTATTCGTGCGCGATAGTCTATCGCGAATAAATTAGCGTGGGGGAAGGCAGAAAAGCAAAACGCCGGCACAAGGCCGGCGTCTCGACGCGAGCAGAGTAAAAATTACTCAGCTACAACGTTAACAACCAGTTTCGCGAAGACTTCGCTGTGAACCTGGAAGTCCACTTCGTGCTCACCGGTGGTGCGCAGAACGCCGTTCGGCAGACGAACTTCGCTCTTAGCGACGGCAACGCCAGCTGCAGTTACAGCGTCAGCGATGTCGCGGGTACCGATGGAACCGAACAGTTTACCTTCGTCGCCTGATTTAGACGCGATGGTAACGTTGCCCAGTGCATTGATTGCTTCAGCACGTGCGTTAGCAGCTGCCAGAACGTCAGCCAGTTTGGCTTCCAGTTCAGCGCGACGCGCTTCGAAGAATTCAACGTTTTTCTTGGTAGCTGGAACAGCTTTACCCTGTGGAACCAGGAAGTTACGAGCGTAGCCCGCTTTAACATTAACCTGATCACCCAGGCTGCCCAGGTTTGCTACTTTATCAAGCAGAATAACTTGCATTACCTTATCCTCTTAAAGTCGTTAATAGACAGCGGCCGATTACTGATGACGATCGGTATATGGCAGCAGGGACAGGTAGCGAGCGCGCTTGATGCAGCGAGCCAGCTGACGCTGGTATTTTGCGCGAGTACCGGTAATACGGCTCGGGACAATTTTACCGCTTTCGGTAATGTAGTTTTTCAGCGTAGCGATGTCTTTGTAATCAATCTCTACAACGCCTTCCGCGGTGAAACGGCAGAACTTGCGACGACGGAAATAACGTGCCATTTGGCTAGTCTCCAGAATCTATCAATTCAATCTGCTCGGCATGCAGAACCATTTTGCTCAGGCCGTTCTTTGCCTTGTGGCAAGAAATGAACCCCCGAACGATTACTGCACTACCGACCGTTATACTGTGAGTAATGGCCTGGTTTTGGTGTCCGCTAATGATAACGGGCATTTGACACCATGCCTGCCGGTGAAAACCGGCTTCCTCCTGCACTGAACGATGCTCAAGCACGAACTGGCAGTGTGGAATTCCTGACGGGCTGACCTTACGAATTGGCGTCCTGCAGATAATGCCGGACAGCTCCAGACGGTTGGTCATCAGGATTACTCTTCAGAATCCCCAGCTTCGGAATCATCTGCGGTTTCGTTTGCGAAATCTTCGCGACGCTCACGGCGCTCGTCTTTCGCTTTAACCATCGGAGATGCTTCGGTAACAGCGTGCTTAGTACGCATTACCATGCTGCGGATAACGGCGTCGTTGAAGCGGAAGTTTGTTTCCAGCTCATCGATCGCTTCCTGCGGGGCTTCAACGTTCAGCAGAACGTAGTGAGCTTTGTGCAGTTTGTTGATCGGGTAAGCCAGCTGACGGCGGCCCCAGTCTTCCAGACGGTGGATCGTACCTTCTGCTGCAGTGATTGCACCAGTGTAACGTTCGATCATACCCGGAACCTGTTCGCTCTGGTCAGGATGGACCATAAAAACGATTTCGTAATGACGCATCGAATTGCTCCTTACGGATTATTCAGCCTCCTGTCTGGGTCAGCCGCGGCCCATGGAGGCAAGGAACGTGGTTAAAGGGCGGCTGAAAAATTGACGCGTCATTCTAATTGCGAACCACCATAAACTCAAGCTGATTGCGCAAATAATTCGCACTAACGGCAAAGCCGCGCTAAGTCAGTGATTTAAAATTAATCAACGGCAGCAGCGACACTTTTTTGAACAACTTCATCAGAAATGGTCGCGATGCACCCGGCAGGGAGTGATTACACTTACATCAAGAGCAATCTGTAGCCCAAGGGAGCCCGGGTTAACGTCAGGACAGTTATAAGGAGCGTAGATTATGAAATACATCCTCATTGCCGTAATGGCTGCGCTTTTACTGAGCGCCAACGCGCTGGCAGCCATCAAAATCGATGGACGTCAGGCACGTAACATGGACGATGTACAGAGCCTGGGCGTTATCTATATCAACCACAATATGGCCACTGAGCAAGAGGCCGATAAGGCCCTTAACCAGCTGAGCGACGAACAGGGGGCAAAATACTTCCAGCCGATCCTGATCCACGAACCGGAAAGCAACGGCGCGATCCACGCCAGCGCCGCGCTCTATCGCTAACCCCTCTTATCTAACCCCTTCGTCTCCGCCACGGGGACGAAGGGTCCAGCCCGCCGCCGCGCCTAAAGCGTGCGCTTAAAGAACTCAACCGTTTCGGCCAGCGCCTCTGGCGTAATGCGATGGCGCACGCCCTGCTGCCAGACGCAGGTCAGGTTTTCGGCCAGGCCGCTTTGCTGCAGGGCCTGCTGGAGGCGGAAGGTTTCGCCAGGCGGTACCACGTCGTCCTCATCGCCGTGCCAAAGCAGCAGCGGCCTGCTGGCGAGCGTCGCCAGCTGATGGCTGACGTCCCACTCCGTCAGCTGCTCGGCGTCCAGGGAGGGTGAAGGAAACAGGCTTTGCGCGAGGCTGCTGAAATAGCCGGATCCCATCAGGCAGGCGACGCTTTTCAGCTGCGGATGATGGGTCATAATGCCCAGCGCCGTCATTCCGCCCATCGAGGCGCCGGCGACCGCCAGCCTGTCGTCCGCAATCCACCCCTGCGCGGCGATCGCAGCGCGCAGCGCGGTGAATTCGGCGAAGTTCTGTAGCAAGATGGGCCAAAAGCGCTGCATTCGTCCTTTTTCATCGCCGAAGTAGCGCGCGCCATGCTCCGGCGCATCGGGCATAATGACGCGAAATCCCGCCTCCGCCAGCGCCACGGCGAAGTAGCTATAGACCAGCTTAGAAGAGGTGAATCCGTGATAAAAAACGATACACGGCAGAGGCCGGTCTGACGCATTTTGCGGACAGGCATGAAGCACCTCGCCGCCCGCAAGATTACGCACTTCCAGTACAATCATTTATCGTCTCCCGTCTCTAGAGTAGCGATGTGCCATGGGCTAACATATAGCCAAAGGCGTGGGTTCAGCCGCGATTTATAATGTTGAGAACTGGGTTACGCTTTCACAACATTTTCATTCGAAAATCGCGTCAGAGATAACAATTCGGGAACATTCCCCGGAAATGTCATTCAGGCTACCACTACACTGTGATTAACAGGAAACGAGATATGGTTATGCGTAGGTTTACACCGTGGTTACTGGCGATTGTTCTGAGCGGCTGTAGCGCCCTGCAGGGAACGCCTGAAGCCCCGCCGCCTGCGACCAGCCATCCGCAAGAGATTCACCGTAACCAGACCAGCGGGCTACAAAAAATGGGGACGGTGAGCGTGCTGATGTATGGTTCGCCGATGGATGTTGAAGCTGCGCTGAAGGTCAAAGCAGAAGCGGCTAAAGCGGATTACTACGTCATCATAATGATTGATGACACCCTGGTTCCCGGCCAGTGGTATTCGCAGGCAATTCTGTACCGTAAATAACGGTGCGACGCCTTTAACCCCGCTTTACATTGCTTTGCATCCGTTCACGTTCTCCTGTGCATAATAACGTTCAGCCAGTCAAACCTGGCAGGACGTTAGCAACGGACTGCCCTCGGGCCACGCGAAATGGAGCTGACGATGAAACGATCATTTACCTTACCCAGCCTGCTGTTTAACGCTACAACGGCACATACTGCAGCACAGTCCGCAGAATTTGCCAGCGCGGACTGCGTCACTGGCCTGAATGAAATCGGCCTGATTTCCGTCAACAATATTGCCGGCAGCCAGCAGGACGTCGAGCATGCCATCGCCGTGAAGGCCGATGAGCAGGGCGCCTCCTGGTATCGCATCGTCCAGATGTACGAGGAACAGCAGCCGGACAGCTGGCGGGTACAGGCCATTCTCTACGCCTGAGGCGCCTGGCGCCCGCGCCCGGTGCCGCGCAGCAGCAGGTCATCGAGCGTTTGCGCGTCCAGCCGCACGCCGCCGCGCGGGTCGAGCATCATTCGACACCAGGCCTGAGCCAGCGGCGGTGAAGCGTAGCGCAGCATCTGCGCTCCCGCGCCTAGCCGGTACACCAGCCGGGTTATCTCCCGGCCCTGCTCTTCCGCTGGCCGCCTCAGCAGCTGCTGCAGCTGACGCCATCCGCGATCGAAATGGCGATTCTGCCCTTTAACTTCCGCACACTCTGTCGCCAGCAGCTCCAGCGCCGCCGGCTGCTTGCTCAGCACCCGCATCACGTCGAGACACATAATATTCCCGGAGCCTTCCCAGATGCTGTTCACCGGCGTCTCCCGGTACAGGCGCGGCAGCTCGCTCTCCTCGCAGTAGCCGATACCGCCCAGCACCTCTATCGCTTCGCCAACAAAGGGGATCGCGGATTTGCAGATAGCAAACTTCGCCGCCGGGGTAAACAGGCGGGCCCACAGCGCCTCCTGCCCGTCGTCGCGCTTGTCCCACGCGCGCGCCAGGCGGAATAAAAAGGCGGTTTGACCCTCAAGCTGCAGCGCCATCTGGCCCAGCACCTGGCGCATCATCGGCTGCTCGACCAGGCTTTTACCGAACGCCTGGCGCTGAAAAGCGTGATAGAAGGCGACCGACCAGGCCCGACGCATTAAGGCATGGCTGCCCAGCGCGCAGTCGAAGCGGGTCAGGCCGCCCATTTTGAGGATTTGCCGTACGCCGTCCCCCTCTTCGCCCACCAGCCAGCCGCAGGCGTCATAGAACTCCACCTCGCTGCTGGCGTTAGAGCGGTTGCCGAGCTTATCTTTGAGCCTTTCGAGGTGCAGCGCATTGCGCTGGCCGTCCGGCAGAAGACGCGGGACAAAGAAACAGGAGAGCCCGCCGGGCGCCTGCGCCAGCACCAGGTGCGCATCGCTTTGCGGTACCGAGAAAAACCACTTGTGGCCCACCAGACGATAAAACCCGTCGGCGCTCTTTTCGGCGCGGGTGGTATTGCTCAGCACATCCGATCCCCCCTGCTTTTCCGTCATTCCCATGCCGATCAGCAGCCCGCGCTTCTGGCTGCCCGGCACCAGGTGCGGATCGTAGCGATCGCTCAGCAGCGGCGTCAGCCAGTCGCTAAACGGCCCGGGGAGCGACTGCTGCAGCAGAGGCGTGGCGGCGAAGGTCATGGTTATCGGGCATAGCGTTCCGGCCTCCACCTGCGCATGCAGCATAAAGCGCGCCGCCCGGGCCACGAAAGCGCCGGCGCGCGCGTCGTCCTGCCAGGCGAGATTATGCACCCGGTTAGCGCACAGACCCTGCATCAGCAGGTGCCAGGCGGGATGAAAGCGCACATCGTCAAGCCGCGTGCCGGTGGCGTCATAGCGCAGCAGCTCCGGCGGATTAACGTTAGCCAGCCTCCCCAGTTCCAGCGACTCTGCCGTTCCCAGCTGCTGGCCGATGCTGGCCAGCAGATCGCCATCCCAGGCGGCGCCCTCGCGGGCTACGGCTTCGCGCAGCGCGGTATCGGACAAGAATAAGTTGCTGTTCAGCAGCGGCGTAGGCTGATTAAACACGGTATGAGTTGGCCAGTGCATAGTGCTTCCCTCCGTCAATGGCGTTGTACTCAGTATGGTCAGCCTGGGCCGGGAGCGCCCGCGAGCCGGGTCACAAAAAAACCATTCGTCCCTTCGTGAAGCGCATCACAGGCATAAGAATTTAAAATTTCACAAGGCTAAAGTTGTGGAATAATTTATTCACTTGTTATTTTTTTGTTGAAATCAGGATGGCCTATGCAGACCGCGACACGCCCTACGGGCGCGCACAAGCGCGCGCTGATCGCCGGATCTATCGGCAACTTTATTGAATGGTATGAGTTTGCGGTCTACGGCTTTCTGGCGACGGTTATCGCCCGGAACTTCTTTCAGCTGGCCGGCGAGGCGCCGCTGACGGGTCTGATCCTGACCTACGCCTCCTTCGCCATCGCCTTTTTCTTCCGCCCGCTAGGCGCCATTATTTTTGGCCGCATCGGCGATCGAATCGGCCGCAAGCCGACGCTGATCGTCGTCCTGGTGATGATGACGCTCGCCACCACGGCAATTGGCCTGGTACCGACGTATGCCAGCATCGGGTTGGCGGCCCCGCTGATTTTGACCGGGCTGCGCATTCTGCAGGGGCTGTTTGCCGGCGGGGAGTATGGCGGTGCCGTCTCGCTGATGACCGAGTTTGCGCCTCGCGGCAAGCGCGGCCTGTATGGCGCATGGCAATCCTTCACCGTCGCCCTCGGCCTGCTGGCCGGCGCCGGGGTCGTCGCCCTGATATCCGCGGTGCTGAGCCCGGAAGAGCTCCATGCCTGGGGCTGGCGAATTCCGTTCTTCCTCGCCATCCCGATGGGGGTAGTCGCGCTCTGGCTGCGGGTGAAAATGGAAGAGACGCCGGGCTTTCTCCGCCAACAGCAGCAGCAGCGTCCGCAGGCCAGCGCCGACCTGAGCCATACTCTTAAAGCAATTATCACCGGCATCGGCCGCCTGATGGTCTGGTCCGCCGCAGGCTACACCTACCTGGTGATTATGCCCGCCTACCTGCAGTCGGCGCTGCATACCGGCTTTAACCAGGCGCTGCTGATCGCGGTGATCTCCAATATTGGCTTTGCGCTGACCATTCTTCCTGCCGGGATCCTCAGCGATAGGTGGGGCCGGCGTAACGTGATGGTGATGGCCGCGGTGCTGCTGCTGATCCTGGCGCTGCCGCTGCTGAAAATTCTTCAGGCGGAATCCAGCACGCTGCTGATAAAAGGCGCGGTGGTGCTCGTTGCCGGCGGTCTGGTGGGGGTACTGGCAGGGCCGGGACCGGCGATGCTGGCAGAGATGTTCCCGACAAGGGTGCGCTATACCGGCCTTGGGCTGGCCTATTCGCTCTCTAATGCGGTGTTTTCCGGCTGCGCCGGGCTGATTATTACCGGCCTGATTAAACAGACCGGTAATCTTGATATTCCGGCTTACTACGTCATGGCGACGGCGGTAGTCAGCATCATCGCGCTGATGACGCTCAATAAGAACGATCACCTGCGCTCGCTGGACGAGTAGCCGCCGGGCAGCGTGCGCCCGGCGTTAATCAGCTGCGCTGGCGCACGGCTTCAAACAGGCAAATGCCGGTCGCGACGGAGACGTTCAGCGAGGAGACGCTGCCGGCCATCGGAATGCTGATCAGCTCATCGCAGTGTTCGCGCGTCAGGCGGCGCATCCCTTCCCCCTCGGCACCCATCACCAGCGCCATCGGGCCGGTCATCTTGCTCTGGAAGAGGGTATGGTCCGCTTCACCGGCGGTGCCGACGATCCAGACGTTCTCTTCCTGCAGCAGACGCATGGTGCGCGCGAGGTTAGTCACGCGGATCAGCGGTACGTTTTCCGCCGCGCCGCAGGCGACTTTTTTCGCCGTCGCGTTCAGCTGCGCCGAACGGTCGCGCGGCACGATCACCGCGTGTACGCCAGCGGCATCGGCGCTGCGCAGGCAGGCGCCAAGGTTATGCGGATCGGTAACGCCGTCGAGAATCAGCAGCAGCGGCTGATCGAGAGAGGCGAGCAGTTCAGGCAGGTCGTTCTCCTGGTACTGACGTCCCGGCTTCACGCGGGCAATAATCCCCTGATGCACGGCGCCTTCGCTTTTCTCATCGAGAAACTGGCGGTTAGCGACCTGAATCACCACGCCCTGGGCTTCCAGCGCATGGATCAGCGGCAGCAGGCGTTTATCCTCGCGGCCTTTGAGAATATAGACTTCCTGAAAACGCTCAGGAGCGCGCTCCAGCAGGGCCTGCACCGCGTGGATGCCGTAAATCATTTCACTCATTGATGTACTCGTTGCTTGTTAATATTGCCGTTCGGCTTTACAGGCCGGATATCCCGGCCTGTAAGATTGATGCCCGCTTACTCAGCGGTTTTCTTTTTCGCCGCGCGCTTCGCTTTGGTTGCGGCAGCTATTTTCTGCGTTTTGGTCGACGGCTTCTTCGCTTTTTTCTCGCCTTTAGGCTGGGCAGCCTGGGGCTGAGACTTGCCTTTCTCTTTACGGAAGGCGCTATCCGGCTCGAAGTTGACCTGCTTACCGGCCTGACGACGACGCCCGGAAGGTTTGCCAGCGTTCGACTTTTTCGCCTTCTCACGCTCGGTCTTGCCGACGTTGCGCGGGGCGCGTTCGCTGGAGATCAGCGAGAAGTCGATTTTGCGCTCGTCCATATTGACCGCTTCCACGCGGACTTCCACGCGATCGCCCAGTCGATAGGTCTGACCGCCGGACTCGCCGATCAGACGCTGCCCGACCTGGTCAAAGCGGTAGTAGTCGTTATCCAGGGATGACACGTGCACCAGGCCGTCGATAAACAGCTCGTCCAGGCGGACGAAGAAGCCAAAGCCGGTGACGCTGGCAATCACGCCCTTAAAGACGTTGCCCACCTGATCCAGCATAAAGTCACACTTCAGCCAGTCAGAGACCTCGCGGGTCGCTTCGTCGGCGCGGCGTTCGGCCATCGAACAGTGCGCGCCCAGCTGCAGCATCTCTTCCATGCTGTAGTGCCAGCCGCCGGTTTCAGTGCTGTTGCCTTTGTGCCCCTGCTCTTTCGCCAGCAGATACTTAATGGCGCGGTGCAGCGACAGGTCAGGATAGCGGCGGATAGGCGAGGTGAAGTGCGCGTAGGACTGCAGCGCCAGGCCAAAGTGGCCGCGGTTTTCCGGATCGTAGACCGCCTGCTTCATCGAGCGCAGCAGCATGGTTTGCAGCATCTCGTGGTCAGGACGATCGGCGATGGAGGTCAGCAGCTCGGCGTAGTCGCGCGGCTCCGGCTTGTTGCCACCGGGCAGCTCCAGACCAAGCTCCGCCAGCACCGTGCGGAAAGCGGTGATCGCTTCAGTGGTCGGCTTATCGTGGATACGGAACAGGGCCGGCTCCAGCGCCTTCTCAACGAAGCGAGCGGCGGAGATGTTCGCCAGAATCATGCACTCTTCGATCAGCTTATGGGCGTCGTTACGCTGGGTCTGCTCAATACGCTCGATGCGGCGTTCAGCGTTAAAGATGAACTTCGCTTCTTCACTTTCAAAGGAGATGCCGCCGCGCTCTTCGCGAGCGCTATCGAGGACTTTGTAAAGGGTATGCAGTTCTTCGATATGCTTCACCAGCGGCGCATACTGCTCACGCAGCTCGCCGTCGCCCTGCAGCATATGCCATACCTTGGTATAGGTCAGGCGCGCGTGCGAGCTCATTACCGCTTCATAGAATTTGTAGCCGGTCAGGCGGCCTTTTGACGAAATCGTCATTTCGCAAACCATGCACAGGCGATCGACCTGCGGGTTCAGCGAGCACAGGCCGTTAGAGAGCACTTCCGGCAGCATCGGTACCACCTGCGAAGGGAAGTAGACCGAGGTGCCGCGGCTGCGCGCTTCGCCGTCCAGCGGCGTACCGGGACGCACGTAGTAGCTTACGTCGGCAATGGCGACCCACAGGCGCCAGCCGCCGCCGCGTTTCTTCTCGCAGTAAACCGCGTCATCAAAGTCGCGGGCGTCCTCACCATCGATGGTGACCAGCGGCAGATCGCGTAAATCAACGCGGCCGATTTTCGCCTCTTCCGGCACCTGCTCTTTGAGCACGGAGACCTGTTTTTCCACCTCTGGTGGCCAGGTGTACGGGATTTCATGGGTGCGCAGCGCCATATCGACCGCCATGCTGGTGCCCATGTTATCGCCCAGCACCTCAACGATTTTGCCCACCGCTTTCGTGCGACGGGTCGGGCGCTGGGTCAGTTCAACGACCACCACAAAGCCCATCCGCGCGCCCATCACTTCTTCAGGCGGGATCAGGATATCAAAGCTCAGGCGGCTGTCGTCAGGGACCACGAAGCCCACGCCGGCGTCGGTGAAGTAGCGGCCGACGATCTGGCTGGTTTTTGGCACCAGCACCCGCACAATACGCGCTTCGCGGCGGCCTTTACGGTCCGCGCCCAGCGGCTGCGCCAGCACCTGATCGCCATGAATACAGGTTTTCATCTGCTCAGACGACAGGTACAGGTCGTCTTTACGCCCCTCGACGCGCAGGAAGCCAAAGCCATCGCGATGGCCGATAACCACGCCTTTGAGCAGGTCAAGACGCTCCGGCAGGGCGTAGCACTGACGGCGGGTAAACACCAGCTGCCCGTCGCGCTCCATGGCGCGCAGGCGACGGCGTAGCCCTTCTAACTGCTCATCGCCTTCGATATTCAGCTCTATCGCCAGCTCGTCTCGGCTGGCCGGTTTTTCACGTTTTGCTAAATGATCGAGGATAAATTCCCGGCTAGGGATTGGATTCGCATACTTTTCAGCTTCGCGGTCCTGGAAAGGATCTTGTGACATCTCGGTTCCTCCGTTGTCATCTCTGGTGAAAGTTCCTTCGTCTTTCACGCCGCCTCTTTGTTAGCTGCCTTCACTCACTCCTGTCACTTACCTGAGTAAGCTCCCGGAGATTCGTTCAGTTGCCGCCGCGATGCGACCTGAAATACTCGGCCTTTAACTCTTTACACCAGCAATAATTTATAAAGCGGTTGATTCTCTTCAACCAAATCAGCCAGCGTGTAGTTATCAAGTTCCTTAAGAAAACTTTGCGCCGCTTCTGCAAGCGCCTGTTTCAGGCGACACGCGGGAGTAATGTGGCAAAATTCGCTGCTGCAGTTGACCAGCGATAGCGGCTCAAGATCGCGAACCACGTCACCTACACGAATCGTTTTTGCCGGCTTACCGAGGCGGATCCCCCCGTTCTTTCCCCGCACTGCCATAACGTAACCAGAGCGACTCAGCTGATTGATGATTTTTACCATATGATTACGCGACACGCCGTAGACCTCCGTCACTTCGGAGATACTCGTCATTCGGCCATCCGGTAGCGACGCCATATAGATAAGCGCTCGTAATCCGTAATCAGTGAAACTCGTTAACTGCACAGCAACCTCAGGGTAAGGGAAAAGCGGTGAATCCGCAGGGTATGACTATATTGATGATAAACCAGCCGACGCACAGGCCGCTAATTTATTTGAAATGGGGCGGGTAGGCAGCAAAAACAAGGGGCGCCCAATCGGCGCCCCTGGAGATAATTATGCGTCGAACGGGTCGCGCAGAATCATCGTCTCGGTACGGTCAGGACCGGTAGAGATAATATCAACCGGTACGCCGGTCAGCTCTTCAATACGCGCGATGTAGTTCAGCGCCGCCTGCGGCAGGCCGCTACGCTCTTTCACGCCGAAGGTGGTTTCGGACCAGCCCGGCATGACTTCATAGATCGGCTCAATGCCTTCCCAGTTGTCGGCTGCCAGCGGAGTGGTGGTCACTTCGCGGCCGTCCGGCAGACGGTAAGCTACGCAGATTTTAACTTCTTTCAGGCCGTCCAGCACGTCCAGCTTGGTCAGGCAGAAGCCGGACAGGGAGTTGATCTGCACCGCGCGACGGATCGCCACGATATCCAGCCAGCCGGTACGACGACGACGGCCGGTAGTGGCGCCGAATTCGTTACCCTGCTTGCACAGGAACTCGCCGATGTCATCAAACAGCTCGGTCGGGAACGGACCTGCCCCTACGCGAGTAGAGTAAGCTTTGATGATACCCAGAACGTAATCCACATAACGCGGACCCAGGCCGGAGCCGGTTGCCACGCCACCTGCGGTGGTGTTGGAGGAGGTTACGTACGGATAGGTACCGTGGTCGATATCCAGCAGAGTGCCCTGCGCGCCTTCGAACATCACGAAGTCGCCGCGCTGACGCGCCTGATCCAGCAGATCGGAGACGTCTACAACCATCGCCGTCAGGATGTCGGCAATCGCCATCACGTCATCAAGGACTTTTTGATAATCAACCGCTTCCGCTTTGTAGAAGTTCACCAGCTGGAAGTTGTGATATTCCATCACTTCTTTCAGTTTGTCAGCGAAGGTGGCTTTATCAAACAGGTCACCCACGCGCAGACCGCGGCGAGCGACTTTATCTTCGTAAGCAGGCCCGATGCCGCGACCGGTGGTACCGATAGCTTTCGCACCGCGTGCTTTTTCACGCGCAACGTCCAGCGCAACGTGATAATCGAGGATAAGCGGACAGGCTTCGGACAGCAGCAGACGCTCACGGACAGGGATACCACGGTCTTCCAGTCCTTTCATTTCTTTCATCAGCGCAGCCGGAGACAGCACAACACCGTTACCGATGATGCTGGTGACATTTTCGCGGAGAATACCTGATGGAATAAGATGCAGGACGGTTTTTTCACCGTTGATTACGAGAGTATGGCCTGCGTTGTGACCACCCTGGTAGCGCACAACATATTTAGCCCGTTCAGTCAGGAGATCGACGATCTTCCCTTTACCTTCGTCACCCCATTGGGTGCCCAGTACGACGACGTTGTTGCCCATTTTTCAAAATCACCGTTTGCTTAAAAATGGATTCTACCATCGCTTTTTCAGAGTTACAGCACTTTTTGCACTCAATATCAGCCAGGTCTGGCCATTTTTTGATCAGCCCAGTGATTTCGTCAACATGTAGTAGATGACTATCCCGGCAACCACAAGACCGCCGCCAAAACGGCGTAATAAATTATCCGGCAGCTGGCTCATTGTGGCGATCATCCGACGCCAGGCGCGCGGATAAAGCAGCGGCCCCAGCCCTTCAAGTACTAAAACCAGCGCCAGTGCCAGCCAGATTGTTGAGTTCATGATTAACCTTTAGAGAGAAACGAAACCAGCGTCGCCGCAGAGCGTCAGGGCCTGAGTCATGACGCTTTTTGCCCGTGTTGCATATTGTCCGGCATTTCGCGTTGATTATGCACTTTTTTTGCAGAAAAAACGCATAACCCATTGTGTTAAGAGTTATTTCTGGAATTAAAAATATAAAAAAGGCGCCTTTCTCAAGGCGCCTTTTCGCTGACTAAATCGCTTATTTGCGAGCGGAGTCAGGTGACTTCATGTAGCGGAAGAAATCGCTGTCCGGGCTTAGAACCATCACATCCTGGTTACCCTGGAAGCTGTTCTCATAGGCGCGCAGGCTACGGATAAAGGCATAGAAGCCCGGATCCTGGCTAAACGCATCGGCAAACAGCTTGGCCGACTCTGCATCGCCTTCACCACGCATGATGCGGCCCTGGCGCTCGGCTTCTGCCAGCGTCTTGGTCACTTCATAGTCCGCGGTAGCGCGCAGCTTCTCAGCCTCTTCCTGGCCCTGTGAACGGTGGCGACGAGCAACCGCTTCACGCTCGGCGCGCATACGGTTATAAATCGCTTCAGACACTTCGGCCGGCAGGTTGATCTGCTTGATTCGTACGTCGACGACTTCAATACCCAGCGCCGCCATACTGTTCGGGTTAACAACCGGGACCTTGCCGTTAGTTTCTGCCGATACGCGCTCCGCCGCTTTGGCGATAGCATCGTCAGCGGCCGGCGTGCTGACTTCATCTTCGGTGCCCGCTGAGCCGGAGTTCAGCGCATCGCGCACTTCCAGCGTCAGACGACCGCGGGAATCGGTTACGATATCCTTCACGTCCAGACGACCAATCTCAGAACGCAGACGGTCAGAGAATTTACGCTTCAGCAGCACCTCGGCCTGGGAGACGTCGCCGCCGCCGGTAGCCAGATAGTAACGGCTGAAGTCGCTGATACGCCACTTGATGTAGGAGTCGACGATCAGGTCTTTCTTCTCTTTGGTAACAAAGCGATCGGCCTGGTTATCCATGGTCTGAATACGCGCATCGAGCGTTTTCACGGACTCAATGAACGGGATCTTGAAGTGCAGACCCGGCGAATAGACCAGCGGTTTATTTTCGCTATCGCGCAGTACCTTACCAAAACGCAGCGTAATACCGCGCTCGCCCTCTTTAACCACAAAGATAGACATGTAAAGCACTACCAGCACGATGGCAATAATCGCAATTACAGGTTTACGCATCGTTATTCCCCCTGACGCTGGTAGTCGTTACGCTGCGCGTTAGCGCGACGTTGGTCCATAATGTTGCCATCCGTAGTGGTCGACGTGGTGCTGGCGCTGCTTGAGCTGGAAGCAGGCGGCAGGCGCAGCAGATCGTTCGCACCGCTGCTATTGCCCTTTGCTGCCGGCGTACCGGCGCCTTTCAGCATCTGGTCCAGAGGCAGAACCATCAGATTGCCGCCCTTATCGTTAACCAGCACTTTGCGGGTATGGCTCAGTACTTTTTCCATGGTTTCGATATACAGACGCTCACGGGTAATCTCCGGCGCGGCTTTGTACTCAGGCAGGATCTTCGCAAAGCGCGCGACCTCACCCTGAGCTTCAAGAACGGTCTGAGTCTTGTACGCACGCGCCTCTTCGAGGATACGCTGCGCTGCACCGTTAGCGCGCGGCTGCACTTCGTTGGTGTAAGCTTCGGCTTCACGGATGTACTGCTGCTCGTTCTCACGCGCGGCAATCGCATCATCAAACGCGGCCTTCACCTCTTCCGGCGGACGTGCCGTCTGGAAGTTGACGTCCAGCAGGGTAATACCCATGTCGTACGGGCGAATCGTCTCTTCCAGCTCGCGCTGGGTATCGCTACGAATCACGGTACGGCCTTCAGTCAGAATACGGTCCATGGTGTACTTGCCGATAACGCCGCGCAGGGCGCTGTCGGTTGCCTGACGCAGGCTATCGTCGGCGCTGGCAACGCTAAACAGGTAGCGTTCTGGATCGGTTACCCGATACTGCACGTTCATCTCAACGCGCACGACGTTTTCATCAGACGTCAGCATGACGCCAGAAGCCGCCAGTTCACGTACCGATTCAACGTTGACTGCCTGCACGTTATCGATAAAGGTTGGCTTCCAGTTAAGACCCGGCTCAACCAGATGGCTGAATTTACCAAAGCGAGTCACCACACCACGTTCCGCTTCCTTGATGGTATAGAAACCGCTGGCTGCCCAGATAATAACGGCGGCTGCGGCAACGATGCCGACAATGCGTCCGCCCATAGGCCCGCGAGGTCCCTGAGAGCCGCTAGCGCCTCCCTGTCCCCCTTTGCCGCCACCGAGACCGCCAAGTTTTTTACTTAACTTGCGGAAGATATCATCCAGATCGGGCGGCCCCTGCTCGCGACCACCTTTATTGCCATTTCCCCCGGAGTTGCCGCCTTGGTTATTGCTGCTCCCCCACGGGTCGCGGTCCTGTCCGTTATTACCGGGCTGATTCCACGCCATGTATATGCTCCATATTTGTTTTTGATATCCCCACAGGGGTTAATATCTTCAGGCAAGCTGCAAGGTCAAATCACGTAATCAACCAGCGCTGGCTCTTGTTTACAGAGGCGACGCCAGTCAACGATCGGCATGCGCACCTGCAGACTCACGCTGCCGTCATCCTCCAGCCACTCTTTTTCTATCGCCTGAAGCTGATAGAACCGACTTCTCAGTCGCCCTTCCTGCGGCGGTAAGCGCAGCGTGTGCTGAGCCACTTCACCGGAAAGCCGTTCCGTCAAAGCCTGAAAAAGCAGCGGTACCCCAATTCCGGTCTGCGCAGAGAGCCAGACCCGAATCGGTTTATTCTCTTCATCCCGGTCGATACGCGGTTCAAAATCGTCAAGCATGTCGATTTTGTTCATCACCAGCAGCACCGGGATCTCATCGGCCTCGATTTCAGCGAGAACCGTATTCACGGCATCAATGTTTTCCTGCAGACGGACGTCGGCTGCGTCAATCACGTGCAGCAGCAGCGTCGCCTGACGCGTCTCCTGCAGCGTGGCTTTAAACGCGGCGACCAAGTCGTGCGGCAGGTGACGAATAAAGCCTACGGTGTCCGCCAGCACGGTTTCACCTACGTCAGTGACGTCGATGCGGCGCAGCGTCGGGTCCAGAGTCGCGAACAGCTGGTCCGCCGCGTAAACCTCAGCTTCGGTTATCTGGTTAAACAGCGTTGATTTCCCGGCGTTGGTGTACCCCACCAGCGACACGGTGGGAATATCGGCTTTGGCTCGTGACCGCCGTCCCTGTTCACGCTGCTTTGATACTTTTTCCAGCCGCCCGAGGATCTGCATAATGCGGTTACGCAGCAGTCGACGGTCAGTCTCGAGCTGGGTTTCACCCGGGCCACGCAAACCAATCCCGCCCTTCTGTCTTTCAAGGTGGGTCCAGCCGCGTACCAGGCGCGTCGCCATATGGCGCAGCTGCGCCAGCTCAACCTGAAGTTTCCCTTCGTGGGTGCGCGCTCGCTGGGCGAAAATATCTAAAATAAGTCCTGTACGATCGATAACCCGGCATTCGCACAGCTGCTCCAGGTTGCGTTCCTGGGCTGGGCTCAGGGCATGATCGAACAGCACGACCGACGCGCCGGTCGCTTTTACGGCTTCCGCAATTTCGACAGCCTTACCTTCACCAACAAAATATTTCGGGTGCGGTGCTTTACGGCTACCGGTAATCACCTGCATTGCTTCGACACCGGCAGAGGAGACCAGGGATTCAAACTCCTGAAGGTCTTCCATATCTTTGTCTTGCGAAAAATAGATGTGTACCAGCACCGCCTGCTCACCGGCATCATAACGGTCAAACAAGCGTAAACCCCTTCTTAAATACCAGCGGGGAACAGAGTCACTCGTGGTCTTTCTGGCTGCGTGAGTATTGGCCTTACTCGTTTACCCCAGCCATTTACGGCTGTAAACGCCTGGGGATTCACTACATACCGCCTTCCTGCAACCCAAAGCTCATAGAGTAAAATCTGGCTCCCCGCCTGGAAAAACAGCATTAACCTTATTCGGCGTCTTCGCTGTCTTGCTGCGGCGCAGAAGAACCCTGCGCGCTACCACCGTGGTGATAGTTGCTTGTACCGCCGCCAGCATTATTGCTGTGGTGAGACACCGGGCGAGACGGAACAACGGTAGAAATTGCGTGCTTGTAGACCATCTGGCTGACCGTGTTCTTCAACAGGATCACGAACTGATCGAAAGACTCAATTTGCCCTTGCAGCTTAATACCATTCACCAAATAAATAGAAACCGGAACGCGTTCCCGACGCAAAGCGTTCAGGAACGGATCTTGTAAAGATTGCCCCTTAGCCATTCTCTCTTTTCCTTATATGTATGCTTGTTTTGTACTCAGAACCTTACGATTCTTAAAAAAAATTACGCACGATACCGTTTAATTGTACACGTTCAGTCCTGGCTCGCACCAACTACCTGTAATACTTTGTTGAGCGCCTGTTCAGGTTGTTCACTGTCTAACCAGTGAATATCTTCCCAGCCGCGCAACCAGGTTATCTGACGCTTGGCTAACTGTCTCGTGGCGCAAACACCTCGATAAACCATTTCATCATACGGGATCTCGCCATCAAGGTATGACCACATCTGGCGATATCCTACACAACGAATGGAAGGCATATCCGTATGCAAATCTCCGCGGGCAAATAGCGCCCGTACTTCTGCTTCAAAACCTGAAGCTAACATCTGATGAAAACGCTGTTCTATGCGCTGATGGAGCAGTTCCCGGCTCGCCGGGGCGATGGCGAACTGATGCACCTTGTACGGCAGAGCGTCTCCCGACGTTTGCGTCAGTTCCGTTAAAGTTTTACCCGAAATGAAAAAAACTTCCAGTGCTCGGGAAAGTCTTTGCGGATCATTTGGATGAATACGCGCGGCGGCGACGGGATCGATCTCCTGTAGCTGCCGGTGCAGTGCGTGCCACCCCTGCTCTGCTGCCTGTTGCTCAATCTTTGCTCTGACCTCGGGATCTGCCGACGGTAGCGGCGAAAGCCCTTCCAGCAACGCTTTGAAATACAACATTGTTCCGCCAACAAGTAGCGGAATACGCCCGGCAGCGACGATATCCGCCATTTCTGCCAGCGCATCGCGACGAAAGTCCGCCGCGGAGTAAGCCTCTGCCGGGTCGAGAATATCCAGCAGTCGATGCGGCGCTGCGCTCAGCTCTGCCGCATCCGGCTTGGCCGTACCAATGTCCATTCCTCGATAGATAAGGGCGGAATCGACACTAATCAACTCTACCGGTAAAATTTTACGCAAAGCAATGGCCAGCGCCGTTTTACCGGAGGCCGTTGGGCCCATTAAAAATATTGCCTTAGGCAGGCTCGCCTCAGTTACATCACTCATCTTTCAGGGCATTCATCGCCGAATTCAGGTCAACGGGTTGTAACAGGCCGCCCGGCGGAGCTTTTACCAGCTGCGGACATAAACGCTCTACGTCCGCCAGCACGCTAATCGCCTGCGCCATATTCCACTGCGCGTGCTCGCTCGCCAGATTGCGCGCGATCCACTGCGCGATGTCACCGACGTCAAATGCGTTTCGCTGCGCCAGGTAGCCTATCAGTTCAGGAATCAAGATTTGTAAATTTTGTTGTCTTAAGGGTAAAGGCACCGCGCGAACCGTCAAATGCTGCGCATCGGACTGCAGATCGATCCCCAAAGCCACCAGCGCCGCCTGCGCTTTCGCCAGCGCGTCCTTTTCCGCGCCCGAGACCTTTAGCCGCAGCGGGATCAGCAGCGGCTGTCCGCATACCGGCTCCCCGGCGGGCGTCAGCTGCGCCTGACGCAGCCAGCGTTCGGCCACCGGCAGCGCCAGAAGCGCCAGCCTGCCGTTGCGCTCCAGCAGCGCGCAATCACCCTCAACGATGGTCAGCACGCGGCCAAAGCTTTGGCTGTGCCCGGATAAACCTTCCACCGCGGGAGCCGGGGCGCTACTTTTACGCTCGGCGGCCGGCGTCTCAAGCAGCTGACGATACAGGGCCCCCTGCTGCTTTTGGTATCCCGGCTGCGCGTGTGGCCAGCCGGTGCCGGCCCCGCCAGACGAGCTGGAAGGCTCGCGCGGCGTTTCGCGGCCGTAGCGCGCGGCGGCTGGCTCTCGTGCGGAAACCGGCTGTGCAAAATGGTTAGCGCCGGCCGCGATCCGATTCTCCGGTATCTGCAGACGCGGCGGCTGGCCCTCATCCTCTCCCGCCAGCGGCGCGCTGAGCTGCTGTTGGAGGACGCTGAGCACCCCTTGATAGATAAAATCATGGACCAGCCGGGACTGGTGAAAACGCACTTCATGCTTCGCCGGATGGACGTTGACATCCACCTGGTGCGGGTCAATCTCAAGGTACAGGACAAAAGCCGGCTGCTGATCGGCCCCGAGCTTATCTTCACAGGCCTGGCGAATAGCGTGGTTGATCAGCCGATCGCGCATCATACGGCCGTTGACGTAGCAGTACTGGATCTCCGCCAGCGCCGGATTGGTATGCAGCGGATCGGCCACCCAGCCGCTGAGGGTCAGATCGCCGTGCTGCCACTCAATCGCCAGCGCCTGATCAAGGAACGGCGTACCGCAGATAGCCCCCAGCCGCCGCTCGCGCTGTCCGCCCGCGGGTACGGCACGATACTGGCGCATCGCCTTGCCGTTATGGCTGAGATTAATCGTGACGTCGAAACGCGCCAGCGCGATGCGGCGGACGATTTCATCGATATGGTTGAATTCCGTCTTTTCGGTACGCATAAACTTGCGGCGTGCCGGGGTGTTATAGAACAGATCCAGCACTTCCAGCGTGGTGCCGACCGGGTGCGCCGCCGGCTTGACGGTCACGTCCTGATCGCGCCCTTCGGCGTAGGCCTGCCAGGCCTCCTGCTGCTCAGCCGTGCGGGAGGTCAGGGTCAGCCGCGCCACCGAGCTGATACTGGCCAGCGCTTCCCCGCGAAAGCCAAGGCTGATAATGGCTTCCAGATCGTCAAGGGAGGCAATTTTACTGGTGGCGTGGCGAGCCAGCGCCAGCGCCAGCTCGTCCTTTTTGATGCCGCAGCCGTTGTCCCGAATGCGGATAAGCTTCGCGCCGCCGCGTTCGATATCAATATCAATTCGGGTCGCGCCGGCATCAAGGCTGTTTTCGACCAGCTCCTTAACCACCGACGCCGGACGTTCCACCACCTCCCCTGCGGCAATCTGGTTGGCGAGCTGCGGCGGCAGAACCTGAATCGGCATGACTGACTCCTTAATTTATCAACGTCCTGCCAGGCGACGCGGCGCTGGCCGTTTGTGCGGGCTCGCCGCGCGGGGCTGATTGCAGCGGGTGCTGCATAAAGTAATTACGCAGACCGTTATAAATCGCTTCGGCAAGCTGCTGCTGATAGTTGTCGCTGGCCAGCAGCCGCTCTTCGCCGGTGTTGCTGATAAAGCCGGTTTCGACGAGGATCGACGGAATATCCGGCGAACGCAGCACGCCAAGGCTGGCGTGTTCCGGACGGCGCTTGTGGAGATCGCCGACCCGCTGCAGCTGGCTCAATACGTTAGTCGCCACATCATACCCGACGCGCTGGGAATGGCCGAACTGTAAATCCAGCACCGCCTGACTCAGGTAGGGGTCCGACTGGCTGTTCGCCAGCACGTCGCCCGCGCCGCCGAGCAGCTCGGACTGCTTCTCATGCTGCTCAAGCCAGCCCGCCATTTCGCTATTGGCGCGACGGTTAGACAGCACCCATACCGACGCGCCGGTCGCGTCACGGTTCGGCGCCGCATCGGCGTGAATCGACACCAGGAAGTTGGCATTTTGCTTACGGGCGACGTCAGAACGACCCATCACCGAAATAAAGTAGTCGCCGTCGCGGGTCAGCACCGGCTTGAACAGCGGATCGGCGTTCAGCAGCGTACGCAGCTTGCGGGCAATCGCAATCGTCACGTTCTTCTCTTTGGTACCATCCGGGCCGATCGCGCCCGGATCCTGGCCGCCGTGGCCGGCGTCGATCGCAATAATGACCTTATCGTCCGTCGCCACCGCGCGCGCGGCCGGCCGCGTCACGGGCTGACTCTCGGTCATTACCGTTTGCCGTTCGTTACCCGATGACTTAAACGGGTTGCGCGCCGGTGCCACCGGCAGCGGACGTGGGGCGATCGTCGGCGTCTCCACCCGCTTCACGACCGCCGGAGGCGGTGGAGGCGGCGGCGGAACGTCGGCGTTAATCGTGAACACCACGGTATAATTAGAGCCGTTTTGCTGCTTCACCGCGCGGGTTTTACCGTCTTCCGTCAGGTCCACCAGCAGGCGCAGAGACTGGGTATCCTGCGCGGCGCCCGCGCGAATGCTTTTCACCAGGTTGCTGCCGCTAAACAGCAGCGGTAATCCCTGCAGGGTGCCGGTCTGCTTGATATCCAGCGCCACCGTGCGTTTGCCCTGCGGGCTAAAGGAGTATTCGGGATCGCCGATAAAGCTAATGGTAATACGGGCCTGCCGATCTCCGTTAGAGACCTGGATATCGGATAAACTTGCCGCAAAGGTCTGCATGCTAAACAGCATCAGCGCAGCGGCCAGCCAGGGGGTTATGCGATATTTCATCCCGCGATCCTTCAGGCTAAACGCGCCAGTAAAGACTCACCCAATGAGGAGACTGCCGTTACGCGCGCCTCACGCCCTTGTGCCTGATACTCAAGATGAATTTCGACATCCGGCTCGGGCAGCACGCCCGCGCCCTGCTGCGGCCATTCAACCAGGCAGATAGCATCGTCAGTAAAATAGTCACGGATCCCCATAAACTCGAGCTCTTCGGGGTCCGCCAGGCGGTAGAGATCAAAGTGATACACCATCAGGTTTTCGAGGGTGTACGGCTCCACCAGCGTGTAGGTAGGGCTTTTGACATTCCCGCGGTGGCCGAGTGCGTGTAAAAAGCCGCGGCTGAAGGTCGTTTTACCCGCGCCTAAATCGCCATACAGATAGATGACCGTGGCCCCCGTACAGAGCCGTGCAATGCGGTCGCCAAGGTCCAGGGTTGCCTGCTCGTCGGGTAAAGGAATCACTCGGTTAATCATGGTCTACGTCAATCACATCCGGGTTAACAACACGCCTGAGCGTGGAAAAGAGATCGGTCGCCAGCATCCCACGGGTGCCATCTCTGGCAGCCAGTCGGTCTGCGGCTTCGCCGTGCGCCACGCAACCGGCGCAGGCAGCATCATACGGCGTCAGCTTTTGCCCTAACAAAGCGGCAATAATGCCGGTGAGCACATCGCCCATTCCGCCGCTGGCCATACCGGCATTGCCGGCATCGATAATACCCATCTCGCCTGCTTCACTGGCCACCACCGTCCCCGCGCCTTTCAGCACGACCACGCCACCATAACGTTTTACCAGACGTTGAGCAGAATGTAAGCGATCGCTTTCAATTTCTGCCACGCTGCAGTCAAGCAGGCGGGCGGCTTCGCCGGGGTGTGGCGTCAGCACGCGATTGTGACGTTTATCGGCATTGATTGCCAGCAGGTTCAACGCATCCGCATCCCACACCATCGGTTTCGTAAAGCTCTCCAGCTGGCGTAGCGCCCGCGTCGCCCATTCGCTCTGGCCGAGTCCCGGACCGATCGCCACCACATCAGCCCACTGCAGACTGTCATCGAGGCTCTGCGGCGTGAGCGCATCCACCATCAGCTCCGGCCTGGCGGTAATAATCGGGGCAATATTTTCCGGATGAGTCAACACCCGCACGAGTCCCGCTCCCGCCCGCAGCGCCGCTTCTCCGGCCATCCTGATGGCGCCAGCGGTGCCGCGGTCGCCGCCAACGATCGCCAGCCTGCCGTGATCGCCTTTATGGGAGGTCGCGCGGCGCGGCGGCAGCCAGCCCGCCAGCTGTGAGGCATCAAAGCGCGCCAGCGGGAACCGTTGTCCGGCAAGCCAGCCGTCGAGGCCCAGGGAGTGGTAGTGCAGCTGACCCACCGCGTCGCGGGCTTTACCGGTCAGCAGCCCCGGCTTGAGGGCGATAAAGGTTAGCGTGTGCGCCGCATGGATCGCCGCTCCCGGCGTGGTTCCGGTCTGCGCATGGAGCCCGGAGGGGATATCCAGCGCGACTATCGGCGCCGGATGCGCATTGGCGCGCGCGATAAGCTCGGCGGCAGGCCTGCGCGGAGCGCTGCGCAGGCCGGTGCCCAGCAGTCCGTCAATAATCAGCGAGATCGCTTCCGGCCAGGCGATATCCGCCGCGTGGATCGTCCCGCCGGCGTTGAGCCACTCTTCGCGTGCGGCGTGCGCCTCCTCCGGCAGCGGCTTCTCGCTCTCCAGCGCCAGCAGCGTCACCTCAATCCCTTCAGCCTTTGCCAGGCGCGCAACGACGTAGCCGTCGCCGCCGTTGTTGCCGTGGCCGCAAAGAATCAGCCAGTTCTGACTGGCAGGGTAGCGGCTGCGCGCCAGTTGGAAAGCCGCTTCGCCGGCCCGGCGCATGAGCTCAAACAGGGTCAGCCCGAGGCTATCGGCAGCCTCTTTTTCCGCCCGCCGGAGCGCCTCTGCAGGGCAGATGAAGTGTGGTATACTGACAGGGTTTTTCGTCATTGTATGGTCCATCATGTTACAGCCCCTCGATCTCAATAAGTTAGCGCAACAAATCAAGCAATGGGGCACTGAACTCGGGTTCCAGCAGGTGGGTATTACCGATACCGATCTCAGCGTCAGCGAACCCAAACTGCAGGCATGGCTGGACAAACAGTACCACGGAGAGATGGAGTGGATGGCGCGCCACGGCATGATGCGCGCGCGCCCTCATGAGCTTCTTCCCGGTACGTTACGCGTCATCAGCGTACGGATGAACTACCTGCCCGCGAATGCCGCTTTTGCCCGCACCCTGAAAGATCCCGCGCTTGGCTACGTCAGCCGTTATGCCCTTGGGCGTGATTATCATAAGCTGCTACGTAACCGCCTGAAAAAACTCGGTGAGATGATTCAGGAACAGTGTGCTTCGCTCAATTTTAGACCGTTTGTCGATTCCGCGCCTGTTCTGGAGCGTCCTTTGGCGGAAAAAGCGGGTCTTGGCTGGACGGGCAAGCACTCGCTGATTATTAACCGCGATGCCGGGTCGTTCTTTTTCCTCGGCGAGCTGCTGGTGGATATTCCCCTGCCCGTCGATCGTCCGGTCGCCGAAGAGTGCGGGCGCTGCGTCGCCTGCATGACGATCTGCCCGACCGGCGCCATCGTCGAGCCCTATACCGTCGACGCCCGCCGCTGTATCTCCTATTTGACCATTGAGCTGGAAGGCGCGATCCCCATCGAGTTCCGCCCGCTGATCGGCAACCGCATATACGGCTGCGACGACTGCCAGCTGATTTGCCCGTGGAACCGCTTTTCCCAGCTTACCGATGAAGAGGATTTCAGCCCGCGCAAAGCGCTGCATGCGCCGCCGCTGGTGGAGCTGTTTGCCTGGAGTGAAAGTCATTTTCTGAAGGTGACCGAAGGATCGGCAATTCGCCGCATCGGCCATCTGCGCTGGTTACGCAATATTGCCGTGGCGCTGGGAAATGCGCCGTGGGATGAAGCGCATCTCAAGGCGCTGGAAAGCCGCCGGGGCGAGCATCCGCTTCTCGATGAGCATATCGAGTGGGCAATAGATCAGCAAATCGCCCGGCGCAGCGCCGGCGCGGTTGAGGTGCAGCTGCCGAAGAAACAGCGGCTGGTCAGGGTGGTCGAAAAAGGTCTTCCGCGAGACGCCTGATTCATTCACAGGCTGTGAATAAAAACAAAAACACATTGCGTTTCAACATGCACACGAACGTCAAGTGATCGTATTAACACTTTGAAATGAAATTTTATTGTTAAATTTCAATGAGATGAATTGATACTATTCAAAAGTTGAAGTTTTTCCGCAACGCGTCGTTTGCATTTAACCTGTGGATAACTCTGTTCACAGTATTTTCCGGTATTCAACGGAAGGCATCCCCGGCGCGCTATTGCACTGTGGATAAATTGAGTATGAGGAAGAAATTTGGAGCGGGAAACGAGACTCGAACTCGCGACCCCGACCTTGGCAAGGTCGTGCTCTACCAACTGAGCTATTCCCGCTTGGGTGTGGTAACTATCAAATTTGGAGCGGGAAACGAGACTCGAACTCGCGACCCCGACCTTGGCAAGGTCGTGCTCTACCAACTGAGCTATTCCCGCTTAATCTTCGTCTTTCAACCTGCCGCTACCTGAGTAGCTTTACCGCAAGCCGAAATCCTGTGATTAGGATAGTGCCTTTCAAATTTTGGAGCGGGAAACGAGACTCGAACTCGCGACCCCGACCTTGGCAAGGTCGTGCTCTACCAACTGAGCTATTCCCGCGTACTTCTTGCCATATTTCTATGGCGTCGTGATTTGCATTTCTGCTTCGTCACGGGAGGCGCATTATACGAGAATTCGATTTAGCTGCAACCCCCCTGCGAGCACTTTTTTTCTATTTTTGTCTGAATGGACGTTTTATCGCCAGATAGCGCCCTGAATTGTATAAATAAGCAGCGTATAAGGCAAAATAACTTTTTCCGACCTTGTTAAAGGCGCAAAATCGCCCCGCTCTGCGGGTATGATCACCCCATAGACGGTCAACAACAATGACAAACAGGGAAATTAAAATGAAAAAGACGCTCTCCGTCCTGCTGCTGATCGCGCTAGCTATGGGAACGGCATCGGCAACGACGCTGCATTTTGGCACTACGACGGCCAATCCGCCCTTTGAAACCGTCAACGCGAAAAATCAGCCGGCCGGTTTTGATATCGATCTTGCCCGGGCGCTCTGTAAACAGATGCAGGCCGAGTGCACGTTTACGCCGCAAAGCTTCGATACCCTCATCCCGGCGCTGCGCTTTAAGAAATTCGACGCCATCATCGCCGGCATTGAGATCGTCCCGATGCGCGAAAGGCGGGTCGCCTTCACTCAGCCCTATCGCCAGCAGCTCTCCGGCGTGGTTGTCAGCGCTAAGAATAGCGCCCAGGGTTTTGCTGACCTGAAGGGTCAAAAGATTGGCGTCGCTAAAGGCAGCATTCATCAGCGCTACCTGCACGATAAGCAAAAACAGGTGAACGTCGTCGCTTACGAGAGCGATGCCGCCGCGTTCAGCGCGCTGAAAGAGGGTAGCGTTAACGGGGTAATGAGCGATCGCGCCGGCGCCGAGACGTGGCTGCAGGAGAATCCTGACTACGCCATCATCGACGAGCAGGCAACCGACGCCAAATATTATGGTAAGCAGCTGGCGATCGCGGTGCGTCAGGATGACCCGGAACTGCTCAACGCGCTGAATGCCGCGCTGGAGGTCGTCAAGGCCTCCCCTGAATTCGGGCAAATGGAGCTGAAGTGGTTTAAATAGCCGGGCCTGCCGCCGGAGCCCTGTAACCCCGGCGGCACGATGAGAGCTTAACGTTACAGCTTGATAAAGTGCTCGCGGTAGTAGGACAGCTCCGCCACCGATTCGCGAATGTCATCCATCGCCTGATGGGTGCCCTGCTTTTTAAAGCCATCGAGGATTTCCGGCTTCCAGCGGCGCGCCAGCTCTTTCAGGGTGCTGACGTCGAGGTAGCGGTAGTGAAAGTACGCTTCCAGCTCGGGCATGTACTTAAAGAGAAAGCGGCGATCCTGACCAATGCTGTTGCCGCAAATCGGTGATTTACCCGCAGGTACCCACTGCTTGAGGAATTCGATGGTCGCCAGTTCGGCCTCGCGATCGCCCTGGGTGCTGGCCTTGACGCGCTCCACCAGCCCGCTGCCGGTATGGGTGCGCACGTTCCACTCGTCCATCAGCGCCAGCTGTGCGTCAGACTGGTGTACCGCAATGGTCGGCCCTTCCGCCAGAATGTTCAGGTTTGCATCGGTCACCAGGGTGGCGATTTCGATAATGCGATCGCGCTCCGGATCCAGCCCCGTCATTTCAAGATCGATCCAAATCAGGTTGTTTTCATCTGCACTCATGCTATTTTCCACCCTTCTTGCGTGACTATATTCATCTAAAATAGCGTGTATCATAGAGGTTTTGCCCCTACAGGGCGACCAGGAGCCAGTTCGATTGAGTAAAAATAAACTCTCCAAAGGCCAACAGCGCCGCGTGAAGGCCAACCACCAGCGCCGCCTGAAAACGACTTCGGAGAAGGCCGACTACGATGACAATCTGTTTGGCGAGACCTCCGAAGGCGTCGTCATTAGCCGCTTCGGCATGCATGCCGACGTTGAATCCGTTGACGGTGGCGTTCACCGCTGCAACATTCGCCGGACAATCCGTTCGCTGGTCACCGGCGACCGCGTGGTCTGGCGCCCGGGCAAAGACGCCGCTGACGGCGTTAGAGTAAAAGGTATCGTTGAGGCCGTGCACGAGCGGACCTCGGTCCTGACGCGTCCGGATTTCTATGATGGCGTGAAGCCCATCGCCGCCAACATCGATCAGATAGTCATCGTTTCCGCGATTTTACCGGAGCTGTCGTTAAACATTATTGACCGCTATCTGGTGGCGAGCGAAGCGCTGGACGTCGAGCCGCTGATTGTGCTTAACAAGATTGACCTGCTGGACGAGGACGCCTTAGCGTTCGTCAACGAGCAGATGGATATCTACCGCAAAATTGGCTATCCCGTGCTGATGGTATCGAGCCGGACCCAGGACGGCCTGAAGCCGCTTGAAGAGGCCCTCACCGGCCGCATCAGCATCTTTGCCGGGCAGTCAGGGGTGGGGAAATCCAGCCTGCTGAACGCGCTGCTGGGCCTCGGCGACGATCTGATCCTGACCAACGACGTCTCTGACAACTCGGGCCTCGGCCAGCACACCACCACCGCCGCGCGCCTCTATCATTTCCCGCACGGCGGCGACGTGATCGACTCCCCCGGCGTGCGTGAATTTGGCCTCTGGCATCTTGATGCGGAACAAATCACCCACGGTTTTGTCGAATTTCACGATTATTTAGGCCGTTGCAAATACCGCGACTGCAAGCATGATACCGATCCGGGCTGCGCGATTCGCGAAGCGGTTGAAAACGGCAGCATCAACGCGCGTCGTTTTGAAAACTACCACCGTATTCTGGAAAGCATGAACGAAGTGCAGGTAAAAACGCGTAAAAGCTTTTCATCATCCGATGACTGACATTTAAGCTGAGCATCGCTATACGCTTCATCCTTCAGCCTGCCTCTGCGCTGGCGACGCACGTCTCCCCGGCAATGCTGCCGGGGATTCGCAGACCGGCCGCCGCGATGCAGCCCGGATGAGTTTAGGTATAGAATCGACCCTTTTTTCAGATCCCCGACGCGTTGCGGGGGTCAGGAACGATAAATAATGGCCTGGAGGCTACCTTGTTAAACGATCTGAAACTTTCGCTGCAATACATTCTGCCTAAACTGTGGCTTACCCGCCTCGCAGGCTGGGGTGCGAGCAAACGAGCGGGTTGGCTGACGAAGCTGGTCATCGACCTGTTCGTGAAGTGCTACAAGGTCGATATGAAAGAGGCGCAGAAGCCCGATACCGCCAGCTACCGCACCTTTAACGATTTCTTTGTGCGCCCACTGCGTGATGAAGCGCGTCCGCTCAACACCGACCCGAACGTGCTGGTTATGCCTGCCGATGGCGCCATTAGCCAGCTGGGCGCTATCGAAGACGATAAAATCCTGCAGGCCAAAGGCCACAACTACACCCTGGAAGCACTGCTGGCCGGCAACTACCAGATGGCAGAGCTGTTCCGCAACGGTAACTTCGCCACCACCTATCTGTCGCCGCGTGACTACCACCGCGTCCACATGCCGTGTAACGGTATTCTGCGCGAAATGATCTACGTTCCGGGCGATCTGTTCTCCGTTAACCACCTGACCGCGCAGAACGTGCCGAATCTGTTCGCCCGCAACGAGCGCGTCATCTGCCTGTTCGATACTGAGTTCGGTCCGATGGCGCAAATTCTGGTCGGTGCGACCATCGTTGGCAGCATTGAAACCGTATGGTCCGGTACCGTGACTCCGCCGCGTGAAGGCGTGATTAAGCGCTGGACCTGGCCGGCGGGCGACAATGAAGGCTCCATTGCCCTGCTGAAAGGCCAGGAGATGGGTCGCTTCAAGCTCGGTTCGACGGTGATCAACCTGTTTGCACCGGGCAAGGTTAAGCTGCTCGAGGAGCTGCAGAACCTCTCCGTTACTAAGCTTGGTCAGCCGCTGGCGATCGCCGTTGAGACCATGTCCACGACCGAAGGCGCCGCCAGCATTCTGGGCGACGATTCGCAAGACGAAGGTTAATAGCTGAAAAAAAGGGTTATGCCGTGCGCCTGATATATATTTTCCTGCTGGCCTGGAGCCTCAGTCTGGGGGCGTACGCAGCGACAGCCCCCGACGCTAAACAGATAGCTCAGGAACTGGAACAGGCGAAGGCGGCAAAACCCGCCCAGCCTGGTACCGTTGAAGCGCTGCAGTCCGCGCTGAACGCGCTCGAGGAGCGTAGCGCTTCCCTCGAGCGCACGCGCCAGTACCAGCAGGTTATCGATAACTTCCCCAAGCTGTTCCAGACCCTGCGCTCGCAGATCAACAACCTGGCCGATGAACCGCGCCAGGTATCAACGACGCTCTCCACCGATGCCCTGAATCAGGAAATCCTGCAGGTCAGCAGCCAGCTGCTCGAAGCCAGCCGTCAGGCCCAGCAGGAGCAGGAGCGCGCCCGCGATATCGCCGATTCGCTAAACCAGCTTCCGCAGCAGCAAACCGACGCCCGCCGTCAGCTGAACGACGTTGAGCGCCGCGTTGGCACGCAGACCAGCAATACCCCGCTGGCGCAGGCGCAAAATCTTAGCCTGCAGGCGGAATCCGCGCGCCTGAAGGCGCTGGTCAACGAGCTGGATCTGGCGCAGCTCTCCGCCAACAATCGCCAGGAGCTGTCGCGCATGCGCGCCGATCTGGCGCAAAGACAGAGCAAGCTGCTCGACGGCTACCTGCAGGCTCTGCGTAATCAGCTCAACAGCCAGCGCCAGCGCGAAGCCGAAAAGGCGCTGGAAAGCACCGAGCTGCTGGCGGAGAACAGCGAAAACCTGCCGCCGGAGCTGATGGCTCAGTTTAAAATTAACCGCGAGCTGTCGCAGGCCCTGAACCAGCAGGCTCAGCGCATGGACCTGGTGGCTTCCCAGCAGCGTCAGGCCTCCAACCAGACGCTCCAGGTTCGCCAGGCGCTCAATACGCTACGCGAGCAGTCGCAGTGGCTGGGCGCCTCCAGCCTGCTGGGCGAAGCGCTACGCGCCCAGGTCGCCCGCCTGCCGGAGACACCAAAACCCCAGCAGCTGGATACCGAGATGGCCCAGCTGCGGGTGCAGCGGCTGCGCTTTGAGGACCTGCTCGGCAGCCAGACGCAGCTCCGCCAGCTGCGCCAGGCCGACGGCCAGGAGCTGACCAGCGAGCAGAATCGCATTCTTGAGGCGCAGCTGCGCACGCAAAGCGAGCTGCTCAACTCGCTGCTGCAGGGCGGCGATACGCTGATTCTGGAGCTAACCAAGCTCAAGGTGGCCAACGGTCAGCTTGAGGACGCCCTGAAAGAGATGAACGAAGCGACCCACCGCTATCTGTTCTGGACCTCGGACGTCAGCCCTATCGGTTTTTCATGGCCGCTGGAAATTGCTCACGATCTGCGCCGCCTGGTCTCTCTCGATACCGTTAGCCAGTTGGGCAAAGCCAGCGCGATGATGTTAACCAGCAAGGAGACGCTGCTGCCGCTGTTTGGCGCGCTGATTCTGGTCGGTTTCAGCATCAGCTCGCGTCGCCACTTCACCCGCTTCCTGGAGCGTTCCAGCGCCCGCGTGGGCAAAGTGACCCAGGACCATTTCTGGCTCACCCTGCGCACCGTGTTCTGGTCGATTCTGGTGGCCTCGCCGCTGCCGGTATTGTGGATGACGCTCGGCTATGGCCTGCAGTCCGCCTGGCCCTTCCCGCTGGCGGTCGCCATCGGCGAAAGCGTCACCGCCACGGTGCCGCTGCTGTGGGTGGTGATGGTTTGCGCGACCTTTGCGCGTCCGAACGGCCTGTTTATCGCCCACTTCGGCTGGCCGCGTAGCCGGGTCACCAAGGCCATGCGCTACTACCTGATGAGCATCGGGCTGATCGTCCCGCTGATTATTGCGCTGATCATGTTCGATAACCTCAACGACCGTGAGTTCTCGGCCTCCCTCGGCCGCCTGTGCTTCCTGCTGATTTGCGGGGCGCTGGCGCTGGTCACCCTGAGCCTCAAGCATGCCGGTATTCCGCTGTATCTCGATAAGTCGGGAAGCGGCGATAATATGGTTAACCGCATGCTGTGGAACCTGCTGCTGGGCGCGCCGCTGATTGCCATGCTGGCGGCGGCCATTGGCTACCTGGCGACCGCCCAGGCGCTGCTGGCCAGGCTGGAAACGTCGGTGGCGATCTGGTTCTTACTGCTCGTGGTCTATCACATCATCCGCCGCTGGATGCTGATCCAGCGCCGCCGGCTGGCCTTCGATCGCGCCAAGCATCGCCGGGCGGAAATTCTGGCCCAACGCGCGCGCGGCGAAGATGAGGCCGCGCACTCCAGCAGCCCTGAAGGGTCTGCGGAAATCGAAGTCAGTGAAATCGATCTCGATGCGATCAGTATCCGGTCGCTGCGGCTGGTACGCTCGCTGCTGATGCTGGTCGCCCTGGTCTCGGTGATCGTCCTGTGGTCAGAAATCCATTCGGCGTTTGGCTTCCTCGAGAATATCTCGCTGTGGGACGCGACCTCGACGGTGCAGGGCGTTGAAAGCATCGAGCCGATTACGCTTGGAGCAGTGCTGATCGCGATTCTGGTGCTGATTATCACCACCCAGCTGGTGCGCAACCTCCCTGCCCTGCTGGAGCTGGCGATTCTGCAGCACCTGGACCTCACGCCGGGCACCGGCTACGCGATCACCACCATTACCAAATACCTGCTGATGCTGATTGGCGGCCTGGTGGGCTTCTCGATGATTGGCATTGAGTGGGCGAAGCTGCAGTGGCTGGTAGCGGCTCTCGGCGTCGGCCTCGGTTTTGGCCTGCAGGAGATCTTTGCCAACTTTATCTCGGGCCTGATTATTCTCTTTGAAAAGCCGATACGTATTGGCGATACGGTGACCATCCGCGATCTGACCGGCAGTATCACCCGCATCAATACCCGCGCCACGACCATCAGCGACTGGGACCGGAAAGAGATTATCGTGCCGAATAAGGCGTTCATCACCGAGCAGTTTATCAACTGGTCGCTGTCTGACTCCGTCACCCGCGTGGTGCTGACGGTGCCGGCCCCGGCGGATGCGAATACCGAAGAGGTTACGCAGATCCTGATTAACGCCGCCCACCGCTGTTCGCTGGTTATCGATACGCCGGCGCCGGAGGCCTTCCTCGTCGATCTGCAGCAGGGGATTCAGATTTTCGAGCTGCGTATTTACGCCGCCGAGATGGGTCACCGCATGCCGTTGCGCCACGAGATCCATAAGCTGATTCTGGCAGGCTATCGCGAACACGGTATCGATATGCCGTTCCCGCCGTTCCAGATGCGTCTGGAGAGCATTGACGGCAGGAAGAGCAGCAGAGCGATGACCTCAGCAGGGAAATCCAGCCGCACGGCTGGCAGCCTGTAGGTTCAACCTGGCCGGCGGCTCGTGCGCCGGTCAGGTCCGCTCTCTGGCCCGGGATGGTCGAAGAGAGACTCGGTCCGGTCAGGCGCGATCGACGGTAAAGGCGATAACCTCGCCGATGCTTTCGGCACCCAGCGCCAGCATCACCACGCGATCGACGCCCAGCGCCACGCCGGAGCAGTCCGGGAGGCCCGCCTTCAGGGCTTCCAGCAGATTGCCGTCAATTGGCTGCTGCGGCAGGCCGCGGGCCGCACGCTTGCGGTTATCCTGCTCGAAACGCTGCTGCTGTTCGCGGGCGTCGGTCAGCTCGTGGAAGCCGTTCGCCAGCTCAATTCCCTTGTAATAGACCTCAAAGCGCTCCGCAACGCGGTGATCTTCGGTGCTGATCTGCGCCAGCGACGCCTGGCTTGCCGGGAAGTGATAGATAAAGGTCGGACGGTCCTTGCCGATATGCGGCTCGACGCCCATGGTAAACAGCAGCTGCAGCAGCGTATCCTTATCTTCTTCCGTATCGGCGATATTGCTCAGGTCGAGCTTCGCCGCCGCTTCGCGCAGCTGCGTCTTATCGGCCGACAGCGGATCGAGCTCAAGATGGCGCAGGAACGCCTGCTGATAGGAGAGGCTTTCCGCCGGCTGGCACTCCAGAACCTGCTGCAGTAAATCATCGACTTCGTTAATCAGACGATACATGTCATAGCACGGACGATACCACTCCAGCATGGTGAATTCCGGGTTGTGGTGACGCCCCATCTCTTCATTGCGGAAGCTGCGGCACAGCTGGAATACCGGGCCACAGCCCGCGGCCAGCAGGCGCTTCATATGGTATTCCGGGCTGGTCATCAGATACAGATCCATCCCCTGAGAGTAGCCGGGGCCGACGAAACGGGTCTGGAACGGAAACAGGTGAATATCCGTTACCGTTGCCTGACTCATGCAGGGCGTCTCCACCTCCAGCACGCCGCGGTCGGTAAAGAAACGACGAATTTCCGCCATCACAGCCGCGCGTTTTAACAGGTTTGGGATCGACGCGCTCGGCTGCCAGGTTGCCGTTTCACTCATGGTACTTTCTCCGATTTCATACAAGGGCACGAAGTCTACTCGTAACCGGCGAGTGAGACAAATTTTGTGCCAACGGCCCCTTAAGGCATACCGGAAATTTATTAACCGCCAGAAAGCATAAATAGCGCTGATAAATCACCGCACATATCGATAAAAAAATCGAACACGTCAATTTTCCCTACCGACCCTAAGGCTATACTTCTTTACCTATAAAGGAGCAGTGACACATTTTCGCCAGCCCGGCGGCGAAATAAACAAAAACTGGAGGAATGTCGTGCAAACTTTTCAAGCCGATCTTGCCGTAATTGGCGCTGGCGGAGCAGGTCTTCGCGCTGCAATCGCCGCAGCGCAGGCTAATCCAAATGCCAAAATCGCACTGATTTCAAAAGTCTATCCTATGCGCAGCCACACGGTTGCTGCTGAAGGTGGCTCCGCCGCCGTGACGCAGGATCATGACAGCTTTGAGTACCATTTTCACGACACCGTCGCCGGCGGCGACTGGCTTTGTGAGCAGGATGTCGTCGACTATTTCGTCCATCATTGCCCAACGGAAATGACCCAGCTTGAACAGTGGGGATGCCCGTGGAGCCGCCGTCCGGACGGGAGCGTCAACGTCCGCCGCTTCGGTGGGATGAAGATCGAACGCACGTGGTTTGCCGCGGATAAAACCGGCTTCCATATGCTGCACACCCTGTTCCAGACCTCCCTTCAGTTCCCGCAAATCCAGCGTTTCGACGAGCATTTCGTCCTCGATATTCTGGTCGACGATGGCCAGGCGCATGGCCTGGTGGCGATGAATATGATGGAAGGCTCGCTGGTACAAATCCGCGCTAACGCGGTGGTGATGGCCACCGGCGGCGCAGGACGCGTCTATCGCTACAACACCAACGGCGGCATCGTCACCGGCGATGGGATGGGCATCGCGCTCAGCCACGGCGTTCCGCTGCGCGATATGGAGTTCGTGCAGTATCACCCGACCGGCCTTCCCGGCTCCGGTATTCTGATGACGGAAGGCTGCCGTGGCGAAGGCGGTATTCTGGTCAACAAGGACGGCTACCGCTACCTGCAGGATTACGGCATGGGTCCGGAAACCCCGCTCGGTGAGCCGAAAAACAAATATATGGAGCTCGGCCCGCGCGATAAGGTCTCCCAGGCCTTCTGGCACGAATGGCGTAAAGGCAACACCATTCCAACGCCGCGCGGCGACGTGGTTTACCTCGACCTACGCCACTTAGGCGAGAAAAAGCTGCTGGAGCGTCTACCGTTCATCTGCGAACTGGCGAAGGCCTACGTCGGCGTTGATCCGGTTAAAGAGCCCATTCCCGTGCGCCCAACCGCGCACTACACCATGGGCGGCATCGAAACCGACCAGAGCTGTGAAACCCGCATCAAGGGGCTGTTCGCCGTGGGCGAATGCTCATCGGTCGGCCTTCACGGCGCCAACCGCCTTGGCTCCAACTCGCTGGCAGAGCTGGTGGTCTTTGGCCGCCTCGCCGGCGAGCAGGCCATCAGGCGAGCGGCGGAGGCTAAAGAAGCCAACGCCAGCGCGCTGGATGCGCAGACCGCCGACGTAGAAAAACGCCTGAAAGAGCTCATGAATCAGGAAGGCAACGAGAACTGGGCGAAGATCCGCGACGAGATGGGCCTGTCGATGGAAGAAGGCTGCGGGATCTACCGTACGCCGGAGCTGATGCAAAAAACCGTCGATAAGCTGGCCGAGCTGCAGGAGCGCTTTAAGCGCGTACGCATTACCGACAGCTCCAGCGTGTTCAATACCGACCTGCTGTATACCATCGAGCTGGGTCACGGACTGAACGTGGCGGAATGTATGGCCCACTCTGCCCTTGCGCGTAAAGAGTCCCGCGGCGCGCACCAGCGCCTGGATGAAGGCTGCACCGAGCGTGACGACGTCAATTTCCTCAAGCATACGCTCGCATTCCGCGATGCCGATGGCACCACGCGCCTTGAGTACGGCGATGTGAAGATCACCACTCTGCCGCCGGCAAAACGCGTATATGGCGCAGAAGCGGAAGCAGCCGAGAAGAAGGAGACGACCAATGGCTGAGATGAAGACCCTGAAAATCGAGGTGGTGCGCTACAACCCGGAAGTGGACACCGCACCGCACAGCGCGTTCTATGAGGTTCCTTACGACGAGCAGACCTCACTGCTCGACGCCCTGGGCTATATCAAAGACAACCTCGCGGCGGATCTCAGCTACCGCTGGTCCTGCCGCATGGCAATTTGCGGCTCCTGCGGGATGATGGTCAACAAGGTGCCGAAGCTGGCGTGTAAAACCTTCCTGCGTGAATACACCAAGGGCATTAAGGTCGAAGCGCTGGCTAACTTCCCGATCGAGCGCGATCTGGTGGTCGACATGACCCACTTTATCGAGAGCCTGGAAGCGATTAAGCCCTATATTATCGGCAATTCGCGTACCCCGGACCAGGGGCCAAACAAGCAAACTCCGGCGCAGATGGCGAAATACCATCAGTTCTCCGGCTGCATCAACTGCGGCCTGTGCTACGCCGCCTGTCCGCAGTTTGGCCTTAACCCTGAGTTTATCGGCCCGGCGGCGATCACCCTCGCCCATCGCTACAACGAGGACAGCCGCGACCACGGTAAAAAGGAGCGCATGGCGCAGCTTAACGGTCAGAACGGCGTCTGGACCTGTACCTTCGTGGGCTACTGCTCGGAAGTCTGTCCGAAGCACGTCGACCCGGCAGCCGCCATTCAGCAGGGCAAGGTAGAGAGCTCGAAAGACTTTCTTATCGCCACCCTGAAACCACGCTAAGGAGTGCATTATGACGACTAAACGCAAGCCCTACGTGCGGCCGATGACGTCCACCTGGTGGAAGAAGCTGCCGTTTTATCGCTTCTACATGCTGCGTGAAGGAACGGCGGTACCGGCAGTCTGGTTCAGCATCGTCCTGATTTATGGCCTGTTTTCCCTCAAGCACGGGGCGGAAAGCTGGGCGGGATACGTTGGCTTTCTGCAAAACCCGGTGGTGGTGATCCTCAACCTGATCGCCCTCGGCGCAGCGCTGCTGCACACCAAAACCTGGTTTGAGCTGGCGCCGAAAGCCGCCAATATTATTGTCAAAGGCGAGAAAATGGGGCCAGAGCCGGTTATTAAAGGGCTGTGGGTGGTGACTGCGGTAGCAACCGTGGCGATCCTGTTTATCGCCCTGTTCTGGTAAGGAGGCTGGAATGATCAATCCCAACCCAAAACGTTCCGATGAACCGGTATTCTGGGGGCTGTTTGGCGCCGGCGGCATGTGGAGCGCCATTATTGCTCCGGTGATGATACTGCTGGTCGGTATCCTGCTGCCGCTGGGCCTGGCGCCCGCTGACGCCTTCAGCTACGAACGCGTGCTCGGCTTTGCCCAGAGTTTTATTGGCCGGGCATTTATCTTCCTGATGATCGTCCTGCCGCTGTGGTGCGGGCTACACCGCATTCATCACGCCATGCACGACCTGAAAATTCACGTCCCTAACGGCAAGTGGGTGTTCTACGGCCTGGCCGCCATCCTGAGCGTGGTCACGCTGGTCGGTGTATTATTTATCTAAGCCTCACGATGCCCGGTAGCGGAGTGTTACCGGGCTCTCTTTTGCAGAATATTTTCCCGTTTTTTCCCCGCCAGAATCTACACTTAGCAAAAAACCAGTAAGGAAAATAGTATGCGTCTGCTGCCAATGATTGCCGCTGTTGCCGCCTCGTTTCTGGTTGTTGCCTGTAGCACCCCGACGCCTCCGCAGGGCGTGACGGTGGTCAGCCCGTTTGATACCCAGCGCTATCTCGGCACCTGGTATGAAATCGCCCGTTTCGACCATAGCTTTGAGCGCGGCCTGGAGAAGGTCACCGCAACCTACAGCCTGCGCGACGACGGCGGACTGAACGTCGTCAATAAGGGCTATAACCCCGATCGCGGCATGTGGCAAAAAACGGATGGCGTGGCCTACTTCACCGGCGAGACCAATCGGGCGGCGCTAAAAGTTTCCTTTTTTGGCCCCTTCTACGGCGGCTACAACGTGATTGCGCTGGATAAAGATTATCGCTACGCGCTGGTGTGCGGACCGGATCGGGATTATCTCTGGCTGCTGGCGCGCACGCCGAAAATCGCGCCGGAAGTGAAACAGCAGATGCTGGATATCGCCTCCCGGCAGGGCTTCGACGTGAGCAAGCTTATCTGGGTCAACCAGCACTATTAGTGGGTGCTGAGCTTGAGGCCGATAATACCGATGACGATGCACGCCAGGCTGGCAATACGCATCGGGCTGGCGGACTCGCCCAGCAGGACGATACCGGCAATCGCCGCGCCGACGGCGCCGATCCCCGTCCACACCGCGTAAGCGGTGCCGACCGGCAGCGTTTTCATCGCCCATGACAGCAGCGCCATGCTGACCACCATCGCCACGATGGTGATGGCGCTGGGTAGCAGGCGGCTAAAACCGTGGGTGTACTTCAGACCAACCGCCCAGACCACTTCCAGCAGACCGGCGATAAACAAAATTAACCAGGACATAAGGCTCCTTGATGGGGCCGTCCCCGGATGCGGTACGCTTACGGGTCGTCCCGCAAGGTGGGTGAAAAAGCGCGGATATTATAAACAACGACGCAGGAGATGGGAAGAACGGTACGACCGTCAGCCGTACCGTCAGGGGCTATTGCTGAGCTTTACTCGCAGCACCGGAAATGGCGCTACCACCTTCTGAAATATCCTGACCGACGCCACGCGTTGTATTACATGCGGTCAGCACAGAGGAAAGAGCCAAAACCGTAAAGAACGCTGCAATCGTTTTTTTCACCATAATGTCATCCTTATTTACCAGTTTTAGTTATCGTGCCCTATAAGCATAGACAAACTGACCCGGCATGAAGGGATCTCAGCGTTTTTTAAGAGAAAAAGCGATACGCCACGTCGGGAGGCAGGAATCAGAAGAGAGGGGGAAAGCGGTGCTTAGCTGGCGGCGTGAGAGATCGCGTGCCCCAGGCTGCGGATATCTTCACCCACGCCGTGAACCGTATGACAACCGGCCAGCAGAGCGCCGCTGAGCAGCAGCAATACCACAAGCTTTAAGGTGTTGTTCATCTTCCCTGCCTGCTATCGATACCTTACGTGCTATAGGGGGCGCAGCAACGCGCTGCGCCAACCGTCAGAGACGTGAATTACTTCACGCGGGATACGTATTCGCCAGAGCGGGTATCCACTTTAATCACTTCACCAATCTGTACAAACAGCGGAACTTTAACCACTGCGCCAGTGGTCAGGGTCGCCGGTTTACCGCCGGTACCCGCGGTGTCGCCTTTCAGACCCGGATCGGTTTCAACGATTTCCAGCTCAACGAAGTTCGGCGGGGTCACGGAGATAGGCTGACCGTTCCACAGGGTCACGATGCACTCAGCCTGATCCAGCAGCCATTTAGCGCTTTCACCAACGGCTTTCTCGTCAGCGGCCAGCTGTTCGAAGGTGGAGTTGTTCATGAAGTGGTAGAACTCACCGTCGTTGTAGAGGTAAGTCAGGTTCATATCTACAACGTCTGCGCCTTCAGCGGAGTCGGTAGATTTGAAGGTTTTCTCTACGCGGGTACCGGTCAGCAGGCGGCGCAGCTTAACGCGGGCGAAAGCCTGGCCTTTTCCCGGTTTTACGAATTCACTCGCTTCAACGGCATAAGGTTCGCCGTCCATCATGATTTTAAGACCAGCACGAAAATCGTTGCTATAGTAAGTCGCCATAAGGCCCTCTGAAATTGTTAATTGGTAGCTAAGCCACAAAATGGCGCATATTGTAACCCTAAATACCCCATCCAGAGAAGATTGGTTAACGCAACTTGCCGATGTTGTGACCAGTCCTGATGAACTGCTGCATCTTTTAAATGTAGACGCTGATGCAAACCTGTTGGCGGGGCGCGATGCGAAGCGCCTCTTTGCGCTGCGCGTTCCCCGGGCTTTTATCGCCCGCATGGAGCGAGGAAACCCTAACGATCCCCTTTTGCGTCAAGTGCTTACTTCGCAAGAAGAGTTCATTGCCTCCCCCGGTTTTTCCACCGATCCGCTGGAGGAACAGCACAGCGTGGTGCCCGGACTGCTGCATAAATACGCCAACCGCGCGCTGCTGCTGGTTAAAGGCGGCTGCGCGGTAAATTGTCGTTATTGCTTCCGCAGACACTTCCCGTACGCCGATAACCAGGGCAATAAGCGCAACTGGCAGGCGGCGATGGACTATATTTCCGCCCATCCGCAGCTCGATGAGATTATTTTTTCCGGCGGCGACCCGCTGATGGCGAAAGATCATGAGCTCGACTGGCTGCTCACCCAGCTGGAAGCGATCCCGCACGTCAAGCGTCTGCGTATTCACAGCCGGCTGCCCATTGTCATCCCGGCGCGCGTCACCGAGGCGCTGGCTGCGCGTTTCGCCCGCTCCTCGCTGCAGATACTGCTGGTGAACCATATCAACCACGCCAATGAAATCGACGCTGAGTTTCGCGCGGCAATGGCGCGTTTACGTCACGCTGGCGTCACCCTGCTGAACCAAAGCGTGCTGCTGCGTGGGGTCAACGATAGCGCGCAGACGCTGGCTAATTTGAGCAATGCGCTATTTGATGCGGGGGTGATGCCGTATTACCTGCACGTGCTGGATAAGGTCCAGGGCGCGGCCCACTTTATGGTCGAAGATGAAGAAGCCCGGGCCATCATGCGCGAGCTGCTGACGCTGGTATCAGGCTATATGGTACCGAAGCTGGCGCGAGAAATCGGCGGAGAGCCGAGCAAGACGCCGCTGGATTTGCAGCTACGACAGAGCTAGCTGGCGTTCCTTCCCCTCTCCCCAGCGGAGAGAGGGGAAAGCGATCAGTTCGGGCACTTATAGACCTGACCGTTCATTTCGCTATCGGTCGGCACAAAGCTCGACAGCAGGTTCTGCGTCGGGCTGCTGACGCCGTAAATCACGTTGCCGCCCATTGCTGCGGCCTGGTTACGCAGCGCATTAGCCGCGCCGCGCATAGAGCCACCCTCACCGCCGTTCTGCCCGGAGAGCCAGTTGCTCTGCTTGCCGCTAGCGGTCCCCAACAGCTGGCAATCCGCACCCGGCTTATCTTCAACAAAGCGTACGCTCTGCCCGCCTGAGCTCAGTTCGTTGCTGGAACTGCAACCCGCTAACAGTAGTGCTGCGCCGACAATCCCTGCTAAATATCTTACCTGCATGTTATTCCCCATGATCAATGAGCTGGACGCGCTGGCCCGGATGTACACCTTATACTAAAAAGCCGGAAAAAAGAAAAACCCCCGAGCATTTCTGCCCGGGGGTTTCTTTGTTTCTAAGGGGTAGAGCGCACGATTACATCATGCCGCCCATGCCACCCATACCGCCCATGCCGCCAGCAGCGCCTAAATCAGCTGCGTCGCTTTTCGGCAGATCGGTAATCATGCACTCGGTAGTGATCATCAGACCAGCAACGGAGGCCGCGTACTGCAGAGCAGAACGGGTCACTTTAGTTGGGTCGAGGATACCGAAGTCGATCATGTTGCCGTATTCTTCAGTCGCCGCGTTGTAACCGTAGTTACCTTCGCCCGCTTTCACGTTGTTAGTTACCACAGACGGTTCTTCACCGGCGTTGGCAACGATCTGACGCAGCGGAGCTTCCATTGCGCGCAGCGCAACTTTAATACCGACGTTCTGATCTTCGTTCTGAGCAGTCAGGCCAGCCAGTTTAGCCGCAACGCGCACCAGCGCGACGCCACCACCGGCAACCACGCCTTCTTCTACCGCAGCACGGGTCGCGTGCAGGGCATCGTCAACGCGTGCTTTCTTCTCTTTCATTTCAACTTCGGTAGCTGCACCGACTTTGATAACCGCAACGCCGCCTGCCAGTTTAGCAACGCGTTCCTGCAGTTTTTCACGGTCGTAGTCAGAAGTGGCTTCTTCGATCTGCTTACGGATCTGAGTCACACGGCCCTGGATAGCGCCTTCTTCACCCACGCCATCAATGATGGTGGTGGTGTCTTTGTTGATCACAACGCGTTTTGCCTGACCCAGGTCTTCCAGAGTCGCTTTTTCCAGCTCCATACCGATCTCTTCAGAGATAACGGTACCGCCGGTCAGAGTCGCGATGTCCTGCAGCATAGCTTTACGACGGTCGCCGAAGCCCGGTGCTTTAACCGCAGCCACTTTAACGATGCCGCGCATGGTGTTAACCACCAGCGTTGCCAGCGCTTCGCCTTCAACGTCTTCAGCGATGATAACCAGCGGTTTGCCGGCTTTCGCTACGGCTTCCAGAACCGGCAGCATTTCGCGGATGTTGGAAACTTTTTTGTCAGCCAGCAGGATGAACGGGCTTTCCAGCTCAACGGCACCGGTTTCCGGCTTGTTGATGAAGTACGGGGAGAGGTAGCCGCGGTCGAACTGCATACCTTCAACCACGTCCAGTTCGTCTTCCAGACCGGTACCGTCTTCAACGGTGATCACGCCTTCTTTACCGACTTTATCCATCGCTTCAGCGATCAGTTTACCTACGGTTTCGTCGGAGTTAGCGGAGATGGTACCAACCTGAGCAATCGCTTTAGAGTCGGAGCACGGTACGGACAGGGATTTCAGTTCTTCAACGGCAGCAACGACGGCTTTGTCGATACCACGTTTCAGATCCATCGGGTTCATGCCCGCAGCAACGGCTTTCAGGCCTTCAGCGATGATCGCCTGAGCCAGTACGGTTGCGGTGGTGGTACCGTCGCCTGCAGCGTCGTTCGCTTTAGAGGCAACTTCTTTCACCATCTGGGCGCCCATGTTTTCGAACTTGTCTTCCAGCTCGATTTCACGCGCGACGGAAACGCCGTCTTTGGTGATGGTCGGCGCACCGAAGGATTTGTCCAGGACAACGTTACGGCCTTTCGGGCCCAGTGTCACTTTAACTGCATCTGCCAGTACGTTTACGCCGCGCAGCATTTTCACACGAGCGTCGTTACCGAATTTTACGTCTTTAGCTGCCATTTTAATCTTTCCCTTAAATTCGTATGTTCAGTGTCGTTCGCAGATTAGGCTTCAACAATTGCCAGGATGTCGCTTTCGGACATGATCAACACTTCTTCATTGTCGATCTTTTCAGATTTCACGCCGTAGCCGTCGTTGAAAATGACGATATCGCCAATTTTCACGTCCAGCGGCTGCACGGTTCCGTTTTCCAGGATGCGGCCCTTACCGACAGCGATGATTTCGCCACGAGTTGATTTGGCTGCCGCAGAACCGGTCAGAACGATACCGCCAGCAGATTTGGTTTCAACTTCTTTACGTTTGACGATCACACGATCATGTAACGGACGAATACTCATTGATAGCTCTCCTTTGAGAAAGTCATTATCAGTTATGGATGACACCGGCCCGTATACGGTTTTCCGGCTAGTGACCTGAGAGATGGGGATGGAGTTTTACCGCTTCAAGGGGCGAGTTGAAAAAAAGTTTTTTCGCGTGCCCGGGCGCACACTCCCGGCGCGTCGCTCAAACGTCATAAGCAAAAACGATTGTGGTACCATTCGGGTTTTGTCCGGGACAGGGTTGCATCATGGGTGGTTTGAAGCAGGAGTTAGGTCTGGCTCAGGGAGTCGGCCTCCTTTCCACATCATTACTGGGCACCGGCGTCTTCGCCGTTCCCGCTCTGGCCGCGCTGGTTGCGGGCGATAACAGCCTGTGGGCGTGGCCGGCGCTGATCCTGCTGGTTTTCCCGATAGCCATCGTCTTTGCCGTACTCGGCCGCCACTATCCCAGCGCCGGCGGCGTGGCGCATTTCGTCAATATGGCGTTCGGCCCCCGCATGGAGCGCGTGACCGGCTGGCTGTTTTTGTCGGTGATCCCGGTGGGATTACCCGCCGCGTTGCATATCGCCACCGGCTTCAGCCAGGCCCTGTTTGGCTGGCACGACGGCCAGCTGCTACTCGCCGAACTGGGGACGCTGGCCATTATCTGGTGGGTGGGTTCGCGCGGAGCCAGCTCGAGCGCCAATCTGCAAACGCTGGTGGCGATCCTGATTGTTGCCCTGATTGTCGCTATCTGGTGGCGCGGCGGTATCGATCCGGCGCATATCCCTTTCCCGGCGCCGCAGGAAGTCGATCGGTCGCAGCTTTTTGCCGCGCTTTCGGTCATGTTCTGGTGCTTTGTCGGCCTCGAGGCCTTTGCCCACCTGGCTTCAGAATTTAAATCCCCGGAGCGCGATTTTCCGCGCGCGCTGATGATTGGCCTGCTGCTAGCCGGTACCGTCTACTGGGCCTGTACGGTACTGGTGCTGCATTTTCACGCCTTCGGCGAGGGCATGGCCGCCGCCGCGTCGCTGCCTGACATCGTGGTGCGCCTGTTCGGCGTCCAGGCGCTGTGGGTCGCCTGCGTCATTGGCTACCTCGCCTGCTTCGCCAGCCTCAACATCTATATTCAGAGCTTCGCCCGCCTGGTCTGGTCGCAGGCGCAGTACAGGCCTGAGAGCCGCCTCGCCCGCCTGTCAGCCCGGCAAATCCCGCGCAACGCGCTCAATGCGGTGCTGGCCTGCTGCGTCATCAGTACGCTGTGCATTTACTGGCTCGATATCAACCTCGACGCGCTGATCGTCTACGCCAACGGCATTTTTATTATGATTTATCTGCTGTGTATGCTGGCGGGCTGCCGGCTGCTGCAGGGCCGCTATCGGGTGCTGGCGGCAATCGGTAGCCTGCTCTGCCTGCTGCTGCTGGCGATGGTCGGCTGGAAAAGCCTGTACGCGCTGGTGGTGCTGGCGGCGCTGTGGCTGCTTTTACCCCGGCACCGGTCGCTGAACGAAACCCCGGGCGCCCAGCCATAAAAAAGCCGGATCGCGCTGCGCGTATCCGGCTGGTCACTCCACGCCCCCGGCGGTCGCCGGGCTGGCTGGATTAGCGATCGTCTTTGTGGTCCAGACGGTCGCGCTCATCGTCTTTACGCTGGTATTCCCCGTCAAAGGTATCACCACCTCCGGTACCGGCGCTAAAGCCGCCGCCCGGCATCCGGCTAAAGCGCAGATGCGGCATCAGCTTGAGGGTCAGGTGTTTTTGCACCGGCGGCAGCAGGAGCAGCAGGCCGAGGAAGTCGGTAAAGAAGCCCGGTAACAGCAGCAGCAGGCCGGCAATAATCAGCGATACGCTTTTGATCATTTCCGCCGCCGGGCTTTCGCCAGCCGCCATTTTTTGCTGCATCAGCATAAAGTTTTTGAAGCCCTGGTTGCGCACCAGCGACATCCCGACCACCGAGCTGAAGATCACTAAAATCAGCGTCAGCAGCACCCCAAGGACATGGGAAACCTGGATAAAGATCGAGATTTCAATGTAAACGTATAAAAAAAAGGCAAAAAACGGAATCCAACGCACCGGCGTCTCCTTCATTAGCGTGCGCCGCTATCGGCACCCGCAGCTATAAGATGTGCTATTCGCATCCCATCAATATTGGGCTAACGCGGGACTTTTCAATCAGCAGAAACGCTTATTTTTTTCAAGAACTGCAAAGCGGTGACTCATTTCACAGATTAATAATTCTTATAGCCCTCACTACATAATAAGTGATCAAGATTACTGATATTCGCTATCATCAGCATATGATCGTGGGCACCAGGCCGATTAAGGAAATAATCTTCGGTGAGAAAATGCGCTAAATCCTATAAATTCTGCGTATTTGGTGAATTCATTGGCAGCTTGAAAAAGAAGGTTCACATGTTAAACAACATTCGTATCGAAGAAGATCTGTTGGGTACCAGGGAAGTTCCAGCTGACGCCTACTACGGCGTTCATACTCTGAGAGCGATTGAAAACTTCTACATCAGCAATAGCAAAATCAGCGATATTCCCGAGTTTGTGCGCGGTATGGTGATGGTGAAAAAGGCCGCTGCCATGGCCAACAAAGAGCTGCAAACCATTCCTAAAGGCGTCGCGAATACCATTATTGCCGCATGTGATGAAGTGCTGAATAACGGCAAGTGCATGGATCAGTTCCCGGTTGACGTGTTCCAGGGTGGCGCGGGTACTTCCGTCAACATGAACACCAACGAAGTGCTGGCAAACATCGGTCTTGAGCTGATGGGCCACCAGAAAGGTGAATACCAGTACCTGAACCCCAACGACCACGTTAACAAATGTCAGTCCACTAACGATGCCTACCCGACCGGTTTCCGCATCGCGGTGTATGCCTCCCTGCTGAAATTAACCGACGCTATTAACCAGCTGGGCGAAGGCTTCCAGAGCAAAGCCGTTGAGTTCCAGGACGTCCTGAAAATGGGTCGTACCCAGCTGCAGGATGCGGTACCGATGACCCTCGGCCAGGAGTTCCACGCCTTCAACGTTCTGCTGAACGAAGAAACAAAATGCATTCTGCGTACCGCAGAGCTGCTGCTGGAAGTGAACCTCGGCGCCACCGCCATCGGCACGCGCCTGAATACCCCGGACGGCTATCAGCAGCTGGCGGTACAAAAACTCGCGGAAGTCAGCAGCCTGCCGGTTGTTCCGGCGGAAGACCTGATTGAAGCCACCTCCGACTGCGGCGCCTACGTCATGGTGCATAGCTCGCTGAAACGCCTGGCGGTGAAGCTGTCTAAAATCTGTAACGACCTGCGCCTGCTCTCTTCCGGCCCGCGCGCTGGCCTGAACGAAATCAACCTGCCGGAGCTGCAGGCGGGTTCATCCATCATGCCGGCCAAGGTTAACCCGGTGGTGCCGGAAGTCGTTAACCAGGTGTGCTTCAAGGTGATCGGCAACGACACCACCGTCACGATGGCCTCAGAAGCCGGCCAGCTGCAGCTGAACGTGATGGAGCCGGTTATCGGCCAGGCGATGTTCGAGTCCATTCATATCCTGACCAACGCCTGCTATAACCTGCTGGAAAAATGCGTAAACGGCATTACCGCTAACAAAGCGGTGTGCGAAAGCTATGTTTACAACTCCATCGGCATCGTCACCTACCTCAACCCGTTTATCGGCCACCACAATGGCGATATCGTCGGCAAGATTTGCGCCGAAACCGGTAAGAGCGTGCGGGAAGTGGTGCTGGAACGAGGTTTGCTCACCGAAGCGGAGCTGGACGATATTTTCTCTCCGCACAACCTGATGCATCCGGCCTATAAAGCAAAGCGTTTTACCGATGAAAGCGAACAGTAAGCTTTCAGGTTAAACTCAACGAAGGCATGTCAGCAATGACATGCCTTTTTGCTTTTCTGGGTTTACGAAATCACAACAATTCAATATCAACTTGTTAAAAAACAAGGAAGGAACATATGTTTGGTGCAGAGCTCGTCATTGTCCTGCTGGCTATCTACCTGGGCGCCAGGCTGGGTGGTATCGGTATCGGATTCGCCGGTGGTCTGGGCGTCCTCGTCCTGACCTTAATCTTTCAAATCAAGCCCGGCGCGATCCCCTTCGACGTCATTGAGATCATCATGGCGGTCATCGCCGCGATTGCCGCCATGCAGGTTGCCGGCGGCATGGACTACCTGGTCAGCCTTGCAGAGCGCCTGCTGCGCCGTCATCCGAAGTACATCACCTTTCTCGCCCCGCTGGTCACCTGGTTTATGACGGTCCTCGCGGGAACAGGCCACACCGCCTTCTCGACCCTACCGGTAATCACCGAAGTGGCGAAGGAGCAGGGCATTCGCCCCTCCCGCCCGCTGTCGATTGCCGTCGTGGCCTCGCAGATTGCGATTACCGCCTCGCCAATTTCCGCCGCGGTGGTATTTTTCGCCGGCATTCTGGAGCCGCTGGGCGTCAGCTACCTGACGCTGCTGGCTATCTGTATTCCGGTGACGCTGATTGCCGTGATGATCACCGCCGTGGTGTGTAACTTCCTCGGCTGCGAGCTGAAAGATGACCCGGTTTACCAGGAGCGCCTGGCAAAAGGGGAAGTCAAACTGCGCGGAAGCCAGGTATTCCAGCTGAAGCCGCACGCCAAACGTTCGGTGCTGCTGTTCCTGATCGGGATCGTCGCGGTCATGTTCTACGCTACCGCCATCAGCGATACCGTCGGACTGATTCAGAACCCGGTACTGCCGCGCAACGAAGCGATCGTGGTCTTCATGCTGACCATCGCCACGCTGATTAGCATCACCTGTAAGATCGATACCAGCGAAGTGCTGAACGCCAGCACCTTTAAATCCGGGATGAGCGCCTGCGTCTGCGTGCTGGGCGTTGCCTGGCTGGGCGATACCTTCGTGAAGGCGCATATCTCTGATATCCAGGCGGTGGCGGGCGATCTGCTGCACAACTACCCGTGGCTGCTGGCGGTGGTGCTGTTCTTCGCCGCGACCCTGCTCTACTCCCAGGCTGCGACCACCAAGGCGCTGATGCCTGCGGCGCTGCTGCTTGGCGTGAGTCCGCTGACCGCCATTGCCTCCTTTGCTGCGGTCTCCGCGCTGTTCGTCCTGCCGACCTACCCGACGCTGCTGGCGGCGGTCGAAATGGATGACACCGGCTCCACCCGCATCGGCAAATACGTCTTCAACCACGCCTTCCTGATCCCCGGAGTGATCGCCATAACCCTGTGCGTCATTTTGGGGTTCATCATCGGCGGCATCGTGCTGTAAAACTGCTTAAATTCGGGCCACATCGTGGCCCGTTTCATTAATCCCCCCGCATCTTGCGTGCTATAGTGCCTCTTTTCGCTGATACGAGGTTCACGATGACTACGCCTGATGCCGTTGTTGTACTCTGCACCGCGCCGGATGAAGCGACCGCCCAGGATTTAGCGGCCAAAGTGCTGGCAGAAAAGCTGGCCGCCTGCGCCACTCTCCTGCCTGGCGCAACCTCCCTCTACTACTGGGAAGGCAAGCTGGAGCAGGAGTATGAAGTGCAGATGCTGCTGAAAACCGACCGCGCCCATCAGCAGGCGCTGCTGGAGTGCCTGAAGTCCCATCACCCGTATCAAACCCCCGAATTACTGGTTTTACCCGTCACTCACGGAGACACTGATTACCTCTCATGGCTCAACGCATCATTACGCTGATTCTGCTGCTCTGCAGTACGTCCGCCTTCGCTGGGCTCTTTGATACGCCCGGCCGCTCAAATTTTGTGCCTGCTGACCAGGCTTTTGCCTTTGATTTTCAGCAGAGCCAGCACGAGGTAAACCTGACCTGGCAAATCAAGGAGGGTTACTATCTCTACCGCAAACAGATCAAGCTCAGCGCCGCAGACGCCGCTTTCCTTGAGCCATCGCTGCCGTCCGGCGAATGGCACGACGATGAGTTTTACGGCAAAAGTGAGATTTATCGCCAGCGGCTAACCGTGCCGGTTACGCTCACCCAGGCCGCCAAAGGGGCCACGCTGACCGTGACCTGGCAGGGCTGTGCCGACGCCGGCTTCTGCTATCCGCCGGAAACTAAAGTGGTGCCGCTCAGCGCGGCGCTGGCGCTCTCCAGCGACGGGCAGGCTCCCGCGCGCCCGGCGCTTCCCGTCGCTGGCGCACCGAAGCTTAACCCGCCGCTCCCGGTAGAGCCTCGTCCGGCGCTGGCGGAACGGCCGCCGGCTGCAGCCGCCGCGCCCTCAGCGCCAGAGCGGCCCGCAGCCGCGACGGATGGCAGCCAGCTTCCGTTCTCCGCGCTCTGGGCGCTATTAATTGGTATCGGTATCGCGTTTACGCCCTGCGTGCTGCCGATGTATCCGCTGATCTCGGGTATCGTACTCGGTGGCGAACGCCGGCTTTCTACCGCTCGCGCGCTGCTGCTGGCGTTTATCTATGTCCAGGGGATGGCGCTGACCTATACCGCGCTGGGTATGGTGGTGGCCGCCGCGGGCCTGCAGTTCCAGGCGGCGCTGCAGCATCCGTACGTGCTGATCGGCCTGTCGGCGGTCTTTATTCTGCTGGCGCTGTCGATGTTTGGCCTGTTTACCCTGCAGCTGCCGTCATCCTTGCAGACGCGCCTGACGCTGATGAGCAATACCCAACGCGGCGGTTCCGCAGGCGGCGTGTTTGCCATGGGCGCCATTGCCGGGCTTATCTGCTCGCCCTGTACAACGGCGCCGCTGAGCGCGATTTTGCTGTACATCGCGCAAAGCGGTAACCTGTGGCTGGGCGGCGGCACGCTGTATCTCTACGCGCTCGGCATGGGGCTACCGCTGATTCTGGTCACCGTGTTTGGCAACCGTCTGCTGCCGAAGAGCGGCCCGTGGATGGCCCATGTGAAGACCGCGTTCGGTTTTGTCATCCTGGCGCTGCCGGTGTTTTTACTGGAGCGTATCCTGGGCGAAGTATGGGGGATGCGCCTGTGGTCGCTGCTGGCGGTGGCCTTCTTTAGCTGGGCCTTTATCACCTCCCTTGGCGCCACCCGTCCGTGGCAGCGCATCCTGCAGATCGTGCTGCTGGCCGCCGCGCTGGTGAGCGTTCGTCCGCTGCAGGACTGGGCGTTCGACGCGCCGACGGCGCAACAGCAGGCGCACCTGGCGTTTACCCGCGTCAGCACCGTCGATGAGCTCGATCGGGCGCTGGCGCAGGCTAAAGGCCGGCCGGTTATGCTAGATTTGTACGCTGACTGGTGCGTGGCCTGTAAAGAGTTCGAAAAATACACCTTTAGCACAGCGGAAGTACAACAGGCCCTGAAAGATACCGTTCTGCTGCAGGTAGACGTCACGAAGAACAGCCCGCAGGACGTCGCCCTGCTGAAGCATTTGCGGGTGCTCGGCCTGCCGACGATTCTGTTCTTTAACGCGCAGGGAGAGGAGCAGCCCGCGCAGCGCGTCACCGGCTTTATGGATGCCGCGGCATTCAGCGCCCATTTGCGCGATCGGCAACCGTGAACGACACTTTAGGAGGTAAAATGGAGGAGAAAACCGTGCAACGTGAAGATGTTCTGGGTGAAGCCATACAAATTCTTGAAATCGAAGGTATCGCCAACACCACGCTGGAGATGGTCGCCGAGCGCGTTGCTTATCCGATCGATGACCTCAAGCGCTTCTGGCCAGACCGCGAAGCGCTACTGTATGACGCCCTCCGCTATCTCAGCCATCAGGTTGACGCATGGCGTCGCCAGCTGCTGCTGGACGAGACGCTAACGGCGGAGCAAAAGCTGCTGGCGCGCTATGCGGCGCTGACCCGATGCGTGAGCAATCACCGCTATCCCGGCTGCCTGTTTATTGCCGCCTGCACCTTCTATCCGGATGCCCAGCACCCGATTCATCAGCTGGCTGAACAGCAGAAGCAGGCTTCGCTCGCCTATACGCACGAGCTGCTGACCCAGTTGGAAGTGGATGACCCGGCGATGGTTGCCAAACAGATGGAGCTTATCGTCGAAGGCTGCCTGAGCCGCCTGCTGGTGAAGCGCAGCCAGGCCGACGTCGATACCGCCCAGCGCCTGGCGGAGGACATCCTGCGTTTTGCCCAGTGTCGAATGGGCGGCGCGCTAACCTGATTCCGATATCTTAACCGATCCTTCGCGCATATAATTTCCCTCTCACCGACATGCTGACAGGGTTTTATATGCGTTCTCTCCTTTGGGTTGCCATCATCGGGCTATGTCCGATATCGCTGCTGGCGGCTCCCGTACAGGGTTTTTCTTTCGCGTATAAAGACTGGGAAGTCGCCTGTGATAATACCGGCACCTGCCGGGCCGCGGGCTACGGCGTCAACCTCGGTGAAGTCAGCGTCCTGCTGACCCGCAGCGCGGGCCCGGATCAGCGCGTAAGCGGCCAGGTGACCTTTGCCCAGACCGATCGCGATATCCCCCCTGACGCCACCGTGCGCCTGCTGATCGACAATCAGGATCGCGGGACGCTGGATGCTAAAGACGACAGCCACTTCCGCTTCGATAGCACGCAAACGGCGGCGCTGATCCAGGCCCTGGAGCATGAAAGCCGCATTGAGATTTCGCTTAACGGCGCGCGCAAGCCGCTCTCGAGTGCGGGCAGCAGCGCGGTATTTCTCAAGATCGACGAATTTCAGCAGCGCCTGGGTACCGCGGACGCGCTGCTGCGCAAAGGCGATGCCGACGATAGCAATACGCTGAACGCGCTGCCCGCCCCGGAGATTATCGCCGCCCCAACGCTCCACAACGCGCAGCCCGAACCATTGACCGCCAAACAGCGCCAGCGCCTCCTCCCGGAGCTGATCCCGCTGCTGAATAGCCGCTGTGACGACTGGCAAAACAAAGATATCCCCGCCCGGGAACGGCAAATAACCGCCACCGCCATCGATAAAAGCCATTGGCTTATCCAGGCCCTGTGCTGGCGGGCCGCCTATAACGACGGTTACGCCATGTGGGTGGTGGACAGTGCCGCGCAGGCTAAACCTCAGCCGATCTCCACCGATGCCTCCAGCTATGCCGATGGCGCGATCGCGTTTTTCAACAAAGGCCGCGGCATCGCCGACTGCGTGAGCGGGGAGGAGCGGGTCTGGGACGGTAAATCGTTCGTCCAGAGCCTGAAATATACCACCGGCATGTGCCGCGAAATTACCCCCGGCGGGACCTGGATGCTGCCGACCTTCGTCAGCCAGGTGCGTCCTAAGCAGCAGAAAGATGCCGATAATCTCGCGCTCAAGGCGCTGTATAGCGCCGTGCTGAAAGAGCAAAAGGCCAATCCGGAGCTGGAGCTGAATAAGATCGCCGAGCAGTTCCCGCTCACCGGCCACGTCACCAACTTTACGCTGACCTATGCCGACGATACCTTAGTGTCAACAAACAAGCCTTCCGCCGATATCAGCGACGATGAGTGGCAGGCGTTTCTCCATTCCGATATTAGCGCTGACTCGGAAAACGGCAAGGTCAGCTTTACGCTTATCGATCTCGATAACGACGGCAGGCGCGATTTGATTATCGACAGCTACGTCGGCGGAACCGGCTTATTCAGCTATACCGGGGTCTTAAAACGCGGCGATGACACCTTTGATAGCGTCAACGGCAGCGATAGCGATGACGACGATGATTTTGACGCCGGCGTACCCGGCGCGCTGTTCTCCCTCAACGGGCGCGGGGCCAACCAGTGGAGCCAGTGGGTCAGAATTAACGGCCAGGTGTATGCGCTTTGGTACAACGGCCAGTTCGGCGAGGATAATCTGTATCTGCTGCGTCCCTTCAGCCCGACGGACAGGACTCCGGCGGTGACGATTCGCTACCGCTATATGCTGAATACCATCAGCTCGCCGGAGAAAGACCAGCCGTTAACCCCGGCGCTGAATGCCAAAGATAAGGCGGATTTACTCAGGTCGCTGGAGGTTATGCAGGGCACCCTGCTGAAAGATAGGCCGCAAACCGATAGCGACGCGCCGATTTGCCCCATTCCTCCCGGCACCTCCTCCGACGATGCGGATAACTACTACAGCGGCATCGCCTCAAACTATATCTATGAAACGGTGGCCTATATTCCCGTCTGGCTGAACGACAAATGCTTCATCGGCACGATTTTTAGCCACCACGGGACCTACCGCCACGGCGTCGATGCGGAGATTACCATCAGCTCCCCGCGCGAAGACGAAGAGGTGATCGGCGACTATACCCTTTCCGGTTTACGCCACGTCATCTCTGCGGTCAGCGGCTGGAAAATCCGTCAGGGCGACAACGGGATGATGTGAATTATGGTCAAAACGCGGCTTCTGATGCAAAACTGCCGCAAAGTTAAGCAATCGGCAGGAAAATCAAGAAATGTGGTTGACGCGCGGAGTGGATTACGGTTTAATTCGCCCCGTTGCCCGGATAGCTCAGTCGGTAGAGCAGGGGATTGAAAATCCCCGTGTCCTTGGTTCGATTCCGAGTCCGGGCACCACTATTTAAAGAACCCGCCCAAAAGGCGGGTTTTTGCATTTCTGCAGCCGGACTCTCCATCGAACTGCGTTCGATTATTCGCCGCCAGCGGCTCACCCCTTCGGGGCCGGCGCGACGAGCGCGCCGTTCAACGCCTTCGGCGTTAGTCCGAGCCGGGTACCACTATTCAGAGAACCCAGCCTATGGCTGGGTTTTTGCATTTCTGCAGCCGGACTCTCCATCGAACTTCGTTCGATTATTCGCCGCCAGCGGCTCACCCCTGCGGGGCCGGCGCGACGAGCGCGCCGTTCAACGCCTTCGGCGTTAGTCCGAGCCGGGCACCACTATTCAAAGAACCCGCCCAAAAGGCGGGTTTTTGCTTTTCTGCAGCCGGACTCTCCATCGAACTACGTTCGATTATTCGCTGCCAGCGGCTCACCCCTGCGGGGCCGGCGCGACGAGCGCGCCGTTCAACGCCTTCGGCGTTAGTCCGAGTCGGTCAGCCGGTAAATCCCATGTACCAGACTACATTTTCCGACAGTTTTAATCAAAACGGTGGAATACCCATTCTGTTGATTTATATATTAAACCCGGAATCCATATATCCACCGCCCTTTCCCCTCTTCTTTTCCGGGTAGATAAGACCGTATATCATCGCCCTCATTCCAGCTAGATTTATCAATGACTGGAGTTCGCTTTCCCCTTGATATATAGAGCAAACCCTCTGCCATCGGGAACGATACAGGTCGCGTTAAACATAACACCTCTCCGACTCCAGTCCCGTTTGCGCCATGTATAAAACATTGACAGATAGAAATCAAAATGAACAATGAAGAAGTAAGAAACTACAGCACAGATATCTATGGGATGAATGAACAAAAATAGCACGAACTAATGACTGAAGCGCGTTCATATTTATTTCATTATTCCTTTCACCTTGAACAGAGTATTCCTTCAGGGATTATTATCTAATCTCATCAGGTTATTTTTAATTTTCATAATTTTATTCTTCATACTCCCTTCATTGGCTTACAAATACTCTTCTTAAGAACATAATGGCAGCATATACATCCATCTCAAAACTATAGTCTTGATTTATTTAAGTTATAAACATAAAACTCATTAAAAATTAACCATTGACTATGCATGTTAAATATGACATTTTTTAATTAAATGGATAAATGAGAAGCATTCACCTTTAAAGGAGATATCAGTGGTTCGTATGCTACTTACGGATAAATAGTATATTCCCGGCCTGTATTATCAATATGCTGAATGACTAATACATTATATCTGAGGAACAAAATCAGCGAGTCGTATGGCGACGCTGTAGGTAATAGTAACTCATAGTTCCCTACACCCAATAAACCTCAATATACAGGTTTATTGGGTATAGGTAGAAAAGATAAATAATTAACAAGGGAAATAGCACATGAGAGAATTGGCTATTGCGGAAATAAATACTATTGCTGGTGCTGAATGTACCCTTAATGGACCTGGACAGTCTGCAGTAAGCGTTGGTATTGCCGGTGCAGTTGCCGGGATGGCAACCGGCACTATGACGCTGCCTGTCTTCGGTACCGTTGCTGGTTGGGTGGGCGGAGGAATCCTTGGTACAGTTGGGGGAGCAGCAGGTTATGCTGGGACATGTTGGTGGAATAACAATACTCAGAATTAGTCTGACAAGCCTGATTCTTTTTATTCTCACACTACTAGTTAATATTTATTTCAATGAAGAAAAGGGGTTAATAAAACCGGTCATTCAATCAATTATTTCCACCTTGATTTTTGGTGGTGGATTATTCATGTTCTCAAAAAATAAATGACCTAACCTTTTTTACCGGATGATCAACAAAAAAGATGTTAGCGCCTATCCCAGCCGGGGTTATTGACGCAGCCTGTTTGGACACCGACAGCGCGCAGAAACCGGAGCGTACATGTAGTACGTGAGGATTTTGGGCAGTACCCAGGGCCAAAATGGCAAGTAAAACAGCCCTAATGGGATAGGCTCTTATTCCACTTTATACAGGCATATATTTTACCTGTGAATGCATTTATAGGCCGCCGAAAGGAATAGTAGACCACTAGTGGAATTATCGCATCAGCGTCAGGATCGCTATATACATACAAAACCCAGATAACATCAGATATTCCTGAACGAATATAAAATAAAATGAAAAATCTATCTCAGCAGAAATTGCACGAAATACTTGACACCTTATCAACATCTGCACTTCGTGAATAACGAGATGAAGAAGAAATGAAACAATAATACCAAAGAGGTAAAAATGAAACTATGGCAATGCTGGTTTTATTCGTTTTTCACTTATTACTCGTTAGTGGATATATTTTTTCACTCTGTTACCCCGAAGAAAGGAGGTTTACTGCAACAATAATTCAGTCTGTTATTTTTTCAACCTTACTTGTTGCATTTTTCTGCTATCGGAAAAGTACAACACCTGACATTAATGATTAATTACTCCTTAAAAAAGACTAGCGTAATATAAGAAGCACCTATCTATAGCGTAATTGCATGGCTGAATATTACCTACATTATCATAGCGCGCGGCCCTTCCACATTGCCTCGGCCGATCGGATCATCACATTATTATTAATAACCGAGGGATAGCCACTGACGCTTTTAAAGCGTCTGCAGCTATTCACCCAACAAATTCACAGGAAAAACTGGAACTCATAGCAAACAGAATGTTAATCGTGGAAATGATTCCGAGCCCTGCACCGCTAAACGCAACCGTGTTAAACAAGCCCGCGTTTCTGGCACGATGCATCTCGCAACTGCAGCCACCGCGCGCTTTTCATAAAGCTACCTCAAAAGCCCCCTTCTCACCCGATCGCATTGGCCTACTTTTTTTCCCTCACATTAAATGTTACGTTATAACATAACATTTAATAATTTAATGGCGAACGATGAAACTTAAGCCCTCTTTGCTGGCTCTCGCAGTCGCAGTAAACATTGCACCTCTGACTTATGCCGCAGATGAAACCCTGGTGGTCACCGGCGGCGCGTCCGACGATGCCGCCCTGGCCGATTCGGCGCTTCTCTCATCCGGTTCGGCCTCTCGCCTCGGCCTGAGCGATAAACAGACGCCGCGCCATACGGAAACCCTCAGCGCGAAAACTATCCAGGCACAGGGCAAACGGACCCTCACCGAAGTCGTCGAGAGCGCGCCGGGAATGTCCGGCACCAGCTCGCCAACGCTCTCAAACAGCGTTTCGCTGCGCGGCTTCTCGAGCATCTCCTGGCTGCTAAACGGCGTGGCGGTACCCGGCAGCACGATTCAAATAGCCGATCCGGTGCACTACGAAAACGTCGACATCCTCTACGGTACCGGCTCGATTCTGAACGGCCTGAGCTCCGCCGGCGGCAGCGTCAACCTGACTTCACGCAAAGCCACCTTCGGTCGCCAGCCGGTGGAGGCCGACTATAGCTGGTCAAGCTATAACAGCCATCGCGCCCATATCGGCGCGGGCGGCACGCTGGTTGAGGGGATGGCCGCCGGCCGCGTGGACGTCAGCGCGTCCAGTACCGGCACCCAGGTTGAGAAAGAGCGCAGCCGTCCGGAGCGCGTCAGCGCGCAGCTTCTGCTGACGCCGACCGCTAACACCCAGATAACCTTTGATATCGACCGTAGCTTAACGGACATGCGCAATCCCTACTTCGGCACGCCGGCGATCAACGGCAAAGTCGATCGCGATTTACGTCACCTGAACTACAACAACCTTCAGGATGCGCATATCCGCAGCCAGGCGACCTCGTTCCAGTCGACCCAGTCCTGGTACGCGACGCCTGATTTAACCTTTGAAAACCAGTTCTACTATTACAAAGGCTTCCGCGAATGGCAGAACGTTGAGCGCTACTATCCGGCGCAGAAAGCAGGCTACGTGACCCGCGATTCTTATGGCGATCTTGCGCACGATGACAAGCTGACGGGCAACCGGACCATGGTCACCTGGGATCGCCCGATTGCGTCATTCGCCAACCGCGTGACCGCCGGCGTCGATTTTTCAAAGCGTGAGTTCCAGTACTATTCCAACGGTTTTCCGGGCGGGGAAGATGTTCTCCTGACCGACCCGGCCGCCAATGATTTCCGCACCGGCGCCGGCGGCAAGATGCGCTCGCCCGTCCGCCATATCACCCAGAACCAGTACGCCCTGCTGCTGGAAGACAACCTGAATATCACCGACGCCGTCGCCCTGCTAAGCCAGGCACGCTACACCAATCTGGACACGCACTGGCACTATCAGCAGGATAATCAAACCCGTGCTCGGAACTATAGCTTCATAAGCTTTGGCCTGGGGCCGAGTTGGGCCATTAACGATAGCTGGACGCTTTATGCCAACTACGCAACGGGTAAAGAGCCCGGCAGCGATATCTTCTTTATCAGCCCTGAACAGACGTCGCTGCCCCTTACCGACGTTCGGCAGTACGAAGCGGGCGTAAAGGGGACGTTCGCCCGCGGCGCAATAAAGCTCGCCGTTTACGATCTGCAGAAAAAGAATCTTTACCAGCAGTCGGCAACCCAGGCGGAGGTCTGGAACGCGGTTGGCAAGCAGACCTCTCGAGGCATCGAATTGAGCGGGGCGCTAAAGCCGCTGGATAACGTCACGCTGACAGGTAATGCCGCCTATACCCACGCCCGCTTCGACGATTTCAAACAGGGTACGCAGGACCTTTCCGGCAACCGGCCGCGCTACATTCCGCAGTGGACAGCAAATCTTGCCGGGCGCTATATGCCGACCGACAGGCTGGGCCTCGGCGCGCAGCTCCACTATGTAGGCAGCAGCTATAACGATGACGCCAACACCAACAAAATGGGGGATTACACCACTCTCGACCTGAACGCCGATTATGCCGTGCTGAAGGACGTCATCGTGGGCACCCGCGTGCGCAACCTGACGGATCGTTTCTACACCTGGCAGCGAACCTATGCCGGGCAGGAGATGATTGCGCCAGGCCGCACCTATGAAGCCTATATCAATATGCGCTTCTGATGAGACGTCTTGCCGCCCTCGCCCTGCTGGCAGCCTCTGCCAGCTTTGCCCATCCCGTGACCTTGCAAAACTGCGGGCACGCCTGGACGTTTGAACGAGCCCCACAGCGGACCGTGGTCTATATGCCGACCGCGATGGAAAACATGCTCGCCCTGCGTCTGGGCGATGCCATTATCAGCGCCATCGGCTATCGGCCGGATGAAGATACCGCGCCGTCTCCCTGGTACATACCGCTAACCGCTCGTCTCGATGATGCCCCCTGGTCGGCTGAAGCGCTGCTGGCCTCCCGGCCCGATTTTATCTATTCCGGCAGCTACTACTGGTTTAACAGCCCGGAAACCGCCGGTCGTGAAAGGATGGCCGAATGGGGAATCAAAAGCTGGCTGATCGAAGGGATGTGCAATGGCCTGCAAAGCGCTTCCCCTGCGTCCGCCACCTTCGCCAGCATCTATGCCGAGCTGCGCAATATTGCGCGTATTTATGCCGTAGAGCCGCGCGCCGAGGCGCTGATCGCCGAGCTGAAGCGGCGGGTTGCCGCCGACAGCCGCATAACGCTGCCGCCGAGAACGCTGATGTGGTGGTACTCCGGGACGGCGACCCCTTACGTGGCCGGCGGCCATGGCGCGGCCGAGCTGTTAACCCGAACCATTGGCAGCCAAAACATCTTTTCCGATAGCAAGGAGCTGTGGCCCGCCATGAGCTGGGAGGTTATCGCCGAACGAGATCCCGACTACCTGATTCTGGGCGACCTGCGCCGGGGCGGAGCCGGCGACAGCGCCCGCAGCAAAATCGATTTTCTTGAACATCACCCGCTCACCGCCGGCATGAAGGCGGTGAAAGCAAAGCGTTACATCATCTTACCCGGCTATGACATGGACGCCTCCGCGCGTTCGGTTCTGGCTCTACACCGGCTTGTCACGCAAATACACGCTAAGGAACAACGATGACCTTTCCCGCCCGCGAATTACTCAAGAACTGGGATCAACAACAAAGCGCCTACATCGCCCACCGCGAAGCGCGCTATAACGCCGCGCTGGATGTGCTGGCGATGAGCTATGGAGAAGCCTTCCACGTGGTGGATCTGGCCTGCGGCCCGGGCTCGTTCAGCCTGCGTCTTCTGCAACGTTTTCCGGCGGCAACCGTCACGGCTATTGACCTCGATCCGCTGCTGATGGCGCTGGCTAAAGAAGCGCTGGCGGAATACCGGGGGCGCATTCAGTTCTTCAGCGGCGATATGGCAGCCGCAGATTGCTTCAGCGTCATCGCCAGTAAACCCCAGGCCGTGGTATCCAGCACCGCCATCCACTGGCTGCTGCCGGAGCAGCAGGTAGCGCTTTATCGCAACGTTTTTAACCTGCTGGATGAAGGTGGGATGTTCATGAACGCCGACCACCAGCGCTTTGACCAGCGTCACCCGCGTCAGGCGCTGCTTGCCCAGACTCATGACGACAGCACCCAGGAAAAGGCATGGGCCGCCGGCGTGCAGGACTGGGACAGCTGGTTTACAGCGGCCAGCCGTCATCCCGAGCTGGCCGAGGTAATCGATGCGCGCGCCGCCATTTTTGCCGACCGCCCGACGCCGCTGGCCACCACGGTAGAATTCCAGCTTGCCGCCCTGCGTCAGGCCGGTTTTACGGAAACCGGCACGCTCTGGCAATTCCTCGATGACTATATCGTCGCCGGCTGGAAATAATCATGCTGCGTTCCCCCGCTTTGCGTCTCGCCATGCTGCTTCCGGCGCTGCTGCTGGCCCTGTGCATTGCCGTAATGTATGGCCCGGTGACCTTCTCCATGCAGGAGGTGGCGCACGCCGTGCTGGCAGGCTACTGGCATAGCGATACGGCGGGAACGCTTCATCAAAGAATCGTCTGGTCGCTGCGCATACCGCGGACTCTGCTGGCGGCCCTCGCCGGTGCGGCGCTGGCGCTGGCCGGGACGGTTCTCCAGTCGCTGACCCGCAACCCCCTTGCCGACCCTTGGGTGCTGGGTATTTCATCCGGCGCGGGCTTCGGGGCGGTACTGGTCATTGCGCTCGGCCTCAGCGTGGGCTGGGCCGCGGTGCCTGCCGGCGCTTTCTGCGGCGCCATGCTGGCTTTTTCTCTGGTGCTGCTGATGGCACGTAAATCGCTATCCGGCCAGTCCAGCCGCTTTGTGCTGACCGGCGTCGCCGTGACGCAGCTGCTCTCTGCGGCCACATCATTAATTACGCTCTGGAAAACGGATGCCGATACCACGCGAGGCGTGATGTTCTGGCTGCTGGGGAGCTTCGCTCAGGCATCCTGGCTACAGGTAGCGCTTTGCACTACGGCTCTGCTGCCGATATTTCTCATCTGCTGGTGGCGGGCAATAGAGCTGGATGTCCTGACGTTCGGCAGCGCGACGGCGGCATCGCTCGGCGTGGAGGTCGGTACTATCAAGCTGGCGATGTACTGCCTGCTGACCCTGTTAACGGCGGTGGTTGTCGCCTGCTGTGGGGCTATCGGTTTTATTGGGCTGACCGTGCCCCATATCGCCCGCATGCTCATTGGATACCGCCATCGCGCGCTGCTGCCGGCATCCATGCTGTGCGGTGCTATCTTTACCGTTCTGGCCGATACCCTCGCCCGCACGCTGTTTACGCCGCGCGAACTCCCTGTCGGCATCCTGACGGCGATGCTCGGGGTGCCGATATTTCTTTTTCTGATCGCCCGCACGTCGCGATAGCCGGCGGCGCTGAGCAGCCGCGCAATGAGCGCCCCGGATTTTTACAACATTCAAAATGCGAATGAGATACACTCAGCTAAATTACTCTGACATCTGGCTGCATTTTGCACGAACGCACACGAACTTATCCCATAGCTGCATGGCTGGCGCTGCTTGCCATCGCGATGCTGTTCGTTGCTCCCGTTGTCTCGAAGTCCATTGCCCGCCAGGCAGCCTGCCGGCACTCCGCCGCCGTCTCTTCCATACCCATGCCGGGTATGCACCATGACATGCCGGCGGCGGCGCGCTGCGCAGAGAGCGTCCCCATGGATCATCAGATGATGTCCGGTCAGGCGATGTCGCCGATGGAGGAGATCGCCTGCGGCTACTGTCAGCTGCTGATCCATCTGCCGTTTGTCCAGCTACTGCTGGCGATGCTGCTCTGGCTGCTGCTGCTTTTTACTGTTCGTCATCCGTTAATTCCGATCGTTTGCGCGCCGATTTTCCGCGCCTGGACGCCTCAGCGCGCCCGCGCGCCGCCTGCCGTTTTTCTCTCTTCGTTTAACGACAAATAACCGATATTGCGCAGCTTTTGCCCATCGCCTGATGAGCAGGGTATTGCTACGCCAGAAAAACAGCAGGCCATGTAATGAAAAAACTTACTCTCGGGCGCACTCCGCTCGCCTCTCTGATCCTGATGACGCTGCATGCAAACGCGGCGTCCGCGGATGAACAGCACCATCAGGATACGATGCAAGATGACGCCGTCATGATCGTCACGGCGCCGGTCTCCTCTCCGCTGGAGATCGTCACCTCGCCCAAAACGCCGCGTCAGCCGGTCCCCGCCAGCGATGGCTCCGATTACCTGAAAACGATCCCCGGCTTTTCGCAGATTCGTAACGGCGGGACCAACGGCGATCCCGTTTTCCGCGGCATGTTCGGATCGCGCCTGCGCATCCTGACCAATAATGGCGAAATGCTGGGCGCCTGCCCGGCGCGCATGGACGCGCCCAGCTCCTATATTTCCCCGGAAAGCTACGATCTCCTGTCGCTGATTAAAGGGCCGGAAACCGTACTGTGGGGAGCGGGAAATTCAGCCGGAACCCTGCGCTTTGACCGCGAGCCGCCGCGTTTCGACAAGCCCGGCATTCAGGGCACAGCCAGCCTGCTGGCCGGTTCAAATAACCGCTGGGATGAGAATGCGGACCTCAGTCTGGGGAGCGAGTTGGGCTACCTGCGCCTGACGGGGAATAAATCGCGCGCCGATGATTACAAGGACGGGAATGGCGATCGCGTACCGGCAAAATGGGATAAGTGGAACGGCGATATGGCGCTCGGCTGGACGCCGGACAAAGATACGCTCGTCGAGCTCACGGCAGGAAAAGGAGATGGTGAAGCCCGCTACGCCGGGCGCAGCATGGATGGCTCCCGCTTCAAACGCGAAAGCCTCGGCATGCGCGTCGAAAAGTCCAATATTGGCGAGGTCTTCGATAAATTCGAAGCCAATATCTACTACAACTACGCCGATCATGTCATGGATAACTACTCCCTGCGCTCGCCTGGAGACGGAATGTCGGGGATGGATATGACCGGTGGCATGGGCGACATGGCGGGCGGGATGGACTCCGGCGACTCGATGAACATGAGCATGCCGATGGCGATGGAGCTGGACCGCAGAACCGTAGGCGGCCGGATGATGGGAACCTGGCTGTGGTCTGACTTTGAGCTACGCAGCGGCGCCGATACGCAGCTCAATACCCACCGCAGCAAGGGCGACGACGGCTGGGCGAAAGATGCCCGCTTCCATGATTACGGTCTGTTCAGCGAGCTGACGTGGCACGCCACGGAGCAGAGTAAGGTAGTTAGCGGCGCCCGGCTGGACCGGGTGCTGGTCGACAATTTCAGCGACGCGGGATCCGCGGAGCGAACCGATACGCTGCCCGCCGGTTTTGTCCGCGTAGAACGCAACCTGGTCGCGATGCCGGTCATGTTTTACGCCGGTATCGGCTATACCGAGCGCTTCCCTGATTACTGGGAGCTGTTCTCGCCGACCTACGGCCCGGACGGCTCGACCGACGCCTTTGATAACGTCAAAACGGAAAAAACGACGCAGATTGATATCGGCGCCCAGTACAAAGGGGAGCGGCTTAGCGGCTGGGTATCAGCCTATGTAGGGCGGGTGAACGATTTTATTCTCTTCCGCTACGACCCCAGCAACGCCTATATCAGCCAGGTCGATAACGTGAATGCCACCATTATGGGCGGTGAAGCCGGTGCCAGCTACCAGCTCAGCGACGCCTGGAAAGCCGATGCCAGTCTGGCCTATTCATGGGGCCAAAATACCGCTGACCACCAGCCGCTACCGCAAATCCCGCCGCTGGAGGCGCGGCTGGGGCTCACCTGGGAGCGCGGCGACTGGAGCAGCACCGGGCTGCTGCGCATGGTTAGCAGCCAGCATCGCGTTGCCATCAACGAAGGCAACGTCGTCGGCAAAGATTTTGCCAACAGCGCCGGTTTTGCGGTCTTTTCAGCTAACGCGGCTTATCGGGTCAACAAGTCGGTTAAGCTGAGCGCAGGCGTGGATAACCTGTTCGATAAGGCCTACAGCGAGCATTTAAATCTGGCCGGGAATAGCAGCTTTGGCTACTCCGCAAATACGTCGGTAAACGAACCAGGAAGAACGTTCTGGGGCAAGCTGAACGTTACGTTCTGACAGGCTCCCGGCCCGTACGGGTCGGGAAAACCGAGCCGCGTCCGCTATCCCGCCGGCGAGTCTCAGCGCTGATAAACCCCGGTTATCCGGGGTTTATCAGCCTCATCCGCCCCGGCAATCAGCTACCGCCGGCTTTCTTAATCGCCGCATCCAGCGAGTCTTTATCCGCCAGGCCCGGGAAGACGGTAATATTCGCCTCCGTGGCGCCGGTCGTCGGCATCACGATAACGCCCGGCGTGCCGCTTAAACCGATGGCCTGCGCCAGCTGGTTAGTCGCCTCAAGCGCTGGCTCAACGTCGGCGGCCTTCTTCGCGTCGAAGTTGACCTTCTTCACCTGCTGCTGAATATCCGCCGCCGTCAGCTTGCCCTCGTTATGCCCGGTGGCATAAATCCCGTTATGGTAGGTCAGGTAGGCTTCCGCCCCCTTCTGCTGATAGATTTGCAGACCGGTTTTCGCCGCGGTCAGCGACGTTTCCCAGCGGCTGCCGAAAATAGGCCACTCTTTAAAAGCAAAACGGGTCTGCGGATTTTCCTTAATCACCTGAGCCATCACCGGCGCCAGACGGCTACAGTAAATGCACTGATAATCAAAGAATTCGATCACCGTGACCTTGCCATCCGCCGATCCGTAGGTCGGCGTATTTTTATCCTGCGTCAGCGCGGCCTGATTCTTAATCACCGCCTGGGTTGCGGCGCTGGCCTGCTGCTCCTGCTGAATCTGCTGCAGCTTCTGGCTTGCCTGCAGCAGAACCTCCGGATGGGCGACTAAATAATCCGCCGCAATCTTGCCGATGCGGGCTTCCTGCTCCGGCGTAAAGGTGGCAGCGGGGGCGTCAGCCGCCATAGCCAGGGCCGGAAGCAGCGTGGCGCCAATCAAGGCGATGGTCACTATTTTTTTAGAGCCGGACATGAGGATGATCCTTGCGATAGGTAAACGGCAGGTGAGTCTGTTGAGACAAAGTAGCATCCTTTACCGGCGAATAATCATCAGGCGATGCATTGATTCGTAACTTTATTTTTCAATCCAGGGCAGCCGTGCCGCCGTTCATATTCGCCCTAACGGTGGTCAACGCGGACGAACGAGGGTACCCTTTTCCCTCCTTTTATCCTCGGGAAGGGCCTATTCCCGGTTAGATGAGTCAGGCATGAACGAGCTAGTTATTCAGTGGGATTTTACCGTTATTTTGCTGCAAATCATCGCTATCGACCTGCTGCTTGGCGGCGATAATGCGGTGGTGATTGCCATGGCCTGCCGCAAGCTGCCGCCGCACCTGCGGACCAAAGCGATCGTTATCGGCACCTTTGGCGCCATCGTGGCCCGCGTGCTGCTGCTGGCCGTGGCCATCTATCTGCTCTCCTTACCGTGGCTAAAAATCGTCGGCGCGGTGCTGCTGCTGTGGATTGGCATCAAGCTGGTCGCCAATCAGGAGGAGAACGAAGAGGTCAGCAGTTCCGGCAGCCTGTGGCGTACCGCCGTCACCATCACGGTGGCGGACGTCATTATGTCCCTCGATAACGTCCTGGCCGTAGCCGCCGCCGGCAAAGGCCACCTGCTGCTGGTGGCGCTGGGGGTGCTGATCAGCATTCCGATCATCGTCGCGGGCAGTAAGCTGGTGCTGGCGATACTGAACCGTTTTCCATCCGTTGTCCTGCTCGGCGGCGCGTTAATCGGCTGGATTGCCGGCGCCATGCTGGTCACCGACCCGACCATTATTCGCCTGTTCCCCGCGGCGCCGGACGCGCTCCCGACCATCGCCGGGGCCGTTGGCGCCGGGCTGGTCATCGCCGCCGGGCTGCGCCGACGTTAGGCCACCGGCCCCCTCTTTCGCCGTCGATCCCGACGGCGTCAAGTTTCAGGCACATTCCTCTCACGCGCCTGCTCATTTGCCCTAAGCTTAATGGGAAAGTTGTTACCACCCCATTCTGTAAAGATGAGATAACGATATGGAATTAAAGGATTATTATGCCATTTTAGGGGTTAAGCCAACGGACGATCTCAAAACCATTAAGACCGCCTACCGTCGCCTGGCTCGTAAATATCACCCCGACGTCAGCAAAGAGAGCGATGCTGAAGCCCAGTTTAAAGATCTTGCCGAAGCCTGGGAGGTGCTGAAAGATGAGCAGCGCCGTGCCGAGTACGACGAGCTCTGGCAGCACCGCAACGACCCGCACTTTGGCCAACAGCAGGCCTCCCACGAGCAGAACTACAGCCAGCAGGACTTCGACGACATCTTCTCATCGATGTTTGGCCAGCAGGCGCACCACGCCCGGCGCCAGCAGGCCGCACGCGGCCACGATATAGAAATCGAAGTCGCGATGTTCCTCGAGGAGACGCTCGCCGAGCAGACCCGAACCATCAGCTACAGGCTGCCGGTGTATAACATTTTCGGCATGGTCGAGAGCGAGACGCCTAAAACGCTGAACGTAAAAATCCCCGCCGGCGTCAGCGACGGCCAGCGCATCCGCCTGAAGGGCCAGGGTACACCGGGCGAGAACGGCGGCCCGATTGGCGACCTGTGGCTGGTTATCCATCTGGCCCCGCATCCGCTTTTCGATATCGTGGGCCATAACCTGGAAATCGTCCTGCCGCTGGCCCCGTGGGAAGCCGCGCTCGGCACAAAGGTGACGGTCCCCACCCTCAAAGAGAGCATCCTGCTGACAATCCCCCCGGGCAGCCAGCCGGGGCAACGCCTGCGGATCAAAGGCAAGGGGCTGGCGAGCAAAACCGCCACCGGCGACCTGTTTGCGGTGATAAAAATCGTTATGCCGCCGAAACCAAATGAAAAAGCCAGCGCGCTCTGGCAGCAGCTCGCAGAAGCAGAGGCGAGCTTTGAGCCGCGTAAAACATGGGGGAAAGCATAATGGCTAAGATGACAGTGACGTTCTCAATCACCGAGTTTTGTCTGCACACCGGCATTTCTGAGGACGAGCTTAGCGAAATTGTCGGTCTGGGGATGATTGAACCGCGCCAGCCGCAAACCGAGGTCTGGCTGTTCGATGACAGCGCGGTAACGATAATGCACCGCGCGGTGCGCCTGCGCCGCGAGCTGGAGCTCGACTGGCCCGGCATCGCCGTGGCGCTGACGCTGCTGGATGAGAACGCGCGCCTGACCCGCGAAAACCGGCTGCTGCACCAGCAGCTGGCGCGCTTTCTGACCCACAGCTAACCCGCCTGCCCGCCAGGCGCTGCGCCTGGCGGGGTTTGATTTGAGGTTTGAGGTGTGAGTTAACGCCGGACCCACTCGGGCAGCCACTCGCCGTGGCTGGCAATCAGATCGTCCACCAGCGCATAGATCTCCTCGATCCCCAGCACCGCCGCGGTGTGCGGATCCATCATCGTCGCGTAATAGACGTAATCGCGGTTTTCGCTGAGGATCGCCTCGGTCAGCAGGGTCTGAACGTTGATGTTGGTTTGCATCATCGCCGCCAGGTGCGCGGGCAGCTTGCCAACTTTGGTGGGCTGAATACCGTTGGCGTCCACCAGGCAGGCGACCTCCACGCAGCACCCCTGCGGCAGGTTGTCGATCAGCCCGTCGTTGCGCACGTTGCCGTACACCACGCTCGGCTCGCCGGTCCAGATCGCGTTCATAATCGTGCTAGCGTATTCCCGCGAGGGCTTAATGTCGATGCGATCGCTGGTTTTATACGTCTCCAGCTCTTTATGCCAGTTCGCCACCTGCTCCACGCAGCGCTTCGGATATTCGTCCAGAGGCACCTGGTAGCGGGCGATCAGATCTTCACGCCCCGGCTTGATAAACCACGGGGTATATTCCGCGAAGTGCTCCGATGATTCCGTCACGAAGTAGCCCAGCTTTTTGAACATCTCATAGCGAACAATATTCTGGCAGCGCGAGTTCTCGCGGTGCTTCGGCGCTCGCCCTTCGGCAAAGGCCTGCAGCATATCCGGATAGATGCTGACGTAGCTGCCGTCCCCCGTCTTTTTCTCCAGCGACAGGTAGAATGCCATGTGGTTAATCCCGGCGCAGCGGTAGCGCAGATCCGCCGGGTCAAGGTCGAGGTCGTGCGCCAGCTCCTCCGCCGTTCCCTGTACGGAATGGCACAGGCCGACCTGCTTGATATGCGGATAGCGCGCGTACATCGCCCAGCTGTTCATCGCCATCGGGTTAACGTAGTTCAGCATCGTCGCGTTCGGGCAGACCTCGGTCATATCGTCACAGATGCGCCACAGGTGCGGAATCGTCCGCAGCGCCCGCATGATCCCGCCCGGCCCGAGCGTATCAGCGATGGTCTGCTCCAGCCCGTGCAGCTTGCAGACCTCAAAATCGGTTACCGTACACGGCTGGTAGCCGCCGATCTGGAAAGCGACCACCACAAAATCCGCGTCCATCAGCGCGGCTTTCTGGTCGCGATGGCAGCTAATTTCTCCGTGAGCGCCAACCGAGTCCATCAGCTTTTGCACCACGATATGCGACTCTTCCAGCCGGTTGGCGTCGATATCCATCAGCGCGATATGGGCCGATCTCAGCGCCGGGCGTTGAAAAACGTCGCCGAGAATATTTTTAACGAAAACCGTTGAGCCGGCGCCGATAAAGGTAATTTTTGGGGCAGACATAGTGCTCTCTCCGTAAAGTCATTAGACACCCGCAGAGTGGCACGCCGGACGCGCCGCGCGCTGCCCTCTTCCCGGCAGAGCACTCCCGGAAACTCAGATCGACCGCTACCGGCCACAAAATCTGAGCTTTCGGGAACAAAATGGCAGAAAAGCAGAGAAAATGGATGCTTTAATCCACTCATTAAACGAAGGCTAATTTTTGAAGAGCATCATTTCACATAGCGATAAAATATAAATATCATGAATATGAAGAATGCAGGTATAAGCCAGATGGAAGAATCCGGGGATAATAAGCCCTGTAACAGTGCGAATATGATTGTTAATAGGCTGGGTCCGTAATACGAAACCAACGATCTGAATATCCGCCTGAAAAACCGTTTAATAAAATTGATCATGATTATCGAACCATCCTGGTGATGATGTCAGCAATGCTCTCATCTGATGTTTCTTGCTTAAACGCGCCTGCCCGCTCAAACAGTGGCTCTACCAGGAAATACATCATTTCCAGCTCTTGTGCATACAGCGCGGCGTAATAGGACGGATAGATATAATGAAGGCGATGAGCGCTATCCGCCGCCTTCTGCACGACGCCATATACGCCAAACCCTGCTAAAACCCCCGCAGCTCTGCCCCCTGCTAAGGCGCTCATATCAAGGCTTAGATTCATACCGATGGCGATAGCAGAGGCCGTCGCTAACGCGAACCCTGAGCTTGTCAGCGAGCTTGCGGCGATATGCACATTAACCGCCATTAACATTTTCTTGATGTGTTCTATCTGAGCGGAGGTTTTGTATTTAAATAGTTCTGAAAAATATATTTTAAGCATATCATAGACAACATCCCCATGCTCAATAAGATAAATAACGCCATTCCTGAAGCGTATATCTTCGGCCTTTTGTTGCTGACAAACGTCCTGATATTCATCAGTAAAACAGGATGCGTAGTACAGCGCGCGTTTTGCACCGGCCCCCATCGTTTCAATATGCCTTGATACAGCCTTTCCGACGCCCGTTAATGCGCGGTCGAACTTCAGTGCGAGGATTTTATTAGACTGCAAATATCTTATGACTTCATTGCTGTAGTACATAGCGTCTCCATGCTAATTCTCATTAAGTCCAACGATGATTTTTATCAAGGGGGAAGTGTTCTGTAAATCGTCGGATACAGGGTAACGCGATGCTCAGCATGAAAAAAATCCGCATACCCCATAGTTACCCGCCACAAAATCTGAGCTTTCGGGAACAAAATGGCAGAAAAGCAGAGAAAATGGGCGATTGGATCCGCTAAGATAGGCGCATATCGGTGCAAAAAACAGCAGCTATGACGATGCAGGAATCCGAAGCCCTATGGAAAAAAACCTTACGCCGCAGCCTCCCGACCCGCATATGAGCAGCAGCGACGAGAAAAATACCCGCAGTCCGCTGGCGCTCTATTCGGAGTACCAGCGCATGGATATCGAGCTGCGCACCCCGCACGCTATGACCACCAGCCACTGGCACGGTCAGGTAGAGGTTAACGTCCCCTTCGACGGCGACGTGGAGTATCTGATTAACAACGAGGTGGTGAGCATCAGGCAGGGCTATATCAGCCTGTTCTGGGCCTGTACGCCGCATCAGCTCACCCGTCCCGGCAGCTGCCGGCAGATGGCCATCTTTAACCTGCCGATGCATCTGTTTTTGTCCTGGCCGCTGGACCGGGAGCTTATCAACAACGTCACCCACGGCATGGTCATTAAATCTCTCGCGGCGCAGCAGCTCAGCGTCTTTGAAGTCCAGCGCTGGCAGCAGGAGCTCGCCAGCGACAACGAGCAGATCCGCCAGCTGGCTATCGAAGAGATCGCCCTGATGCTCAAGCGCTTTAGTCTCTCAGGCTGGCAGCCGATTCTGGTCAACAAAACCTCGCGCACGCACAAGCACAGCGTCTCGCGGCACGCGCAGTTTTACGTCAGCCAGATGCTCGAATTTATCGCCGCGCACTACGATCGGGCGCTGACCGTCGATGCGGTTGCCGAACACGTTAAGCTCAACCCCAACTACGCGATGGGCATTTTTCAACGGGTGATGCAGCAGACCATGAAGCAGTACATCACCGCCATGCGCATTAACCACGTCCGCGCCCTGCTCAGCGATACCGATAAAACTATCCTGGATATCGCCCTGACCGCCGGCTTTCGTTCCAGCAGCCGCTTCTACAGCACCTTTAGCAAGTACGTCGGCATGCCGCCGCAGCAGTACCGCCGGCTCAGCCAGCAGCGCCGACAGAACCTGCCGCCGAATGAGGCCTAAACGGCCATAAAAAATGCCGCCGGGGGAGGCCCGCGGCGGCATTTTTCACATTCCAGGCGAATTAATCAGTCGTTAATTCGCGGGTGCTGATCCACCAGACGGGAACGTTTTTCCTGCAAATCGGCAATTTCCTGATCGAGATCTTCGATTTTGTTTTCGATATTGTCGTAGTGCTCGCCGAGGATCTCTTTCGCTTCCTGAATATCCGAAGCCGCAGGCGTCGCCCCTTTCAGCGGACGGTTCGCCGTCTCCTTCATCGTCAGGCCGGTCATCAGACCAATCACCGCAATCACCATCAGATAGTAGGCCGGCATCATCAGGTTCTGCGTGGTTTCCACCAGCCAGGCCGCCAGAGTTGGCGTCAGACCGGCAACCAGCACCGAGATGTTAAAGGCGCTGGCCAGCGCGCTGAAGCGGATATGGGTCGGGAACATCGCGGGCAGCGAAGAAGCCATCACCCCGATAAAGCAGTTAAGCACCACCGCCAGCAGCAGCAGACCGCCGAAAATCAGGCCGATAACGTTGCTGTTAATCATGATAAAGGCCGGAATCGACAGCGTGAACAGCGCCACGCTACCAATCAGGATAAACGGACGACGGCCGAAGCGGTCGCTGAGCATCCCGATAACCGGCTGCACAAACAGCATCCCGACCATAATCGCGATGATAATCAGCACCCCGTGATCTTCCGAGTAGTGCAGGTTATGCGACAGGTAGCTCGGCATATAGGTCAGCAGCATGTAGTAGGTCACGTTGGTGGAAATCACCAGACCGATACAGGTCAGCAGGCTACGCCAGTGTTTGGTTGCAATCTCTTTGAACGAGACCTTCGGACCGTCCTGCAGCCCTTCGCGGTCGCCCTGCTCCAGGGTTTCAACGTGCTGCTGGAACGCCGGAGTCTCTTCCAGAGCGTGACGCAGATAAAGACCAATAAGCCCTAACGGCAGCGCGAGGAAGAACGGCAGGCGCCAGCCCCAGCTGAGGAAATTCTCCTCGCCGACAACGCTTGAAATCAGCACGACCACGCCCGCGCCGAGGACAAACCCGGCAATGGAACCGAAGTCCAGCCAGCTGCCCATAAAGCCGCGCTTACGGTCAGGCGAGTATTCGGCGACGAAGATTGAGGCGCCGGTGTACTCTCCGCCCACCGAGAAGCCCTGCGCCATCTTACACAGCAGCAGCAGAATCGGTGCCCAGATACCAATCGAGGCGTACGACGGAATAAGACCAATACAGAAGGTACTTATCGACATGATAACGATGGTTATCGCCAGAATCTTTTGTCGACCGTACTTATCGCCGAGCATGCCAAAGAACAGGCCGCCTAGCGGACGAATCAGGAACGGAACGGAGAATGTCCCTAGCGCGGCAATCATCTGCACGCTGGGATCGGCACCGGGGAAGAAGACTTTACCTAAGGCGTACGCCACGAAGCCATACACGCCGAAATCGAACCACTCCATCGCATTACCCAGCGACGCTGCGGTGATCGCTTTTTTCAGCTTGCCATCGTCAATGATGGTCACATCCCGCAGAGTGATTGGCTTTACTTTTTTCCTTTTAAGCATAATTTTCCTCTAAAGCTTCGCCGTGAGCGCACGGATCTCCGCCAAACGGCAATACCGTTTGCGTCGTGCGTTGGGAGCGGCCAATTGCTGTGCTCCTCTTTTCAAGCGTAGCAGGTTTGCCTGCACTGTCTGCTGACAGTCCGTACAACCGAACCTGTTGACGCCTGCTCTGGCGTAAATGAAACAATAAATAGAGCTACGAATAGACCTGATGAATTTACGAACTCGCCTTTTTACCCTAACAGCGTTTAAATTTGGGATCAACTTCACGAAAAATTGTTCGCCATATTACAGAGCCAGGCGGCATTAATAAGTTCAATGAATATGCACAGGCAGTGATTTATTTTTGGATATCCCACCTCCGGCAGCACATCGAATATTGCTGATTTTTGATCGATAAAGAGAATATTCCCGCAGCGGTACTATCGGAAAAAGTGGCCGACAAATGGCCGTCACTGCGCTATAATAGCAATCACTTTCGGCTATCAGCCGCCTTTTAATGGGCCAACGGCCTGTTTTATACAGTAATCATGAGGAACGCCATGCAACTCCCACAGTGTCCTAAATGCCATTCTGAGTACACCTATGAAGACAACGGCATGTTTATCTGCCCGGAATGCGCCCATGAATGGAACAATGCCGAGCCGGCGGAAGATAATGATGCGCTGACGGTGAAAGATGCCAACGGCAATTTACTCGTCGATGGCGACAGCGTCACCGTGATTAAAGATCTGAAGGTTAAAGGTAGCTCTTCGATGCTGAAAATCGGCACTAAAGTGAAGAATATCCGCCTGGTAGAAGGCGATCATAACATCGACTGCAAAATTGACGGTTTTGGTCAGATGAAGCTCAAATCCGAGTTCGTCAAAAAGAACTAACGCTATTTCCTTTTCGCTGAATCGTTATTTTCCCGGCCACACCCGCCGGCCGGGAAAATGAACGAATATATCTCCGCGCTATCGTCCCGCCTATTTCCCGCCTCCTCGGCGATGACTGCCGAGCGCATCGCGCCTGGCGCAGGCCAGATATTGTCCTCATCCACCTCCTGACGCCGCCGCCTGGCTTAAATCGCCAGGCACCCTCTACGCTTAATGGGTCAATCGTTATCTGAGGTCATGATTATGTCTTTAAGCCCCTATATCGCCTTCAGCGGCAACTGCGCTGCGGCCATCGCGTTCTACCAGCAGGCGCTGGGCGCAGAACTTGTCCAGCAGATCACCTACGGCGAGATGCCGCAGAATATGCAGGATGCCGAGGACGGCTGCCCCTCCGGTCAGCATCTCGCCGCCGACTGCATCGCCCACGCCAGCATGCGCGTGGCGGGCAGCGAGCTGATGCTGGGCGACAGCCCCACCAGCGACAGCGAACGCTATGCCGGCTTCACGCTGGTGCTGGATACACTGGACCTGGATGAAGGTAAACGCTGGTTTGACAGCCTCGCCGCAGAAGGACGTATCGAAATGGCCTGGCAGGAAACCTTCTGGGCCCACGGCTTTGGCAAAGTTTTCGATCGCTTCGGCATCCCGTGGATGGTGAACGTCGTCAAGCAGCCTTAATGCCTCTCCCTCAGGGCGGGCTCTCCCGCCCTGTCATCACCTTTGCGCTAACTCTTCATCCTGCGGTCATTATGTTTTAACCGAAATGTAACAAAAACAGGTCAGGATCGGGCCACTCTCAGAGGGAAATCCCTTCTTCTGCTTAGTGAGGCTCGACTGACATGTACTTATCCAGACATCCGACCAGTTATCCTACCCGGTATCAGGAAATTGCCGCCAGGCTAGAGCAAGAGCTTCGTCACCACTACCGCTGCGGCGACTATTTGCCCGCGGAGCAGCAGCTGGCCACCCGTTTTGAGGTCAACCGCCATACTCTGCGCCGGGCAATAGACCAGCTGGTTGAACGCGGCTGGGTTCAGCGCCGTCAGGGCGTCGGCGTGCTGGTGCTGATGCGGCCGATCGACTATCCGCTGAACGCCCAGGCGCGCTTCAGCCAGAACCTACTCGAGCAGGGAAGCCATCCGACCAGCGAAAAGCTGCTGTCGGTGGTGCGCCCTGCCAGCAGCCACGTCGCCGAGGCCTTCGCGATCAACGAAGGCGATAACGTCATCCATCTGCGCACCCTGCGCCGGGTGAACGGCGTCGCGCTGTGCCTGATCGACCACTACTTCACCGACCTGCGCTTCTGGCCCGCGCTGCAAACCTTCAGCCAGGGTTCACTGCACGATTTTCTGCGCCAACAGCTGGACGTCGAGCTTACCCGCGCGCGCACCAAAATCAGCGCCCGCCGCGCGCAGGCCAAAGAGAGCAACATTCTGGGGATCCCCAACATGGCGCCGCTGCTGTGCGTAAGAACCCTCAACCACCGTCCCGGCGAGCAGAACGCGACGGAGTACTCCGTCAGCCTCACCCGGGCGGACATGATCGAATTCACCATGGAGCACTGAATGCACTTTGATACCGCAACCCGCCAGCGCTGGATGTCCGTGCTGGCCCACAGTGAACCGCAGGAGCTTCTGGCGCGGATGCAGACCCTGCAGCTGGCGCCGCAGTACGAATCCATTCGCGCTCCGGAGACCGGCCTCGTGCAGCTCCAGGCGCGCATGGGGGGCATCGGCGATCGTTTCTTCGCCGGTGATGCCACCCTGACCCGGGCGGCGATCCGCCTCGCCGACGGCACGCTCGGCTACAGCTGGATACTGGGGCGCGATCGCCCCCATGCCGAACGCTGCGCGGCCATCGACGCCTTGATGCAGTCGCCACACCACTTTCATTCCTTAATGGAAACCCTGATTACCCCGCTGGAAGAACAACGAAGCGCGCGCATTGAAGCCCGACGCGCCGAGGTCAACGCCAGCCGGGTCGATTTCTTCACTCTGGTTCGCGGAGATAACGCATGACCTTACAAACCGCCTTTACCCTACCGGCGCAGGATGCCCAACACAGTTTTCGTCGCCTGCTGAAAGCCATGAGCGAGCCGGGCGTTATCGTCTCCCTGCAGCAGCTTCAGCACGGCTGGCAGCCGCTGAACGTCGCCTCGACCAGCCTCCTGCTGACGCTTGCCGATCGCGACACGCCGGTCTGGTTTACCGCAGCGCTGCATAACGATCTTGTCGGCCAGAACCTGCGTTTTCATACCGGCGCGCCGCTGGTTGAGCAGCCGCAGCAGGCGGTTTTTGCCGTCACCAACGAGCGCATCAGCGCCGAACAGCTGAACGAGCTCTCCGCCGGCACCGTTGTCGCTCCGGAAACCGGCGTAACGCTGATCGTCCAGCTCCCGAGCCTCAGCGGCGGACGCATGCTGCGTCTGACCGGCGCCGGCATTGCCGAAGAGCGGATGATCGCCCCGCAGCTGCCGGACTGCATCATTGATGAACTGACCGAGCGCCCGCACCCGTTCCCCTTAGGCATTGACCTGATCCTGACCTGTGGAGAACGTCTGCTGGCCATCCCGCGCACCACCCACGTGGAGGTTTGCTAATGTACGTTGCCGTCAAAGGCGGTGAGAAGGCGATAGTCGCCGCTCACGCCCTTCAGGAACACAAACGACGAGGCGATGGACGGCTTCCTGAAATTAGCGTTGAACAGATTACCCAGCAGCTGAACCTGGCGGTTGACCGGGTGATGACCGAAGGCGGCATCGCCGATCGCGAGCTGGCGGCGCTGGCGCTCAAGCAGGCCAGCGGCGACAGCGTCGAGGCCATTTTTTTACTCCGCGCCTACCGCACCACCCTGCAGAGGCTGGCGGTCAGCGAGCCGGTAAACACCGCCGGCATGCGCCTGGAGCGGCGAATTTCGGCGGTCTATAAGGATATCCCCGGCGGCCAGATGCTCGGCCCGACCTACGATTACACCCACCGCCTGCTCGATTTTACCCTGCTGGCCAACGGCGAGGCGCCGGCGCTGAAAACCGCCGAGCAGCCGCCGGAAGCCACGCCGCACGTCTTTAACCTGCTGGTCCAGCAGGGGCTGGCGAAAGCAGAGCAGCAGACCCTCGCCGAGCCTGACGATATCACCCGCAGCCCGCCGGTTTACCCCTGCTCGCGCTCATCGCGCCTGCAGCAGCTGGTGCGCGGCGACGAAGGCTATCTGCTGGCGCTGGCCTACTCGACCCAGCGCGGCTACGGCCGCAACCACCCGTTTGCCGGTGAAATACGCAGCGGCTACGTGGCGGTAGAGATCGTTCCGGAGGAGCTGGGCTTTGCGGTCAATATTGGCGAGCTGCTGATGACCGAATGCGAAATGGTCAACGGCTTCGTTGCCCCGCAAGACGAGCCCCCGCACTTCACCCGCGGCTACGGCCTGACGTTCGGCATGAGCGAGCGCAAAGCGATGGCGATGGCGCTGGTTGACCGCGCGCTCCAGGCGCCGGACTACGGCGAGGAGGCGGCCGGTCCGGCGCAGGACGAAGAGTTTGTGCTGGCCCATGCCGATAACGTCGAGGCCGCGGGCTTCGTGTCGCACCTTAAGCTGCCCCACTATGTCGATTTCCAGGCCGAACTGGCGCTGCTGAAACGCCTGCAACGGGAGAACGAACGTGGCTAATACCCTCTCCGGCTATAACTTCGCCTATCTTGATGAGCAAACCAAGCGCATGATCCGCCGCGCCATTCTGAAAGCCGTCGCCATCCCCGGCTATCAGGTGCCGTTCGGCGGCCGCGAAATGCCGATGCCCTACGGCTGGGGGACCGGCGGTATCCAGCTGACCGCCAGCGTGATTGGCGAGAACGACGTGCTGAAGGTGATTGACCAGGGCGCCGACGACACCACCAACGCGGTATCGATTCGCCAGTTCTTCACCCGGGTGACCGGCGTCGCCACCACCGAGCGCACCGAAGACGCGACGCTTATCCAGACCCGCCACCGGATCCCGGAAACGCCGCTGACGGAAGATCAGATCCTGATTTTCCAGGTGCCGATCCCGGAACCGCTGCGCTTTATCGAGCCGCGCGAAACCGAAACCCGCACCATGCACGCGCTGGAAGAGTACGGCGTGATGCAGGTCAAGCTGTACGAAGACATTGCCCGCTTCGGCCACATTGCGACCACCTACGCCTACCCGGTGAAGGTCAACGGCCGCTACGTGATGGACCCGTCGCCAATCCCGAAATTCGATAACCCGAAAATGCACATGATGCCGGCGCTGCAGCTGTTCGGCGCCGGGCGCGAAAAGCGCATCTACGCGGTCCCGCCCTATACGCCGGTGGAAAGCCTCGATTTTGACGATCATCCGTTCACCGTCCAGGAGTGGGATGAGCCCTGCGCCATCTGCGGCTCGCGCCACAGCTATCTTGATGAAGTGGTGCTGGATGACAGCGGCAAGCGCATGTTTGTCTGCTCCGATACCGACTACTGCCGCCAACAGAGCGAGGCGCAACAAAAATGAGCCAACCGTTACTTGCGGTCAATAACCTGACCCACCTCTACGCGCCGGGCAAAGGCTTCAGCGACGTCTCTTTTGAGCTGTTCCCGGGGGAAGTGCTGGGCATCGTCGGCGAGTCCGGCTCCGGCAAAACCACCCTGCTGAAGGCCATCTCCGCGCGCCTCGCGCCGCAGCAGGGCGAGGTGCTGTACCACAGCCGCTCGCTGTACGCGATGAGCGAAGCGGATCGCCGCCGCCTGCTGCGCACCGAGTGGGGCGTGGTGCATCAGCACCCGATGGACGGCCTGCGACGCCAGGTCTCAGCGGGGGGCAATATCGGCGAACGCCTGATGGCCACCGGCGCGCGCCACTACGGCAATATTCGCGCTACCGCCGGACGCTGGCTGGAAGAGGTGGAGATCCCGGCGTCGCGCATCGACGACCTGCCGACCACCTTTTCCGGCGGTATGCAGCAGCGCCTGCAGATCGCCCGCAATCTCGTCACCGAGCCGAAGCTGGTGTTTATGGATGAACCCACCGGCGGACTGGACGTGTCGGTGCAGGCTCGCCTGCTTGACCTGCTGCGCAGCCTGGTGGTGGAGCTGAACCTCGCGGTGGTGATTGTCACCCACGATCTCGGCGTCGCGCGCCTGCTGGCTCACCGCCTGCTGGTGATGAAGCAGGGTCAAGTGGTGGAAAGTGGTTTAACCGACCGGGTGCTCGACGATCCGCACCATCCCTATACCCAGCTGCTGGTGTCGTCGGTCTTGCAGAACTAGCCCACGAACACATTCGCTGGGTCAGGTAGCCCGGACGGGCGCGTCGCGTCGCCTCCGGGAAAACTCAGGCACAATGAGGCAACAAATGAACGCCATCCGCGTTGAAAACGTACATAAAACCTTTGTCCTGCATCAGCAAAACGGCGTCCGCCTGCCGGTGCTCGCCGACGCTTCGCTAACGGTTAACACCGGAGAGTGCGTGGTGCTGCACGGCCACTCAGGCAGCGGTAAATCCACCCTGCTGCGCTCGCTGTACGCCAACTACCTGCCGGACACCGGGCATATTCACGTCCGCCACGGCGAGGAGTGGGTTGACCTGGTGAGCGCCTCGGCGCGCAAGGTGCTGGAAGTGCGTAAAACCACCATCGGCTGGGTGAGCCAGTTTCTGCGGGTCATTCCGCGGATTTCGGCGCTGGAGGTGGTGATGCAGCCGCTGCTGGATCTCGGCGTCCCGCGCGAAGCGTGCGCCGCCAAGGCCGCGCGCCTGCTGACGCGCCTGAACGTCCCGGAACGCCTGTGGCACCTTGCCCCGTCCACCTTCTCCGGCGGCGAGCAGCAGCGGGTCAACATCGCCCGCGGCTTCGCCGTTGACTATCCGATCCTCCTGCTCGACGAGCCTACCGCCTCCCTCGACGCCAAAAACAGCGCCGCGGTGGTGGAGCTGATTAACGAGGCTAAAGCGCGAGGCGCGGCTATCGTCGGCATTTTCCATGATGAAACGATACGCAACCTGGTGGCCGACCGGCTGCATCCGATGGGAATAACAGCATGATTATCAACAACGTAAAACTGGTTCTCGAAGATGAAGTGGTGGACGGTTCGCTGGAGGTGCAGGAGGGCATGATTTACGCGTTTGCCGAAAGCCAGAGCCAGCTGCCGCAGGCTATCGACGGCGAGGGCGGCTGGCTGCTGCCGGGGCTCATCGAGCTGCATACCGATAATCTGGACAAGTTTTTTACCCCGCGCCCGAAGGTTGACTGGCCCGCCCACTCGGCGATGAGCAGCCACGATGCGCTGATGATCGCCAGCGGGATCACCACCGTGCTGGATGCGGTGGCCATCGGCGACGTCCGCGACGGCGGCGACCGGCTGGAGAATCTGGAAAAGATGATCAACGCCATCGAGGAGACGCAAAAGCGCGGCGTTAACCGCGCCGAGCACCGCCTGCACCTGCGCTGCGAGCTGCCGCACCACACCACCCTGCCGCTGTTTGAGAAGCTGGTTGGCCGCGAGCCGGTGAGCATGGTCTCCCTGATGGACCACTCTCCGGGACAGCGCCAGTACGCCGACCGCAGCAAGTACCGCGATTACTACCAGGGGAAATATCATCTGACCAACGAAGAGATGGACCGCTTCGAAGAGGAGCAGATGGCGCTGGCGGCGACCTGGTCACAGCCGAACCGCGAAACCATCGCCGCCATCTGCCGCGAACGTAAGATTGCCCTCGCCAGCCACGATGACGCCACTCGTGAACACGTCGTCGAATCGCACCAGCTTGGCAGCGTGATCGCCGAATTTCCCACTACCTTAGCCGCCGCTGAGGCCTCGCGTCAGCACGGCATGAACGTGCTGATGGGAGCGCCGAATATCGTGCGCGGCGGCTCGCACTCCGGCAACGTCGCCGCCCACCGGCTGGCGGCCGACAATCTGCTGGATATTCTCTCATCCGACTACTATCCCGCCAGCCTGCTGGATGCCGCCTTCCGCATCGCCGATGACGACGGCAACCGCTTTACGCTGCCGCAGGCGATTCGCCTGGTGAGCAAAAATCCGGCGCAGGCGCTGGGGCTAGGCGACCGCGGGGCCATTGCCGAAGGTAAACGCGCCGACCTCGTGCTGGCCCATCGCCGCGGGGAGCATGTGCATATCGACCACGTCTGGCGTCAAGGAAAGAGGGTCTTCTAATGTCCGGGAAACTGATTTGGCTGGTGGGGCCTTCCGGCTCAGGAAAAGATAGCCTGCTGGCGGCGCTCCGCCAGCGCGAGCACTCGCAGCTGCTGGTTGCGCATCGCTATATTACGCGCCCCTTTAACGCCGGGAGCGAGAACCATATCGCCCTCAGCAAGCAGGAGTTTTTTAGCCGCGCCGAGCGCCAGCTTTTTGCGCTGAGCTGGCACGCCAATAATAATTACTACGGCATTGGCATCGAAATTGACCTCTGGCTGCACGCCGGTTTCGACGTGGTGGCCAACGGCTCCCGCGCGCATCTGGCGCAGGCCCGAGCGCGCTACGCCGACGCCCTGCTGCCTATCTGCCTGCAGGTCACGCCGGACGTGCTGCGCCAGCGTCTGCAGCAGCGCGGTCGGGAAAATGAAACGGAGATCGCCCAGCGGCTTGAGCGCGCCGCGCGCTACGCGCCAACGGACTGCCTGACGCTCAACAACGACGGCACTCTCGGGCAATCGGTGGAGCAGTTCTTCACGCTTCTGCGCCGCCGCTACGCCAGGCAAGAGAATCAGCATGCCTGACCGTCAGCGACGCGAAGGGTACGCCAGGCCATCCTGGTTTTAAAAAAGCGCTGTAAGGAGGAGGTATGAGCCTGACTATCCGCTTAACCGGCACCGGCGGCGCCCAGCTGGTGCCGGTCTTCGGCTGCGACTGCGCCGCCTGTCGCCGTGCCCGCACTCATGAGGCCCACCGCCGCCGCCCCTGCAGCGCGGCGGTGAAGTTCAACCACGCCGTGACCCTGCTGGACGCCGGCCTGCCGGACCTGATGGAGCGCTGGCCCGCCGGAACTTTTCAGCAGATCTTGCTCACCCATTACCATATGGATCATGTCCAGGGCCTGTTCCCGCTGCGCTGGGGCGTGGGCGCGCGGATCCCGGTTTTTGGTCCGCCGGATGAAGCGGGCTGTGACGATCTGTTTAAGCATCCCGGGCTGCTGGATTTTAGCCATACCGTTGCGCCCTTTGTGATGTTCGAGCTGCAGGGGCTCAGGGTGACCCCGCTGCCGCTAAACCATTCAAAGCTGACGTTCGGCTATCTGCTGGAGTCGGCGCACAGCCGCGTGGCGTGGCTGTCGGATACCGCCGGGCTGCCGGAGAAGACGCTGAAGTTCCTGCTCAATAACCAGCCGCAGGCGATGATTATCGACTGCAGCCACGAGCCGCGTCCGCAAACCCCGCGTAACCACTGCGATTTAAATACGGTGCGGGCCATCAACCTGATCGTGGGCTGCCCGCGGGTCATTCTCACCCATATCGGCCACCAGTTTGATGCCTGGATGATGGACAACGCGCTGCCGCCGGGGTTTGAGGCGGGCTATGACGGTATGGAGATCGTGCTGGATTAAGCCCGGTCCCGGCACAAGCAGGGGAAGCGGCGCGATCGGGGCAGGATCAGTAGTCGTCGTCCAGCCGACGGCGATCGTTTTCCAGCTGCCGACGATCCTGATCCAGCTGGCGCTGGCGATCGTCAAGCTGTCGACGGCGATCGTCCAGCTGACGCTGCCGATCGTCGTACTGCCGCTGGCGATCGCTGCTTTGCTGACGGCTGCCCTGATAGCGTCCATCATCATCGCGGCCGTCGTTATAGCGATCGTCGTCATCGGAGCGACTATCGCCAGGGCGGTAAGCATCGCTAATCGCCTGCTGAATATTGCCGATGGCGTCGTCAATAAGATCGGCGTGCGCAAGCTGGCTGCTCAGCGACAGGGTGCAGAGGATCAAAGCGGTCAAATAGCGTTTCATAGGGCCAGTCTCTTCGGGGGGCTGGCCCTACGGTAATCAACGCCCGTCGCCGCGAGTAGCGGAGGAATCTCAAATCTGCTGCTGCTCAATCGCCGCGATTGCGTCAATTCGTGCCTGATGACGACCGCCTTCAAATTCACTATCCAGCCAGGCGTCAACGATCATTTTGGCCAGCTCCAGGCCTATCACACGCGCGCCGAATGCCAGCACATTCGTATTGTTATGCTGACGTGAAAGCTGGGCTGAATAGGGTTCGCTGCACACCACCGCACGAATGCCGGGATGCTTATTGGCGGTAATCGAGATCCCAACGCCGGTACCGCAGATCAGGATCCCGCCATCCGCTTCACCTGTCACAATGGCCTGCGCGACGGCGCTGGCGTAGCGCGGATAATCCGTCCGCTCGGACGACCACGTCCCCTTATCCAAAGCCTCGATACCCCGCATCTGCAGGTGCATAAGGATCTCGTCTTTGAGGATGAACCCCACGTGATCGCAGCCAATGGCAATCCTTTTCATACTTAGCCTCGCCTGTTGTTAACTTTACAAAAACTATTGACGTTGTGATTTAAGCCGTAAATAACGGCGATAAAGCGCGCAAAAAACCGCCTTTAAGCATCTTTCTACACGGCAATTTTTCACAAATCAAGCGCACAAAACGAGCTATCTACGGCATGCGCCAGCAGCAAACCAGGCCAATAAAAACATAACTAATTGTTTTAAATTTGATTTAATTAAAGCAAACATCTCCACACGCAGCGCAACTTCACAAAAAACCCAACTTTATAAAATTTATATTTTTGTGAAGTTGATTGTATATTTTCTGCCTGGAGTGTGGTGATATAGTGTCGTCTTCATTTTATGGACAAGAGAAAGCGATGAGTCAGTCAGAATCCAGTTCGCTCCCCAACGGTATCGGTCTCGCCCCCTGGTTGCGTATGAAGCAAGAAGGGATGACCGAAAATGAAAGCCGGATCGTCGAGTGGTTGCTTAAACCCGGCAACCTGAGCGATGCCCCCGCCATTAAAGATGTGGCGGAAGCGCTATCGGTTTCCGAAGCGATGATCGTTAAGGTTTCCAAACTGCTGGGTTTCAGCGGTTTTCGTAACCTGCGCAGCGCCCTGGTGGAGTATTTCTCTCAATCTGAACAGGTACTCCCTGCCGAGCTCTCCTTTGATGAAGCGCCGCAGGACGTGGTGAATAAGGTGTTTAACATTACCCTGCGCACCATCATGGAAGGCCAGTCGATCGTGAACGTCGATGAGATTCATCGTGCGGCGCGCTTTTTCGCCCAGGCCAACCAGCGCGATCTGTACGGAGCGGGCGGTTCGAACGCCATCTGTGCCGACGTCCAGCACAAGTTTCTGCGCATCGGCATGCGCTGCCAGACCTATCCGGATGCACATATCATGATGATGTCCGCCTCGTTATTGAAAAAAGGCGATGTCGTGCTGGTCGTCACCCACTCCGGGCGCACCAGCGATATTAAATCCGCAGTCGAACTGGCGAAAAAGAACGGGGCTAAAATTATCTGTATTACGCACAGCTACCATTCGCCGATTGCTAAACTAGCTGATTTTATTATTTGCTCGCCAGCACCAGAAACGCCCTTATTAGGCAGGAACGCCTCTGCGCGTATACTACAACTGACATTATTAGATGCTTTTTTTGTTTCCGTCGCCCAACTGAATATTGAACAGGCCACTTTAAATATGCAAAAAACCGGCGCTATTGTTGATTTCTTTTCACCAGGCGCGCTGAAGTAAATAAAAACACCGATCCCACGATCGGTGGGATCAATATTACTGTATCCTACACCGAGAATACGACTATGAATAAATATCTGAAAATTTTCAGCGGCGCGGCTATGGGCGTAATGCTATCCACCAGCGCTTTTGCCGCCGCCGATTATGCCGTGGTATTAAAAACGTTATCAAACCCGTTTTGGGTTGACATGAAAAAAGGTATTGAAGACGAGGCCAAAACCCTCGGCGTCAGCGTCGATGTTTTTGCCTCCCCCTCAGAAGGCGATTTTCAATCACAGCTGCAGCTATTTGAAGATTTAAGCAACAAGAACTACAAAGGTATCGCTTTCGCCCCGCTCTCCTCGGTAAACCTGGTCATGCCGGTAGCCAAAGCCTGGAAGAAAGGTATTTTTCTGGTTAACCTCGATGAAAAGATCGACATGGATAACCTGAAGAAGGCCGGCGGTAACGTTGAAGGATTCGTCACCACTGACAACGTCGCGGTCGGGGCGAAAGGGGCCGACTTTATTATCGGCAAGCTGGGCGCTGAGGGCGGCGAAGTGGCCATCATCGAAGGTAAAGCCGGCAATGCCTCAGGGGAAGCCCGCCGCAGCGGTGCGGCGGAGACCTTCAAAAAAGCCAGCCAGATCAAGCTTGTTTCCAGCCAGCCTGCCGACTGGGATCGCATTAAAGCGCTGGATGTCGCTACCAATGTTCTGCAGCGTAACCCCAACCTGAAAGCCTTTTACTGCGCTAACGATACGATGGCAATGGGCGTTGCCCAGGCCGTAGCCAACGCCGGTAAAAGCAAAACGGTACTGGTCGTCGGCACTGACGGTATTCCCGAGGCGCGCAAAATGGTCGCTGCCGGACAGATGACCGCAACCATCGCCCAGAACCCGACCAATATCGGCGCTACGGGCCTGAAAATGATGGTCGATGCCGCGAAGACCGGTAAGGTCATTCCTCTGGATAAAACGCCAGAATTTAAGCTGGTGGACTCGATTCTGGTCACGAAGTAACTTTCCGCTGGGTGATTGAATTCCCTTTACCCTCATGGCTACCAGCGGGTAAGAATAAATAAGGAGTGATTATGGTCACGCCATATATTTCAATGGCGGGGATCGGCAAATCCTTTGGTCCGGTTCACGCATTAAAATCGGTCGATTTAACCGTTTACCCGCATGAAATACATGCATTGCTCGGGGAAAACGGTGCCGGTAAATCAACGCTAATGAAAGTTTTGTCGGGGATCCATGAACCGACCAAAGGTACCATTACGATTAACAACGTTAATTATGACAAGCTCGATCATAAATTAGCCGCGCGGCTTGGCATCGGCATTATTTATCAAGAACTCAGCGTGATCGATGAATTAACGGTGCTGGAAAATTTATATATTGGCCGACATCTGACAAAAAAAGTCTGTGGCGTCAATATTATCGACTGGAAAGAGATGCGCTTACGGGCGGCAATGATGCTGCTGCGCATCGGATTAAAAGTCGATTTAGACCACAAGGTGGCGAATCTCTCGATCAGCCACAAGCAGATGCTGGAAATTGCCAAAACGCTGATGCTGGATGCCAAAGTGCTGATTATGGACGAACCGACCTCCTCTCTGACCAACAAGGAGGTCGACTACCTGTTCCTGATCATGAACCAGCTGCGCAAAGAGGGCACCGCCATCGTCTATATCTCGCACAAGCTGGCGGAAATCCGCCGCATCTGCGACCGCTACACGGTGATGAAGGACGGCAGCAGCGTCTGCAGCGGAATGGTCAGCGAGGTCAACAACGAAGAGATCGTCCGCCTGATGGTCGGCCGCGAGCTGCAAAACCGTTTTAACGCGATGAAGGAGAGCGCCGGAAACGTCGCAAGCGAAACGGTTTTCGAGGTCAAAAACGTCACCAGCCGGGACAAGAAAAAGGTCCGCGATATCTCCTTTAGCGTGAGCCGCGGCGAAATCCTCGGCTTCGCCGGTCTGGTGGGCTCCGGACGCACGGAGCTGATGGACTGCCTGTTCGGCGTCGACAGGCGTAGCGGCGGTGAAATCCTCCTCAACGGCAAAGCGATCACCCCTCGCTCGCCGCTGGACGCCTTGAAGAAAGGCATGGGCTACATCACCGAGAGCCGTCGCGATAACGGCTTCTTCGGCAATTTCTCCATCGCCCAGAACATGGCGGTCAGCCGGAGCCTGAAGCATGGCGGCTACAAAGGCGCGATGGGGCTATTTCGCGAAGGAGACGAGCGCAAGACGGCGGAAGAGCAGCGCAGGCTGCTGGCGCTGAAGTGCCATTCGGTCGATCAGAACATTGGCGAGCTTTCCGGCGGGAACCAACAAAAGGTCCTTATTTCCAAATGGCTGTGCTGCAACCCCGAAGTCCTCATTTTTGATGAGCCGACGCGCGGCATCGATGTCGGCGCGAAAGCCGAAATTTATAAAGTGATGCGCCAGCTGGCCGATGACGGAAAAGTCATTCTGATGGTGTCATCCGAACTTCCTGAAATTATCACCGTCTGCGACCGCATTGCCGTGTTCTGCGAAGGGCGACTGACGCAAATTCTGACCAATCGCGACGACATGAGCGAAGAGGAGATTATGGTATGGGCACTGCCGCAAGAGTAAAAGGCGAGACCGATGGCAAAAAGCCGTTTAACTTCGCGCTGTTCTGGGATAAATACGGCACCTTTTTTATCCTCGCGATTATCGTCGCGATTTTCGGCACGCTGTCGCCGGAATACTTTCTGACCACCAACAACATCACGCAAATATTTGTCCAGAGCTCGGTCACGGTGCTTATCGGCATGGGCGAGTTCTTCGCGATCCTGGTGGCCGGCATCGACCTCTCCGTCGGCGCGATTCTGGCGCTTTCCGGGATGGTCACCGCCAAGCTGATGCTGGCGGGGGTCGATCCGTTCCTCGCGGCGCTGATTGGCGGCGTGCTGGTCGGCGGCGCGCTGGGAGCGATTAACGGCTGCCTGGTCAACTGGACAGGCCTGCATCCGTTCATTATTACCCTCGGCACCAACGCCATTTTCCGCGGCATCACCCTGGTTATCTCCGACGCCAACTCGGTATACGGCTTCTCATTTGATTTCGTTAACTTCTTTGCCGCCAGCGTGCTGGGGATCCCGGTGCCGGTCATCTTCTCGCTCATCGTGGCCGTCATTTTATGGTTCCTGACCACCCGCATGCGGCTGGGCCGCAACATCTACGCCCTCGGCGGTAACAAAAACTCCGCCTTCTATTCCGGCATCGACGTCAAGTTCCACATGCTGCTGGTATTCATTATTTCCGGCGTCTGCGCCGGGCTGGCGGGCGTGGTCTCAACGGCGCGCCTCGGCGCCGCTGAGCCCCTGGCCGGCATGGGTTTTGAAACCTACGCCATCGCCAGCGCCATTATCGGCGGCACCAGCTTCTTCGGCGGCAAGGGACGCATTTTCTCGGTGGTGATCGGCGGTCTGATCATCGGCACCATCAACAACGGACTGAACATTCTCCAGGTACAAACCTACTACCAGCTGGTGGTGATGGGTGGATTAATTATCGCGGCTGTCGCCCTCGACCGTCTTATCAGTAAGTAAGGAATTTATGATGAAAATTTCCCCCTCTTTAATGTGTATGGACCTGCTGAAATTCAAAGAACAGATTGAGTTTATCGACCAGCATGCAGATTACTTTCACATCGACATTATGGATGGCCACTTTGTCCCTAACCTGACGCTATCGCCATTCTTCGTCAGCCAGGTGAAGAAGCTGGCCAGCAAACCGCTCGATTGTCATCTGATGGTCACCCGGCCGCAGGATTACATCAGCCAGCTGGCGCAGGCGGGGGCGGACTTTATCACCCTGCATCCGGAGACCATTAACGGTCAGGCTTTCCGCCTGATAGAGGAGATCCGCCGCCACGGTATGAAGGTCGGGCTGATCCTCAACCCGGAAACGCCGGTCGAGGCCATGAAGTACTACATTCATAAAGCCGACAAAATCACGGTGATGACCGTCGATCCGGGCTTCGCGGGACAGCCGTTTATCCCGGAGATGCTGGCTAAAATCAGCGAGCTAAAAGCCTGGCGCGAACGCGAAGGGCTGGATTACGAAATTGAGATCGACGGTTCATGCAATAAGGCGACCTATGACAGCCTCATGACGGCAGGGGCGGACGTCTTTATCGTCGGCACCTCCGGGCTGTTTAACCATGCCGATAACATTCACGAGGCGTGGCAGGTTATGGCTGAGCAAATTCTGGCGGCAAAGAACGAGGTATTCCCTCATGCAAAAACGGCTTAACGTCGTCGCGGGCGTGGATATGGGGGCAACCCATATCCGCTTTTGCCTGCAGACCGCACAGGGCGAGGCGCTGCACTGCGAGAAGCTTCGCACCGCCGACGTGCTGGCGGGTAGAGGCCTGGTCAGCGGCATCACCCTGCTGATCCAGCAGCTGCTCGATCGCTATCAGGCACGCTGCTGCGGTCTGGTGATGGGCCTACCGGCGCTGGTCGGCAAGGATAAGCGGACGATCATCTCCACCCCCAACCTGCCGCTACCGCCAGAAATAGTGCGGACGCTGGCCGATGAGCTGGAACATTCGCTGGCCTGCCCGGTCGAGTTCTCCCGCGATGTCAATCTGCAGCTCTCTTTCGACGTGCAGGAAAACGGCCTGCAGGCGCAGCAGGTCTTAGCCGCGTATCTCGGCACCGGTATGGGCTTTGCCATCTGGCTGAACGGCGGGCCGTGGACCGGCGCCCACGGCGTGGCGGGAGAGCTGGGGCACATTCCGCAGGGCGACGCCGCGCTCACCTGCGGCTGCGGTAATCCCGGCTGCCTGGAGACCGTCTGTTCAGGTATCGCGCTCAGGCGCTGGTATGAACTGCAGCCGCGCGGCTATGAGCTTGGCGAGCTGTTTGTTCACGCCGCAGAGGAGCCCTTTGTCCAGGCCCTTCTGCACCATGCCGCCCGCGCCATCGCTACCAGCATCAACCTCTTCGACCCGGATGCGGTGATCCTCGGCGGCGGCGTGATAGATATGCCCGCCTTTCCGCGCGAGACGCTGATCGCCATGATAAAAACGCATATTCGCCGTCCCTTGCCTTACCAGGCGGTGCGGTTTATTGCGGCATCCTCCTCGGCGTTTAACGGTGCCCGGGGGGCGGCGGCGCTGGCTCGCTACCACTATTTACCGCAACCTGTCGCAGCGCCTGCTGCAGCTGGGCGCGGGTGAAGGGCTTACGCAGCAGCTCGACGTCCGGCAGCGCGGGATTATGCGCCGGGCGCAGATCCTGGCCGCTGATCAGCAGCAGCGCCACCGTCGGGAAGCGGCGCTGCGTTTCGTTAATGACCTCCGCGCCGCTCAGCCTTCCCGGCAGCATCAGATCGCTTATCAGCAGCGCGATATCCGGCGAAGCCTCCAGCATCTGCAGCGCCTGCTCGCCGCTGGCGGTTTCCAGCGTCAGCCAGCCAAGCTGGTGCAGCTGCTCGCACAGGGTCTGGCGCACGTCCGCCTCATCCTCGAGCACCAGCGCCAGCCGCTCGGCGCCAGTTTCCTGCTCGGCCTCGGGCAGCAGCCCGCAGGCCGTCGCCTGTACCGCCGCGCGCGGCAGCTGCAGGCGTACCGTCGTCCCCTGACCGGGCGCGCTCTCAATGGCCACCCTTCCCCCGGACTGGCGTACAAAGCCATACACCATCGACAGCCCGAGGCCGCTGCCGCTGCCGGTCTGTTTGGTGGTAAAGAAGGGCTCAAAGACCTGCGCTTTCACCTCCAGCGACATCCCGCAGCCGTGATCGACCACCTCCAGCGCCACCATATCCTGCCGCCGCCCGTCGCTGCGCGCCACGCGCTGGTTCCAGCTGCGAATTCTTATTACGCCGGGCCGCCCTTCCATCGCGTCCCGCGCGTTCATCACCAGGTTGATGATGGCGTTTTCCAGCTGGCCAACGTCAATCCACGCCGGCCAGGCGGGGGACTGCGCCTCAATCTCGAGGCTCAGCGCCGCGGGCAGAGAGTGGCGCATCAGCTCGCCGAGGTTCTCCAGCAGCGGCTTCATCTCAACGGCGTGCGGGTGCAGCGACTGCTTTCGCGAGAAGGCCAGCAGCCGCTGGGTCAGCAGCGCGCCGCGTTCGGCAGCCTTGCGCGCCCTGGAGATGCGCGCCGCGTCGCCCTCATGGGGCTGAACCAGCTCAAGGCTGCCGATAATCACCGCCAGCAGGTTATTAAAATCATGCGCCAGGCCGCCGGTCAGCTGGCCGACGGCCTTCATTTTCTGGCTATGGACCAGCGCCTGCTCCAGCCCCTTGCGCTCGGTGCGATCGAGCACCACGTTGACCAGCCCACGCCCCGGCACCGGGCTGAAGCGCAGCTCAATCGTCCGGTCGTTCGCCAGCTGCAGCTCCTGCGGCTTCGGCAGCGGTGAAGCGAGGTTGGCCCGCACGTGCTCCGCCAGCGGCGCCGCCCGACTCAGCAGCTGCTGGTAGTGCATGCCGCGCTGCAGATCCTGTGCCGCCAGCCCGAGCAGCAGCGGATACTGCGGGTTCCACACCACCAGTTGCCCCTGATTATCAAACAGGGCAAAGCCGTCGCGCATCGCGTGGAAGGTGGTCTCCAGCAGGGTGCTTTTCTCCTTCAGCAGTTGGGAAGTGTGGGCCAGCGAGGCGGTATTGCGGGCGAAAACGTTGAAGGCGCGCGCCAGCTCGCCCAGCTCATCGCGCCGCTGCAGCGCGGGCACCGAGACGTGGTTCTCGCCGTGGGCCAGCCGCGACATGGCGCGTGAAATAGCGGTCAGGTTGGAGCCAAGATTGCGGTAGATATACCAGCCGGCGCATCCAGTGATCGCCAGCGCCAGCAGCGCCGACAGCAGAATAAACATGCTGATGGAGCGCAGCTCCTGATGGCTTTGCGCCGCCCGCAGCTCCGACGCCTGCGCCACCCTGGCGACATACTGATTAATATCGCTGTTCAGCAGCGCCACCAGCGCCTTGATATGGAACATATACCAGCCGATCGCCAGATCGCTCTCCTCCAGCTGGGCCGACAGCGGCTCCAGCCGGGCAAGCTCGGCCTTAAAATCCGCGAGGATTGCGGCCTGCGTCGGGTCGGCGCTGGTCGACGGCAGGAAGCCCATCACCTCATCCAGCTGCTGCACTATCGAACGCGGCGTTGAGGTGTGGATGGCGGCGGTAATCAGCCGATCCATCTCCACCAGCCGCTGCGGAGCGATCGCCGGCGCGCCGGGCCGATCGCTAAGATCCTGTAGATGGAGCAGATAGCTCTGATTTTGATACAGCGAGCTGAGCAGCTCATAGCGCTGCAGATGGCGCCGCTGGCCGCGCACCAGCATTCCGCCTACGCTCTGCTGCAGCTCGTTGCTGCGGCGAGTAATGCTGGCGACCAGCGTCACCTCCTGCTGCGCCAGCGGCGCGGCGGCAAGCTGGGACAGCGAGTGCTTCAGCGCCTGCTGCGTCTCCAGCAGGCGCTCGGCCTCGCTTTTATACTCCAGCGCGCCCACCACCTGCGAGAGCCGAACCGCCGCGGTGGCGACATTAGCGGTATCGCGGGCCAGGTTCATGCTGCCGGTCATATCGTCCAGCGTCTGCCGCTGCACCTGCTCCTGCAGCAGGCTGGCGTGGCGAAAACCCAGTATCGCCACCCCGGCGACCATCAGCGTCACCGCCACCATCAGCAGGTTAAACGACAGCAGGCGTCCGCGGGCGCTGGTGAAAAACGGATAACGATGGGATGGCATAGTCGGCTCCGCGCTATTTTTGTTTATCCTGGCGGCTGGCGGCAGCAACGGGGAGAGTAACGTTGCGTAATTGTGATCAAGATTAACTATTCATCAATATGACAAATATGAACGGCTTCTGACATTTTGCATTTATCAACCCGTGGTCCACTGCTGCTATCGACCGCTCTCGCAGGAGACCCTGTATGCCAGCAACGCCGGTACTATCCATGCGCAATATTGCCAAAGCCTTCGGCAAATTTTATGCGCTGAAAGGCGTCGATCTGACGGTTTGGCCAGGCGAGATCCACGCCCTGATGGGCGAGAACGGCGCCGGGAAAAGCACGCTCATGAAGATCCTCGCCGGCGCCTATACCGCCACCAGCGGCGAGATCCTGATCGACGGTAAACCGCACGCCATCAAAGGGCCAAAAGACGCGTTGGCGGCAGGCATCACGCTGATTTATCAGGAGATGCAGCTGGCGCCTAATCTCACCGTCGCCGAAAATATTTTCCTCGGCAGCGAGCTGGCGCGCGGCGGGCTGGTGCAGCGCAAAGAGATGCAGAACCAGGCCCAGGCGGTGATTGACCGTCTTGGCGCCCAGTTTAAGGCCAGCGATCGGGTGATGAAGCTGACCATCGCCGAACAGCAGCAGGTGGAGATCGCCCGCGCCCTGCACCGTAACAGCCGAATTCTGGTGATGGATGAGCCGACCGCCGCCCTCTCTTCGCGTGAAACCCAGCGCCTGTTTGAGCTGATTCTGCGCCTGCGCGACGAAGGCATGGCGATTATCTATATCAGCCACCGCATGGCGGAAGTTTATGAGCTGTCCGATCGCGTCAGCGTCCTGCGCGACGGTCAGTACGTCGGCAGCCTGACCCGCGACAGGCTCAACGCCTCCGAGCTGGTGCGCATGATGGTGGGCCGCCCGCTCAGCGATCTGTTCAATAAAGAGCGCGATATCCCGCTCGGCAAGCCGCGCCTGCGGGTGCAGGATCTCACCGACGGCAGCAAGGTGAAGCCAAGCAGCCTGGTGGTGCACGCCGGGGAGATCGTCGGCCTCGCCGGGCTGGTCGGCGCTGGCCGCTCCGAGCTGGCACAGCTGGTTTTCGGCGTGCGCAAGGCGAGCGGCGGCGTGATTGAAGTCGACGGCGAGCCGGTGGTCATCCACTCGCCGCGCGAAGCCATCGATCTCGGCATCGGCTTCCTTACCGAGAACCGCAAGGAGCAGGGGCTGTTTCTCGAACTGGCGGCGCAGGAAAACATCACCATGGCGACGCTGGAACGCGACGCCAGCTGGGGAATGCTCAACCGCAAGAAGGCGCAGACCATCTCCGATGACGCCATCTCGCTGCTCAATATTCGCGTCCCGCATTCGCAGGTGCGGGCGGGCGGCCTTTCCGGCGGCAACCAGCAAAAGCTGCTGATCTCCCGCTGGGTGGCGATCGGCCCGCGTATTCTGATCCTCGATGAACCCACGCGCGGCGTTGACGTCGGCGCCAAAAGCGAAATTTACCGCATCATGAACCAGATGGCGCGTCAGGGCGTGGCCATTCTGATGATCTCCAGCGAACTACCGGAAGTGGTCGGCATGAGCGACCGGGTCTACGTGATGCGCGAAGGCGCAATCGTCGGCGAACTGCAGGCCGACGAGATCGGCCAGGAAAGCATTATGACGCTGGCCACCGGCGTTAACGACTCTCACCTTAAGGCGGAACAACCATGACAACGCAAAAAGAGACCGCCGCCCGGCCGGTGGCAAAATCAGCATCGGCGAAAAAAATGCTGATGGGCGATTTGATGCAAACGGTCGGCATCCTGCCGATTTTAATCCTGATTGTCGCGGTATTTGGCTTTATCGCGCCGAACTTCTTTACCGAAAGCAACCTGCTGAACATTACCCGCCAGGCCTCCATCAACATCGTGCTCGCGGCGGGTATGACCTTTATCATTTTGACCGGCGGGATTGACCTGTCGGTCGGCTCTATCCTCGGCACCACCGCGGTGGCGGCGATGGTGGTCTCGCTGATACCGGAGCTCTCCCTGCTCTCCATTCCGGCGGCGCTGATGCTCGGCCTGCTGCTGGGCCTGTTCAACGGTGCGCTGGTCGCCTTCGCCGGACTGCCGCCGTTTATCGTTACGCTAGGCACCTATACGGCGCTGCGCGGGGCCGCCTATCTGCTGGCGGACGGCACCACGGTGATTAACTCCGATATCAGCTTCGAATGGATCGGCAACGATTATCTCGGGCCGGTGCCGTGGCTGGTAGTGATCGCCCTGGCGGTGATCGCGGTGTGCTGGTTCATTCTGCGCCGCACCACGCTCGGCGTGCATATCTACGCCGTGGGCGGCAATATGCAGGCCGCCAGGCTCACCGGCATCAAGGTGTGGCTGGTGCTGCTGTTCGTCTACGGCATGAGCGGGCTGCTCTCGGGGCTGGGCGGGGTGATGAGCGCTTCGCGGCTCTACAGCGCCAACGGCAACCTCGGCGTGGGCTATGAGCTGGACGCCATCGCCGCGGTTATCCTCGGCGGCACCAGCTTCGTCGGCGGTATCGGCACCATCACCGGTACCCTGGTGGGGGCGCTGATTATCGCCACCCTCAATAACGGTATGACGCTGATGGGCGTCTCCTATTTCTGGCAACTGGTGATCAAAGGGGCGGTGATCATCATTGCAGTACTGATCGACAAATACCGTACCCGACACCATCAAAGTGCATAACAACAATACCAATACCCTACGAGTGAGGAAGACAATATGCGTTTGAAACCGTTAGCGATCGCGCTCTGTGCCGGCACGCTGCTTGCCGCAGCGCCGTTCACCCAGGCTAAAGAACTCAAATCTATCGGCGTGACGGTCGGCGATCTGGCCAACCCGTTCTTCGTCCAGATAACCAAAGGCGCCGAGCTGGAAGCCCGCAAGCTGGCCGGAGATAATGTCAAAGTGACGCTGGTTTCCAGCGGCTACGATCTCGGTCAGCAGGTCGCGCAGATCGATAACTTTATCGCCGCGAAGGTCGACATGATTATCCTTAACGCCGCCGACTCGAAGGGCATCGGCCCGGCGGTGAAGCGGGCGAAAGACGCGGGCATCGTGGTGGTGGCGGTGGACGTGGCCGCCGAAGGCGCGGACGCGACGATTACCTCCGATAACACCCAGGCGGGCGAAATGGCCTGTAAATACATCACCGACCGCCTGAAAGGGAAAGGCAACGTGGTGATTATCAACGGGCCGCCGGTCTCTGCGGTGCAGAACCGCGTCGAAGGCTGCCAGACGGAGTTCAAGCGCCACCCGGATATCAAAGTGCTGTCGTATAACCAGAACGCCAAGGGCAGCCGCGAAGGCGGACTGGAAATTATGACCTCGCTGCTGGCCGCCAATCCGAAAATCGACGGCGTATTTGCCATTAACGACCCGACCGCCATCGGGGCGGACCTGGCGGCCAAACAGGCCCAGCGCCGCGAGTTCTTTATCGTTGGCGTCGACGGCAGTCCGGACGGGGAAGAAGCGTTGAAGCGTAAGAATTCGCTGTTTGTCGCCACCCCGGCCCAGGACCCGCAGGTGATGGCGGCGAAGGCGGTAGAAATTGGCTACGACATCCTGCAGGGCAAAGCGGCGCCAACGGCCCCGGTGCTGATCCCGGTGACGATGATCGATAAAAACAACATTGGTACCTATAAAGGCTGGACCGTGAAGTAGGCGCCATCGGTCAGGCGATGCCCCGGGAAGCCCCGGGGTTAGCCCCTTCGCGGCTACGCCGCCTTATCGCCGTGGATAACGTCCGCGGCGAACACATAGCCCAGGCCGCGCATGGTTTTGATCAGCGCCGGCTGATGCGGATTAAGCTCAATTTTGCGCCGCAGGCGCATGATCAGCACGTCAATCGTTCGGTCAAACACCTCAATGCTCTCGCTGTGGGTCAACGTCAGCAGCTGTTCGCGGTTCAGTACCCGCCGGGCGTTCTGCGCCAGCGCCAGCAGCAGGCCGTACTCGCCCTGGGTCAGCGGCACCGGCTGCTGCTGGGGGTTAAACAGCTCACAGCGTCCGGTGTCCAGCCGCCAGCCGTTAAAAATGAGTCCCGCACCGCCGCCGCTGCTGCTCTCCGCCGCCAGCGCGCCGCTGCGTCTGAGCACCGCTTTCACTCGCGCCACCACTACCCGGGAGTTAAACGGCTTGCCGATATAGTCATCGGCGCCCATCTCCAGCCCCACCACGACGTCGGCTTCGCTCCCGAGACCGGTCAGCATCACCACCGGCAGCTCGGGTCTGCTGCGCTGCAGCTGCTGTAGCACCAGCAGGCCGTTGGTATCGGGCAAAATCATGTCCAGCAGGACGAGGGAAATATCTGCCCGCTGCGCCGCTACCGCCAGCGCTTCGCCGCCGGTTTGGCACACCAGCACGTCAAAAACGTGCGCGCTGAGCACGTCGCACAGCAGTTCGCAGATTGCGCTGTCGTCATCAACAACCAAAATGACCGGTTTCATAGCTTGCCTCTGCCCGCCGGGGATGATCTCTGTATGATTAATTCAGCAAACCACCACCGACAAATCCATTGCCGGATAGCGTTTCTTCAACCCATGTCACAACTCCGCCCGCTTCGACACGTCAAAACTGACGACGCCCTGCTTTTCGTCAGCACTTCGCCCAAAAAACCGGCGTATTATCGGGAAATACCCACAATGAAAATATGGCATAGAAGATGCATAGTGACGGCGTGATAGCGCATATGCGCCAACTGATTAACGGGAGCAAGACCGATGAAAAAAGTCGTCACGGTTTGTCCGTATTGCGCATCAGGTTGCAAAATCAACCTGGTAGTCGATAACGGTAAAATCGTCCGGGCTGAGGCAGCACAGGGGAAAACCAACCAGGGAACCCTGTGCCTGAAGGGCTACTACGGCTGGGACTTTATTAACGATACCCAGATCCTCACCCCGCGCCTGAAAACCCCGATGATCCGCCGCCAGCGCGGCGGCAGGCTGGAGTCCGTCTCCTGGGATGAGGCCCTCGACTACGTTGCCACGCGCCTCAGCGCGATTAAGGCCAAGTACGGCCCGGATGCCATCCAGACCACCGGCTCCTCCCGCGGCACCGGGAATGAAACCAACTATGTGATGCAAAAATTCGCGCGCGCCGTTATTGGCACCAATAACGTCGACTGCTGCGCTCGCGTCTGACACGGCCCATCGGTTGCAGGTCTGCACCAGTCGGTCGGTAACGGCGCTATGAGCAATGCCATCACCGAGATTGATAATACCGATCTCGTGTTTATCTTCGGCTATAACCCGGCCGATTCGCACCCTATCGTGGCGAATCACGTGATTAACGCCAAACGCAACGGGGCGAAGATTATCGTCTGCGATCCGCGCAAAATTGAAACCGCGCGCATTGCCGATATGCATATTGCGTTGAAAAACGGCTCCAACATTGCCCTGCTCAACGCCATCGGCCACGTCATTATTAAAGAGGATCTCTACGATAAATCCTTCGTCGCCAGCCGCTCGGAAGGCTTCGGGGAGTATCGCAAAATCGTTGAAGGCTATACGCCGGAGTCGGTGGAAGAGATAACCGGCGTCAGCGCGCAGGAGATCCGCGCCTGCGCCCGGATGTACGCCAGCGCCAAATCCGCGGCCATCCTGTGGGGCATGGGCGTCACCCAGTTCTATCAGGGCGTGGAAACCGTGCGCTCGCTGACCAGCCTGGCGATCATGACCGGTAACCTCGGCAGGCCGAGCGTCGGGGTCAACCCGGTGCGCGGGCAGAACAACGTCCAGGGCGCCTGCGATATGGGCGCCCTGCCGGATACCTATCCGGGCTACCAGTACGTTAAGTTCCCGGAAAACCGGGAGAAATTCGCCAAAGCCTGGGGCGTGGAGAGCCTGCCGGCGCACGCCGGCTACCGCATCAGCGAGCTGCCGCACCGGGCGGCGCACGGCGAAGTACGGGCGGCCTATATTATGGGCGAAGATCCGCTGCAGACCGATGCCGAGCTCTCGGCGGTGCGTAAAGCCTTTGAAGAGCTTGAGCTGGTTATCGTGCAGGATATTTTCATGACCAAAACCGCGGCGGCGGCGGACGTCATCCTGCCCTCCACCTCGTGGGGCGAGCATGAAGGCGTCTATACCGCGGCGGACCGCGGCTTCCAGCGCTTCTTTAAAGCGGTGGAGCCGCAGTGGGATCTGAAAACCGACTGGCAGATTATCAGCGAGATCGCCACCCGGATGGGCTACCCGATGCGCTACAGCAACACCCAGGAGATCTGGGACGAGCTGCGCCATCTGTGTCCGGACTTTTACGGCGCCACCTACGAGAAGATGGGCGAGCTGGGCTACATCATGTGGCCGTGCCGCGACGAATCCGCCGCCGACCAGGGGACCTCTTATCTGTTTAAAGAGAGGTTCGATACCCCCAACGGGCTGGCGCAGTTCTACACCTGCGACTGGGTTGCGCCGATCGACAGGCTCACCGGGGAATATCCGATGGTGCTCTCAACGGTGCGCGAAGTCGGCCACTACTCGTGCCGCTCGATGACCGGTAACTGTGCGGCGCTGGCGGCGCTGGCGGACGAGCCGGGCTATGCGCAAATCAATACCGCCGACGCCGCGCGTCTGGGTATCGAGGATGAGGCGCTGGTGTGGGTTAACTCGCGTAAGGGCCGCATCATCACCCGTGCGCAGGTTAGCGATCGGCCGAATAAGGGAGCGGTCTATATGACCTACCAGTGGTGGATTGGCGCCTGCAACGAGCTGGTGACCGAGAACCTGAGCCCGATAACCAAAACGCCGGAGTACAAGTACTGCGCGGTTAACGTTGAGCGGATTGCCGACCAGCGCGCCGCCGAACAGTACGTCATTGATGAGTACAGTAAGCTAAAAGCCCGCCTGCGCGAAAGCGCGATGGGCTAAGTCAGACCGCTTTCCCGGAGGGGCGCGCCGCGCCTTTCCGGGCGACGGATCGGTCCCCCGCTGGCGCAACGCTCAGCGGCGGGACACGTTTATCGCCCCGGTTTCATCACGCTCGCTTAGCGCCTGTCATTTTCTTCTCTTACGCCTCCCTTTATACTGTTAGCTGTATCCCTAATAGATAATAAAAAATGAAATACCTCTATTTATTGCTGGCGCTGGTCTCCCTCGCCGCAGGCGCCATGGAACCAGGCAGTCAGTACAAACAGCAGGCTGAATCGGGCGACCCGCGCGCGCAGTACTATCTCGCCGATACCTACGTCAGCTCCGGCGATTACCCGCAGGCCGAATACTGGGCGCAGAAGTCGGCGGAAAACGGCGATGGCGACGCGCTGGCGCTGCTGGCCCAGCTGAAGATCCGCAACCCGCAGAACGCCGATTACAAGCAGGCCAGGCAGCTGGCGGAAAAGTCGGTCCAGGCGGGAAGCAAGGCCGGGGAGATCGTCCTTGCCCGGGTGCTGGTCAATCATCAGGCCGGCAAGCCGGACTATTCGCACGCCATCACCCTGCTACAGGACGCGGCCCAGGATCCGGAAAGCGACTCCGCCGTTGACGCGCAGATGCTGCTCGGGCTGATTTACGCCAGCGGCGTGCAGATTGCGGAAGATGACGCCGCGGCCTCGCTCTATTTTAAACGCAGCTCCTCGCTGTCCCGCACCGGCTACGCCGAGTACTGGGCGGGGATGATATTCCAGCAGGGGGAGAAAGGCTTTATCGAGCCCAATCAGCAGAAGGCCCTGCACTGGCTGAACGTCAGCTGCCAGGAGGGGTTTGATACCGGATGCGAGGAGTTTGAGCGGATAACCAAGGGGTAGCCTCTTCGCGCCCGAATGGCTTTTTACGGTGGTTTGGGCGAAGGGCGGATCGCTGATATGCGCTATGCCAGGCTACGGCGGAATGTTCCATTCACATTCCGTGGAATGTTCCGTTCATATTCCGTGGAATGTTCCGTTCACGATGAATCCAGCGCTTTTCTCACACCCGCTGCGGGTGAACGGCACGGGGGGCGTTTCGCCCGCCCCCCGTGGCCCCCGGCATGGCGCTGAAAACTGCCGCTGCGCGGTACGCTCCACTCCGGCTTCATCTGGCGGACCGGGCAGGACTCGACGTCCCTGTCTCGACCTGCCTCTCTGACCGCCTTATTCGTCCCATCCATGGGACTCACCCCTTCGGGGCCGACGTTAACGTCGTTCAAAAACGCTCCCGGCGTTTTTGTCCTGGCGGTCAGTCCTGGATGCGCGCCTGCGTTCCCGCCAGTTTTCTTGATGCGCCTTAACCCCCGCGCTGTCAGCCCGTAGATACCAGCAGCCAAATCATTGCTGAAGGCTTTTTCAGCAATGACCATGCAGACATGAGGCATCGGGACGTGCAGCAGGGGGGTTGGGCCGGCTAAAAATCGCTGAGGCGCAGGCGGCTGGCCGGGGCCGCCAGCATGGATGCTGGCGGAGGCAAGCCTTACAGGGAGGTTACCTCTTGCCGTCCCCGAATAGCCAGACGGCGGAGACGAAGGTATCGCGCAGCGACGATTTTTCTTGCCGGGATGCCGGGTCCCCAGGGCCGGGCGAAACCGGCCCTGGGCCGTTCACCTATGCCGCAGTAAACAGAAGTATGCGGGACCAATGGTGAACGGAACATTCCACGGAATATGAACGGAACGTTTCGTAGATTGCAGGACATGCTAAAAAAACAGCTTTCTCCCAAACCACCGTTATCTGAAATCCCCTGCCTCACGATAAAAAAAGCCCGGCGCAGGACGCCGGGCTTGCTGTTTCACCGCGCGCTTACTGCGCGGTCTTATCAAATTTACCCAGCACCTCACGCTCGTACGCCAGCGCTTTCTTACGGTCAAATTTGTGCTCCCACTTGGCGATAACCAGCACCGCCAGGGCATTCCCCACCACGTTCAGCGCGGTACGCGCCATATCGAGGATGCGGTCAACGCCGGCAATAAAGGCCAGACCTTCCAGCGGGATCCCGACGCTGCCCAGCGTCGCCAGCAGCACCACAAAGGAGACGCCCGGCACGCCGGCAATCCCTTTCGAGGTCACCATCAGCGTCAGCACCAGCGTAATCTCCTGCCACAGCGACAGGTCAATCCCGTACAGCTGAGCAATGAAGATCGCCGCAATACTCTGGTATAGCGTCGAACCGTCGAGGTTAAAGGAGTAGCCGGTCGGTACCACGAAGCTGGTGATTGAGGCCGGCGCGCCGTAGGCCTCCATCTTCTCAATAATACGCGGCAGCACGCTCTCGGAGCTGGCGGTAGAGTAGGCGAGGATCAGCTCGTCCTTCAGGATGCGAATCAGGATCCAGATGCTCAGGCCGCAGAAACGTGCGACCAGCCCCAGCACCACCAGCGCAAAGAACAGAATCGCGAAATAGACCAGAATCACCAGCTTGGCCAGCGGCCACAGGGAGGCGAAGCCGAAGGTAGCGACGGTCACGGAGATCAGCGCAAACACCCCGACCGGCGCGTAGCGCATCACCATGTGCGTCACTTTGAACATGGTCTCGGAAATAGAGCGGAAAACGGTCACCAGCGGCTCACGATGCGTTGCCGGCAGCGAGGAGAGGCCGAGACCAAACAGCACCGAGAAGAAGATAATCGGCAGCATATCGCCCTTGGCCATCGAGGCGACGATATTGGTCGGCACCAGCGACAAAATCGTCCCCATCAGGCCGTGCGCGTGGCTTTGCACTTCCGCCGTCGTACTTTGGTACTTCGAAATATCGACCGCCGCCAGCTGCGACATATCAATGCCGGTGCCCGGCTGGAAAACGTTGGCCAGGGTGATCCCCAGCACAATCGCCACCGTGGTGATCGCTTCAAAATAGATAATCGTTTTGGCGCCAATGCGCCCCAGCTGCTTAGCGTCGCCGACGCCGGCAATCCCGACAATCAGCGTCGAAATCACAATCGGCACCACGATCATTTTGATCAGGTGGATAAAGATATCGCCCGCCGGCGTCAGGAGGTTCGAGATTAACCAATCACGGTTTTCGGCATGGTAATGCAGATAACTGCCCAGGAGTATGCCCAGCACCAGGGCCAGCAAAATTTGCCAGGCCAGGCTGACTTTTGTTTTTTTCATCACTACAGACTTCCTCAATGAAAGGCACCATTACCGCAGGTAATGATACCCACTGAAAGGGGTATGAATTGTGTTGCGTTGCTCTATGGGGTTTTTTAACGCGCGATATGAGTATCATTTGCACGGCATGCTGCGCAAGCCTTTAAGAACAGGCCTTTACTCTGGTTTTATGCATAAAGTCGCTCATTCCCCCCACTTATATTGCATAAGTATTTGTTATAAAAAAATTTTAATCACTTCTATTTCTATAAATTCATTACCGGAATTATTGCACTTAAAAGTTTCATTTGATTGATTTTCATTCAGTTGAATTAATGCGTGATCTGTCCCCCAAATAGCAAACAAAGCGCGCAAAGCCCCTACTATTAACGTTTATTTGACATATATTTAACAACCTACAGGAGAAAAAAAGCCATGAGCCAAATACATAAACACTCTATTCCCGCAAATATTGCGGACAGCTGCCTGATTAACCCGGAACAGTACAAGGCGCAGTATCAACAATCCGTGACCGATCCCGACGCGTACTGGGGCGAGCAGGGTAAAATTCTCGACTGGATTCGACCCTATACGCGCGTGAAGAACACCTCGTTTGCCCCGGGCAACGTCTCTATCAAATGGTATGAGGACGGAACGCTGAACCTGGCGGCTAACTGTCTCGATCGCCACCTCGCAGAGCGCGGCGACCAGACGGCCATCATCTGGGAAGGCGACGACGCCAGCCAGAGCAAGAAAATTACCTATCGCGAGCTGCATCGCGACGTGTGCCGCTTTGCCAACGCCCTGCTCGGCCTCGGGATTAAAAAAGGCGACGTCGTGGCTATCTATATGCCGATGGTGCCCGAAGCGGCGGTCGCTATGCTGGCCTGCGCCCGCATTGGCGCCATCCACTCGGTTATTTTCGGCGGCTTCTCGCCGGAAGCGGTGGCCGGACGCATCATCGACTCCAGCTCGCGGCTGGTGATCACCGCCGACGAGGGCCTGCGTGCCGGTCGCGCCATTCCGCTGAAGAAAAACGTCGATGACGCGCTGAAAAATCCTAACGTGACCACCATTGAAAACGTGGTCGTCCTCAAGCGCACCGGGGGCAAAACGGAATGGCACGAGGGTCGCGACCTGTGGTGGAGCGATCTGCTGGAAAACGCCAGCGACCAGCACCAGCCGGAAGAGATGAACGCCGAAGACCCGCTGTTTATCCTCTATACATCAGGCTCAACCGGCAAGCCGAAAGGCGTCCTGCACACCACCGGGGGCTACCTGGTGTATGCGGCAACGACCTTCAAATACGTATTCGACTATCATCCTGGCGATATCTACTGGTGCACCGCCGACGTGGGCTGGGTAACCGGCCACAGCTACCTGCTGTACGGCCCGCTGGCCTGCGGCGCGACGACGCTGATGTTCGAAGGGGTACCAAACTGGCCGACTCCGGCGCGCATGTGCCAGGTGGTGGATAAGCACCAGGTCAGCATCCTGTATACCGCACCAACGGCGATTCGCGCGCTGATGGCCGAGGGCGATAAGGCTATCGAAGGCACCGACCGCGCTTCTCTGCGCATTCTGGGGTCCGTCGGTGAGCCGATCAACCCGGAAGCCTGGGAGTGGTACTGGAAGAAAATCGGCAACGAGAAATGCCCGGTGATGGACACCTGGTGGCAGACCGAAACCGGCGGCTTTATGATCACCCCGCTGCCGGGCGCGATTGAACTGAAGGCCGGCTCCGCCACCCGTCCATTCTTCGGCGTTCAGCCGGTCATCGTCGATAACGAAGGCACGCCGCTGGAAGGGGCCACCGAGGGCAACCTGGCCATCGCCGACTCCTGGCCTGGCCAGGCGCGTACCCTGTTCGGCGACCACGAGCGCTTCGAGCAAACCTACTTCTCCACCTTTAAAAACATGTACTTCAGCGGCGACGGCGCGCGTCGTGACGAGGATGGCTACTACTGGATAACCGGCCGCGTGGACGACGTGCTGAACGTTTCCGGCCACCGTCTGGGCACCGCCGAAATTGAATCGGCGCTGGTCTCACACCCGAAAATCGCCGAAGCGGCGGTGGTCGGCATCCCGCATAACATCAAAGGTCAGGCCATTTACGCCTATGTGACGCTGAATCATGGTGAAGAGCCGACGCCGGAGCTGTACGCGGAAGTGCGCAACTGGGTGCGTAAAGAGATAGGCCCGCTGGCCACCCCGGACGTGCTGCACTGGACCGATTCGTTACCGAAAACCCGCTCCGGTAAAATCATGCGCCGCATCCTGCGCAAGATTGCCGCCGGTGACACCAGCAACCTCGGCGATACCTCAACGCTCGCCGATCCTGGCGTGGTGGAAAAACTGCTCGAAGAGAAGCAGTCCATCGCAATGCCGTCGTAAATACTTACTGAATCCCTACACCCTCTCCCCAATCGGGGAGAGGAGATAAACATAAAACCTTCCTAAGGATTCCAGGCAGCAGGAAAGCGGTAAGCAGGCAGATTCCCGACGGTTTACCGTCGGGCGGACGCGTGCTGCCGACGTCTCGCGCGTGGATGACGAAAGGAATACCTCTGGAGACGCTAAGATGAATGATCAAATTTGTCAGCGGATAGAAAATAGTGCGCATTTCAGGGAGTTAGTTGCAACCCGGCAAAGGTTTGCCGCCATCTTGTCACTGATCATGCTGGTTATCTATGTCGGCTTCATTTTGCTTATCGCCTTTGCCCCCGGCTGGCTGGGTACGCCGCTGCATGCGGGAACCAGCGTCACCCGCGGCATCCCCATCGGCATTGGCGTCATCGTTATCTCCTTCCTGCTCACCGGCGTTTACGTCTGGCGGGCCAACGGCGAATTCGATCGTCTGACGAAAAGCATTCTCAAAGAGGTGCAGGCATCATGAAGAAAGTTCTGACGGCGCTTGCCGCCACGCTCCCGGCTGCCGCAAACGCGGCCGATACGATCGCCGGCGCGGTCCAGCGCCAGCCGACAAACTGGCAGGCGATTATCATGTTCCTGATCTTCGTCGCCCTGACGCTCTATATCACTTACTGGGCGTCAAAACGGGTACGCTCGCGCAGCGATTACTATACCGCCGGGGGGAATATCACCGGCTTCCAGAACGGGCTGGCAATTGCCGGCGACTTTATGTCCGCCGCGTCCTTCCTCGGGATTTCCGCGCTGGTTTATACCTCCGGCTACGATGGGCTGATTTACTCCCTCGGCTTCCTGGTCGGCTGGCCGATTATTCTGTTCCTGATTGCCGAACGCCTGCGCAACCTCGGACGCTATACCTTTGCCGACGTCGCCTCCTATCGCCTGAAGCAGGGGCCAATCCGTACCCTCTCCGCCTGCGGTTCGCTGGTGGTGGTGGCGCTGTACCTGATTGCGCAGATGGTCGGCGCGGGCAAGCTTATCCAGCTGCTGTTCGGCCTTAACTACCACGTTGCGGTGGTGCTGGTCGGCGTGCTGATGGTGCTGTACGTGCTGTTTGGCGGCATGCTGGCAACCACCTGGGTACAGATCATTAAGGCGGTTCTGCTGCTGTGCGGCGCCAGCTTTATGGCCTTTATGGTCATGAAGCACGTCGGCTTCAGCTTCAATAACCTGTTCAGCGAAGCGATGGCGGTCCATCCAAAAGGGGTGGCGATCATGAGCCCTGGCGGACTGGTGAAAGACCCGATATCGGCGCTGTCGCTGGGGCTGGGGCTGATGTTCGGTACCGCCGGCCTGCCGCATATTCTGATGCGCTTCTTCACCGTGAGCGATGCGCGCGAAGCGCGTAAAAGCGTATTCTACGCTACCGGTTTTATGGGCTATTTCTACATCCTGACCTTTATTATCGGCTTCGGCGCCATCATGCTGGTTGGCGCAAATCCGGCGTTTAAAGACGCTGCGGGCGCGCTTATCGGCGGCAACAACATGGCGGCGGTGCACCTCGCTGACGCGGTGGGCGGTAATCTGTTCCTCGGCTTTATTTCGGCTGTGGCCTTCGCCACCATTCTTGCGGTGGTTGCGGGCCTCACCCTGGCCGGGGCCTCGGCGGTCTCCCACGACCTGTACGCCAACGTCTTCCGTAAGGGTGCCAGCGAGCGCGACGAGCTGCGGGTATCGAAAATCACCGTGCTGATCCTCGGCGTGGTCGCCATTCTGCTGGGGATCCTGTTCGAAAATCAGAACATTGCCTTTATGGTCGGACTGGCGTTCTCGATTGCCGCCAGCTGTAACTTCCCCATCATTCTGCTGTCGATGTACTGGTCGAAGCTGACCACCCGCGGGGCGATGATTGGCGGCTGGCTGGGGCTGCTGACCGCCGTTATCCTGATGATCCTCGGCCCGACGATTTGGGTGCAGATCCTCGGCCATGCGAAGGCGGTCTTCCCGTACGAGTACCCGGCGCTGTTCTCGATTGCCGTTGCCTTTATTGGTATCTGGTTCTTCTCCGCCACCGATAACTCGGCGGAAGGGCTGCGCGAACGCGAGCGGTTCCGCGCCCAGTTTATCCGTTCACAAACCGGTATCGGTATCGAACGCGGCCAGGCGCATTAAGCCACTTAACCCCGGCCGAACGGCCGGGGTTCATCAGAACATCAGCAGGCGCACCAGCGGCGCCGCCAGCACCATCACCACGCCAGACAGCATCATCACCAGGCTGGCGACAACGCCCTCCTGCGGCCCGAGCTCGTAGGAGCGCGCGGTCCCGGCACCGTGCGAGGCGGCGCCAAATCCCGCCCCTTTCGCCATCCCTTCACGAATCGACAGGCGCAAAAACAACACATCGCCGATCGCCATGCCAAATACCCCGGTGACCACCACGAATAGCGCGACCAGATCCGGCTGACCGCCGAGGGGCCGGGCCGCGGCCAGCGCAAAAGGCGTGGTGACCGAACGCACCGCCAGGCTGCGCTGAATCTCATCGGAAAGGGTGAACAGGCGCGCCAGCCAGACCGAGCTGCAGACCGCCACGATTGAGGCCGTCACCACCCCGGCGCTCAGCGACATCCAGTGGCGTTTAATAATCGCCAGGTTGTCATACACCGGCACGGCGAAAGCGATCGTCGCCGGCCCCAGCAGCCACAGCAGCCAGTGGGCCTCTCCCATATAGCTTTGGTATGAAATATGGCCAAAGACCAGAATCAGCACCAGCAGGATCGGGGTAAAAACCAGCGGCATCAGCGGCAGCTTGTGAAAGCGGCGATAGAGGCGCTTATTGGCAAAATAGAGCACCAGCGTCACGATCAGGCACAGGATGCTCAGATGGAGATCACTCATGCTTCATCCTGCTGATTTCATAGCGATAAACTTTATCCACCACCCACGCCGTGGCGCCCAGCACCAGCGTCGTGCTCAGCGCGATCACCAGCAGAATACGCCAGCCGTCGACCATCAGCAGCTGGGTGTAGTTGACCACCGCCACCACCGCCGGCACGAAGAACAGCAGCATTTCTGCCAGCAGCCAGCGGGCGCCGGCGCGCACCCACTTCAGCGGGATAATCCGACAGACGATAAGCGCCAGCAGCATCAGCATGCCGACCAGATTTGCCGGGAGCGGCAGGTGCAGCCAGTTAACCAGATATTGAGCGCAGACAAAGAGTCCGGCATAAACCAGTACCTGAACCGGTACCTGCAGGCGTTGCATAACGAAGGGGGTAACGCGAGCTGGCGCGAAGGCCATGAGCGATATTCCTGAAAAAGAAGCCAGGCGAGCAGTATAGTGAGCCGCCAGGTTGGACAGAAATGAATTAAAATCATCACAGGTATAGTCTCAGGGAATAATTATGGATATCCGCACGCTGCGTTATTTTGTCGAAGTCGTCCGTCAGCAGAGCTTCACCCGCGCGGCGGAGAAACTGTTCGTCACGCAGCCCACCATCAGCAAGATGCTAAAAAACCTCGAAGATGAGCTCAACTGTACGCTGCTAATTCGCGACGGCCGCCGGCTGCTGCTGACCGATACCGGCCGGGTGGTTTTCGAGCGCGGGCAGGCGATTTTGGGCGAATTCCGCCAGCTGGAATCCGAGCTGAGCGATATTAACCACCTGCATAAGGGCATTCTGCGGCTGGGGATCCCGCCGATGGTCGGGATGCTGATGGCCGAGCCGATCGGCCTGTTTCGTCAGCGCTATCCGGGCGTGGAGCTAAAAATTGCCGAGTTCGGCGGCCTGACCGTGCAGCAGGCGGTCAGCGACGGCGAGCTGGATCTGGCCATGACGGCGCTGCCGGTCGATGAGGAGAGCGGCCTCGCGACGCTGCCGCTGTTCAACCATCCGCTGTGCGTGCTGGCACCGAGAACGGCGCAGTGGGAGGCGATGAGCTCGCTATCGCCGCAGGCGCTCGCCGGCCATCCGCTGGTTATCTATAACGAAGATTTCGCCCTCAGCCAGCAGCTGATGCAGCTGTTTACCGACCATGACGTCAAGCCCAGCATCGCGGTGCGCAGCGGACAGTGGGACTTCCTCGCCGCGATGGTTCAGGCGGGAATTGGCGTGGCTATCCTGCCGCAGCCGATTTGCGAGCGCCTCGACGCCCGGCATTTTTGCACGATCCCGCTGCAGAGCGAGCTGCGCTGGGAGCTGGGGATGATTTGGCGGGAGGGAGTCTATCTGTCGCATAGCGCCCAGGCGTGGCTGGCGTGCAGTAAAAGCTTCTGGCTCAATGAGTAAGCGCCCGGAGGCGGCGCGTTGCGCCGGTCCGGGCGAGCTCTGTAGATAGTTCAGCCGCACGGCTCCCCGGCGGGGAGCGGCGGCGGCTATTGATCTTCGATGAGCAGCGCTTCCAGCAGGTCGAGGTCGTGCAGCAGCTTCTGCAGCGTCTCGTTGCTGATCTGGCGGGTGGCGCGTAGGTGGTACAGCTCACCGCGCTCTGAACGCAGCGCCGCCAGGCGGAAGCGGCGCTCAAGCTGCTCTTCGAGGATGGATGTTTCCACGTCGTTGCGCCCGTCGACCCGCCGGCGCAGGTTACCGATCACCCGCGAGCTGACCTCCGTCAGCAGCTGGTTATCGATATTCTCTTTGGTATCCGCCGCCAGCCGCTCCTCCATTTTTTGAATCGCCACGATCGCCACGTCCGCGGTTGCGGCGCGCGCCAGGCGCTCCTCTTTACGCTGCTGGACATGGTCGGTCGACTCGATGTGGCGCAGCAGGATCGGTAGCGCAATCACGCCGACAAACAGCGAGAACAGGATGACCCCGGCGGCAAGGAACACCAGCTCATAGCGCGCAGGGAAAACGTCGCCGCTTGGCAGCAGCAGCGGTATCGACAGCACGCCGGCGAGGGTAATCGCCCCGCGCACCCCGGCCACCGAGGAGATCAGCAGCTCGCGGGTGGTCCAGGAGCCAAACTCCATCGGCTTCTTCTTCAGGAAGCGCTGGCTGAGCTTGCGCATCGTCCACAGCCAGCCAAAACGGACCAGCATCAGGGCGGCGTAAATCAGGATTATATCGGTAAACAGCATCCAGGTTTCGACGTTGGGATCCGCCTCCGCCGCCACCAGCGAGCTCGACAGAATATCCGGCAGCTGCAGGCCTAACAGCAGGAAGACCATGCCGTTAAACACGAACTCCAGCATCGCCCAGGTACTGTTGGCGCGCAGGCGCATCGCCAGCGGCGCGGTGCGCATCACTCCGGAACGGGTGATGGTCATCCCCGCCGCGACCGCGGCCAGAATCCCGGAAAAACCAATATGTTCAGCGATCAGGTAGGAAGCAAACGGCAGCAGGAACAGCAGCACAATCTGCGTTGCCGGCTCATCGCCGCCCCAGCGGCTGAGGAAGCGCATCGAGCGCCCGTAGAGCCAGCTGACGACAAAACCGGCGAGGATGCCGCCTATCGCCACCTTGAAGAACTCGACGGTCGCACCGCCAACGGTAAAGACCATCGTGCCCATCGCCACCGCGACGGCAAACTTCAGCGAGACCAGGCCGGAGGCGTCGTTCATCAACGCTTCGCCCTGCAGTATCCCCATAATTTTTTTCGGGATCCGCCCTTCGCCGACAATCCCGGAGAGCGCCACCGCATCGGTTGGCGACAGGACCGCCGCCAGCGCAAAGGCCGGGATCAGCGGAATGCCCGGGACAATCCAGTAGATGAGGTAGCCGATGCCCACCACCGTCACCAGCACCAGCGCCAGCGCGAGGCCAAAAATCTCTCGCCCGTGCTCAATGAACTCGCGGGTCGGCGTCTTCCAGCCATCGGCAAAAAGCAGCGGCGGAATAAAGAGGACCAGGAAGAGCTCGGGGTCGAATTCGACGTGCAGCCCGAAGGTAGGCCAGGCCAACAGCGCGCCGATGGCAATCTGGATTAAAGGTAGTGGAACCTGAAAGGGCAGTACGCGTGTAACCACCCCGGAGAGAGAGACCACGAGGGTCATGATGAGTATGGTAAAGAATATTTCCATGTGTTCCCTGTTTGCTGCGTTTTCTTTTTTTACATCTGAGGCGTCATGTCTCGAAATGATACGCTACCCAGATTAACGCAAAAGGAAACAGGATGTGGCTTAAAAATTAAACGGGCGGCCTGAGCCGCCCGCTGTCAGCATAAATCGCTTAAATTGCCCAGCCGCCGGCGTAGAAGATAACCAGCGCTGCGGCAATGATCACGGTGCCGAGGTTCAGCTTGCGCCACTCCCCGGAGACCAGGCGTCCGATAACCAGCGACGCGAAGCCAATCATGATGCCGGTAACGATGTTGCAGGTCAGCACGATAAAGACCGCGGTAATCAGCCCCGCCATCGCATCGACAAAATCGTTGAAATCAATCTTCGCCACGTTGCTCAGCATCAGCAGGCCGACATACATCAGCGCCGGAGCGGTGGCGTAGGCGGGCACCAGATAGGAGAGCGGAGAGAGGAACAGGATCAGCAGGAACAGCACGCCAACCGTCACCGCGGTCAGGCCCGTTTTACCGCCGGCAGCGGTACCCGCAGCCGATTCGATATACACCGCCGCAGGCGCCGCGCCGACCAGGCCGGAGAAGACGCTGCTCAGGGAGTCGGTGGTCAGCGCTTTACCGCCGTTGATGATCTGCCCGTCTTTATCCAGCAGGTTCGCCTGCCCCGCGACCGCGCGGATGGTGCCGGTGGCATCAAATACCGCCGTCATCACCAGCGCCAGTACACTCGGCAGAACGACCGGGTTCAGCGCGCCGATAATGTCCAGGCTGCCGATCAGCGAATTGCCTTTATCGTCGCTCAGCGACGGCATGGCGAAAATACCGGAGAAGTGCACGTTAGGGTCGAAAATCAGGCCGACGATCGACACGCCGATAATGGTCAGCAGGATGCCGCCCGGCACCTTCAGCTTTTCGAGGCCGATAATCACCGCCAGCCCCACCAGCGACATAATCACCGGGAAGCTGTCGAAGTTACCCAGCGCCACCGGCAGACCGTCCAGCGGGTTCTTAATGACCAGGCCCACGCCGTTGGCAGCGATCAGCAGCAGGAACAGGCCGATACCGATACCGGTACCGTGCGCAACGCCCTGCGGCAGGTTGCGTAAGATCCAGCTACGAATGCCGGTCGCCGAGATAATGGTAAACAGCACGCCCATCAGGAACACGGCGCCCAGCGCAACCGGGATGCTGATCTGCTGCCCCAGCACCAGGCTGAAGGCGGTAAAGGCGGTCAGCGAGATAGCACAGCCGATTGCCAGCGGCAGGTTGGCCCACAGCCCCATCACCAGAGAGCCCACGCCCGCCACCAGGCAGGTGGAGACAAACACCGCTGCCGGTGGGAACCCGGCTTTACCCAGCATGCCCGGTACTACGATTACCGAGTACACCATGGCGAGAAAAGTAGTTAAACCTGCAAGAATTTCCTGACGCACGGAGCTGCCGCGAGCCGAAATTTTAAACCAGGCGTCTAATGAACCGCCGGTACGCGCTGAAGGCGTAGACATAGAAAACTTCCCCTGAGAATTTTTATCATTCGTCGGTATGCGTGGTGGACCATCCACTGCCAGTTCAACGCGATCTCCTTGTGCTATATATCGCAGCGCCAGGGGGGCTGCAAAAAAAGCAAACGTTTAACTCCGCGCATACAATACGGTGGTCAAAATTACTTTACTCACCCCCTGTTAGCAGGATAAATAGCGAGCAAAATAATAAGGCAAACGATTATCCAGCCTTTAGATGGCCCTTTTCAACTGAAGTTTGTCGTATTTCGCTAAATTTCGCTTATGACGTTCAGGAAATAACCAGCCGATGCGCAAACGTTATCGTCTATGCGCAATCTGCTAACATTTTTGTATTGCGCTGATAGCAATTCGCCTCGGCCATCGTAAAAGGTGATGCCTCAGGCACCCGGTAGCGTAAAGGGGCCGCCGCGTTCAATGGCGCGCTGCCAGGCCGGACGCTGCTCGATACGCTGCGTCCAGCGGGCGATGTGCGCAAGCCCGTCAATTCCGCCGCGCGACTGCAGCGCCAGCAGCGGAAAGCTCATCTGGATATCGGCCATGCTCAGGTTTTCGCCCGCAAACCACGGCCATCGGGAGAGGTGATCTTCGATAAAGCCGGCGTGGGTCGCAATCTGCCGGTCCAGCCAGGCCTTCTGCACCCCCTTCCCCAGCGCGCCGCCCAGCGTGCGCATGCCGAACGGCACCGGAGCCTTGCCGAGGCTGGAAAAGACCAGCTTCATCAGCATCAGGGGCATCAGCGAGCCTTCGGCATAGTGCAGCCAAAAGCGGTACTGCAGCCTGTCCGCCATCGCCTGCGGCCGCAGCTGCTGCGTGCTATCGTAGGTTTCCTGCAGATATTCAAGGATCGCCCCGGACTCCGCCAGCACGTAGCCGTTGTCCTCCACCACCGGAGATTTGCCCAGCGGGTGAATTTTTTTTAACTCCGGCGGTGCCAGCATATTTTTCTGCCGCGGATAGCAGACAATCTGATAGGGCAGCTGCAGCTCTTCCAGCGCCCAGAGCACGCGCTGCGATCGCGATTGATTAAGGTGATGTACCGTCAGCATGGGTCTCTCCCGTCGTTTGTTCAAATTAACTATAGGAACTGGCGGTGAATGACGGGAAAAATTCGCCAAAATAAGCGGGTGGATTTAAGGGGATGTGCCACAATTAAGGTGTCGGCGCAATCCGGAACCTCCATCAACTTGTTGCGCAATACTGAGGGGAGCCGATGTCGGGGGAAACCCTCCTGTGAACCAGCGGGATAGAGCGAAAGACAAAGACCGGAAAACAACTAAAGCGCCCTGTTGTGGCGCTTTAGTTTTTTTAATCATCCTCCAGCAGCCGCGCGCCGGTCCCCTCTTCACCCAGCTTGTCACCCGGGTTACGCAGCGGGCAGTCCCGTCGCGACAGGCAGCCGCAGCCGATGCAGCCATCCAGCTGATCGCGCAGCGCGGTCAGCGTATGAATGCGCCGATCCAGCTCCTCCCGCCACACCGACGATAGCTGCTTCCACTCTTTGGCGCTTAGGTTGTGGCCTTCGGGCAGCACGCCAAAGGCGTCGCCGATAGTCGCCAGCGGAATGCCGATGCGCTGCGCAATCTTGATAATCGCCACCGCACGCAGCACGTCACGACGGTAGCGCCGCTGATTACCCGGATTGCGCTGGCTGTGAATCAGCCCTTTGCTTTCATAGAAATGGAGCGCCGAGACGGCAACGCCGGTACGTTTTGCCACTTCGCCGGGGGTCAACAGCATTTTGATACGGGGTGATTTCTTTTCCATAAAGCGCTTTACCTCAAGTTAACTTGAGGAATTATACTCGCCCGCAGACAAAACGACGAATCGAGAATTGAGAGAGAGGCCGCTTTATGTCCCATCAGGATATTATCCAAACGCTTATTGAATGGATTGATGAACATATCGATCAACCACTTAACATTGATGTAGTCGCCAAAAAATCGGGGTACTCGAAGTGGTATCTCCAGCGGATGTTCCGCGCCGTTACGCATCAGACGCTGGGTGATTACATTCGCCAACGTCGGCTGTTACTGGCCGCTGAAGCCCTCAGAACCACCCAGCGCCCGATTTTCGATATCGCGATGGATCTGGGCTACGTCTCGCAGCAGACGTTTTCACGGGTGTTCCGCCGGGAGTATGACCGCACGCCCAGCGACTATCGCCATCAGATTTCCGCCTGACGGCTTTGCGCACAGGCGTTAAGCAGCGCTGGCGCCTTAACCAGCCACTGCTTAAACTCCTGCACCGGCATCGCCTTCGCAAAATGCCAGCCCTGGCAGTAGCGGACGCCGCGCTTGTGTAGCCACTTCACCTGGTCCAGCGTTTCGACGCCCTCGGCCACGGTTTTCAGGTGCAGGCTGCGCGCCATCTCAATAATATGCTCGGCGATCGTGTGGCTGGTGCCGTGCGTCGTCAACGTATCGATAAAGGATTTATCGATCTTGAGAATGTCGACGTTGAGCGAAGAGAGGTTATGCAGGTTGGAGTAGCCGGTGCCGAAATCATCGATGGCGACTTCATATCCCGCCTCGCGAAAGGCCTGAATCACCGGCGTCGTTTTCTGCACGTCAATAAACCCGCGCTCGGTCACTTCGATTTTAATCTGGCTGATGCATACCCCGTGACTTTGCGCCTTTTCACTAATTTGGCTAATCAGCCGCGCAGAGTGGAAATCCGTGGCCGAGAGGTTAATCGCGACGTACAGCTGCGGATGGCTGGCGAGAAATTCGCCCAGATCGGCAAACACCTCATCCACGACGTAGTCCGTCACCTGCGCAATCAGCCCTTCGTTCTCCGCCAGCGGAATGAACTCCGCCGGGCTCATCACCGGGCCATTGCATCCTGGCCAGCGCAGCAGCGCTTCGGCCCCGACGCAGCGGTTATTTTTAATATCGACGATCGGCTGATAGTGCAGGCACAGCTGGCGACGGCTCAGCGCGCGCTGCAGCCTGCTGCGCGGGGAGTGGTACTGCCGCCGGGTTCGTAGCCACAGCATTAACATCAGCCCGCTACCAATCAGGCCCAGCGGCAGAGTAAGCATGATCTGATCGTATAAATTTTTATAGTAGCCCACGCGCGAAGTGGACATGATCACCGCGATAGGGCGGTTCGCCGAATGGGCAACGGTGTATACCCGGCGATCCTGCTGGAAAAAGGTGTCTTTGCTGCGGATCAGCGGGCGCAGCGCCGCGGCGTCGGTATTTTTGCTGACGGAGAAAAACTGATTCGTTTTGGTATCGAACAGACCGTAGGCTAAATCTCTATCGCTGGATATTAACGCACTATAGGAAAGCGGATTAATAACCGCGACATAGTGACCGCGCTGCATATAGGTCATGGCAAAACCGGGATAGAACGGCGTATCGCGATAGTAATAGATGGCGACATCCGGCTTTTTTATATAATTAGCCGTCTCAACATGCCAGACCGTATCGGGATGAACGGCGGTTGAGCAAAAGAAATCAGCGCCTTCCGCATAGACTAAATCTTCGACGTAAAGCAGGCTGCGAACAATATCCAGCATATATCGCTGGTGCTGCGGCGAACATATTATCCCCTGATATTGCATGGCCTTTTTACGCGCCTGCTCGACCTCATGAATAACCATTTCGGTTTTCTGCAGCGCCAGTTGAGAAAACGAGCGGAGCTGGTCGTTGGTTTCCACCCTGGCCCGGTGTTGGGCAAGCCACAATGCCAGCACCACTGGCAGCAGGATAACCAGGGTAATACCGAATATTTTCAACGCCTTATGCGGCGCGCTACGACTCATTTCCGCTTTTTATCCATGCGATACGCCTTAATCACGGTAACAGTCCACAATGGCAGATGCCTGCGCCTATACAGCGCCGGTCATTTAGGCATTCGGCTAGTGAGGGTAAAAACCCCACAGCTGATAATGATGAATAATACTAACTTATAGAACAATCGAGAAACATTCTCGACATAATGAGAGCGGCAGCGCTTTCTGATTCGGTTTATCCGTATGATTACCGCGAACAGGTAATAAAACCCGTAGATATAAGCCAGGCAAAAAAACAATCCATCGTATTAATACATTAGCTTCAGCAACATGGCGGGCATGGCTATGGCGCACGGCATCATTAACCACAATATTAAAATGGTTTATAAGTACATAAAAAACGCAATTTTTGGCTGGTGAATAAAAGAACAAGTGTGATATAGTTCACACATCCTAATGAAACGGAAACATTGTTTCATTATACGTTTCTTTGCCCGTCGATAGCCAGAGCGCCACGTCATCGTTAGTCTCGCCAGGTTGTCAAAGGCCCCCGACTTTCTTTGAGGATCAGGTTAATGGCTTCCATTACTACCAGTGTCATACTCCTGCGCTGGCCGCTGGTGAGCGCAGTGCTGATGTTTTTAGCCAGCTCGATGAATATTCAGCTGCGTAAAAGCGACTATGCCGGCTTAGCGGTCATCTGCAGCTGCCTGGGGCTGGTCGCCGCCTGCTGGTTTGCCACCGGCCTGCTCGGTATCACGCTGATCGACGTTGCCAAAATCTGGGGCAACATTAAAGACGTCATGGTTGAGGTGATGAGCCAGACGCCGCCAGAGTGGCCGATGATGATGACCTGATAGTAAAAACGCTTCCCACCGGGAAGCGTTTTTACTGGCGGGTAGCCTGAACGCTATTTGCCCATTTTTGCCAGCATTTCCGGGCGCATAAATTTATGAATAACCAGCATAAACAGCAGCGACGGCAGTAATAAAATCAGCGCGGTAATAGACGACACCTGATAGTTTCCCGACATGCTGGCGTTGTATAGCAGCAGCGGCAGCGTGGTGATATCCGGCGCGCCGACAAAAAAGGTGCCGGTGAACTCGTCCAGCGACTCCAGAAAGACAAAAATACTGGCGGCAATAATCCCCGGCGATGCCTGGGGCAAAACGATATGCCAAAACGTATACACCGCCCCGGCCCCCAGATTGCGCGACGCTCTTGCCAGCAGCGGATCGACCGCCGAGAACGCCGCCACGCAAATCCATACCGAATACATCAGCCCGTGCACGCTGTGCACCAGCACCACGCCGGCCACGGTGCCGTTGAGCCCCCACTGATAGAAAAGCCGGGCAATATTCATATATACCGTCAGGTTAGGGAACGCCTGCGGAATAAGAAACAGCAGCATAAAGCCCACCCGCAGCGGCATCCCTCGCCGCGATAACGCATAGCCGGCGGGGATCGAAACCAGCAGGCACACCAGCACCGACAGCACGGCAATCAGCACGCTGGTCAGCAGAGAGCCCGAAACATCGCTATAGGGGCTGAACACCTGATACCAGTATTTCAGCCCCCACTGGCTGGGCAGGCTGTGGGGAAAGAACCAGCTTTCGGCCACCGTCCAGATAAGCAGATTCAGCAGCGGGCCAAACATCGCCAGCAGCATCAGAACCAGCAGCAGCGTCTGCAGCGGCAGGCTGGCGTTCAGCTTTCTCCGCCCTTTCGCCAGCAGCGTCGCGGGTGACGTCATCGTAACCTCCTTCATTATTCTCCCCCTTTTTGCCGCAGGCTGTGGCGCAGATAAAACCACGACAGCGCGCCGCAGATAAGCAGCGACACGACGCCGAGGGCGTTAGCCACGGCGTAATCCCCGTAGGAGTTCACGCGAAACGCCATATCAACGGTGATCATCGTCGGCGTACCGACGCCTATCATCAGCGGCACCGACAGCACCGACATCATGGTGACGGTCGAGAGCACCAGCGCCACGCCGATAGCGGGCAGCACCTGCGGCAGAATAATATCGAACAGGATCCGCGGACGAGAGGCGCCCAGATTGCGCGCCGCCAGAATTTGCGACTGCTCAAGCGCCGCCATTGCGCCGCAGATAAGCAGCGTGGCGAACGCCAGCTGCTTCCAGACGAAGGTGATAATAATGCCCTTCCAGCCCAGCCAGGAGAGAGTCTCCATCGGCGTGAGCAGATCGCTGGCAATCAGCGCATTGTTCATTAAGCCGTTTTTGGCCAGAAAGGTACGCATCATCTGCGCCGCAACGATAAAGGGAATAAACAGCGGCAGCCGATATAAAAATGCCAGCATCTGTACGATCGGCCGGCAGGACGACAGGGTAATCACCGCGGAAAGGGTAATGGAAATCAGCGCCAGCAGCGCCACGGAGCTCAGCACGACGATCAGCGTAAACAGGATATCGCTGGAGTAGAGCGCATAGACTTTGCGAAAGTGGGCCAGGGTCAGCCGCTGCGCATCGTCGGTAAAGGCGGCAATCAGCGAGAAGCCCAGCGGATATAAAAACAGCACGGCGATGGTCAGCGCGGCGGGAGCCACCAGCAGCAGATATTTCAGCGAAATACGCATAGCAAACCTGATATCAGCAAGGAGAAACGCCCGGGTCGACGCGCAGCCGCCCCGGGCATCGACGAAGATTAGTTGGCGACCTGGCTTTCGTAGCCTTCTTTAATATCGTCAAAATAGGCGCTAATCGGGAAGCTTTTGCCGTATTCCGCCAGCGCCTGCGGCGAGATCTCAGCAAACAGCTTTTGCCACGTCCCCGCGTCCAGCTGCGGCTTAACGTGCTGCGCATCGATGCCGGGATACCAGTTAAACTGCTTCACGATCCCCTGCGCCTGCACCTCCGGGCTGGTCGCCAGCTCGATAAACTCGTGCGCCAGCTGGGCGTTCGCCGCCTTCGCCGGGGTCACGTAATACATCGGCTGACCCGGCATCCCCGGCGCCAGCAGGGAGAGCTTGATCGACGGCGGCAGCTTGCCCTGATCCTTCCAGCTGTAGAACATGTCCACCCACACCGGCCCCATCGCGATCTCCCCGCGGGTCAGCATATCGAGCGTCCCGGCGTTGCCCGGCGTGAAGGTGACGTTTTTATTAAAAGCCTTCAGCTTTTCATAGGCCTGGCCCCAGTTTTTCTCCACGCCTTTATCGTACGGCAGGGAGGAGAGGCGCTGGGCGTCGGTGCCGTAGGCGTACATCCAGCCCACCACGAAGCTGACCCCGGACATGCCGTTTTTAATCCCGTTATAGCCGAAGGCCTGCGGGTTTTTCTGCGCCCAGGCCACCAGCTCATCGTAGGAGGCCGGCGGGGTTTTGATCGTCTCGCTGTTCCAGGCAATGGCGGTCTGGCTTAAAAACATCGGCATCACGTAGCCGTCGACGTTCACCCCGAGGGCATTTTTAGCGTTATCGGCGCTGACCAGGCTGGCGGTCTTAATCTGCGGGCGGTACTTCTCTAATAGCCCCTTCTCCACCAGCTCGCCGCCGGCTTTTTGATGCACTACGGCGACGTCAATATCCCAGCTGCTGGCGCCGCTCTCCTTCTGCGCCGTCAGCTTTTCGATAATTTTGTTCGAGCCCGCGTCCCCCGGCCCGGTACCGATAACCTGCACCTTGACGCCCGGATGCGCGGCCTCAAACTTTGGCCCCAGCCAGGTTTTTACGTAATCCACCATATTCTGATCGCCCGCCGTCGCGACGTTCAGGATGGTATCGGCCTGCGCGCCGTAGCTCAGGAGTACGGCGGTCGCTAGCGCAACGTTTGTTTTAGTAAACATGGTTTATCCCCAGAATGAACACGATGATGTCAACTTGCATGAGATGAAGGAAAAATATGCAGCGCCGGTGTCGGCACGTGCAGCCTGACCGGGGAGCTGGCGGGCCAGCAGCGGGTAGAATCCGCCAGCAGCAGGCGATCGCGGCAGCGTACGCTGTGGCGATATAAATGGCCGAGGAAGGCGCTTTGTTCGACGATGCCGTCGAGGGTCAGCCCCTCCTGCGGCGCGCTATCCGCGACTGAAAGGAGCGCCGCGTCGGTGCTGCGGAAATAAATGATCTGCTCGCCAGAATCAGCAGTGGAATATGCCGGTGGGCTACGCCAGTGAATACCGTCGAGGGTGCGGATATCGCGGCTATTTATTTTATTATCGGCACCCATAAAATCGGCGACAAAAGGCGTGGCCGGACGCTGATATATCTCCTCCGGCGTCCCTAACTGCTCAATCCTGCCGTTATTTAATACGGCAATACGGTCAGCCATCACCAGCGCTTCCTGCTGGTCATGAGTGACGATTAATGAGGTAAAGCCGAGCTTCTTTTGCAGCGCTTTTATTTCATGACGGACGTTAAGGCGGACTTTGGCATCCAGGTTGGAGAGCGGTTCATCCAGCACCAGCACGTCCGGTTCAATCGCCAGGGCGCGCGCCAGGGCAACCCGCTGACGCTGGCCGCCGGAAAGCTCGGTCACCTTCATTTCCGCCAGCCCCGAGAGGTTGACTATCTGCAGCAGCTCCGCCACCCGGCGGTCGATATCGTCGCGCCGCCACCGGCGCAGCTTCAGGCCGTAGCCGATATTGCGGGCCACCGTCAGGTGCGGCCACAGCGCATAGCTTTGAAAAACCATCGTAATATTGCGCTGCTCCGGCGGGCTATGGGTAATATCCCTGCCGGCGACGACGATCTCCCCGCTTTGCGCCGGGATAAAACCGCAGAGCGCATTGAGCAGCGTGGTTTTCCCGCAGCCCGATGGCCCCAGCAGGGCGATCATCTCCCCCTTCTCTACCGCCAGGTCGATATTATGCAGGACAACCTTATCGCCGTAGCGAATTCTCAGGCTGGCAATGTGCAGATAGCTCATATTCGGTATCCAAAACTCTTCTGTAGGCATTTTTTTATTTATTCGCGCCGGTATGAACACGTGTTCATTTGGCTGTAAAAAAAATGCAACTTTAACTCGACATGATGTGAGCCTACTTTGTCGGGTATTTGTGACAATTTAATTAAGTGCGAAAATTTTTTGGCGAGGGTAAATGAAAATAGACGTTCTCGGCTGCGGCAGCGCCTTCTCAGAGAGCCAAAATACCTCTGCGCTGCGCGTGATTGATAATAACAATCGCCAGTGGCTGATTGATTGCGGCCCCACTATCCCGCGCGCCCTGTGGCAGCGCGGGGGCAATATTAACGATATCGATGCCATTTACTTCACCCACGTCCATCCGGATCACTGTACCGGCCTGACGGCGCTGCTCAACTACTGGAAAAGCTTTTCCCGCCACAAGCCGCTGATTATCTACAGCCAGCCGCAGCAGCGTCCGGTGCTGATGCAGCTGGCGCAGCTGGCAAACTGGCCGGACACCGCGCTGTGCTTTGCGATTGAGTGGCGCGACGTCACCCCGACGTGGACCTGGCACGACTGGCAGATCCGCACCGCCGAAACCCAGCATGAGCTCAGCAATCGCGCAATTCGCATCACCCTAGCCGGGAAAAGCCTGTTCTACAGCGGCGACGGCCGGCCGACGGCGCAGTCGATCGCGCTGATGGCGGGGGCAGACCTGGCGTTCCAGGAGTGCGCCTCGCTCACCGCCCTGAGCGACGACGCCTCCCACGGCGATTTCCCGGCCTGCCTGGCGCTGTTTCAAAGGCTGGCGCTGCCCGCCATGGGGCTCTATCACTGCTACGACGCGATCCTGCCGGCGCTGCGGGTAGCCTGCCGGCCGTGGAACGGGTTGTTCGTCAGCCAGGACGGCTTACAATACGATCTTCATCAGCCACCGCGCAGCGGCGAGGAAAGCCCGGCATGAGCGCACTTCCCCGAAAACAGAGCATTACCGCCGAGGACGTTGCCCGCCGCGCCGGGGTCTCGCGCGCGGTCGTTTCCCGCGCGCTGAGCAATAACGGCAGCATCTCGCCCGCCGCCCGCGAGCGGGTGCTGCGCGCCGCAGAAGAGCTGGGCTATCAGGTCAACTTCCTCGCCCAGGGGCTTAACCGCCGGCGCAGCCACCTGATCGGGGTGATCGTTTCCCGCATCAACGATCCGTTTCGCAGCAGCCTGCTCGACGGGCTGCTGAGCGAGATCCAGCGCCACGATTTTCAGGCGCTGGTCAGCGAGATCCGCAGCGAGCAGGATCTGGCCCAGACCCTTCGCCGCTTCGCGCAGTTTCGCGTCTCCGGGGCGATCGTCACCTCCGGCCAGCCGCCCGAGTCGCTGGTCTACGAGTTCGCCCAGCAGCAAATTCCGGTCGTCGGCATTAACCGCCAGCCCAATATTCCCGGCGTCGATTACGTCTGCTCGGATAATGCAGCCGGGGCGGCGCTGGCTGCGAAGCAGCTGGTAACCGCCGGCTGCCGCCGCTTTGGCTGGCTAAACCATCGCCACTCGACCTGGGCCGGACAAATGCGCGGGGAAGCGTTCTATCAGGCGCTCAGCGAACTTGGGGTGGATACGCGGCGCGATCTTCAGCCTCTTTTTGCCACCCTCGAAGGCTACGAGGGCGGGCTGCAGGCCGCCGCCGATGCCGACGATGCGCTGGAGGGGATTTTTTGCGCCAACGCGCAGCTGGCCTGCGGCTTTCTTGACGGCATGCGCCAGCGTGGCAAAGAGGCCCCGGCGGATTTTCAGCTCATCGGGTTTGATAACACGCCGCAAACGGCGCAGTACAGCTACCGGCTCACCACTCTGCATCAGGACGTAGCGGAGATCTCCCGCCAGGCGCTCACCCGCCTGCTGGAGAGGGCCAGCGATCCGCTCCAGCCTTCACGCACCACGTGGGTGAAGGTCGATTTAATTCACCGGCGCACGTCGCCATCAACCACATAAGAGCCAGGCTATGACCGAAGAACAGCAGCAGTCGCTATGCAGTTTGATTCGCCAGTTGGGGACGCGCGCGCAGGAGCTGCGCGATGCGGGACTGCAGGTGGATAAAAAAGCGCGCCAGGATTTTGTTTCCCAGGCCGACGTTTTCGTCGAGCAGGAGATCAAGGCCTGGCTGGAGGCCCATCGCCCGGAGGACGGTTTTCTCGGCGAAGAGAGCGGCCTGCGGGCCGGGAAGCAGGGAACCTGGGTCATTGATCCTATCGACGGTACCACCAACTATATTCTGGGCATGGATTACTGGTGTATTTCTCTGGCCTGGGTCAGCCAGGGCGCGCTGGAGCTGGGAATTATCTACGCCCCGGATCGCAATGAGTTTTTCTTTGCCCGCCGCGGCGAAGGCGCATTTCTCAACGATAAGCGCCTGACGCTACGCGAGCCGGATCCGGAAACGGTGGTGATTGGCATGGGGCGCTCCAGCCGGGCGCCTGCCGCAAACTACGCCCGCATGCTGGAGCGGGTGATTGACGCCGGCATGGAGTACCGCCGCTTTGGCGCCGGGGCGCTGATGCTGGCCCACGTCGCTGCCGGCCAGGTGCACGCCTATTATGAGGCGCATATGAACAGCTGGGATGCGCTGGCGGGTATCCTGCTGATCGTCGAAGCGGGCGGGAGCAGCAGCGATTTTCTGGCCAACGACGGCCTGCTCAGCGGTAACCTGGTGCTGGCCGGCTGCCCTGAGGTTCAGTCGCGCCTGATGGCCCTGACCGAGAGCTAACCGCCCGCCGATGGCGACGGGCAGTCGTTGGATATTTTGATAAATTGATCGTTGTAAATTATGTACTTGTCGCCAGACTGGCGTAGCGCAGCCTGGCGCACCACGTCGCCAGGGCGTAGGTACCAGGCGTCGCCGTCCTCTTCCGTTGCCCCGCATCCGGGCTTAATCAGCAGCTTAAACCAGGTGTTGCCGCTGTTGCTGACGGTGCCCGCCTGGCGGTCAAAGGCCCATTTAAAATCGACCTGACGCGGACGCACCGCCAGGATAGTCTCTACCACCACCACCGGGTCGATGCTCACCGCCGCCCCGGCGGTATTGCGCTCGACGCGGTTGCGGGTAGGGATTTCACGAAACGAGACCCGATAGTAGCGCTCGCGGTTGTCCTGCGGCCCGTGATAGTAGAACTTAAAATATTCCCCCTCCCCCGCCTGCAGGGTCAGCTGGCGCGGTGCAAAGAGCAGCTCGCCGTCCGCCGGGCGGGAGCGAACCTCTTTCCCGCCAGGACGGTCGATACCGACCACCGAGACCTGATACAGGCGCGCGCTCTTGTTATTATTCAGCACCCGCTTGGCGGCAAAGCTCTCCTCCGCCCCCAGCGAGAAGGTCAGGTTACCGACCGATATGGCCTCTCCGACCGCGGGCAGGCAGAGGGCCAGCAGCCACGCCATCGCGCGTATCGTATTAGTTAACATTTCGCCACGTCGCCTGAACCCGAATTTCACCTGAAGCGCTCACCTCACCGAACCAGCCGTCATCGTCGATCGTTTTCAGCGAGATCGCGTCATTCATCGGGATAGAGAACCTGACCGTGGTTTTATTCATCACTCCCGGATCGCCGGAGGCGTCGTTCCACGGCGTGCTCATCCACAGCGCATCGGTCATGTCGCGCCAGCTATCGTCGCAGCCGGCATCGTAGGTTTTGTTGCCGCCGCTTTGCGTCGTGAAGGTCAGCGTCGCCGGGAAAGGGACTTTCGTCGTATTGTCCGCGGAGCTGAAGATGCAGTATGAACGCCCGCCGATGGTCTGCGCCGGGCCGTTAACTTTGATCAGCACCTCATCGGCGGCGGTCCTGCCGCTGGTGGTGACGATATAGCCAAAATCCAGCGAGGGCTTGCCCTGGCCGACGTAGCCCTCGCGGCTCGGCGCGCTGGTGTACTCGTCGGAAATAATGCTGATGCTGAAATCACGCGGCTTGATAACCAGCGAGTTGGAGGTAGAAAACTCATACCAGCCGGACTCCGGCGACGTAATGTTCTGGAAGCGGAAGTTAAACAAATCTTTGGTATTAATATCGCTGATCCCCAGCGCAACCATCTGCTTAAAGAAGTTATTCGAGAAGAAGATGTAAATGGAGTCAGAGGACTTCATCTCATTGAAATTGTAGTAGTAGGAGATGCCGCTTACCGGCTTCCACGAATTGCCGTTGAGGCTGAACTGCATATCATAGATGCCCACCGCAGAGACCAGCGACGAATTGCTGATGGCGGGGAAAATATGGATAGAGGTATTGCTCAGGCCGTTGTTTTCCAGAGCATAGTTAACCATCTTGCAGCTCAGGCCGGAGCGGGTGCCGATGGTTTGGGCATGGCAGTTGGTGCTCCCCTCGCCGAGCGTCGGCACTCCGTCGGTGTTGATAAACACCTCGGTAAGGGAGTGGGTATTGAGCAGCCTTAAGTTGGCGGCCTTGGTATGGGTGACCTTGCGGGTATACCAGCTCCCCGAAGCCTGATCCCTGCAGCGCGCCCCGCTGCTGGCATCGTACTTAACGGAAGTCTGACAGCCGTTGATGGTCATCGAGAAGCTGCCGCCTACCGGCATCTGCTGGAGATACTGATAGAAGGCGTCGGATAGCATCCCGTGCATCCATTTAGCCCCGCCGGAGGTCACCGTCACGCCGTAGAAACCGCTCGCATCCAGCGCCGGCGCCTGAATCAGGCTGGTTGCCATATCGCAGCCAACGTACCAGTTTATACAGCGCAGGCCGCTCAGCGGGTTGGATACCGGCGAGTTCTCCAGCCACATGTCGAACTGCCAGTTGGCGTTTAGCACCGTGTTGTAGCCGTTATCGATATAGCCCAGGCTCTGCTGATAGATAGTGCCGGTACCGGTATACTTCAGCCCGGTCCAGCGGCTGCCGCCGGTCAGGCGCGGGTCGAGCGCGCCGCCAGGGGTGACGAAGTAGTTATCGTCAGAGTTGTTTTCCACAAACACATACTGCATCGCCGCCGCGTCGGGCCAGTTCGTTTTGGTCACCGCCGCAGAGGCCCGCGTCATTGCGCCCAGGGCGAGCACAATCGCCAATAACGCACCCCATTTAGCCTGCATAGTTCTCTCCCGTCGCCAGGTTGCTGGCGTAGGTTTTCAAGCCGTTACAGGTCACATCGCCGACCCATACCGCCCCGCGCGCTTTGTTAATCTCAAGCTCCACTTCGCAGCGCTGGTTGTTGCCGTAGCTGAAGTCGATGGTCGGGAATTTTTTATCTACATCCATCACAAACTCGCCTTTGTCATCGGTGCGGGTACGCCCGATGTGGTTATTAATGTGCGCATTGGCCAGCAGCGTGCCGTCTTCGGCGCGAATACGCCCGGAGACGGTCACCATCTGCTTCACTTCCGGCTCGATCACCGCCACGTTGCCCGGATAGAGCGTCAGACGGCTTTTGCGGCTGCTGACGATGTCGTAGCTGTCGATCGAGTTTTTGCTGTTCTGCAGCTCGACTTCGTAGCGGCTGTAGGGCGAGAGCGGCAGATAGCTGCGTTTGCCCGAGAGCTGGAATACCCGGCCGTTTACCCTGGCGCTGAGCTTGCCGTCATCTTCAAGACCGGTATTAAAAATCACCCCGGCGTTACCGTCGGTACGCCCGCTGGCGGCAATATTTGTCCCCTGCCAGCCCACGCTGCCGTTAGCGGTGAGGTTGGTATTCACGTAGCCGTCGGTGCCGCTGTTCACGTTCAGCGTCCCGCTGGAGTAGCGGGTATCGAACTGGGCATAGGCGCCGCCGCTCAGGGTTTTGTCATCCCCGGTGTCGCCGGAGATGGCCCGGGAGATATTGGCGCCGACGGTGCGAATGGTGCTCCCTTCCTCAAACTGCTTGCGCGCCGCCAGGTTGGCCATGGTGTAGCCGTTCTGGTGGGTCATCCCGGCGCTAAACCAGTTGCCGAGCGGCAGAGAAAAGTCGAGCGCGATATATTTCCCGGTGCTGGCGCTGCTGTCGCCGTTGTTAAAGCGCTGGATCCCGGCGCGCAGGCCCAGCGAACCGTAGGCGTTGCTGTAGAGGGTCTGATAGTAATCCGCGGTGTAGTAGTGGCTGCTATAGCGGCGATCGTCGTTATAGCTGATGCTGAAGGTGCCCAGCTTTGACCACAGCGGGCTGAGGTTCAACGTCCCGCCAATCGCCCGGTTATCGGCGTCGCTGCGCCGCAGCCTGTCGCCGATTATGGTCTTTTCCTGGTTGACCCAAACCGAGCTAAAGCCGCCGGGCAGCGTGGCGCTGACGCTGCCGATACTGCTCCACGAGCTGTCGCTGGCCAGCATGTTTTGCAGGTTCACGTTGATAGATTGCGTCAGCGGCAGGGTTAGCCGGGTCTCGCCGACGGCGTTGTTATCGTAGCCGTAGCCGGTTGCGGCCCAGCTGAAGGCGCCCAGCGAGCCCGTCGCCGAAGCCCCGGCCAGCCAGCTCTCTTTGGCGGGGAGCGCCTTTTTGCCGCCCTCTGACCAGCAGTCCATATGGAAGCTTCCGCCCCAGACCTGCCAGGCCAAAGGCGCGCCGGCGCCGCGTCCCCGGGTGAACAGCTTGTTCACCCGCTGAGTGCGCTTGCTGACCACCCGGCCGTTGACGACAACTTCAACATTCACGTCGTAAATCCCGTACGGCAGGCCGCGGGTATCAACCTCATGGTTGCCCATCGTGAAGTTCTGCACGCTCAGCAGGCGGCCGTCGCGCGACAGATGCACCTCACCGGCGGAAGGCAGGAACGCGATAATCGGCGTCGCCGACTGGGAGTTATCAAAGACCGTCGAGCTGGCCTGGTTGCCCCAGGAGGCGCCGTAAATTTTGCCTGCCGAAATAGCGGTCATCGGCCCGAGGGACTGCAGGTTCCACGTATCGAGCATTCCGCCCGCAAAGCGGTGACCGGCGAAGTCACGCTCGTACATCGCCTTATAGATCTCGCTGTCCTGATTGCTGGTTCCGGCGCCGTAGAGCGAGCCGTCGAGCACCAGATGATGCTCGCGCAGGGAGGTAACATTGTTCATCGACAGATAGCTGGAGGTACTGTTCCCCGCGTTGCGCATCTGGTTGTTATAGACGCCGAGGTTATAGTTCAGGGTGCTGCTGAGGGCGTTAACGCTGGACTGGCCGATATCTTCGCTGCGCGATCGCAGTACGGTGCCCAGGGCCTCTTTTTTCACCACCAGCTGGAGCAGAAGCTGGCGCAGGCTGAGCTGCAGCTGCGCGTCGGCGGAGATCTTAATGCGCAGGTCGCTGTCGAAGGATTCGTTCGCCAGGGAGGCGAGCGTCTGCCGGGTTTGGGCGCTCACGGTGGCATTATTATCGCTCTCCTCCAGGCGGATCTGGCGCACGCGCAGCACGCCGCCATCCAGCCAGATAAAGGCGTTGCCGAGGCGCTGATCGTCCCCGTTGCCCGTACTGCCTTCCAGATGAATAAAGAGCGGGATGCTCATCCCGTCCTGCAGGGCCTGGCTAAACGCCTGGGGAATAATTACGCCGCCGATTTGCGGTATCTGCTCCGGCGCCGCGCTGACGCTGAGCGGAACAGAAAAAATAACCATACCGTAGGCCAGGAGCGCTTTCAGCTCCGGGGAAATCCGTAGTCGCGGCATAACCTTATCCCGTCAGCACAATTGTTATTTTACGGGAACAAACTGCTCGCCCTGCCAGAGCGCGACCCGTCCTTTTTTATCGGCAACGTTGACGCGCGTGAATCGGCGCTCTTTACCGGGCATGAGGTAATAATTTTCTTTACACTCTTTGCCATCCGCCGCCTTGAGGCATGGGCCGTAGGCGAGAATGCGCAGCGTGGCGTTTCCGCTGTTCACCAGCGTGCCGTTGGCGTACTGATAGCGGTAGTTCACCTTGCGGGGCGCCACGACCAAAATGGTGCCAATACGGGCGGATGCCGTCGCCACCGCGCTGCGGGCTGCGCCATTGCGCTGGGCGTCGCTTAGCGCCTGATCGAACCAGACGATGCGGTAATAACGCTCCCTGTCATCCGTCGGGCCTTTATAGAAAAAGCGAATAACATCGCTGCTTTTCGCCGGCAGCAGCAGGCTGGCAGGCGTGAGCAAAACTTCGTCCTGGCTCTCCATCGCAATGACGTTACCGCCATCGAGCGGCGAGGAGAGGCGCTCCATATGGATATTGATCAGGCGTCCACTGTCGGTGGTATTTTTTATCTCTTTGCTGAGCACGCTGCTGTCGCTGTTCATAAACGAGGAGATATCGCCAACGTCCAGCGCCCGGGCCGGCATGATGGCGCATAAACAGAGGCCAATAGCCAGAATGTGGTTTTTCATGGGAATTCAATCCGTGAAAGAAAGCAGGGGGAAACCCCTGCTTTGTGCTACAGGGAAATCAGCTGGTCCAGGTCGCGTCGAACTGTACGCTGACGTCGCCGCTCCAGATCCCTTCCGGCAGCGTGCTGTAATCCGTTACAGCCGTGGTACCGTCGGTGGTGCCGCTAACGATAGAGAAGTTGAAACCATCCTGAGCGGTGGTACGGCCGGCCTGGTCGTAGCCGTTAGCCAGCGCGCTGAGGTTGCCGCCCAGCTTGCCGCTAGCGGTATCGATCATGATGGTGTCAGCCGATTTTTCTACGGACTCGCCGTTGTAATCAACGCCAACGCTCAGCGTAGAGCCAGAGGTATCCAGCTGAGTCAGGGTATTGGTGATCAGACGGGAAGTCAGTTTAAAGGCCGTTGCGGTAGCATCGCCTTCAATCGCAACGTCAAACAGGCCTTTCTGCGAGTTAAAGCCTTTGATCCCTTCAGCGTACTGGAACGCCAGGCTGCCCAGCGGAGTGACGACCAGCTTGCTGGTGGTATCTTTTTTAGCGGTTGCTGACCAGGTCGCTACTGCCTGAGCCGTAACATCAGCGGCCTGAACAGCGCCAACACAGAGAGTCGTCATCAGAGCTGCTGCCAACATTTTCAATTTCATATTTATCACCTGATAAAGATAAGAGGCTTTTTATGGCCCGTACTGTTCCATAGTTCTTTATGGAATGATCGCCTTTAAGAACCCTGAGTCCTTAAAAACAAATACCTGAATAAATCGATACAATGCGCTGCCGCGGCAGATTAAATAAGCCGCAGGCCGTTTTTTGATGCCGGCAGAATAAAACGCATCAGGGCCAGCATCGTGATATTGTTATTATTAAGCAAACCGACCTTATTGCTGGTATTGCTTTTATGTAAACTAACCGTTTTAATGCTTAAGCCGAGCGTCTGAGAAATATCATTAATCAAATTACCGATAATCATTAATGACATTATTTTTTCTTCGCGCGGAGTCAGGCTTCGCTTTCTAATTTTATATTTTTTAAGCTTAAACATATTCTCTACCGATTTAACGCTGGCATTGGCTGAGAGAAAATAAATATCATTAATGTCCGACACGTCGCTAACAAACTTTGCATCCGGGGCGACAATAACTTTCGCCAGGCTGTTAGACAGATAGTATCGGTAGAAACATAATATATGATCTAAATGTGCAAAATGGATAATCACATAGTCGTCAGCGCTCAGCGCCGCACATTGCCTACGGGCCAACTCGCTATCAAAACTGCCGGCGCAACCGATATAACAGAAGTCATCGGCCATATGGCTCAGGCCTTGTATAAAGAAATAATTATCAGTTACAATCAGTACCGCCATAATAACCAGCCTTTATTCCATTGGGCCACCTGTCCGGAAAAAACACCTCCACGATGCCTTCGTTACTGATTATGACCGGTACGTAACAATAGCCTGATACGCCCCTGCCATTCATTAACATTGTTATCGCAGGACAACCACATCCTTTTATTAATCTTGTTACGTCACGGCCGTAACATTTTGTTGCAGCAATAATAATCGTAGTGCTCATATTTTATTACTCATAAAGTTATGAAGCGTAAAGAAATCACATTTGTTGGTTTTATGTAAAAACATAACTAACTGAAATTAATGATATAAATACCAAAAAATTAACAAACAAGAGACTTTTTATAACAAACATCCTATTGGATTAAGATAATTCTTAGTTATGAATGAATGCCGGGAGTAAGCTTTAATGCTAGTATCTCAATATCAAATCTTAGATAAATTTCAGCAGCGGTAACTATTCTCACGATAAGACACGATATATGGACACTATTTACGTTATCGAGAACACGCTCAGGTTCAATCCTACGGCGCATACTCTCCATTCTATAGAAAGCAATGAGCGTATCACTCTGGCAATACCAGCAAGCCTTTGCTTTATTTTATTAATTAAAAACCAGGGCAGAATAGTCACCCAGGCAGAGCTGTTGCATAACGCCTGGGGAGAAAGAGGGATGAACGTTACGCCAAATACCCTACACCAAAACATCTCTCTGCTGCGTAAATCATTAAATCGCCTGCACGTTAACGGCAGCATAATTCAAACAATCCCGAAACGGGGATTTATGATTGCCGATGACACCACCATTTTGGCCCGGCATATTGAAAGCGACCCGGGGTCCGAAGACGATAGTGGGCCGAATGTTGAGGAAAAGGTTAATAACCCACAGCAACCTCCGGCAGTAGAAAGTATCGAACCGCAGCAGCCAGATCCGGAACCGCCGCGGGATAACCTATCGGCGTCGCCGCCGGTGAACGAAGACCCGTTCGTCCCGCGGATACTTTCCGGCATCAGGTTCGCTAACAGTGAAAAAGGAACCTGTAGAGTTGCAGGTTTCGCCAGCCTGCTGGCGATCGTTCTGTTGGTCTATGTTTATTATTTTCCACAGACCAGCACGCCTTTCTCTTCTTATACCGAGCTGGCCACTCCCGGTACCTGCAAGGTGTTGCGTAATGATGACTTAAGATTTGATGAATTTTTTATTAATTTTATGCAGGAGAAGCACATCAGCTGTTCCGATGGCCAAACGGTATATATTACCAATCACTATCCATCGAGCAGAACGTCGCTGATTGTTTGTCGCTATCCGATCAAATCAAGCAAGAAATCATTCTGTACCTCCTCCTACTACTTAAAATAAAAGACAATCTCGGCATATAAAATGAAGAAAATAATAACCCTCATCATCATTGTTCTTATCATCGTCGGTGCTGTATATTACACTCACTTCCGCGAAGAGGATGATAGTATTGACTGTACGTCGGCCTTTTCGATAATCAATGATGACGAAACCTTCTCATTTTCAGTTACCTTTTTCACTAAAAATGGCAATGGCCTGATCACCTTTACCGGCAATTCCGGAAATACTCAGGATAACATCAGCATTCGCAAATATTTCTCCTATACTAAAAACAAGAGCAATATCTATATTTTTAAAAATAATGATTCTAACATGCGAACCAGCTCACCGGCATTCTCTGAAAAGTTCGATGATATTCTCCCGCCGTTCTTTACTGAAATTAGCAAAGAAGATAACTTTATTATTAAAATAATAAAAATAAAGCCAGATTCGTGGGTATTTATGTCGACAAACACGCCCTACTTTGTCTGTGAAAACACCCGTTCTTAATCGCCGCTCATTTAGCATAAGGCGTGGCGATGATAGCTACCAGGGCATCGCTTAATGACGCAGTGCGGCTGGTAGCAGCACCCCTCTGCGGTGGTTGCGCTAAAGTCATGAGGGCAGGATGGCCGCTCTCTCAGCGACTCCCACTGCGTATCGCTGTAGGTCGCAATATTGTAAACCTTAAAGAAATGATATTTATTATTTATCAGAACCTTAGATGAGTACAGCTTCATTGACTCACCGGGAATCAACAGAATATCCGCTTCATACCAGATGATAAACTTTAAAAAACGCAGTCCGCAAATACTGGAGAATGCGACGCCAGAATGCGGGCATATGATTGTATTAAGCACCGTCCATTTCATGTTTCATCCTTGTATCCCTGGCCAGCAATCATGACTTCAGAAATAGCAAACATTATAATTAATCGCAAGTCCTCAACGCAATAATGTGATATGAGACGGACATCGCTTACAATCGATCTAGCTATTTATAAGTAATCGCCATAATATTTAATACGTAGATATGGATGCTGAAAATACATATTTATATGTAAAGCCAGAAAACCATAAAATAACCCTAAATAACTTTACAAAAAAGTATCATCATGGAATTCAGATTAAACAACGACATAACGGCAAAATAGACTATTTTGCCGTCTATGCGCGTATTTTTCCCTGGCGGGCAGCTCGCCGCCGGGGGTTATGGGAGTAGAAAGGCCCCGGCGCCCACTGCGTGAATGATAGCCATCAGAGCGTCATCTCTCACGCGGCGGCGCGACGGTAGTAGCGCGGTTCCTGACCCCCGCTTACCAGGTTTTGCCGATATTAAACTGGAACTGCTCGGCCTTATCGCCATCGTACTTTTTAAAGGGCTCAGTCCAGGAGAAAACCAGCGGCCCCAGCGGCGACATCCACTGTACCGCTATCCCCGCCGACATTCGGATATGCAGCGGATCGCTATAGTCCGGGATCCCCGCCGCCAGGGTTTGGGCGTTATTCTGCCACGAGGTGCTCCATACCGTGCCGGCGTCGACAAAGAGCGAGGTTCGCAAACTGTCGGCATATTTGTCGCTAATAAACGGCGTAGGAATAATAAACTCGCTGTTCAGCACCGCCATCGCATTTCCTCCAACCGCGTCGGAAGAGCTCTCCAGCGGGCAGCCGCTATAGCTGCTTTCGGAGCCATTACAGCGATAGTAGGCCGCCTTCGGGCCGATAGTATTTGAGGAGAAGCCGCGCACCGATGACGATCCCCCGGCGTAGAAATTATCGTAAAAGGGCACCGTGCTCCCCTGCAGGCCGCCGGCATAGCCCGCTTTCAGATGCTCCATCCATACCCAGCTTTGGCCTTCATTTAGCGGCACATACTGGGTGCTATCAAGGGTGAGCTTGTAATAGCGGTTATCCGATCCCGGGACGGTCACTTTGCCGCTCAGGCTGCTTTTATTGCCGGAGCGGGGGAAAAACCCGCGATCGAGATCGTTATAGCTCCATCCGAGGCTGACAAAAAAATCGTTGGCGCTGTATTCCGCCCCGCTGTCGCCATCTTTGGTCACCACCTGCGGATAAATTCCCCGCGAGTTAAGGTAATTCCAGGTCGTGAGCTCCGGATCCATATTGGTCAGGCGGTTGTGGACATAATCAACGCCCAGATTCAGCGAGTTATTTTCACTAATCGGGAAGCCGAGATTACTGCCAAGGCCGTAGCTTTGCTGGTTATAGCTGCCGGAGTCGGCATCGGAGGCGTCATAGCTGTTATAGAAAATCTTGCCGCCCAGACTCACGCCGTCGACGGTGAAATAGGGGTTAGTCGCGCCGAGCTCAACGTAGGACTGATAGCTATTGCGGGTGCCGTTAAAGCTGACGCTGTTGCCGGTACCCAGCCAGTTATCCTGGGTCACTCCCAGCTGGTAGCTGACGCCGCTATCGGTACCAAAGCCCAGGCCAACGTTAAATGAGCCGGTATTGCGCTCTTTCACCTTATAGACGACGTCAACCTGGTCCTGGCTGCCGGCAACCGGGGTTATCTCTTTATCAACGCTCTCGAAATAGCCCGTGCGGTCAAGACGCTCTTTTCCCTGCTGCACCTTTTCATCGTTGAGCCACGCGCCCTCCATTTGCCGCATTTCGCGGCGTAACACGGCATCGCGCGAGGTATCGTTGCCGATAAAACGAATCTGGCGTACGGAGTAGCGGCGCCCGGCATCGACGCTAATACGCAGCGTGACGCTTTTCTGCCGATCGTCAATGTCGGCGTGCGTCGTCACCTGCGGCCAGGCATAGCCATATTTACCGAAGCGCTTTTTAATCGCATTTTCGACGGCGGTAATCTCGGCTCCGCTATATCCCCTGCCGGACAGCGGCTGGGCCAGCGCCTCAATTTCCTGGCCGTGCGTGGCCATCTCACCCGTCACCACGGTGCGGCTGACCTTGTAGCGTTCTCCCTCTGCAAGGTCGATCGTAAGATAGAGCGATTTTTTATCCGGGGTAATACTGACCTGGCTGGAATTAATGGCAAAACGCGCATAGCCGCGATCGAGATAATAGCTGCGCAGCGTTTCAAGATCCGCCGCCATTTTTTGTTTTTGGTATTTTTTATCACCGATAACGTTCCACCACGGAACCCGATCGCGGAGCTGAAGCTGGTCGAGCAGCGTTTCCTCGCTAAACGCTTTATTGCCAATAATATTAATCTGGGCAATGGTTGCCGACTTCCCTTCCTGAAAGACAAATTTTAAATCCACGCGGTTGCGCGGCAGCGGCGTCACCACCGCATGGACCGTGGCGCTATATTTCCCAACGCTGTAATAGAAATCCTGCAGCCCCTTTTCTATTTCGCTGAGAGCGTTACGATCCAGCGCGCTACCCGCATCAACGCCGCTGGCGGTGAGGTTCTCTTTCAGCATCTCGTCCTTCACCGATTTATTGCCGGCGAAGCTGATACTGGCAATGGTCGGACGCTCTTTAACCTGCACCACCAGCGCACGGCCATCGCGCAGGATCTGCACGTTCTCAAAGTTGCCGCTGGCATACAGGCCGCGTATCGCGTCGCTGATATCGTCGTTCGAGACCTCTTCTCCCGGGTGAACGGGCATGTTCAACAGTGCCGCTCCTACGGTAACGCGCTGCAGGCCCTCAAAGCGAATATCATCAATAGTGTACGAAGTCGCGGCATAAAGCGTTAAGGGTGAAATCAATAATCCGGCAATGATATTTGTTTTCTTTAGCATGGGCGTTTTATTTAAAAGAGATTTAGAAATAGCAGGAGTCTGCTGGGATTAACCTAAGCGAGGCGCAGAATTGCACTTAATTATGGTGAAACAATGGAGAAAAAATGGATCTTAAAGAACCGTAAATAAAAACATTTATCAGCGGAACTCGCGCCTGTTTTTTCGGTCTGAGAGGGTCAGGTAGTAATATATAGCGCACTTTTAATGAATCAAAAAAACAAAAAGCCCCCTTTCGCATTGGTTGAAAGGGGGAAAGATCTTGTTAGGAATGATGCTCTCTGGGGTTGACCAGGAACACGCAAAAGTTAGCTTAAAATACCGCAGATAAAATGAAGAGATATTGAAAAAATTATGCAGAGCGACCATCACGTATGCGCAAAATATATCAGCAGGGATCTTAATCCAGATTCTTCATATTTTCCTCAAAATGACAGGATATGGTCGCAGAGGCTTATGGGAGCATCATCGAAAGCCGATTGCGATATCCAAAAGCAAAGTAGTGGCGCCTTGCCAGGGACGGTAAGGCATTTTCCCGCGGCGGCGCTGGACACCGAGGCCGGGCAAAGAGCCATGCCGGGCGGCGACCTGGCCGTGACGTCACCCTCTGCCCGCGCCATGACGCGACGGGCGCCATCGTTCTGGAACCGGCATGAATCAGCGTAAAAATGGGATCCAACAGGCCGTGCTGCACGAACTGGTGCGCTGGATAAAAAATAATCTTGAGAAAAAACTTACCGTCAATGCGCTAAGCGTTTTTTCCGGCTATTCAGAGTGGCACCTGTTTCGCCTCTTCCAGCAATACTTCCAGATGTCACCGATGGAATACATCAGGCGACAGCGGATGCTGCTGTGCCGGGATTTGCTGCAGATAAAACCGGCCTTTCGCATCGTCGATATCTGCATTATGGCCGGCTATGAGGATATCAGCGCATTTAACCGGACCTTTAAAAAATACTATTCGGTCACGCCCAGCCAGTTCCGTAAAATTTCAGCGGCATAAAACCACAGTCCTGGCGCCTGGCCGACACGCTAACCCGGCAGAGTTGACTAAAATAAAAGGATGTCCCTGCGGAGCGCCGCGCCATGAACATCCTCTGTTTGCCGCGATTATTTATCGCCTGGTCTACCTGCCTCCTCGCGATGCTGTTTGTTGGCTTCGTTTATGCCGCTTCCGCTGAGAAAAAACCTCCGGCGCCCGAGCCACGGGAGACCCTGGAGGTCAATACCGAAGAGATGCTAAAACCCTGGCAGGGGGATCTCTCCGGCATGCTCGACCGGCGGACCATCCGGGTTTTGACCACCTACAGCAAAACCTTTTTCTTTATCGATAAGGGCACCCAGCGCGGCGCCACCCACGACATTTTCATGGAGTACGAGCGCGACCTGAATCGTCAGCTGATGAAGGAGAAAAAGCTCCGGCACCGTCACCTCAAGGTACGGATCGTTTTCGTTCCGGTGGCGCGCGACCAGCTGATCGAGGCCCTCAATGCCGGTAAGGGAGATATCGTCGCCGCGAACCTCACCATCACCCCCGAGCGCCAGCAGCAGGTCGCCTTCAGCGCGCCGATTTATACCCACGTTCAGGAGCTGCTGCTTTCGGGGCCGGGCTCTCCCGCGGTCGCCGACATCGACCAGCTTTCGGGCAAGACGGTGTTCGTGCGCCGCTCCTCAAGCTATTACCAGAGTCTGATCGCACTAAACGCGCGCTTTATCAAAGAGTCGCGCCAGCCGGTGATCGTTGATGCCGCTCCGGAATCGCTTGAGGATGAGGACCTGATTGAGATGCTCAACGCCGGCCTTATCCCCCTGACCGTGGTCGATCGCCATAAGGCGCTGTTCTGGAAACAGGTATTCCCTAAAATCGAGGTACACCAGAATATCGTCCTGCGCGACGATGGCAGCATCGCCTGGGCGGTGCGCAAAGATAGCCCCCAGCTGCTCGCTTCGCTTAATCAGTTTGTGAAGACGAATAGCCAGGGCAGCAGGCTGGGGAATACCATCCTGCTGCGCTACCTGAAAGACGCTAAATACGTCAAAAATGCGGCGGCGAAAAAGGAGCGGCAGAAATTTTTAGCGATGGTGGAGATCTTCCGTAAGTACGGCGATCGCTATGACGTCGACTGGCTGCTGATGGCGGCCCAGGGCTATCAGGAGTCGCGCCTCAATCAGTCGGTGCGCAGCCACGTCGGGGCGATAGGCGTGATGCAGGTTATGCCGCGCACCGGTAAGGAGCTGAAGGTCGGTGATATCAGCAAGCTCGATCCCAACATCCACGCCGGGGTGAAGTATATGCGCTGGATGATAGACCAGTACTACGGCGACGAGCCGATGACCCAACTCGATAAGGCGCTGTTCTCCTTCGCCTCCTATAATGCCGGACCGGCGAGGATCGCCCGCCTGCGGGTTGAAACCAAAAAGCGCGGCTTTGACCCTAATATCTGGTTTGGCAACGTGGAGTACCTGGCCGCGGAGAAAATCGGCTCCGAGACCGTCACCTATGTCAGCAATATCTATAAGTACTACATCGCCTATCGGCTGATTATCGATGAGATGACGCGCAAGCAGAAGGCCACCGCCGACGCCCGGCGCGAGGAGACGCCGCTCAAGACGGGCGACGTCCCTGCGATGCAGTAAGGCGCTGAGGTACCAAAAAACCCCGCCGGAGCGGGGTTTTCGTCAGCCGGGACGGCGCATTCCACAACGCGCGCCCTTTACCCGATCAGAAGAAGTACTTGAAACGCACCCGCGCGCCGTAGCGCTCATCGGTATTGCCGGTTTTGGCTGCCGACGAGTCCAGCCACGACGCGTAGGCCCCGAGGTAGATATTAAAGTTCGGCATATCCATGATATTCGGCAGCTGCCACGAGGTGTGAAGGGTGTGGATATCATAGCGTCCCGGCGCCAGAATCGCGCAGTCGCCGTCGCACTCCGCGCTCACGCCGGACATATTGAACTGGTCGATTTTGTTGTGCGCGTAGATATAGCCGAGCTCCACGCGATGCCATAGCGCATTAATACCGGCGCTAAAGTCCTTTTCGTCCGCCGCATCCAGATAGGCGCTGCTCAGATTGACCACCGCCCCATCCTGCGGGTCGGCCTTCTGCGTATTCCAGCTGAGGGTCATACCGTAGCCGGTACGGCTGGACTGATCGACCCAGCGGCCCTCCTGGTTCTGGTAACCGTAGGCGTTATTCACGAGGTTGCTCTCCAGCGCCGCCGCGACCGACCAGGCGCCGGAACGCCACGCCGCCACCGGACGGACGTAAACCGCGTTTTTCCGATTATCCAGCGCATTGCCGTGGTAGCTCTGGTCAACAAACAGCGAGCTGCCGTCCTCCACCAACGTATTGACTTCAAAATACCAGTTATCAAGGTTTTTGCTGAGCAGGAAGTTGCCGCCGCTGCTGCTGCGCCCGCGCCCTTCTTTCATCATGTAGATATAGCCGTAGCCGTCGCTGTACAGGTCGTTGGCCGTGTTGCCGGAATATTCAATAAACGTATCCTGATTAAGCGGGAACATATCGTAGGCTTCGAAGCGACCGATTTTAATTTTCCAGTCATCCTCCTGACCAAAGAAAAACGCCGCGTCATCAAGATTCATTTTGCCGTTCATATCCGCCAGCGGCTGCACGCTAAACCCGGCGTATTTACCGTTAGCGCCTTTCCGCAATCCATCAAAGCCCAGCAGAATCCGTCCGTTAATATCCCAGCGCTCTTTATCTCCCGGAGCCCAGTTTTTATTGGCGCTGGTTTTTATCGAGGTCAGGCTGCCGGTGCGGCTGGCGCCGTCCATATTAAACTCAACGTCGCCGTAGAATTTGATATCGCCATAATCATTAAGCTGTAACGCGGGTTTAGCCGGCGCGGCGCTGGCGACCGCCGCGGGCGTATCCTGACGTTTTAACTCGTCGATCTCCGCCTCCGCGCTGGCCGCCCGCTGCTCGGTCGCCTTCAGCCGTTGTTCCATTTGTGCCAGACGCTCCTCAAGGGATAACGGCGCCTGCGCATTGACCACAGGGGTAAATAAAGACGTCAAAAAACAGCCGACCCAGAATTTATTCATCGGTAGAGCCTTTTATTATTTAATTAACTAGAGTTTATTTTTAGGGTTTATGAATAAAGCATGACGATAGTGACAATAATAACCCGCCCATCGTCACGGACGGGTTATTAACAACAGTAACAATATTATTCTCGCGACCGGACGGCGGCGCCAGCACCCCACGGCGATATAATCTCAGGGCTATTCAGGCCTGCCTGTCTATTTTCTCCTGGGGATCTATCTCCGCACAGGAATATCATCAATGATTCCCCGGACGGTATATTTTATCGGCGTAGCTAGTTTATCGGCAGCGGCTGCTTCAGATTGTCCTCACTATCGTTTTCCGGACGCGCAACCTGTCGGCGCTCCGCCAGTAACGCGCAAATCTCCGCATGCTTTTCTTCCGTAAAGGTATAGCGCGACATACAGCCCATCCTGATCAGCGAGCCAAATGCGGGCAGCAGGCAGATACCGAAGAACAGCCCGTTCAGCACGCTCTCGCTCTGGCTGGCCGCCTGCGGCACGTAGCCTATCAGGGTCAGAAATACGCCAATTAAGCCTCCGCCGACGGCCACCGACATTTTTCCGGTAAACGTTTGTCCGGAGAAGGTGATGGCCGCACAGCGCTTGTTGGTGTGATATTCGGCGTATTCAATGGTGTCGGCAATCATCGATGAGGTCAGGATATTGCTCATCATGATAAACAGCGTGCTGAGGCCCAGCAGAATAAAGAGCAGCGCCGCGTGCTGATAGCCAACGAACCACATCACCACCCGCACCGCGATATCCAGCCCGCAAAGGATCATAAACAGCTTTCGCTTCTGCATTCTGCGCGTCAGCATCGGGGCGACGAGACACAGCACCGCGGCGACAATCCCCATAATACCGATCGCCATCTGCAGCCCGCCGTCGCCCATATTGTAGATAAAGAAATAGATATAAATCCCGCCGGCGACGTTGTGGAATACGCAGAAAAAGAACGACAGCAGGACGATAAATAGCGGCTTATTTTGCCGCAGATTATGGAAGGTATCGCGCATGGTGACCTTTTCCGGTCCGGCCTGCACGCGCTCTTTAATCTGGAAAAAGCCGTTCAGCATCAGCGGCAGGCCGACCATCATCATCACCAGCGCCGCCATAAAATAGCCCTTATCGTTGCTGTACTGGGCAAAGAAGGCCGCAAGCTTGGGGAAGAAGATATTGGCGCAGGCGATACCGGCATTGACGCCGAGCATTGCCGCCGTCACCGCACGGGTGCGCTGGCCGGAGTCGTTGGTCATCACCGAGGACATCGACCAGAACGGAATATCTGATATCGCGTACAGCGTGCCCCACAGTATATAGGTCACCCCGGCGTAGATAATCATGGTGGTCATATCGGCTTCGATTTTATAAAACGCCAGCAGCGTGACCCCGGTAATTAACAGCGGCGCAATCAGCAGGAAATGACGAAACTTGCCAAAGCGGCTGTTAATAGTATCCATGATGCTGGCGAACAGCGGGTCGTGAACCGCATCCCACGCGCGTGCGATAAGGAAAATCGTACTCGCCGCCAGCGCCGAGATCCCCAGCACATCGGTATAAAAATAGTTAATAAACGAGCCCACTAAACCAAAACTAAAACACTGACCTAAACCATAGCCAAAATAAGACCACAACTCCCGAGACGGTATTTTCATTGTCGTTGCCATAGTGCGTACCCTAATCCCGGCGGCGTACCGCCGGATATATTATTATTATGCCCGTGACGGCTGGGCGATGTGACGAAGCCTGCGGATGAGCGCAATCTCTTTACGGGAGAACGGGATCCCGTTCTCTTCAAAGACGTCGTGGAACCAGAGGCGGCAGTAATCGGCAGACTCCTTCATCACCACCGGCCACGGCAGCCAGGTTTGGGTTTTCCCGCGCACCAGACCCCATTGATAAGGCGCAACGTTCGCTATATACATCAGCGGCAGCTGCTCTTCGATGGTGCTGCCGACGTGGCGAGCCAGCCATTCGGTGCAAAAAATCGGCCGCTCCAGCTGCTGAAGCTGCTGGATAATCGCCGTCATGCGGGCGGTATTGGTGTAGGCGTGATAGCTGATTACGTCCGAAAGCGCCAGCGCGGCCCGATCCAGCGGATGCTGGTAGAACACCTCTCCTTCAACTTCCTCCGGCAGGCGCCACGCGCAGACGGTGAGCGGCTGCGTCGGGTCCTCTTCCCTCGCCCAGCGGAAGGCAAGCTCCATCAGCTCCTGAGCATAGGTTTCCAGCTTTTCGTCGTACAGCACCTCAACCGTGCCGGTGGCAAAGATGCCGCGATTGCCCGGCTCGTTATAGAGATCCCAGAGCAGAACGCGCTTATCGTCACGGAACTGGCGGATAACGTCGCGGATATAGCATTCGATCTGCGGCCAGCTGTCGCGGTCGCAAACCTTGTCCCGCCCGGGGCTCGCCGCCGCCTGGCTGTTATGCTTGCCGGGTACCGGCGGTTTTTGCGGCCCAAGGTAGGGTTCGTCGCCCGAAAAGCCGCAGTCGTCCATCAGCGTCAGCATGGTGCTAAAGCCACGGCTATCGGCAATCGTCAGGAAACGCTCGATGCGCGCCATCAGGCCATCGCGATCGGCCTCCCAGACGATAAACGGCAGGTTGATGCGCAGCGTGTTGTAGCCCGCCTCCGCCGCCCAGCCCAGTTCACGTTCGATGGTTGGCGCATCGAACGTCTCCTCCTGCCAGATATCGGTCCAGTTAACCGCCGTCGAAGGCAGATAGTTAAACCCGCAAAGCCAACCCTGCTGCTGATACCACGCCTGCGCCTGCTCTTTGCTCCACTGCTGTTTCATCACTGCTCCTTACTGCTGATAATAATTAGCTAATAAATATTAGTTTTGGCATAAATGAGCAAATAGCGGCATGCAGAAAAGAGATAATTCTCACAAACCTGGCGCGCTGACATCGATGAAACGTGATCGACTGCGCAGAAGACGCTGGCCGGATAGGAAGGCTGTTTCGCAAGACGGTGGGCAGAGGACGGGAAAGCGGCTGAACGAAGGAAAAATGGTTAATCTATTGTTTATTAAACCTAATTTATTTACACCTGACGTCAGGCGCGGCGGTCTGTTCAGTCCGGAAATGGGAGCGGGAAGCAGAAAGCAGAAAGCAGAAAGCAGAAAGCAGAGTAGAGGAAACGGGAAATGGGAAACAGAGGGCAGGAAGGCGGGCCACGGTCATATAAAAAAACCCTGCCGAAGCAGGGTTTATGATTCTGAGACGACCGTTCTCAATACGTACTGATTAGAACGGGATGTCGTCGTCGAAATCCATCGGCGGTTCATTAGAAGGTGCTGCCGGAGCCTGCTGCTGCGGACGAGACTGCGCGCCGCCGCTGAACTGGTTGCCACCCTGCGGCTGCTGCTGTGGCTGCTGAGGCTGACCCCAACCGCCCTGCTGCTGGCCGCCGCCTGCCGGAGCACCGCCGCCCTGACGGCCACCCAGCATCTGCATGGTGCCGCCAACGTTGACCACGATCTCAGTAGTGTACTTCTCAGCGCCGGACTGATCGGTCCATTTGCGGGTACGCAGCTGGCCTTCGATATAAACCTGCGAACCTTTACGCAGATATTCGCCAGCCACTTCAGCCAGCTTGCCGAACAGCACAACGCGGTGCCATTCGGTCTGTTCTTTCATTTCGCCGGTCTGCTTATCGCGCCAGGATTCGGAAGTCGCCAGCGTGAAGTTGGCGACGGCGCCGCCACTTGGCATGTAGCGTACTTCCGGGTCCTGCCCCAGATTACCGACGAGAATCACCTTGTTTACGCCTCTGCTGGCCATGATCGAATCTCCTGAATACGTTTCTTAATAAGTGTAAACCGGTAATTCTAACACCACAAAGGCCCTTTTAGATAGCTGGGACGTCGATTCCAGTAAACATCTTATCGCTATACAATTTTTCACCATCAACCCCGGCTGCCATTCCAATACTGTATATTCAAACAGGTCGGATTGTGCCATAATTAGCCGTTTCCGCCGTTTGTTCTTCATACAAACCAGGCAATCCGTGTATCTACCTACCGGGAAAGGTGAATGGATAAGATCGAAGTTCGGGGCGCCCGCACCCATAATCTCAAAAACATCAACCTCGTTATCCCCCGCGACAAGCTGATTGTCGTCACCGGGCTTTCAGGGTCAGGCAAATCCTCACTGGCTTTCGACACGCTGTATGCCGAAGGGCAGCGCCGCTACGTTGAATCGCTCTCTGCCTACGCGCGTCAGTTCCTGTCGCTGATGGAGAAACCGGATGTCGACCATATCGAGGGGCTGTCGCCGGCGATTTCCATCGAGCAGAAATCAACGTCCCATAACCCCCGCTCTACGGTAGGCACCATTACCGAAATTCACGACTATCTGCGTCTGCTGTACGCCCGCGTCGGCGAACCGCGCTGCCCGGACCACGACGTCCCGCTGGCGGCGCAAACCGTCAGCCAGATGGTCGATAACGTGCTTTCCCAGCCGGAAGGCCAGCGCCTGATGCTGCTGGCACCGATTATCAAAGAGCGTAAAGGCGAGCATACCAAGACCCTGGAGAACCTGGCGAGCCAGGGCTATATCCGCGCGAGGATCGACGGCGAAGTTTGCGATCTCTCCGATCCGCCAAAGCTTGAGCTGCAGAAGAAACACACCATTGAAGTGGTTATCGATCGCTTCAAGGTGCGTGACGATCTCGCCCAGCGTCTGGCCGAGTCGTTTGAAACGGCGCTGGATCTCTCCGGCGGGACCGCCGTTGTTGCCAATATGGACGACCCGAAAGCGGAAGAGCTGCTGTTCTCCGCCAACTTCGCCTGTCCGATTTGCGGCTACAGCATGCGCGAGCTGGAACCTCGGCTGTTCTCCTTCAACAACCCGGCCGGCGCCTGCCCCACCTGCGACGGCCTTGGCGTGCAGCAGTATTTCGATCCCGAACGCGTGATCCAAAACCCGGAGCTGTCGCTGGCGGGCGGGGCGATCCGCGGCTGGGATCGACGTAACTTCTATTACTTCCAGATGCTGAAGTCGCTGGCCGAGCATTACCAGTTCGATATCGAAGCGCCCTGGGGCACCCTCAATGCCGACGTGCAGAAAGTCATTCTGTCCGGCTCCGGCAAAGAGAACATTGAATTCAAGTATATGAACGATCGCGGCGACACCTCCGTGCGCCGCCATCCGTTCGAAGGCGTTTTGCACAATATGGAACGCCGCTACAAAGAGACCGAATCCAGCGCGGTGCGCGAAGAGCTGGCGAAGTTTATCAGCAACCGCTCCTGTACCAGCTGCGATGGCACCCGTCTGCGCCGCGAAGCGCGCCACGTCTTCGTCGAAAATACGCCGCTGCCGACGATCTCCGATATGAGCATTGGCCATGCGATGGACTTCTTCACCAACCTGAAGCTCTCCGGCCAGCGGGCGCAAATCGCTGAAAAGGTGCTGAAGGAGATCGGCGATCGCCTGAAGTTCCTCGTCAACGTCGGCCTGAACTACCTGACGCTCTCGCGTTCGGCGGAGACGCTGTCCGGCGGCGAAGCCCAGCGTATTCGTCTGGCCAGCCAGATCGGCGCCGGGCTGGTCGGCGTCATGTACGTGCTCGACGAGCCGTCGATCGGCCTGCATCAGCGCGACAACGAACGCCTGCTCGGGACGCTGGTTCATCTGCGTAATCTGGGTAATACGGTCATTGTCGTTGAGCATGATGAAGACGCGATTCGCGCCGCTGACCACGTGATCGATATCGGTCCCGGCGCTGGCGTCCACGGCGGACAGGTGGTGGCTGAAGGCACGCTGCAGGATATTATGGCGGTGCCTGAATCCCTGACCGGGCAGTACATGAGCGGCAAGCGCAAGATTGCGGTGCCTGAGCAGCGCGTAGCCGCCGATCCGCAAAAGGTACTGAAGCTGACCGGCGCACGCGGTAACAACCTGAAGGACGTTACGCTGACGCTACCGGTGGGCCTGTTTACCTGCATTACCGGCGTCTCCGGCTCCGGTAAATCAACGCTGATTAACGATACGCTGTTCCCGATAGCCCAGCGCCAGCTCAACGGCGCGACTATCGCCGAACCGGCGCCCTATCGCGACGTGCAGGGGCTGGAGCATTTCGATAAGGTTATCGATATCGACCAGAGCCCCATTGGCCGTACGCCGCGCTCTAACCCGGCAACCTATACCGGCGTGTTTACGCCGGTACGCGAACTGTTCGCCGGCGTGCCGGAATCACGTTCACGCGGCTACACGCCGGGGCGCTTTAGCTTTAACGTTCGCGGCGGCCGCTGCGAAGCCTGCCAGGGCGATGGCGTTATCAAGGTCGAGATGCACTTCCTGCCGGATATCTACGTGCCGTGCGACCAGTGCAAGGGCAAGCGCTATAACCGCGAAACGCTGGAGATTAAGTACAAGGGTAAGACTATCCATGAAGTGCTGGATATGACTATCGAAGAGGCGCGCGAGTTCTTCGACGCCGTCCCTGCGCTGGCGCGTAAGCTGCAAACCCTGATGGACGTGGGCCTGACCTATATCCGCCTTGGCCAGTCGGCGACCACGCTCTCCGGCGGCGAGGCTCAGCGCGTGAAGCTGGCGCGCGAGCTGTCGAAGCGCGGAACCGGCCAGACGCTGTATATTCTCGATGAGCCAACCACCGGTCTGCACTTCGCCGATATCCAGCAGCTGCTGGACGTCCTGCATCAGCTGCGCGATCAGGGCAACACCATCGTGGTCATTGAGCACAACCTGGACGTCATCAAAACCGCGGACTGGATTGTGGACCTTGGGCCGGAAGGCGGCAGCGGCGGCGGGGAAATTCTCGTCTCCGGGACCCCAGAGACGGTTGCCGAGTGCGAAGCCTCGCACACCGCGCATTTCCTCAAGCCGTTGCTGAGCTAATCACTGCGAAAGCTGCTGTCGGGTCGGCTCCGACAGCAGCCTAATCGCCTGCTGATAAGAGGCGTCGACCAGGTAGTAAATCTGCGAATCGGGCAGCGAACCATCAAGGAACACCGTACTCCAGTGGGCCTTGTTCAAATGCCGGCTAGGACGCACATCAACGTGCTGCTCCCGCAGAAGCTCGGCAAGTTCCGGGCTGGCCTTCAGCGACACCGCAGGGCGCTTATCCTCCACCTCTTTGACCATCGCAAACAGCACGTCCGACACTTTAATCTGCGTCGCCTTCCAGTCGCTGTGTTCGCTTTGCTCCGCGCCAGGTTTGGCCATGCAGTAGAGCAATAACTCCGAAATTGTCATCTAATATTCCCCCATGAGCGTCCCGACGCGATGGCGCGAACCGCCGTGAATGCGATATTCCGCGAGCCGCATCGCGGCCCGACTGTCGATGTCAGATAAGCCATTCATGCTGCGAATGAATCTTTCTAAGTGTGCAGCAATAAGCGAAAAGGTAAAACCTTCCGGAGCGGATTTTGTACAAAAAAACGGCAGCCCACCGGCTGCCGCTGTTGCTGGCTGTTATTTCGCCCGCAGGCAATCAGTAATCGGAGTTCACAATCACCTCTTCTCCCTGGGCCCCGGCCATCGGTAAAGGCTTGTATGAGGAGTTGGAGGCGCGAAGAATGCGAATACCTCGTGCGCCCGCGTCACGGGCGGCGCCAATATCGTTATCCGAGTCGCCGTAGAAGACCTTGATGTTTTTCTCCTGCAGCCACTGGGTTTTCGTATTCTGTCCCGGCTTATCGCCGGCAAAAATGACCGGATTCATGTTTGACGCGGGGATCAGGAAATCATCCTGCAGGGTTTTAGAGACCGTTTCGGTTTTGGTCTGACTGCGGCCGGTTACAAAATAGATGCTATCGCCGCGCTTAACGTGCATCGCAATCAGCTGACGCGCGACCTCTTTCGGCATGCTGAAATCATCCCAGCCGTTGTTCATTTTTTGCCAAAACTCGGGATTTTTCAGGTAAGCATCGCTGCCGGGAGAGAATGTTTTCTGGCCGCGCCAGAATCCAGGGCTGGAAAACAGCACGGTATCGTCAATATCAAAGCCCACCGCAATCGGCTGGCGCCCCAGCAGGCTATTTTCAATCTGCGCCACCGAGACCCAGTGAATCGGCGCCTGTTCAGCGAGCTTAGCGACGTTGGTTCCCGTCGAGAGGGGCTGCGGCGTCGAGGCGCGGGCAACAACGGCGCTATTAAGCGTGAACAGCAGGCAGACGGCCCCGAAGGCCAGGGTGATTTTGCGCATATTTATCCCTATAAACCGTCATCATTCAAACGGCCTCTTTGACGGCCACGGTTAGCCGAACGCTCCCTGGAGCTGAGACGCACTTTGCATGATGGCGAGTGTAAATAACCGAATCATTATAATTTTCAATAATGTGCATGCTTATAAATTCACCATGACCTTAACCTCCGCATCCGGTGATGAAAAGAGGTTTCTGCTCGAATGTCATAGAAAAAGAGAATGATCACACTTCGGGAGGGAAACCGCCCTCTCCTTAACGCCGGAAAGGGCCGGGTACTGCTGCGGGGCTATAGCACGGCAGAAAATGCCTGCGCGACGCGCTGAACGTTGCCCGAGTTAAGGCCCGCCATGCACATTCTTCCGCTGGAAATCAGATAGACGCCAAACTCTTCCCGCAGGCGATCGACCTGAGCGGCGCTCAATCCCGTGTAGCTAAACATACCGCGCTGCTTGAGCAGGTAGTCAAAGTTAACGCCGGGGACCGCCTCTTTCAGGACGTTCACCAGCTCCTGACGCATCGCTAAAATGCGCGTGCGCATCTCTTCGACTTCCGCCAGCCACGAGGCCTTCAGCTCCGCGTCGTTCAGCACGGTGGCAACCACCTGCGCCCCGAAGTTCGGCGGGCTGGAGTAGTTACGGCGTACGGTTGCCTTCAGCTGGCCAAGCACGCGTCCCGCCGTTTCGCTATCTTCGCAAACCACCGACAGGCCGCCTACGCGCTCGCCGTACAGGGAGAAAATTTTCGAGAACGAGTTGCTGACCAGCATCGGCATACCGGCGCTGGCAATCGTGCGGATTGCCCAGGCGTCATCTTCCATGCCCGCGCCATAACCCTGGTAGGCGATGTCGAGGAAAGGGATCAGGCTGCGCGCTTTCAGCACTTTTGCCACCTCATCCCACTGGTCATGGCTCAGATCGGCGCCGGTTGGGTTATGGCAGCACGGATGCAGCAGCACGATATCGCCTTCAGGCAGGGTGCGCAGCGTCTCGAGCAGCGCCTCAAAGCGCACGCCGTTGGTCTCATTATCAAACCAAGGGTAAGCACTTACTTCGAAGCCAGCCCCTTCAAAGATAGCGATGTGGTTTTCCCAGGTCGGATCGCTGACCCATACGCGCGCCTGCGGGAAGTAGCGCTTGAGGAAATCCGCCCCCACCTTCAGCGCGCCGGAACCGCCCAGCGTCTGAATGGAAGCCACGCGCTGCTGCTGCAGTACCGGGTGATCGGCGCCAAACAGCAGCGGCGCAATGGCGCTACGGTAAGCATTCAGACCCTCCATCGGCAGATACAGCGAGGCGCCGTGCGGCTGCGCGTTAAGGCGCGCTTCCGCTTCCGCCACCGCCTTCAGCTGCGGAATAATTCCGGCTTCGTTGTAGTACAAACCAATGCTGAGGTTTACTTTGTCGCTGCGAGGATCTTCTTTGAAACGCTCCATTAAGGAGAGAATGGGGTCGCCAGCGTAGGCGTCAACTTTCTGAAACACGCGATGTTTCTCCAGGTTTACAAAAGGCAGGTCATAACACAATAAACCGGAAGCCGTGGCAGGTCGAGAGGATGTTGGCGGATTGCCGATGACGATCGCCCGCCAGGGCGCCGACGGGGCTTTTCCCGGCCGCAGCGCTGGCGCCGTAGCCGGGCTATCAGGTAGCGCCCTGACCCCGACAGCCGTAACGCAGCCGGGGAATATTGCGGTAAATCGGGGCTAATCGACGTATTTCATCGAAACGCGTGAAGTCAGGCGCGTGATAAGTTCGTAAGCACTTACTTTCGTGATTTCTGCAATCCGTTCAACGGGTAAACCTTCTCCCCACAGCACCACCGGATCGCCGGACTTCTCCTGCGCCTCGGGGCCGAGGTCGACGCAGATCATATCCATTGCCACGCGGCCGACAGTCGGCACTTCCCGACCGTTAACCAGCACCGGCGTACCGGACGGCGCGGCGCGCGGATAACCATCGCCGTAGCCCATCGCCACCACCCCGAGACGGGTATGGCGTTCGCTAATCCAGGTCCCGCCGTAGCCCACCGGCTCGCCCGCTTTATGCTCGCGAACGGCAATCAGGCTCGAGGTCAGCGACATCACCGGCTGGCAGCCAAAATCGGCGCCGGTGGATTGATTCTCTAACGGCGACACGCCGTAGAGAATAATGCCCGGACGCGCCCAGTCAAAATGCGACTGCGGCCACAGCAAAATCCCACCGGAGGCGGCGATAGAGCGCAGGCCAGGCTTGCCATCGGTAAAGGTGGTGAAGATATCCAGCTGCCGCTCGGTGGCCCCGCACTCCGGCTCATCCGCGCGGGCAAAGTGGCTGACGACGTTCACCGGCTGGCGGACGTTTTTACAGCGGCTCAGGCGCTGGTAGAAAGCCTCCGCCTCTTCCGGCAGCACGCCCAGCCGATGCATGCCGGTATCGAGCTTCATCCAGACGCTGACCGGTTCGCTCAGCTCTGCGCTTTCCAGCGCGGCCAGCTGTTCGGGGCTATGCACCGCCGTTTGCAGGCGCTGGGCGGCAATCACCGGCAGATCGCTGGCTTCAAAAAAGCCTTCCAGCAGCAGGATCGGCTGCGTGATGCCGCCCGCCCGCAGGCGTAGAGCTTCTTCAAGCCGGGCGACGCCGAAGGCGTCGGCATCAGGGAGCGTTCGCGCGGTCTCGATAAGACCGTGTCCGTAAGCGTTCGCTTTCACGACTGCAACCAGCTTGCTGGCAGGCGCCAGTTCACGCAGACGTTGCAGGTTGTGTCGCAGAGCGCGGCGGTTAATGACTACAGTTGCCGCTTGCATTTAAGTTCCTTAATAAAAGAGTCGCCGGTATCCATCGCGCTGCCGGAAGGCGACCGGCCCGGGCGCCCCGGGAGCTTAACAGGCTAAGTGACCGAGACGGGCGGGCGAGTCAACGTACCAGCGGCGTGAAGGACTACGGAGATTTACTCATCATCATACTGAGGGCCGGCATAGTTATCGAAGCGCGACCATTGCCCGTTAAACGTCAGACGTACCGTACCAATGGGGCCGTTACGCTGCTTACCAATAATAATTTCGGCGATGCCTTTCAGATCGCTGTTCTCGTGATAAACCTCATCACGATAGATAAACATGATTAAGTCGGCATCCTGCTCGATAGAGCCTGATTCACGGAGATCGGAGTTTACCGGGCGCTTATCGGCGCGCTGCTCAAGGGAGCGGTTAAGCTGCGACAGGGCCACCACCGGCACCTGCAGCTCTTTGGCCAGCGCCTTCAGCGAGCGGGAGATTTCGGCGATCTCCAGGGTACGGTTATCGGAGAGCGCCGGTACGCGCATCAGCTGCAGGTAGTCGATCATAATCAGGCCAATGCCGCCGTGCTCGCGGGCGATGCGACGGGCGCGGGAGCGCAGCTCCGTCGGCGTCAGGCCGGAGGAGTCATCGATATAGATATTGCGTTTTTCCAGCAGAATGCCCATGGTGCCCGAAATTCGCGCCCAGTCTTCGTCATCCAGCTGGCCGGTACGAATACGCGTCTGGTCGACGCGCGACAGCGAGGCCAGGGTACGCATCATAATCTGCTCAGAGGGCATCTCGAGGCTGAAAATCAGGACCGGCTTATCCTGCAGCATCGCCGCATTTTCGACGATGTTCATCGCAAACGTCGTTTTACCCATCGACGGACGCGCCGCGACGATGATCAAATCCGACGGCTGCAGACCTGCGGTCTTTTTATTCAGGTCGTCATAGCCGGTATTCACGCCGGTGACGCCGTCGTGCGGCTGCTGGAACAGCTGCTCGATACGCGCCACGGTCGCATCAAGCACTTCGGCGATATTTCGCGGGCCTTCGTCTTTATTCGCGCGGCTCTCGGCGATCTTAAAGACCCGGGACTCCGCCAGATCGAGCAGGTCTTCGCTGGTGCGACCCTGGGGGTCGAAGCCCGCTTCGGCAATTTCGTTCGCCACCGAGATCATTTCGCGAACAACGGCTCGTTCGCGCACGATGTCGGCATAAGCGCTGATGTTCGCCGCGCTTGGCGTATTTTTGGAGAGTTCAGCCAGATAGGCGAAACCGCCTACGCTGTCCAGCTGCCCCTGGCGCTCAAGCGATTCCGCGAGCGTGATAAGGTCAATCGGGCTGCCGGTTTCCTGCAGGCGGGCCATTTCAATAAAGATATGACGGTGCGGACGCGTGTAAAAGTCTTCTGCAACAACGCGCTCGGCGACGTCGTCCCAGCGCTCGTTGTCCAGCATTAAACCGCCCAACACCGACTGTTCCGCTTCAATCGAGTGCGGCGGTACTTTCAACCCGGCGACCTGCGGATCGCGAACTCGGGGTTCAGTCTGGGGTTTGTTGAAGGGTTTATTTCCTGCCATATTGAATGGAATTCCCGGAATAGAAATTGGCTCGAAAGGTTACCACATAGTTCAGGAGGAAGCATGGCAACACGTATTGAATTTCACAAGCACGGTGGCCCCGAAGTTCTGCAGGTGGTGGAGTTTGTGGCAGGGGATCCGGCGGAGCACGAGATACAGGTAGAAAACAAAGCTATTGGTATCAACTACATCGATACCTATATTCGCAGCGGCCTCTATCCGCCCCCTGCGCTTCCGAGCGGATTAGGTACCGAAGCAGCCGGCGTGGTGACAAAGGTCGGGCGCGGCGTCAGCCATATTAAAGCCGGCGATCGCGTCGTCTACGCCCAGTCGGCGCTGGGCGCCTACAGCTCGGTGCATAACGTCCCCGCCGATAAGGCCGCGATTTTGCCTGCGGCCATCTCCTTCGAGCAGGCGGCGGCCTCCTTCCTTAAGGGGCTGACGGTCTATTATCTGCTGCGTAAAACCTACGAAATCAAAGCCGGTGAGACGTTCCTGTTCCACGCCGCGGCCGGTGGCGTCGGGCTGATAGCCTGCCAGTGGGCGAAGGCGCTGGGCGCCAGGCTCATCGGCACCGTCGGCAGTGCGCAAAAGGCGCAGCGTGCGAAGCAGGCCGGAGCCTGGGAGACGATCAACTATCGTGAAGAGAATATCGCCGAGCGGCTAAAAGAGATTACCGAGGGTAAGAAGGTGCACGTGGTCTATGATTCCGTGGGCAAAGACACCTGGGAAGCCTCGCTTGACTGTCTGCAGCGTCGAGGGTTGATGGTCAGCTTCGGCAACTCCTCCGGCCCGGTTACCGGCGTTAATCTGGGGATCCTCAACCAGAAAGGTTCGCTGTACGTTACCCGCCCTTCTCTGCAGGGCTATATCACCAACCGCGAAGAGCTGGTGGAAGCCAGTAACGAGCTCTTTTCGCTGATCGCCAGCGGGGTGATAAACGTCGACGTTGCCGAGAGCCAAAAATATCCGCTGGCCGACGCACGACGCGCGCACGAGGTGCTCGAAAGCCGCGCCACCGAAGGCTCAAGCCTGCTGCTGCCGTAATAGCAAAACGCCCCTGTCGTTCGAAGTATGACGGAAAACCTCCCTAAATAATTCGGGCTACAGGAAGGCGGCAAGATAGCGAATCCCCGGGAGCTTACTCCAGTAAGTGACCGGGGTGAGTTAACGCAGCCAACGCACCTGTAGTCTGAAGTATGACGGGAGGCCCTCCCTAAATAATTCGGGCGGCAGAAAGGCGGCAAGATAGCAAATCCCCGGGAGCTTACTCCGGTAAGTGACCGGGGTGAGCTAACGTAGCCAACGCACCTGTAGTTCGAAGTATGACGGGAGGTCCTCCCTAAATAATTCGGGCGGCAGAAAGGCGGCAAGATAGTGAATCCCCGGGAGCTTACTCCGGTAAGTGACCGGGGTGAGCTAACGCAGCCAACGCCCCTGTAGCCTGAAGTATGACGGGAGAGACGGGAGAGTGGAAAAGTTTAGGGCTTCCAAATGGAAGCCCTTACTTTTTTTAGTTCGGCTGTATGTAGGGTACAGCGCGATGAATTCGTTAACGCGCTAATAGTGACAGATTTAATAAGCAAAACCTACGCCGTTTTATGCAAAATTCCTCAGGTTGTGACCTACCACTCACTACCTTAATAACGCCAGCGGTTGTTGCTACGGTAGCGGGTGATTTTTGGCTTATTTATCGCCCGAATCACCCATACCACCGCAACGGCCAACAGCAGCCACGGCAGCAGTTTAATCATCATCGCAAACAGACCGCCGACGAACATCAACGCCGTCGCCGCAACAATCGCGGCAATAATGCCCAGCAGCGACACGCCGGTCACCAGCAGCATCACAAAAAAACCAATAATAAATAGCAGTTCCAGCATCGTCTTCTCTCCAAAGCAATAGCCCTCTGTACTCAGGCATTACAAGAAGCGTGCCAATTATAATTTATTGAATTTAAAGCAAAACGCCCTGAAGTTAACTTCAGGGCGTGGCGTATTTGACTAAATTTTAGCGAAACGTTAACGCTTATCGGCCACCAGCTTCAGCGCGTGTTCCAGGACGTTAATATCCGCCCCGGCCTTATGCGCGTTTTCACTCAGGTAGCGACGCCACTGGCGAGCGCCGGGGATCCCCTGGAACAGGCCCAGCATATGGCGGGTCACATGGCCAAGATAGGTCCCGTTGCTCAGCTCACGCTCAATATACGGATACATGGCGCGCACCACGGCAACCGGGTCAGCATCCGCGCCACTGGCCGCAAAAATCTCCCGGTCAACCGCGGTAAGCATGCCTGGATTCTGGTACGCTTCGCGCCCTACCATCACACCGTCCATATGCTCAAGGTGCAGCTTCGCCTCTTCCAGCGAGCGGATCCCACCGTTGATCGCCATCGTCAGATGCGGAAAATCACGCTTTAGCTGGTAGACGCGCGGGTAGTCCAGAGGCGGGATCTCGCGGTTCTCTTTCGGGCTCAGGCCGGAAAGCCAGGCTTTGCGGGCGTGGATGATGAACATATCGCATTCGCCTTTCCCGGATACGGTATCGATGAAATCACACAGGAACGCATAGCTATCCTGGTCATCAATGCCAATGCGCGTTTTTACCGTTACCGGAATCGAGACCACGTCGCGCATCGCCTTAATGCAGTCGGCAACCAGCTGCGCATTGCCCATCAGGCAGGCGCCGAACATCCCGTTCTGCACGCGGTCAGACGGGCAGCCGACGTTGAGGTTGATCTCATCGTAGCCGCGCGCTTGCGCCAGCTTCGCACACTGCGCCAGCGCAGCCGGATCGCTACCGCCCAGCTGTAGCGCAACGGGATGCTCCTCTTCGCTGTAGGCCAGATAGTCGCCTTTACCGTGAATAATCGCCCCGGTGGTCACCATTTCGGTGTACAGCAGCGTATGGCGCGACAGCTGGCGCAGGAAGTAGCGGCAGTGCCTGTCGGTCCAGTCGAGCATCGGTGCGATGGAAAAACGGTGGGCAGCAAAAGCGGTAGAAGTTGATTCTGGCATCATGGCGAATAAACAGGCATCCGGGTAAAAAGGGGCGCTACTATAGCACAAAGATAAACCACAGGCGCATAGCGCCAATGGTCATATCCTGGGGTGGAAAAAACGCTATTTCCTGCGCGGCTTGCCGTCGTGAGGACCGAAGAACTGCGGCGGATGGTCAACCCAGCGATCCTGGCGCGTCGCGGCGTAGCTGGGGTTAAGCGGATAGTAGATCCGGTTAAATTTTTTATTCGCTTCGCCGACCACCAGCAGGCACACCTCCTCCTCGGTGTTGTTCAGGAAGGTATGGCATACCCCGGTACCGGCGGGAAAACCCACGCTGTCCCCGGGCTCCAGCTTCCACAGATAGCCGTTTATCCACACTTCCGGATACCCTTCCAGCACGTAGATAAACTCTTCCTCATCGCTTTCCGCATGCGGATAAGAGGTGCGACGCCCCGGCAGCAGGCGTTCATGATGGATCCCCAGCCGGTTTAGCCGTAAACCCCGGGCCAGCGGCGCGCCGATGGAAAAGAGCTCGGTGCTGTCAGGATAGGTGGCATCATCCGGCCCCTCCAGCTCGCGCCAATGTCGAATGCAATCAGGTCGTTTCATCGTTTTCTCCCGAAAATGAGATGCATCAGGTATAGCACAAACCGTGGGTTCTCGGCGTTTTGCCTGGATCGTGATAAAGTAACAACTTCATCGTTACGCAACCAGAGGATGCTCATGGATAAGTCCACTTCGCAAGAAATGTTAGCGCATGCTGAAAAGCTCTGCGCGCAGCGGGGCGTGCGCCTGACTCCGCAGCGCCTGGAAGTGTTGCGCCTGATGAGTCTGCAGCAGGGGGCGATCAGCGCCTACGATTTGCTCGATCTGCTGCGCGGTAAAGAGCCGCAGGCCAAGCCGCCAACGGTTTACCGGGCGCTGGAGTTTCTGCTGGAGCAGGGTTTCGTGCACAAGGTGGAATCAACCAACAGCTACGTGCTGTGCCATCTGTTCGATCAGCCAACCCATAGCTCAGCGATGTTTATCTGCGATCGCTGCGGCGTGGTGAAAGAAGAGTGCGCGGAAGGCGTAGAGGACATCATGCATACGCTGGCGGCAAAAATGGGCTTCGCCCTGCGCCATAACGTGATTGAAGCGCACGGGCTGTGCGCGGGCTGCGTCGAAGTAGAAGCCTGCAACACGCCGGGGCACTGCCACCACGACCACACCATCCAGATTAAAAAGAAAGCCCGCTGAGGCGTTAGCCGCAGCGGGAATCAGGGGATTTTCGTACATCCTTGTACCCTTCGGGCAGGCAATAACAATGCGTTAAAACAAAGGGTTAACGCTTTATGTCCGATCGCTACCAGCGATAGTCATTTTTGGTTTCCCAGTCAGACACTTCTTTCTCTGCCTGATCTTTAGCGTAGCCGTAACGCTCCTGGATTCTACCGACCAGCTGGTCGCGCTTGCCCTCGATGACGGTCATATCATCGTCGGTAAGCTTGCCCCATTGCTCTTTGGCCTTACCTTTTAACTGTTTCCAGTTACCGCCGATTTCGTCTTTATTCATAATTCAATCCTCATCGTTCGGTGAGTTAACAGCCCGCTGTGTGCCGGACGTATGATTAACTATAGATGAGAATTCTGGGTTAATTTTATTATTCGGAATCTTTAACCATCTTTACGACAAAACACGTTATGAAAACCAGGTTCCGCGCTGCCAGTGCCGCCGCCAGATCAGCGCCAGCGACAGGCCCCGCAGCGCCAGGAACACCGCCAGCGCCAGCCACAGTCCGTGGTTACCGAGCACCGGCAGCGTCAGCAGGGTTAAGGCAAAGCCCACGGCGGCCACCGCCATGCTGTTACGCATTTCGCTGCCGCGCGTCGCGCCGATAAACATCCCGTCGAGCAGATAGCACCAGACGCCGATCGTCGGCAGAATCATCTGCCACCACAGATAGCGGTCGGCGAGCTGCTGGAGCGAAGGTATTGAGGTCAGCAGAGCGATAATCTGCTCGCCCGCCACGCTGTAGATCAGCGTAAACGCCAGCGCGACCATGCCGGCCTGTCGACAGGCCGCCCGCCATACCTCCAGCAGCTTGCTGCCGTCGCGCGCGCCGTAGGCCTGCCCGGAGTGGGCCTCTACGGCGTAGGCAAAGCCATCCAGCGCATAGGCGGTGAAGGTCAGCATGGTCATCAGAATGGCGTTCACCGCCACGATATCGCCTCCCAGACGCGCACCGAAAACGGTCACCGCGCCGAAGCAGAGCTGCAGCAGCAGCGAACGCAGCATGATGTCGCGGTTGAGGGCCAGTAGCCGCCGGATGTCGCCGCGCCAGGCGCCCTTGAGCATAGCGAACGACACGCCGCGCAGCGTCAGCACGCGTTTCACCATCAGCAGGCCAATGATAAAGGTGGCGTATTCGGCGCTCACCGTCGCCAGCGCCGCGCCCTGCACGTTCATGTGCAGACCCATCACCAGCCACAGATCGAGGACAATATTCAGCAGGTTGCCGACAATCAGCAGGATCACCGGCGCGCGGGCATACTGGACGCCCAGCAGCCAGCCCAGCAGCACCAGGTTAGCTAACGATGCCGGAGCGCTCAGCCAGCGGATCTCCAGGAAACGCCGGGCCTGTTCCAGCACCGCTTCGCTGCCGCCGACGATATGCAGCGCGAGGTTAATGAGCGGAATACGAAACACAACGATCAGCAGACCGGCGGCCAGCGCCAGGCCAAGCGGCTGCACCAGCGCGCGCGCCAGGCGAACGGGATCCTTTGCGCCAAACGCCTGCGCCGTCAGGCCGGTGGTACTCATTCGCAGAAAGAGCAGCAGCATGAACAGGAAGCTGGTCGCCGTCGCGCCGACCGCCACGCCGCCGAGGTAAACCGGGCTATCAAGATGGCCGATGACCGCAGTATCCACCAGGCCCAGCAGCGGGACGGTGATATTGGAGAAAATCATCGGTAGCGCCAGGCGCCACAGGGCCTTATCAGCAGCATTAAAAAGCATGGGGGAAAGCCTGAGCGAGGAGAGATAGCGCAGCATCATGCATCAGACGATGCTGCGTTAGAGAAGGCGCTTACAGCCACTCGCCGTTGCGGATGACGCCGACGGCCAGACCTTCAATGGTAAAGCTTTGCTCGCGTAGGTTCACCACGATCGGTGAAAACTCGCTGTTTTCCGGCAGAAGTTCGACGACGTTACCCTGCTTTTTAAGGCGTTTAACCGTCACTTCTTCATCGATGCGTGCGACCACAACCTGCCCGTTGCGCACATCCTGCGTTTTGTGTACCGCCAGCAGATCGCCGTCCAGAATACCGATGTCTTTCATCGACATACCGCTGACGCGCAGCAGGAAGTCGGCGCTCGGCTTGAACATTGCCGGGTCGACCTGGAAGTGGCCTTCGATGTGCTGCTGCGCCAGCAGCGGCTCGCCGGCAGCGACGCGGCCAATCAGCGGCAGGCCGGGCTCTTCTTCAGTCAGCAGACGAATACCGCGGGAGGCACCGGAAATGATCTCGATTGCGCCTTTACGCGCCAGCGCTTTCAGATGTTCTTCCGCCGCGTTTGGGGAACGGAACCCCAAGCGCTGAGCAATTTCCGCACGCGTCGGCGGCATGCCCGTCTGGCTGATATGATCCCTGATGAGATCAAACACCTCTTGCTGCCTGGTCGTTAACGCTTTCATTCCGCCCCCTGGGTGTATATACAGTTATGCTGTGAGTATATACAGCTAACGGTGATTTTGGAATCAAATTTCACACATAAATCAGGAGATTCTTTTGTTTTGATGCCCGCCGGAGCCGGTTAACGCAGAGGGGATGGTGGTGAGGCGCTGCGGCTCCACGCGGGACAAAAAAACGCGTGGAGGGAGGCTCGCCGCCTCCGGCCCGTGGACGCTAAACCGGGGCGGTGGACGGCAAACCCGATAGCCTGATGCTAGCGGCGCTTAGCGATAGTGCGACCACAGCAGCGTCACCCAGACGATCAGCGCGATGACGATCGCCAGAAAGACCGCCGCAGAGCCCATATCCTTCGCCCGTCCGGAAAGCTCATGGTGCTCGGAGCCAATCCGGTCCACCACCGCCTCAATCGCGCTATTAAGAATTTCGACTATCATCACTAACAGGACCGAGCCTATCAGCAGCACGCGCGTCACGGCGTCAACATCCAACCAGCAGGCGATCGCAATGGCAATAACGGTGGCGATCCCTTCCTGACGAAAGGCGGCCTCATTTATCCATGCCGCACGAAAACCTTTCCAGGAATACCCTGCTGCTTTAATGATTCGGGTTAACCCGGTGGTATTATTGGCCATCAAAAGAACCTTTTTATGTAAATGACGTCAATGAGTGTACGCGTTTGCCGCGTGGCGACGGAAATTTTGCGCACTTTCTGTTATTCTTGCCGCGCATTTGCATGATTAACCAGAGGCTTCACATCGTTTATGTCCGGCTGGCAACGAATTTACTATAAATTACTTAATTTACCATTACGGCTGCTGGTAAAAAGCAAGTCTATTCCCGCAGAGCCTGCTCAGGAATTAGGACTGGATACCTCGCGTCCGATTATGTACGTTCTGCCCTATAACTCGAAGGCAGACCTGCTGACGCTGCGCGCGCAGTGCCTGGAGCACGATTTAGCCGATCCGCTCGAGCCGCTCGAAATCGACGGCACTCTGCTGCCCCGCTACGTCTTTATCCACGGCGGCCCGCGCGTATTTACCTACTACACGCCGAAAGAAGAGTCCATCAAGCTGTTCCACGACTACCTGGATCTGCACCGCAACCACCCTGACCTCGATGTGCAAATGGTGCCGGTGTCGGTGATGTTTGGTCGTGCGCCCGGGCGCGAAAAAGGCGAGCTCAATCCGCCGCTGCGCATGCTTAATGGTATTCAGAAATTCTTCGCCGTGCTGTGGCTGGGCCGCGACAGCTTCGTGCGCTTCTCGCCGCCGGTGTCGCTACGCCGAATGGCGTCCGAGCACGGAACCGACAAAACCATCGCCCAGAAGCTGGCCCGCGTGGCGCGTATGCACTTCGCCCGCCAGCGCCTGGCCGCCGTCGGTCCACGCCTGCCCGCCCGTCAGGATCTGTTCAACAAGCTGCTGGCGTCAAAAGCCATCGCCCGCGCGGTGGAAGACGAAGCCCGCAGCAAGAAAATCTCCCACGAGAAGGCGCAGCAAAACGCCATCGCGCTGATGGAAGAGATCGCCGCCAACTTCTCCTACGAGATGATTCGCCTGACCGACCGCGTGCTGGGCTTTACCTGGAACCGTCTGTATCAGGGCATTAACGTTCACAACGCCGAGCGCGTGCGGCAGCTGGCGCACGAAGGGCACGAGATCGTCTACGTTCCGTGCCACCGTAGCCATATGGACTACCTGCTGCTCTCCTACGTGCTCTACCACCAGGGGCTGGTACCGCCGCATATCGCCGCCGGCATCAACCTCAACTTCTGGCCGGCAGGGCCGATTTTCCGCCGCGGCGGCGCGTTCTTTATTCGCCGTACGTTTAAGGGCAACAAGCTCTACTCAACGGTATTCCGCGAATATCTTGGCGAGCTGTTCAGCCGTGGCTACTCGGTAGAGTACTTCGTCGAGGGCGGACGCTCCCGTACCGGGCGCCTGCTGGACCCGAAAACCGGCACCCTGTCGATGACTATTCAGGCGATGCTGCGCGGCGGCACCCGACCAATCACGCTGGTTCCTATCTACATCGGCTACGAGCACGTGATGGAAGTCGGAACCTACGCCAAAGAGCTGCGCGGCGCGACGAAAGAGAAAGAGAGCCTGCCGCAGATGCTGCGCGGCCTGAGCAAGCTGCGTAACCTCGGCCAGGGATACGTTAACTTCGGCGAACCGCTGCCGCTGATGGCCTATCTCAACCAGCACGTGCCGGAGTGGCGCGAATCTATCGATCCTATCGAAGCCATTCGCCCGTCCTGGCTGACGCCGACGGTAAACAGCATCGCCGCCGATCTGATGGTCCGCATCAACAACGCCGGCGCGGCAAACGCCATGAACCTGTGCTGTACCGCGCTGCTGGCATCGCGCCAGCGTTCGCTGACCCGCGAGCAGCTGACCCAGCAGCTGGAGTGCTACCTCGATCTGCTGCGTAACGTGCCCTACTCTCCGGACGCGACCACGCCGCCGGCTTCCGCCAGCGATCTGATTGACCACGCGCTGAAGATGAATAAGTTCGAGGTCGAGAAGGACACCATCGGCGACATCATTATTCTGCCGCGTGAGCAGGCGGTGCTGATGACCTACTACCGCAACAACATCGCTCATATGCTGATGATGCCTTCGCTGCTGGCGGCGATTGTGACCCAGCATCGGCGGATCACCCGCGCGGAGGTGCTGCGTCACGTCGAGATGTTCTATCCGCTGCTGAAGGCCGAGCTGTTCCTGCGCTGGGAAAAAGAGGAGCTGGCGAGCGTTATCGATGCGCTGACCGCTGAGATGCAGCGCCAGGGCCTGCTGGTACTGAGCGATGATGAGATAAGCATCAACCCGTCGCACTCCCGCCTGCTGCAGCTGCTGGCCGCCGGCGCGCGTGAAACGCTCCAGCGCTACGCCATCACCTTCTGGCTGCTGAGCGCGAATCCTGCGATTAACCGCAGTTCGCTGGAGAAAGAGAGTCGTACGATGGCCCAGCGCCTTTCGGTTCTGCACGGGATCAACGCGCCGGAGTTCTTCGATAAGGCGGTATTCAGTACTTTAGTACTGACGCTGCGTGACGAAGGCTACATTAGCGATACCGGCGACGCCGAGCCGGAAGAGACGCTGAAGGTTTACCAGATGCTGGCGAACCTGATTACCTCGGACGTGCGTCTGACGATTGAAAGCGCCGCGCAGGATGAAGCGTAGCGCCTGAGACCTGCCCCGGCCTGCGCATCGCTGGCCGGGGAGTCATAACGAAGACTGGGGAAACTACGCCATGTAGCCCATCGCCAGGCCAAGGAACAGCACCAGCCCAACGTAGTTATTGTTTAAAAACGCTTTGAAGCAGTCGTCACGTTCACGACGGAAAATCAGCTTCTGCTGCCAGAAAAACAGCCCCGCCGCGATAAACAGCGACCAGTAATATTCCCAGCCCAGGCCGTTCAGCCAGCCTACCGCCCCCATTAAGAGCAGCACCGCAATCTGCAGCATGCCGATAATCAGGCGGTCGTTTTCACCGAACAAAATCGCCGTTGATTTGATGCCGATTTTAAGGTCATCGTCCCGGTCGACCATCGCATACTGGGTATCGTAGGCCACCGCCCACAGAATGTTGGCGAGGAACATCAGCCAGCAGCTCAGCGGCAGCGATTCGCTCACCGCGGAGAAGGCCATCGGAATCGACCAGCCAAACGCCGCGCCGAGCACCACCTGCGGCAGGTGAGTGTAGCGCTTCATAAATGGATAGACCCACGCCAGCGCCAGCGCCGCCACCGACAGCAGAATGGTCATGGTGTTGAGGGTCAGCACCAGCAGGAACGAGAGCAGCACCAGCACGACAAACAGCACCCGGGCCTCTTTCTCCGTCACGTCGCCGCTGGGCAGCGGGCGACGCGCGGTGCGTTTAACGTGACCGTCAAACTTACGGTCGGCATAGTCGTTGACCACGCAGCCGGCGGCGCGCATCAGCCACACTCCGGCGACAAAAACGGCCAGAATCCACAGCGGCGGAATACCCGGCGTCGCTACCCATAGCGCCCACAGCGTCGGCCACAGCAGCAGCAGCGCGCCGATCGGTTTGTCAGTACGCATCAGGCGATGAAACGCCAACAGCTTATTCTGCGTCAGACTCCACTCCATTTTCTCTTCCTCTTAATACAGCGGCGATGCCGGCAGAAACAGCTCTGTCAGCAGCAGCGGTTTACCGCTCAGCCGAAGGCGGGAACGACGCCCCCAGAGCTCCGCATAGCGCCCAATTTCAATAAAATCACGGGTTAACGTCGAAGACGTGAACAAATAGCGGCCCAGCGGCGTCTGTCCAAGCTGCTGCAGCGCCAGTTCGGGGCCGCTCAGCGTCGATTCCGGAACGAGAGTGCGCCCGGCCAGCCAGGGTTCATTATCGGCGCAGAGAATAATTTCCCGCAGCCAGTAACGCGCTTCATCCGGCAGCAGCGCTTCTTCGCCGACCAGCGCTTCACGTCCAACGAACGCTTCGTTGACCAGCATAACGCTAACCTTTTTCCCCTGCTGCTCAAAGCGTTTGGTCATTGAGTCTTCCAGCAGCAGCCAGTCGCGCAGCGAGGGTTCCAGCGGGGGCATAGCGGCAAAATAGCGCAGCGCACGCAGTTGCGTAAGCGCAGGATGTGACATGCCTGATTCTCCGATACATAACGTGAAGGCATTGTATCGCAGAATAGGCCGATCGGGGCGGGCAAACATCAAGATACGATCTTCCGCGCAACAGCCATGCAACAGCAGCCGCGCGCGAGAAAAAAAGGTGCGTCCAGGCGGACGCACCTAAAGGCTGTGCCTAAACATCAGCATTGTGGGGAGACGATCACCCCTTGCCTTTTACACTGCTGATAAAGGTGGAACGGGCAGATTTCGAGCCGAGGCGCTCGGCTTCGTTCATCAATTTGAGGGCTTTGTCGATATCACCTTTCGCAACCGCCTGCTTGATGCCGTTGTTAAAGTAGGTTTCCGTATCGTCCAGCATCGGCTCGCTCTTCGCCGCCGGTGCGGCGACCGGAGCCACAACCGGAGCGGCGGCCGGCGCGCTGTATACCGGCGCGGCCGTATTGCCGACGGTAACCGGACCCGGGCCGGAGGAGCCAAACAGCGGGCCAACCAGCACGCTGGAGCCGGAAGAGGTTTTCACCTTCAGACCCAGGGTACCTTCGGTGGTATGTTTGGCAATCGGGTCCGGAATATCCGGTACCGCGTTACCCGTACCTTTGGCGTAGGCCTTCGCCGGATCGATTAATTTGGTGGTCCGCTGCAGATCCTGCGGCGTGGTAAAGACCAGGACGTAAATCTTTTGCTGGCCCAGCGCCGGCGTCAGACGCATCACCCCTTCGAGGCGATCCGAGCTCATTACGCCCGGCTCGAGGTAGGTAAAGTAGCTGCTGGGGAAGTACGCAGATGGCGTCATATTCTGGTCAAGAATCAGCACGTTCGGTGCAAAAACGCTGGTCTGCTTATTCACTTCGCTGGTCAGGGTAATGGTCAGCTCACCGATGTTCGCCGGGACGCTATAGGCGGCGACCGGCCCGGTGATGCCAGGAATATTCAGCGACTGTCCTGCCGTCGCGAGGTTGGTGACCTGAGATTTTGACTGATCGACCGGCGTCCAGGTTAACTGCTGTAGCGCGGAGGCGGGGATCGTCGGTGCGGCAGCGGTATTCTGCGGCACAAAGTTCACATCGGCAAAACTGACTGCGGGTACGCTGGCCAACAGGCCGGCGGACAGGCAGAGGGCAACGAGACTTTTATTCATTTTCATTGTTATCACCTCAATTCCGATGGCCGAGCGGTAGCCAGGCAATAGCTCGCAGGGCCTAAGATAGAGAGGGGCTTGCGCCCCTCTTTTGGTCATGACAGGTCAGGCAGGATTACCACCAGATTTCCATCTGGGCACCGAAGGTCCACTCGTCGTTATCGCCACGGCTGAAGGTCTTCGCAGAGGTGTCGTTATACGCCACGCCGGAGGTGTAGCCAGTACCGGAGTCGCCGTTCGCATAACCCCATTTCTCATCCCACTTGGCGTAGGTTGCGAATACGCGGATTGCCGGGCGCGACCAGATGCTGTCGCCAGCCTGCCACTGCTGTGCCAGGGTGATTTTGTACTGGTTGTTGTTGTCGCCGGTTTTCTGCGATTCTACGTTGTCGTAGCCAACTTCCAGCAGGGTGCTCATGATCGGCGTCCATTTGTACATTGGACGTACGCCGACGGTCCACCATTTGGTGCCGTTGTTGTTGTCGAGGTTGATATCCTGGTACATCGCAACGTACATCATGTCCCAGCTATCGCCCATGGAGATCGCGCCGTGGTCAAGCACGCGCCACATGGTACCGTCGTTGTTAATGCTGCCGCCCTGCGGAACGCCTTTGCCGTTGGAGGTCATCGCGTCGGTTGCGTACTGCAGCACGAACTTGTTGTAGCCCTTCAGCATGCTCTGGGTGTGTTCAGCGGTCAGCATCCAGCCGTCTTTAGACGCGTCCGGCTGCAGGTAGTAGTTATCCGGAACGTTGGTGTGACCGTAGTCGACGCCGAGCTCCAGGGTACCGCCTGGGTTGAGTTCCATCTGCGCTAAACGCACGTCGAAGACGTCGTTCGGCACGATGTTGTCATAAATACGGTTGCCCAGCGCATCGCGGTCAGCGAAGGTGGCAGAACCGCCGGACTCAGAAGAACGGGTTGCCGCCATAGACAGCTTACCGAAGCCCAGATCGATGTTTTCAATACCCGCACCAGGACCTGAAATATCCCAGTAGTAGAAGTCGATCATGTGAACGTCATGACGCTGGTAGAAACGCTTACCGGCCCAGATGGTGGAACCTGGCAGCCAGTCGATCAGGTTTTTACCCTGCACGTTGGCTTCACGGAATGCCGGGCTGGTTGATTCCCAGTCATTTTGCTGCGATACGGAGTACGCGACGTTAGTATCGAAGTAGAAGCTCTTATCACCTTCTTTCCATACTTCCTGGCCCAGTTTTAATTCCGCATAGGTTTCACATTCGTTACCAAGACGGTATTTACTTTGAGCACCGGTTGCCTGGAAGCACTGCTGTTCACCGCCGCTGCCGGTCCAGCCGATGCCGGAACGAGCATAACCGTGGAAATCGACGGCCATCGCCTGAGCAGACATAACGCCTGCCGCGACGGCTACCGCCAGTGGAAGTTTGCGCAGAGTAATCATCATTCTATCTCCTGAGATCATTGCTTTTCTTTGAACACTTCGCCCGTCGTTCTGCCTGCTGCTGCAGCGCTAAGGGGTTCGCGTTTTATTTTAATGGGAAGCCTTACACGCCCGGCTCTTGATGCAACCGACGACACGCCGTGCCATCCTCACGGAATAAATGGCAACGTTCCGGTGGCAAACCGATAGCGAATGTGGCTCCCTCTTTTACCAACACCACGTCGTTCTGGCGGTAGACCAGGTTCTGACGGATGGCTGGGATCTGGATATGAATTTGCGTTTCGTGACCAAGCTGCTCAACCACCTGCACTTCCCCTTCGAGGGTCACGTCGGCGATATCGCTGGGCAGCAGATGTTCCGGGCGGATGCCTAAGGACATGTTTGCGCCAACCTGAACGCGGGCGCTGTCCACCGGCAGCCAAATTTGCTGGCGGTTTGGCAGCTCTACCTGAACCTGCTCAATGGCGGTTGCGGTGACTTTTACCGGCAGGAAGTTCATCTTTGGCGAGCCAATAAAGCCCGCAACAAAGCGATCGGCCGGGTAGTGATACAGCTCAAGCGGTTTCCCTACCTGCGCTACGCGACCTGCATCCAGCACCACAATCTTGTCGGCCAAAGTCATCGCCTCAACCTGATCGTGGGTCACGTAAATCATCGTGCGTCCCAGCCGCTTGTGCAGGCGGGAGATTTCGATACGCATCTGCACACGCAGCGCGGCATCGAGGTTTGAAAGCGGTTCATCCAGCAGGAAGACGCGAGGCTCCGCCACCAGGGTACGACCGATGGCTACGCGCTGACGCTGGCCGCCGGAAAGCGCCTTCGGCTTACGTTCAAGCAGGTGCGCCAGCTGCAGCACTTCCGCCACCTGAGTGACGCGCTGGTTGATCACATCTTTTTTGGCGCCGGCCAGCTTCAGGCCGAAAGACATATTTTCCGCGACGGAGAGATGAGGGTAGAGCGCGTAAGACTGGAAGACCATGCCGATGCCGCGTTCTGCGGGTGGGATGTCGTTCATCCGGGTTTCGCCGATAAACAAATCACCGCTGGTTATGGTTTCCAGCCCGGCGATCATACGCAGCAGGGTAGATTTGCCGCAGCCCGATGGCCCGACAAACACCACGAACTCCCCTTCCTGGATGTCGAGATTGATATCTTTCGATACCACCACGTCTCCCCAGGCTTTCGTTATATTTCGCAGCTGTACGCTCGCCATGCCCATCTCCCTTCGTTACAACCTGTCACTTAAAGACACATTCAAGATGGGCTGACTATGCGGCATTCATTAACCTGGTAAATCCTCCACCCCCGGCTTTTTTATGGGGGAGGAGACGGGAGGATGAGAGATTGCCTCTCACTGCAGGGGATGGCGCGCCAAAGTCAATTTCGTGACACAGGTTGCAAAAATAGCCGCCTTTTTATGTGCTCCACGCCCCAATACCGGCATTTCTGCAAGCCAGATCACACAAACCACGGGTGGGGCGTAGACATGGGGAGGATGGAAAGGGGTTGTTAAAAAAGGAAACTCATCACCGTTAAGCCACCTAAGTGTATCCACGAGCACATCACCAAAAAGGACTGGTATATGAAAATCAAAACCGGCGCCCGCATCCTCGCGCTGTCAGCACTGACCACGATGATGTTTTCCGCCTCTGCCCTCGCCAAAATTGAAGAAGGTAAGCTGGTAATCTGGATTAACGGCGACAAGGGCTATAACGGCCTCGCTGAAGTGGGCAAAAAGTTTGAAAAAGACACCGGGATTAAGGTCTCCATCGAGCACCCGGATAAGCTGGAAGAGAAATTCCCGCAGGTTGCGGCAACCGGTGACGGCCCGGATATTATCTTCTGGGCACACGACCGCTTCGGCGGCTACGCGCAGTCCGGCCTGCTGGCCGAGATCGCCCCGGACAAAGCTTTCCAGGACAAACTCTATCCGTTCACCTGGGACGCGGTACGCTATAACGGCAAGCTGATCGCTTACCCAATCGCGGTTGAAGCGCTGTCGCTGATTTACAACAAAGACCTGGTTCCGAATCCGCCGAAAACCTGGGAAGAGATCCCGGCGCTGGATAAAACGCTGAAGGCGAAAGGTAAGAGCGCGCTGATGTTCAACCTGCAGGAACCGTACTTCACCTGGCCGCTGATCGCCGCCGACGGTGGCTACGCGTTCAAGCTTGAAAACGGCAAATATGATGTCAAAGACGTCGGCGTGGACAGCGCTGGCGCGAAAGCGGGTCTGACCTTCCTGGTCGATCTTATCAAGAACAAACACATGAATGCTGATACCGATTACTCCATCGCTGAAGCGGCGTTCAACAAGGGCGATACCGCGATGACCATCAACGGTCCGTGGGCGTGGGCCAACATCGATAAGAGCAAAATCAACTACGGCGTAACGCTGCTGCCAACCTTCAAAGGTCAGGCGTCTAAACCGTTCGTTGGCGTTCTGAGCGCCGGTATCAACGCCGCCAGCCCGAACAAAGAGCTGGCGAAAGAGTTCCTCGAAAACTACCTGCTGACCGATCAGGGTCTGGATGAAGTGAACAAGGACAAACCGCTGGGCGCCGTTGCGCTGAAATCCTTCCAGGAGAAACTGGAAAAAGATCCGCGTATCGCCGCCACCATGGCGAACGCCCAGAAAGGCGAAATCATGCCGAACGTTCCGCAGATGTCCGCCTTCTGGTATGCCGTACGCACCGCGGTTATCAACGCAGCTAGCGGTCGTCAGACCGTCGATGCCGCGCTGAAAGACGCACAGGCTCGTATCACTAAGTAACCTGCTAGTCCCCTCCCCCTTCTCGGGAGCGGGTCAGGATCCCGGCCGGCAGCCGCCGCCCGATCCGGGCCCTCTCTCCTGAAGGGAGAGGGAGAACAAAATACGTTGTAGAGGATGATCCCCATGGATGTCGTTAAAAAGAAACACTGGTGGCAAAGCCCGCAGCTGACATGGTCTGTGATTGGCTTGCTGTGCCTGCTGGTGGGTTACCTTGTTGTTTTGATGTACGCCCAGGGGGAGTACCTGTTTGCCATCCTGACGCTGATTTTAAGCTCGGCTGGCCTGTATATCTTTTCCAACCGCAAGGCCTATGCCTGGCGCTATGTCTATCCGGGTCTCGCCGGGATGGGGCTGTTCGTCCTGTTTCCGCTGATCTGCACCATTGCTATCGCCTTCACCAACTACAGCAGCACCAACCAGCTGACCTTCGAGCGCGCTCAGGAAGTGCTGATGGACCGCTCCTTCCAGGCCGGCAAAGCCTACAACTTCTCGCTCTACCCGGCGGGAGATGAGTGGAAGCTGGCGCTGACCGACGGTGACAGCGGCAAAAATTACGTTTCCGACGCCTTTAAGCTCGGCGGCGAGCAGAAGCTGGCCCTGAAAGAAGCCGATGCGCAGCCGGAAGGCGAGCGCGCCAACCTGCGCGCGATCACCCAGAACCGTACCGCGCTGAACCAGCTGACCGCCGTGCTGCCTGACGACAGCAAGGTCATCATGAGCTCGCTGCGTCAGTTCTCCGGCACCCAGCCGCTGTATACGCTGGCGGCCGACGGCGAGCTGACCAACAACCAGAGCGGCATCAAATACCGGCCGAACAACAAAGTCGGCTTCTATCAGTCCATCAACGCCGACGGCAGCTGGAGCAGCGAGAAGCTCAGCCCTGGCTACACCGTGAGCATTGGCTGGGATAACTTCACCCGCGTCTTTACCGATGAAGGGATCCAGAAGCCGTTCTTCGCCATCTTCGTCTGGACGGTGGTCTTCTCAATTCTGACCGTGATTCTGACCGTCGCGGTGGGCATGATCCTCGCCTGCCTCGTACAGTGGGAGTCCCTGAAAGGAAAAGCGATTTACCGCGTCCTGCTGATTCTGCCCTACGCCGTACCGTCGTTTATCTCGATTCTGATTTTCAAAGGGCTGTTCAACCAGAGCTTCGGTGAGATCAACATGATGCTCAGCGCGCTGTTCGGCATCAAGCCAGCCTGGTTTAGCGACCCGACCACCGCGCGTTCGATGATCGTTATCGTCAACACCTGGCTGGGCTACCCGTACATGATGATTCTGTGCATGGGCCTGCTGAAAGCCATTCCTGACGACCTGTACGAAGCGTCGGCAATGGACGGCGCCGGTCCGTTCCAGAACTTCTTTAAAATTACGCTGCCGCTGCTGATCAAGCCGCTTACGCCGCTGATGATTGCCAGCTTCGCCTTTAACTTTAACAACTTCGTGCTGATTCAGCTGTTAACCAACGGCGGTCCGGATCGCCTCGGCACCACTACGCCGGCCGGCTATACCGACCTGCTGGTGAGCTACACCTACCGCATCGCCTTCGAAGGCGGCGGCGGTCAGGACTTCGGCCTCGCGGCGGCTATCGCTACGCTGATCTTCCTGCTGGTGGGCGTGCTGGCGATTGTTAACCTGAAAGCTACACGAATGAAATTCGACTAACTGGAATGGCCAGGCGTCATTGGCACAGCCAGTTTGGACCCGGCCAGCGCGCAAGAACCGGAGCGTACGCGTAGTACGTGAGGATGATGAGCACTGCCCGGGTTCAAAATGGCAAGTGAGATAGCCTGGAGCGGTATCAAGGGGAATAAAAATATTATGGCTATGGTACAACCTAAATCTCAGAAGCTGCGTCTCTTCACCACGCACCTCCTGCTGCTCATTTTTATCGCGGCGATTATGTTCCCGCTGCTGATGGTTATCGCCATCTCCCTGCGCGAAGGTAACTTCGCCACCGGCAGCCTGATCCCGGATCAGATCTCCTGGGAACACTGGCGTCTGGCGCTCGGCTTTAGCGTTGAGCATGCGGACGGCCGCGTCACCCCGCCGCCGTTCCCGGTTCTGCTGTGGCTGTGGAACTCGGTGAAGGTTGCCGGGATCACCGCCATCGGTATCGTGGCGCTCTCCACTACCTGCGCCTACGCTTTCGCCCGCATGCGCTTCCCTGGCAAGGCTACCCTGTTGAAAGGGATGCTGATTTTCCAGATGTTCCCGGCGGTGCTGTCGCTGGTTGCCCTGTACGCCTTGTTTGACCGCCTCGGCCAGTATCTGCCGTTTGTCGGCCTCAACACCCACGGCGGCGTCATCTTCGCCTATATGGGCGGCATCGCGCTGCACGTCTGGACCATTAAAGGCTACTTCGAAACCATCGACGGTTCGCTGGAAGAAGCGGCCGCGCTGGACGGCGCGACGCCGTGGCAGGCCTTCCGTCTGGTTCTGCTGCCGCTGTCGGTGCCGATTCTGGCGGTGGTCTTTATTCTGTCGTTTATCGCCGCAATTACCGAAGTCCCGGTTGCGTCCCTGCTGCTGCGCGATGTGAACAGCTATACCCTGGCGGTTGGCATGCAGCAGTACCTCAATCCGCAGAACTACCTGTGGGGCGACTTTGCCGCGGCGGCGGTGCTCTCCGCTATCCCGATTACCGTGGTCTTCCTGCTGGCGCAGCGCTGGCTGGTGAACGGCCTGACGGCGGGGGGAGTGAAAGGTTAAGTTTGATACACCCGCCCCAAATTTCAGAGGAGGGACGGTGACTTAGTTGCCGTACACGAACCCCAACCGGGTACGGCAACTACCGCCCTCAGCTGAAAAAGTAAGGCAAATGCCACTGCTATCCTCAACTGGACCCTACATAAATTAAATTTGTGACTGTTGGTCAGCGGCCCTGGAGGCCGCTTTTTTTTATTCGCGCTTCAGGCGATTGGAGTTACACAGCCACAGCGTAATCACCAGCAGCAAGATCGCCGCAGAGTAGATCAGCACCGCCATCGGCGACTCGTGGTCGACGATAATCAGGCGCACAATCGCGGTAATACCGATGTAGACGAAATAGCGCAGCGGGAAGTGAAAGCCTGACTCAAAGTATTTCACAATCAGCGCGATAAACTCGAAATAGAGAAAATAGACCACCAGCCCTTCCACCAGCTTGTACTTGCTCACCGGCTCCGGGGTAAACAGCACGTGCGCCAGATGGAAGGTCTCCTTGCCGAGAAAGACCACCAGAATCACGCCCAGGCACAGCAGCGCCAGATTCAGAACGGCCTGCATGGCCTTAGCAACAAAACTCACCAGCGGACGATAGACCGACGGCATATTCACACCTCTTATATTCATTGTTCCTGGCGATCTGTATAACGCAAAAACGTGATCCAGATCGATATTATTCGTTAACTTTTTGCGCCTGTTGTGCCAAATGTAACAATCACTTGCCACACTGGCAGGTTAAAAAGGAGACAGCCATGCTGACAATTCGTACGGCGCAGCGGGAGGACGCAACCCTGCTCGGTGAAATGGGCAACGCCAGCTACCGCCACCACTTCACCCACCTCTGGCACAGCGCCAGCGAGCTGGAGCACTTTCTCCAGCAGGAGTATGCCGCCGAAGCCCTGCAGCGCAGCCTGGCCGAGACAAACTGCCGCTGGCTGATCGCCGAAGCGCAGCGCCCGGTAGGATTCGCCAAATACACACATCGTCAGCAGATTGAACCCGATGGCCCGCAGGGCACGCTGCTGCATAAGCTCTATCTGCTGCCCGGCGAAACGGGGCATCGCTACGGCGAACGGCTTTTTAGCGCCGTTGAAGCGCGGGCCAAAGCCGAGGGCGAGCGCTGGCTGTGGCTGGAGGTGCTGGCCGCCAATAGCGGCGCCCGGCGCTTCTATGAGCGCCAGGGCATGCGGCATCTTAAAGACACCGTCTTTCGCTCCGCCACCCAGCAGAGCACCATTCATATTCTGGCTAAACGAATCGGAGAGGAATGATGCCTACGCTTCGTGATACCGGCGTTCGCAACGTCGAAAGCGGTGAAAATGTGGTGATCTACCAGCCCGCTAACCTGTACGACTGTCGCCTCGGCGATAACGTCTTCGTCGGCCCTTTCGTCGAGATTCAGGGTAATACGTCGGTCGGCGCGGACACCAAAATCCAGTCCCATACCTTTATCTGCGAGTATGTGACCCTCGGCGAGCGCTGTTTTATCGGCCACGGGGTGATGTTTGCCAACGATATGTTTCGCGACGGTAAGCCCAACGCCGATCGCGAGAGCTGGGGAAGAATCGTGGTGGGCAACGACGTCTCTATCGGCAGCGGGGCCACCATTCTGGCGGTCAGCATCTGCGATGGCGCGGTGATTGGCGCGGGCAGCGTGGTCACCCGGTCGATAACCGAGAAAGGCGTGTGGGCGGGGAATCCGGCGAAATTATTGCGCCGTCTGCCATAAAAAATGCCGGCCCAGAGGCCGGCATTGAAGCGGATTAACGCTGATTACGCGCGCCAGGACTTATAGCGGTTAATCAGACCGTTGGTCGAGCTATCGTGGCTGCTGACATCCGCGCCATCTTTCAGCTCCGGCAGAATGCGGTTAGCCAGCTGTTTACCCAGCTCAACGCCCCACTGGTCGAAGGTGAAGATGTTGAGGATCGCGCCCTGGGTGAAGATCTTATGTTCATACAGCGCAATCAGCGCGCCGAGGCTGAACGGGGTGATTTCACGCAGCAGGATCGAGTTAGTCGGGCGGTTACCTTCGAAGACTTTGAACGGCACCACGTGATCCAGCGTTGCCGGATCTTTACCCTGATCGCGATACTCCTGCTCAACCACGTCACGCGCCTTGCCGAACGCCAGCGCTTCGGTCTGCGCGAAGAAGTTGGACAGCAGCTTCGGATGGTGGTCAGAGAGCGGGTTGTGCGTTACCGCAGGCGCGATGAAATCGCACGGCACCATTTTGGTTCCCTGGTGGATCAGCTGGTAGAACGCATGCTGGCCGTTGGTACCCGGCTCACCCCAGATAATCGGGCCAGTCTGGTAGTCTACGGCGTTACCGCTGCGGTCAACGTATTTGCCGTTAGATTCCATGTTGCCCTGCTGGAAGTAGGCAGCAAAGCGGTGCATATACTGGTCGTACGGCAGAATCGCTTCGGTTTCTGCGCCGAAGAAGTTGTTGTACCAGATCCCGATCAGCGCCAGCAGCACCGGCAGGTTTTGCTCCGCCGGCGTGGTGGAGAAGTGTTTATCCATCGCGTGCGCGCCGGACAGCAGCTCAACGAAGTTGTCAAAACCAACGGAGAGGATGATCGACAGGCCGATCGCTGACCACAGAGAGTAGCGGCCGCCAACCCAATCCCAGAATTCAAACATGTTGGCGGTGTCGATACCAAACTCGCCCACCGCTTTGCCGTTGGTGGAGAGCGCCGCGAAGTGTTTCGCCACGTGTTTGTCATCGCCAGCCGTTGCCAGGAACCAGTCGCGCGCGCTGTGGGCGTTGGTCATCGTTTCCTGAGTGGTAAAGGTTTTTGATGCCACCAGGAACAGCGTCGTTTCCGGGTTCACGCCTTTCAGCACTTCCGCAATGTGGGTGCCGTCGACGTTGGAAACAAAGTGCATATTGAGGTGATTTTTGTACGGACGCAGCGCTTCGGTCACCATAAACGGACCGAGGTCGGAGCCGCCGATACCGATGTTAACCACGTCGGTAATCGCCTTGCCGGTATAGCCTTTCCAGCTGCCGGAGATGATGGCTTCAGAGAAGGTTTTCATCTTCTCCAGCACCGCGTTGACTTCCGGCATCACATCTTTGCCGTCAACGATGATGGGGGTATTGCTCCGGTTGCGCAGCGCCACGTGCAGCACGGCACGGTCTTCGGTGCGGTTGATTTTCTCGCCGGAGAACATCGATTTGATGGCGCCTGCCAGATCGGTCTCTTTGGCCAGATCCTGCAGTTTCGCCAGCGTCTCTTCGGTAATGCGGTTTTTGGAGAAATCCACCAGCATCAGATCGTCGAACGTTGCGGAAAACTTAGTAAAACGATCGCTATCGTTAGCGAAAAGCTCGCTGATAGTGACGTCTTTCATTTCATCAAAGTGTTTCTGTAGCGCCTGCCAGGCAGATGTCTGCGTTGGGTTGATGTTTTTCATGAGCAATACTCTTCTGATTTGAGAATTGTGACTGCGGTCGATTGTAGCGCCGGAGGCAAAAAATTGTGATGATTTTTGTGTTATGCCGTTGACGCGCGTCAGGAACAGGGTCAGATCAGGGTAAAAAACCACTACCAGTATAGACATAAACGCGGGCAAAACGTCCCGCACCAGCGCGCGGGGGGATCCGCTCACGGGCGCCGGGCAGAGCGGCGGACTCTCGGCCACCGGGCGGCGGCCCGCCGGAGTGCGGCCGGGCTCATCATAAGGCTTTTTGCTGTTAATCGCCCGCGCATGAAAAATCCGCATAACCGCAGCGTTGACATACTCCCTCCGAAGCCTTTATATAGCTGCACTGCCTGCATATAACGAGGTATGTATTGCTCGCGCATTTCACGCTACAGCGAAAGGGTATTGCAGGGGGATCATGACCAGCGCCCCCAGGCAAAGTGAAAGACGTCGGTAATTGCCAGAAGAGGTGCGTTGCCCAGGTAACCGTATTGGAGGAACCAGTCCGGGGAAAATACGTGAGGGGGAGCAACGCCGAGGTGAAAGAGCGTCTGGTACGTTCATCACCGGCCACAGGGGCTGAATCCCCTGGGTTGTCACCAGAAACGTTCGCAGTCGGGCGTTTCATACTCAGGAACTGACGCAAAGGTCGGGGAACGGGTCTACAAGGTGGAGCACTTCTGGGTGACATCGTAGCTGTTTATCCCTCTGCGCCCACCCTGTTTTTCGCTCTTCCCTTGTGCCATGGCTGAATAATTTGGCCTGGCTTATTAAGACATTTTATGACTGTTAGGTTGTGTCCAGCCCAAACCCACTCAGGAATCGTTTTAATAAGTCAGGCCCCCCTGACACGAGGTTGTTATGACAGATTTAGTTGTAGCCAAATTCGGCGGCACCAGCGTTGCCGATTTCGATGCCATGAACCGCAGCGTTGACGTTGCGATGATTGATGAAAACACTCGTGTAGTGGTGCTGTCTGCCTCTGCGGGTGTCACCAATCTTCTGGTTGCCTTAGCCGACGGGCTGGAACCCACCGAGCGTTTCGATAAGCTTGAGGCGCTGCGCCAGATTCAGTTCAATATTCTCGAACGCCTGCGCTATCCCAACGTGATCCGCGAAGAGATCGAGCGTCTGCTGGAGAATATCACCACCCTGGCGGAAGCCGCGGCGCTGGCAAGCTCGACGGCGCTGACCGATGAGCTGGTTAGCCACGGCGAACTGATGTCTACCCTGCTGTTTGTCGAAATCCTGCGCGAGCGCGGCATTGCCGCCCAGTGGTTTGACGTACGCAAAGTGATGCGCACCAGCGATCGCTTTGGCCGCGCCGAGCCCGATATCGCCGCCCTGGCTGAGCTAACCCAGCTGCAGCTGACGCCGCGCCTTGCCGAAGGTCTGGTCGTCACCCAGGGCTTTATTGGTAGCGAAGCCAAAGGCCGCACCACCACCCTCGGTCGCGGAGGCAGTGATTACACCGCCGCCCTGCTGGGTGAAGCCCTTAACGCCAGCCGCGTCGATATCTGGACCGACGTCCCGGGCATCTACACCACCGACCCGCGCGTTGCCCCGGCGGCAAAACGGATCGACGTTATCGCCTTTGCCGAAGCCGCCGAAATGGCGACGTTTGGCGCCAAGGTGCTGCATCCGGCGACGCTGCTTCCCGCGGTGCGTAGCGATATTCCGGTCTTCGTTGGCTCCAGCAAAGAGCCGAAAGCCGGCGGCACCCTGGTGTGCAATAAAACCGAACACCCGCCGCTGTTCCGCGCGCTGGCGCTGCGCCGTCGCCAGACCCTGCTGACCCTGCACAGCCTGAATATGCTGCACTCCCGCGGCTTCCTCGCCGAAGTGTTCGGTATTCTGGCGCGCCATAATATCTCCGTGGATCTGATCACCACCTCAGAAGTCAGCATTGCCCTGACCATGGATACCACCGGCTCAACCTCCGCCACCGATACCCTGCTCACCCAGGCGCTGCTCACCGAGCTCTCCTCCCTGTGCCGCGTAGAGGTAGAGCAGGATCTGGCGCTGGTCGCCCTGATCGGCAACGATCTTTCGCGCGCCTGCGGCGTCGGCAAAGAGGTCTTCGGCGTGCTGGAGCCGTTCAACATTCGCATGATCTGCTACGGCGCATCCAGCCATAACCTCTGCTTCCTGGTGCCGGGCGTCGATGCTGAGAAGGTCGTGCAGAAGCTACATCATAATTTGTTTGAATAATATTCCTCCACGCGATAAATATTACCTATAGCCGGGCTCGAACCCGGCTTTTTTTATAACTATATCAACACAACCTACTCGCAATCGTTCGGGCAGCGGGCGCAGCCGGCCTGGAAGATGACGAGCCAATTGCAAGGAAACCAACATGCTCGCTATGCTGACACGGCTGTTCCCGCTCTGGGCGCTGCTGCTCTCCGTTCTGGCCTATTACACGCCGGCCACCTTTACCCCCATCGGCCCCTGGGTCACCACCCTGCTGATGCTCATCATGTTCGGGATGGGCGTCCACCTGAAGCTGGAAGATTTTAAGCGCGTGCTGTCGCGCCCGGCGCCGGTTGCGGCGGGGATTTTTCTGCACTACCTGGTGATGCCGCTCGCCGCCTGGGCGCTGGCGCTGCTGTTCCGTATGCCGCCGGAGCTGTCAGCCGGGATGGTGCTGGTGGGCAGCGTTGCCAGCGGAACGGCGTCTAACGTGATGATCTACCTGGCGAAAGGCGATGTGGCGCTCTCGGTTACCATCTCTTCCGTCTCCACGCTGGTTGGCGTGGTGGCAACGCCGCTGCTGACGCGCCTGTACGTCGATGCGCATATTCAGGTCGACGTGGCGGGTATGCTGCTCAGCATCCTGCAAATCGTGGTTATCCCGATTGCGCTGGGGCTGATTATTCACCACCTGCTGCCGAAGGTGGTCAAGGCGGTCGAGCCGTTCCTGCCCGCGTTTTCCATGCTCTGCATTCTGGCGATCATCAGCGCCGTCGTCGCCGGCTCCGCTTCGCACATCGCCTCCGTAGGCCTGGTGGTGATTGTCGCGGTGATCCTGCATAACGCCATCGGGCTGCTCGGCGGCTACTGGGGCGGGCGTCTGTTTGGCTTTGATGAGTCGACCTGCCGCACGCTGGCCATAGAGGTGGGGATGCAAAACTCAGGGCTGGCGGCGGCGCTGGGGAAAATCTACTTCGGTCCTCTTGCCGCCCTGCCCGGCGCGCTGTTCTCGGTCTGGCACAACCTTTCCGGGTCGCTGCTGGCCGGCTACTGGTCAGCTAAGCCTACCGGGAAGAAAGCGAAGTAGCGCCCTGCCTTCACCGCCCGGACTGGCCGCTCTCCGCGCCTGTGCGGGCGTTTTCCCGTCCTCACGGTATCCAGACTGTCAGTCAACCCGGTATTGCCGTACACTGAATTATCGGCTGACTGAGGGTTCTACTATGGCACTTCCCCGCATTACGCAACAAGATATGACCGAGCGCGAGCAGCGCGAGCTGAAAACGCTGCTTGACCGGGCGAGAATCGCGCACGGCCGTCTGCTGACTAACGCAGAAACCAACGCCGTAAAAAAAGAGTACATCGATAAGCTGATGGTGCTGCGCGAAGCTGAGGCAAAAAAGGCCCGCCAGTTAAAGAAAAAGCAGGCCTATAAACCCGACAGCGACGCGTCATTCTCCTGGTCGGCGAGCACGCCGACGCGCGGCAGGCGCTAACGCCCCTTCTTTTTACGTCCCGGCTGGTTAAAACGTTTGCCGTTTGCCGCCGGGCGTCCTTTCTCGCTGCTCTTTTCCACGTTCACCACCGGGCGCTTGATGCCCGCCGTTTTCGGCTTCGCTTTGGCCTTCGGTTTGGCCTCAGAGGAGGAGTTCTCAATCAGCTTAAACAGCGCAACCAGCTCATCATCCGTCAGGTCGCGCCACTCCCCGAGGGGTAATCCCGACAGGCCGATATTCATAATCCGCGTGCGCTCAAGCTTCATGACCTCGTAGCCAAAGTGTTCGCACATCCGGCGAATCTGCCGGTTAAGCCCCTGAACCAGGGTAATGCGGAAGACGAACGGCGCTTCTTTTCTCACCTTGCACTTCTTCGTCACCGTGCCGAGAATCGGTACGCCCGCCCCCAGTCCGCGCACGAACTCGTCGGTGACCGGCTTATCGACGGTCACCAGGTACTCTTTTTCGTGATCGTTACCGGCGCGCAGGATTTTATTCACCAGATCGCCATGGTTGGTCAGGAAGATCAGCCCCTGAGAGTCCTTATCCAGTCGGCCGATCGGGAAAACGCGCTTGCTGTGGTTCACAAAATCGACGATGTTGTCGCGCTCGCTGTCCTCGGTGGTGCTGACGATCCCCACCGGTTTATTCAGCGCGATAAACACCAGATCTTCCGCCTCACGCGGCTCAATCAGTTGGCCGTTAACCTTCACGACATCGCCCGGGGCAACCTGATCGCCAATGGTCGCACGCTTGCCGTTGATGAAAACGTTGCCTTGTTCAATGTAGCGATCCGCCTCGCGACGCGAGCAAATGCCGCTTTCACTGATGTATTTGTTGAGTCGGGTTGATGAGTCGGGCAGCATAACGTCTCCTAAAAACACTTCATCCTTCAAGTTGTCCCCGTATTGGCCACGCTCACGCATCCCGGCTACATAGATTGCTATGCTGCCGGCGCTCGCTCTCCTGCCGCCTCGATAAAACTTGAATGCTTTTATGTGTAAAACGAGAAATATACCTCAGCCGGCGGGCAATCGAAAATAATCGCACGCCGGCGCCGTGGCGCTAAGTGTGATCTGCCGCGTCTTTCGACACAAAAGTGTCCCGTGGACCCCTCTGCAACTTTGTCCGGCGAAAATAAACAGAATCAAGCGATTAGATAATCTGGCACAAAGGTGCCGTCAGCCGGCGGGCTGAAAATCAAATGTGCAATATAAACGCCCGGCATAGCGCAATGAAAGGGGGGAAAATTGCTTTGTAGTCGGCCGCTGATGGGGTTATATCAGATCAAGGCAGCAATAACGTGATTTGCACAAATGTGCAGGAGCCCGCAGATGACCACCGAAAATAGCGACGATATCCGCTTAATCGTGAAAATTGCCCAGCTCTACTATGAGCAGGACATGACCCAGGCGCAGATCGCCCGCGAGCTGGGTATTTACCGCACCACGATTAGCCGTCTGCTAAAACGCGGCCGTGAGCAGGGCATCGTCACTATCGCCATCAACTATGACTACAACGAAAACCTGTGGCTGGAGCAGCAGCTGAAGCAAAAATTTTCCCTCAAAGAAGCGGTGGTGGCTTCCTGCAGCTCGACGCAGGAGGAGGACCAGCTCAATACCATCGGGCAGCACGGCGCTCAGTTGGTCGATCGGCTGCTGGAGCCCGGCGATATCATCGGCTTTTCCTGGGGACGCGCGGTGCGGGCGCTGGTCGAAACCCTGCCGCAGGCCAGCCAGTCGCGCCAGGCGATCTGCGTGCCGATTATCGGCGGCCCCTCCGGTAAGCTGGAGAGCCGCTACCACGTCAATACCCTAACCTATAGCGCGGCGGCGAAGCTGAAGGCCGAGTCGCACCTCGCCGACTTCCCGGCGCTGCTGGAAAATACCCTGATCCGTAACGGCATCATGCAGTCCAGGCACTTTCAGACCATCTCATCCTACTGGGACAATTTGGATGTTGCGCTGGTCGGGATCGGCTCACCGGCGATCCGCGACGGCGCGAACTGGCACGCGTTTTACGGCAGCGAAGAGAGCGACGATCTCAACGCCCGCCACGTCGCCGGCGATATTTGCTCGCGCTTTTACGATATTAACGGCGGCATCGTTGAAACTAATATGAACGAAAAAACGCTCTCTATTGATATCGCCAGGCTCAAGCACGCGCGCTATTCGGTGGGCATCGCCATCGGCGAAGAAAAATATAGCGGGATCCTCGGTGCCCTGAACGGCGGATATATTAATTGTCTGGTGACTAACCGGGAAACGGCTGAGCTATTGCTGAAATAAAATAAGAATATCTACTCCCGCAGCTCGCGCTGCGCGGACTCCCTTTATCTAAATAACGAGAAGACGATAATGAAAACATGGCTAAACCTTAAAGATAAAATAGTTATTGTCACCGGCGGCGCCTCCGGAATCGGCCTGGCCATCGTCGATGAATTAATTGAGCAAGGTGCCAACGTGCAAATGACGGATATTCACGGCGGCGACAAATATCGTAACGGTGAGAACTATAGGTTCTGGCCCACCGATATTTCCCGCGCCGACGAGGTGAACCACAGCGTCGAGCAAATTATTCAGCGCTGCGGACGTATTGACGGTCTGGTAAATAACGCCGGGGTTAATTTCCCCCGCCTGTTAGTGGATGAAAAGGCGCCCGCCGGCCGCTATGAGCTGAACGAAGCGGCCTTTGAGAAAATGGTCAACATTAACCAAAAAGGCGTCTTTTTAATGTCCCAGGCGGTCGCCCGGCAGATGGTGAAGCAGCGCGAAGGAGCGATCGTTAACGTCTCGTCAGAAAGCGGGCTGGAAGGCTCTGAGGGCCAGAGCTGCTATGCGGCCACCAAGGCGGCGCTGAATAGCTTCACCCGCTCATGGTCGAAGGAGCTGGGCAAACACGGTATCCGCGTGGTGGGCGTCGCACCGGGCATTCTGGAAAAAACCGGGCTGCGCACGCCGGAGTATGAAGAAGCGCTGGCCTGGACCCGCGGCATCAGCGTTGAACAGCTGCGCGAGGGCTATAGCAAAAACGCCATTCCCATCGGCCGCTCCGGGCGCCTGAGCGAGGTTGCGGACTACGTTTGCTACCTGCTGTCAGAGCGTGCGAGCTATATAACCGGAGTAACCACTAACATCGCTGGCGGTAAAACCCGCGGTTAAGGAGATCCTATGGTCAACGCTATTTTTTGCGCTCACGGCCAGCTTGCCTGCGCCATGCTGGACTCCGTTCGTATGGTCTATGGCGACGTCAACGTCAGCGCGGTGGAGTTTGTCCCGGGAGAAAATGCCGGCGACATCGCCGCTAAGCTGGAAGAGTTAGTAAGCACTCACAGCAATGATGAGTGGCTGATTGCCGTCGATTTACAGTGTGGCAGCCCGTGGAATGCCGCCGCAGGGCTGGCGATGAAAAATCCGCTGCTGCGGGTGATCAGCGGCCTCTCTTTGCCGCTGGCGCTGGAGCTGGTGGATAACCAGCAGGCCATGACCGCCGACGCCCTGTGCGGCCATTTGACCGCGATTGCCAGCCAGTGCTGCGTGGTCTGGCGGCTCCCGCAAACCGTTGAGGAGGATTTCTGATGAACATTACGCTCGCCCGCATTGATGACCGGCTGATCCATGGCCAGGTGACCACCGTCTGGTCCAAAGTGGCCAACGCTCAGCGCATTATTATCTGCAACGACGATGTTTATAACGACGAGGTGCGCCGGACCCTGCTCCGCCAGGCCGCGCCGCCGGGGATGAAGGTCAACGTCGTGAATCTCGAAAAAGCGGTTGCCGTTTATCATAATCCGCAATATCAAAATGAATCCGTTTTTTATTTATTTACCAATCCGCAAGACGTTTTAACGATGGTGCAGCAGGGGGTCAAAATAGCCACGCTAAATATCGGCGGCATGGCCTGGCGACCGGGGAAGAAACAGCTCACCAAAGCCGTTTCATTAGATCAAACGGATATTGACGCATTTCGCCAACTGGACCAGCTCGGCGTTATTCTGGATTTACGCGTGGTGGCCTCCGATCCATCCATTAATATTCTCGACAAGCTCGCTCAGCAGTCCGTTACAGAATAAAGAACGCCTGTTTACTACCCGTCCGTGGCGCAGGCGTTGCGGCGAAAAATAAATACATCACCGTCAGCATAAATAACCACGTGACTGGTATATGTGCCGTAACAGGCAGGGTTCCCTACACTTTAAAGGTTATAATTATGGAAATTAGTACCCTACAAATAATAGCCATATTTATTTTTTCCTGTATTGCCGGAATGGGCAGCGTGCTGGATGAATTCCAGACCCACCGCCCGTTAATCGCCTGTACGGTGATTGGTCTGATTCTCGGTGATTTAAAAACCGGAATTATGCTCGGCGGCACGCTGGAGCTGATTGCTCTCGGCTGGATGAACGTTGGCGCGGCGCAGTCTCCGGATTCAGCCCTGGCCAGCATCATTTCGGCCATTTTAGTCATCGTCGGCCAGCAAAGCATCGCCACCGGTATCGCCATCGCTCTACCGGTTGCTGCAGCCGGACAGGTGCTGACCGTCTTTGCTCGCACCATCACGGTGGTCTTCCAGCACGCGGCGGATAAAGCCGCCGAAGAGGCCCGCTTTCGCACCATCGATCTGCTGCACGTCTCGGCGCTCGGCGTGCAGGCACTGCGCGTCGCCATCCCGGCGCTGGTGGTGTCGCTGTTCGTCAGCGCCGATATGGTCAGCAGCATGCTGAATGCGATCCCGGAATTCGTGACCCGCGGCCTGCAAATTGCCGGCGGTTTCATCGTCGTGGTCGGCTACGCCATGGTCCTGCGCATGATGGGCGTGAAGTATCTGATGCCCTTCTTTTTCCTTGGTTTTCTTGCCGGCGGTTACCTCAACTTTAGCCTGCTGGCCTTCGGCGGCGTGGGGGTCATCATCGCGCTGATCTATATCCAGCTCAATCCGCAGTGGCGTAAACCTGAACCCCAGGCGAGCGCCGCCTCTTCCACCGCCCTTGACCAACTTGACGACTAATGGAGCCGACCATGGAACAGAAAAAACTCACGCAAGGCGACCTGGTTAGCATGTTTCTGCGCTCCAACCTGCAGCAGGCCTCTTTTAACTTCGAACGTATTCATGGCCTGGGATTTTGCTACGACATGATCCCGGCGATCAAACGCCTCTACCCGCTGAAGGAGGATCAGGTTGCGGCCCTCAAGCGCCACCTGGTGTTCTTCAATACCACCCCCGCAGTTTGCGGCCCGGTGCTGGGCGTCACCGCCGCGATGGAAGAGGCGCGCGCCAACGGTGCGGCGATTGACGACGGCGCGATTAACGGCATCAAGGTCGGGCTGATGGGACCGCTGGCGGGGGTCGGCGACCCGCTGGTGTGGGGAACCCTGCGCCCGATTACCGCCGCGCTCGGCGCCTCGCTGGCGCTCTCCGGAAATATTCTTGGCCCGCTACTGTTCTTCTTTATTTTCAACGCAGTACGTCTGGCCATGAAGTGGTACGGGCTGCAGCTTGGCTTTCGCAAAGGGGTCAATATCGTCAGCGATATGGGCGGCAACCTGCTGCAAAAACTCACCGAAGGCGCCTCAATCCTCGGCCTGTTTGTGATGGGCGTGCTGGTGACGAAGTGGACCACCATCAACGTACCGCTGGTGGTCTCCCAAACTCCGGGCGCTGACGGCGCCACCGTCACCATGACCGTGCAGAACATCCTCGACCAGCTTTGCCCTGGCCTGCTGGCCCTGGGGCTGACGCTGCTGATGGTGCGCCTGCTCAATAAGAAAGTGAACCCGGTCTGGCTCATTTTCGCCCTGTTCGGCCTCGGGATTATCGGTAACGCGCTGGGCTTCCTGTCCTGATCTTTCGCCCCGGCGCTGCAGTCGGGGCGGCTTCAATAAACTAACCCCGCAAGAGTAAGGGGATGAGGTGGTAAACATGAAAACTACGGCTCTACGTCTGTATGGCAAACGCGATCTGCGCCTGGAAACTTTCGAACTCCCGGCGATGGGGGATGATGAAATTCTCGCCCGGGTAGTCACCGACAGCCTGTGCCTCTCCTCATGGAAAGAGGCCAATCAGGGTGAGGATCACAAAAAGGTCCCGGACGACGTTGCGCTCAATCCGATCGTCATCGGGCATGAGTTTTGCGGCGAAATCCTCGCGGTCGGCAAAAAGTGGCAGCACAAATTCCACCCCGGCCAGCGCTACGTGATTCAGGCCAACCTGCAGCTGCCGGATCGCCCGGATTGTCCCGGCTACTCGTTCCCGTGGATCGGCGGCGAAGCCACCCACGTGGTGATCCCCGACGAGGTGATGACCCAGGACTGCCTGCTCCCCTGGGAGGGCGATACCTGGTTTGAAGGCTCGCTGGTCGAGCCGCTCTCCTGCGTTATTGGCGCCTTCAACGCCAACTACCACCTGCAGGAAGGCACCTATAACCATACGATGGGCATCCGGCCGCAGGGGCGCACGCTGATCCTCGGCGGCACCGGCCCGATGGGCCTGCTGGCCATTGACTATGCCCTGCATGGCCCGATCAACCCCTCTCTGCTGGTGGTCACCGACACCAATAAGCCCAAGCTGAGCTACGCCCGTCGGCACTATCCTTCAGAGCCGCAAACCCTGATCCACTACCTCGACGGCCATGACGCCAGCCGGGAGACGCTGATGGCGCTGACCGGCGGCCACGGGTTTGACGATATTTTCGTTTTCGTGCCGAAAGAGGAGCTGATTACCCTGGCTTCTTCGCTGCTGGCCGCCGACGGCTGCCTGAACTTCTTCGCCGGTCCGCAGGATAAACAGTTTAGCGCGCCGGTTAACTTTTACGACGTCCACTACGCCTTTACCCACTACGTCGGCACCTCCGGGGGCAACACTGACGATATGCGCGCCGCCGTGGCGCTGATGCAGGAGAAAAAGGTGCAGGCGGCTAAGGTGGTAACCCATATTCTTGGGCTCAACGTTGCGGGCGAAACCACCCTCGATTTACCGGCCGTCGGCGGCGGCAAGAAGCTGGTTTATACCGGAAAATCGATCCCGCTGACGCCGCTGGGCAGCATTGCCGATCCGGCGCTGGCGGCAATTATGGAGCGCCATCACGGGATCTGGTCCGGCGAAGCCGAGCAGTATCTGCTGGCCCACGCGGAGGAGATTACTCATGATTAATCGCGATACTCAGCTCTGCATGTCGCTGGCCAGCCGCCCGGGCAACTTCGGCACCCGTTTTCATAACTATCTCTATGAAAAGCTGGGGCTAAACTACATCTACAAAGCCTTTACAACGCAGGATATTGCGGCAGCGGTACAAGGCGTTCGGGCGTTGGGCATTCGCGGCTGCGCGGTATCCATGCCGTTCAAAGAGAGCTGCATGCCGTTTCTCGACGCTATCGACCCTTCGGCAAAGGCGATTGATTCAGTCAATACCATCGTCAACGATAGCGGCAGGCTGACCGGCCTCAACACCGACTATATCGCGGTGAAAAGCCTGATCGACAGCCACAGTCTGGCGCCCACGGCGAAGGTGATGATTCAGGGCAGCGGCGGCATGGCGAAGGCGGTCATCGCCGCGTTTCGCGACGCTGGCTTCCGCGATGTCATTATCGCCGCCCGCAATCGCGATAGCGGCCTGGCGCTGGCAAAACAGTACGGCTTCCAGTGGCAGCCGCAGCCTGAGGGGATCGCGGCGGCTATCCTGGTCAACGTCACCCCTCTCGGCATGGCGGGCGGAGAGTACGCCGAGACGCTGGCCTTCAGCCAGGCCATGGTTGAGGGTGCCGACGTGGTGTTCGACGTGGTGGCCCTGCCGCCGGAGACGCCGCTGATCCGCCTGGCGCAGCGGCTGGATAAACGCACCATCAGCGGCGCGGAGGTGATTGCCCTGCAGGCGGTAGAGCAGTTTGCGCTGTACACCGGCGTGCGCCCGGACGAGGCGCTGGTTAACGAAGCGGCGGCGTTTGCCCGCGCGGGCTAAACGCCCGGCTCGTAATACGCAGGTTGCGGCAGCGTGGCGTGCCGCAACCTGACAACATCGTGAGCCACGTCAGCGAGCGCAGGGGCAAGCAGTGGTAGGATCGCCAGCCGACTTTGTCATTATGACCAGACCATAGACGTTCAGGCGCAGCGGCGCGTTTTGCGGCTCCGCCACCGCGCAAACGGCCTGAATGACGGTGGTTATCACGGAGAAAAGATGGAACTACTGCTACTGAGTAACTCGACCCTGCCCGGCAAGGCATGGCTGGAACACGCGCTGCCGGTCATTTCCGGGCAGCTGAACGGCCGCCGTACGGCGGTGTTTATCCCTTTCGCCGGCGTCACGCAGACCTGGGATGATTACACGGCAAAAACCGCCGCGGTCTTTGCTCCTCTGGGCGTGAGCGTCACGGGCATTCACAGCGTCGCGGATCCCGTCGCGGCGATTGAGACCGCCGACGTGGTCATCGTCGGCGGCGGTAATACCTTCCAGCTGCTCAAAGAGTGCCGCACGCGCGGCCTGCTGCCGCCAATCGTTGACGTGGTCAGGCGCGGCGCGCTGTATATCGGCTGGAGCGCTGGCGCCAATCTCGCCTGCCCGACCATCCGCACCACTAACGATATGCCGATCGTTGACCCGCAGGGGTTTGACGCCCTGGGGCTGTTCCCGCTGCAGATTAACCCCCACTTCACCAACGCCCTGCCGGAAGGACATAAAGGCGAAACCCGCGAGCAGCGGATCCGCGAGCTGCTGGTGGTGGCGCCGGAGCTGGTGATTATCGGTTTACCGGAAGGAAACTGGATTCAGGTCGCGCAGGGACACGCCACCCTCGGCGGCCCGAACCCAACGCTGGTGTTTACTGCTGGAAAAGAAGCGGTTCCTGTCGCCGCCGGCCACCGATTTTAACAGCCTTCCCCCTCTCCCCGCCGGGGAGAGTCGCAGGCCCGGTTAACGCAGCGCCTGCGGGTTTTCCCCGAGGCGCTGCGGCCGGCAGCGGCCTTAGCGCTTAATAATCATCCCGCTCGTCATCTTCGTCCGGCTGCTCCATCACGCTGTAGGCGACCGAACAGAATAGCGAGTTGAGACGCTTCATATCGCCCAGCAGCCCCAGATGCAGGGAGCTGGTTTCAATGCTCTGCACGTTCTGCTGGTGCAGGCGATCGACGTGCGCGTGCGCGTAGCGGCGGTTCATGATGCGGAAACGGTGCTTGTTGCGGCGCAGGCGCCGGGCGCTCGGGACGTCGCCGGAGAAGAAGACCGACATCGCCAGCTGGAGGTTGCTCAGCAGCTGATCGTACAGGCCGTCGAGCTCCTTCAACCCTTCAACGGAGAAGGCCCGCCGCGCGGCCAGCGATTTATCGGCAATTTCGCTGCCCATTCTCTCGACGATATCGGAAGCCTGCTCGAGGTTGAGCGCCATTTCGATAATCTCCGCCCAGCGGCGAGACTCCTCTTCGGCGAGCTCATCTTTCGGCATCCGCGCCAGATAGAGCTTGATGGCGGTATAAAGCACGTTGATATCGTCCGCCATTCTGCGCAGCCCCTTCTCCTCCCGCGGCTCGCCGTGCATCACCTTGCGCAGGCCGTCCAGCATCTGCTCCATGGCGTCGCCAATGCGCAGCGTCTCGCGAGCGGCGTTGGCCAGCGCCAGGGCCGGCGTATCCAGCGCCGAGGTATCCAGATGCTTCGGTTTCAGGTGCAGGTCCTGCTCAGGCTCTTCCTGAATCAGACGCCTGCAGAGCCGGGCCATCGGCTCGGCGAACGGCACCATCGCCACGCAGCGGATCAGGTTGTAGAAGACGTGGAAGTAAATCACCAGCTCCGCTTCCGGCAAAGGCAGCTTGTGCATCGCATCCGCCAGCAGGTGGACAAACGGCAGAATAATCAGGCTGCCCACCAGCTTAAACAGCAGGCTGCCCAGCGCGACGCGGCGCGCGGCGGCGTTGGCGGCGCTGTTGTTGATCATCGCCAGGATCCCGGAGCCGAGGTTCGCGCCGATAACCAGGCACAGCGCGACCGGGAACGAAATCACGCCGGTGGAGGTGAGCGTGGCGGTTAGCAGCACCGCCGCGAGGCTGGAGTAGCTCACTATCGCGAACATGGCGCCAATCAGCGCATCCAGCATGATATCGCCGGTCAGCGAGGCGAATATCACCTGCACGCCGTTGGCCTGGGTGATGGGGTGCACCGCCTGCACGATCAGCTCCAGCGCCAGTAAAATCAGCCCCAGCCCGATACCGACCCGCCCCAGCTGGCCCGCGCGAGTCTGCTTGCGGCCAAGGAAGAAAATCACCCCGATAAATATCAGCAGCGGCGAGAGCCAGGAGAGGTCGAAGGTCAGCACCCTCGCCATCAGCGCGGTCCCCACGTCGGCGCCCAGCACAATCACCAGCGCCGGGGCCAGCGCGACCAGGTCCTGGGCGACAAACGAGGTAACCAGCATGGTGGTAGCGTTGCTGCTCTGGACCAGAGCCGTAACGCCAATACCGGCGCAGAAGGCGAGCGGTTTTTTCTCGACGCTACTGCTGAGAACGGAACGCAGGCGTGCGCCATAGACGCGCATCACGCCGGTACGAACGATATGGGTGCCCCAAACCAGCAGGGCAACGGCAGAAAGCAGGTGCAGCAGAGTTAACACGGATTCTTGTTCTCCTTATTACCCGACGGATAAATGCGGATAGCCCCGTCGGGAATTCCCCCGGCGGCGCTACGCTTAGCCGGGCTACATCGCCCAGAGCAATCCCGGTCAGTGCAGATTGCCCTGAATCAATACTCCAGTATAAGGGTTTAGCCGCAATAAAGAGACAGGGCGCCTTTTGGGCGCCCGCTAAGTTGTAAGTGAAGATAACCGATTTGCGACAGGCCGCAGGCTAGTCCGCGTCGTAGCCCAGGTTCGGTGCCAGCCAGCGCTCAACTTCGCCAGGGGTCATTCCTTTGCGCAGCGCGTAATCCTCAACCTGATCGCGCTGGATCTGCGCCACCGCGTAGTACTTGCTGTCCGGATGGCTGAAGTACCAGCCGGAGACCGAGGCGCCCGGCCACATGGCGAACGATTCGGTCAGCTTCATGCCGGTATGCGCCTCCACGTCCAGCAGCTCCCAGATCACGGCTTTTTCGGTATGCTCCGGGCAGGCCGGATAGCCCGGTGCCGGACGAATCCCCTGATAGTTCTCGCGGATCAGCTCCTCGTTGCTCAGGTTCTCGTTCGCGGCATAGCCCCAGTAAACCTTACGCACCCGCTCGTGCAGATATTCCGCAAACGCTTCGGCCAGACGGTCGGCGATCGCTTTGACCATGATTTTATTGTAATCATCGTGCTGAGCGTCAAAGGCCTCGGCCAGCGCGTCCTCCTCCAGCCCGCCGGTTACCGCGAACGCGCCAAGATAGTCGGCCTTGCCGCTCAGCTTCGGCGCGACAAAATCGGCGAGGCAGTAGTTGGCAAATCCGACCTTCTCGGTCTGCTGGCGCAGGTGATGGCTGACGGTCAGAACATGGGTGCGCGTCTCGTCACGGTAGATTTCGATGTCGTCGCCAACGCGGTTAGCCGGGAATAATCCCACCACCCCGCGCGGGTTCAGCGACTTCTCGGCGCTCAGCTTATCCAGCAGGTCGTTGGCATCTTTAAACAGCCGCTGCGCCTCTTCGCCCACCACTTCGTCCTCGAGGATGCGCGGGTATTTCCCGGCCAGCGACCAGGTCATAAAGAACGGCGTCCAGTCGATATAGTTACGCAGCGTTTCGATGCTGGCTTCGACCTCCTGCACGCCGAGGCGATGGGCCACCGGCGGCGTATAGCTCTCCCAGTCAAACGCCAGGTCGTTATCCCGGGCGGCCTCCAGGGTGACCGGCGGAGTGCGTGGCTTCTTGCGCGCATGCTGGATACGCACGGTTTCGTACTCTTTACGCGTGCGGGCAACGAAGTCATCGCGCTGGGTATCGGAAAGCAGCGCCGCCACGACGCCAACCGTACGCGAGGCGTTCTGCACGTAGACCGTCGGGCCGCTGTAGTTCTGCTCTATTTTTACCGCCGTATGCGCTTTGGAGGTGGTCGCGCCGCCAATCAGCAGCGGCAGGGTAAAGCCCTGGCGCTCCATCTCTTTTGCGACGTTGACCATTTCATCCAGCGACGGGGTAATCAGCCCGGAGAGGCCAATCAGGTCGGCGTTGACCTCGCGCGCGGTTCGGAGGATTTTTTCTGCCGGAACCATCACGCCAAGATCGATGATTTCGTAGTTATTACACTGCAGCACCACGCCGACGATGTTTTTACCGATGTCGTGCACGTCGCCTTTGACGGTGGCGATCACCATCTTGCCGTTGCTGGAACCCTTCTCTTTACTGGCCTCAATATAGGGCTCGAGGTAGGCCACCGCCTGCTTCATCACGCGGGCCGATTTCACCACCTGCGGGAGGAACATTTTGCCCTCGCCGAACAGGTCGCCCACCACGTTCATGCCGTCCATCAGCGGGCCTTCAATCACCTCGATGGGGCGGGTCGACTGCTGACGCGCCTCTTCGGTGTCCAGCTCGATAAATTCGGTGATCCCTTTCACCAGCGAGTATTCAAGACGCTTTTTAACGTCCCAGCTGCGCCATTCCGCCTGCTGGGCGTTGGCGGAGTCGTCCGTTTTGCTGCCGCGATATTTTTCCGCCAGCTCCAGCAGGCGATCGGTGCCCTCGGCGTGACGGTTGAGGATCACGTCTTCGACGGCATCGCGCAGCTCGGCGGGCAGGTCGTCATAGATCGCCAGCTGCCCGGCGTTCACAATCCCCATGTCCATGCCGTTACGAATGGCGTAGTACAGGAAGACGGCGTGAATCGCCTCGCGGACCGGATCGTTGCCGCGGAAGGAGAACGAGACGTTGGAGACGCCGCCGGAAATCAGCGCATGCGGCAGCTCGCGTTTGATATCTTCACAGGCGCCGATAAAGTCCTGCGCATAGTTGTTGTGCTCTTCAATGCCGGTCGCCACCGCGAAGATATTGGGGTCGAAGATAATATCTTCCGGCGGGAAGCCCACCTCTTCGGTCAGAATTTTGTACGCCCGGCGGCAAATCTCGATTTTGCGCGCGCGCGTATCGGCCTGGCCCTGCTCGTCGAAGGCCATCACCACCACGGCGGCACCGTAGCGGCGCACTTTTTTAGCGTGATGGATAAACGGCTCGATCCCCTCTTTCATCGAGATAGAGTTGACGATGCCTTTGCCCTGAATGCACTTCAGGCCTTTTTCGATGACTTCCCACTTTGAGGAGTCGATCATGATCGGCACGCGGGCAATATCGGGCTCACCGGCAATCAGGTTGAGGAAACGCACCATCGCCGCTTCTGCGTCGAGCATCCCCTCATCCATGTTGATATCGATAATCTGCGCGCCGCTCTCGACCTGCTGGCGGGCAACATCCAGCGCTTCATTATATTTTTCTTCTTTAATCAGCCGCTTGAACTTCGCAGAGCCGGTTACGTTGGTCCGTTCGCCGACGTTAACAAACAGGCTGTCGTCGCCGATATTCAGCGGCTCGAGGCCGGCAAGGCGGCAGGCCACCGGGATTTCCGGCAGCGCGCGCGGCGCAAGACCGGCAACGGCGCGCGACATGGCCGCGATATGCTCCGGCGTGGTGCCACAGCAGCCGCCGACGATATTCAGGAACCCGGATTCAGCCCATTCGCGAATTTGCGTGGCCATGGTATCGGCATCCAGATCGTATTCACCAAAGGCGTTCGGCAGGCCCGCATTGGGGTGCGCGGTGACGTAGCATTCGGCGATGCGCGAGAGCTCCTGCACGTACTGGCGCAGCTCGTCCGGGCCCAGCGCGCAGTTGAGGCCGAAGGTGAGCGCATCGGCGTGGCGCAGCGAGTTGTAAAAGGCTTCGGTGGTCTGCCCGGAGAGCGTACGGCCGGAGGCATCGGTGATGGTGCCGGAAATCATGATCGGCAGATCGACGCCCAGCGCCTCAAGCTCCTCTTTGACCGCAAAGATTGCCGCTTTGGCGTTCAGGGTGTCGAATACCGTCTCAATCATAATCAGGTCGACGCCCCCTTCCACCAGCGCCTTCGTTGACTCACGGTAGGCTTCCACCAGCCCGTCGAAGGTGATGTTGCGGTAGGCCGGGTCGTTGACGTCAGGAGAGATGGAGGCGGTGCGGTTAGTCGGCCCGAGGACCCCCGCGACGTAGCGCGGCTTTTCCGGCGTGCGGGCGGTCCACTCGTCGGCGCTGGCGCGCGCCAGCTGTGCCGCGACAAAGTTGATTTCCGCCGACAGGGATTCCATCTGGTAATCCGCCATCGCGATAGTCGTCGAGTTAAAGGTGTTGGTCTCAATGATGTCCGCGCCGGCCTCGAAATAGGCGTCGTGAATGGCGCGGATCACGTCCGGCTTGCTGAGCACCAGCAGGTCGTTATTGCCTTTCAGGTCGCAAGGCCAGTCGGCAAAGCGCGCGCCGCGGAACTCTTCTTCACTCAGACGATAGCCCTGGATCATGGTGCCCATGCCCCCATCCAGAACCAAAATACGTTTTTTTAACTGCTGATGCAGTTGCTCAACTTTGCTGCTCACACTCGCTCCCGACAACGCTCAACCAGACCCCAGAAATACACCAAATCATTCAAGCTGGGTCAGGGCGGCAAGCCAGCCCCAGGCGCTTAGACAAGCAGGTAACCGGGGATGAGTCAGAGCAACCAACGCAGAAGCAGTTTGAAGGATGAAGTGTCCGTCCATACTGGCATAAACCACAGGGGCGGGAAAGAGAGCGGCGGGCAATATGAGACATGTTCAGCTTCACTCATCCGATCAGTCGGGTTGTGATTGCAAAATGGGCAAATAAAACGAAAACTATTTCCACGATACAGAAAAAAGGAATCTGCGATGGCCACTCCCGTTCCCGCAAAGCGCGGCAGAAAACCCGCGACTCCCGCCGCCCCTCAGGCCAGCGGGCAAGTTCAGTCGCTTACCCGTGGGCTGAAATTACTTGAATGGATTTCTGAATCGCACGGCAGCGTCGCGTTAACCGAGCTGGCGCAGCAGGCCGGCCTGCCGAACTCGACAACCCACCGCCTGCTGACAACCATGCAGCAGCTGGGCTTCGTGCGCCAGGTGGGCGATCTCGGGCACTGGTCCGTCGGCGCCCACGCCTTTGTGGTCGGCAGCAGCTTTCTGCAAAGCCGTAACCTGCTGGCCATCGTGCACCCCATTCTGCGCCAGCTGATGGAGGACTCCGGCGAAACGGTCAACCTGGCGGTGCTGGATCAGGGCGACCACCAGGCGATTATTATCGACCAGGTGCAGTGTACGCAGCTGATGCGCATGTCGGCGCCGATTGGCGGCAAGCTGCCGATGCACGCCTCCGGAGCGGGTAAAGCCTTCCTGTCGCAGCTAAGCGAAGAGCAGGTCACCGGCCTTCTGCACCGTAAAGGCCTGCACGCCTACACCCACGCCACCCTGGTATCGCCGCTGCATCTGAAAGAGGACCTGGCCCAGACGCGCAAGCGCGGCTATTCGTTCGACGACGAAGAGCATGCCCTGGGCCTGCGCTGCGTCGCGTCCTGCATCTATGACGAACACCGCGAGCCGTTTGCCGCGATCTCCATCTCCGGGCCTATCTCGCGGATGACCGACGATCGCGTCACCGAGCTCGGCGCGCTGGCAATTAAGGCCGCCAAAGAGGTGACCCTGGCCTACGGTGGGGTGCGCTAAGATGAGCGATCTGCAGGCCCTCTGGCAGCAGCGCTATCCCGGCGCCTTCTGCTGGTCATTTGGCGACTCCCCCGCGCTGGCCGACGAGCTGGTGGCGCTGGTTATCGCCGGGAAAAAGCGCGGCACCTGCGGCTCGCTTGCCAGCTATCGGCAGGAAAATCCGCCGGTGACTCCGGGCTCGTTGCACATCGTGCTCAACGGCGCGGGCGAGCCGGCGTGCGTCATCCGCACCCTGGCGCTCAGAATTATTCGCTTTAATGAGATGACCGCGGATCTTGCCGCGCTGGAGGGTGAAGGCGATTTGAGCCTGGGCTACTGGCAGCAGGCTCACCGGGCCTTCTTCGAGCGTGAAGGGAGCTGGTCACCGGAGATGGAGCTGGTTTACGAAGAGTTCGCGCTGATCGACGTCGCCGATGCGCTATCGTCCTGAACCGCAACTCCGCGGCTCGTATCTGCTTTTCGCTTAGCCCGCCTGCTGCATCGCGCCGTAACGCACGCAAAAACGCTGGCGGCGGCGGTAGGCGTAGACATCCTCCACGTGGCCGTTGCGGATGCGCGTCTGCAGCTCCCGCCAGTAGTCGGCCCGCAGCAGATCGGCGTGCATCTCCTCGAGCAGCGGCCCGATACGCGGGTCCGCGCAGAGCCAGTGGCGGAACTCTTCCGGGAAAACGTCCCCCGGCGACACGCTGTACCACGGCTCGCTCGCCAGCTCATCTTCCGGATAGCGCGGCGGCGGGATCTCGCGGAAATTAACCTCCGTCATGTAGCAAATCTCATCGTAATCGTAGAACACCACCCGGCCATGTCGGGTCACGCCGAAGTTTTTGAACAGCATATCGCCGGGGAAAATATTGGCGGCGGCCAGCTGGCGAATGGCGTTGCCATACTCCTCGACCGCATCGCGCAGCGCCTGACCGTCGACCTGCTCCAGCCAGATATTCAGCGGCACCATCCGCCGCTCGATATAGAGATGGCTGATGGCAATCCGATCCCCGAGGTCGGTAATTTTAGCTCCGGCTTCCGACTGCAGCAGCGCCATCAGCTGCGGCGCGATTTGCCGCTTATCCAGCACGAAGTTTTCAAACTCCTGGGTATCGGCCATTCGCCCGACGCGGTCGTGCTCTTTAACCAGCTGATAGCAGGCGCGGACGTGGGCGGCGGTCATCTCCTTTTGCGGCGCAAAGCGGTCCTTGATGATCTTAAATACCCGGTCGAAGCCCGGCAGAGTAAAGACCAGCATCACCATGCCGCGGATGCCGGGCGCCTCGATAAACTGCTCGTCGCTGCGAGCAATATAGTGCAGGTATTCACGGTAGCTTTCCGTTTTTGCGTGCTTCTGGCAGCCAATCGCCATGTACAGCTCGGCGGTGGTTTTCCCCGGCAGGATCTCGCGCAGCCACTCGACCAGCGCACCGGGCAGCGGGGCGTAAACCATAAAATAGGAGCGCGCAAAGCCAAAGACGATGCTCGCCTCTGCGTGGGTGGTTAGACAGGCATCAATAAACAGCTCGCCTTCATCGCTGCGATGGACGGGCAGCAAAAAGGGCAGCGTTGCCACCGGCGTCACCAGTTTGCCTACCAGCCAGGCCGCCTTATTGCGATAAAAGAGTTCGTTGGCTATTTGCAGATGAGAGCGGGAGAGCATCTCGCTGCCGAGTGCCTCTACCAGGCTGGCCGTGATATAGCCGATATCCCGCGCCTTGTTTTGCCACGCCAGCCGCAGGGGGAGATCGGAGAGTACCTTGCTTAATAGCGTTTCCCAGCCGCGCTCGGGGAAAAACGTTTTCGCCAGCGGACGGGGAATTGAGCGGAAGCTGCGCTCCGGCTGCGAGCTGAAAATAAAAAGCCGCTCGGGAGTCAGCGAGCGGTGGTCAAACAACCGGCAATAGACGGAATTGAAGAAGCTCTCCGCAATTTCGAAGCGAGGGTAGTCCGGTAGCAAACGGGTGTAGTGCTCTTTCACCCGCAGTAAAAAATCGGCGTCGGTACTTTTGCCGTCAGTAATGCAGCGCAGCTGCTCAACCACCAGACCGACGTGATGGTCGTAGAGGTGAATACGCTGCTTCATCGCCTGCTGTACCGCGTGCCAGTCGGCGTGCTCAAAGCGCTGCTGCGCGCCCGAGGTCACTTCAAGAAAACGGCCATACTGGGCGTCAAAGCCCTGCAAAATAGTCTGTGCAATCAGTAGTTCCAGGCCACGCGTCATACCTTCCCCCTCACCCAGCCCTCTCCCCGGCAGGGAGAGGGGGAAAACAGTCAGAACTGCTCTTCTTCCGTTGAACCTGTCAGCGCGGTGACTGAGGAAGCGCCGCCCTGGATAATGGTGGTCACCTTATCGAAGTAGCCAGTGCCCACCTCCTGCTGGTGGGAAACGAAGGTGTATCCCTCCGCTGCGGCGGCAAACTCCGGCTGCTGCACCTTCTCAACGTAGTGCTTCATCCCTTCACCCTGCGCATAGGAGCGGGCGAGGTCGAACATGTTGAACCACATGCTGTGGATACCCGCCAGGGTAATGAACTGATATTTGTAGCCCATGTCGGAGAGCGCCTGCTGGAAGCGAGCGATGGTCGCGTCATCGAGGTTTTTCTTCCAGTTAAACGACGGCGAGCAGTTGTAGGCCAGCAGCTTGCCCGGGAAGCGGGCGTGAATAGCATCCGCAAAGCGCTTAGCCTGCTCAAGATCCGGCTTAGACGTTTCGCACCACACGAGGTCAGCGTACGGCGCATAGGCCAGGCCGCGGCTAATCGCCTGCTCAATGCCGGCATGGGTGCGGAAAAAACCTTCATTGGTGCGATCGCCAGTAATAAACTCACGATCGTACGGATCGCAGTCAGAGGTGATCAGATCCGCAGCATCGGCGTCAGTACGGGCGATGACCAGCGTCGGTACGCCCATGACGTCGGCCGCCAGGCGAGCGGCCACCAGTTTCTGGATAGCCTCCTGCGTCGGAACCAGCACCTTGCCGCCCATATGGCCGCATTTTTTCACCGATGCGAGCTGATCTTCAAAGTGAACCGCCGCTGCACCGGCCTCAATCATCGATTTCATCAGCTCAAACGCATTCAGCACGCCGCCGAAGCCGGCTTCAGCATCCGCCACGATCGGCAGGAAATAGTCGGTATAGCGCGGATCGTCGGATTCAATACCGGTAGACCACTGGATCTGATCGGCGCGACGGAAGGTGTTGTTGATCCGATCGACCACCGCCGGCACCGAGTTCGCCGGGTACAGCGATTGATCCGGATACATGCTGGAAGCCAGGTTGGCATCCGCCGCGACCTGCCAGCCGGAGAGATAAATCGCCTCGATCCCCGCCTTCGCCTGCTGCAGCGCCTGCCCGCCGGTCAGCGCACCAAGGCTGTTGATATAGCCCTTTTTCGAGCCGCCGTGCAGCAGCCGCCACATTTTGGCCGCGCCAAGCTGCGCCAGGGTACATTCCGGGTTGACCGAACCGCGTAATTTCACCACTTCTTCTGCGCTATACGGGCGGGTGATGCCTTCCCAACGCGGCTGTGTCCACTCTTTGTTTAATTCTTCGATTTGCTGGGTACGAGTTTTCATGTGCAGATGCTCCATAGGGTCACGAGTGGGTGAATTACGCCAACAGGCGGTAGCCAGGCAACGTTAAGAAATCAATCAGTTCGTCTGAGGTGGTGATTTGTTCCATCAGCCGCGCGGCATCGTCAAAGCGGCCGCTGCTGTAACGGTGCTCGCCCAGCTCCTCCTGAATAACCATCAGCTCTTCGCCAAGCCACTGGCGGAACAGCGCTTTGGTCACCGGCGTCCCGTCGCTCAGCGTCTTCTGATGGTGGATCCATTGCCAGATAGAGGTGCGCGAGATTTCGGCCGTCGCCGCATCTTCCATCAGGCCATAAATCGGTACGCAGCCGTTGCCGGAGATCCAGGCTTCGATGTACTGCACCGCCACGCGAATGTTGGCGCGCATCCCGGCTTCGGTACGCTCCCCGTCGCAGGGGGCCAGCAGCTGTTCGGCGGTAATCGGCGCATCCTGGTCCCGGCTGACGCCCAGCTGATTGGTCCTTTCGCCCAGCACGCGGTTGAAAACCTCCATCGCCGTATCCGCAAGGCCCGGGTGGGCAATCCAGGTACCATCATGGCCGTTTTTAGCTTCCAGCTCTTTGTCGGCGGTAACTTTGCCGAGTACCTGGCGGTTGCGTTCAGCGTCTTTGCTGGGAATAAAGGCCGCCATGCCGCCCATCGCAAACGCGCCGCGCTTGTGGCAGGTTTTAATCAGCAGGCGTGAATAGGCGTTGAGGAACGGCTTGTCCATCGTCACCACCTGGCGATCGGGTAAAACACGGTCAGCATGGTTTTTTAACGTTTTGATATAGCTGAAAATGTAGTCCCAACGTCCGCAGTTCAGGCCAACGATATGGTCACGCAGCGCGTGGAGAATCTCATCCATCTGGAACACCGCCGGCAGCGTTTCAATCAGCAGCGTCGCCTTGATGGTGCCGCGCGGCAGTTCAAAGCGATCTTCGGTGTAGCTGAAGACTTCGCTCCACCAGGCCGCTTCCTGCCAGGCCTGGGTCTTCGGCAGATAGAAATAGGGGCCGCTTCCTTTCGCCAGCAGGGCCTGGTGGTTATGGAAGAAGTAGAGCGCGAAATCGAACAGGCTGCCGGGAATCGACTCCCCGCGCCAGGTCACGTGTTTTTCCGGCAGATGCAGGCCACGCACCCGACAAACCAGCACCGCAGGATCGGGCTTCAGCTGGTAGATTTTCCCCGCTTCGTTGGTATAGCTGATGGTGCCGTTGACCGCATCACGCAGGTTAATCTGACCGTCGATAACTTTGTTCCAGTCAGGCGCCAGCGAATCCTCAAAGTCAGCCATAAATACTTTCACGTTGGCATTCAGGGCGTTAATCACCATCTTGCGTTCAACGGGGCCGGTGATCTCCACCCGGCGATCCTGTAAATCGGCCGGAATACCGCGAATCGTCCAGTCACTATTACGAATGGAAGCCGTTTCCGAAATGAAGTCAGGTAGCTTCCCGTCGTCGATATCCTGCTGCTGCTGGATACGGGCCGCCAGCAGTTTATTGCGCTCAGGCGTAAAGCGGCTCACCAGTTCCGCCAGGAACTCCACCGCCTCGGGCGTTAAGACCTGCTTTTCCTGCTCGCCATAGGGCTGGCCGAAGGCCAGTTCGTCAGTGATTGTCGCCTGTTGCGTCATTGTGCAGCTCCTCTTGGTTGATCCAGTTGGCGCGAGTGAAAGATCGTTGTCTGGTTTTCGCTCAACACAATTAAGACTACGCATTATTTTTCCAAAATCAAAAACAATTTCCATTTTAATTTTAATATCAATTCAACATATTGATAACATTAAAATTAAAGTTTATTTCGCACATGAATTGAATTTCGGAAACAAAAAAGGCACCCGAAGGTGCCAGAGGCAAAATGCTGAAACGCTTTAGGATCGCGTTGGCTGGAGGATTAATCCAGAGTCGGATTCATATGCCGCAGATCGTATGGCGTGATTTGGTAGACATAGTAGTTCAGCCAGTTGGCAAACAGCAGGTTTCCGTGACTTCTCCAGCTGGCCCGCGGTGTGTTTTGTGGGTCATCATGCGGGAAATAATTGGTCGGTACTTCCGGGCTGAGCCCCGCTTCCACATCGCGGAAAAACTCCCCCGCCAGGGTATTGGCATCGTATTCCGGATGTCCGGTGACGAAGGCAATGCGCTTATCTTTGCTGGCAAACAGATAGGCATCGCCCTCTTCGGTTTCTGCCAGGATCTCTAAATCGGTATAGTCGCGGATCAGTGCGGCCGGAAAATCGGCGTAGCGCGAGTGCGGCGCGAGGAAGGTATCGTCGAAACCTCGGGTCAGCAGCGCATGCGGATGCAAAATATGGTGTTCAAAGACGCCGGAGATTTTTTCAGTGCGGGTTTGCTTGGGGATGCCATAAAGGATATTGAGCGCGGCCTGTACGGCCCAACAGACAAAAAGCGTGGAAGTGACGTGATCCTTTGCCCACTCCAGCACCTGCTTGATCTGCGGCCAGTAGGCCACGTCGTTGAATTCGACCAGCCCCAGCGGCGCGCCGGTGACGATCAGGCCATCAAAGTTCTGGTCGCAGATGTCCTCAAAATTGCAGTAGAAGTTGTTCAGATGCTCGGTTGGCGTGTTGCGAGATTCACGCGCGTCGATGCGCAGCAGCTGGATATCAAGCTGGAGCGGAGAGTTTGATAGCAGCCGCAGGAACTGGTTTTCGGTCTCGATTTTCTTCGGCATCAGGTTGAGAATAAGCACCTTCAGCGGGCGAATTTCCTGGGTCGTTGCGCGCGTTGCGGTCATCACAAAGACGTTCTCACTACGCAAGAAATTGACGGCCGGTAGCTCGTCCTGCACCCGAATAGGCATAACTTTATTACCTCATAGCATACGTATAAACGTTTAGACATCCAGACAGCTAACAATAACCAGGAATAAGCAAAATGTCGAGTCTGCAAGCGGAAGGTGAGAAAGTTTCAACCACGCACGGGACAGAATACAGCGATTAATCGGCAGGAAGCATCATGAATATAGCGCTGCGCCGCACGAGTCGGCAAAAGCGGGTGCTATGTGGTGGGATAGAGCAGCATTTTGACGCTACGTTTCACCGCTGCAGGGGCGGAAGAGAGAGGGATTTTCGGCGTTTTAGCGGCTGAAGGGTCAGGGATCGCGGTGCGCAGCGCCCGATCCGGGCGGCATCCGGCCGCTTTTCCTGAACCGCAGACAACAAAAAACCCCATGCCTGCGCATGAGGTTTCTTTGTTTAGTTGATGCCTGGCCGTTGATGGCGGGCGTCCTGCGGGCCATTCGCGCCTGAATAAGCAGAGATAGCGGCACGAATCGCCCGATCCGGGCGGCGTCCGGCCGCTTTTCCTTAAACCGCAGACAACAAAAAAACCCCATGCTTGCGCATGAGGTTTCTTTGTTTGTTTGATGCCTGGCAGTTCCCTACTCTCACATGGGGAGACCCCACACTACCATCGGCGCTACGGCGTTTCACTTC
>NZ_JANUDW010000003.1:0-387489 GCF_024810075.1 Klebsiella sp. BIGb0132 | reverse complement strand
GCTTTCGCTCACCGTTGCGAGGTGGCGTATATTACGCTTTCCTCTTTCAGAGTCAACCCTTTAATTCAGGATTTTTCTCTTCAACCGAACCGGCTAGTTGGTGTGAAGTGATTCACATCTACCGTGTCGATGGAGGCGCATTATAGGGAGCCCGCCGGGAATGACAAGCGGAAAAATACAATTTTATTTCAACCGCTCATCTTTTATACGTAACGCTTATTTTTGCTGCTTTTTGATGGCTGCGGGCAGGTCTGCAAGGCTATTAAGCACCCAGTCAGCGGCACTTTCCGCATCAGCCGTGACCGGCTTGCCGGTGCGCACCAGCACTTTAGTGCCAATATCCGCCGCCAGAGCTGCCTGCATATCTTCAACTTTGTCGCCTACCATATAAGAAGCGGCCATATCTATATTAAGGAAGTCACGCGCGGAGATGAGCATCCCCGGATGCGGCTTACGGCAATCGCAGGTCTGGCGGTATTCTTCAACGGTGCCCTGCGGATGATGCGGACAATAGTAGATACCGTCCAGATCGACGCCGCGGTCGGCCAGCGACCAGTCCATCCATTCGGTCAGCGTTTCAAACTGCGCTTCGCTAAACTTACCGCGAGCGATACCGGACTGGTTGGTGACGACCACCAGGGCGAAGCCCATCTCCTTTAATTGACGCATTGCATCAATTACGCCATCGATAAATTCAAAATTATCGATTTCGTGGACATAGCCGTGATCGACATTAATCGTGCCATCACGGTCGAGAAAAATTGCGGGTACTGACTGTGCCACCGGTTTACTCCTGATAAAGGCTAGTCTGATTAGTATCGCATGTTTCCTGATGCAAGAAAGTGCTCATTATACAGAGTCGGATTGATTTAGACGTCTGGATGCCTTAACATCCATTTCATTGACAGGCATCGCCTGGACACGGCAGAAGAAAATGCCACGGCAAACGGCTAAACGATAATAAATAACTGATGATTAAACTTTCGAATATCACCAAAGTGTTCCAGCAGGGGAACCGCACCATACAGGCGCTGAACGATGTCAGCCTGCATGTTCCCGCCGGGCAAATTTACGGCGTTATCGGCGCATCCGGCGCCGGTAAGAGTACGCTGATTCGTTGCGTAAACCTCCTCGAGCGTCCAACCCAGGGCAGCGTACAGGTGGGTGGGCAGGAGCTTACCGCGCTTTCTGAAAAGGAGCTCACCCGCGCACGCCGCCAGATAGGCATGATTTTCCAGCACTTTAACCTGCTGTCATCGCGTACCGTTTTCGGCAACGTGGCGCTTCCCCTCGAGCTGGACAATACTCCGCCGGCGGAGATTAAACGCCGCGTGACCGAGCTGCTGGATCTCGTCGGCCTGTCCGACAAGCATGATAGCTACCCGGCCAACCTCTCGGGCGGACAGAAGCAGCGCGTGGCAATTGCTCGTGCCCTGGCCAGTAATCCGAAGGTTCTGCTGTGTGACGAAGCCACCAGCGCGCTGGATCCGGCGACCACCCGCTCCATTCTGGAGCTGCTGAAGGATATCAACCGCCGCCTTGGCCTGACAATTCTGCTGATCACGCACGAGATGGACGTCGTCAAACGCATCTGCGACTGCGTCGCGGTCATCAGCAACGGGCAGCTGATCGAGCAGGATACGGTGAGCGAAGTCTTCTCTCACCCAAAAACCCCGCTGGCACAGCAGTTTATTCAATCAACGCTGCATCTGGATATTCCGGATGACTATCAGGCACGCCTGAAGCCAACCGCGCTCCCCGATAGCGTCCCGATGCTGCGCATGGAGTTTACCGGCCACTCCGTCGATGCTCCGCTGCTCTCAGAAACCGCCCGCCGCTTTAATGTAAATAACAACATTATCAGCGCGCAGATGGATTACGCCGGCGGCGTGAAGTTCGGCATTATGCTGACCGAGATGCACGGCACGCAGGAAGACACCCAGGCGGCAATCGCCTGGCTGCAGGAAAATCATGTAAAAGTAGAGGTACTGGGATATGTCTGAGGCAATGATCTGGCTGCTGTTGCGCGGCGTGTGGGAAACGCTGGCAATGACCTTTGTCTCCGGCTTTTTCGGTTTTGTCCTCGGCCTGCCGGTAGGCGTGCTGCTGTACGTCACCCGTCCGGGGCAGATTGCCGCTAACGCCAAACTCTACCGTACCCTGTCGGCGCTGGTGAACATCTTCCGCTCTATACCTTTTATTATCCTGCTGGTGTGGATGATTCCCTTTACCCGCGTGATTGTCGGTACGTCCATCGGCCTGCAGGCAGCCATTGTGCCGCTGACGGTTGGCGCCGCGCCGTTTATTGCCCGTATGGTGGAGAACGCGCTGCTTGAGATCCCAACGGGTCTTATCGAAGCATCCCGCGCGATGGGCGCCACGCCGATGCAGATCGTGCGTAAGGTCCTGCTGCCTGAAGCGCTGCCGGGTCTGGTGAACGCCGCGACGATTACGCTCATTACCCTGGTCGGTTATTCCGCCATGGGCGGCGCGGTCGGCGCCGGTGGTCTGGGGCAGATTGGCTATCAGTACGGCTACATCGGCTACAACGCCACGGTAATGAATACCGTGCTGGTATTACTGGTTATTCTGGTTTATTTAATTCAATTCTCTGGCGACCGTATCGTCCGGGCTGTGACTCACAAATAACATTATCGACACAACATCGTTCAGGACGCCTCCGCGCGGCCTGGGCGACGCGTGTACACACAGACTCTTACAGGAAGGAAATAGCATGGCCTTTAATTTTAAAACCTTTGCGGCAGTAGGCGCGTTGATCGGTTCTCTGGCTCTGGTGGGCTGCGGTCAGGATGAAAAAGATCCGAACCATATTAAAGTCGGCGTCATCGTCGGTGCTGAGCAGCAGGTTGCTGAAGTGGCGCAGAAAGTCGCTAAAGAGAAATATGGTCTCGACGTTGAGCTGGTTACGTTCAACGACTACGTTCTGCCGAACGAAGCGCTGAGCAAAGGCGACATCGACGTTAACGCCTTCCAGCACAAGCCTTACCTCGACCAGCAGATTAAAGACCGCGGCTATAAGCTGGTCGCCGTCGGCAACTCCTTTGTTTATCCGATTGCCGGCTACTCCAAGAAAATTAAAACCCTCGACGAACTGCAGCCGGGCTCCCAGATTGCCATTCCTAACGATCCGACTAACCTCGGCCGTTCCCTGCTGCTGCTGCAGCAGGCGGGTCTGATCAAGCTGAAAGAAGGCGTTGGCCTGCTGCCGACCTCTCTGGATATCATTGAGAACCCGAAAAACCTGAAGATTGTTGAGCTGGAAGCACCGCAGCTGCCGCGCTCCCTCGACGATGCGCAGATTGCCCTGGCGGTTATCAATACCACCTATGCAAGCCAGATTGGCCTGACCCCGGCAAAAGACGGTATTTTTGTCGAAGGTAAAGACTCTCCGTACGTCAACCTGATTGTTGCTCGCGAAGACAACAAGGACGCGGAAAATGTTAAGAAATTTGTTCAGGCTTACCAGAGCGATGAAGTTTTTGAAGCCGCGAATAAAATCTTTAACGGCGGTGCAGTGAAAGGCTGGTAATCTTTTTTCACCGTAATATCATTCAGGACGGGCTTTATGCCCGTCTTGTCATTTATTCAAGCACCTGATTCAATAGCGCCCTGTTTTATTATTCATTGAGGAAATACTATGCGTGCTTTACCGATCTGTTTGTTAGCACTCATGTTAAGCGGTTGCTCTATGCTAAGCAGATCTCCCGTCGAACCTGTACAAAGCACGGCAACGGCACCTGCCAAATCGGAACCGGCAAAACCCAAGGCCGTGCGCCCGGCACCGGTAAGAATCTATACCGATGCGTCAGCGCTGGTCGGCAAGCCTTTCCGCGATCTGGGTGAAGTCACCGGTGAGTCATGCCAGGCCTCAAATCAGGATTCACCGCCGAACATCCCTACCGCCCGCAAGCGTCTGCAAATTAATGCTGCGAAAATGAAAGCTAACGCGGTCCTGCTGCACAGATGCGAAGTTACCAGCGGTACGCCAGGATGCTATCGCCAGGCCGTTTGCCTTGGCTCTGCGCTTAACGTTTCGGCGCAATGAGTTCTTTTGAGTTTGCGCAGATAGGTGTTATTCGCTCGCCGTATAAAGAAAAGTTTGCCGTACCGCGCCAGCCCGGGCTGGTTAAAAACGGCGGCGGCGAACTGCATCTTCTACCCCCCTATAACCAGGCCGACGCCGTGCGCGGCCTGGAAAACTTCAGCCATCTGTGGGTATTGTTTGTTTTTCATCAAACCATGGACGGCGGCTGGCGGCCTACCGTGCGCCCTCCCCGCCTCGGCGGCAATGCGCGAATGGGCGTTTTCGCCACGCGCTCAACCTTCCGGCCAAACCCCATCGGCATGTCGCTGGTCGAGCTCAAGGGCATTCGCTGCCAGAAAGATCGGGTGATACTTGAGCTCGGCAGCCTCGACCTGGTCGACGGTACGCCGGTCGTTGATATCAAACCCTATCTGCCGTTTGCCGAAGCGCTGCCGGATGCCAGCGCCAGCTACGCCCAGCAGGCGCCGCTGGCGGAAATGACGGTCAGCTTTACGCCGGAGATGGACGCGCAGCTTGCGCTGCTGGAAAAGCGCTACCCGCAGCTTAAAGCGTTCATTCGCGAAGTTCTGGCGCAGGACCCGCGCCCGGCCTATCGTAAAGAGGAAGAAGCAGGAAAAACTTACGCCGTCTGGCTGCTCGATTTTAACGTGCGCTGGCGCGTGATTGCGTCCGGTTTTGAAGTCTTTTCTCTGGAACCACGCTAATTTTATTTTCCTCTCTTTTGGCATCTTTGCCACACTGGTAAACTAAACCACTTTTTTTGTTTCAGGCTGGCCCTCCAGCCTGTTCCGATCGTCCAAATGGAACCGTAACAACATGCGTACTAGCCAATATCTGCTCTCCACCCAAAAGGAGACACCTGCCGACGCCGAAGTCATCAGCCATCAGCTGATGCTGCGCGCCGGGATGATCCGCAAGCTGGCCTCCGGATTATACATCTGGCTGCCAACCGGCCTGCGCGTTCTGAAAAAAGTCGAAAACATCGTGCGTGAAGAGATGAACAACGCCGGTGCTATCGAGGTGTCTATGCCGGTCGTTCAGCCGGCAGACCTGTGGCAGGAGAGCGGTCGCTGGGAGCAATACGGTCCGGAACTGCTGCGCTTCGTCGATCGCGGCGATCGCCCGTTTGTCCTCGGCCCAACGCATGAAGAGGTGATCACCGACCTGATCCGCAACGAGCTGAACTCTTATAAGCAGCTGCCGCTGAACTTCTTCCAGATCCAGACCAAGTTCCGCGATGAGGTTCGCCCGCGCTTTGGCGTGATGCGTTCGCGCGAGTTCCTGATGAAAGACGCCTACTCTTTCCATACGACTCAGGAATCGCTGCAGGAAACCTACGACGCGATGTATGCCGCCTACAGCAAAATCTTCTCCCGCATGGGTCTCGATTTCCGCGCGGTACAGGCTGACACCGGCTCTATCGGCGGAAGCGCATCGCACGAGTTCCAGGTTCTGGCGCAGAGCGGCGAAGATGACGTGATCTTCTCCGACAGCTCCGACTTTGCCGCCAATATCGAATTTGCCGAAGCCATTGCGCCGAAAGAGCCGCGCGCCGCCGCCGCTCAGGAAATGACGCTGGTCGATACGCCGAACGCCAAAACCATCGCCGAGCTGGTTGAGCAGTTTAATCTGCCGGTTGAGAAGACCGTGAAAACGCTGCTGGTTAAAGCGGTGGAAGGCAGCGCTTATCCGCTGGTTGCCCTGCTGGTTCGCGGTGACCATGAGCTGAACGAAGTCAAAGCGGAGAAACTGCCGCAGGTTGCCAGCCCGCTGACTTTCGCCACAGAAGAAGAGATCCGCGCGATCGTCAAAGCGGGCCCTGGCTCTCTCGGTCCGGTCAACATGCCGGTTCCGGTCGTTATCGACCGTACCGTGGCGGCAATGAGCGATTTCGCCGCTGGCGCTAACGTTGATGGCAAACACTACTTCGGCATCAACTGGGATCGCGACGTTGCCACCCCGGAAGTCGCCGACATCCGTAACGTTGTCGCCGGCGACCCGAGCCCGGACGGTCAGGGTACGCTGCTGATCAAACGCGGCATCGAAGTCGGCCACATCTTCCAGCTGGGCACCAAGTACTCCCAGGCGCTAAACGCCTCGGTGCAGGGCGAAGATGGCCGCAACCAGGTGCTGACGATGGGCTGCTACGGCATCGGGGTTACCCGCGTGGTCGCCGCAGCTATCGAGCAGAACTATGACGATCGCGGCATCATCTGGCCGGAAGCTATCGCGCCTTTCCAGGTGGCGATTCTGCCGATGAACATGCACAAATCCTACCGCGTGCAGGAGCTGGCCGAGAAGCTGTATAGCGAACTGCGCGCCCAGGGCATTGAAGTCCTGATGGACGACCGCAAAGAGCGTCCGGGCGTGATGTTTGCCGATATGGAGCTGATCGGTATTCCGCACACCATCGTGCTGGGCGACCGCAACCTCGACAACGACGATATCGAATATAAGCATCGTCGCGTCGGTGAAAAACAGCTGATCAAAACGGGCGACATCGTGAACTACCTGGTTAACGCCATTAAAGGTTAATTCCGCGCCTGAATGCAAAAAGGCCTCGCATCTGCGAGGCCTTTTTTTATCGGAGCAACTTTCTTACTGGCTACAGTCTTTGCCGGGAATAAACTTCACGTCCTTATCCGCCGTCAGCGTTTTCACCATTTCACCGCTGTCAGGGTTAGGCTCGAGGGTAAAGTGCCCTTCCACCACCAGCAGTACCGGACGCGTATCCGTTCCGCGCGCGGCGGCATAATCCCGCTCAAGCTGGGCATTATTGGCAACCGCAGTTCGTTTGCCGGTGGCGCAATCGGTAAAGGTCGCCGCATCCGCCATATAGAAATACATGCCGCGCATCGCCATCGGCGTGGTCGGCAGGCTGGCTTTCACCGACTCGAGGGTGTAGTTCAGCGTTGACTCAATCGGGTTGCCTTCGCGATCGAGCATCTCCAGCTTGTCGCCCTTCGCGCGATAGTAGGATTTCTCCCCTTTGCTATCGGTCAATACCAGCTTGTCCGCGGTGCGGGCCCAGGTACCGTACGACGCGAACGATGACGGCTCGCGGGTCACGCCCTGGTAGCGTTCATTCATCACCCAGCTGCCGTCTTTTTCGAGAAACAGCGAGGTTTCGATGCCTTCGCAATCGGCGCACGGCAGTATCCCGCGCCAGCTCTGCTGCATCGGCTTCAGCTCCGTCATCGCCGCCGGCTGCAGCGTCTCAACCTCTGCCCGATGATTGCAGCCAAACAGCGCAAAGAGCGAACAGGCTGCCGCTACTGAGAATATGATTTTCTTCACTGTAAATTCCTTATAATCCATGCCACCCGTTCGTCGCATCGCCTACTGACGAACTTTCCCACGCAGCGCTTTGACCGATGATTTTTGCGACTTAGAAGCAAGCCGACGCTCTTTTGATGCTCGGGTTGGTCGCGTTTCCCGGCGACTTTTTTGCGCTACGGTTAATTCTTGTATCAGCGCAATCAGGCGAGCAATCGCGGCTTCGCGATTCATCTCCTGGCTGCGGTATTCCTGAGCCTTAATGATAACCACACCGTCGGCAGAAATTAAGTGGTGACTGGCGGTGAGCAAACGCTCCTTGTAGTACTCGGGCAGGCTCGAAGCCTTAATATCAAAGCGCAGGTGGATCGCGGTTGACGCTTTATTCACGTGCTGACCGCCCGCGCCCTGCGCGCGGATCCCCGTCAGGGAGACTTCATCCTCCGCAATAGAGACGCTGCGGCTAAAGGTAATCATGCCGCCGGCTGCCAGGCCGTTAAATGAATTTCCAGATTATTCTTAGCGTCAGATAACCAGATGCTGCCGTCCTGAATGGTGGCCTGCAGGATCATCGTGCGATCGGCAAAGGCGCTGAGCTGCTCCAGCTGCGCATCATCCAGATACCAGACCGTCAGCTTGCTGAACTGCGCCATTTTACTCTTATTCTGCTGCCACCAAACCTCGGCCGCCCGGCTATTGTAGGCAAACAATGCCACTTCCTGCGAACGCGAGCAGGCTTTTTTAATCCGCTTGTCGTCCGGTAATCCGAGCTCAATCCATAGATCGACCCCCAGATGGTCGTTGAGCAGCCACAGCTCGGCCTCGTCATCCGAGGAGAGGCCACGGGTAAACTGCAGCCGCTCGTCGGCATACTTAATCCATGCCAGCAGGCGCAGCATCATGCGCTCCTGGGTTTCAGACGGATGCTGCGCCAGCGTCAGGCTGGCATCAATAAACCGGTTGCGATCCAGATCGGCTACATTTACCGTCGCTTTATAAATCGTCGCTTTCAGCGCCATGGAAAAACTCCTGAAAAAAATGGCGTACATTGTAGCGAAACTGGCGACAAAAGGCTGTCGACAATCGAGGGATCGCTTTTCATCCTGCTGATATTGCTTAAATGACTATGGTATAGTCACCTTGCTAAACAGAGTTTATCTTCGTAGGCTTAAACTTGCATCCCACGGTTGAGTCAGAATACTGACAGGAGGGCATGTGGACCAATATTGTGAGTTAATACGCAAGCGGTATGCGGAAATAGCCAGCGGAGACCTGGGGTATATCCCGAATGCGCTGGGTTGCGTGTTGAAAGTATTGAATGAAATTGCGGCGGATGAGGCCCTTTCGGAGTCAGTCAGGGAAAAGGCCGCCTATGCGGCAGCAAACTTACTGGTGAGCGATTATGTCAATGAATGATACTTATCAACCCATCAACTGCGATGATTATGACAATCTCGAACTGGCCTGCCAGCATCATCTGGTGCTGACGCTGGCGCTCAAAGATGGTGAGCAGCTGCAGGCGAAGGCAAACGATCTTATCTCGCGCAAAAATATCGAGTATCTGGTGGTGGAACTTGGCGACAACAGTCGCGAGCTACGCCTCGATACTATCGCCAGCTTCAGCCACCCGGAAATCGGTACCGTGGTGGTGAGTGAGTCCTGAATAAAAACGGGTGGCTTAGCCGCCCGTTTTCCTCCATACCAGCCGTACGCCCTCGCTATCCTGCGCTTCCCCTTCACGGGTAATAAACAGCAAATCCGCGGCAGCAATAAGCGTTTCGCCGTAAAACAGCAGCGGCGTGGTATCGCGGCGCCAGGGCGCGATACCCAGCTCCTGCCAGATTTTCTTCAGCTTGCGCCCGCCGTGACGACCGACGATATGCAGATTGCCGCCGGCGCGAAAGCGCACCGTCACCGCTTCGCCGGCGAGCGGAGCGCGCAGCGGTCCTCCGGCAAACAGCGACAGCTCGCCCATCCCCTCCGGCAGCCGCAGAGGCTGACGGCTATCGGGCCATGAGAGCACCGCCTCCGTCTGGCCGGGGAGATATTTCACCCACCACAGCCGCTGCCGGTAGCGGCGAACGGTAAAGTCACCGAGACGCAGGCAGGGAAACGCATCCTCCCGCGCCTGGGCAACCTCACGCCAGATCCGTTCCGGCATCTCGCGGGATGGCATCGGCGCGTTGTGCCATGCCAGCCAGCGGCGCAGCAGCGCAGCGCGACGCGCGGCGCTCACGGCGGCCAGAGGTTCAATCGCTAAGGTTCCGTCATCCGCCATCAGCGACGCCAGCTCTTCTGCCAGCATCTCGTCCAGCAGGCTCTCCTGTTCAGCGCAGAGGTCGGCGCTGCGGGCTACCGACTCGGCGAAGTGCGGCCAGCGGGCGCTAAGCCGAGGAATAATCTGCAAACGCAGAAAGTTGCGATCGTAGGCATCGTCCTGGTTGCTCTCATCCTCAATCCAGCTGAGCTGATGGCGCAGCGCCCACTGGTGTAGCGCTTCCCGGCGGGTATTGAGCAGTGGGCGCAGCAGCAGCGTGTCAGAAAAGGCGGAAGACGCGGCCATCGCCGACAGCCCGGTCGGGCCGCTGCCGCGCTTGAGCGCCAGCAGGAAGGTTTCACACTGATCGTCGAGATGCTGGGCCGTCACCAGCACCTCTCCCGGCTCGATCGCCGTGCGGAAGGCCCGGTAGCGCGCCTCCCGGGCATGCGCCTCGACTCCCAGACCGGTATCCGCCAGCACCACGCGCTCGACCACCAGCGGGACCTGCCACTGCTGGCACAGCTGCTGGCAGTGCGCGACCCAATCGTCGGCGTTGGCGCTCAGGCCATGATGAATATGGATAGCTCGCAGCCTTAACGTCGGATCCTGCGCACGCCAACAGACCAGCTGGTGGAGCAGAACCGTTGAATCGAGGCCGCCGCTGAAGGCCACCAAAAACTGGCGGTGCGGCTGAAGGTTTTGCGCAATATCTGGGGTCATCTTCATGATAGTGCTGGCTGAGGGGAGATAGCCCGGCACGTTACCGGCCGGGGCCATCTCTGGCAAGGACTACTGCTGATAAATTTCCAGCGGCAGGCCGTCAGGGTCGTTAAAGAAGGTAAAGCGCTTATCGGTGAAGGGATCGATACGTATCGCTTCACACTTCACGCCGTGGGCCTCGAGGTGGGCCACCGACGCGTCAATATCATCCACGCTGAAGGCCAGGTGACGCAGGCCGCAGGCCTCAGGGCGTGACGGGCGGGCCGGAGGAGAAGGAAAGGAGAAGAGCTCAATGACGTACTCCCCGTTCAGCGCCAGATCCCCCTTCCACGAGTCGCGCTCTTCGCGGTAGAACTCGCTCTGCAGCGTAAACCCGAGAATATCGCAGTAGAAGGCTTTGCTCTGCGCATAGCTGCTCGCAATAATCGCAATATGGTGAACCCGTTTTAGACCCAGCATGGTAAACATCCTCGTATTGATATCAGCCAGGTTACCCGCACCGCCCGCCGCGGCGCAAGCACCTAATCATTTTTTAAGACCCGTACCCGATAGACGCCATCCTCGTCGCGCTTCGCCCCGTGAATGTCGGTTTCAAAGCCCGGATAATGGCGGCCAATGGAGCACAGCATCAGCAGGAAATCGAGCACCGCGCGGCTCTCCTCGGTAATCATCTCCCCGGGCATCAGCAGCGGCACGCCCGGCGGATACGGCAGGATCATGTTAGCGGATATACGCCCGACCAGATTTTCCAGCTCAATGGTCTCCACCTCGCCTTTGATTTGCCTCTGCCAGGCCTGGTGCGGCGTCATCTTCATTTCCGGCAGGACGTCGAAGGCGCTCAGCATCAGCTGCGAAAGCTGGTGCTGACGGATCAAACGATGGATCCCCTGGGCCAGATCCTGAATGCGCATATTGCGGTAGAAATCCGGGTCTTCGGCGTAGAGATCCGGCAGCATATTCTTCACCCGCAGATTAAGATCGTAGCCGCGCTTAAACTCCGTCAGGCCGCGCAGCAGCCCCATCGCCCGGGTTTTGTCGATGCCGATGCTGAAAAGGAACAGCAGGTTATAGGGTCCGGTTTTTTCCACCACCACGCCGCGCTCATCGAGGAACTTCGCCACCAGCGCGGCCGGGATGCCTTCGTCATCCATATTGCCCTGCTCATCCATCCCCGGCGTCAGGATCGTCACCTTAACCGGATCGAGGAACATATGGTCGTCATCGGCATCCTGAAAACCGTGCCACTGCTCACCGGCAGCAACCGGCCAGCACCGGGTCTCGGCAATATCTTCCGGCTGCCAGATATCAAAGAACCAGCCGTCCGCCTCTTCGCGCAGGCGCTGTACCTCTTTGCGGAAATCCAGCGCCCGCTCTATCGAGCGCTGGATCAGGCGCTTGCCCGAGTTCCCGCGCAGCATTGCCGCGGCGGTTTCAATCGAGGCGACGATGGGATAGCTCGGCGAGGTAGAGGTATGCATCATAAAGGCTTCATTGAAGGTCTCTTCGTCATAGCTGCCTTTAATATGGATCAGCGAAGCCTGCGACAGCGCCGCCAGCATTTTGTGCGTCGACTGGGTTTCAAAGATAACTTTACCCGGCACGCGATCGCCGCTCATGCCGCTCTTCCCCTGATAAATCGGGTGGAAATGGGTATAGGGCACCCACGCGGAGTCAAAGTGGATAGAGGGGACGTCGAGCGTCTCTTTTATCCAGGTGGTGTTATACAGCAGGCCGTCGTAGGTGGAGTTGGTGATCACCGCATGTACCGGCCACTGCGCCCCGCCCGTCGTGCTCACCTTGTGCTGAATGCTGTCGCGGGTAAACTCCCGCTTCGGGATGCCGCCGAGGATCCCCAGCGCATTGCGCGTCGGCTTCAGCCACAGCGGGACGACGTCGCTCATCATCAGCAGATGCGCCAGCGACTTGTGGCAGTTACGATCGATAAGCAGCGTGCTCCCCGCCGGGGCAGAGTACATGCCGACAATTTTGTTCGACGTTGAGGTGCCGTTAGTCACCATATAGCTCTGCTCTGCACCGAAAGCGCGAGCGATATACTCTTCCGCCTCCAGATGCGGGCCGGAGTGATCGAGCAGCGATCCCAGCTCCGTCACGGAAATGGAGACGTCGGCCTTGAGCGTATTGCCGCCAAAGAAATCATAAAACAGGCAGCCTACCGGGCTTTTCTGGTAGGCGCTGCCGCCCATATGTCCCGGCGTACAGAAGGTATATTTACCCTCCTGGACGTAGTTGAACAGCGCTTTGGTAAACGGCGGCGTGATGTTATCCAGATACTCGCGGGTGTACTGGCCGATGCGGGTGGCAATCTCCTGCGCCAGGCCGAGAGCATACTCGAAGAACCACAGCGTCATGCGCAGGTCCTGGCCGCTGACGTCCATCGTCGAATGCGCGTTGATAAACGCATACAGCGGCAGATATTCGTTGAGCTGATTAATATCGCTGCACAGCTCGACGTTATACTCATCCCAGTCAAAAATGACGCCGCAGATCCGCGGATTATGTTCGATAAACTGCAGCAGGTCGGCGCTATTTTGCGGCCAGATGGTCTGAAAGCCTTGCTGTTGCAGGGCGGCTTCCAGTTCTTTAATCGGTTCGTCTTTATGATAGACGCCGTGGGGACCCATGATGGCAATGATGTTCACGCATTCCTCCTGGAATTGACCTAAGGCAGGCATCATAGCAACCGCGCCTGGGTATCGCACATAAAAAAGGGCCGGAAAATCCGGCCCTTTTTACGGCATAACGCAAGGAAGAATCAGGCGTAGCCGTAGTTCATCAGACGCTGATAGCGACGGTTTAACAGCTCTTCTTCGCTCAGGATATCGAGGTCCGCCAGATCGGCCAGCAGCTGCGCTTTCAGGCTTGCAGCGATGGCTTCCGGATTGCGATGCGCGCCGCCCAGCGGCTCCGGAATAATGGAGTCGATAAGCTTCAGCTCTTTCAGACGCGGGGCCACGATCCCCATGGCTTCAGCCGCCAGCGGGGCTTTGTCCGCGCTTTTCCACAGAATGGACGCGCAGCCTTCCGGTGAAATAACGGAATAGGTGCTGTACTGCAGCATATTCACTTTGTCACCGACGCCAATCGCCAGCGCGCCGCCGGAGCCGCCTTCGCCGATAACGGTACAGATGACCGGTACGCTCAGGCGCGACATTTCACGCAGGTTACGGGCAATCGCTTCAGACTGGCCGCGCTCTTCCGCGCCAACGCCCGGGTAGGCACCTGGGGTGTCGATAAAGGTGATGATCGGCATTTTAAAGCGCTCGGCCATCTCCATCAGACGCAGCGCCTTACGGTAGCCTTCCGGTGCCGGCATGCCAAAGTTGCGACGAATTTTTTCTTTCGTCTCGCGCCCTTTCTGGTGGCCGATAATCATCACCGGACGCCCGTCCAGACGCGCAATACCGCCGACGATAGCTTTATCATCAGCGTAGGCACGGTCGCCGGCCAGTTCGTCAAACTCGTCGAACGCCAGGCGGACATAATCCAGGGTGTATGGGCGACGTGGATGGCGTGCCAGCTGAGCAACCTGCCATGCGCCGAGATCGGCGAAGATTTTACGCGTCAGCTCTACGCTTTTTTCACGCAGACGATGCACTTCTTCATCGATGTTAATATCGAGTTTCTCATCCTGACGGCTTACTGCAGTCAGGGAATCGATTTTCGCTTCCAGCTCTGCAATCGGCTGTTCAAAATCAAGGAAATTCAGACTCATAGTATTCCTGTATTAGTCAAACTCCAGTTCCACCTGCTCCGAGCCGATAAGGCCACGCAGATCGTTGAGTAAACGATCGCTCGGAGAGACGCGCCATGTTGCGCCGAAGCGCAGCCGCGCGCGCGCATCCGCCCTCTGATAATAGAGGTGCACTGGAATAGTTCCCGAACGGTGGGGTTCCAGAGACTGACGGAGTCGGTTTAAAAGCTGGTCATCAATTTGCCTGTCCGTCAGCGAGATAGCAAGCCCGCGAGCATATTTTTCCCGGGCTTCGTCAATGTCCATCACTTCACGGGCGGTCATTTTAAGCCCCCCGCTGAAGTCATCAAAGCTGACCTGTCCGCTGACGATAAGTATGCGGTCTTTTTCCAGCAATTGCTGATATTTATCCAGAGCGTCGGTGAATAACATCACCTCCAGACGCCCGGAACGGTCATCCAGAGTACAGATGCCGATACGATTGCCGCGCTTGGTGACCATTACCCGCGCAGCAATAACGAGCCCCGCCGCCGTGGTAACTTTACCACGATCGGTCGGATGCATGTCTTTGAGCCTGACGCCGCCTACGTAGCGCTCGATCTCTTTCAAATACTGGTTGATCGGGTGACCGGTCAGATACAGCCCCAGGGTCTCCCTTTCGCCATCGAGCACCACCTGCTCCGGCCACGGCTGGCAGTTAGCGTAGGATTGCTCGATTTGTTCCGGCTCTTCCGCCAGCACGCCGAACATGTCGGCCTGGCCAATGGCCTCGGCTTTTGCGTGCTGATCGGCGGCCTTCAGGGCGTCGCCAAGCGAATTCATCAGCGCTGCGCGATGCGGCCCGAGGCGGTCAAACGCCCCGGACATAATCAGTTTTTCCAGCACCCGCCGGTTGAGCTTTTTGGTGTCGGTGCGGGCGCAAAGGTCGAAGAGCTCGCGGAAATAGCCGCCTTCGTTACGCGCTTCGATAATCGCTTCGATTGGACCTTCGCCGACGCCTTTAATTGCTCCAATGCCGTAGACGATTTCACCCTCGTCATTAACGTGGAAATGGTACAGGCCGGAGTTAATGTCAGGCGGCAGGATTTTTAGTCCCATCCGCCAGCACTCATCCACCAGCCCAACCACCTTCTCGGTGTTGTCCATATCCGCCGTCATTACCGCGGCCATAAACTCTGCCGGATAGTGCGCCTTCAGCCACAGCGTCTGGTAGGAGACCAGCGCATAGGCCGCGGAGTGCGATTTGTTAAATCCGTAACCGGCGAATTTCTCCACCAGGTCGAAGATTTTCATCGCCAGCTCGCCATCAACGCCGTTTTTCTTTGCCCCTTCCTCGAAGGTGCCGCGCTGCTTGGCCATCTCCTCCGGCTTTTTCTTACCCATCGCACGACGCAGCATATCCGCGCCGCCGAGCGTATAGCCGGAAAGCTCCTGCGCGATCTGCATGACCTGTTCCTGGTACAGGATAATGCCGTAGGTCGGCTCCAGCACCGGCTTCAGACACTCATGCTGCCACTGCACGTCCGGATAGGAGATCTCCTCCCGGCCGTGCTTACGGTCGATAAAGTTATCCACCATCCCTGATTGCAGCGGACCGGGACGGAACAGCGCCACGAGGGCGATCATATCTTCGAAGCAGTCCGGCTGCAGACGTTTGATCAGGTCTTTCATGCCGCGCGATTCAAGCTGGAAAACCGCGGTGGTTTCCGAGCGCTGCAGCATATCAAAACTTTTCTTATCTTCCAGCGGAATGGCGGCGATATCCAGCGGCTCTTCGCCGTTCTTCGCCCGCCGCTTGTTGATCATCTCCAGCGCCCAGTTGATGATCGTCAGCGTACGCAGGCCGAGGAAGTCAAACTTGACCAGCCCCGCATATTCCACGTCGTTCTTATCAAACTGGGTGACCGGATGCAGCCCGGCCTCATCGCAGTACAGCGGGGCAAAATCGGTGATTTTGGTTGGGGCGATAACCACCCCGCCCGCGTGCTTACCGGCGTTACGCGTGACGCCTTCCAGCTTGCGCGCCATATCGATCAGCGCCTTGACCTCTTCGTCAGCTTCGTAGATTTCCGGCAGCTGCGGTTCGGCTTCAAAGGCTTTCGCCAGGGTCATCCCCGGATCCGGCGGCACCAGTTTTGAGATGCGATCGACGAAGCCATACGGATGGCCCAGCACGCGGCCAACGTCGCGGATAACCGCTTTTGCCGCCATCGTACCAAAGGTAATAATCTGCGATACCGCATCGCGGCCGTACATGTCCGCAACGTGTTCGATAACCTGATCGCGCTTCTCCATGCAGAAGTCGACGTCAAAGTCGGGCATCGACACGCGCTCCGGGTTCAGGAAGCGTTCGAACAGCAGATCGAACTCCAGCGGATCGAGATCGGTAATTTTCAGCGCGTAGGCCACCAGCGAGCCGGCGCCGGAGCCTCGTCCAGGACCAACGGGCACGCCGTTATCCTTCGACCACTGGATAAATTCCATCACGATCAGGAAGTAGCCGGGGAAGCCCATCTGGTTGATAACCTGCAGCTCGATCTCCAGACGTTCATCATATTCCAGGCGCTTCTCTTTGCGCACGGCTTCGTCGGGGAACAAGAATTCCAGGCGCTCTTCCAGACCCTCTTTCGATTTCAATACCAGGAAATCTTCAGTCGTCATCTCGCCGGTCGGGAACTGCGGCAAGAAGTATTCGCCAAGGCGCACGGTGACGTTACAGCGTTTGGCAATTTCTACGCTATTTTCCAGCGCCTCGGGGAGATCGGAGAACAGCTCGCACATCTCATCTTCGCTGCGCATATACTGCTGCGGCGAATAGTTACGCGGGCGCTTCGGATCGTCGAGGGTGAAACCGTCATGGATCGCCACGCGGATTTCATGCGCGTCGAAGTCGCCGGTCTCGAGGAAGCGCACGTCGTTCGTCGCCACCACCGGCAGCCCACGCTCCTCCGCCAGCTGGACGGCGGCGTGCAGATAGGTCTCTTCGTCCGCCCGACCGGTGCGGATCAGCTCCAGATAGTAGCGATTGGGGAAGTGCTCTTCGTAGAAGTCGACGCACTGTTCAACCAGCGCCGCGTTGCCGCGCGTCATGCACACGCCGACGTCGCCTTTGCGCGCGCCGGAGAGCAGAATCAGCCCTTCCTGATGCTCAACCAGCCAGTCTCTGTCGATCCACGGCCCGAGAGCGCCGTAACCGCGCTGATAGGCGCGTGAAATCAGCAGGGTGAGGTTTTGGTAGCCGGCGTTATCGGCCGCCAGGACGGTAATTTCGGTCAGCTCATCGCCCAGCAGATCGCACTGGACGTGAAAATCCGCGCCGACGATCGGCTTGATCCCGGCTCCGTGTCCCGCTCCGTAGAACTTCACCAGCCCGCACAGGTTGGTAAAATCGGTGATCGCCAGCGCCGGCATGCCTAACGCGGCCGCCTTTTTCACCAGCGGCCCGGTTTTCGCCAGCCCATCGATCATGGAATAGTCGCTGTGCACCCTGAGGTGTACGAAACGTGGTTCAGCCATCTTCAGATTCCGCGTTACTTGATTGCGTATTGATTCAGGACGCGAGGCCCAGCGCGCGTTTTACCGGGCCGAAACTGCGCCGATGATGCTCTGTTGCGCCATGCTCTATCAGCTTTTCCAGATGGAAAGCGGTGGGATAGCCTTTATGCTGCGCAAAGCCGTATTGAGGAAACTCCAGATCCAGCGTCACCATCTCCGCATCGCGCGTGACTTTAGCCAGAATAGACGCCGCGCTGATTTCCGCCACCCGGCTATCGCCTTTAACAACCGCCAGCGACGGGGCCGGCAGCGGCGGACAGCGGTTACCGTCAATTAGCACGAACTCCGGCGCTATGTGTAAGCCGGCGACGGCACGCTGCATGGCCAGCATCGTTGCGTGCAGGATATTCAGCTCGTCAATCTCGTGCGGCTCCGCGCGGCCAAGGCTCCATGACAGGGCCTTCTCTTTGATCTCATCGAACAGCGCCAGGCGACGCTTTTCGCTTAATTTTTTGGAGTCATTCAGGCCAATAATCGGCTTTGCCGGATCGAGGATCACCGCTGCGGTGACGACCGCCCCCACCAGCGGCCCGCGTCCAACTTCATCAACGCCGGCAACAAGGTGGGTATGCGGATAGACAAACTCAATCATTTTACTAACTCCAGTACCGCGTCCGCCGCCTGCTCATCAGCATTGCAGCGGATTTGTTGATGCAGCGCGCGGAAGGTGTCGTGCATTTCATGGCTGGTTTTGCCGTCGGCCAGCAGCGGCCGCAGCGCATCGGCGAGCAGCTGCGGCTGACACTCATCCTGCAGCAGCTCTTTAACCAGCTCGCGCCCGGCCAGCAGGTTGGGTAGCGAAACGTAATCGGTTTTCACCAGCCGCTTCGCCAGCCAGAAGGTAAACGGCTTCATGCGGTAGCCAACGACCATCGGACATTTGGCCAGCATGCACTCCAGCGCCGCCGTCCCGGAGGCGAGCAGCGCGGCATCGCTGGCGATCATCGCATCACGCGCCTGACCATCCAGCAGGTGAACCGGGAGATCCGGCGCCGTTTCGGCTTTGATACGTTCAAACTGTTCGCGCCTTTTGGCGTTCACCAGCGGGACTAATACTTCCAGGCCGGGATAGTGGCCGCGCAAAATCTGCGCTGTTTTGAGGAAGTCCGCGCTGAGCATTTCAACTTCTGCCCCGCGGCTCCCCGGCAGCAGCGCCAGGCAGTGCGCGTCACGGGCGATGCCCAGGCGGTCGCGCGCGGCGCCTTTATCCGGATCCAGCGGCATCGCATCCGCCATGGTGTGGCCGATGAAGCGGCAGGGAACGTTAAATTTGTCGTAAAACGCTTTTTCGAAAGGCAGAAATGCCAGTACCAGATCGGTCGATCTGCCAATTTTGAAAACGCGTTTTTGTCGCCATGCCCAAACGGACGGGCTGACGTAATGGATAGTCCTGATGCCCTGCTTTTTCAGGTTACCTTCGAGGGTGATATTGAAGTCCGGCGCGTCGATGCCAACAAAAACGTCGGGACGCAGCTCGCTGAAGCGACGGGTGAGATCGGCGCGAATGTGCAGCAGGCGACGTAAGCGACCGAGCACTTCAACAATGCCCATCACCGCCAGCTCTTCCATTTCATACCAGGCTTCGCAGCCCTCGGCCTGCATTAGCGGCCCCGCCACGCCGACAAAGCGCGCATCGGGAATGCGCGCCTTGAGCGCGCGGATCAGACCGGCACCAAGAATATCGCCGGAGGTTTCTCCGGCGACCAGGGCAATAGTCAGGGGACGCTGTGCAGCCATTAACGAATCAGGCCGCGGGTAGAGCGGGCAAAGAAGTCGTAAAATGGCTGAACTTCAGCATGCTGAGCCGCCAGTTCGGCGATTTCCGGCTTGGCTTCGTCCAGCGTTTTGCCGCTGCGGTACAGCAGCTTATACGCGTTACGAATTGCGGTGATCGCTTCACGGCTGAAGCCGCGGCGTTTCAGGCCTTCGATGTTGACGCCAAACGGCGTCGCGTGGTTGCCCTGGGCAATAACGAACGGCGGAACGTCCTGCGCAACGCCGGAGCAGCCGCCAACCATCACGTGGGCACCGATGATGCAGAACTGATGCACCGCGGTCATGCCGCCGATGATAACGTAATCATCCAGCGAGACGTGCCCGGCAAGGGTCGCGTTATTGGCCAGAATGCAGCGATCGCCAACCGTACAATCATGCGCCACGTGGGCGTTGATCATCAGCAGGTTATCGCTGCCCACCTTCGTTAATCCACCGCCCTGTACTGTACCGCGATGAATGGTGACGCTTTCGCGGATGCGGTTGCGATCGCCAATTTCCACGCGCGTCGGTTCGCCAGCATATTTCAGATCCTGGTTAACTTCGCCGATGGAAGCGAACTGATAGATCTCATTATCGCGGCCAATCGTGGTATGACCGTTAACGACAACATGAGACTTCAGTACGGTACCTTCGCCAATCACGACGTTAGCACCAACAATACAAAACGGGCCAATGTGAGCGTTAGCACCGATAACGGCGCCTTCTTCTACAATGGCTGAAGGATGAATAAAGGCGGTTTTATCAATCACGTATCAGGCCTCCCGGCTACGCGCACACATCATCGTTGCTTCGCAAACCACTTTCCCGTCAACCGTCGCGACGCCTTTAAAACGCGTCAGGCCGCGGCGAGTTTTCTCAAAAGTGACTTCCATAATCATCTGATCGCCTGGTACTACCGGACGTTTGAAACGCGCTTCATCAATCCCGGCAAAATAGTACAGTTCGCCCGGCTCGAGCTTACCCACGCTTTTGAATGCCAGAATGCCGGTGGCCTGGGCCATAGCTTCCAGAATCAGTACGCCTGGTAAAATCGGTTTACCAGGGAAATGCCCCTGGAAAAACGGCTCGTTAACAGAAACATTTTTTACTGCGCGCAGAAAACGACCTTCTTCAAAATCCAGCACGCGGTCTACCAGCAGGAACGGGTAACGGTGAGGCAGAAGTTCCAGAATCTCTTCAATGTGCAGAGTATGAGTGTCAGTAGTCAAAATACTCTTCCTGTCTAAATATACTAAAAGGCAATAATAACACGGCCTGCGGCAATCTTATGAATGCAACAGGCCGAAAATTTTCACGCTTCACCTTCCAGGCAGCCGCTTTATCGGCTACGTGGAATGATTTCGCGTTTGGCTGGGTGCGCTAATCTTGTTGATTAACCTTGCGCTCAACTGCTTTGAGTCGCTTGCTCATATCATCAATATTCATCACCAGCGCGGCTGTTTTACGCCAAACCTTATTCGGTTGCAGCGGGATACCCGAAGAGTAAACGCCAGGTTCGGTGATAGGACGCATAACCATCCCCATCCCCGTGACGGTCACTTTGTCACAGATTTCCATATGGCCGTTGATCACGCTGGCACCGCCAATCATGCAGTAGCGGCCGATTTTCAGGCTGCCTGCCATGATAACGCCGCCAGCAACGGCGGTATTGTCGCCAATCACGACGTTGTGCGCAATCTGGCACTGGTTGTCGATAATGACGCCATTACCGATCGAGGTGTCATCCAGCGCACCGCGGTCAATGGTGGTACAGGCGCCGATCTCCACGCGATCGCCAATAATGACGCGACCCAGCTGCGGGATCTTCACCCAGTTACCGCGATCGTTGGCGTAACCAAAACCGTCTGCACCGATCACGGTGCCGGACTGGATCAGGCAATTTTCGCCGATCTCAATCTCGTGATAAACGGTGACGTTGGCCCATAAACGCGAGCCGGCGCCAATTTTTGTCTTTTTACCAACGAAGCATCCGGCGCCGATAACCACATTATCGCCGAGCTCTACGTCGGATTCGATAACGGCATTAGGGCCGATAGCTACGTTCTTACCCAGCTTAGCCGTGGCATCGATGACCGCGCTGGGCGCGACATTCTGCGCCGGCTGCGGCGTGGTATCAAGTATTTGAGCCATGCGCGCGTAGGTCAGGTAGGGATTACGCACTACCAGCGCAGCGCCGTGGGCAAAAGGTAAATCATCCTGCGTCATAACAACGGCAGAAGCCTGGCAATCGGCCAGGCGATCACGGTATTTAGGATTTACCATGAACGTAATATGGCCCGCTTTTGCGGCCTGCATGGATGCAACGCCGGTGATGACGATATCGCCATCACCGTGTAATTCTGCATCCAACTGCTGCGCAAGATCAGCCAGTCGAATTGAAGGCATTACTTAGTTAACCTGTTTCAGCACATCAGCGGTGATGTCTTTTACATCGCTGCTGTTGTATGCAACGGCATTAGAATCTACAACCAGATCGATGCTCTGGCTGTTCGCGACGCTTTTCACAGCGGTCTGGATACGGGTAACCAGCTTGCCACGTTCTTCGTTAGAACGACGTGAACGATCCTGCTCAAAAGACTGTGCCTTCTGAGAGAAAGTCTGGCGCTGAGCCATTACGTCTTTTTCCAGCTTGGTACGATCGGCGCCCGGCTTCATGGACTGCAGACGCTGCATTTTAGACTGCAGGTCACCTTCCATACGCTGCAGCTCGCTCGCGCGGCCTTTGAACTCGTTTTCCAGCGTATTAGAAACGCCTGTTTTCTGGGCAACCTGTTGGAACAGGCTGTTCATGTTTACCATTGCAATTTTATCTGCCGCCTGTGCGGAAGTTACCATTGCTAAACCCAGACCTGCAGCTAATAACCACTTTTTCACAATTAACTCCTTACCATCCCATGAGTACCCAGGGGTACCGTTATTTGCGTGGCCAGGCGACAACCGAAGTTATCGCCTAAAGTCAGCGCGATACTGCACTTACATTCCTTTGTTGCCCACAGTTACCAGGTTTTACCAATGTTAAACTGGAACTGCTCGGCTTTGTCTCCCTCGTACTTTTTAAACGGTTGGGCGTAGGAGAATACCAACGGCCCCAACGGCGACATCCACTGTACCGCAATACCTGCGGACATACGGATATTGCTCGGATCGCCATAATCCGGATAGCCACCGTACGCGCTCGAATCCCAGTGCGTATCCCACACGGTACCCATATCCCAGAAGAAGGAAGTACGGACCGAGTTAGCATACTTATCGCTGATAAACGGCGTCGGAGCAATCAGCTCCAGGCTGGCAACTGCCATGGCGTTACCGCCGACCGCATCATCAGACTTACAAGGTGCAGATTCGGTGCTCTTACAGTTGCTGTCATAGTTGTCATCGCCATCGTGACGACTATTGGCCGGGAAATAAACCGCTTTCGGACCAATGGTGTTCGACTGGAACCCGCGCACGGTGCTTGAACCACCGGCGTAGAAGTTCTCGTAGAACGGCATCTCTTTGCCGCCAAGGCCGTCACCGTAACCGAAGCGGGTACGTCCCAGCACAACCCATTTGTGATCGTTATCGATCGGCACGTAGGTCGCGGTATCCAGCGTGGCTTTGTAGTATTCGTTGTCTGAACCCGGAATGGTCACTTTACCATTCAGGTTAACGCGTGAACCTTCCGTCGGGAAGAAGCCGCGGTCCAGCTTGTTATACGTCCAGCCGTAGTTAAAGGTGAAGTCGTTGGCGCTGAATGAGTTTTTATCGTCCGTGTTGCTCGGATATTGACCCATTGAGTTCAGGTAGCGCCACATCGACACCTGCGGCTGCATGTTAGACAGGGAGTTATGGACATAACCCACGCCCGCACGCAGCGTATTGTATTCGTTAACCGGGAAGCCCAGCGTAACGTCCGTACCGTAGCTCTTGTTGGTATAGTCGGACAGGTCCGCATCGTTCGCATCGAAGTCGTTATAGAACACACGACCACCGAGGCTGACGCCATCAACGGTGAAGTACGGGTTAGTCACCGACAGTTCAGTATAGGTCTGGTAATCGTTTTTGGTGCCGTTAATTCCAACGGAATAGCCGGTACCCAACCAGTTGTCCTGCTGAACGCCCGCCTGGAAGCTTACGCCGCTTTCAGTACCGTAGCCGATACCAAAGTTGAAGCTACCGGTGTTACGCTCCTTGACCTTATAGACCACGTCGACCTGATCCGGACTGCCCGGCACGCGCTGCGTATCGGTATCAACGGTTTCGAAATAGCCCAAACGGTTCAGACGATCTTTACCCTGGTCAACCAGGTCGCTGCCCAGCCACGCCCCTTCCATCTGGCGCATTTCGCGACGCAGAACGGAATCTTTCGAGGTGTCGTTGCCTTCAAAGCGAATTTTACGCACGTAGTAGCGGTTCCCCGCATCGACGTTGACGTGCAGCTTCACGGTCTTGTCGGCGTCGTTGATTTCCGGCTGCGACTGCACGCGCGGATAGGCGTAACCGTAGCGACCGAGGAGTTTCTTAATATCATTCTCCATTTTGGTCACTTTGGCGCCGTTATACAGCTCGCCCGGCTCGACTTTGGTCAGCGCTTCGATTTCCGCCGAATGCCCGGCCAGATCGCCCGTCACCTGCACACCAGAAAGCTTGTACTGATCGCCTTCGGTAATGTTCACGGTGATGTAGATGCCTTTTTTATCCGGCGTCAGGCTCACCTGGGTGGAGTCGATGTTGAAACGTGCGTAGCCGCGATCCAGGTAGTAGCTGCGCAGAGTTTCGAGATCCCCTGCCAGTTTTTGCTTCTGGTATTTGCGATCGCCAACCACGTTCCACCACGGCACTTCGTCGCGCAGCTGGAAGGTAGAGATCAGTTCGTCGGTGCTGAATGCGTGGTTACCGACGATATTGATTTGCTGGATTTTCGCCGAGACGCCTTCCTGGAACACCAGCTTCAGGTCGACGCGGTTACGCGGCAGCGGCGTGACGACAGCTTTTACGCTGGCGCTGTACTTACCGACGCTATAGTAGAAATCTTCCAGCCCTTTTTCGATATCAGCGAGCGTAGTACGGTCAAGGGACTCCCCAACGCGCACGCCGGATGCCTCAAGGTTTTGCTTGAGCATGTCATCCTTCACCGACTTGTTACCGGAGAAAGTGATGCTGGCAATCGTTGGGCGCTCTTTCACCTGCACCAGCAGGGTATCACCATCGCGCAGGACGCGAACGTCCTCGAAGTTGCCGGTGGCAAACAGAGCACGAATGGTGTTACTGATATCATCATCGGTCACCGTATCGCCAGGACGCACTGGCATACTGAGGAGGGCCGCACCAACAGCGACACGCTGCAAGCCTTCGAAATGAATGTCCTTCACCACGAACCCTTCAGCACCGTATACGGTTGCGCTGCTAAACAGCAGCGACGCTATGAGCAACTTTTTCATCGCCATCGTTATTATGCGTTCTTCCTAACAAACTCTCTTACAACCGAGAGAAATCATTGAAAAGTGCAAGCCCCATTAACAACACCAGCAGTATTGAGCCAATGCGATAACTAAAGTCTTGAACTCGCTCGGATACCGGCCCGCCTTTTAGCTTTTCAATCGCTAAAAACAGCAGGTGCCCCCCGTCGAGGACGGGAAGCGGGAACAGGTTGATTATTCCGAGGTTCACGCTTATCAGCGCAAGGAACATCAGATAGTAAATCAACCCAAACTCCGCTGACATTCCAGCCCCCTGGGCGATAGAGATCGGCCCGCTGAGGTTGTTCAGTTTGACATCACCGGTTATCAATTTACCCAGCATCCTGACCGTTAACGACATCAGTTGCCAGGTTTTATCCGTGGCTTCAGCGATGGCGGCAAACGGCCCGTACTGACGAACTGTCTTATATTCATCGGGCAGCGGGATGACCTTAGGCACAACCCCTGCAAATCCCTCAGCCTGACCTTTACTACCGGACTTCGAATCTGGTGTCAGCGTCACTGACAGAGGACTCCCCTGCCGTTCGATGTCCAGAACCAGCGCTTTACCGGGATTATCACGCACCAGATTAACAAACGTCATCCACTGCGTTAACGGTTGACCATCGACTTTAACGATCCTGTCGCCCGCTTGCAAACCCGCCTTCTGCGCTGCCGAATTCGATTGTACTTCTGCCAGAGCCGTATCAACCTGCGCGCTCCGGGGCTGAATGCCCAGCGATGTCACCGGATCCTGTTTGTCCGGCTCGAACGCCCAATGGCGTAAATCGAGGATTTTATCCTGGCGTTGGCTGGTCCCGAAAGGGGCGACCGAAACTATTGTTTGCTGGTCTCCGATCTTCGTTACCAGCGCCATACGCACAGCATCCCAATCAGGCGTTTCGATGCCATCTATCGCTTTAAGTTCCGTTCCTTTTGCAATTTGTGCGTGTGCGGCAATCGAATCGGGCACTATTTCGCCAACAACCGGACGAACGCCAGGGACGCCGATGATAAACACCAGCCAGTAGGCAAAGATGGCAAAAATGAAGTTCGCGATCGGTCCGGCGGCGATTATCGCTGCGCGCTGACCGACGGTTTTATTATTGAAAGCGTAGTGGCGCATCTCTGGCGCCACCGGCTCGACGCGCTCGTCGAGCATCTTGACGTAACCCCCGAGTGGGATAAGGGCGATAACGAATTCCGTCCCCTGCTTGTCAGAGCGCCGCCATAGCGCTTTGCCAAAGCCGATGGAGAAGCGTTCAACGCGAACGCCACAGCGACGAGCCACCCAGAAATGGCCAAACTCATGCACGGTGATCAATACGCCCAGCGCAATGATAAAGGCGGCCAAATTCCAGAGAACGCTTAGCATAAAACCTTCCGTCAAATCGTCCTGAAGACCAACAATAGCAGACACGCGAATACCGGTACCGCCGCCGTCAGGCTATCGATACGATCCAGAATTCCGCCGTGTCCGGGAATCAGATGCCCGCTATCCTTGATGCCGGCCTCTCGCTTAAACATACTTTCCGTCAGGTCGCCGAGCACCGAAGCCAGCGCCGCAACGATAGAGCAAATGAGCAGTACCGCCGGCGTAACATCGAGATTCGCCCACTGGCCGTACGCCCAGGAAATAACCGCTGCGGTAACCAGCCCGCCAAAAAAACCCTGCCAGGTTTTGCCCGGTGAAACCTTCGGCGCCAGCTTGTGCTTACCGAACATTTTGCCAAACATATAGGCACCGGAGTCCGCGCCCCAAACCAGAATCATCACGTACAGTAGCCACAGCGCGCCGCTGTAGTGGTTATCCGCGTAGTGCCAGGCGCGCAGCGTCAGCATGCCCCAGAAGAACGGAACAATGGTCAGAATGCCAAAAACCAGGCGCAGCGTTTTAGAGTTCCGCCAGAAGGCAGCGGAAGCCGGGTAGGAAAGGACCAGCAGCAGGGCCGCAATCCACCAGCCCAGTGATGCCCATAGCGACCCCTCAACCACCGGTTGATGGACGTCATAGTGATACTCAGGCATCAGGAAAAGCATCAGCGCCAGCAGCAGGCCGCAGAGCAGCGCCAGCCAGACGCGTTGGGTCGTTGAGGTGAAGCCGCTTAGCTGCCCCCACTCCCACGCGGCGAGCATACAAACGACCAGCGTGACGATGGCGAAACCCGCAGGCGGCAACAGGAAAAGCGCCGCAATCACCACGGGGATCAAAACAAAAGCCGATATCAGGCGATACTTCAGCAAAAGTGACCCCCATCAGGCATTGCTGCCACCCGGCTCAGTGCCGCCGAAACGACGCTCTCGATTAACAAAGGCATGGAGTGCACCTTCAAAGTCCTGTTCAGCAAAATCGGGCCAAAGAACATCGGTAAAGTAAAGTTCGGCATAGGCAATTTGCCAAATCAAAAAATTACTGATTCGATGCTCTCCCCCGGTCCTAATAACTAAATCTACAGGTGCCAGTTCATGCATACAGACCTGCTGACTCAGCATGTCTTCCGTGATCTGTTCGGGCTGAAGTAACCCGTTTTTTACCTGTTCGGCCAGATTGCGGACGCCCTGAATGATATCCCAGCGCCCACCGTAGTTCGCCGCAATATTCAGCGTTAAGCCCGTATTGTTCTCAGTGAGCGCTTCCGCTTTGCGGATCCGCTCCTGCAGGCGAGCATTAAAACGCGTGGTTTCGCCGATGATCCGCAGGCGAACGTTATGCCGGTGCAGGCTTTTGACTTCGCTATCCAGCGCCCAGACGAACAGCTCCATCAGCGCGCTGACTTCCTGCGCCGGACGGTTCCAGTTCTCACTGCTGAATGCGTATAACGTCAACGCTTCAATACCATTGTTCGCCGCGAAGGAAACTGCGCGACGGACTGACTTCGCTCCGGCCTTATGGCCGAATGCGCGAATTTTCCCTTGCTGTTTCGCCCAACGTCCGTTGCCATCCATAATGATGGCGACATGACGGCAGCCATGTACAGGTGATATTTCGCTGACAGTTTGATTAGCAGACAACATAACGCGTTTTAAGTCCATAATAAGGATTAGCCACGCCGCTAAACGCAAGCAACCGGTCAGCGCTATATACGCATTTTTATCCAGTGCCGAGGCTGCGGCTAATCGCAGAGAACAACCAAGAGCTTTACGCAAAAAAGCCGTGTCATGCCACGGCCACCGCAATCTTAGACAACGATCGGGTGGCGCAGACTATATCACCGAAGCCCAGCGCCCACAAATATCACAACGTATTGCGTCGGTCAGCCCCGCGCCGCCAGATGTTTCAACTGCTGGTGAGCAGCGGCTCTCGCCTGAGCATCGATAATCAGAACTTCTTCAATGCTTTGCGGCTCATCCAGCGCCAGCTGCTCCAACACCGCCAGGTTAACCGCCGCAATATCGGTGAAGCGAATCTCCGTAGCGAGGAACGCGGCTACCGAAATTTCATTGGCAGCATTCAGCGCCGTCGTCGCCGCCTGACCGACATCAAATGCCTCCATCGCCAGCTTCAGGCACGGATAGCGTCCGTAATCCGGCGCGGCAAAGCTCAGATTGCTCAGACGGCAGAAATCCAGCGCTTCAGCCCCGGAGTTCAGGCGCTGCGGCCATCCCATAGTGTGGGCGATCGGCGTACGCATATCCGGCTCACCGAGCTGTGCGAGAACGCTGCCATCGCGATAGCGCACCATTGAATGGATAACGGACTGCGGGTGAATCAGCACTTCCATCTGCTGCGCCGAGGCGTTGAACAGCCAGCGGGCTTCGATATACTCCAGCCCCTTATTCATCATCGTGGCGGAATCGACAGAAATTTTGCGTCCCATTGACCAGTTCGGGTGGCGACAGGCCTGATCGGGCGTCATTGCCGCCAGCTCAGAGAGCGCTGTATCCCGGAAAGGACCACCGGAACCGGTCAGCAGAATCGACGAGACGCCGTTCTGCGTTAAGTCAGCGTATCCCAGATTGTGTTGAATTGTTTCCGGCATACTCTGAAAAATAGCGTTATGTTCGCTATCGACGGGTAACAGGCGCGCGCCGGACTGCTGCACGGCGTCCATAAACAGACGACCGCAGGTCACCAGCGCCTCTTTGTTGGCCAGCAGCACCGTTTTTCCGGCCCGAATGGCCGCGAGCGTAGGAACCAGCCCTGCGGCACCGACAATCGCCGCCATGACCTGGTCAACGTCATCCAGCGCGGCGACTTCCGCAGCGGCGTGCTGGCCGCTCAGGACCTCGGTACGGCTGCCGCGTTCGCGCAGCGCGATACGCAGAGATTCGGCGCTTTTCGCATCATCCATGACCGCGTAGCGGGGGGTGAATTCCAGACATTGTTCAACCATACGGTCGACATTTTTCCCCGCGACCAGCGCGGCGACGGAAAAGCGATCGGGGTTATGGCGCACGACATCCAACGTGCTGCAGCCAATTGAACCGGTCGAACCGAGAACGGTTAAGTGCTTCATGAGGCGTCCAGAAGAAGTAAGACAGGATAAAAAAGAAAAACGCCGCCAGCAAGCCCTCGCGCATCAGCAATCAGGAGGCGGGCAGGCGGTGTATCGCCTTCAACAAGAGTGTCAAAGGCTACAGGGCCGACCTTTTCAACGCAATCCCTGGAGCTGAGCGTTCGGTCTTCTGTACGGCGTTTCAGACTGTACGCCCGTCCCGTTCATCAAACGGCAATGAGGACGGGCATAACGGCAGGAAATCAGAACTGCATCAGTTCCGCTTCTTTATCTGCCAGCGCCGCATCCACTTTCTTAATGGCGGCGTCAGTCATTTTCTGCACGTCGTCCTGAGAACGGCGATCGTCATCTTCGCTGATCTCTTTGTCTTTCAGCAGCGCTTTCACTTTATCGTTAGCGTCGCGACGAACGTTACGTACCGACACGCGAGCCTGCTCGGCTTCTGCGCGTACGATCTTGGTCAGATCTTTACGACGCTCTTCGGTCAGCGGAGGCAGCGGAACGCGGATATCGCTGCCCGCAGAGCTTGGGTTCAGACCGAGGTCAGAAGCCATGATCGCTTTTTCAACGGCCGGGCTCAGGGAGCGGTCGAACACGTTGATTTTCAGAGTACGGGAGTCTTCTACCGTTACGCTTGCCAGCTGACGCAGCGGCGTTGGCGTACCGTAATACTGCACGACGATGCCGTCCAGCAGGCTGGGAGAAGCACGACCCGTGCGTATTTTGCTGATTTGGTTTTTGAACGCTTCAACGCATTTTTCCATGCGCACTTCAGCATCTTTTCTGATGTCGTTAATCACGTTACTAATCCTTGGAAACTTGTCTCAGGCAGACTAAACGCCGCACAGCTGCTATCAGGTGAGCTAAGTATAGTCCCGTTTAATTCATGACGACGCCCTGGGCGCGTCTGAGTAAAAAGCCGCTACTAAGGTAGAGCGGAATCTTACCTGCATTTCTACACAAAATCATTCACGTTGTATCGAGGCAACGGCGGAGCGAACTCCCCCAGCAGCTTACTGAAATCAGCGGCTGAGGTGAGCAAAGACGGCCAACGCAGAGACGGTCTGAACGATGAAGCGTATTACGGAAATTATTCCGTAATTAAGGTACCTTCTTTTTCGCCCATCACCACGCGGCGCAGCGCGCCGGGTTTGTTCATGTTGAATACGCGAATCGGCAATTTATGGTCACGCGCCAGGGTAAAGGCGGCCAGATCCATTACTTTCAACTCTTTATCAAGCACTTCGCTGTAGCTCAGCTGATCGTACATGGTGGCAGACGGGTCTTTCGCCGGGTCAGCGGTAAACACGCCGTCGACTTTGGTCGCTTTCAGCACCACGTCAGCTTCAATTTCAATCCCGCGCAGGCAGGCTGCGGAGTCGGTCGTGAAGAACGGGTTACCGGTACCCGCAGCCAGAATAACGACGCGGTTATTACGCAGCAGGCTGATCGCCTCTGCCCAGCTGTAGTTATCACAAACGCCGTTCAGCGGAATCGCTGACATCAAGCGAGCGTTCACATAGGCGCGATGGAGGGAGTCACGCATTGCAAGGCCGTTCATGACCGTTGCCAGCATGCCCATGTGGTCGCCCACAACGCGGTTCATTCCCGCTTTCGCCAGACCAGCTCCACGGAACAGGTTACCGCCACCAATCACTACGCCAACCTGAATACCCAGTTCAACCAGTTCTTTGATTTCCTGAGCCATACGGTCAAGTATGCTTGCATCAATACCGAAGCCTTCCGAACCCTGCAGAGCTTCGCCACTTAACTTAAGCAGAATACGTTTGTAGACGGGTTTTGCATTGGTAGCCATGTTTCTTTCCTGAGACTGTCAACGAGTGAGATGAGTTAATTCTGGCGACATTGTATGTCGCTTTTCAGCGCAGCCACTATAAGGGTTGGCTGAATTTACAAAATGGGCACAAAAAGAAGCCGCCCTCAGGCGGCTCCTTTTAAAAATTAAGACTGCTTGGACATCGCAGCAACTTCTGCTGCAAAGTCAGTCTCAACTTTTTCGATGCCTTCGCCCACTTCAAAGCGGATGAAGCCAGTCACGTCTGCGTTGTGCTCTTTCAGCAGCTGAGCAACAGATTTGCTTGGGTCCATAACGAAAGGCTGGCCGGTCAGAGAAACTTCGCCGGTGAATTTCTTCATGCGGCCTTCAACCATTTTCTCTGCGATTTCTTTCGGCTTACCGGACTGCATCGCGATGTCCAGCTGAACCTGGTACTCTTTCTCTACCACTTCAGCGGAAACGTCTTCCGGCTTAACGAATTCTGGCTTGCTTGCAGCGATGTGCATAGCCAGCTGTTTAACCAGCTCCTGGTCTGCGCCTTTAGCGGCAACCAGAACACCGATGCGCGCGCCGTGCTGGTATGAACCCAGCACTTCGCCTTCCAGGGAAGCAACGCGACGGATGTTGATGTTTTCACCGATTTTAGCAACCAGCGCAACGCGCTCTTCTTCGAACTGAGCTTTCAGTACGTCAACGTCGGTGATTTTACCGGCAACGGCTGCGTCCAGAACTTTGTTAGCAAATGCCTGGAAACCGCCATCTTTTGCTACGAAGTCAGTCTGGCAGTTAACTTCCAGAATGATGCCGTAGGTACCGTCGATCTTGGTGATGATCACGCCGTCAGCAGCAACGTTACCTGCTTTTTTCGCCGCTTTGATCGCGCCGGATTTACGCATGTTTTCGATTGCCAGCTCGATGTCGCCGTTAGCTTCAGTCAGCGCTTTTTTGCAATCCATCATGCCTGCGCCGGTACGTTCGCGCAGCTCTTTTACCAGGGATGCGGTAATTTCAGCCATTCTTTAATCCTCGGGAGAGATATGACCTGCCCGGTTCCAGGAACCAAACAGGTTTAAAAGTGAAAAAGGGGCCAAATATAGGCCCCTATTTATACACGGTACTAAATAAGGGCTAGACCTTATTATTCAGCTTCTACGAAGCTTTCTTCCGCTTGAGAAGCCAGATCCTGAGAACGACCTTCACGCACGGTTGCAGCTACTGCACCCAGGTACAGGCTAACAGCGCGGATTGCATCGTCGTTACCCGGGATAACGAAATCTACGCCGTCCGGATCGGAGTTAGTATCAACGATAGCAAATACCGGGATACCCAGGTTGTTTGCTTCTTTGATAGCGATGTGTTCGTGGTCTGCATCGATAACAAACAGTGCGTCCGGCAGGCCGCCCATGTCTTTGATACCGCCCAGGCTGTTTTCCAGCTTGGCCAGTTCACGAGTACGCATCAGCGCTTCTTTCTTGGTCAGCTTCTCGAAAGTACCGTCCTGGGACTGAGTTTCCAGGTCTTTCAGACGTTTGATGGACTGACGAACGGTTTTCCAGTTAGTCAGCATACCGCCCAACCAGCGATGGTTCACGAAGAACTGATCGCAGCTGTTAGCAGCGTCTTTTACCGCTTCGCTTGCAGCGCGCTTAGTACCAACGATCAGGATCTTGCCTTTACGAGCAGAGATCTTGTTCAGTTCAGCCAGAGCTTCGTTGAACATCGGTACAGTTTTCTCAAGGTTGATGATGTGAACTTTGTTACGCGCGCCGAAGATGAAAGGCTTCATTTTCGGGTTCCAGTAACGGGTCTGGTGACCAAAGTGAACACCAGCCTTGAGCATGTCGCGCATGGAAACAGTTGCCATGTTTAAAACCTCTATAGATAAAGTTGGGGTTATGCCTCCACGTATCCCATATTACCGACCCCAAAGGGCACCCCGGAATATGTGTCGATACGTGTGTGTTATATACACAAAGTGAGATTTGTCGCTTCAGTCCATCCTGTGTAGTACGAAATGGAACGGAAGTCCGGCGCGCTTTATACCACAAAATAGGATTGGACACCAACTCTTGTTGACGCTGAGTGCTGTTAATGATTCTCAATTTGGCACCAGGTCACCCGGACTGTTAACATTGACGGGACTTACTCTATTATTGTCGAAAAAATCGACACAGCTGGACACAATCCATGGCTATTTCTATCAAGACATCTGAAGACATCGAAAAAATGCGCGTCGCGGGCCGCCTGGCCGCCGAAGTGCTCGAAATGATTGAACCCTATGTAAAACCGGGCGTCAGCACCGGCGAGCTGGACCGCATCTGTAACGATTACATCGTCAACGAGCAGAAAGCGATCTCCGCCTGCCTCGGCTACCACGGCTTCCCGAAATCGGTGTGTATCTCGATTAACGAAGTGGTATGCCACGGTATCCCGGACGATGAAAAACGGCTGAAAGATGGCGATATCGTCAACGTTGACGTCACGGTCATTAAGGATGAGTTCCACGGCGACACCTCCAAAATGTTTATCGTCGGCAAACCGACGATCCTCGGCGAGCGTCTGTGCCGCGTCACTCAGGAGAGCCTCTATCTGGCCCTGAAGATGGTCAAACCCGGCATTAACCTGCGGGCCATCGGCGCGGCGATTCAGAAATTTGTCGAAGCGGAAGGTTTTTCCGTGGTGCGTGAATACTGCGGGCACGGCATTGGCCGCGGCTTCCATGAAGAGCCGCAGGTGCTGCACTACGACTCGCCGGAGACCAACGTGGTGCTCAAGCCGGGGATGACCTTTACCATCGAGCCGATGGTCAACGCCGGTAAGAAAGAGATCCGCAGCATGAAAGACGGCTGGACGGTGAAAACGAAAGACCGGAGCTTGTCTGCCCAGTACGAGCATACTATTGTGGTGACGGATAACGGCTGCGAAATTCTGACGTTACGCAAGGATGACACCATCCCGGCGATAATCTCGCATAACGAATAACGAAAAGCCGGCGCCCGCCGGCTTTTTTATGACGGGCTTCCTGCCCGTCACCCTACGGGCCGCCGCAAGCGACGTTAAAAATCGCTCCCGGCGATTTTTTATGACGGGCTTCCTGCCCGTCACCCTACGGGCCGCCGCAAGCGACGTTAAAAATCGCTCCCGGCGATTTTTTTAATGGGCGATATTTTTTTCTTATGGTGGCGCGATGAGCAACTCTTTACCTGGCACTCTCCCCCTGGCCCTCTCGGGCCAACCTGAGGATCCGGGCGCCTGGCCGCAGGACGATTTGAACTGTGCGACGATTAAGTCCCATCTCGAGCTTTTCCAGCGCTGGCTGGGGGAGGCTTTCGATGCCGGCACCGCCGCTGAGCGGCTGATTGAAGCCCGCACCGAGTTTATCGATCAGCTGCTGCAGCGCCTGTGGGTAGAGTACGGCTTCGGGTCGGTTTGCGACATGGCTCTGGTGGCGGTAGGCGGCTACGGTCGCGGTGAACTGCACCCGCTCTCCGACGTCGACCTGCTGATATTAAGCCGAAAAAAACTCTCCGACGAACAGGCGCAGAAGGTCGGCGAGCTGCTGACGCTGCTGTGGGACGTCAAGCTGGAGGTCGGGCACAGCGTGCGCACCCTCGAAGAGTGCCTGCTGGAAGGATTATCCGATCTCACCGTCGCCACCAACCTGATCGAATCGCGCCTGCTGATCGGCGACGTCGCGCTGTTTCTTGAGCTGCAAAAGCATATTTTTAGCGACGGCTTCTGGCCGTCGGAGAAATTCTTCGCCGCCAAGCTCGAAGAACAGAGCGTGCGCCATCAGCGCTACCACGGCACCAGCTACAACCTCGAGCCGGATGTAAAAAGCAGCCCCGGCGGGCTGCGGGATATTCATACCCTGCAGTGGGTCGCGCGCCGCCACTTCGGCGCCACCTCGATGGATGAAATGGTGGGCTTCGGCTTCCTGACGGAGGCGGAGCGCAACGAGCTCAACGAATGCCTGCACCAGCTGTGGCGCATTCGATTCGCCCTGCACCTGGAGCTAACCCGCTACGATAACCGCCTGCTCTTCGACCGCCAGCTCAGCGTCGCCCGTCGCTTAGGCTATGAAGGCGAAAGAAACCAGCCCATCGAGCATATGATGAAGGATTTCTTCCGCGTCACCCGGCGAGTCAGCGAGCTGAACCATATGCTGCTGCAGCTGTTTGATGAGGCCATCCTGGCGCTGACCGAAGACGAAAAGCCGCGGCCGATTGACGATGATTTTCAGCTGCGCGGCTCGCTCATCGATCTGCGCGACGATACGCTGTTCATCCGCGAGCCGCAGGCTATTCTGCGTATGTTCTATATTATGGTGCGCAACAGCAGCATCACCGGCATCTACTCCACAACGCTGCGCCACCTGCGCCACGCGCGCCGCCACCTGACGCAGCCGCTGTGCTATATCCCGGAAGCGCGAACCATTTTTCTCAGCATGCTGCGCCACCAGGGTGCGGTGAGCCGCGGGCTGCTGCCGATGCACCGCCACAGCGTGCTGTGGGCATACATGCCGCAGTGGTCGCATATCGTCGGCCAGATGCAGTTCGATCTGTTCCATGCCTACACCGTGGACGAGCATACGATCCGCGTCCTGCTCAAGCTGGAGAGTTTTGCCAAAGAGGAGACCCGCAGCCGCCACCCGCTGTGCGTTGAGCTGTGGCCGCGCCTGACCCATCCTGAGCTGATTCTGATTGCCGCCCTGTTCCACGACATTGCTAAAGGCCGCGGCGGCGATCATTCGGTGCTCGGTGCCCAGGACGTCCTGAAGTTTGCCGAACTGCACGGCCTGAACTCGCGAGAAACTCAGATGGTCGCCTGGCTGGTTCGCCATCATCTGTTAATGTCCGTCACCGCCCAGCGCCGTGATATTCAGGATCCCGAGGTCATCAAACAGTTCGCCGAAGAGGTGCAGACGGAAAACCGCCTGCGCTACCTGGTGTGCCTGACCGTGGCCGATATCTGCGCCACCAACGAAACCTTGTGGAACAGCTGGAAGCAGAGCCTGCTGCGCGAGCTCTATTTCGCCACCGAAAAACAGCTGCGCCGCGGCATGCAAAGCACGCCGGATATGCGCGAACGGGTTCGCCATCATCAGCTGCAGGCGCTGGCGCTGCTGCGGATGGAAAACATCAATGAAGAGGCCCTGCATCAAATCTGGAACCGCTGCCGGGCCAACTACTTCGTGCGCCACACGCCAAATCAGCTCGCCTGGCACGCGCGTAATTTGCTCCGGCACGATCTTAATAAACCGATGATCCTGCTCAGCTCGCAGGCCACGCGCGGCGGCACCGAAATCTTTATCTGGAGCCCGGACCGCCCGTATCTCTTCGCCGCCGTCTGCGGTGAACTTGACCGCCGAAATCTGAGCGTGCACGACGCCCAGGTCTTTACCACCCGCGACGGGATGGCGATGGACACCTTTATCGTGCTCGAACCGGACGGCAGCCCGCTCTCCGCCGATCGCCACGAGATGATCCGCCTCGGGCTCGAGCAGACCATTACTCAGCGCAGCTGGCAGCAGCCGGCGCCGCGCCGACAGGCGGCAAAATTACGCCATTTTTCCGTCGCCACCGAGGTCAATTTTCTGCCCACGCATACCGACCGAAAATCGTTTCTTGAGCTGATTGCGCTCGATCAGCCCGGCCTGCTGGCCCGGGTCGGCCAGGTCTTCGCCGACCTCAATATTTCCCTTCACGGGGCCAGAATTACGACAATTGGTGAGCGAGTAGAAGATTTATTTATAATCGCCACGGCAGACCGGCGTGCGCTTAATAATGAGCTGCAACAAGAAGTACAACAACGGTTGACAGAGGCCCTCAATCCAAACGATAAAGGGTAACGAACTTTTATGTGTAATAGAGAAAGAGTAAACAATGCAGCAATTACAGAATGTTATTGAGTCCGCCTTTGAGCGTCGCGCCGACATCACGCCGGCAAATGTGGATACCGTAACTCGCGAAGCGGTTAACCAGGTCATTTCCCTGCTTGATTCCGGCGCTCTGCGTGTCGCTGAAAAGATCGATGGCCAGTGGGTCACCCACCAGTGGCTGAAGAAAGCGGTTCTGCTCTCTTTCCGTATTAACGATAACCAGGTTATCGACGGTGCGGAAAGCCGCTACTTCGATAAAGTACCGATGAAATTCGCCGACTATGATGAAGCGCGTTTCCAGAAAGAGGGCTTCCGCGTGGTTCCGCCGGCGGCCGTTCGCCAGGGCGCGTTCATTGCCCGCAACACCGTGCTGATGCCGTCTTACGTCAACATCGGCGCCTACGTTGACGAAGGCAGCATGGTTGATACCTGGGCTACCGTCGGCTCCTGCGCGCAGATCGGTAAAAACGTGCACCTCTCCGGCGGCGTGGGTATCGGCGGCGTGCTGGAACCGCTGCAGGCTAACCCAACCATCATCGAAGATAACTGCTTTATCGGCGCGCGTTCTGAAGTTGTCGAAGGCGTTATCGTCGAAGAGGGTTCCGTTATCTCGATGGGCGTGTACCTCGGCCAGAGCACCAAAATCTACGACCGCGAAACCGGCGAAGTCTTCTACGGTCGCGTACCGGCCGGCTCGGTGGTGGTTTCCGGCAACCTGCCGTCGAAAGATGGCAAGTACAGCCTGTACTGCGCGGTGATCGTGAAGAAGGTTGATGCGAAAACTCGCGGCAAGGTCGGCATTAACGAACTGCTGCGTACCATCGACTAAACAGTATAAAAAGCGGGAGATATCCCGCTTTTTTTATATTTGACGCTGGCGAAGATGGCTTTTTTCGTTAATTATTCAAAGGTTATGATGATATCAAAGGTACCGTTATGTACGATAATCTGAAAAGTCTTGGCATTACCAATCCTGATGAAATCGATCGCTATAGCCTGCGGCAGGAAGCTAACAACGACATTCTGAAAATCTATTTTCAGAAGGACAAGGGCGAATTCTTCGCCAAGAGCGTTAAGTTTAAGTATCCGCGTCAGCGTAAGACCGTGGTCGCCGATGGCGTAGGCCAGGGTTATAAAGAAGTGCAGGAGATCAGTCCCAACCTGCGCTACGTTATCGATGAACTCGATCAGATCTGCCAGCGCGATCGCACTGAAGTCGATCTGAAGCGTAAGATCCTTGACGATCTGCGTCATCTGGAAAGCGTCGTCACCCATAAGATCAGCGAAATTGAAGCCGATCTGGAAAAACTGACCCGCAACAAGTAAGTCTGCTCCCCTTCCCTGGCCGGCGATGCCCGTCGGGGCTATGTGTACAGCCGCCCGGATAAGGCGTTCTCGCCATCATCCGGGATTATTCCCTACCTCTGTTCGTCCAGCTGCAGCGCAATATAGAGCAGCAGCCGATCGTCGAAACTGCCCAGGTCCAGCCCCGTCAGCTCTGAAATACGATTCAGCCGATACTCCAGCGTATTACGATGAATAAACAGCGCCTTCGAGGTCGCCAGCGGCTGAACGTTATGGCGAAACCAGGCCTGCAGCGTGCGCCGCAGCAGACCGTTATTGTCCATTGCCTTCAGGCGAACCAGCGGACGGGCCAGCTCGTTAGCCTGCCAGCCGCCGCGCAGGCTATCGAGCAGCACCGGCAGCATCAAATCCTGATAAAAATAGCTCCGGCTCTCCGGCATGCGCTCCTTGCCGACCATCATGGTGGTGCGAGCGGTACGATACGAGCGCGCAATGCTGCCGGGCCCGGTAAAGAAGTTGCCTAACGCCACGCGGAACCGCAGCTGGCCGTTTTCCTTCATTCTGGCGATAAGCTGGTCAACCCGTTTACAGTGATCTTCCGCATCCCAGCGGCCAAAGGCGTTGAGCGCGGGCTTAAGAACCACCATCTCCGTTAATGAGACAATCGCCACCAGGTTATTGCGATCCGGGGTGGTCAGAGCCGTCTGCAGCTGCTGCAGCTCCGCCATGGCGCTATCCACGCCCAGCTGGCCGCTATCGACCTCAATCATTGCCACCACCCGCGGCTGATTCAGGTCGATTCCCAGGCGCTGCGCCCATTCGGTGAGCGCCGGGGTGTTCTCTTCCGCCTGAATCAAATTCATCACCAGCTCTTCACGCAGGCGGCTGTCCTGGGCCAGCAGGTGCATCAGCCGGGACTGCTCCAGCATCATCTCTGCGGTCATGCATACCAGCTCGCCATACTTGCGCAGCGTTTCTGGTTCGCCGGTCAGGCCGATGACGCCGACGATTTCCCCTTCCAGGCGCAGAGGCAGGTTGATCCCCTGGCGCACGCCGTGCAGGTGGCGGGCCACCGCATCATCGATATCGACAATACGTCCCTGCGAGAGAACCAGCAGCGCGCCTTCGTGCAATTCACCAATACGCTCACGATCGCCGCTGCCAATAATGCGCCCACGGGCATCCATTACGTTGATATTGGTATCAATGATGCGCATGGTACGCGCCACAATATCCTGCGCCATTTTGGTATCAAGATGCCAGCCAGCCATGTAACCCTCCCGTGAGCAGGGCACCAGCATAAAAGAGTTGGGTTAGCGCTGCATTGTGCGTATGCACAAAGCACGGGAGAGAAGTATGGAGTTGTGGAAGGAATCACAGAATGACGGTTCGGCCGCGGTGCAGGATAAAAAAAGCCCCTTCCCTCGGGCGAGGAGAAGGGGCTGATGTAACCGACAGAGATTACTGCATCAGCAGGTAGATAGTGCTATCACCGCGCTGAATATTCAGCGCCAGCACCGACGGTTTAGCGTCAAAGATTTTGCGCAGGTCGGCAATATTTTTCACCGGCTGCTGGTTAGCACCGACGATAATATCGCCTTTCTTCAGGCCAATCTGCGCCGCAGGGGTCCCGGCCTTGACGTTATTGACCGTCACGCCTTTATCCTGGCCCTTGTTGCTCATTTCAGCGCCTTCGATACCGTTGAAGATGCTGCTGGAGTCAACCTGAGTCTGGTTGCTCTGCTGCAGCTCAACGGTCGCGGTAACCGGTTTGCCATCGCGCACCAGGCCAAGCTCGACTTTGCTGCCGATAGGCATCGTTCCGACCTGCGCACGCAGTGCGGCAAAGCTGCTAATCGGTTTACCGTTCAGCGAGGTAATCACGTCCCCGGCCTTGATACCGGCTTTCGCCGCGGCAGAGCCCGGCATTACCTGGCTGACGAAGGCGCCGCGCTGGGCATCGACCTTCATCGCTTTTGCCAGCTCGGAGTTCAGCTCGGTCCCCATGATCCCCAGCTCACCGCGTTTCACCTGACCATATTTGACCATCTGCTCGGTCAGGTTTTTCACCATGTTGCTCGGGATAGCAAAGCCGATGCCGATGTTACCGCCGTCCGGCGCGAGGATCGCGGTATTGATACCGATCAGCTCGCCGTTCAGGTTCACCAGCGCACCGCCGGAGTTACCGCGGTTAATCGCCGCATCCGTCTGGATAAAGTTTTCGTAGTTTTCTACGTTCAGGCCGCTGCGGCCGAGAGCGGAAACAATACCGGAGGTCACGGTTTCACCCAGACCAAACGGGTTACCGATAGCCACGGTGTAATCGCCTACGCGCAGGGCGTCGGAGTCAGCCAGCTTGATTGCCGACAGGTTTTTCGGATCCTGAATCTGAATCAGCGCAATATCGGAACGCGGGTCTTTACCCACCACTTTGGCGTCAAACTTGCGCCCGTCGCTGAGCTGAACTTTGATGGTCGTCGCATTGTCCACAACGTGGTTATTGGTGACGACATAGCCTTTCGCCGCATCAATAATGACCCCGGAGCCCAGCGCCATAAATTTCTGCTGCTGGCTGCCGTCAGCCGGCGCGCCGCCGCCCTGCCCGCCGCCCTGACAGAACGGAGAGCTTTGGAACGGTGAACCGTCCTGGCAGAACGGCGAGTTGTCGCCAAAGAACTGCTGGAAGTTACGCGGCATCCGCGGCGTGTTCACGGTGGTGCTGCCTTCAACGTTGATGCTGACGACCGACGGCATGACTTTTTCCAGCATCGGGGCCAGACTCGGCATCTGCTGCGCATTAGTCGCCGAAGAAGCTGTTTCTGCCGCGCTCGCAGAGAGCGGGGATAACGCCAGACCTAAACTCAGAGCCAGTGCACTCATTGCTAACGTGGTTTTTTTCATATGTCTCAATCTCGATTTTAGATAACGCAGAATTGCTATGTAAGTGACTATCAGAGTCATTTTATCGCGCTAAGTTCCGGAATTAAGCACTGCCAAAAAGTAAAAAATTATTGTCCGTCTTTACAAAACCTGTACCTATTCTACCGCCATCAGCCGCCGATATTCATCCCATGCATACAAGTCCGTCATCCCGCTAATATAGTCCTGGATCAGGCGGCAGCGATAATAGTATTCCATCAGCGGAAACTCTGCGGAATCTGCCGGAATTTTGTTTACCGCCTCCACGTAGGCCAGCCGATGTCGCGTAGAAAGTTTCTGAAATAGCCGCGAAGCGATAGGCAGGCTTCTCACTCTCTCTTTTTCGACTAATAAGCTGAACTCCTCCAGCGACAATTTCAGCAGCGGCTTATAGATATCTAACAGGCCGCTAATAACGCGATAGCCCTGCAATTCCAGCTGCTCTACATCCGGATGGCTAAACACATGTTTTATCGCCACATTTTTATATAACTCCAGCAGCTGACTGCAGTCGCTATCATCCTCAAGCAGCGCGTGATTAAAATCACCGGTAAAAATCTTCGCGATGTTATCTATAAAGCGTCGGGCCGCATACGGCACCAGTTTATTCAGCGTATTCACCCGTAAATACATAAAGAACTGATCTTCTGTACTCCGGCTTAGGGAATTAGAACGTGATTTTTCCCACGCATTTTCTACCACCTGGGAAAATAACGAACCTTTTTCATGCTGCCCCCACGCGTCGTACAGATGCTGATAGAGTTGCTCTACGCTGAAAATTCGTTTTTCTACCGCATCTTCAAGATCGGCGACGCAATATGAGATATCGTCCGCCGCTTCCATAATCCATGTTAAAGGAAAGCGATTGTAAGGAGCCAGATCCAGTTCTTTACGTAACCTCGCAATATAGCCTTCTTCGGCTAAATAATAACCAGGTTTCTTCATTAAATAGCTGTGACTGGCAGGCGCGTCACCGCGCCACCAGGCCGGGCGAGTATATTTAAGAATACAGCCAACCTGTGCCCAGGTAAGGTTCATTCGCATTAGCGTATGCACTAAACGAATCCCCTGCGCGTTGCCCTCAAACCAGCACAGATCCTGGCGGATCTTACTGCGCAGCGCGTTCAGCGACGCCTCGCCCGGCCGCAGGCGCAGCACCTCAACCGTGCAGCGATCGTTGGGCAGCGCTTCGTTAGCCGCATCGTCCGGCGCGAGGCGCTGGCTGAACCAGTCATTGATTGCCGCCTCGCCAAAATGGCCAAACGGCGGGTTGCCGATGTCGTGCATCAGGCACGCCATCTCGACAATGCTCTCAAACGGCCCGCCGAGCTCATCCAGGCCGTAGGCCGTCAGCAGCTGCTGCTCCTTCAGCCGGCTCAGAACCTCTTTGGCGATGTAGCGTCCAACCTGCTGCACTTCGAGAGAGTGGGTAAGCCGGGTGCGCACCGCCGCGTTGCGCTCCAGCGGAAAGACCTGGGTTTTCTGCTGTAAACGGCGAATGGCCGGGGAGTTAATAATGCGCCCGCGATCGCTTTCGAAAATACGCAGGATTTCACGCTCCGTTTCGACGCCCTGCGGCGAGCGATAGCGTCGGCGCCAGTTAATCTTGTTGCGAAAATCAATCTTTGCCATAGCCTCTCCCGCTCGCGAGCAATAACGTTTCCCTTTGAGTGCATGATAGACTATGCAACTAAACCTGACACATCGCGAGTAAATCTATGAAAATCGGCATTATTGGCGCCATGGAAGAAGAAGTTACCCTTCTGCGCGACAAAATCGAAAACCGCCAGACTATCACCCTTGGCGGCAGCGAAATTTATACCGGCCAGCTTCACGGTACCGACGTCGCCCTGTTGAAATCGGGGATCGGTAAAGTTGCCGCGGCGATGGGCGCGGCGCTGCTGCTGGAAGTCTGCAAGCCGGACGTGATTATCAACACCGGCTCCGCGGGCGGTCTTGAGCCAACGCTAAAAGTCGGTGATATCGTTATCTCCGACGAAGCACGCTACCACGACGCCGACGTGACCGCATTCGGCTACGAATACGGCCAGTTGCCGGGCTGCCCGGCGGGCTTCAAAGCCGACGATAAGCTGATTGCCGCCGCGCAAAGCAGCATTGAAGCGCTGAATCTTAACGCGGTACGCGGTCTGATCGTCAGCGGCGACGCGTTCATCAACGGCTCCGTCGGGCTGGCGAAAATCCGCCATAACTTCCCGCAGGCCGTAGCGGTCGAAATGGAAGCCGCTGCCATCGCGCACGTCTGCTATAACTTCGGCGTCCCGTTCGTGGTGGTTCGCGCCATCTCCGACGTTGCCGATCAGCAGTCCCATCTGAGCTTCGACGAGTTCCTCGCCGTCGCCGCCAGGCAGTCCACCCTGATGGTGGAAAATCTGGTGCAGAACCTGACGCGTGGCTAAATCGCTAAAACAGGCGCTTGCCGCCCTGCTGCTGCTGGCCCCGGCGTGGCTCTTTGCCGCGCCGCGGGTGATTACGCTATCCCCGGCCAATACCGAGCTGGCGTTTGCGGCAGGCATCACGCCGGTTGGCGTCAGCAGCTATTCCGACTACCCGCCGGAAGCCGCCGGCATCGAGCAGGTTTCCAGCTGGCAGGGGATGAACCTGGAGCGCATTGTCGCCCTCAGGCCGGACCTGGTCCTGGCGTGGCGCGGAGGCAACGCCGAGCGGCAGGTTAATCAGCTAAGCTCCCTCGGTATCAAGGTCATCTGGGTCGATACCGCCACCATCGAAGAGATTATCACCACCCTGCGGCAGCTGGCGCAGTGGAGCCCTCAGCCGGAAAAGGCCCGTCAGGCGGCGCAGCAGATGCAGGACGACTATAGCGCGCTAAAGGCCCGCTACGCCCACCTTCCGAAGAAGCGCGTCTTTCTCCAGTTCGGCAGCAACCCTCTTTTTACCAGCAGCCAGGGATCGATTCAGGATCAGGTCCTGACGCTGTGCGGCGGGGAGAATATTTTCGCTGCCAGTAAAGCGCCCTGGCCCCAGGTCAGCCGCGAGCAGGTTCTCGCCAGGCAGCCGCAGGCCATTGTCATCACCGGCGATGCCCGCAAAATTCCCGAAGTCGAACGCTACTGGCATAATCAGTTAAAAATTTCGCTGATTGCGCTGCATAGCGACTGGTTTGAACGCGCGAGCCCACGTATTATCCTCGCCGCAAAACAACTCTGTACTGCGCTCGAGCAGGTAAAATAATCGCCTGTTAACCAGGCGCTAAGCGGGAACTGACGATGCTTGTCTATTGGCTGGATATTATTGGCACCGCCGTATTTGCGATCTCCGGCGTGTTGCTGGCCGGCAAACTGCGGATGGACCCTTTCGGCGTGCTGGTGCTGGGGGTGGTGACTGCCGTGGGCGGCGGGACGATCCGCGATATGGCGCTCGCCAACGGCCCGGTGTTCTGGGTTAAAGACCCAACGGACCTGGTGGTGGCCATGGTGACCAGCATGCTGACTATCCTGCTGGTACGCCAGCCGCGCCGGCTGCCAAAATGGATACTGCCGGTGCTCGACGCCGTCGGCCTGGCGGTCTTTGTCGGCATCGGCGTCAATAAAGCCTTTATTGCCCACAGCGGTCCGCTGGTCGCGGTCTGCATGGGGGTGGTGACCGGCGTCGGCGGCGGCATTATTCGCGACGTGCTGGCGCGTGAAATCCCGATGATTTTACGTACCGAAATCTATGCCACGGCCTGCATTGTCGGCGGTATCGTGCACGCAACGGCCTACGATACGTTTCACGTGTCGCTGCAAAATTCGGCGATGATGGGGATGGCCGTGACGCTGGTCATTCGGCTGGCGGCAATCCGCTGGCACCTGAAGCTGCCGACGTTTGCGCTGGATGATAACGGGCGTTAGAACGCGGGCTACGTGGCGTAAATCGGCCGCAGTCGGGGAAGAGGTGCCGGCTGCGCGGCCCGTCCATGGGCCCCACTTCGGCGGGATCGAATCAAACGCTAAACGAAGATCCGCAGCCGCAGGTGCTTTTCGCATTCGGGTTGGTCACGATAAAACGTGAGCCTTCGAGGCCTTCGGTGTAATCGACGGCGCCGCCGACCAGATACTGCAGGCTCATTGGGTCAACCACCAGGCCAACGCCCTGCTTCTCGATGGTCATATCCCCTTCGTTAACCTGATCGTCGAAGGTGAAGCCATACTGGAAACCGCTGCAGCCGCCGCCGGTGATATAAACGCGCAGCTTCAGGTTCGGGTTGTCTTCATCAGAAATCAGGAATTTTACTTTTTTGGCTGCGGCTTCGGTAAACTCCAGCGGCAACACGACATCATCACTCATTTTATGCTCCCATTAATACTGCCGATCCGCTTAAAGAATAACCGGACCTTTTGAGCCATTATCTAATACCCTGGTAAATCGTTCAAGTATTCTCCCCGGCAACCGCACGCGCTTTTGCCTCCTGTTCAGCGGCCTGTTTCGCCAGCGTTCGTTCAAGGATAGTTGAATACAAGGGTTTACCCCCGAGAAATTGAGCCAGTAGTGTTGCGCCGAGGCAGGTAATAATCATTGGCAAAATGAGCTGATAGTTATCGGTCATCTCCAGCACCAGCACAATTCCGGTCAGCGGCGCGCGCACCGAGGCGGCGAGCAGCGCGCCCATGCCGGCGATGGCAAAGGTGCCCGGATCGAGATGATAGCCCGGAAACAGCGGCGTCGCCGCCATACCGAATGCCGTTCCCAGCAGGGTTCCCAGCGCCAGCATCGGCGCAAAAATCCCGCCGGGCGCGCCGGAGGAGAAGCACAGCAGCGTGGTAATCACCCTGGCGATAAAAATAAACAGCAGCAGGCCAACGGAGAAGTTACCCGCCGCGGCAATCGGAATGAGGTTAAACCCGCCCCCGGCAGCCGCAGGCTGGATCAGCCCGAGAATACCGCAGCTGCCGCCAATCAGGCCGCCAATCAGCACCCACTTTTTGAGATCGCCGCCGTGAAGACGCTGGAACATATCCTGGGTACGCAGCACCAGGGTGTTAAAAAGCGGGCCAATCGCGCCGAAAATCATCCCCAGAATCAGATACAGCCACAGGGTGTTGACCGGCGCATTGCTCAGCCTACCGACCTCGATAATCGCCCCTTCCCCGTTAAAGATGCGAAATACGATGCTCGACATAATCACGCCGGTAAACACGGCTTTAATAGAGATCAGGTTGTAGCGGAACTGCGGGCGCATCTCTTCAATAATAAACAGGATCCCCGCCAGCGGCGCATTGAACGCGGCGGAGAGGCCCGCAGCGGCGCCGGTTGCCAGCAGCGTATGGCGCGCTTCGGGGCTGCGCATGCGGAATACGTCCACCACCATACGCCCAAGATTCCCGCCGAGCTGCACCATCGGCCCTTCACGGCCCAGCACCATGCCGGCGCCCAGGGTTCCCATCCCGCCGATAAACTTCACCGGCAGCACCCGCCACCAGCGAACCGGTCGCAGCTCTTCCAGCGCCCCTTCGATTTCCGGGATCCCGGAGCCGCCCGCCTCCGGCGCAAAGCGACGCACCAGGAAGTAGCCGACCATTGCCAGCAGCGCGGAGGTGATAAAGGCCAGCGGCCAGACCAGGAAACGGTAGTCCGCCACCTGCAGCAGGGTTTCGATGCGCTGGTTCTGCACCCAGTTGACGCTTTTTTCAAAAGCGACGCCCACCAGCCCGGCCAGGGTTCCGACGACGGCGGCCATTAACAGCACCGCCAGCGGCGTTTTATCCCGCTGAACCAGGCGGCGAACGACGTCGCCGCGACGCAGGCGCACGATTTGTTTTGCTTCAAAAGAGGAGGCTTGTGCTTTCATACTCTCGTCGGTTAATAGTCATACAAATAGTACAGAGGGCATTTTAACTGCCAGAACGCCCCCCGTCGCGGAAAAAATTCACCGCTGGCGCTTTGTTTCAATTGGGCAAAACTTTCATAACTATCCTGGAATAACTTAGAATAACCGGCAAAACATTTTTCACGAATCAGGAACCAGGCAATGAGCAAATCTGAAACTCTCTATAGCGCCGCGCGTGAGCTTATCCCCGGCGGCGTTAACTCGCCGGTACGAGCCTTTAGCGGCGTTGGCGGCACGCCGCTGTTTATCGAACGTGCGGACGGCGCCTATCTGTACGACGTCGACGGTAAAGCCTACATCGATTATGTCGGTTCCTGGGGCCCGATGGTGCTCGGTCACAACCACCCGGCCATTCGTAATGCGGTCATTGAAGCGGCGCAGCGCGGCCTGAGCTTCGGCGCACCGACGGAAATGGAAGTAAAAATGGCGGCGCTGGTGACGGAGCTGGTGCCGACGATGGATATGGTGCGGATGGTTAACTCCGGCACCGAGGCCACCATGAGCGCCATTCGCCTGGCGCGCGGGTTTACCGGCCGCGATAAAATCATCAAATTTGAAGGCTGCTACCACGGTCACGCCGACTGCCTGCTGGTCAAAGCGGGCTCCGGCGCCCTGACCCTCGGCCAGCCGAACTCCCCGGGCGTGCCGGCCGATTTCGCCAAACATACCCTGACCTGCACCTATAACGACCTGGCGTCGGTCCGCGCCGCATTCGAGCAGTATCCGCAGGAGGTTGCCTGCATTATCGTTGAGCCGGTGGCGGGCAATATGAACTGCATCCCGCCGCAGCCGGAGTTCCTGCCGGGCCTGCGCGCGCTGTGCGACGAATTTGGCGCCCTGCTGATTATTGACGAAGTGATGACCGGCTTCCGCGTTGCCCTGGCTGGCGCCCAGTCGTACTACGATGTGGTCCCTGATCTGACCTGCCTGGGCAAAATCATCGGCGGCGGCATGCCGGTGGGCGCCTTCGGCGGCCGTCGTGAAGTGATGGATGCGCTGGCGCCGACCGGCCCGGTCTATCAGGCGGGCACCCTGTCCGGTAACCCGATCGCCATGGCGGCGGGCTTCGCCTGCTTAACCGAAGTGGCGCAGCCGGGAGTTCACGAAACGCTGACGGATTTAACCAACCAGCTGGCCCAGGGGCTGCTGGACGCCGCGCGCGACGCGGGCATTCCGCTGGTGGTGAATAACGTTGGCGGCATGTTCGGCCTCTTCTTTACCGACGCCGAAAGCGTCACCTGCTATCAGGACGTGGTGAAGTGCGACGTTGAGCGCTTCAAGCGCTTCTTCCACCTGATGCTGGAAGAGGGCGTGTATCTGGCGCCTTCGGCGTTTGAAGCCGGATTTATGTCCGTTGCCCACAGCGAAGACGATATCAACAATACCATCGCCGCCGCGCGCCGCGCGTTCGCCAAACTGTAGTCCAGGCACTTCCGGGCGAGCATCACGCCTCGCCCGGAATAACGACCCTTCGCCACGATAAGCTAGCGGCTCTGCTTCCTCAGCAAATAGATAAAGTACGGCGCGCCGATAAAGGTCGACAGCAGGCCTGCCGGGATCTGATACGGGAACATGATCATCCGCCCGCACCAGTCGGCAAACACCAGCAGCAGGCCGCCAATCAGCCCGGACATCACCATATGCGGTATCGTGCGGCGGAACCCCATCATGCGCGCAATATGCGGTGCCATCAGACCGACAAAGCTTAACGGGCCGATGGTCAGCGTTGCCGTGGCCGTCAGGCAGGCGGCCAGCAGCAGCAGGCCGATGCGCGACGGCGTCAGCGCAACCCCTACCGCGCGCGCCGCCTCGCCGCCGAGCGGCAGGATCGTTAGCCAGCGGCGGCACAGCGGCGCCAGGGCCAACAGCACCAGCATCGCACAGCCGCTGTACGCCACCATCTCCGGCGTCGCGCCGTAGGTTGAGCCGGAGATCCACGTCAGAATCTGCGCCATCCGCGGATCGCCGCTGGCCTGCAGCATCATCAGCAGCATGGTGAAAGCGGTGCTCAACGCCATGCCCGCCAGCAGCATCCGATGCGGCGAAAAGCCGCCGCGTCCGGCAGCAACCAGAATCACCAGCAGCGTCGCGGCCGCGCCGAGGCTGCCGGCAGGCAGCAGCCAGCCAAAGGCGTTGCCGGGGACAAAGAACAGCATCACGACCACGCCAAACGCCGCGCCGGAGCTGATCCCCAACACTTCAGGGCTGGCCATCGGGTTACCGGTCAGGCGCTGAATAATGCAGCCCGCCACCGCCAGCATCACCCCGGCAAACAGGGCCGCCAGGATCCGCGGCCAGCGCCACGGCATCAGCTGATCCAGCAGCGTACCGCTGGCCCAGTGCCAGCTCTGCGCATCGCGGCCAAAGGCCAGCGCCGCAATCACCGCCAGCAGCAGAATTGCCAGCCCGCCGAGGGCGAACCACAGCACGTTCTGCCGCTCCGCCAGCACCTTATCGCCGGCGTTCATCACCGGGGCGCTAATACTGCGCAGGCGCGGCAGCAGCCACAGCAGCAGCGGCGCGCCGACCAGCGCGGTCACCGATCCGGTTGACACCTCCATCCAGACGCGGGCAAGCCACAGAATGATTTGATCGGAGAGCCAGAGGATCAGCGCGCCAATCAGCGCCGCCAGCAGCAGGCGCGAGAGCAGGCGGCGGGCGCCGAGCATTTTTGCCAGCAGCGGGGCAAACAGGCCGATAAAGCCGATAATCCCCACCGCATTCACCAGCATCGCGCTGAGAACAATCGCCAGGGAGAGCGCCCCGAGGCGCGCCAGGGAGAGCGCCAGGCCGAGGTTGCGCGCCACGCCGTCGTCCAGCCCCATCAGGGTGAGAGGCCGCAGCAGCAGCAGCGTGAGCATCGCGCCGCCGAGCAGCTGCGGCCACAGCCGCTGCGCTACGCTCCAGTCGGTTTGCGTCAGGGTGCCGGTGCTCCACAGGAACATGCTCTGCAGCTGGTCGTGATGGAAAATGACCATCAGCTGATTGAGCGCCCCGCAGTAAAGGCTGACGACCAGGCCGGCGAGGATCAGGGTCACCGGCGAGAGTCGTTTGCCCCAGGAGACGCCAAACACCAGCGCACCGACCAGGCACGCGCCCGCCAGGGCGGCGAACTGCGATGCCAGCACGCCGGGGATCGCCCACAGCGCGGTAACCGTCATCCCCAGCTGAGCGCCGGTGGCGACGCCAAGAGTCGTCGGCTCCGCCAGCGGATTGCGCAGCACCTGCTGGAACAGGACGCCGACCAGCCCCAGGCCCGCGCCCACCAGCAGCGATACCGCCAGCCTCGGCAGCAGGCTGTAGTGAAACAGCATCTGGGCGATACTATCGATATCAGGCTGCCACAGCGCCTGTCGCCACTCGTTCTGCGGCAGCGCGGTGCGCAGATTAAAGAGGCTGAGCGCGAAGGCGGCAATCAGCAGTATGGCCAGCAGCAGAGCCGCCAGAGGAGAAATTCGCGATCTCACGCCGGGCCTCCCTGCGCGTCAGCCAGCACGCGGGCAAAGTGCATCGCCGAGAGCGTGGCGCCGTAAAACCACACCGCCGGAACGCGCTGGAAGCGCCCTTCGCGGACAAACGGCATCGCCCGCCACAGCGGGGAGCGCATCAGCTGCGCCATTTCGCTATCGTTGCCGTGGTCGAAGCAGATCACATCTACATCCTTATAGGCCGCCAGCCGGTCGATGCCGACGGTCACGCTGCCCCAGAAGGTGCTCTCCCCGCGCCAGGCGTTTTTGATACCAAAGCGCTCGAGGATTTCCTGAAACAGGCAGTTATCACCGAAAACCAGGACGTGGCGCGGGTCGAGCAGGCTAATCATCAGCAGCGGCCGATCGCCGCGGTGGGCGAAGCGCGGGCGCAGTTCGTCCATCAGCGCGTCGAACGCTGCCAGATGACGCTTCGCGGCCTGCTGCTTGCCGATAAGCTCGGCCATCTCGTTGAGCGACTGCTGCGCCATCATCAGCGGCCGCTTGCCGTCGCTGAAGGTAAATCCGCGCCCCGGCGCAATACGCGCCAGCTTCTCTGACGACGGGCCGTAGCCTGCCGACCAGACGATATATGAAGGGTTCATCTGCGTCAGCAGTTCAAGATTGGGTTCCGTGCGCAGCCCGACGTCAATGACCGAGTCCGGCAGCGCCGGTTCATTCACCCACAGGCGATAGTTCGGGATATCAGCGACGCCGTACGGCACGACGCCCAGCGCCAGCAGCAGCTCGACCGGCAGCCACTCCAGCGCCACGATGCGCTGCGGATCGACGGTCGCCGCCCGCGCGCCGCGCATCTGCCACAGCAGCGGCGATAGCGCCATCGCCGTCAGTAAACGTCGGCGGGTGATCACGTTGGTTTTTTCCATTAATAGACGAAGCTTACCGGCGCACTGCCCGCCGGATGCGGCAGAATTCCCATCGGGATGCCGTAAATTTGTTCCAGCGTTTCGCTACGCATCAGCTCAGTCGACGTGCCCTGAGCAATCATCTCGCCGCCGCGCAGGGCCACCAGATAGTCGCAGTAGCGGGCCGCCATATTGATATCGTGCAGTACGGCAATCACCGTCAGGCCGCGCTGCTGGCTCAGGCGATGCACCAGCGCCAGCACGTCAACCTGATGAGCAATATCCAGCGCCGAGGTGGGCTCATCCAGCAGCAGACAGCGGCTGTCCTGGGCCACCAGCATGGCAATCCACGCGCGCTGGCGCTCGCCGCCGGAGAGGCTATCGACCAGCCGATGCGCCAACGGTTTTAGCCCGACCAGCGTAATCGCCTCCTCGACCTTCTGCCGATCGGTCGCGCCAAAGCGCCCCAGCGCCCCGTGCCACGGATAGCGTCCAATCGCCACCAGCTCGCGCACCGTCATCCCCTCCGCCGCGGGCAGCTGCTGCGGCAGATAGGCCACCTTGCGGGCAAACGCCTTGCTGCTCCAGCTATCGAGAGGCTGACCGTCGAGCAGCACCTCGCCCTCTGACGGCGGCTGATGGCGGCCGAGCATTTTCAACAGCGTCGATTTGCCGGAGCCGTTATGACCAATCAGGCCGGTCACTTTTCCTGCCGGGAAGGTTAACGAAAGCGGATGCAGCAGCGTACGACCAGGCACGCGAAAGGTCACGCGATTCAACGAAAACGTGGTATCGGATTGCGGAGTGTTTTCCTGCATAGCGGCCAACTTGTTTAACGGCGCGGCGAACCGCGCCCGGTGAGTGATTAGAAACGGAAGGTTCCGGTCGCAATGACCTGACGCCCTGCGCCCCAGTAGCACGCATATTCGCTATAGCAGCTGGAAACGTACTCGCGATCGAACAGATTATTGACGTTGATACCCACCGACGAGCCCGGTAAACCAAAGCGCGCCAGATCGTATTTCACCGTCGCATCCATCAACGCGTAGCCCGCGACGCCGAAGGAGTCATTCTGCTTCGCATCGGCGGTATCGTTTTTGTAGTAGCTAACCGTAGAGCCAACGTAGCGCGCGCCGGCGCCGACCGTCAGGCCGCTCAGCGCGGTTTCGTGGAAGGTGTAATCCGCCCACAGCGACGCCATATTGCGCGGAACTTCCGCCGGACGTTTGCCGTTAAATACGGTGTCGTGCTGGTACTCAGCATCGGTGTAGGTATAGGCTGCGGTGAGGTTGATATTGGCGTTCACCGCCGCTTTCGCCTCCAGCTCCAGGCCGCGCGCGCGGATCTCGCCGGTTTGAATGCTAAACGTCGGGTTGCGCGGATCTGCCGTCAGGTTTTTATCCTTGGTCAGCTGGTACACCGCCGCGGTCACCACTACCGGCATATCTTTCGGCACGTATTTCACGCCCGCTTCATACTGCTCGCCGCGCGACGGATCGAACGGTTTGCCGTCGAGGCCCGAGCCTGAAACCGGCTCAAACGACTGGCTGTAGCTGAAGTACGGAGAGATACCGTTGTCGAACAGATAGTTAATACCGCCGCGCCAGGTAAACTGCTGGTCGTGATTTTCGGCCAGAACGTTAGTGGCGCGCGTCAGCGTAGAGGTCGTGGCGTAGTCATAGCGTCCGCCCAGCGTCATCACCCACTTATCCCACTCCATCTGATCCTGGGCATAGAGGCCGGTCTGCTCCATCCGGTTGAGCACCGCGTACGGGAAGTACACCGAGACGTTTGGATTACCGTACTGCGGATTGGACATGCCGATCGGATCCGCAGAACCGTAGTCGGCATTGACGTCGTTGCGCATGCGCGAATAGTCCACGCCGGTCAGCAGCTTATGGTCCACCGCGCCGGTAGCAAAGTCGGACTGCAGCTGGGTATCAACGGTGAAGGTGTTGAGATGTTCATCAGAGCGCACGTAGGCGCGGTTGATCTGTCCCGGCGCCGTGTAGCCGTTGCCGTAAACGGAGCGATAGAGCGTATTGACGTCGGCGTAGCGCAGGTTCTGACGAACGGTAAAGGTATCGTCAAACTGGTGTGAGAAGCTGTAGCCCACCATCTGCTGGCGGCGCGACATCTTGTTGCTCGGTTCGCCTTCGTTGAAATCGGTCGGCAGCTTGTGCGCGTTACCGTTAGCGTCGTAGTACGGCACCACGGTCCCTTCGCGCGGAAGCCAGCCGTAGTAGCCCGCATACGGATCGTTCTGGAAGTTGCTCAGGAAGGTGAAGTCGGTTTTATCATCCGGACGCCAGCTAAAGGAAGGCGCCACCGCGTAGCGGGTCGATTTCGCCATCTGCTGCTGCGCGTCCTGGCTGCGGCCCAGGCCGGTCAGGCGATAGGACCATACGCCGTTATCATCAATCGCATCGCTAAAATCGAACCCCGTCTGCCACAGGTTATCGGTGCCCATTTTGAACTGAATTTCTTTCAGCGGCTCGGTCGTCGGGCGCTTGCTGACCATGCTGACGATGCCGCCAGGGTTGCTGTTGCCGTACAGCACGGAGGTTGGTCCGCGCATCACTTCCACGCGCTCGAGGAAGTAGGGGTCCATCGACACTTCAGAGTAGTTATTCCCCTGCAGCTTCATGCCATCCAGATACTGGTTGGTGTTTACCGTTGTCGAGGTCGTAAAGCCGCGAATTGTCACCACGTCATAGGTCGTTGAGCTGCCGCGAGTGGAGAAAACGCCCGGCGTATAGGCCAGCGCTTCTTTCACCGTTGTCGGCTGCTTCATCTCCATTTCCTGGCGGGTCACCACGGAGATCGACTGCGGCGTTTTTTCAATCGGGGTATCGGTTTTGGTGGCAGTTGCGGAGCGCTTTGCCGCGATAGTCGGAGCCGGTCCCCAGGCGCTTTCCTGGCTGACGGGGGCCGCGATAACGGTAATGGTTTCTTCTTTTTTCGGTTCAACTGCCGCCTGTGCATAGACAGACATGCCGCTAACCGCCGTGGCTACTACGACTGCGATTTTACGCAGCGAGTGATTTGGCTGAGCAGTTTTTGGACGCGCCATTGGTAGATCTCTGATAAAGGTGAATGATAACGTAAACGAGAATTATTATTATGACGGCTGACATAATAGGCGAAACGCGAAATGCAAGGCAAGCAATATGCCCCTGCTGAGATGCCAAAGGCTGAATAAATAACCAGACGGTAATTGTGGGGTTAAGTGACTGTTAAGTAATCTACAGAAATGAAAAAGCCCTCTAATACTGAAGTATCAGAGGGCTAATGTTGTAACAACCTATTCGCACGGCCTGCAGGCCGCAGCGAGGCGCCCTGCAGAAGCAGGCGGATCGTTAATTACTGCCGAACATATCCTTAATCCAGCCCGCAACGCCGTCACTTTTTTCCTGCTTCGGCGGCTGCTGGGTCGCCGGCTGCTGCTGCTGAGGCTGCTGACCGGACTGATTAAACGGATTGTTCTGCTGCTGTTGCTCAAGCTGCTGCTGCTGGATCTGCTCACCCTGACGGCAGAGCGCATCCGGCGCGGTAGTCCATACCGGCAGCGTTCGCAGGCCTCCGCTACAGACGAAGTTACCGCTGCCGTCGACGCCCATATCCACCACGTCTTCCGGCGCCGTCAGCACCAGCGGCGTTGGCGTCTGGTTGGCCAGATAGCGCTGATAAATCGACATCGCGCCGCTGGCACCGTACAGCTTCGTCGGCTGGTTGTTATCGCGACCCACCCAGGTAATCGTCACCTGGCTTCCGTCGATACCGGCGAACCACGTATCGACGTTGTTGTTGGTGGTCCCGGTTTTCCCTGCCAGATGCAGACCCGGATATTTCGCCCCAAGCTGGCGACCGGTGCCGCGCTGCACAACCTGCTGCATGGTCCACAGCGTCATGTATGCGGCCTGCGCAGGAACCGCCCGCTCAGCCTGCGGATAGCTCTGATACAGGACGGTGCCATCTTCGGCAATCACCGAACGCAGCGCCGACAGCGTCGCGCGGTTACCGCCGCTGGCGATGGTCTGGAACGCCTGCGCCACTTCAATTGGCGTCAGGTTCAGCGCCCCGAGGATCATCGCCGGGACCGGGCTGAGCTGGTCTTTCGGCGCCCCCAGTTTAACCCAGGTATCGATCACCGCCGGCAGGCCCAGCGCCATCCCGAGGTTGACCGTCGGCACGTTCATCGAACGCGTCAGCGCATCAACCAGCATCACCTGGCCGCTAAAGCGACGATCGTCGTTCTGCGGGGACCAGGTCTGGCCGTTGGAGAGACGAATCGTCACCGGCGCATCGGCAATGGCGGTATTCAGACGGTACTGGTTCGGCTGGCTTAACGCGGTCAGATAGGTCGCCGGCTTGGCCAGAGAACCAATCGAACGACGGGCCTGCATCGCGCGGTTATAGCCCGCAAACTGCGGCTCCGCGCCGCCGACCATGGCCCGCACCTCGCCGGTATAGCGGTCAACGACCACCATCGCGGTTTCCAGATCCGGCAGCTTACGCTGCTTCTTCAGCGCCGGGATCCCTTCGGTGGCCGCCTTTTCCGCCGCGTCCTGCGCCACGGAATCGAAGGTCGTAAAGATCTTCACGCCGGAGAGATCTTTCACCTTATCGCCCAGCTTCGCCTGCAGCTCCTGACGCACCATCTGCATAAACGCCGGCTGCGGAGAAATGACGCCGCCGCGCGGCTGCACGCCCAGAGGACGGGCGCTCAGCATGTCGTACAGCTCCTGGTCGATAACGTTCTGCTGCTGCAACAGACGCAGAACCAGGTTACGACGCTCCAGCGACAGCTTCGGATTACGCCACGGGTTGTAAATCGATGCGCCTTTTACCATCCCCACCAGCAGAGCCTGCTGGTCAAGGCTCAGCTCTTCCACCGGGCGGCCAAAGTAGTAAAGGCTGGCCAGCGGGAAGCCGCGAATTTCGTTATCGCCGCTCTGACCGAGGTAGACCTCGTTCATATACAGCTCGAGGATCCGATCCTTGCTGTAACGGGCGTCAACGATCAGCGCCATATAGGCTTCGTTGGCCTTACGCCAGTAGGAGCGCTCGCTGGAGAGGAACAGGTTTTTCACCAGCTGCTGGGTCAGGGTACTGGCGCCCTGCACCGTGCGCCCCGCCGTCAGGTTAGCCAGCACCGCACGACCAATCGAGTACAGGCTGATCCCGTCATGCTCGTAAAAGTGGCGGTCTTCGGTAGCCAGCAGAGTATCAACCAGCAGATCCGGGAAGCCGCTGCGCTTAACGAACAGGCGCTGCTCGCCGTTGGCCGACTGCAGCATGGTGATCAGCCGCGGATCGAGGCGGAAGAAGCCAAACTGGCGGTTATTCTCCATGTTCTCGATCGTTTCCAGACGATCGCCATCAAAGGTCAGACGCGCGCGCACCTGCCCTTCTTTACTGTCCGGGAAATCAAACGGACGGCGAATCATCTCGATGCTGTTGGCCTGCACGGTGTATTCGCCCGGGCGCGTCATCGCGCTCACCTGACGATACTGCGTGGCGTTCAGCAGGCGCACCATTTCGTTTTTGCTGACCTGCATATCGGGCTCAAGGTTGACCATCCGGCCATACACCGCCGCCGGAAGCTCCCAAACCTTGCCGTCAATGCGGCTGCGGATCTTCTGATCGAGGTAGACGCCATAGGCGGCAACCAGCACCGCGACAACGATACCCAGCTTGATCAACAGCCACAGCCAGGTACGTTTACGCCGAGGCTTGTTACCTTTGCCTTTCGCTTTCTTCGGCATCGGCTCTTCGTCCTCATAATCGTCGTCGTAATCATCGTCATAGTCCTCGTCCCGAACCCGACGACGAGTCACTTTTTGTTTTGCCGGACGCGAGGGTTTACCCTTACGTCCGATAGGCTCGCGGTCATCTCCCGCCATGCTTTTTCTCCGCAACTTTCAGGCGTAAAAGCCTGATTCTCAATGCTTCCCCCTGCCAGAGGAAGAAGATATCTCTCAAATTCACGCCCGTGGGGTCTTATTCCTGCAGGCGACCATCTATTGACCGTACTTCGCGCGGTCAGCGTCTCACGGCGCAGCTATGATCGATTCTCATGAGTTTAGTTAAAAAATCACAAAATAAATCATCATCTTACATACTTCACCTGCAGAGAATTTTGGGACATAGCACTAATCGTCCAGGGAACACAGGATAGCACTAAACCAGGATATGCTTAACCAGCATTTTACCCCGCCAAAGGGTAACAAAAGGGAAAATATTATGTTTTTTAATAGCATAAAAAATGCGCCCCGCCGCCCCGTGCGCTTCACGCTTTTCGGCCCCCGCGCTGCGGATAAAAACGAAAACTTCCCGACACACGAAATATTATATTCGGACTGTGACAATAAATATTTTTCCCGGAAGTAAAGATAAATCTTAAACCATCCGTGGATAAAAGTGAGAGGCGCTTAGCTATATATAATAATATTTACTGATGACAGCGGGGAAATATTTGTTAAACTAGCCTTCAGTTAACCATTCCAGCTTAATATTATGCGAACTTTCGTTATATTTCCGCTTATCATGATCGCCGTGCTTTCAGGCTGTCAGCAGAATCGCTCCTCAACGTTAAGCCCTGGCGTCAGCAGCGAGGCGCAGCTTGAGCAGCTCTCGTCGGTAGCCGCAGGCGCCCGCTATCTGAAGAACAAATGCAATCGCAGCGATCTGCCCGCAGATGAAGCCCTCACCCAGGCCGCGTGGAATGTCGGGAAAAAAAGAGGATGGGGAAATATCGATTACGCAACCCTGGCTCAGCGCAGCGCGCAGATGTATCAACAGCTGCAGCAGGACAGCACTCCGGAAACAACCAAATGCAGTCAGTTTAATCGCCAGCTGGCGCCCTTTATTGCCGGCTTAGATCGCGCATAAAATGTCGCAGCCGCTTATTTTGCGTTTTATTGGCGCCTAATTTATTGCCCCTGTGGACTATCCGCAATAATACCTCCCGGCCAGTCATCCAGCGCCGCCAGAGTAAACGTATTGCCCTTAAAGCTAAACACGGTTAAATCCTGCTGAATCTGCTCAATCACCAGATTCGGCAGCGGCGATTGCCCCTCCTGCCAGCTTTGACCGTTGATCACAATCGTGCGCTTATCCTCGCTCGAGGCGTAGATATGCGCGCTGTAGCGTAATGCCGGTAAATAATCCTCCTCCTGCGGGCTCTCCTCCTCGACGCTGGCCTGCGCCTTTTGCTTTGTCGGAGCAGATACCGGTACGGAGGCCGCCTGCTGCGGTGCAGGCTGGCTAAGCGGCACCAGCGCCGCATGCGCCACCGGCACCAGCGGCTTTTGCGCGACCGGCGCGTTTCGCCACTGCTCGCCGCCAAACCAGCCCAGCGCGATAAATAGCGCGGCGTAGAGCGGAACGGTAAGCCAGGGAACCTGCACCATTGTACCAACCATCACCGGCGATCCCGCCTCCCGGACGCTCACCGCGGGCATCGGGCACTCTTCATCATGGCGAATCATCACACCCTTTCTCCTGATAGCGAAAGAATCGCAGCCCGACGCCGAGCGCCGGGCTGCCTGACCCCGTGAATGCAGGTCAGCTAAAGAGATGCTTTATTTGCTGCTTACCGGCAGGCCAGCGCCCTGCGCATCGCCCTGCGGTTTTTCCAGCACCGCGACGGACCAGGCCGGCAGCGTAATCGCGCCATCGGCAGCGATCTCGACGCCGTTCGCCAGCGATCCCTCTCCCGCCGCCTGCTGAATGGCGCTCAGCTGCAGGTTTTCACCAGTGAAATCATGGAGGGTCCGGCTCTCAGGCGCCGCGTTGATCGCCACGACCAGGCCATCCACCCGGCCATCGAGGCTTGCGCCCGCCTGGACGCCGTCATCGATGGTCATGATCAGCAGGCCAGCCAGCGAATCAGCGCCGGTATTGCGGAAATCGACGCGCTTCATCACCGCGCTGCCGTCACCTAAGGTGAAGAGCGGGGATGATTTGCGCAGCTGGGTCAGCTCCTGGTAGAACGCGGTCATCTGCTGCAGCTCCGGCTCGCCGGGGGTCGCCACCATCTCCTTAACGCGGGAAATCAGATCGTAGTTGCTGCCGTCATCGCTGCTGCGCGGCATCCCGACGTTAAAGTTGTTGTCCTGCATGGCGTAATCGACGCGGTTAAACCAGTCGCCGGAATCATAGGAGTCGCGGGTGAAGGATTTAGAGCGCAGCAGCTCCGAACCCTGCTGATCGAAGGCGATCCCCTGACCCAGCATCACCGTCGCCAGCGATACCGCCTGCATCCGCACGCGGGTATTAAGGTCGGCCTCCTGCGCGGCTTTGTAGCTGATCATGTCCCACAGCGTCTGGTTATCGTGCTTCGAAACGTAGTTAACAACCTCCGTCGGGTCAGCCGCATAGCCCCCCGGCGCGCCGTTGTAGTCGATCTCGCTGCCCTTTTTCACCGCGCCGTCTTTATCGATCATCACAAAGTCGGCGAGGTTGCCGGCCATGCCCAGACGCGTCAGATCGGCAAGGTGGCGCACCGTATCTTCGTTCTGGCTGGTGAGCTCGTTAGGCAATACGCCGGCGCCGCTGCCGATCCCCTGGTTCTGACGCAGCGCATCGCCGGAGTCAAACGGACCGCCGCCGCGCACCGAGTCGCGCAGACGATCGGAGAAGGTCCCGATCCCGCTACCTTTGAGATTGATCTGCGAAGCGATTTCGAAACGGTCGCTCTGCCCGGAGTCCCAGCCTTCGCCGAAGAAGTAGATATCCGGATTTAAGCTCTTCATCCGCTCCCACGCCGAGAGGATCTGCGCTTTCGGGTGATAGCCCATCAGGTCGAAACGGAAACCGTCAATTTTGTAATCGGTGGTCCATACCGCCAGCGAGTCGGCGATAAGCTTGGCGAACATCCGATGCTCCGGCGCGGAGTCCGAGCAGCAGGTTGCCGATTCAACGCTGCCGGTGGTTTCGTTCAGACGCTGATAGTACCAGGGGACGATTTTATCCAGCACCGAAGTCCGGTCTGTTGGCCCGGCGGCGTTGGTGTGGTTGTACACCACGTCCATGATCACGTTCATTCCCAGATCCTGCTTAATCGCCTGGATCATGGTACGGAACTCTTTGATCCGCGCGGTTCCTTCCGGGTTCGTGGCGTAAGAGCCTTCCGGCACCGTGTAGTGGAACGGATCGTAGCCCCAGTTGTAGGAATCGGTCTGCGCCACCAGGCTATTCAGCGCCTGAATCTGCGGGTTATCCTGGCTATCGCTTTGCTTGAGCTGATTAAGCACCTCTTCCACCGTCGAACCGCTGGCGCAGTAGGCGGCAAATTCGCTGCTCTTCACCGCGCTGTTGATTTCGCAGAGGTGGCTGAACGGCTGCTGGATGTCGGCAACTTTATCGCTGAACTCGTTGACCGTCGCCAGATCGAACACCGGCAGCAGCTCAACGTGGGTCACCCCGGAGGCGGAGAGCTTTTTCAGGTGCTGCACCATATTGCTGTCCTGAGCGGTGAGCGCCAGATACTTACCGCGCAGCTCGGCCGGAACGGTGCTGTCCCAGGCGGAAAGGTCGCGAATATGCGATTCATGAATGGTCATCTTCGCCAGATCGGCTTTGGTTTTCTGCGCGTGAGGCATCGCCAGGCTATCCCAGCCGTCGGGCTTGAGCGCGCTGTCGTTCAGATCGACAACCTGGCTGTACTCCGAATTGGTGGAGAGGCTATGGGCGTACGGGTCGGTCACCTCGTACTGTTCAACCTTGCGCGACTGCGGGTGGTAAACCGTCAGCGCATAGCGGTAGAAGGCCCCCTTCAGATCGCTTCCGCCCTGCCATGCCCAGGCGCCCGAGGCCGCGTCGCGGGTCATCGGATGGCTGGCGAGAACCTTTTTATCGGCGCTATACAGCACCAGATCGACCTGCTGCGCGGTCGGCGCCCACAGGCGGAAATTAACCCCGCCATCGCTCACCTGCGCCCCGTAGCTGAGGGCCTCCGCCGGCTGCGCGTAGACGTCGTCCAGCACGCCCGCCGTCTGCACCTGGGTGGCGGAGATCAGAATGCCGTCCTTCTCGGCGGCAATCGCCACCGTTTCGCCCTGCAGCAGCTCATCAACCGGCGCATTATCCGGAAGCTTAAAGGCGGCGTAGCTGGAGAGCTGCGGGAAGCGCATGCTCACCTGCTGGCTGACGGTAGTGGGAGTCAGGTTCAGATAGCGGTCGGTAAATTTACCTTCGCTATCGGCGGCCACTTTGCTGCTGTGGCTGTAGTACAGGCGAACGATCGGTTTGCCCTCGCCGCCCGGCCACAGTAGGGTGGTCTTGTCGACCCAGTGGGCCTCGGCAAGCGCCACGCCAAACGCGGCGCGAAACGCATCCGCACGGGTATCATACAGCGAGCTGCTGCCGGCGATAACCGAGACCGTGCGGTCGGTAAAGTCGCTGAACGACACGCGCAGATCGCTATCGATCAGCTTGTTGGTGCCATCTCTGACGATAACGTTGATGCAGCCGCTCTCTTTATTGAGCGGAATCACCCAGTACGGGCCGTATTTGTCGCTGCCGCTCGGCGTGGTGCTGACGTCATTCCAGTCCGTCATCGGGGCGCTTAGCGCATCGCAGGTTTCATTATTCCAGAGATAGAGATTCCGGGTACTGTAATCCGCGGCAGTGGCGCTGGTAATACCAGCAATATCAACCAGATGAATGACTGCCTGCTGAGAGGAAGCCGTGGCAGCTTCACCGGGAACCGCCACATCGGGTAAACGAACAACAACGTCCTGATTATCGGGCGTGTCGGGTGAGCCAGAGGAAGAAGATGAAGAACTATTATCGCAGCCGCTAAGTAAAACCAACGAGCCAAGGAATAGGGCATTACAGGTATATCTGAGCATTCGATAGTCCCTAATATGCTTAATAAATTATGAAAGGTAAGAAAAGATGTTTATCTGTAAAGCGCCGCAATTAGATATTTTTGTTTTCAGCGATTCAATCATCCATTAGCAATTAATGGGGGGGCGTAGGCGGCCGGGGGAGTAAAAATAAAAAGGGAATGACGACCCGGATAGCGAAACTCATTATGCTTTGCGGCGACTCACCGAGAATTTCGCAATAAAAGATTTAAATATAAAAAGCCACCCACCAATACAGGTAGGGATCGCGACCGCCCCGGGGAAAACAGGATGAGAAAAAGAATTAAAATACCTTTTTCTGTGATGAGGTTAACACTAACAAATAAAACGATAATAAACAACGCGCCTCATATTGTGATGTTCGTCATGTTATTACCTATTGCTCAGCAGCTCGCCAAATTAAGCTGGCGGATTATATTCCCTGTAGACTCTGCGGCTATGACGATTAACGCCGCGGCGGTTTTACCTTCCCCGGCGGCTATTCGGCCGGACGAATTAGCGCCGTTTACGCTATTTGGCCATGCGGAAAAAACGCCGCCGCCTGCGGACGGTTCAGCCGACGGTAAAAGCCTGGCCGAGGCGCCACTCTCCGCCCTCAAGCTGCGGATCACCGGCCTGCTTGCCAGCAGCGATGCCGCACGTTCAATTGCCATCGTGGCGAAAGGGAATCAACAGGTTAGCCTGGGCGTTGGCGACAGCACCCCGGGTAACGAAGCAAAAATAGTCGCCATTCTTAACGATCGCCTGATCGTTAACTATCGGGGCAGAAACGAAGCGATACCGCTCTTTGACGACGCTGGCGCAGCGGTGAAGTCCGCTCCGACGCCGCCGGCGAAAGAGTGGGTTAAGCAGGTGCGCGAGCGGCCGCAAAATATTCTCAACTATCTCAATATTTCCCCGATTATGGTCAATGAGCAGCTCAGCGGATATCGCCTTAATCCGGGCAAAGACCCCACTCTTTTTCGCCAGGCCGGATTACAGGAAAACGATCTGGCGGTCGCGCTGAACGGTCTCGATCTCCGCGATCGGCAGCAGGCTCAGCAAGCATTAAAACAGCTCCCCGAGCTCAGCGAAATAACGCTAACCGTCGAACGCGACGGCCAGCGGCAGGATATCTATTTAGCCTTGAGGGATGAATAATTGCGCAGCACCCTAATTTTCCGCCTGCTTTTTACGCTGCTGATGATATTCAGCGCGCTGTTATTCAAACCCGCCGCTGCGGAAGAATTCTCCGCCAGCTTCAAGGGCACGGATATTCAGGAGTTTATTAATACCGTCAGCAAAAACCTCAATAAGACGGTCATTATCGACCCCAGCGTGCGCGGCACAATTACCGTTCGCAGCTACGATATGCTCAATGAAGAACAATATTATCAGTTCTTCCTCAGCGTGCTGGACGTCTACGGCTTTGCGGTTATCAATATGAATAACGGCGTGCTGAAGGTGGTGCGTTCAAAAGATGCCAAAACCGCGGCGGTGCCGGTCGCCAGCGACGCCTCCCCGGGCGTGGGCGATGAGGTGGTGACCCGCGTGGTGCCGCTCACCAACGTCGCCGCCCGCGATCTCGCGCCGCTGCTGCGCCAGCTCAACGACAACGCCGGGGCCGGCAGCGTGGTGCACTACGAGCCGTCCAACGTGCTGCTGATGACCGGGCGCGCGGCGGTGATTAAGCGCCTGCTGACCATCGTCGAGCGGGTTGATAACGCCGGCGATCGCAGCGTGGTGACGGTCCCGCTCTCCTGGGCCTCCGCCGCCGACGTGGTTAAGCTGGTGAATGAGCTGAACAAGGACACCAGTAAATCCGCGCTCCCCGGCTCGATGGTGGCGAACGTGGTCGCGGACGAGCGGACCAACTCGGTGCTGGTGAGCGGCGAACCAAACTCACGCCAGCGCATCATCACCATGATCCGCCAGCTCGACCGCCAGCAGGCGGTACAGGGAAACACCAAGGTTATCTATCTCAAGTATGCCAAAGCCGCCGACCTGGTGGAGGTGCTAACCGGCATCAGCAGCAGCATGCAGAGCGAGAAACAGAGCGCGAAGCCGGTGGCGGCGCTGGATAAAAACATCATTATCAAAGCCCACGGCCAGACCAACGCGCTGATCGTCACCGCCGCCCCGGACGTCATGAACGACCTCGAGCGGGTCATCGCGCAGCTGGACATTCGCCGCCCGCAGGTGCTGGTTGAAGCAATTATCGCCGAGGTTCAGGACGCCGACGGCCTCAATCTTGGCGTGCAGTGGGCCAATAAAAATGCCGGCATGACCCAGTTCAACAACAGCGGGCTGCCGATCTCAACGGCCATTGCCGGCGCCAACCAGTACAACAAAGACGGCACGGTCACCAGCTCGCTCGCCAGCGCCCTGAGCTCCTTTAACGGCATCGCCGCCGGGTTCTATCAGGGGAACTGGGCGATGCTGCTTACCGCCCTCTCCAGCAGCAGCAAAAACGATATTCTCGCCACCCCCAGCATCGTCACCCTCGACAACATGGAGGCGACCTTTAACGTCGGCCAGGAGGTGCCGGTACTCAGCGGCTCACAGACCACCTCCGGCGATAACATCTTCAATACCGTCGAACGCAAAACCGTCGGCATTAAGCTGAAGGTCAAGCCGCAGATTAACGAAGGGGACTCGGTGCTGCTGGAAATTGAGCAGGAGGTCTCCAGCGTCGCCGACTCCGCCTCCAGCACCAGCTCGGATTTAGGTGCCACCTTCAATACCCGCACGGTTAACAACGCGGTGCTGGTCGGCAGCGGCGAAACCGTCGTCGTGGGCGGGCTGCTGGACAAAAGCGTCACCGACTCCGCCGATAAGGTGCCGCTGCTCGGCGATATCCCGGTGATAGGCGCCCTGTTCCGCTCCACCAGCAAAAAGGTCTCCAAACGCAACCTGATGCTGTTTATCCGTCCGACCATCATTCGCGACCGCGACGGCTACCGGCAGGCCTCTTCCGGCCAGTACAACGCCTTTAACGATGCGCAAACCAAACAGCGCGGCAAAGACGGCACGGAAGCGTCGCTGAACGATGACCTGCTGCATATCTACCCCCAGCAGGATACCGCCGCGTTTCGCCGGATCGGCGCCGCCATCGACGCCTTCAACCTGGGAGGCCAGCCGTGACGCCGCTGGCGGAGAGCCGCCCGCTGCTGCCTTTCGTCTACGCCCGCGCCCACGGCATTATCCTGCTGAGCGACGGCGCGACCTGTGCCGTCCGCTGCCTCGCCGAGACGCCAACGGCGGCGCTGCTTGAGGCGCGCCGGGTAGCGGACCGGCCGATCGAGGTCCAGCGGCTGGCCGCCGACGAGTTCGAGAAGCTGCTGGTGCTCAGCTACCAGCGCGATTCGGCGGAAGCCCGGCGCATGATGGCCGATATCGGCAACGAGCTGGATTTATACACCCTCGCCGACGAGCTGCCCGACACCGACGATCTGCTGGATAGCGAAGACGATGCGCCGATTATCCGCCTGATCAACGCCATGCTGACGGAGGCTATCAAAGAGCAGGCCTCGGATATTCATATCGAAACCTACGAGCGCCACCTGCAGATCCGTTTTCGCGTCGATGGCGTGCTGCGGGAGATCCTCCGCCCGCAGCGTCGGCTTGCGGCCCTGCTGATTTCGCGCATTAAGGTGATGGCCAACCTTGATATCGCGGAAAAGCGTATTCCGCAGGATGGCCGCATGGCGCTGCGCATCGGCGGGCGCGCCGTTGACGTGCGCGTCTCGACGCTGCCCTCCGGCCACGGCGAGCGCGTGGTGCTGCGCCTGCTGGATAAAAACAGCGTCAACCTCGACCTGCTGACCCTCGGGATGCCGCCCGCGCTCCTGCAGCAGATCGATGAGCTGATGGCCCGCCCGCACGGCATCATTCTGGTCACCGGTCCCACCGGGTCCGGCAAAAGCACCACCCTGTACGCCGCCCTCAGCCGGCTGGACGCTCGCGAGCGCAATATTATGACCATCGAAGACCCCGTCGAATACGAGCTGGAAGGGATCGGCCAGACCCAGGTCAACCCCAGGGTAGAGATGACCTTTGCCCGCGGGCTGCGCGCCATTTTGCGCCAGGACCCTGACGTGGTGCTGGTGGGCGAGATCCGCGACGGCGAGACGGCGCAGATTGCCGTGCAGGCCTCCCTCACCGGCCACCTGGTGCTCTCCACGCTGCATACCAACAGCGCGCTGGGGGCAATTTCGCGCCTGCAGGATATGGGCGTGGAGCCTTTTCTGCTGTCAACCTCGCTGCTGGCGGTGCTGTCGCAGCGTCTGGTGCGCCGGCTCTGCCCGCACTGCCGTCGTCCGGGGCAGGCGGATGAGGAAACGGCGACACGGATGGGCGTCCCGGCCGGTACCGCCATGTGGCACGCCGAGGGCTGCGGGGAGTGCGGCTTCACCGGCTATCGCGGGCGTACCGGGATCCACGAGCTGCTGCGGGTTGACGATCGGGTGCGGATGGCAATCCACCGCGGAGAAAACGAATTAACGCTGGGCCAGCGGCTGGGGGCGGACTATATCACCCTCCGCCGCGCCGGGCTGGAGAAGGTACTGAGCGGAATAACCAGCTGGGAAGAGGTGGTCAGGGTGACCGAGCAGCATGCGGCACAGGGGGACCAGGATGGCCATTTTTAGCTACCGGGCGCTGGACGAGCGCGGCAGGACGCAGCGCGGCGTACAGCAGGCGGACTCCGCCCGCCACGCCCGCCAGCTGCTGCGGGAAAAGGGCTGGCTGCCCGTTGAGATCGACGCCGCAGAAGGCCGCGCGCGCGGCGGCGGGCATTCGCTGCTGACGCGGCGTACCGGCGCCGGCGACCTCGCCCTTCTCACCCGCCAGCTGGCGACGCTGGTGGCGGCCGCGATCCCGCTGGAAAAAGCGCTGGACGCGGTGGCCCAGCAGTGTGAAAAAGCGCACCTGAAAACCCTGATGGCCGGCGTGCGCGGCAAGGTGCTGGAGGGTCATACCCTGGCGGAGGCCATGCGCGGCTATCCGGCCTGCTTCGACCGGCTCTACTGCGCGATGGTCGCCGCGGGCGAAACCTCCGGGCACCTTGCCGGCGTGCTTAACCGGCTGGCGGACTATACCGAACAGCGCCAGCAGCTTCGCGCCCGCCTGCTGCAGGCCATGATCTACCCCATCGTGCTGACGCTGGTCGCCATCAGCGTGATCGCTATCCTGCTCTCCACGGTGGTGCCAAAGGTCGTCGATCAGTTTGTTCATCTCAAGCAGGCCCTGCCGTTCTCCACCCGCCTGCTGATGACCATGAGCGATATCGTCCGCAGCGCCGGACCCTGGCTACTGCTGGCGCTGCTGGCGAGCGGGCTGCTGCTGCATTACGCCCTGCGCCAGCCCGCGCGGCGGCTCATCTGGCATAGACAGCTGCTGCGCCTGCCGCTGATTGGCCGGGTGGCCCGCAGCATCAACAGCGCCCGCTACGCCCGCACCCTCAGCATTCTGAACGCCAGCGCCGTCCCGCTGCTGCCGTCGATGCGCATCAGCGCGGAGGTGTTAAGCAACACCTGGGCGCGCCGCCAGCTGGAAACCGCCGCCGAGTCGGTGCGCGAAGGGATCAGCCTGCACCGCGCCCTCGAAGCCACCGCCCTCTTTCCGCCGATGATGCGCTACATGGTTGCCAGCGGCGAACAGAGCGGCGAGCTCAACGGCATGCTCGAGCGCGCCGCCGATAACCAGGACCGCGAGCTGAGCGCGCAAATTCAGATGGCGCTCAGCCTGTTTGAGCCGCTGCTGGTGGTGGCGATGGCCGGCATGGTGCTGTTTATCGTGCTGGCCATTCTGCAGCCGATCCTGCAGCTCAACACCCTTATGAGTATGTGATTGTAATAATGGAGAAAAAAATGCAACGACAGCGTGGATTCACCTTACTGGAAATTATGGTGGTGATTGTCATTCTCGGCATTCTTGCCAGCCTGGTGGTCCCTAACCTGATGGGCAATAAAGAAAAAGCGGACCGGCAAAAAGTGGTCAGCGATCTGGTGGCGCTGGAGGGCGCGCTGGATATGTACAAGCTGGATAACAGCCGCTACCCCAACACCGAGCAGGGGCTCGCGGCGCTGGTCAGCCGTCCTGCCGCCGAGCCGCAGGCGCGTAACTATCCGGAAGGCGGCTATATCCGCCGCCTGCCGCAGGATCCGTGGGGCAACGACTATCAGCTGCTCAGCCCCGGCCAGCACGGCCAGGTCGACGTGTTTAGCGTTGGGCCGGACGGCATGCCGGATACCAACGACGATCTCGGCAACTGGAATATCGGGAAAAAATAGTGCAGCAGCGCGGCTTCACGTTACTGGAGATGATGCTCATTTTGCTGCTGATGGGCATTAGCGCGGGCATGGTGATGCTGGCGTTTCCGCCATCGCGCGAGAACGACCCGGCGCAGCTCCTCGAGCGCTTCCAGGCACAGCTGAGCTTTGTCCGCGACCGCGGGCTGCAGACCGGCCAGTTCTACGGTATCTCGATTCACCCCGACCGCTGGCAGTTTATGCGGCTGCTGACCCCAGACGAGAGCGGCCAGGCTGGCGAAGCGGACGGCGGCGAGGAGAGCTCCCGCTGGCAGCCGCTGCAGATCGCGCGCGTCGCCACCTCGGGCAGCGCCGCCCCGGAACCGCTGGCGCTGAGCTTCCCCGATGGCGCCGCCTGGACGCCGGGCGAACTGCCCGACGTTCTGCTGTTCCCCGGCGGGGAAGTAACCCCCTTTCAGCTGCATATCGGCCGCGATCTGGCGCTGGAGGTTGACGCCCGCGGTAGCGTGCAGCCCGCGCAGCGGGAGGAGAGCCCATGAAATCGCAGTCCGGAATGACGCTTATCGAAGTCATGGTCGCGCTGGTGGTCTTCGCTCTCGCCGGGCTGTCCGTGATGCAGGCCACGCTGCAGCAAACGAACCATCTCGGGCGCATGGAGGAGAAAACCCTCGCCGGATGGCTTGCCGACAATCAGTTGATCCAGCTGCGGCTGGAAAACCGCTGGCCGGCGCTGAGCCCCTCGGAAACGACGATCCAGGCGGCAGGCGGCAGCTGGCACATCCGCTGGCAGGGCGTCGAAACCGAACTCCCGCAGCTGCGGGCGCTGGACGTCGAGGTCCGCCATGATAAAAGCGACAAGGCGCCGGTCTCCTCGCTGCGCACCTGGGTGACCCGGCCATGAACAACGGCACCATGCGCGGCTTTACCCTCGTTGAAATGCTGCTGGCGCTGGCGATCCTCGCCGCGCTGAGCGTGGCGGCGGTCAGCGTGCTGCAAAACGTCATTCGCGCGGATACGCTCACCAAAGAGAAAGCGCAGCAGATCCGCACGCTGCAGCAGACCTTTAGCCAGATGGCCGCAGACTTCAACCAGATAGTCCCCCGCCGCGGCCGCAACGACGACGCTCCCTTCTCCGCCGGGCGCTTCCAGCTGAGCAGCGACGACTGGGCGATAGCCTTTAGCCGCAGCGGCTGGCCAAACCCGATGGGCATGTTGCCGCGCTCAGAGATCCAGAACGTCAGCTACCGCCTGCGCCAGCAGCGGCTGGAGCGCCTGAGCTATGACCAGCAGGACCCGCTCACCGGCAGCCGGCCGACGACCTGGGTCCTGCAGCGCGACGTCGAGGCGTTCCGCCTGCGCTTTTACGCCAACGGCGGCTGGCAGGATCGCTGGGAGTCCGCGCAAAAGCTGCCGCAGGCGCTTGAGGTCACCTTAACGCTGAAGGGCTACGGCGACGTCACGCGCCTGTTTTTAGTTGCCCCCGGAGAGCAGCCATGAACGGCCGCCAGCGCGGCGTCGCGCTGCTGATGGTGCTGCTGATCCTCGCGCTGATGATGGTGCTGGCGAGCGCCATCACCGAAAGAACGGCGCGGATGTACCAGCAGACGGCCACCACCCTCGATAACCTGCAGGCCAAATGGTACGCGCTGGGCGCGGAGACGATGGTTGCCGCGCTGCTGCAGCGCGACGCGCTTGATTCGCCGAACCAGACCCATCTGGCACAAAACTGGGCCCAGCAGGGACGCCGTTTCACCGTCGATGGCGGCGAGATTTATGCCACGATTACCGACGATCTGGCCTGCTTCAATCTGAATGCCGTCAACCGCGCCACCGCCGATGAAAGCGAAGCGATCCCCGCCGCGGCGCGCGCCTTTACCCGCCTGCTGGAGAAGCTCGGCGCGGAGCCGCTGCGCGCCCTGCAGCTCACCGCCGCCCTGCGCGACTGGATCGATGCGGATAGCCAGCCGCTGCTCAACGGCGCGGAAGACGAGGTCTATATGGCGCAGTCGCCGGGCTACCTGACCGGCAACCAGAATATCCGGGACCTCAGCGAGCTGCGCCTGCTCGCCGGGATGGACGCGGCGCTGTACCAGCGCCTGCTGCCCTACGTCTGCGCCCACCCGAACGACGCCCTGCAGATCAATATCAACACCCTGAAGCCGGCGCAGGCCGCCCTGCTGGCGGCGCTGTTTCCCGCCGATCTGAGCATTCAGCAGGCGCGCCAGCTGCTGAGCGCCCGTCCGGCAAGCGGCTGGAACAGCGTCGCCGCGTTTTTAGCCCAGCAGGCGCTGCAGGACACCGACACCACCGCCGTACGCCCCTGGCTGACGGTCCACAGTGAACGCTTCGTCGCCTCGTTCACCGTGGTCATGGGCAGCGCGCGCTATCAGCAGCGCAGCCTCCTGCAGCGCGAAGGGCGCAGCTTCCGCGTTATCCAGCGACGTTATGGACTTTACAGAGTGGCCGATGAATAACGATAAAACGCCGCCGCGCGCGGCGCTCATTTTGCGCCTCGGCGCCCCTGAACGGCCGATCGCCTGGCGCCTGATCTCGCCCGGACAGCCGGAGAGCGCCGGCGAATGGTCCGCCAGTGACGATGACCCGATGCTGCGCGAGCTGGCGGCGCGCTATCCCGCCTGGGTATTGGTTCCGGCCAGCGACTGCGCTTTTCACAGCGTGACGCTGCCCGCCGGCCTGCGCCAGCGCCCGCAGCAGGTTCTACCCTTCCTGCTCGAGGAGCAGCTGGCAACCGACGTCGAGGAGGTTCATTTTGCGCTGCTCCACCGGCAGAAAAATCTCTGCCACGTCGCCGCCCTGCAGCGGCAAAAAATGCGCGAGTGGCTTGCCCGCTGCGACGAGCTGGGGCTCGAGATCCTCGCCCTGACGCCGGATGCGCTGGCTCTCCCCTTCACTCCGGGCCGCTGGAGCGCGCTGCAGGTCGGCGAACAGTGGCTGATTCGCCATCAGGCCTGGGGCGGGATGGCGGCAGAAGCCGGCTGGCTGGCCGAGCTGCTCTCCCCCGGCGAGGCGCAGCCGCCGATCGACAGCTACTCGCCGCCCCCGGCGATCCCGGCACCGTGGCGCGCGCTGGCGGCGCAGGATTTACTCCAGTTGGCGGCGGCGAATCCGGCGGCGCAGCGCATCTGCCTACGTCAGGGAGAGTTTGCGCCGAAGCGCCGCTGGCAGCCCGCCGGACTGCGCTGGCGTCCGGCGATGGCCGCCGCCGCCGCGCTGGTGCTGCTGTGGGGAGTCAACGGCGTGCTCGACCATCTGGCGCTGAGCCAGCGGGCGGCAGCGGCTCAGCAGGCCAGCCGGGCGTTTTATCATCAGTGGTTTAAAACGGAGACCCGGGTGATTAACCCCCGTCTGCAGATGCAGCAGCATCTGCGCCAGCTTGCGCAGACGGCGGCGCATCCGCCGTCGGTCGTCACCATCAGCCTGGTGCAAAAGATCGTCTCCGAGACCCCGGGGATCCGCCTGCGGGCGCTGGCCTACGACGGCGCGCGCAACGCCCTGCAGCTCGACGTGTCGGCGGTATCGCCCCGGGCGCTGGAGCAGTTCAGGCTGCGGGCGCAGCCCCATTTTCGCGTACGAACCGGCGAAATGAAGCCGCGAGCGGACGGCATTGAGGGGCGTCTCTCCCTGGAGGAAAACGATGCATAGCCTGCGTATTTTATGGCAGCAGCGCTCGCAGCGGGAGCAGCGCCTGCTGGTGGCGATGGCCCTCGCGCTGTTCGTCGGTATCGCGTACTACGCCTTCTGGCAGCCGTGGCTCGACCGCGAGCAGCAGTGGCGGCAAACCCTCGCCAAAGAGCAGGCCAGCCTGCGCTGGATGCAGCAGCAGGCTCCGCTCCTGCAGCAGCTAAGCCGCCAGCGGCCGGGCCCTGCGCCCACCGCCGAAGAGCCCTCGGCGGTCATCATGCGCGAGGCGGCCCGCCAGGCGCTGGCGATCGTCCGGCTGCAGCCGCAGGGGATGCGGGTCAACGTCACCCTCGAGGCCTGCACCTTTCAGGCCCTGATGTCATGGCTCGACGCCCTGGGCCGGCAGGGCATTCACGCCGCCTCCCTGGCCGTCACCGCACACCCCCAGCGTCCCGGCTGGGTGACGGTGAATACGCTGATCCTCGAGCGTCGGCATGAGAAGTAAATCCGCCGTTGGAGTGCTGCTCAGCGCCTGGCTGCTGTGGATGCTGCTCACCGCCCCCGCCAGGCTGCTGACCGCCGCGCTGCCGGCCGGGATCGGCGTCGGCGAGCTTGCCGGCACCGTCTGGCAGGGCGAGGCCAGAGATATTGTCTGGCGCGGAGCCGGCCTCGCCCACCTGCGCTGGCGGCTGACTTTCTCCGGCGCGCTTCCGGGCTGGCAGATTTCGTTCAGCGATCCCAGCGGGCTGCGCGGCCAGGCCTGGCTGCAGGGGCTGAGCGCGCTGACGCTGCGCGATGGCCGCCTTATCGTCCCCGCCGGCGTGGCGGGTCGCGGGCTGACGCAGGCCGGGTCGGTTGACGCCGAGGGCCTGATTACGCTGGAGATCGCCGAGGCGCGCTTTAGCCCCGCCGGCTGCCAGCAGATATCCGACGGCCGCGCGCGCTGGCAGGATGCGACGCTGAGCTCCCCCGCCGGGTCCCTGACGCTGGCCAGCGTCAGCGGCAAATTCAGCTGCACGCCCGCGGGGGCGCTGGCGCTGAACATCAGCCAGGACTCGCATCAGCTGAGCCTGAGCGGACAGGGCACCCTCGCGCCTGACGGCGGCTACGCCTTTCGCGGAACGCTACAGAGCCGGCAGTCCACGCCGGCGCTGCTCGCGGCGCTTATCGCCCAGAGCGGCCGCCAGGATGAACATGGACGCACGCCCTGGCAGCTGCAGGGAAAATGGTCACTACCGGAGAAACCATGACGCTACTTGCCGCATTTTCACTGCAGTTCCCCCTGATATGGGGCGGTTTTTTGTTTATTTTCGGTCTGTGCTTCGGCAGCTTTTTTAACGTCGTTATCTACCGGCTGCCGCTGATGTTAATGGCCGAGGAGGGCCAGGAGCGGCTTAGCCTGAGCTTTCCGCCGTCGTTCTGCCCGCAGTGCCGGCAGCCCGTTGCATGGCGGGATAACGTCCCGCTGTTCAGCTTCCTGCTGCTGAAGGGGCGCTCCCGCTGCTGCGCGCGGCCGATTTCACGCCGCTATCCGCTGACCGAGCTCTTCTGCGGGCTGCTGTTTGTGCTCGCCGGGTATCTGCTGACTCCGGGTTTCGCGCTGCTGGGCGGGCTGGGGCTGCTCTCCACCCTGCTGGTGCTGGCGCTCATCGACGCCAGGACGCAGCTGCTCCCCGATTGCCTGACGCTGCCGCTGCTGTGGGCCGGGCTGCTGTTTAATCTCAACGCCACCTTCGTGCCGCTGACGGAGGCGGTTATCGGCGCGATGGCAGGCTACCTGTTGCTCTGGGCGGTGTACTGGGTATTTCGGCTGCTAACCGGCAGGGAGGCGCTGGGGTACGGTGATTTTAAGCTGCTGGCGGCGCTCGGCGCGTGGTCTGGCTGGCAGGCGCTGCCGCATACGCTGCTGCTGGCCTCGGCCAGCGGGCTTATCTGCACCCTGGTGCTGCGGCGGCTGACCCACCAGCCGCTGGATCGGCCGCTGGCCTTCGGTCCCTGGCTGGCGCTGGCCGGCGGCGGCCTGTTCCTGTGGGCCCAGGCGGCATAGCCCGGGCTCAGTTCGACCCCGGCGACGCATACTTTTTGGTGCGCCGGGTCGCCGCGGCGTTGGCCGGATCGTCCGGCCAGACGTGTTTGGGGTAGCGTCCCTTCATCTCTTTTTGCACTTCCCGATAGGCCCCCTGCCAGAAGGCGCTGAGATCGCGGGTGATCTGCAGCGGGCGCTGGGCGGGCGACAGCAGCTCCAGCACCAGCGCCATCCGGCCTTGGGCAATAGTCGGGGTCGTCGCTTCGCCAAACATCTCCTGCATACGCACCGCCAGCGCCGGCGGGTTTTCCTCGTGGTAGCGAATGGCGATCCGGCTGCCGGTCGGCACGACGTAGTGGGTTGGCAGCTCGCTATCGAGCTTCTGGCGCAGCGGCCACGGCAGCCAGTTTTGCAGCGCCTGGCGAATATCCAGCGCCCTGAGCGCGCGCAGCGAGTGCACCCCGCTCATTTGCGGAAGCAGCCACGCCTCCAGCGTTGCCAGCAGCGAGGCCTCATCCACCGCTGGCCACGCCTCCTCCGGCAGCCACTGCGCCGCGCAGTGCAGGCGCAGACGGAGCTGCTCCGCCTCCGCCGTCCAGCTCAGCACGCTGAGGCCCTTCTCGCGAATGCCGTTGAGCATCGCCCGGTGCAGCTCCTCTTCCGACGGCTTTGCCAGCGGCTGAGTTTTGATGACCAGTTGGCCGATACAGGTGCGGCGCCAGGCCTTCAGCGTTCCCTGGGCCTCATCCCACTCCACGGTATCGGAGCGCTGCGCCAGATCCGGCAGCTGCTCCAGCAGCGCGGTAATATCCAGCGGCTGCGCAAGTAAAATGCGCGCATCCGGCGACGAGCTCCCCTGCAGCAGCAGAGGCGCAATCAGCCACTCATGGCGTCCAAGCGCGTCATCGGCGTTAAGCATCGCCCCCATGCCGTTGGCCAGCTGGTAGCGCCCCTCCTGGCCGCGTCGGCGGGCGATCCGGTCGGCAAAGGCCGGTGCCAGCAGCGCCGGCACGCGCTGGGCGTCGGGATGGCCCGCGCGGCCGCCGAGGCGCTTCAGCAGCTGCTGCGCCCGCTGCTGCCAGCCGGGCTGCTGGCGGGCAAACGCCGAACCAAGATCGCTATTCGCGCCGCGCGGCGGCTCTTCGAGGATCGCCGCCAGCTTAGCCGCCGTTGCCGCCGCATCGGGAGAGTCCGCCGCAATCAGCATCGCCGCAAGGCGCGGATCGTTGCCCAGCGCGGCCATCTTCCGCCCGCGCGCCGAGAGCCTGCCGCCCTCCAGCGCGGAGAGCGCCGTCAGCAGACGCCGGGCCGCTGCCAGATTGATCTCCGGCGGCAGATCCAGCCAGCGGAGTTCGGCGGGGTCCTGGCATCCCCACTGCAGCAGCTCCAGCAGCAGCGATGACAGATCGCTTTGCAGGATCTCGGGGTCGCTCTGCGCCGCCGCGCGCTCCGCCTGCTCTTTCGCGATCAGGTGCAGGCAAATTCCGGGCTCAAGACGCCCGGCGCGGCCGGCGCGTTGGGTCATGGAGGCCTGGCTGATGCGCTGGGTTATCAGGCGGGTTAAGCCGGTGCGAGCGTCAAAGCGGGCAACCCGCTCCTGGGCGCTATCCACCACCAGCCGAATCCCCTCAATGGTCAGGCTGGTTTCGGCAATATTGGTCGCCAGCACCACCTTGCGCATCCCCTGCGCCGCCGGCAGAATCGCCTTTCGCTGCTCGCTCAGCGGCAGCGCCCCGTACAGAGGACAGATAGCCACATCGTCAGCCACCCGCCCGGACAGCTGCTCCTGCACCCGCTGAATTTCGCCGACGCCGGGGAGAAACAGCAGCATCGACCCGCTCTCCTGGCGCAGCAGCTCGGCGGCGGCTATCGCCACCGCCTCATCAAAGCGCTGGTGCGCGGCGAGCGCCTGATAGCGTTTCTCCACCGGGAAGGCCCGGCCGGCGGAGGTAACCACCGGCGCCTGCGGCAGCATCCGCTGCAGGCGATCGTTATCCAGCGTCGCCGACATAATCAGCAGCTTGAGATCGTCGCGCAGGCCCTGCTGCACGTCGAGCAGCAGGGCGAGGGCCAGATCCGCCTGCAGGCTGCGCTCGTGGAACTCATCGAGGATCACCAGACCCACGCCCGTCAGCTCGGGATCGTGCTGGAGCGTGCGCGTCAGGATCCCCTCGGTGACCACTTCGATTCGGGTATTTGGTCCGACGCAGGTGTCCGCACGCATCCGGTAGCCCACGGTATCGCCCGGCTTCTCGCCCAGCAGTTCGGCCAGCCGCTGCGCGACGTTGCGTGCCGCCAGCCGGCGCGGTTCCAGCAGAATAATGCGCCCGTCGATCTGGCCCGCCGCGAGGATTTGCAGCGGCAGCCAGGTCGATTTACCGGCACCGGTTGGCGCATTGAGCAGCACCTGCGGCGCCTGCTGCAGAGCACAGAGAAGTTCGGGGAGGACGGCGGCAACCGGCAATGAGGACACGAAAGGCTCCAGGGCTTAACATTCAAGGGCAGGCATTGTAGCATCACGCCTGACTTGTCGTCTTTCGCGTTGCAGATCCGCTGCAGGTTGAAATTCATCGCACTGAAATGATTACCGGGTATTTATCATGTCCGAGCCGAAAAGGCTGTTTTTCGCCCTTGAACTGCCTGAAGAGGTGCAGCAGCGGATCGTCGACTGGCGCGCCCTGAGCTTCCCGGATGACGCCGGCAGGCCGGTAGCAAAAGCTAATCTGCACCTGACGCTGGCGTTTCTTGGCGAGGTCAGCGCGGATAAGCAGCGCGCGCTGGCGGCACAGGCGGGACGCATTCGCCAGCCCGGCTTTACGCTGACCCTCGACGATGCCGGACAGTGGCTGCGTTCGCGGGTGGTGTGGCTCGGTACGCGCCAGCCGCCGCGCGGCGTGCTGCAGCTGGCCGGTATGCTGCGCGCGCAGGCGGCCCGCAGCGGCTGCTATCAAAGCCCGCAGCCGTTCCATCCGCATATCACCCTGCTGCGCGATGCCCGCAGCGCGGTACCCATCCCGCCGCCCGGCTTCAGCTGGACGTTTGCGGTGCGCGAATTTGTACTTTATGAATCCAGCTTTGCCCGCGGACGTACCCGCTATACCGCGCTGGAACGTTACCCCTTCAACGAGGAGAGCTGATGCTGTTCACCCCACCGCTACGGTCCGCCGTTCTGATTAAACGTTACAAACGATTTCTGGCCGACGTGGTGACCCCCGACGGACGCGAGCTGACCCTGCACTGCCCGAACACCGGGGCGATGACCGGCTGCGCGACGCCCGGCGATACCGTCTGGTATTCCACCTCCGATAACCTGAAGCGCAAGTATGCCCATACCTGGGAATTAACCGAAACCCAGCAGGGCGCGACGATTTGCGTGAATACTTTACGTGCCAATACGCTGGCAAAAGAGGCGATACTGGCGGGGAATATTAGCGAGCTTTCTGGCTATAACACGCTGAAAAGTGAAGTGAAATATGGCGGAGAGAACAGCCGCATCGATATTATGTTACAGGCAGAAGAACGACAAAACTGCTATATTGAAGTGAAATCGGTTACGTTAGCGGAGAAAGAGAGCGGTTATTTCCCCGATGCGGTCACCGAGCGCGGCCAGAAGCACCTGCGGGAGCTGATGGGCGTGGCGGCAGCCGGCGATCGGGCCGTAATTTTGTTCGCCGTGCTGCATTCGGCGATCGACCGTTTCTCTCCCGCTCACCACATTGATGCCAGATACGCACAGCTATTGATTGAAGCGCAAACCAAGGGGGTTGAAATTCTCGCCTATAAAGCGGAACTTTCTACCGAGATGATGACTCTGAATAAGCCGATTACCGTGGTGTTAACTCCCGGTAAACAAACGGCTAAATAGTGTCCGGGTCGCGAGCGCAAATACGCTTTTCTTCACAGGGTTGTCAAGTGTAACGTTTAGATAATTGCTATCCGGAAAAGCATCTGCTATTTATAGCGGCCTGATTTTTCCCCCACCATGGGGATCGATAGTGCGTGTTAAGGAGAAGCAACATGCAAGAAGGGCAAAACCGTAAAACATCGTCCCTGAGTATTCTCGCCATCGCTGGGGTGGAGCCGTACCAAGAGAAGCCGGGCGAAGAGTATATGAACGAAGCCCAGCTAGCGCACTTCAAGCGTATTCTTGAAGCATGGCGTAATCAACTCAGGGATGAAGTGGATCGCACCGTAACACACATGCAGGATGAAGCTGCTAACTTCCCGGACCCGGTAGACCGTGCCGCTCAGGAAGAAGAGTTCAGCCTGGAGCTGCGTAACCGCGATCGCGAACGTAAACTCATCAAAAAGATCGAGAAAACACTGAAGAAAGTCGAAGACGAAGATTTCGGCTTTTGTGAATCCTGTGGCGTTGAGATCGGCATTCGCCGTCTGGAAGCGCGTCCGACCGCAGATCTGTGCATCGATTGCAAAACTCTGGCGGAAATTCGCGAAAAACAGATGGCAGGCTGATCCACTTCGCTATCGTATCTCCGGCGGGAGTTTCTCCCGCCTACATGCTCTATAGACCATGAATGACTCACGCTATACAGGCCGCTTTGCCCCCTCACCCTCCGGCGAACTCCATTTCGGCTCCCTGATTGCCGCACTCAGCAGCTATCTCCAGGCGCGGGCAAAAAACGGCATCTGGCACGTACGCATTGAGGATATCGACCCGCCGCGGGAAGTTCCCGGCGCCGCCGATACCATTCTGCGCCAGCTCGAGCGTTACGGGCTGCACTGGGATGGCGACGTGCTGTGGCAGTCGCAGCGCCACGAAGCCTACCGGGAGCACCTTGCCTGGCTGCATGAGCAGGGGCTGTGCTATTACTGCACCTGCACCCGCGCGCGTATTCACGCCGTCGGCGGCATCTATGACGGCCACTGTCGCGACCTGCGGCTGCCGGCACAGGACGCCGCGCTGCGCATACGCCAGACGCGACCGGTGCTTGAGTTTTATGACCAGCTGCGCGGAACCCTGGTTGCCGACGAGCCTTTGGCGCGCGAAGATTTTATTATCCACCGCCGCGACGGCCTGTTCGCCTATAATCTTGCGGTGGTGGTGGACGATCGTTTCCAGGGCGTGAGTGAGATAGTCCGCGGCGCCGATCTTATTGAGCCTACGGTGCGGCAGATTTCGCTCTACCAGCACTTTGGCTGGCAGGCGCCGGATTACCTGCATCTGCCGCTGGCGCTGAACGCCGAGGGGAATAAACTCTCCAAACAAAATCACGCCCCGGCGCTGCCGGAAGGCGATCCGCGCCCGGAAATTATACGGGCGCTAATGTTTCTTAATCAGGACGTTGAGCAGGAATGGCGCGCGTTGAGTATCGATGATTTACTCAAGCAGGCGGTAGTGAACTGGAAACCCGAAAAAATCCAGCATTCTCAAATGGCTCCCGCTGAGCTATGATTAGCCGCAATTTTTACTCGTCGCCTTACACGTTGCCGCTGCGATAGCCGCATTTGTCCGCCCAGGTTACATAGTTTTCTATGCCACCGGGAGCCCACAAGCCTGTCGCCGCGCTGCAATCTGAAGTCCATAGAGTAGCTTTTTGGTCCTGAAGTCAGTCTGACACTACGAGGTGCAACATTTTTACCCGAGTCGCTAATTTTTGCCGTAAGGTGCTAAGCCGTGAGGAGCGCGAGGCAGAAGCCGCCGTCGAACAAACGCATATGACGGTTATCCCGCGCGAACAGCATGCAATTTCCCGCAAAGATATCAGTGATAATGCCCTCAAGGTGCTCTATCGACTGAACAAGGCGGGCTACGAAGCCTATCTCGTCGGCGGTGGCGTACGCGACCTCCTGCTTGGCAAGAAGCCGAAAGATTTCGACGTCACCACCAGCGCGACCCCGGATCAGGTACGTAAACTGTTCCGCAACTGCCGCCTGGTCGGCCGCCGTTTCCGCCTGGCTCACGTCATGTTCGGGCCGGAGATTATCGAAGTCGCCACCTTCCGCGGTCACCACGAAGGGCATACCACCGATCGCGTCACCTCGCAGCTCGGCCAGAACGGTATGCTGCTGCGCGACAACATCTTCGGCTCCATCGAAGAAGATGCCCAGCGCCGCGACTTCACCATTAACAGCCTTTACTACAGCGTTGCCGACTTTACCGTCCGCGATTACGTTGGCGGCATGAAGGATATGCAGGATGGCGTTATCCGCCTGATTGGCGATCCGGAAACCCGCTACCGCGAAGATCCGGTACGCATGCTGCGCGCGGTGCGCTTTGCCGCCAAGCTTAATATGAGCATCAGCGCGGAAAGCGCCGAGCCGATCCCACGCCTGGCGGCGCTGCTGCACGACGTGCCTCCGGCGCGTCTGTTTGAAGAAGTGCTCAAGCTGCTGCAGGCGGGCTACGGTTTTGATACCTATATGCTGCTGCGCGAATACAATCTGTTCCAGCCGCTGTTCCCGACCATCACCCGCTACTTTACCGAGCGCGGCGATAGCCCGATGGAGCACATCATCACCCAGGTACTGAAGAACACCGATAACCGCATTCATAACGATATGCGCGTTAACCCGGCGTTCCTGTTTGCGGTGATGTTCTGGTATCCGCTGCTGGAAATGGCGCAGAAAATTACCCAGGAGAGCGGTCTGGCGTACAACGACGCCTTCCTGCTGGCGATGAACGACGTGCTGGACGAAGCCTGCCGTACGCTGGCGATTCCAAAGCGCATCACTACGCTGGTTCGCGATATCTGGCAGCTGCAGCTGCGGATGTCCCGCCGCCAGGGCAAACGCGCGTGGAAGCTGATGGAGCATCCGAAATTCCGCGCCGCGTACGATCTGCTTGAGCTGCGCGCCGGTGCTGAAAAAAATGGTGAGCTGCTGCGCCTGACCAAATGGTGGGGCGAGTTCCAGGTTGCTCCGCCGCCGGATCAAAAAGATATGCTTAACGAGCTCGATGAAGAGCCGGCGCCGCGCCGCCGTCATCGTCGTCCACGCAAACGCGCCCCGCGCCCGGGCGGCGCATGACGCTCGCCTTTATCGCCCTCGGCAGCAATCTGGCCGCTCCTCTGGAGCAGGTTAATGCTGCCGTTGCCGCGCTGGCGGAGATCCCCAACAGCCGGATCGTCGCCGTCTCCTCTTTCTACCGCACGCCGCCGCTGGGGCCGCAGGATCAGCCTGACTACCTTAACGCCGCCGTCGCGCTGGAGACCGGGCTTACCGCAGAAGCGCTGCTGGATAATACCCAGCGCATCGAGCTGCAGCAGGGCCGCGAACGCAAGGCCGAACGCTGGGGTCCGCGCACGCTCGATCTCGATATCATGCTATTTGGCGAGCAGGTCATCGACAGCGAGCGCCTGACGGTGCCGCATTACGATATGAAAAACCGCGGCTTTATGCTGTGGCCGCTGTTTGAGATTGCCCCCGAACTCCATTTTCCTGACGGCGTCGCGTTACGCAGCGTACTGACCCAGCTCGCTGCCGACAAACCCGCTCTCTGGTAGTCCCCGCTGCTTTTAGCAATTCCGGCGATCGTGGTTATCGGTTGCCTAAAACCGTTGCCCCCTCCAGTGCTGCTGTTAGAATGCCGGTTAATATGACTTTCATCATCAGGAAACGTTATGAAACCGACCACTATCGCCCTGCTGCAGAAATGCAAACAGGAGAAGAAGCGCTTCGCCACCATCACCGCCTACGACTATAGCTTCGCAAAGCTGTTTGCCGATGAGGGCATTAACGTGATGCTGGTTGGCGACTCGCTGGGCATGACGGTACAGGGCCACGACTCCACGCTGCCGGTGACGGTTGAAGACATTGCCTATCACACTCAGGCGGTACGCCGCGGCGCTCCGTCCTGCCTGCTGCTCGCCGACCTGCCGTTTATGGCCTACGCCACGCCGGAACAGACCTTCGCCAGCGCCGCCGTGGTGATGCGCGCGGGCGCGAACATGGTCAAGATTGAAGGCGGCGCGTGGCTTGCCGAGACCGTAAAAATGCTGGCACAACGGGCGGTGCCGGTTTGCGGCCATCTTGGCCTGACGCCGCAGTCGGTTAACGTTTTTGGCGGCTATAAGGTCCAGGGACGCGGCGACGCGGCGCAAACGCTGCTTGACGACGCGCTGGCGCTCGAAGCCGCAGGCGCGCAGCTGCTGGTGCTGGAGTGCGTGCCGGTGGCGCTGGCCCAGCGCGTGACCGAGGCGCTGACCATCCCGGTGATCGGCATTGGCGCCGGCAACGTCACCGACGGGCAAATCCTCGTGATGCACGACGCCTTCGGCATCACCGGCGGCCATATTCCTAAATTCGCTAAAAATTTCCTCACCGCAGCAGGCGACATGCGCGCGGCGGTACGGCAGTATATTGCCGAAGTGGAGTCCGGCGTCTATCCGGGCGAAGAACACAGTTTCCATTAAGGAGTCTTGTTGTGCTGATTATTGAATCCCTGCCGCTGCTGCGTCAGCATATCCGCCGTTTACGTCAGGAAGGCAAGCGCATTGCGCTGGTTCCCACCATGGGCAACCTGCATGACGGCCATATGAAGCTGGTTGATGAAGCGAAAGCCAGCGCTGACGTCGTGGTGGTCAGCATTTTCGTTAACCCGATGCAGTTCGACCGCCCTGACGATTTGACGCGCTACCCGCGCACGCTGCAGGACGATTGCGAGAAGCTGAACAAACGCAAAGTGGACTTCGTATTCGCACCGGCTCCGGCGGAGATCTATCCGCACGGTACCGAAGGCCAGACCTACGTCGACGTTCCCGGCCTGTCGACCATGCTTGAAGGAGCCAGCCGTCCGGGCCACTTCCGCGGCGTCTCCACCATCGTCAGCAAGCTGTTCAACCTGGTGCAGCCGGACGTCGCCTGCTTTGGCGAGAAGGACTTCCAGCAGCTGGCGCTGATCCGCAAGATGGTTGCCGACATGGGTTACGATATCGAGATTATCGGCGTACCGATTATCCGCGCCAAAGATGGCCTGGCGCTCAGCTCGCGCAACGGCTACCTGACCGCCGACCAGCGTAAAATCGCCCCAGGCTTGTATAAAGTGCTGAATAGCGTGGCGGAAAAGCTGGCGGCCGGCGATCGTAATCTGGATGAAATGATTACCCTTGCCGGGCAGGAGCTGGACGAAAAGGGCTTCCGCTCTGACGATATTCAGATCCGCGATGCCGATACGCTGCTGGAGCTCACGGAGACCAGCCAGCGGGCGGTGATCCTGATGGCAGCATGGCTCGGCCAGGCGCGTCTTATCGACAACAAAATCGTCGAGCTCGGCCAGTAGACAAAGGTTAAAAACCGGGCAATACTGCCCGGCATTTGCTCAAGCGGATGCGACATCCGCTTCGTTTTCGTCAGGTAGATACCCGCAATAGTTCGAGTGCAGCCAGCCTGTATGCCGCTTGAAGTATGACGGGAATAAAGGTAGACACTATGATTCGTAATATGCTGCAGGGCAAACTCCACCGCGTAAAAGTCACCCAGGCCGATCTGCACTATGAAGGCTCCTGCGCCATTGACCAGGATTTCCTTGATGCGTCCGGGATCCTCGAAAATGAGGCGATCCATCTCTGGAACGTGACCAACGGTAACCGCTTCTCCACCTACGCCATTGCCGCCGAGCGCGGTTCCAGAATCATTTCCGTTAACGGCGCGGCGGCGCACTGCGCCAGCGTCGGCGATATTCTGATCATCGCCAGCTTCGTCACCATGAGCGATGAAGAAGCCCGCAGCTGGCGGCCAAAGGTTGCCTACTTTGAAGGCGACAACGAGATGAAGCGCCAGGCCAAAGCCATTCCGGTTCAGGTTGCCTGATAGCCGATCGCTGACGGTGCGCCGCGCAGGCGGAGCACCGTTCAGCAGGCCCCGTAAAAAACCGCTAACTGATTAGTCTCTGGTGCGTTGAGGATTAACGTTTTTTAATTAAAGCCGTTATATAAACCACTATTGATACAATCAATAGTGAAGCGAGACAAATAGACAGGAAATAATATTTATCCCATACATCACCGGATATAACGCCCGTAAATTTTCTGATCAGACCATAGAGCTCTACTTCGGGCATAAATGTTAATAGCAGCACTAACGTTACCGCATAGAGAAATGCAGCCCCAATCCATAGTAGTACATATTGTATCGGCCTCATACGTATCCCCGGATAGCCAGCGTTTAAAATTAACGTTTTTTAATTAAGGCCGTTATATAAACCACTCCTGCTACGATGAGCAGTGAAGCTACGCAAAGGGCCAAAAAATAATATTTATCCCATGTAAAATCGGACATAAACCCCGTTAGGTCCGTAATCAGTCTGTACATTTTCACTTCGGGTATCAGCACGTAGAGCAGGACGAATGTAACGGTAAAGAGTAATACTTCCCCAAACCATAATAGTACGTATTGTATTGGCTTCATTAGTAGACCTGTACGCTACCGAAAGCGGTTAATGACGCTATTATTATATTGCTGGCATATTAACCAACGCAGCCCACATTAACATGAAATCAGACGACCGGGTTAGCGTAATACAATCCTCACCCGTTGCTTTATCACCTGGGGCAGAAAGAATAAGGCTGTAACGGTTTCGCCCATAATTAAACCGGCGTTTGGTATTGGATTGAAAATATTCACCTCGGGCAGGCAGCTAAATGTTCAAGCGGGCCTGACTATCCCTGCGGCTGGTTGCTGATCAGCCGCGACATCGTCTCCAGCGAATCCGTGCGCAGAATATAGAGGCGCTTCAATAAGAACGGATTATCCCCCGGCATCACCTTCCCTCTCACCGTGGTCACCGCCATATGAAAACCGGCGTCGTTCGCGGCCTTCACCGCCGTGGCGTTATAGCCGCCAAACGGATAGGAGAGATAGAGCACGTGCGGATTAAACTGCGTCAAGGCGCGGCGCGAGTGCTCAAAATCAAACAGGATGTTGTGGTAGCTGCGGCTCAGCAGAATCGGACGATGCCAGGCATCAACCCGATGCAGAAAGTGGGTATGCGACTGCACGTCAAAGACGTCCTGAATCTGCTTCAGCTCAGAAATACTCATAAACTGTAGCGACTTAGGCGCCCATTTCTGCGGATGGTGCTTAATGCGCGAGGAGATAATAAACGCCGTAGCGTGAAAGCCATACTGCCTGAGGATCGGCCAGGCGTAGCGGTTGACCGACTTCAGGCCGTCATCAAAGGTGATCGCTACCGAGCGCGCTGGCAGGTTGATCTTATTGCGCACGTAGCCTTCCAGCTGATACATGTTCAGGGTGGTGTAACCCTGGTCGCGCAGCCAGGTCATCTGGTTGCTGAAGGCGCGAACGGAGGTGGTGGTCGAGGTATGGCGAAAGCGGGTGTTCTCTTCATCACGCAGGATATGGTGATAGGTGAGGACTGGAATGCCGTTATCCTGCTGGGCATCGAGGCTGCTGACCCACGCCAGGCGATTGCCGATGCGAATTTGAAACCAGGTCTGATTGAGCCGGTCTTTCAGCTTGCTGATTATCGGATAGCGTAAATTATCCGCCAGCGTGCCGAACGGCGCGCTGCCGCTGGAGGGGGCGTCGTAGACCGGGGTATCTTTCCAGGTGAGCAGGTTTTGATTGCTCAGCGGCTTATGCAAATCGCCGAGGCTGTCCTCCACCCGCTGCTTGCCCTGCACCGGCTGCAGGTGGCCTTTATCGATAAAACCGGTACCAAAGCCGAAGCTGAACTCATAATAGTCGGCGGCGGTCGGCACGACGGCAATAATTTGCCCGGCGCGGATATTGCCGACGCTGACCACCTCATTGCCTATCTGCGCCCAGATAACCGCGTCTTCAGTGGTTTGCATATAGCGAGCAGGCACGCCCTGTTGGCTTAACAGGCTGGCAGTGGCGCTGAGCGACGTCAGCAGAAGGAGCAGAGCAAAGATTCGGGCAAACATCGACGTCTAACCGCTAGAAAAAACTGCCGCCATTGTAACAAAAGCGGCATCAATACCAACGCCTAATTCCCGAACGCTTCATGCAGCAGACGGAAAGGCGGATTTTTTTGCTGCTGGTGCCAGAGGCTGCTGACCGTCGGGCCTCCGGCGCTGACTATCGCCTCGCGAAACGCTTCGCTGCTCAGGCTCTCGCGCAGCAGATACATTCGCTCTAACAATGGATAGTCGATTCCGGAGATCACTTCGCAGTGGGTGTGCTTATGGCTCATGAGCGCCGCGACCCGATACGGCGCCGCGCCGCTTTCATCGGTGAGAAAGATCGCGCCATCGCCGCTGTCGACCGCGTGCAGCGCCTCGCACATCATGCGGCTCAGCATATTGCTGCTGAGATTGCGCCAGTAGTTCACCGCCCGGCACTGCGCCAGCGGTCCATATTTTTTTTCCAGACGATCCAGCAGCTCCTGCGCCTTCTCGTCATGACAAGTAATTACCCAACCTAACATCGCCTACCTCCTTAGCAGGAGGCTAATTTAACAAGGGGAAGGATTGATGTCGGTGATGGCAGTCAAGATTAGCCGATGGCGCTTCGCCTAATCGCTCAGCGAAGCGCCAATAACGCTCCGCTAGCTGCGCAGACCGCGTCCGCGCTGGATCAGAGACCAGCACAGCAGGTAGAACGCGACGATAAAGACCACCAGTACGCCAAAGGTGGTAATCAGCGGAACATCGTTGATGCCGAGGAAGCCGTAGCGGAAGCCGCTGATCATGTAGACGATCGGGTTCAGGTGCGACAGCGCCTGCCAGAACGGCGGCAGCAGGGTCAGAGAGTAGAATACCCCGCCGAGGTAGGTCAGCGGCGTCAGCACGAAGGTCGGGATCAGGCTGATATCGTCAAAGGTTTTGGCAAATACCGCATTCAGCAGGCCCGCCAGCGAGAAGAGGATGGCCGTCAGGAGCAGCGTCAGCCCAACGAACAGCCAGGAGTGAACCTGGAACGGGACGAAGAACAGCGAGATCGCGGTGACGAGGATCCCGACAAACAGCCCGCGCGCCACGCCGCCGCCAACGTAGCCGATGATAACCACGTGCGTCGGCACCGGCGCCACCAGCAGCTCCTCAATATTGCGCTGGAATTTCGCGCTGAAGAAAGAGGAGGCCACGTTGGCGTAGGCGTTGGTGATCACCGCCATCATAATCAGGCCCGGCACGATAAACTGCATATAGGTAAAACCGTGCATTTCGCCGATGCGCGAACCGATCAGGTTGCCAAAAATGACGAAATAGAGCGTCATGGTGATCACCGGCGGCACCAGCGTCTGGATCCAGATACGCATAAAACGGTGGATCTCTTTGGCCCAGATGCTTTTCAGCGCGACCCAGTACAGCTGCATCATGCTGATTCTCCTTTCCTGTCATGTACCAGCGTGACAAACAGCTCTTCCAGGCGGTTGGCTTTGTTACGCATGCTTAAAACCTGAACGCCCTGCGCGCTCAGCTGAGAAAATACGCTGTTGATCCCCTGCTCGCGCAGCACCTCAACTTCCAGAGTCGAGGTATCCACCAGCCGATACTGATAGCCTTCGAGCACCGGCAGCGGGCTTTTCGGCGCCAGATCGAGAATAAAGGTTTCCGATTTTAGCTTCGCCAGCAGCGCCTTCATGGAGGTGTTCTCCACCAGCTCGCCGCGCTGAATAATGCCGATATTGCGGCACAGCATCTCCGCCTCTTCCAGGTAGTGGGTGGTGAGGATAATGGTGGTGCCTTTATCGTTCAAATCCTTGAGGAAGCCCCACATCGAGCGGCGAAGTTCGATATCCACGCCCGCAGTTGGTTCATCGAGGATCAGTAATTTTGGCTCGTGCATCAGGGCGCGGGCGATCATCAGACGGCGCTTCATGCCGCCGGATAGCATCCGCGCGCGCTCGCCGCGCTTTTCCCATAAATCGAGCTGTTTCAGGTATTTTTCACTGCGTATCACCGCTTCTTTACGCTCAACGCCGTAGTAGCCCGCCTGGTTGACGACGATCTGCTGCACGGTTTCGAAGGGGTTAAAGTTAAACTCCTGCGGCACCAGGCCGAGCTGGCGCTTGGCGTTAACCACGTCCTTCTGCAGGTCGTAGCCAAAGACGTTGACCTGGCCTGAGGTTTTATTAACCAGCGAGCTGATAATGCCAATCGTGGTGGATTTTCCCGCGCCGTTCGGGCCCAGCAGCGCATAAAAATCGCCTGCCTCAACCTGCAGGTCGATCCCCCGCAGCGCCTGAACCCCGCCGGGGTAGGTTTTTGTAAGCTGTTTTAGTTCCAGAGCAATGGTCATTAAATGTCTCTTCTCGTGTCGTGACACGCGATGGGTTGTTTTAAAAAATGTGAGGTTAACCTATATTAGCGCAACGCACTTACCTGGTTATAGGCCGTGAACGTCCATGAACGATATAGATACACTCATCAGCAACAATGCACTATGGTCAAAAATGCTGGTGGAAGAAGACCCCGGTTTTTTTGCAACCTTGTCTCAGGCGCAAAAACCGCGCTTTCTGTGGATTGGATGTTCTGATAGCCGCGTACCCGCTGAACGGTTAACGGGCCTGGAGCCTGGCGAACTGTTTGTGCACCGCAACGTTGCCAACCTGGTGATTCATACCGACCTGAACTGTCTTTCCGTGGTGCAGTACGCCGTTGACGTGCTGGAGGTCGAACATATTATCATCTGCGGCCACTACGGCTGCGGCGGCGTGCAGGCGGCGATTGAAAACACCGAGCTGGGCCTGATCGACAACTGGCTGCTGCATATTCGCGATATCTGGTTTAAACACAGTTCGCTGCTGGGCGAGATGCCCGAAGAGCGCCGCCTTGATACGCTGTGCGAGCTGAACGTGATGGAGCAGGTCTATAACCTGGGTCACTCAACGATTATGCGCTCGGCGTGGAAACGCGGGCAGAAGGTGACGATCCACGGCTGGGCCTACGGCATTCACGATGGCCTGCTGCGCGATCTCGACGTGACCGCCGTCAGCCGCGAAACGCTCGAACAGCGCTACCGTCACGGCATTTCCAACCTCAAAATTAAGCACGTCAACCACAAGTAGCTGACGCGCTTTTCACTTCCGGACAGGCGGCCCGCGCCGCGCCGGATAAACCCGGCGGCATGCTGCTTAGCCGGGCACCGCACAACGGCTCACCTACGTCCTACTCGTCCAGCAGCACCACTTTGCCCACGTACGGCAGATGGCGATAGCGCTGGGCGTAATCAATACCGTAACCGACAACGAACTCGTCCGGGATAGCAAAGCCGACAAACTCAACCGGTACGCTTACTTCGCGACGGCTCGGCTTATCCAGCAGCGTACAGATGGCCAGCGATTTCGGCTCGCGCAGGCTGAGGATCTCACGCACTTTAGAGAGCGTGTTGCCGGAGTCGATGATGTCTTCCACGATCAGGACATCTTTACCGCGAATGTCTTCGTCCAGATCCTTGAGGATTTTAACGTCGCGGGTCGTGGACATGCCGCTGCCGTAGCTGGAAGCGGTCATAAAATCGACTTCATGCGGCACCTGAACTTCGCGGCACAGGTCGGCCATAAACATAAATGAGCCGCGCAGCAGCCCCACCAGCACCATTTCGCTGCCGCTGTCTTTGTAGCATTCGTTGATTTGACGACCCAGTTCGGCGATACGCGCTTTGATCTCGGCTTCCGGGATCATCACTTCTACAATATGTTTCATAATCTATATATCTCACTGATTTTAATCAGTTAAATTCAATCTCACGCTATGCAATTCAGTAAATATTGATACACCGATTGATATACGGATTATCGCACAAACTAGAAATGATGCGAAAGCATGAGTACCGAAGAAAGGCGGCGAGTATACAGTATTATGTTCAGAGAAGAAAAATGCAGCACTGGCTATCAGTTCAAACTGTAAATCCTAAGCAAGGCATCGTATTCTGGAGATCTGTTAACTGGAAAAAGGAGTAACAAGATGAGCCACCAAGAAGACTACGCTCGTGGGTACAGCGATGGATACAAGTCAGTACAAGGAAACGTCATTCCTCCAATCGCGCCAATCGGCCCAATGACCCCATTAGGCTCGGATCCCTATGAGGAAGGATACAAAGCTGGAGTTGAAGCTGCTGGCGGCTAACAGCAAAAATCTTGAGAAAGCTAATGTGACGGCGGGTATTGTCTAATTATTTCTATCTGCTCAATGCCCGTACTATCTACTGTAATTTCATATTCTCCCAGATATACGCTATGAGGATGAATTCCAGCAAGAATTGATGAAGCAGGCGCCCACGCCTTCAATAAAATTCCCCCCTTACCACAGGCATTTAACCCACTAGCAAACTGCTTAGCTTTCTTCTGGTTTTGTGTCCAACAAAAGCCAACTTTCAAATCATTAAAACGATCTATATTTTCACCACGAAACAAAAACATACCTTCACCTTCATACGGTGGCAAAAAGGCTCGAAGTAAATCTAGTAACTTCTTATCGTTATTGAACTTTTCCCTGATAAAATGCCCTTTTTCAATCCAAAAAAGATGAAATTCAGACTTAAACTTAGGAGTAATAGAATCTTTATTAGCTTGAATTGCCAACAGATCATCCCAACCATCGTTATCAAACACCTTTTCAAGGTAGCATTTTTCAGCTGATTGAGGCTTATTTATTGAAAGATAAGCACCAATAGCATCATGTTCATCAAATTTCATGTTTAAATCCACTTTAGGCGAAGTGATTACTAATACCTCGCCTGGACGAATAAATCACCGAAAGAAATCTGGCTTCTTCCATTGATAAGGTGGAGCCTCCATGCGCTGGCGGTGTCGTTTTTTTGCTGCGAGCGCCCCGGCCACCCTGAGACGTAACTCCAGCATATCGACAGCGTTCAGTTCATGCCCCTGCAGGCGGGCCAACTCTTCAATTGTCGCCTCGATTTTCTTCTGTTTTAACATAGCCAAATTCTCTCGTCGACCGGGCCCACATGCTACGGCCGGAGTAATGATATAAAAAAGCCAGCCCCGAAGGGCTGGAATAACAGGAGCCCGCTGGCACTCTTTGCTTTAATGGATATCGTCGGCCAGGGCATACAGCAGCGAAGGAATAACCCTCCGCATGGCTGTTTCTTCGGTTTCATCGCTCATGAGAGTCAGGGTGTAATCCCGGCACTCGTAAATCACATCATAAGCAGACAGGCCGAACCCGCCACCCGCGATGATCTGCCCGATTTCATCATCTGGCGTTTCAACAATCGACAGCCGGTAGCCGCCGAACGTCACAGGCGGGTTATAGGGGCCTTCGCTTAAAAACAGATCTACGGCCTTGGCGGCCAACTGAGCGCGTTCGTCCGGCCCCATCCCGGCCACCTTGTCGGCGCCAGATGCCACGATGAGCATAATCTCCGCAACACTCATCTCTACCAGAGCGCTACCCGCAACAGTGCGGCCACCGGATACCACCGCTTTGCTTTTCGCGTTCTGAGCGCGTGGATCATGGATGTCACGGTAACGTGCCAGATAGGCGTCGCAGGCCTCCTGGTCAATCTTCCCGTCAACCCGCGCCGGGAATCCCTGCTTACTTTCCCAGTTGTAAAATGACCGGCGACTCATGCCGCTGTGCTCGGCGTACTGGCTTACTGACATTAACATAACAACCTACCTCGCTGACGGAGTGTGAACCGTGCACACAAAGTGTGAAGGGTTCACACTTTTTATACTGAATGTGTAAATCAAACTGTGAATCAAAAATTACCAAAACTTCCCGCAATCCCTTACCACCGCTCACAATCAACAAACCCATAACAAAAAGTGACAAGTGTGAAAGTGCGCAAGTGTGAATCAAATTCAAAACCTGCAGCTACAAAAACACTGCGGCGCGCAATGCCCGTGCCTTACAAAAGTCTCAGGAAGGACCCATTTTTTCTGAGGGCCATTCCATAGCGATCACTTAAAGAACTTCCGGCATAACAGGCCATTCAATATCTGGGGCATCACCCGGGTTAACACGGCTGAGCAAAACGGAATATTTTTCCCAGCGTTCCAGTCGCGTTTTTTCATCCTGGCTAGCCATTCCGTATTTCAGGGCACGCGCTAAAGGGACGATAACGTCCTCAGCCTTTGTGCGGCGCCGCTCTTTTTCAGCCCCAGCCTGCCTGGATAATTGTGCTTTGGTCGGTGGAGGTACATCGACCCATGATGGCGAACCATCAGCTCCGGCCCCCCTTTGCTTACCTTCTGGTGGAGCCCCGGTGAACTCGTGAAACACGTTATCACTGACTGCGATAAGGTCCGCTGGCAGCGAATTGTTATCCCGATAAGCTGGCAATAATTCATCTGGGTAAAAACACGCCGTTGATGCACTAAACTGATACATGACTATTCTCCAATCGCTAACCACCCAAAATTGTCTGCATTACCGGAAATACCATTGATCCAGCCGTATGCGCCAAAACTGGCATTGGAATCATTGGTTACGGACACGTAGCGGTTCCCATCTGCGTATTTCGTAGCAACAATAGCAATAGCCCGCTTAGGAAAAGGTATTGGATATTGAACAGTTCCTGATGACGCATTAATTGTGGCTGTTCCCATTTGAACAATAATATTTTTCTTTTCACCTGATGGCGTTCTGGTAGGAATGATGCAGTAACCCTGAGAAGTAAGGGCACCTACGACGGGCCCAGATAGAAGGGCAGTGATCCTCAACTCATCGATAACCTCTTTTAACTGACCATCATTTTCAGGCTCAAGCTGGCGGCCAGAGCCCTCAACCACACCCACCAGCTCACGCTGCCAGGTATTAAAAATATCTGCCACAAGGATTGTCGGTGGAATACCTTGAGCGACATTACCTTGGGTAAATTCTCCCTTATTATCAGCGGTATCAGTGACTGAACTTATCTTACGCATTTTGTATATCCTTTGATTGATATCTATGATGAGTTCAAATTGATGGAGAATTAGCTTTCGCCTCATCCTTCAACCAACCAAGCCATAACCTGGTAAGCATGCCTACCATATATTCAGCTCGCTCCAGCAAGGCTAAGGTATCCTGATAATTCTTCAGGCCATCGCTCGTATTAGTTAAATGCTTGTCTGGGTTTTGTCTGGTCTCTGAAACTAAATTATTCAAATCTTCTATGGAATACCTCAGGAGCCCTCCTTGTTGGCGATCGAGTTCTTTCATGAAGTCATATGTTGCCGCCTGAAGTTCATAACTCATGCTCATGGCCATCAGGAAGGTTTCACGTGCAGGAAGCTCAAATGTTTTTTGGGTTTCCTTAGTGCCGTCTTTATTGGTATGAACATCATCAATTAAGAAATGATCCGATGACTTACCTAATACCTCTGGTATTTTCTCCAGAAGTTTAACGTTAAAGGTTGAACTGGTATTTTTATTCAACGTCATTTTTCAGTGCTCCTGTCCGGTTATATCGTGAGACGCCGGAAGAGAATTAACGATATCGTCATACGTTACTGGCTCTACAAACTTCTCCAGCGCCGACAGGGCAGCATTAAAACCAGCTCGATAGCCGTTAGCGTCTCCGTTAATAATGCTGTGCTGGAATGCCGCCATGTTCTGGTCTTCGGCATCAAGGAGCTCCCAGCCAGGATAGGCTTTCTCCATGGCCCGACGGGTAAAACGACTGAGCAGCCGAACGCTGCTCTGCAGTATGGCGATGGCCCGCTGATGTGGTATGCCTTCGGCAATAAGATGAAATGCCAGTATTGGGTTTTGTTTGGCCTCTTTGCTCACCGCGATCAGATGCGCATCGGAATGGCGACATACAGAGGGTTGCTCGTCTTCAACAGTTTGCTGAAGCCGGTGCATGCGCTGCATACGGCGCCCGGAAAAGCCGTATGCCTGCGCATTGAGCTGCGGCTGATTGAGGTGCTGAAAGTTCATAACGCTCATCACCGTACCTCTCAGAGAGGAACCTGTGATTTAAGGAGTTCGGCCTCACGTGCCGGCCCTTCAATCTTGCCATTAACACGACGGGTATCTCCCGGCAAGCTCACACCAGATGCACGGATACGGTCATTGCGACGTGCAGTTGCCTGCGCGACTTCCGTCCGATACTCTTCGTCAGCCTTACGGCGGGCATTGACATTGTCAGGCGACATCGGGTCGTAATCATTCTGCATTTTAGATGCGATGTTGGCTAATGCCTTGACCTCATCCTCTGTCAGTGGCTCTTCCATTTTCTTCAATGCCTTGAGGGCGCTAGTTTTGGCAGCGAGATAACCATTTGCATCGCGATTCTGTGTCGAAAACATCAGCGCCGTGCGGGCTTTCTCTTCATCGTCCTGAAATTCCCAGGTTGGATCGTTCTCTTCCATAAATTTCATGGTAAAGACAGAAAGCGCCGCCGGCGAAGATGCCAGTTTCAGCTTAATTTTCTTCGAAGAAAGCTCGGTCTCTTTCAGCAAACGAACCGCCAGAACCGGGTTATCCTTAGCTTCAGTCGATACCGCGACATTGTGGCCGCGACTGTGCTGCTTAGGTCTGGTGATCTGGGTGTCGTCACTGTCCAGTTTCAGTGGCACATTCCCGTTATCGGACTCGCCTTTCGCTTTGGTTTTTCCTGACAGATGCGAGAAATCGAACATGGATGGGTTTTCCTCAGATAGTTGGGGCTGTTTTTTCTTACCTTTTGTACCGAACGCTGTTAGCGCCCATGCGGGTAACGTCATTAGCGACATGGCTTGCTTTCCTCTGGTTGGTGAATATCCAGCGGAGTTGCAGAAGTATTGTCTTCTGCTTTCTGAGCTGGCGTTCTCTCATCCCCGCGGCAAACCATACCGGTAACACCCAGCCTGTTTTGCTCCTGTACTCCTGGCACGGCATTACTTTTTGTTTGTTTCATGTCTACTAATCCCCTGACGTAAAAGGTGACGCGCCAGCTCCTGAATACTTGGCGCTGCGCCAACGGTAGAACGCCGGCACTCATCATCCCGAAGACGCTGTAACCCTTCGAGAATCGGCTGATCGACAAGAATCGGCTTTTTGTTAGTGACTACCATTTTCCTGACCTCCTGATACTGGTTAAACGTACAGACTTCTTCTGCATGTGCTTAACTTATGATCAATAAATTAAATCGTCAAGATAAAATATTTTAATCAAAAGAGAATACAGAGTTCATGGCAGCATAATGAATGCGCTTGTTAATGGAGGTGCGGCAGGAGGTTTCGGTGCCGGTAAAGCGACAGCTCAGCGGCTATGCTCTCAGGCGTACAAATCACAGGCTAATGGACTGGAAAAAGAAACTGTGCAGATTTGCACAGTAACGAAAGAGGGTCAGGTATCGATGGCGGAAATCAGGGGGGGGGATTACCGGCTTTCTATCCCGACAAGATGTACAAAGCTTCCTGCGCCTCCCACCAGCAATGAATTGGGGCTACGCATCGTCGCCCCGAACTGCCAGGCAGCAAAAACCAGAAAACCAACCAGGACAACGATGGACACATTCAGTACCCGGCGTTCCGCATGCAGTAACACGACAACGGCAACCGATAGCATGATCAGCGTCACAGGCCAGCAGGAAGTAAGCGCAATGTAAGACATCAGCAGGTAACCCATTATCATGGCCTCACCTTTTCATTTTCCAGTCGCCATCATAAGAATAATATTAACATTAAATAAAGAGGCGAAAGTCGCCACCAATATTATGACTCAGCATCCTCATCAATTTTTGGTATGAATTTTTCGTAAGTAGAACGCAAATAACTTGTCGCAGACTCACGATTAATGTCTATATCTAAAAGATTACTGAAAAACATCAAACGCGAACGAGCCTGCTGGATTAATTCGCCCCAAGTATAAATCCATATTTCAATATTCCCCCTTGAATGAAGAACTCCATATGGGCGGTTATCTTGAGTAATTTTCTCCTCTACCAAAGGAGCTACCTCATTAGAGACTGCAATAAATACCCACTTAGTTTTTCTCTTATCAAATCTAGTATCATTGCTTACTGCATGAGCATAGCTTTCAATCTGATTGGTAACTGTTAAGTCTATTTTTTTAGTTGGCCTTTTTAATTCAACTACTAAATGTTCTAGCTCGCCTTGCCTGGGCTGACGTGCTTTACTTAAAAGTAAATCGACCCTTCCTGTAGTTCCATCATCTCTAAGTACTGGTTCATCAAAACCATCATCAACCCCCAATAAAGAAGAATGATATTCAAGGACTTGATTTAGAGTGTTTTCACTTCTGGACAAATTAAAGTCCTCTCTAAATATCCACGCCTCACCTTCTAAAATCTTATGCAACTGGTCTCTTTCAAGTAATTTTTTTCGCGTTGCATCATCATAAAGAAGTTGCTCTAATCCAGTCAAAAAATTCAGTCTGTCAGATACTACTTGTGATGCCCTAATAATATTAGGGAGCGTTGTTCGCTCTAACAGTTCTGCCATGGCATCTTGATCATCTGCACTCAAAACTAAAACTTCCGAAAGAATTTTTCTTACTGAGTATGGATTATCCCTTAAAGCTTGAGATAACAGTTTGAATGTAAATCTTTTAACTTTAGTATTTGCTTTGCTAAAGGGCGACAAATAGCTCTCAACATTCACAGCAAGAATATCAAAAACTTTTTGTTCAGCCTCTTCAACTGAACCCGGTTGAGGCACTGTCTCATATGGATAGATATTTTGACTCTTCCATTCCTCAACAATTTTTGATTTTTGTATAAACTCTTTATTTACAAAATGCTTCCGACATAGATCAATAATGACTTCTTTCAACTCTCTAACACCGGTATTCATATCGCCAATTGAAAGAATGCCTTCTTCATACTTCCTCTTTATATATGAAGATTTTACGTAAACCGTGTAATCAACGCCATAGGCGCGAAAAACATTACCCGGTGGTTCGCTGAAAAGAGAGAAACCATTTTCATCACAATAGTGAATTTCTCGAGATGTTTTAAAATTCCACTCTATTATCGAGACGACAACGCACTCGGGCTTACCCTCAATTTCAACGTCACCTAAATTATAATCACGCTTATCAAGCCAAACATCTGAAGGACTAATTAAATCATTATTATAAAATAATTTTTTATCAGGGTACTCAGTTAGATAAAGTGCATATTCTTTAGTGATTGCCTGCTTAGATGACTCATTAGCGAGTACATCCACACCTTTAGCCAGGTTAAAAACCTCAACCATTGTCCCTTTGTTTTTATCAACTAAAGGTTCGGCATCACTTATTTCAAACCTTTTAATAGTATTTACATTTCCTTTTATCGAATATTTAACCTTCCCATTTGGGGCATCTGAAGTTGTTGACCATATGACAACCTCACCTAATGAAAAAGCTCTAAATCTCCCTCTGCCATATTGTCCATGCAAAGAGTGGTCGCCTTTTTTCTTTGCTTCTTTTTTCCATGATTCCCCAAGACTCCCAAAAAGGTCACTTACTTTATTAAAAGGAATCCCATTACCTTCATCTTTAACAATTATCTTTTCAATTGTATCGGTAATAGGGTTACGAAGAAAGTCGACTTTCACTATCAATGATTTAGAGTCAAAGGCATTCCATATCACTTCTTTCAGTGCTGGGATTGGTTTTGCTGAAGCGATATCTTCTAAATGATCTGTTCCCAGAATAACGTCAATGTTTTCCATTTTGCAGCCCCGTGCGTATTTTTTTATCAATATGCCATACGACGAGGCACTTAGTCATATGAATTATATCACTATAAAATGGATTTATAGTTCATCCGCTCCAGATGGCCAGACAACAGCGCCCAGTCCCCTTCCTGACGCTACAGTAAAGTATTGCCTGCGAGCTCTTTTTCACCTGAGCACAGGTAAATCACTTCTGATCATCTGGATCGGATGTCAGAAACCATCATCAAACGGCGGCGTCTGGTCAAAATCATCATGACCGGTCGCTGGTGGGTGTTGCTCATGCGCCCGGCGAAGGGCGTTAGTGTCCAGCCCCTGCTGCCCCACCTTACCGCCGGGTCGTACCGTTCTGGCGCTGATCACACTGTCGGCCAGTACCTGATAACCCTGCTGGGTACCGCCATCCTGACCAGTCCACTGATTGAGCTGCATATTGCCCGCCACACTGACCAGGTCGCCTTTACGGTGTTTGGCCAGCGCATCGGCCTGTTTCCCAAAGGCAATGACACCCAGCCAGAAAGTAGCCTGCCCGTCCTCTGCCGCATTGCACGGCAGCGATACCGCCAGTCGGGCCATAGCCATGTTCGTACCTTTTCCCGTTATCCGGGTCTCAGGGTTGGCCACCAACCAGCATAATCATTAAGTATCTCCAACAAGCTTATTGATTTTTGTGTAGTTATAAAGAAGTGTCGCTCTCCCTTCTGTAGAGAGTGGGTTGGGGGAATGCTTCTTATAATGAATGCCTTCTACCCACCGCCCGCTACGGTAAGCTCTTATTTGCCGGGGGGTCATATACATCCTTGCTATAATTCCCGCTTCCATCACCCATTCATCATCTTGAGTAATATTGGCCATAATTAACCTCATTTCTTCTTTTGACTGGTTAGCTCGCCGCGAACGGGCGGTTCCGCTGGTGGCTGAGTAGAGCAAATTGGCTGGTGGGCTACCGACAAACTTGTCTGGCCACCAGCCGCCCATATGCTGATAATTGTGCTGTCATTTCCGGAGTCTCCACATTTAGAGACTCAACGGTTCGCTCTGTGCGTTATGTCAACGAACCGGGCCATAAATCCAGCGTTTCCACCAGCGAACGAATATACATTCCCGCCTGATCGATGGCTGCTGCCTGCATGAAGCCCGCCACCAGCTCAGGGTGTTCTCTGGCATAGCAATCGCCAAACTGTTTATCGATTGCCTCCACGGCCTCACGCATCCAGAGGGCTGCGCTACCTGCTGATTTCTTCTCAACCATTCCGGCTTCCTGCATTTTTTCACCTCAGTTTGCTCTTTGTGAGATATAAAAAATACAAGTTTTGCGTTTTCCTCTCTACCCTGTCTACCTGATTGCTGTCAGGCCAGTAATGGCGCGGGTTTCAGGCGGGTAGATAGCATTAATTTACTGCCTACCCTCTGTCTACCCAGAGGGGTTTTCTCTACCCATTGGGTAGACAAGGTAGATAGCAGGTAGACAGTAGGTAGATAGTAATTTTGATGCTATCTACCCAACTTAACTTACTGTTTTATATTACTTAATCATCCTTTTTCAACCATTAGGTAGATAGTAATGCATTTTAAAAATTCTATTCTTCGTCTTTTGGCGGTTCAGCGCCGTATGCCCTGGGCATAAATTCATCAGCCAGCTCACCTATACCAACATTGGTCTGACGCCTGCCCTTGATCGTTCTGGTGAGATATTCCTGACCATATTCCCGCGCTGCCGCTGTTATCGCCTTGCCAAAATTCGTGACCGCCACCGGCCTGATACCGTGATATTCAGCAAAGGCAAGATAGAGGTGATAAAGGTATTTCCTCGGCTCCAGCGCAGCATGATTACCGCCGCCCATCATCAGCCCTTTGGCCTCGTCCATAAAAAACAACGCTGCGCAAAGGTCTATGATCGGGTCTGTACCCCGTTTAACCTCCATCGCCTCATCAGAACGTTGCTGTTCACGCAAAAGCTGTTTCACTTCGTCCTGTTTCACGAAACGGGTTAACAGGTGGCGGATAATCACAGGGAGTTCCGACTCGATTTTTTCCACCAGCATCGGATCACGCTGATCCTCACTGACCACATCTGAAAAATTAAAAATCACCCGCCGTCTTGATATCCCGCCACCAATATCACTGAACCGCATGGCATCATTGTTAACCGCCAGAATGACAGCCGGTATACGCATCGAGTAAGGCTGTCTGTACTTCGGGTTGATTGATACCTTATCCCCGCCGGTTATCGCTTTCAGCCCTGCACCATCGCCTACGTAGCGCGTCATATCCGGCATGACGATAAGCGAATACCCCACCAGCAATTCACGCTCTTTGGGATTCTCCAGCGCTGACATGCTAGCCGACTGCGTATTGCCCTTACCCGCCAGCATGGTACAGATTTCAGCCATAACGCTTTTACCACTGCCGGCTGGCCCCGTTACCTCAAGAAACAACTGCCAGTCGTAGCGGTTAGCCATCACCATATAGAGCGCGGCAAGCAGTCGTGAGGCTTTTCTGTCGTTTCTTGCGGTGGCATGCTGTAGCCAGCGCCAGAAGTTAGGCGCATGGGCTTCAAGTCTCTCCCCTTCCGTCACCTTCCCGAATTCAACCTCACTGGCGACCAGTAGCCAGTCCTCTCTCTGGTGGGCACGGAATTCCCCCTTACGGGTATCAAAAACACCATTAGAGAAGCCAATCAGGTTACGCTCTGTGGCTCTCATCGGAGGCAGGCTTAACTTCATCGTATCGACCGCATTTTTCATAGCCGTCATGGAATATGGCGCATCAGCCTCAATAAATATTGCCGCCATCTGGCGGGCAAGTGCCTTATCGCTGACCGGCGTCCATATCACCCCGTTATAGTGGTGTACCGTGTCCGATTCCTGGTGAAGCGCCAGCAATCCACCATAGTGATCAAGAAGCACCTCACCGCGCTGACTTGGACCCATCTGGTTAAGTGAGGACGTGGCCGCATCAGTGACGCGCTTCTTTTTCTCCGGCTTTGGTTGAGGGAATATCCGGTTAATCCGCTCTACATCACAAAGAAGCTGTTTAACCTCATCGCCGATAATCCCCGCCACCAGAGCAATGCGGTTTTCCTTCTGCCTGCCAGCATCGATCAATACCAGGCCCAAATCACACAATTCTTCGTAAGTTGGGCCACTACCGGCAACAAACTCACACAGACGACGCGCCAGTACGCCATAAGGCGAAGTACTGTCACGGTGGCGTGCTACGGCAGCATCTGCCCCTTTCTTGTCGATGGCATGACCATTGACCCAGGAATACACGCAGGAAAAGAGCGCGTCGGAAATTTCTTCTGGTTTGATTACGGTGTCTGTCACTTCGGGATCCCTCCACTCATCTGGAATTTGCCTAACAACGGGTGATACCAGTACGCAGATCCGTATTTACGTTTAGCGCTACGTAACACCTGTCTGGCCACCTCCCTGAATTTCTCTTCCGGCGCAACAAAGCCACCTGCTTTTAACTTCACCATCATCACGCCGGTGTTTTTCGCCAGCTCTTCCGCCTTTTTGGTGGAGATACCGAACTCAGCAGCCAGCGTAGATACTGGTGCCATACCCGGGGGGATCTCTCCCCTCTGGCTGTCAGTCAGTGATTTGATCTGCAGCTCAAGGACCAGCACCTTTTCAGTCAGCAGGTCCACACGCCGTTCAAGCGATTCGTTTAACTCAGCCGGGTTATGCATGGCCTACCTCCGGAAATTCTTGCTCAAGCATGAAGGAAGCAAGTTCACACGAAATGTCGTATGCAAGCTCGACCAGAGATTGCCTTTCGTGTTCTTGCACCGAGTTCTGTGAAATCACCATTAGCAGCGTTGAAAGCTGTAAAGTTCGCGATTTCGCCTTCTTCAGGGTCAATATTTCGAGCTTAGACATTGCCAGCCCCCTTCATTTGCTGAAAGGAAGCGTCAGCATTGCAGCCCATTACAGACCACAAAACAGAACTATCCCGATCCACCCAATGACAGGTGAGAGGACAATCGGAACGGATTTTTGCCGCAAATGTCAGAGAAAAATCACCAGTAAGCTGCGAACGTGCTTCATCTTCGGTATTAGCCTGAGTGCGCAGAACGACAGGAAGCGCCAGCGGGTCGTCGTAAGTGGCCAGAAACAACCAGGTAAAGCTTTTAGGTTGAGGGCTACGCATTTTCCTCCTCCTCGCGAAACGCTTCTTCACCAAGAAAACCGCCTACACTGCCAACCAGATCTTTGAGTAGATTTATCATCGCGGCCACTTCGCCAGATTCCATTTTCTCAACCTGCCTTTTCTGCATCAGGGCGAGAATGATTTCTGCCTGATATGCTTTGTCAGCAAACTGTCGGACGGGGAGATCACTCATGACGCACCTCTACAATCTGGAGCCCTGTCAGGCGGCAACATTCAATAAAGCTATCGACGGAACCAACAAACTCATCTGGTCTTAACGGAAACCCGCCAACAGCTACGCCTTTTTCGACATTCACAAGCACTTTGCCTGTGAAGTTTTCAGGGACGGGTAGCGATAAATGAACAACAGGCATTTTTATTGATTTACGCATGATTGACCTCCATCACCTGAAAAGCATGAAATGGAAGGCGGGCAGCGAAAATGAGGTTTACCCCCGGCATAGTGTTACAGGCTTCCTGTTCGCTGGATGCGTTGACGTAGATTACCAACGGCTTTGCGTTAGGGTATCGCTCAGAGGTGGAGAGAAATCTCCATGTAAATTCAGGGCGAGTTTGGGTAGACTGATTGTCAGCCATAACTGTTACCTCACTTAACGGTTTGTGGTTAGACGCCTCGGTACTGCTCCAACAGTCCGAGGCGTTGCCATTTCTGCACCTTGCTTTAATCAAGGTGCTATTCACCATATTACTAGGTGAATAGCACGTCAAGCATTGAATATGCTTTTTTTTTGCGTATAGTGAATAGCACCTAACGCATGGAGATCCAGTAATGGCAACGGGTTCAATAAACAACAAATCAAAACAAGTAAATGTTCGAGTTCCGCATGAAGTGTTAGAGGATATCGAGTCAGTGAAAAATAACGGTGAGAGTACCGCCGGTTTTCTTATCGCCGCCGCAATGGGCGAGATCAAACGCCGCCAACGCAAGAAAGCCAAAGAAGAACCAAATGGCTGACTGCCGCTATTTTTGTAGCTCCGGCTATCGACAAACCAAAGTGACGAAGTAGATAAAATCAATGTCTTATACGCAAAGCTCACTTTTGGGCTTTGCCATAAAAGCTGAGTAAAATCAGTGAGCGCAGAATTGCGCTGGCTAAAAAAACCAATAAAATCAGCGGACTCAATATTGAGCCGGCTCATTCTTTGACCACCAGCATTAACCCTGGTATGCTGGCTCTGCTTGAATATTCCGTAGTGACATTGGCAGCTCTGCAAAGCTGCCTTTGTTTTATGCATCATCTTCAACGCCCTCCAGCAATCCGGGTTGATACTTTCTCCATAATCCAATTTCTTCCGTCTCAAGACGGGCTTTCTCTCCTTTGCACACCTGTAGGTCTCTACCGCACTTACTGGCTTTCTTTGTGTACTGATCCTTGCGGCGACTGAAGTCATTCAGGAATGAGAACGGGACGCCGTATGAACCGGTTTTACGTATGGACGGGATAACTTCGCGGAACACCCAGTTTGTGAATCGGTGGGCAAACGTGCCTGTAGTAGAAGCCTTACGACTACGGGCAATCAGTTTATAGAAACCTGATTCTGCAGCCATATTCCATCTACGCGCTCCGCCACGCTTACCCGAATGACCCTCAGTTAAAGTTAGGGTCATTACCTCGTCACCATCCAGAGAGGCTACAGCACTGGTTGGGTTGCTGATTTCCAACGCCTGGCACACATCAGACACAACGAACCACGGCTCACCGCAAACATTCACGATCCTGACCGTGCGTCCTTCAAATTTAATTACTGAAATATCATTTTCATTTGCCGTGAAATTAACCTTTTTGCTGGCTTCAGGGTGAGTCTTGCCGCTGCCAGTTAAGGCAGTTAATTTTTTCTGAGTCATTTCTATCGCTCCAAAAAGTTCTTATTCAGAGCCGCCGCGACAGCGTTAGGTATGCTGCAATATTTTTAACTCAACAACACGCAACAAAACTTCATTTCGCTGATCAGACGAAGTTGCGTGTGGTTGCATTAGTCTTCTGTTAGGCCGATTTACGGCTATATGGGTTATTGACGTTAGGTACAGAAGGAGGATTACGCACCCACCAAAGCACATCTGACAGAAGCCAGGCGCAGCTGTTGCGGCCAAAATGGCAGCGCGGAGGGAAGCGGCCCTCTTGCTCCATCTTCCAACGGCTAGAACGGGAAAGGCTGGTAATTTCGCTGCACTCTTCTTCACGGATTCGGCGATCGAACTTGAATCCGTACTCTTCCAGGAGAGTGCGGCGTTGCTCTGGATTTGGCGGGGTAAAGTTAATATTTGGCATGTTTCCTCCAGTGAACGCAATCAGAAGAAACCGTTCCTATCTGTTCTTGCGTTGTTAGGAGGATTTTGGCTATTACTAGAGATGTTTAAAACCCAAGTTAGCCTAACTCGGAGTGGAGTTAAGTTAACTCGGGATCAAATGAACTATTTCTCAGAGGGGAGTTTGTGCGCTTTACTAAGTAGGTCAGTCATAGACTTTACAGACAAAGGAGTTTCGCCATCACTCCAGAATTTATGCGCATGATTATTGATGGCTTCGGCCCAGTTAGTAAAATTTGTACATTCCTCTGGATTGTATTTTTTCAAATACAATGCTGCCTTAAGAACTTCCTCACGGTTTTCCGCATGATAATTTTTCACGCCTGGTCTTGTTGCAGAAGTTCCATTATCTAAATGTGGTTTCCTCACGCCACCATTAATATAACTTGGGAGTTCATTACCATCTTTACTCTCTTTAATTAGTACAAAATCAGATTTAACCATAAAAAGGCTGTTAACATCAAAATCCAGTGGGGAATCCATATCAAAGGAAATGAACATTTTACTATTCACTGAAGTCCATAAATCATACATCCTCGGCTGGAGTGCATATAAAACCCCAATGCCGTAGGCTGAGTAAGGTAATGCCCACAGCCCACTAAAACCACACGAATAATGATTACCAGGTATACTCTCTAAGCACTGATTGTCACCAGTTCCAAACACATAAGAGAATCCATCTGAAATAACTGGTGTTTTTAAAAATTCACTTTTAAGTGATAAAGATGATTCAAAATGCGCCTCTGTAAAATATTTTAAATCCCTATCTTTTTTATCTATACCATCACCAAAAAAACGAACAACTCCACTGCCAGATTCAAAGGTAGTGTATAATTTAATAGCTCCGACAGATGCCCAATGTAGCAAATCTTCGACTTCACATTTCAGTAACTCTGCGGCCCGATGAATTCGGTAATACTCACGCAATGGCATACCCATATCGTCACCCTCAACGCCCCTAATAACTTGCGAGCCAGGCGGGTAGGGTTTCCCGCTTTTCGGTTGGCCGACCTAGACCCGCAATATCAATTTAATCTCTATTCGCTACAGGTAACAGAAGCACATTTTTATGATTACCCGCAAGAAGTTCTAAGCGTTCATGCCATTTGTTCAGAGCGTCCAGCTTCTCCGGCAAGTACAGGCTACGGTTATAAATAGCCATGACGCCCGGTAGGGCATGACCCAGCAGCAGCTCTACAATATGCGGTGCTATGCCCATATTGTTTAGCCCCGTGGAGAACGTGCGCCGCAGATCGTGAAGAGTCCACGGCTCGTTATGATGGAAATCTTTAAAAAGCCTGCGCCCCTTCAATGATACAGCCTGACGGGTACGATCTTCTCCAAGCAGTAGTCCCGTTTTGCCTGTCTCGCCTTTTAACTCTTCAAGCCACGGACGTATTGCTTCAGGTATCGATCTCACGATTTTCTCACGGGTTTTACTGTGCTCTTTCGGTACTGTCCAAATCCATGAGGTAAAATCCCACTCTGACCATCGAGAGAGACGAACTTCCATCGTTCGAGCACCAAACAGCACCAGCATTTTGAGAAGACGGGAATAATACGGCTGCTGATCATCGCCGTCAGTGCAGCGCCACACATCAGCCAACTCACTATCTGACAATACGCGGTCACGTTGGCCGGATGGCTGGCCTACATCCTGAATGGTGAGAAAAGCCAGAGCATCACTGGCGGCATAGCGGCGCACCTTGCAAAAACGTAACGCCTGTTTAGAAATCTGGAACATGCGTCCGGCGGTCATGGGTTTGGTCTGATTTATTTCATCAAAACAGGCCACCCAATGACGGGTTTCACATCTGGTGAGGGGATAACGACCCAGGCGCGGGTAAATATGCTTGCGTAGCTGTGCCCTTACCAGCTCCTCATCACTGCGCTTTCTCCTGGCGTAATTCACCAGCCAGTATTCGAGAGCATCCTGTACTGTCACAGGTTTAAGCGTTTCTTCGGTGCTCAGTTCAAGCTCTGTTTTTGGATCAAGACCACCAGCCAACCACTGACGACACTTTTCCCGCTTTTCTCTCGCAGCTTTTAGCGACAAATCAGGGTAACGGCCAAGCGTTAAACGTTCGAGTTTGCTACCCCTTCCACCCAACCGGTACGAGAATACCCAACTCAGTTGACCCTGTTTTGATGCCCTGACGCTTAAACCTTCACCATCAGCATACATTTCTGGCGCATCACGGCTGGCTCCCTGGAGTGCCTTGAGCTTTTTATCACTTAGCTTGTTAGTGCCCGCCATAGCCCGCCCCGCCTGGATTCGTGATTGCGATTGATACACCGATTGATACACCGTTCGTTGCTACAGTCAAAAAAAACGCATAAACATACGAACAAAAACAATCGTATCTTACTGATAATAAAAATCAAAATAGCGAATTCACGAAATAATATAAAAGCATGAAAACATGAAGTTTTTTGCTTCTACAGTATGTTTCATTAAACTAACCATTTGATTCTTAAGATAAATCATCAAAGCCGCTGCTCTCACATCGACGTTGACCGGCAAGCTGACCAGTATACCAGTAAAAATAAATCTGCGGTGCAGGGAATAATAAAAGCTATTTTGTGATTCCGATCACACTTGTTAAATCCTATAATTAATTGCATCTAAAAAATTAACAAACAAAACGAGTATCTTTCTATGGCAGAAACAAAATCTCAACAATCACGGCGACTCGTGACGCTGACTGCACTCTTTGCAGCGTTTTGCGGTCTCTATCTTCTCGTTGGCGGGGTATGGCTGGCGGCTATCGGCGGCTCCTGGTACTACCCGATTGCCGGCCTGGTGATGCTCGCCGTCACCGTAATGCTGCTGCGCGGTAAGCGTTCTGCGCTCTGGCTGTACGCCGCGCTGCTTCTCGCCACCATGATTTGGGGAGTCTGGGAGGTCGGCTTTGACTTCTGGGCGCTCACCCCGCGTAGCGATATCCTGGTGTTCTTCGGCATCTGGCTGATTTTGCCCTTCGTCTGGCGTCGCCTGCCCGTCCCTTCCGCCGGCGCGGTTGCCGGGCTGGTTATCGCCCTGCTGATCAGCGGCGGGATCCTGACCTGGGCCGGATTTAACGATCCGCAGGAAGTGAACGGCACCCTGAGCGCCAACGCCACGCCTGCGGCCCCGATCTCCGCCGTTGCCGACGGCGACTGGCCGGCATACGGCCGTAACCAGGAGGGCCAGCGCTATTCGCCGCTGAAGCAAATCAACGCCGATAACGTGAAGAACCTCAAGGAAGCCTGGGTGTTCCGCACCGGCGACCTGAAGCAGCCGAACGATCCGGGTGAAATCACTAACGAAGTGACGCCGATTAAGGTCGGCAACATGCTCTACCTGTGTACTGCCCACCAGCGTTTGTTCGCCCTGGACGCGGCAACCGGGAAAGAGAAATGGCACTTCGATCCGCAGCTGAACGCGGACCCGTCCTTCCAGCACGTGACCTGCCGCGGCGTCTCTTACCACGAAGCGAAGGCCGACAGCGCGCCGGCTGACGTCGTCGCCAACTGCCCGCGCCGCATCATCCTGCCGGTCAACGACGGTCGCCTGTTCGCCATTAACGCCGACAACGGCCAGCTGTGTGAATCCTTTGCCAACAAAGGCATTCTCAACCTGCAGACCAACATGCCGGTGACCACCCCGGGGATGTACGAACCGACATCACCGCCGATCGTTACCGATACCACCATTATCATCGCCGGCGCGGTGACCGATAACTTCTCTACCCGCGAGCCGTCGGGCGTGATTCGCGGTTTCGACGTCAATACCGGCAAGCTGCAGTGGGTGTTCGATCCGGGTGCCAAAGACCCGAACGCGATCCCCGACGACCAGCACCACTTTACGCTTAACTCCCCTAACTCGTGGGCGCCAGCGGCCTATGACGCGAAGCTGGATTTAGTCTATCTGCCGATGGGCGTCACCACGCCGGATATCTGGGGCGGCAACCGTACGCCGGAGCAGGAGCGTTACGCCAGCTCTATCGTCGCGCTGAACGCGACCACCGGTAAACTGGTATGGAACTATCAGACCGTTCATCACGATCTGTGGGATATGGATATGCCGTCGCAGCCAACCCTCGCAGATATTGACGTCAACGGTAAAACCGTACCGGTTATCTACGCGCCGGCCAAAACCGGTAACATCTTCGTTCTGGACCGTCGTAACGGCGAGCTGGTCGTCCCGGCGCCGGAAAGACCGGTTCCGCAGGGCGCGGCGAAAGGCGATTACGTTGCCAAAACGCAGCCGTTCTCCGACCTGAGCTTCCGTCCGAAGAAAGATTTGACCGGTGCGGATATGTGGGGCGCCACCATGTTCGACCAGCTGGTGTGCCGCGTTATCTTCCACCAGCTGCGCTATGAAGGCATCTTCACCCCGCCTTCTGAGCAAGGCACGCTGGTATTCCCGGGTAACCTCGGCATGTTCGAATGGGGCGGTATCTCCGTCGATCCGAACCGTCAGGTGGCGATCGCCAACCCGATGGCGCTGCCGTTCGTCTCTAAGCTGATCCCACGCGGCCCGGGCAACCCGATGGAGCCGCCAAAAGATGCGAAAGGCTCCGGCACCGAGTCCGGCGTGCAGCCGCAGTACGGCGTGCCGTATGGCGTAACTCTCAACGCCTTCCTGTCGCCGTTTGGCCTGCCGTGCAAACAGCCGGCCTGGGGCTACATCTCCGCGCTGGATCTGAAGACCAACGAAGTGGTGTGGAAAAAACGTATCGGGACGCCGCAGGACAGCCTGCCGTTCCCGATGCCGGTCCAGGTGCCGTTTACGCTCGGCATGCCGATGCTGGGCGGCCCAATCTCCACGGCGGGTAACGTGCTGTTTATTGGCGCTACCGCAGATAACTACCTGCGCGCGTACAATATGAGCAACGGTGAGAAGCTGTGGCAGGCCCGCCTGCCGGCGGGTGGCCAGGCAACGCCGATGACCTACGAGGTCGATGGCAAGCAGTATGTTGTCATCTCCGCCGGCGGCCACGGTTCGTTCGGGACGAAGATGGGTGACTACATCGTCGCTTACGCCCTGCCGGACGAAGCGAAATAACCGCTGCAGTTGAAGAGCAAAAGGCCCGGTGAGAACCGGGCCTTTTCTTTTGCACAACAGGGGCCGGGCTAGACCGTAAAGCCGAGCATCATGCCGGTATCCTCATGCTCCAGCAGATGGCAGTGCGCCATATAGGCAAACTCCTTCGGCGCCTCGTGGTCAAACTTGACCAGCACTTCGCTGACGCCGCCGTCGACCCGCACGGTATCTTTCCACCCCGTCCGATGCGCGGCGGGCGGGCGGCCGTTTTCCGACAGAATGCGGAACTGGGTACCGTGGATGTGGAACGGGTGCAGCATCATGTCGCCTTTGCCGGAGATGACCCAGCGCTCATACTCTCCCTTCGCCGCAGCGAACATCGGTACGTCCATATCAAAAGCTTTGCCGTTGATACGGTTGGCGTTGTGGAAATCGAACGCGCCGTCGCCGTGGTTCATCTGCCCCATACCCGCGTGGTTCATATTTCCCATGCTGCCGCTATCCATCATGCCGCCGTGGTGCATGCCTGACATCGCGCCGTCGCCGTACTTTTTCATCAGCGCCTGCATGCCCATCATATCCAGCATCGGATCCATCGACAGCTGCAGCGTGCGCTGGGTCAGGCCAGCCAGCGGCGGCAGTCCGGGCATCGCCGCCAGGGTATCCGGCAGCTGGCCGGATGCCTGAATCGTCAACGGCTGGACGCGCAGCACCGGCTGCGGCTTGTCGAACGGGGCAATCGCCATGCCCATCTGGCTGACCGGCAGCGTGATCAGATCGAAGGCTTTGCCGTCGCGGGTATCCACCAGCACTTCAAAGCGTTCCCCCATCAATGCCGGCAGCTCGCTCACCTTGACCGGCTCGGCAAGCAGCCCGCCGTCGCTGGCTACCACGTACATCGGTCGGCCGTCGCTGGTTGAGAAATTGAGCGAGCGGGCGTTGCAGCCGTTAAGCAGGCGCAGGCGCAGCCAGCCGCGCGGGGCGGCGTGCTCGGGATAGAGCGCCCCGTTGGTCAGCAGCGTGTCGCCAAACCAGCCGACGGCCGCGCTCATGATATCGAGCTGATAGTCAATTTCGCCGGCGGCGGTGAAGCGCTTATCCTGCACGATCACCGGCACGTCATCGATCCCCCACTGCTTGGGCAGCAGCAGGCGCTCGCTCTCCTCATCGGAAATCAGCACCAGCCCCGCCAGCCCCATCGCCACCTGGCGCCCGGTTTTACCGTGCTGATGCGGGTGGAACCAGCAGGTGGCGGCCCGCTGCGCCGGCGTGAAGCTCACGCTGCGGGAAGCTCCTGGCGCAATGATCCCGTGTGGCCCGCCGTCAACTTCGCCTGGAACCTCCAGGCCGTGCCAGTGCACGGTGGTCTCTTCGGCCAGGCGGTTATGAATATCCACGGTGACCGCCTCCCCTTTTTTGAGGCGCAGCGCGGGGCCCAGCAGATTACCGTTATAGCCCCAGGTGGTGGCGCTATGGGGACCAAACTGGGTTTTCCCTGCCTGAATGGTTAACGTGATGCGATTTCGCGCGTCGGCGGCAAGCAGTTCAGGTATCGGCAATGCCGGGCGAGCAGCGGCAAATGCCGAGCGGCTCCAGAGCGGAAGCGCGCTGAACGCGCTAAGCGCGGCGGTTAATTTGATAAATTCACGACGTTGCATTTCACATCCTTTTATTCTGCTGGTGAACTTTTGAGCTTAAACCCTCCAGCAACGGGAAGGTCAAGCAGAAGAGTAAGAATAAAGCTCGGCGTCATGTAAAGAAGTATGCTAACTTTGTTCGTCCGTGATTCAATGGTAAACAAAATGAAGACGCTTTGCAGAACACTAGTGCTCGGCAGCCTGCTTGCACTATCCGCCAATAGCTACGCGTTAAGCGAGTCTGAAGCGGAAGATATGGCTGATTTAACAGCGGTATTTGTTTTTCTGAAAAACGACTGCGGTTACCAGAACCTGCCTAATACCCAGATCCGTCGCGCGCTGGTCTTTTTTGCTCAACAGAATCAATGGGATCTGAGCAACTACGACAGCTTTAATATGAAAGCGCTCGGCGAAGACAGCTACCGCGATCTCAGCGGCATCAAGATTTCGACCCCCAAAAAATGTAAAGCGCTGGCGCGCGATTCGCTAAGCCTGCTGGCTTACGTTAAATAACGTCGCCGCCATAAAATAACCGTCAGCTTATCGCCTCCATTTTCAGGCGTATTCGCCCGCGCGCGCATTGCTGAAATATCCGCCGTGCATCCTCATCTATAGTTGGCTATGATGTTGCGCTCGTTTTTTACGGGTGTAACAGATGTTAACAAAGGAGGAATCAATCCGTGGCCGATAGCAAACTGTGGCATGAAACACTGCACGACCATTTTGGTCAGTATTTTACCGTTGATAACGTGCTGTATCACGAGAAGACCGATCATCAGGATTTGATCATTTTTGACAACGCCGCCTTTGGCCGCGTGATGGCGCTGGACGGCGTGGTGCAAACCACCGAGCGCGATGAGTTTATCTATCATGAAATGATGACCCACGTTCCGCTGCTGGCCCACGGCCAGGCGAAGCACGTGCTGATCATCGGCGGCGGCGACGGCGCCATGCTGCGCGAAGTCTCCCGTCATCCGCATATCGAAACGATCACGATGGTTGAGATTGACGCGGGCGTGGTCTCTTTCTGCCGTCAGTACCTGCCAAACCACAGCGCCGGCGCCTACGACGATCCGCGCTTTACGCTGGTTATCGACGACGGCGTCAATTTTGTTAACCAGACGACGCAAACGTTTGACGTCATCATCTCCGACTGCACCGACCCCATCGGTCCCGGCGAGAGCCTGTTCACCTCGGCGTTCTATGCCGGCTGTAAGCGCTGCCTGAACCCCGGCGGGATCTTTGTCGCCCAGAACGGCGTGAGCTTTCTGCAGCAGGATGAAGCCGTCGACAGCCACCGCAAGCTGGGCCACTACTTCAGCGACGTCAGCTTCTATCAGGCAGCGGTGCCCACCTATTACGGCGGCATCATGACCTTCGCCTGGGCGACGGACAATGACGCGCTGCGCCATCTTTCCAGCGAAATTATCCAGGCGCGCTTCCACAAAGCAAACCTCAAGTGCCGCTATTACAACCCGGCAATTCATACGGCGGCATTCGCCCTACCGCAATATCTGCTGGATGCGCTGTCCGTCAGCGATCTTAAATAAGGGGGTGAACTAAATTGAAAAAATTGAAGCTGCACGGCTTTAACAACCTGACCAAGAGCCTGAGTTTTTGCATTTACGATATCTGCTACGCCAAAACGGCGGCAGAGCGCGACGGCTATATCGCCTATATCGATGAACTCTATAACGCCAACCGCCTGACCGAGATTTTGTCCGAGACCTGCTCGATAATCGGCGCCAATATCCTGAATATCGCGCGCCAGGATTATGAGCCGCAGGGCGCCAGCGTCACCATTCTGGTCAGTGAAGAACCGATTGACCCGCAGCTTATCGATCAAAGCGAGCATCCTGGCCCGCTGCCGGAAACCGTGGTCGCCCATCTCGATAAAAGCCATATCTGCGTCCATACCTACCCGGAAAGCCATCCCGAGGGCGGGCTCTGTACCTTCCGCGCTGATATTGAAGTATCAACCTGCGGCGTCATTTCGCCGCTGAAGGCGCTGAACTACCTCATCCACCAGCTGGAATCCGATATCGTCACCATTGACTACCGCGTTCGCGGTTTTACGCGTGATATCAACGGGATGAAGCACTTTATCGATCATGAAATTAACTCAATACAGAACTTTATGTCCGACGACATCAAGTCGCTGTATGACATGGTGGACGTCAACGTGTACCAGGAGAATATCTTCCACAGCAAGATGCTGCTGAAAGAGTTCGACCTGAAGCACTACATGTTCCATACCAGGCCAGAAGATTTAAGCGAAGAGGAGCGCAGGGTCATTACCGACCTGCTGTGGAAGGAGATGCGCGAGATTTACTACGCGCGCAATATTCCGGCAGTGTAGAGCGTTGGCGGAGCACGGAGGCTCCGCCGGGTTCAGCGCTGTTGCACAAACTCGCGGTAGGCGGCAACGACCTGCAGAAAGTCTTCGACGCCGCAGAGGGAGAAGCTCTCTTCGTCGTAGTAGCTCATCCCTTCTTCAATTTCATCGCCGGAAATCTCCAGCTGGTTAGCGCGAATCATGACCTCCTCGCCGTCTAACCATAACGTGTACTCATGCCCGGCACGCTGCCATGAGCGCTCGCTGCCTTTTACGGTACGCGCGGCCTGTTCCACTTCGTCCAGCAGGGCGAGATTATCCTTCACCTCTTCATTAAACCAGTGCCCCACCACTTCGTGGCCCATCGCCATCCGCACCTTTACCGCTCCGGTAATATCGCGCAGAAATTCGTAATCCATAGTCTCTTCCTCTGCAAGGGCAATGCGTCACGCTGCACTGTACCCATAGCGTAATTATCGCAGCACCGGGGAAGAAAAAAAGCGTGGGGGATGAAGGATTGGAAATAAAAATGCCCGGTGACGCAATGTTCACCGGGCACTGGAGACTTTACAGCCAGTTCGTCAGGCGAGCTGACGCGTGACCTTATACCGCAGTCTGGAAAATAACCCCATCCGCTTTCTCAGTGTACTGATCCAGCTGGTTGAAGTTCAGGTAGCGGTAGGTATCCGCTGCCGTCTGATCGACCTGAGCGACGAAGGTCTGGTACTCCTCCGGCGTCGGCAGCTTGCCGAGCAGGGAAGCCACGGCCGCCAGCTCAGCGGAAGCCAGGTAGACGTTCGCGCCGGTCCCCAGACGGTTCGGGAAGTTACGGGTTGAGGTGGAAACCACCGTCGCACCGTCGGCTACGCGCGCCTGGTTGCCCATGCACAGGGAGCAGCCCGGGATTTCGATACGCGCGCCGCTCTTACCAAAGACGCTGTAGTAGCCTTCTTCGGTCAGCTGAGCCGCATCCATACGGGTTGGCGGAGCCACCCACAGGCGGGTCGGCAGCTGGCCTTTATGGTTATCCAGCAGCTTACCTGCCGCACGGAAGTGGCCGATGTTGGTCATACAGGAGCCGATAAAGACTTCGTCGATCTTCTCACCCTGAACGTCGGACAGCAGACGAGCGTCGTCCGGATCGTTCGGTGCGCAGAGGATCGGCTCTTTGATATCCGCCAGATCGATGTCGATAACCGCGGCATATTCCGCATCCGCATCGGCTTCGAGCAGCTGCGGATCCGCCAGCCATTTTTCCATCCCCTGAACGCGACGCTCCAGGGTGCGGCGATCGCCGTAACCTTCGGCAATCATCCACTTCAGCAGAACGATGTTGGAGTTCAGATACTCAACGATCGGCGCCTGGTTCAGCTTGATGGTACAGCCGGCTGCAGAACGCTCGGCGGAGGCGTCGGTGAGCTCAAACGCCTGCTCAACTTTCAGATCCGGCAGGCCTTCGATTTCCAGAATGCGTCCGGAGAAGATGTTTTTCTTCCCTTTCTTCTCAACGGTCAGCAGGCCCTGCTTGATGGCGTACAGCGGGATGGCGTGAACCAGATCGCGCAGGGTGATCCCCGGCTGCATCTTCCCTTTGAAGCGCACCAGCACGGATTCCGGCATATCCAGCGGCATGACGCCGGTGGCAGCCGCAAACGCGACCAGACCAGAGCCCGCCGGGAAGGAGATACCGATCGGGAAACGGGTATGGGAGTCACCGCCGGTACCGACGGTGTCCGGCAGCAGCATACGGTTCAGCCACGAGTGGATAACGCCATCGCCCGGACGCAGAGAGACGCCGCCGCGGTTCATAATGAAGTCAGGCAGAGTATGGTGCGTGGTCACGTCGACCGGCTTCGGATAGGCCGCGGTATGGCAGAAGGACTGCATCACCAGGTCCGTAGAGAAGCCCAGGCACGCCAGGTCTTTCAGCTCGTCACGGGTCATCGGACCGGTGGTATCCTGGGAGCCAACGGAGGTCATCTTCGGCTCACAGTAGGCGCCAGGACGAATACCGGTTACGCCACAGGCGCGGCCAACCATTTTTTGCGCCAGCGAGTAGCCGCTGGTGCTTTCGGCAACGTCTTTCGCCTGACGGAAGGCCGTGCTGTGCGGCAGACCCAGGGCGTCGCGCGCGCGAGTCGTCAGGCCACGACCGATAATCAGCGGAATACGGCCACCGGCGCGGACTTCATCGATCAGTACGTCGGTTTTCAGCTCGAAGGTCGCCAGCAGCGCATCGGTTTCGTGGTTACGCACTTCGCCTTTGAACGGGTAAACGTCGATAACGTCGCCCATATTCAGGTCGTTGACGTCAACTTCGATCGGCAGTGCGCCCGCATCTTCCATCGTGTTAAAAAAGATTGGTGCAATTTTGCCGCCAAGGCACAGGCCGCCGCCGCGCTTGTTCGGCACGTTCGGGATATCGTCGCCCATAAACCACAGCACCGAGTTGGTGGCGGATTTACGCGAAGAGCCGGTACCGACAACGTCGCCAACGTAGGCCAGCGGGAAGCCTTTTTTCTGCAGCGCTTCAATTTGCTTGATCGGGCCAACCGAACCCGGCTGATCCGGATCGATACCTTCACGGGCGTTTTTCAGCATCGCCAGCGCGTGCAGGGGGATATCCGGGCGGGACCACGCGTCCGGCGCCGGGGAAAGGTCATCGGTGTTCGTTTCACCGGTAACTTTGAAAACGGTCACGGTGATTTTTTCCGCCAGCTGCGGGCGGCTCAGGAACCACTCGGCGTCAGCCCAGGACTGCATCACCTGCTTAGCGTATTCGTTACCTGCTTTCGCTTTCTCTTCTACATCGTAGAAGTTATCAAACATCAGCAGCGTATGGGACAGCGCTTTCGCGGCAATCGGAGCCAGTTTAGCATCGTCCAGCGCGTCAATCAGCGGATGAATGTTGTAACCACCCTGCATGGTGCCCAGCAGTTCAACGGCTTTTTCAGGGGTAACCAGTGGGGAGGTCGCTTCACCTTTGGTGATGGCGGCAAGGAATCCGGCTTTAACGTAGGCGGCTTCGTCGACGCCCGGCGGTACGCGGTTAATTAACAGGTCTAACAGGAATTCTTCTTCACCCGCTGGCGGGTTTTTCAGCAGTTCTACCAGCGCGGCCATTTGGGTTGCATCTAAGGGTTTGGCAACAATCCCAACGGCTGCACGCTCAGCTACGTGCTTACGGTATTCTTCTAGCACGACGGTTCTCCTCGCTCTCATTGTAAAATGCGGTAGGCGATTCTCTTCACGCTCCTGTGAGACAGCAGTTTGTAGGGTAAATGCCCGATACCGCGTCGGCAGCATAGCAGGATTTAAGGGAGGTGTTAATCTGTTTACAAAAAAGCAACATTAAAAATTAGCTGAATCGTTAAGGGCAGGATTTTACAGCCTTTACGAACATTTCCCGGTATATATCCCCTGAATAATTCGCCTAACCGGGCGTCAGTGCCAGCCTGAACAGGCCCGCCGGAGCGATTCTTCGGCCCGCTTCGCCGGCGGCGGATAACGGCGATAAATTTAATTCTGTTACAGATAACCTACCGCAATCCCAACAATAATCAAAAACAGAAAATTGCTCTGCATATACTCCTTCGGAAACGCTATTTTCGGCGATACTCAGTGGATACGGGCCAAATTATTGTGCCGGGAGCTAACATGACACGACTTTTTAAACCCCACGTCATTGCGCTAATTTGCAGCGCGGGGATTTTAGCCGCCGCGGGTACCCTGTACCTGAAAAGCCGCGTACCACAGCCGATAGCCGAGGCGTCAGCGGAGGTTCAGCCGGCCGCACCGGCGGCTCCTGCTGCAACCCCAACGCCTGCGGCACCCGCCGCGCAGCCGGTGACCACCACCTACACCCGGGCGCAGATCGATCAATGGGTTGCCCCCGTCGCGCTCTATCCCGACAACCTGCTGTCGCAGGTGCTGATGGCATCAACCTATCCCGGCAACGTGATACAGGCCGTGCAGTGGTCGCAGGATAATCCCTCCATGCAGGGCGACGCGGCGGTTCAGGCGGTGGCGGGCCAGCCCTGGGACCCGAGCGTCAAATCGCTCGTCGCCTTCCCTGCCCTGCTCGCGCTAATGGGCGAGAATCCGCCGTGGGTTGAGAACCTCGGCGATGCTTTTTTAGCGCAGCCGCATGACGTGATGGATTCGGTGCAGCGGCTGCGGGCGCTTGCCCAGCAGACCGGCAGCCTGAAATCGACGCCGCAGCAGAAAGTGACCACCGCCAACGTCTCCGCGCCAGCCTCCTCTGCGGCAACCTCATCCTCCTCCGCGGGGAGTCAGGCCGCCCCTGCCCCGACGCAGATTATCAAAATTGAATCGACCGACCCAAACGTGGTGTACGTTCCAACCTATAACCCGTCGACCGTATACGGCAGCTGGCCCAATACGGCCTATCCGCCGGTCTATTTGCCGCCGCCTCCCGGGGAGCAGTTTACCGACAGCTTCGTGAAGGGCTTCGGCTATAGCCTCGGCGTAGCGACGACCTGGGCGCTATTTAGCAGCATCGACTGGGATCATGATGATGATTACCATCATGACAATGACTATAACCGCGGTTATTCCCACAATGGCGATAACATCAATATCAACGTCAATAACTTCAACCATATCACCGGCCAGAATCTGCCGGGCAACCGCACCGGCTGGCAGCATAATCCGGTCTATCGCGGCAATATCCCCTACCCGGATAACACCGTCTCCCAGCGTTTCCATCAGACCAACGTCGCCGGTGGTTTAAGCTCAACCCAGCAGCAGCCGGCCGATCGTAACGAGCAGCGCCAGGCGGCCCTCACCCAGCTGCAGGAGCGGAGCGGCCCGGCAGCCAGCGACAGAATCGCGAATACCTCTTCCCGCGATGCCCAGCGCCAGGCGGCCTCGCAGCAGCTGCACCAGGCCACCCAGCGCAGCAACTATCGCGGCTACGACCAGGCGCCTGCCGCAGCGGTCAAAAGCGCGCGACAGAACCCAACGCCACAGCAGCAGCAGCGTCGCGAGACCGCAAAAACCCGCGCGCAGCACCCCACGGAACAGCAGCAGCAGCGCCGCACGCAGATCAAGTCGGCGACGCCAGAGCAGCGCCAGCACAGGGCGAGCAGCCTGCGGGCCAACGCCCTCAGCGGCAATGAAAGCCGCTCCCCCTCCTGGCAATCCCAGCAGGCGCGTGGGCAGCAAAGTCGTACCGCCTCTAACCTGAACAGCGGGCAGCGCGCTGCGGTCAGAGAGCACCGCGCCGAACACCCTGAAATTCGCCGTCGCTGAGGATAAGCAGATGAAAAAACAATTACGGATGGCTCTGCTGGCGCTGGCAGTCTCCCCGCTGATGGCGCTGGCGCAGCAGCAGTTCTCCACTCCGGAGCTGGCGGCCAACGCGCTGGCCGAGGCCCTTGGGCAAAATAACGATGCGGCGCTCACCGCCCTGCTCGGCGATAGCTGGCAGCAGTTTTTGCCGCCGGAAGGCATCGATCCGGACGCCGTAGCCCGCTTCCAGCGCGACTGGAAGATTAGCCACCGCATCGTCCTGCAGGCGGATACGGCCTGGCTCGACGTCGGGAGCGAAGCCTGGCGACTGCCCGTTCCGATGGTCAAGAGCAGCGAGGGCTGGCACTTTGACATGGCGGCCGGCGAAGATGAAATCCTGACCCGCGCGATCGGCCGTAATGAGCTCGCCGCGATCCAGGCGATGCATGCCTACGTCGACGCGCAGCAGGATTTTTACCAGCTGAACCATACCTGGGCTAAGAAAATCATCAGCAGTCCCGGCAAGAAAGATGGTCTCTACTGGCCCACCGCTCCCGGTGAAGCCCCCAGCCCGCTGGGGCCAGCCTTTAGCCCCGTGGAGCCGGGCGCGGGCTATCACGGCTATCATTTCCGCATGATTCACGACGAAGCCAGTCAGGGAGAAACGCTGCTGGCGTGGCCGGTCGCGTGGGGGGAAACCGGGGTGATGAGCTTTATGATCGATCGTCGCGATCGGGTGTATCAGGCAAATTTAGGTGAGAACACTGCGGACCTGGCCAGGGGGATTGTGAAGTTTGCGCCAGATAGCCGCTGGCAGGCGCTGGAGCACCAGCAAGAGCGCCCGGCGCCGTAAGATAGCGCCGGGCGGGTTATTTAGCCCTGATGAGGCATCAGCTGCGGGTAGCCGCTAAATGCCGGCTTCGTGCTGCTCAGTGCGGCTTCATCGCCCTGGATGCTGCCCGAGTTCGCCGCCCAAACGCCTTCGCTCGTTTTACTCACCATTTGATGCTGGGCGTTCAGATTTTGGCCCATCGCCGCAATGTGCGTCCCCTCAGTGCCGCCGCTGTTATCAGCCCAGGGCACCGCAGGATCGGCCGCACAGGCGATACCGGAAGCCAGCGTTGCCGCCAGCAGAGTCGTTGTTAAAAAGAGTTTCATAACCCACCTCGCTTATAATTAACTGCCTATAAGTTTAGTGAGTAACTAATTTCAAAGTGTTGATAAGATATGGCGGGTTATTAACGCAGACACAGATCTAAACATCAGGCATAAAAAAAGCGGCTCACAGAGCCGCTTCTGATTTTTGCCGGAAAGAAAAAGTTACTTTTTCTTCGCTTTCGCGTTCGGCAGGTCGGTGATGCTACCTTCGAAGACTTCTGCCGCCAGGCCAACGGACTCGTGCAGAGTCGGGTGCGCGTGGATGGTCAGAGCGATGTCTTCTGCGTCACAGCCCATTTCGATAGCCAGACCGATCTCACCCAGCAGCTCGCCGCCGTTAGTACCGACAATCGCGCCGCCGATAACACGGTGGGTCTCTTTGTCGAAGATCAGTTTGGTCATACCGTCTGCACAATCGGAAGCGATCGCACGGCCGGATGCTGCCCACGGGAAGGTGGCAGTTTCGTAGCTGATGCCTTTCTCTTTCGCTTCTTTCTCGGTCAGACCAACCCAGGCAACTTCCGGTTCGGTATAGGCGATTGACGGGATCACTTTCGGGTCGAAGTAGTGCTTCAGGCCAGAAATAACTTCTGCGGCAACGTGACCTTCGTGAACGCCTTTGTGCGCCAGCATCGGCTGACCCACGATATCGCCGATAGCGAAGATGTGCGGTACGTTGGTACGCAGCTGCTTATCAACGCGGATGAAGCCGCGTTCGTCAACTTCAACACCGGCTTTGCCCGCATCGAGGTTTTTACCGTTCGGCACGCGGCCGATAGCCACCAGCACGGCGTCGTAACGCTGCGCTTCAGCCGGGGCTTTTTTGCCTTCCATGGAAACGTAGATGCCGTCTTCTTTTGCTTCAACGGCGGTCACTTTGGTTTCCAGCATCAGGTTGAACTTCTTGCTGATGCGTTTAGTGAAGACTTTCACCACGTCTTTATCGGCGGCCGGGATAACCTGGTCGAACATTTCAACCACGTCAATCTCTGAACCCAGCGCATGGTAAACGGTACCCATTTCCAGACCGATGATACCGCCACCCATAACCAGCAGGCGCTTAGGTACGGATTTCAGTTCGAGGGCGTCGGTGGAGTCCCACACGCGCGGATCTTCATGCGGAATGAACGGCAGTTCGATCGGACGGGAACCCGCCGCGATGATTGCGTTGTCGAAGTTGATCACGGTTTTGCCGTTTTCGCCTTCAACTTCCAGGGTGTTAGCCCCGGTAAATTTACCCAGACCGTTTACCACTTTCACTTTACGGCCTTTGGCCATACCGGCCAGACCGCCGGTCAGTTGGGTGATAACTTTCTCTTTCCAGGTACGAATTTTGTCGATATCGGTTTTCGGCTCACCGAAAACAATACCGTGATCGGCCAGCGCTTTCGCTTCTTCGATAACTTTAGCAACGTGCAGCAGCGCTTTAGAAGGGATACAGCCGACGTTCAGACAAACACCGCCCAGGGTGCTGTAACGTTCGACGATGACGGTTTCCAGACCTAAGTCAGCGCAACGGAAGGCAGCAGAATAACCTGCGGGACCAGCCCCAAGTACCACGACCTGAGTTTTGATTTCAGTACTCATCATGACCTCTGTAGTTAGTATCCGGCGGTCATACCCGTCGTCTTTCAGGCCGCAACTGCGTTCGCTTCACGCCTTCACCCCAGCCACTTACTTGAGTAAGCTCCTGGGGATTCTGGCGCTTGCTGCCTTGCTGCATCCAGAAATCCATAGGGTATGTATATTAATACCCTTATATCCACCGGGACGTTCTATCCGCCTGCATTTTACAAAATTGTTAACAATTTTGAAACAACAAACGGCAAACGATTTTGTCCTTTATTGCTGATAACCCCAAAACGCACGAGAGATTACCAGAAAAAAGCCGGCCGTCAGGCCGGCTTTTCGCTTACATCACCAGGCGGCGAATATCGCTCAGGGTGTTGTTGATGATGGTAATAAAGCGAGCACCATCAGCACCGTCGATCACGCGGTGGTCGAAGGAGAGAGAGATCGGCATCATCAGACGCGGAACGAACTCTTTACCATTCCATACCGGTTCCATCGCGGATTTGGACACACCGAGGATAGCCACTTCCGGCGCGTTAACAATCGGCGCGAAGTGGGTGGTACCCAGGCCGCCGATGCTGGAGATGGTAAAGCAACCGCCCTGCATTTCGCCAGCAGTCAGCTTACCATCACGCGCTTTCTTAGAGATCACCGTCAGTTCACGGGACAGCTCGGTAATGCTCTTCTTGTTCACGTCCTTGAAGACCGGAACAACCAGACCATTAGGCGTATCAACCGCTACACCGATGTTGATGTACTTTTTCAGCGTCAGACGCTGCGCATCTTCGGACAGGGAGCTGTTGAAGCGAGGCATCTGCTCAAGCGCAGCGGCAACCGCTTTCATGATGAAGACCACCGGGGTGAATTTCACGTCCAGCTTACGCTTCTCAGCTTCCGCGTTCTGCTGCTTACGGAACGCTTCCAGGTCAGTGATGTCGGTTTTGTCGAAGTGCGTAACGTGCGGGATCATCACCCAGTTACGGCTCAGGTTAGCACCAGAGATTTTCTGGATACGGCCCAGCTCAACTTCTTCAACTTCACCAAACTTGCTGAAGTCCACTTTCGGCCACGGCAGCATGCCCGGGATACCGCCGCCAGTAGCGGCAGCAGGTGCAGACTCAGCGCGCTTAACGGCATCTTTCACGTAGGCCTGAACGTCTTCGCGCAGGATGCGGCCTTTACGACCGGAGCCTTTCACTTTCGCCAGGTTCACGCCAAATTCGCGCGCCAGGCGGCGGATCAGCGGAGTCGCGTGGACGTAGGCGTCGTTCTCAGCGAACTCGGATTTACCTTCAGCTTTTGCCGCAGGGGCCGCCGCTTTCGCAGCCGGAGCCGGTGCAGCCGCTGCAGGTGCCGGAGCAGCTGCCGCCGGAGCCGCAGCAGGCGCCGCGCCTTCAACTTCGAAGACCATAATCAGCGAGCCGGTAGAGACTTTGTCGCCGGTGCTGATTTTGATCTCTTTCACGGTACCCGCGAACGGAGCCGGAACTTCCATAGAGGCTTTGTCGCCCTCTACGGTGATCAGTGACTGTTCAGCGGCAACTTTGTCGCCCACTTTCACCATCACTTCGGTCACTTCAACTTCGTCACCGCCGATATCCGGTACGTTAACGTCTTTCGCGCCAGCCGGTGCCGCTGCCGCCGGAGCGGCCGCCTGTGCCGGTGCTGCTGCCGCTGCGGCAGGTGCTGCACCCGCCACTTCGAAGACCATGATCAGCGAGCCGGTGGAGACTTTGTCGCCAGCGCTGATTTTGATCTCTTTCACGGTACCCGCGAACGGTGCCGGGACTTCCATTGACGCTTTGTCGCCTTCAACGGTAATCAGAGACTGTTCAGCCGTAACGGTGTCGCCCACTTTAACCATGATCTCGGTGACTTCTACTTCGTCGCCGCCGATGTCAGGCACGTGTACGTCTTTCGCCGCGGCCGCAGCCGGTGCAGCGGCCGGAGCTGGCGCTGCTGCTTTCTCTTCCTGCGCAGGTGCAGCGGCTGCTGCACCATCGGCGGAATCGAAAATCATGATAAGTTTACCGGTCTCGGTTTTGTCGCCAACGGAGACTTTAATCTCTTTAACGACGCCTGCCTGCGGAGACGGGACTTCCATAGAGGCTTTGTCACCCTCTACGGTGATCAGCGACTGTTCAGCTTCAACTTTGTCGCCAACTTTGACCAGGATTTCGGTGATTTCAACTTCATCTGCCCCGATATCCGGTACGTTGATTTCGATAGCCATTATTCTCTTACCTCTTACGCCAGACGCGGGTTAACTTTATCTGCATCGATGTTAAATTTGGCGATTGCTTCTGCCACAACTTTCTTATCGATTTCACCACGTTTAGCCAGTTCGCCCAGCGCCGCAACAACCACGTAGGAAGCATCGACTTCGAAGTGGTGACGCAGGTTTTCACGGCTGTCAGAGCGACCGAAGCCGTCGGTACCCAGTACGCGGTAATCATCAGCCGGTACATAGGTACGAACCTGCTCGGCGAACAGTTTCATATAGTCAGTAGACGCTACGGCCGGTGCGTCGTTCATCACCTGAGCGATGTACGGTACACGCGGGGTTTCCAGCGGGTGCAGCATGTTCCAACGCTCACAGTCCTGGCCATCGCGCGCCAGCTCGGTGAAGGAAGTTACGCTGTAGACGTCAGAACCGACGCCGTAGTCTTTCGCCAGAATCTCTGCTGCTTCACGCACGTGACGCAGGATAGAACCGGAGCCCAGCAGCTGAACTTTACCTTTGCTACCTTCGAGGGTGTCGAGTTTGTAGATACCTTTACGGATACCTTCCTCAGCACCTTCCGGCATTGCCGGCATGTGGTAGTTTTCGTTCAGCGTGGTGATGTAGTAGTAAACGTTCTCTTGTTTCTCACCGTACATACGCTCCAGGCCATCGTGCATGATGACGGCAACTTCGTACGCGTAAGACGGATCGTAAGAGATACAGTTCGGGATAGTCAGAGACTGAATATGGCTGTGACCATCTTCGTGCTGCAGACCTTCGCCGTTCAGCGTCGTACGACCGGAAGTACCGCCGACCAGGAAGCCGCGAGCCTGCTGATCGCCTGCCTGCCAGCACAGGTCACCGATACGCTGGAACCCGAACATGGAGTAGTAGATGTAGAACGGGATCATCGGCAGGTTGTTGGTGCTGTAAGAGGTCGCAGCAGCCAGCCAGGATGCGCCGGCACCCAGTTCGTTGATACCTTCCTGCAGGATCTGACCTTTCTCGTCTTCTTTATAGTAAGCAACCTGCTCACGGTCCTGCGGGGTGTACTGCTGACCGTTCGGGCTGTAGATACCAATCTGACGGAACAGGCCTTCCATACCAAAGGTACGCGCTTCATCGGCGATGATCGGCACCAGACGGTCTTTAATGGACTTGTTCTTCAGCATCACGTTCAGGGCACGAACGAAGGCGATGGTGGTAGAAATCTCTTTGTTCTGCTCTTCCAGCAGCGGACCGAAATCTCCCAGGGTCGGCAGCTCCAGCTTCTCATCGAAGTTAGGCTGACGGGTCGGCAGGTAGCCGTGGAGTTTCTCACGCTGGGCGTGCAGATAGGTATGCTCTTCGGAACCTTCCGGGAAGGTCACGTACGGCAGTTTTTCGATATCAGCATCGGCAACCGGCACGTTGAAACGATCGCGGACGTAGCGTACGCCGTCCATGTTCATTTTCTTAACCTGGTGAGCGATGTTTTTACCTTCAGCGGTATCACCCATGCCGTAACCTTTGATGGTATGGGCCAGGATGACGGTAGCTTTGCCGGTGGTTTCCTGCGCTTTTTTCAGTGCAGCGAAGACTTTCTTCGGATCGTGACCACCGCGGTTCAGGGCCCAGATCTGCTCGTCAGTCCAGTCGGCAACCAGCGCTGCGGTTTCCGGATATTTACCGAAGAAGTGCTCGCGTACGTAGGCACCGTCTTTGGATTTGAAGGTCTGGTAGTCGCCATCAACGGTTTCGTTCATCAGCTGAATCAGCTTACCGCTGGTGTCTTTACGCAGCAGCTCATCCCAGCGTCCGCCCCAGATAACCTTGATAACGTTCCAGCCAGCACCGGCAAAGATGCCTTCCAGTTCGTTAATGATTTTGCCGTTACCGGTGACCGGGCCGTCCAGACGCTGCAGGTTGCAGTTGATGACGAAGACCAGGTTATCCAGTTTTTCACGGGTCGCGATGGTGATAGCGCCTTTAGATTCCGGCTCATCCATCTCGCCGTCGCCCAGGAAGGCGTAAACGGTTTGTTTGGAAGTATCTTTCAGGCCACGGTGTTCCAGATATTTCAGGAATTTAGCCTGGTAGATTGCACCGATTGGGCCCAGACCCATGGAGACGGTCGGGAACTGCCAGAAGGTCGGCATCAGTTTCGGGTGCGGGTAGGAAGAGAGGCCTTTGCCATGTACTTCCTGACGGAAGTTGTTCATCTGCTCTTCAGTCAGACGACCTTCGAGGAACGCACGTGCGTAGACGCCTGGAGAGATGTGGCCCTGGAAGTAAACCAGGTCGCCGCCATCCTGCTCGTTGCGCGCACGGAAGAAGTGGTTAAAGCACACTTCATAGAAGGTTGCGGAGGACTGGAAGGAAGCCATGTGGCCGCCCAGCTCAAGATCCTTTTTCGATGCGCGCAGAACGGTCATGATGGCGTTCCAGCGAATCGCAGAACGAATTCGACGTTCCAGATCGAGATTCCCCGGGTATTCCGGTTCATCTTCAACGGCAATAGTGTTGACGTAACTGCCAGTAGATGTGCCAGCAGCAACCTTCACCCCGCCTTTGCGGGCTTCAGAAAGGAGTTGGTCAATCAGATACTGAGCGCGCTCAACACCTTCTTCACGGATGACCGATTCGATCGCCTGTAGCCAGTCGCGAGTTTCGATCGGATCCACGTCATTTGGTAAACGTTCTGACATGGGGGGTATTCCTTATCTATCTAATCGTTGATTAATCTGGAACCTGTCCCATTGCACTCTTTGTTCTTCATATTTCAGGTTATCTCTTTGTTGGCTGCGCTTCCTCACCCCGGTCACATAGTTAGCTATGCTCCCGGGGATTCGCGCGCTTGCCGCCGCGATATAACCCGAACTATTTGAACAACCAAAAGCACAATAAGACAGGTTCTGCGTTTAGTTGCCGCGCTCTAAAAAATGGCGCTTAAGAACCGGAGTTCTCATCTTTCCGTTGCTGTAAACGACGCAGTGAGCGTTCTCGACGACTCTCCTCACGGCTACGATCCAGCAAAATTTCTTCAATGAACGCCAGGTGTCGGTGCGACGCTTCACGCGCCTGCTCCGGCTCCCCGGCGATTATCGCCTCGAAAATACGCGTGCGATGATTGCTGACCTGCGGGAGCATTTCCCGACGGGCGTACAACAATTCAAAGTTCTGACGAACGTTTTGCGCCATCATCGGCTCCATGCAGCGTAGCAGATGCAGCAGCACAACATTATGCGCTGCTTCGGTGACCGCAATTTGATACTGGACGACGGCGTCGGATTCGGCATCCAGATCGCCGGACTGCTGAGCCCGTTCAATAGCCTGATGCAGCTCGCGAATACGTTCGCGGTCAGCATCATTGCTGCGCAGCGCCGCGTAATAAGCCGCGATGCCTTCAAGCGCGTGACGGGTTTCCAGCAGATCGAATTGGGATTCAGGGTGATCGGACAGGAGCTTTACCAGCGGGTCGCTGAAGCTCTGCCACAGGCTGCTCTGTACAAAAGTTCCACCGCCCTGGCGACGAAGCAACAGGCCCTTGGCTTCGAGGCGTTGAATCGCCTCACGCAGCGAGGGACGGGAAACGTCGAACTGTTTAGCCAGTTCGCGTTCAGGCGGGAGTTTTTCACCGGGGCGCAACGTCCCCTCAAGGATTAAAAACTCTAGCTGCTGCTCAATCACATCAGATAGTTTTGGTTGGCGGATTTTGCTGTAGGCCATATTCCCTGTCTCTGCCATTAGCCCGGAGTCAATTGGTCTTACCAATTCGCAGTTCGTAGCGGTAAAGTAACAAAGTATTCACCTTCTGTCCATACAGGTTTTGATTGAAATCAGTAAACCCGGCATATTTTAACAACCTTACAGAAATAACATTTCAGAATTGTAACTTCTCACAAATGATGTCTTTACCCCGTTGGAGGTAGCGTTAACTTTTATGAAACGTAAAACAGGCTATCTGAACCGATTCAACAGGCCAAAATGCGTCTTTATATTCAGTTTTATTGCGTGGTTAGTCATTAAGGGTTAAAAGCGCCCATCGCCGCCCTATTTACAAATGGTTTCTTTTTGCTCGCTTCGTCATCACCCCTTCATAAAGCAGGTGCATTCGCCCGCACTTATCACTATTCTCCATGATACAAAAGGCCTTTTAGTGATTTTATATTCCGCCTTGCGTAAAGAAATTAATACAGAAACGGAATTTCATAATTACACAACACAATAATGTCGACGCTAAATCACGCATAACAGGGCTGGTCATCAACTCTCAGCAATAGGGATAGCTATGCTATCTGGCAGGGACCAACACTAAAGCAACAGCCTGAAGGATGAAGCGTAAACGCAAAATAACCACACACGAGGTTTCATGATGGAAGGTCAACAGCAAGGCGATCGGCTAAAGCGCGGCCTGAAAAACCGCCATATACAGCTTATTGCTCTGGGCGGCGCTATCGGTACCGGCCTGTTTCTGGGCAGCGCGTCCGTTATCCAGTCAGCAGGTCCCGGTATTATCCTTGGCTATGCCATCGCCGGTTTTATTGCTTTTCTGATTATGCGCCAGCTCGGTGAGATGGTTGTGGAAGAGCCGGTGGCAGGCTCATTCAGTCATTTCGCCTACAAGTACTGGGGTGGTTTTGCCGGCTTTGCCTCCGGCTGGAACTACTGGGTGCTGTACGTTCTGGTCGCCATGGCGGAACTGACCGCGGTCGGAAAATACGTCCAGTTCTGGTGGCCCGAGATCCCCACCTGGGTTTCGGCAGCTATCTTCTTCGTTGCCATTAACGCCATCAACCTTACCAACGTGAAGGTCTTCGGCGAGATGGAGTTCTGGTTCGCCATTATTAAAGTCGTTGCCGTTGTGGCGATGATTCTGTTCGGCGGCTGGCTGCTGTTCAGCGGCAACGGCGGCCCGCAGGCAACCGTTCGTAACCTGTGGGATCAGGGCGGCTTCCTGCCGCACGGCTTCACCGGGCTGGTTATGATGATGGCCATCATCATGTTCTCGTTTGGCGGCCTGGAGCTGGTCGGGATCACCGCGGCGGAAGCGGATAACCCGGAGCAGAGCATACCCAAAGCCACCAATCAGGTTATCTACCGTATTCTGATCTTCTACGTGGGCTCGCTGGCGGTACTGCTCTCTCTGCTGCCGTGGACCCGCGTGACCGCAGACACCAGCCCGTTTGTACTGATCTTCCACGAGTTGGGGGATACCTTCGTTGCCAACGCGCTGAACGTGGTGGTACTGACCGCCGCGCTGTCGGTCTATAACAGCTGCGTCTACTGCAACAGCCGGATGCTGTTTGGCCTTGCCCAGCAGGGCAACGCGCCGAAAGCGCTGATGAACGTCGACAAGCGCGGCGTACCGGTGAATACCATCCTGGTTTCCGCCGTGGTGACCGCGCTATGCGTGCTGATTAACTACCTCGCCCCTGAATCAGCGTTTGGTCTGCTGATGGCGCTGGTTGTCTCTGCCCTGGTGATTAACTGGGCGATGATCAGCCTGGCGCACATTAAGTTCCGTCGGGCAAAGCAGCAGCAGGGTGCGGTTTCCCGCTTCCCGGCCCTGTTCTACCCGGTCGGTAACTGGATCTGCCTGCTGTTCATGGCCGCAGTGCTGGTCATCATGCTGATCACCCCGGGCATGGCGATTTCCGTCTACCTGATCCCGGTGTGGATTGCCGTTCTCGGCGTCGGCTACCTGCTCAAACAAAGAAACGCCAGCGCCGTAAAAGCACATTAATACATCTCCAAACTCTGTGCCCGCCGCATCGCTGCGGGCACAGAGCACTGTTACCCACCTCACACTTCCCCTGCATCAGTCCTTTTGTCCATATCGTTAACCTGATACTGCAACGCATTTAACAACATATCAGCAAATAATCCTTCCATACCGCAACGGGGAGGATCTCCAGATGGCAGACAATAAGCTTTCAGTTAAAGAAAAGATTGGCTATGGGATGGGCGATGCCGGATGTAACATCATTTTCGGCGCCATCATGCTGTTTGTTAACTATTTTTATACCGATATATTCGGCCTTGCTCCGGCGCTGGTCGGCGTATTGCTGCTCTCGGTGCGCGTTATTGACGCCGTGACCGACCCCATCATGGGCGCGATGGCCGACCGCACCCGCAGCAAATATGGCCGCTTTCGCCCGTGGCTGCTGTGGATAGCCTTCCCCTACGCCCTGTTTAGCGTCCTGATGTTCACCACGCCCGAGTGGACGTATAACAGCAAGGTTATCTATGCCTTCGTCACCTACTTCCTGCTCTCGCTGACCTATACCGCCATCAATATTCCCTACTGCTCGCTGGGCAGCGTCATTACTAATGACCCCAGGGAGCGCGTTGCCTGCCAGTCCTACCGCTTTGTGATGGTCGGGATTGCCACGCTGCTGCTGTCGTTAACGCTCCTGCCGATGGCGGACTGGTTCGGCGGCGCCGATAAAGCCAAAGGCTACCAGATGGCGATGACCGTACTGGCGCTTATCGGCATGTGCATGTTTTTATTCTGTTTCGCCACGGTACGTGAGCGCGTACGCCCGGCGGTGCAAACCAATGACGAACTGAAGAAGGATTTCAAAGACGTCTGGAAAAATGACCAGTGGGTGCGCATTCTGCTGCTGACGCTGTGCAACGTCTGTCCGGGCTTTATCCGTATGGCCGCCACCATGTATTACGTAACCTGGGTGATGCAGCAAAGCACCCACTTCGCGACCCTGTTTATTAGCCTCGGCGTCGTCGGGATGATGATCGGCAGTATGCTGGCCAAGGTGCTGACCGACCGCTGGTGCAAGCTGCAGGTATTTTTCTGGACCAACATCGTGCTGGCTATCTTCTCCTGCGCCTTCTACTTCTTCGACCCGCACGCCACCACGATGATTATGGTGCTCTACTTCCTGCTTAACATCCTCCATCAGATCCCATCGCCGCTGCACTGGTCGCTGATGGCCGACGTTGATGACTACGGCGAGTGGAAAACCGGCAAACGCATCACCGGCATTAGCTTCTCCGGCAACCTCTTCTTCCTGAAGGTTGGGCTGGCGGTAGCCGGGGCGATGGTCGGCTTCCTGCTCTCCTGGTACGGCTATGATTCCGGGGCCAAAGAGCAAAGCGCCTCCGCCGTAAACGGCATTATCCTGCTGTTCACCATTATTCCGGGCATCGGCTACCTGCTGACCGCAGGGGTGGTGAGGATGCTAAAAGTGAATCGCGAGTTTATGAGCCAAATCCAGGCCGACCTCGAGAAGCGCCGAGCCAACTACGGCGAGCTGAACGAACTTCAGGACCTCAAAACCAGCGAACAGATAAGGAAAGCCTGATGAACAACTGGCCGAATCCGTTTATTGAACAGCGCGCGGACCCGTTTATTCTGCGCCATCGCCAGCACTACTATTTTATTGCTTCGGTTCCGGAGTATGACCGGCTGGAGATCCGCCGCGCCGCCACGCTGGAGGGCCTGCGCGAGGCGCCGCCGGTGGTCGTCTGGCGCAAGCCGGAAAGCGGCCCGATGAGCCAGCTGATTTGGGCGCCGGAACTGCATGAAATTGACGGGAAATGGTACATCTACTTCGCGGCGACCCACACCCACGATCTCGACGCGCTGGGCATGTTCCAGCACCGCATGTTCGTGCTTGAATGCGATGACGTCGATCCGCTAACCGGCAGATGGAGAGAAAAAGGCCGGGTGAAAACGCCCTTTGACACCTTTGCGCTGGATGCCACCACCTTCCGTCATCAGGGAAAGCAGTGGTATCTCTGGGCGCAAAAGGCCCCGCATATCGACGGCAACTCGAATCTGTATCTGGCTGAGCTGGAGAACCCATGGACGCTGAAAGGCGATCCCGTGATGCTGAGTAAGCCGGAGTTTGACTGGGAGTGCCGCGGCTTTCTGGTGAACGAGGGCCCGGCGGCGCTGTTTCATGAGGACAAGCTGTTCGTGAGCTATTCCGCCAGCGCCACGGATGAGAACTACTGCATGGGGCTGCTGTGGATCGACCGTCTGGCCGACCCGCTGCGGCCGGAGAACTGGCATAAATCACCGCAGCCGGTGTTTTGCACCAGCGATGCGAACCGCCAGTATGGTCCCGGGCACAACGCCTTTACGCAAACGGAGGAAGGGGAAGACGTGCTGGTATATCACGCGAGAAACTACACCGAAATTGAAGGCGACCCGCTGTACGACCCTAATCGCCATACGCGGCTGAAGCGGATCGTCTGGCAAGAAAACGGGATGCCTGATTTTGGCATCCCGCCTGCGGATACAGACTAAGCGTGCGCCCGCCGCCGGGCGGGCGCTTAAATCAGCGTGCCGTAAATCGTCAGCAGGGCCATAATCACCACCACCACCAGCGACGTTTTCTTGGCCATTGAGACGGCGGCCTTTGGCGTCTCGACCTTGTCGACATGCGGCTCGCGGGCAAGCGAGAACTGCGCCAGGCGCGTTAGCACCTGATACTGCGACGAATGGCGATCGCCCAGCGAGGCGAACCACGCGGGTAGCGCCCTTTCCCCGTGACCAACCAGCGCGTAAACCACGCCAACCAGCCGCACCGGCACCCAGTCCACGACGTGCAAAATGCCGTCAATTCCTGACTGTAGACGGTGGTGCGGCGTTTGATAGCGGGCCAGCCACGACTGCCATGCGCGCAGAACGCTGTAGCCAATCAGCGTGATCGGGCCCCACGGCCCGCCGACCACAAACCAGAACAGCGGCGCAAGGTAGTAGCGGTAGTTGATCCACAGCAGGGCATTCTGCAGTTCGCTGAGGTATTCGCGATTGTCACAGCCCGGCGGGACGCCGTGGATAAGCGTCAGCTCGCTGGCCATCGCGTCGCTGGCATGCTTATCGTTGCGGGAAGCGGCCTTCAGGTAGGCGTGATAGTGCAGGCGGACTTTGCCGGCGCCAATGCACAGCAGGCCAAGCAGGATCCAGAACACCAGCAGCGGGACGTTAAACAGCACGCCGTGCAGCAGGCGCTGAATAATGTATACCGCGACCATCGCCACCGCCGCCATCAGCAGCGTGCCGAAAAGCGAGAAATGCTTCACGCGACGGAACAGGACCTCGAGGCGATGATCGAGCTGCCAGTGCTCACCCAGCTTAAACAGGCGTTCGGCGATGAGAACCAGCAGCGTAGAAAACAACGTCATGGCATCTCCTTATCTGACGAAGCGGTCAGCAGACCGCGAAATTTTGCCCAGTCAAACGCCGGGCCGGGATCCGTTTTACGCACCGGCGCGATATCGCTATGGCCGGTCATGTTTTCAGCGATGGCCGGATACAGCGCGGTCAGCAGCCGCGTAACCGCGACCAGCTGCCGATACTGCGCGTCGGTATAAGCCAGCGTATCCGTACCTTCCAGCTCAATACCAATAGAGAAGTCGTTACAGCGCTCGCGCCCCTGATAGCAGGATACGCCGGCATGCCACGCGCGCTTATTGAAAGGCACATACTGCACGATTTCACCATCGCGGCGAATCAGACAATGCGCCGAAACCCGCAGCTGAGCGATCCCGGCAAAATAGGGATGCGCGTTGGGATCGAGCGTACCGCTGAACAGAGCATCAATCCACGGGCCGCCAAATTCACCCGGCGGCAGGCTAATATTATGCACCACCAGCAGAGAGGGGGTTTCATCATCCGGGCGGCAATCATGGTGCGGCGAAGGAACCCGACGCGCGCCCACCAGCCATCCTCCGTTCAACTGCATTGCGGAGTCTCCTTTCACTAACGCATGCTCCCGGGCCGCCCATGGCCCAGGGATGCCGATTATCATACACAAATTCGTTCGGAACCGATCGCCGCAGCCGGCGGTGGAAAATGCGCCATCCGCCAATTCGACCTGCCCGCCCTTTAGCAAAGGAGCAGGCGCCGCGCCTCAACCTCTCCAGCGCAGGCACATCAACGCTGCAATAGCCTGAAGGATGAAGAGTATATGGTGTAGAAACGCCGTTCAGGTTAGCATGTTTCCCACTGCTGAATCTTATCTATCTGGAGCTTTATCATGTCGCCTCGTCGCTACAACCCCGACCGCCGCCGTGACGCGCTGCTGGAACGTATTAACCTCGATATTACCGATGCCGTAGCCCAGTCCCTGCGCGAAGATTTAGGCGGCGAAGTTGACGCTAACAACGATATTAGCGCGCAATTATTGCCGGAAAGCGCGCGCTCGCACGCGGTGGTCATTACCCGCGAAGACGGCGTATTTTGCGGCAAGCGCTGGGTGGAAGAGGTCTTTATTCAGCTGGCTGGCGATGACGTCAGCGTCACCTGGCTGGTTGACGATGGCGATGCGGTCAAGGCGGATCAGCCGCTGTTTGAGCTGCAGGGCCCGTCCCGCCTGCTGCTGACCGGCGAGCGCACCGCGCTGAACTTCGTGCAGACCCTATCCGGAGTCGCCAGCGAGGTGCGCCGCTATGTGGATCTGCTGGCGGGTACCAAAACCCAGCTGCTCGATACCCGTAAAACGCTGCCCGGCCTGCGCACCGCGCTGAAATACGCCGTCCTGTGCGGAGGCGGCGCAAACCACCGCCTGGGGCTATTCGATGCCTTCCTGATCAAAGAGAACCACATTATTGCCTCCGGCTCCGTGCGCCAGGCCGTCGAGAAGGCCTTCTGGCTGCATCCGGACGTGCCGGTAGAAGTTGAGGTTGAATCCCTTGATGAGCTGGATGAAGCCCTGAAGGCCGGAGCCGATATCATCATGCTCGATAACTTCACCCCTGACCTGATGCGCGAAGCGGTGAAGCGCACCAGCGGCCAGGCCGCGCTGGAAGTCTCCGGCAACGTCACCTTCGAGACGATCCGTGAATATGCCGAAACCGGCGTCGATTACATCTCCGTTGGCGCCCTGACTAAGCACGTCCGCGCGCTCGACCTGTCGATGCGTTTTCGTTAACGCTCCGCCCCGGCACGCATCGCCTGCCGGGGCGCACGCTTTGCGAGCGCGATCTCAGCGCTTTGCCCTCACCCTGTAATAAGTAGAGAAAGCCCGGGAAGCCGCTTCCTGAGCGCTCATTTACCGCTCGTCATCCTCCCCGCAGACCGCCACAGTGCTCCCGACGCTAATAAGGAGCAAACGATGGACAAACAACGCGGCTTTACCCTTATCGAACTCATGGTGGTGATTGGCATTATCGCCATTCTCAGCGCCATCGGTATTCCCGCCTACCAGAACTATCTGCGTAAGGCGGCGCTCACCGATGTGCTGCAAACCTTTATTCCCTACCGCACGGCGGTGGAGCTCTGCGCCCTTGAGCACGGCGGCCTCGCAAACTGCGATGGCGGCAGCAACGGCATTCCCGCGCCCGCCACCACGCGCTACGTTTCCGCCCTGACCGTGGCTCAAGGCGTCGTCACGCTTAGCGGGCAGGAGAGCCTCAACGGGCTACGCGTCACTATGACGCCGGGCTGGGATAGCGCAAATGGCATTACCGGCTGGCAAAGAGAGTGCGACATCGCCAGCGGCGGCGCGCTCAAGCAGGCGTGTGAAGACGTCTTCCGCTTTAACTGAGGCCACCGCGATGAAAGCCGAAAAATTGATCGCCCTCTGCCAGCGCTACCATGCCCTGCTGCTTAACAGCGATGAGCAAACCCTCTCCATCGCGGTCGTAGACTCTCCTCCGCCTGAGCTGATGGAAGCGCTGCGCTTTGCCACGCAAAAGCGGATCGATATCGAGTGCTGGAGCCAGGATAAAATGAATCAGCGCCTGCAGTCTTCCGCACAGCCCGGGCCATCTGCCGCCAGCGGCGAAGCACCGACCGGCATCATCGACCAGGTTAATCAGATTCTCGAGCAGGCGCTGCGCCAGCGCGCATCTGATATCCACGTCGAGCCTGGCGAAAATAGCCTGCGCATACGCCTGCGGGTCGATGGCGTGCTCCATCCGCTTGCGCCGCTCGCCGCCGAACTGGCGCTGCCGATAACGGCGCGGCTTAAGGTGCTCGGGAATCTTGATATTGCCGAACACCGACTGCCGCAGGACGGTCAGTTTACTCAGACGCTCTCGGGACAATCGGTCTCATTTCGCATCGCCACCCTACCCTGTCGCTACGGTGAGAAAATCGTTCTGCGCCTGCTGCATCAGGTGGAACAGGCGCTGGACCTGGAGGCGCTCGGCCTCTCCCCAGAGCAACTTGCCGCCTTTGTCTCGGCGCTCAATCAACCCCAGGGGCTGCTGCTGGTCACCGGCCCAACCGGCAGCGGTAAGACCATCACGCTCTACAGCGCCCTGCAGAAGCGAAACCGCGATGAGGTTAATATCTGCAGCGTGGAGGATCCGCTGGAAATCCCCATCGTCGGCATGAATCAAACGCAGATCAACCCGCGATCCGGATTAACCTTTAACAGCGTTCTGCGCGCGCTGCTGCGTCAGGATCCGGACGTTGTTATGGTCGGCGAAATCCGCGATGCGGAAACCGCAGAAATTGCTATCAAAGCGGCGCAAACCGGACATCTCGTGCTCTCAACGCTGCACACCAACTCAACCAGCGAAACGCTCATTCGCCTACAGCAGATGGGGATCGCCTGCTGGATGCTCTCATCCGCGCTATCGCTGGTCATTGCTCAGCGCCTGGTGCGCAGGCTCTGCCCGCACTGCCGCCGGGAGGCTGATGGCGGCATTGACGTGCCGCACAGCCTGTGGCCGCGTCGGCTGCCCCGCTGGCAGGCGACGGGCTGTCGGCACTGCTATCACGGCTACTATGGGCGCCTGGCGCTATTTGAGGTGCTCCCGATAGGCACCGCGCTGCAGCAGGCTATTTCCCGGGGGCTGGGCGCGGTGGAGATTGAGGCCCTGGCGCGTGAGGCCGGAATGACGACGCTGTTTGAAAGCGGCTGCCTGGCCATTGAGCAGGGTCTGACCTGCTTTGAAGAGGTGGTCCGCGTGCTGGGGCTCCCCCATGGCGACTGAACGCCTTTGGCGCTGGCGCGGGCTTGATCCTAAAGGATCGCTCTGCCACGGCTCGCTATGGAAAAGCTCCCGCCAGGAGGTGATGCAGGCGCTGCAGCATGAACGAATTATCCCCCTCGCGCTCCGCCGCAGCACGGTACGCAGCGCGCTTTGGCACCCGCGCTACAGCGGCCAGATCATCCACCAGCTGGCGACTCTCCTGCAGGCGGGACTACCGCTCGCCGAGGGACTGGAGCTGCTGGCGCAGCAGCAGACGGGCGCGCAGTGGCAGGCGCTGCTGCGCACCCTGGCTCAGGATCTCGCGCAGGGCATCTCGCTTTCCAGCGCGCTGGAAAGATGGCCGCAGGCGTTTCCTCCGCTCTATCTGGCGATGATCCGCACCGGGGAGCTTACCGGTAAACTGGATCTTTGCTGCTTTCATCTGGCTCGCCAGCAGCAGGAACAGCTGCAGCTGAGCGAAAAGGTCAAAAAGGCGCTGCGCTATCCGCTGATCGTTCTGCTGCTGGCGCTGCTGGTGGTAATGGGTATGCTCACCTTTGTCCTGCCGGAGTTTGCCGCTATTTACCAGACGTTCAACACGCCGCTCCCTCTGCTGACCAAAGTGGTGATAAGCGCCGGAGAAGGCCTCAGCAGCAGCTGGCCGCTGCTGCTGCTGATGGCGATACTGCCGTTTCTCCTCAACCGGCTGGCCCATCGTCGCCGCTCGTGGCTACTCCGGCGACAAAAGCTGCTTCACGCTTTGCCGGTAGTTGGAAAGCTAATAGGCGGACAGCGGCTCAGCCAGATATTTGCCGTTTTAACCCTCACGCAGAGTGCCGGCATCAGCTTTATGCAGGGTCTGGAGAGCGTAGAAGAGACGCTAAGCTGCCCGCTTTGGCGCCAAAGAATCCATCAGGTTAATACGCAGATTGCCCGTGGGACCGCCATCTGGCAGGCGCTGGCGAACAGTGAAGGATTTACCCCGCTCTGCCTGCAGCTCATCCGCACCGGTGAGGCTTCAGGGTCGCTGGATATCATGCTGGAGAACCTGGCCCGCCATCATAGCGAGCGCACGCAGCGCCAGGCAGAGGGCCTGGCCACGCTGCTGGAACCGATGCTGCTGCTGATAACCGGCGCCGTCGTTGGCATCCTGGTGGTGGCGATGTATTTACCCATTTTTCATCTGGGCGACGCCATTAGCGGAATGGGGGGATAGCGGCTGGCGCAGGAGGTGCGCCAGCAAGCGGCACTACAGGCTGTTGAACACGCGGTTCTCTTGTTCCTGTACGCGAATAAAGGTCGTGCGTTTGGTCAGCTCTTTCAGGCGGGAAGCACCAACATAGGTGCAGGCAGAGCGCAGGCCGCCGAGAATATCGCGGGCGGTGTTCTCAACCGGGCCGCGCAGGGGCAGCTTAACGGTTTTACCTTCCGCCGCGCGGTACTGCGCAACGCCGCCAACGTGACGGGTCATCGCGGATTCGGAGCTCATGCCGTAGAACAGCATAAACTTCTCGCCGTTCTCTTCAACAACGGTGCCGCCGCTCTCTTCGTGACCTGCCAGCATACCGCCCAGCATGACGAAATCAGCGCCGCCGCCGAAGGCTTTCGCTACGTCGCCCGGCGTGGTGCACCCGCCGTCGCTGACAATCTGGCCGCCCAGGCCGTGGGCCGCATCGGCGCATTCGATAACCGCAGAGAGCTGCGGATAGCCAACGCCGGTTTTCACCCGGGTAGTACACACGGAACCCGGACCGATGCCGACCTTCACGATATCCGCGCCGGACAGAATCAGCTCTTCGCACATTTCGCCGGTCACGACGTTACCCGCACAGATCGTTTTCAGCGGCCAGGCTTCGCGCGCCTTCGCCACGAACTGCACAAAATGCTCGGAATAACCGTTTGCCACATCAATACAAACGAAGCCGAGCTGCGGGTTCTGCGTCAGGATCTGTTTGGTTTTTTCGAAATCAACATCCGACGTACCGGTAGAAACCATGACGTACTTCAGCACATCGGCAGAGGTGGTCTGCACAAAGCTGCGCCACTCTTCTACGGTGTAGTGCTTATGAACGGCAGTCAGGATCCCGAATGAGGCCAGCGCTTTTGCCATGCCAAAGGTACCGACGGTATCCATATTCGCGGCGATGATCGGCACGCCGGACCAGGAGAGGCCAGAATGTTTAAAAGTGAATTCACGTTCCAGTTCAACATCAGAACGACTTTTGAGGGTAGAGCGCTTGGGGCGGATAAGAACGTCTTTAAAACCAAGCTTCAGATCTTCTTCAATACGCATGTGCGAATTCCTGGGGTTAATTGCATTATTGTGAGAGCACAACTCCAGTGACGTTATCATACGCACGAATCATGACTGCGCAAGACTGCGATTTTCACTTTTTTTACGCTACAATCGTACAAATTTACCTGGTGGATTGAGAAAAGCGCGATCGCGACAATCAACGGCCAGAGCGTTATTTTTAACCATTTGATTTATATGTACAAAGCAATCCAGTATTCGTCGTAAAAGTCTCTTCCGGCTCGAAGCAGCCTGACGGGACACCCACCGCAGAGTCACGGCTCGTGAAGTGCGGGCGCTGCTGAAAAGTCAATGTGTATATGGTCAGTTTCAGGAACGGGGTATATGAGGTATACGGTAGCGTTAACGGGCGGCATCGGTAGCGGTAAAAGCACCGTAGCCGATGCATTCTCTCACCTCGGCGTTAACGTGATTGACGCCGACGTTATCGCCCGTCAGGTGGTCGAGCCTGGAACCCCTGCGCTACTGGCAATTGCCGCTCGTTTCGGTCAACAGATGATTAACGATGACGGCACGCTGAACCGCCGCAGCCTGCGGGAACGTATCTTCGCTCATGCCGAGGATAAAACCTGGCTTAACGCGCTGCTGCACCCGCTCATTCAGCAGGAAACCCGCCGTCAAATGCAGGCGGCGTCCTCTCCTTATGTTCTCTGGGTCGTTCCCCTGTTGGTCGAAAATAATCTCGTCGCCAACGCCGACCGCGTGCTGGTCGTCGATGTTGCAAAAGAGACGCAAATAGCGCGAACCATACTGCGCGATCGGGTCAGCCGTGAGCACGCAGAACGCATTCTCGCCGCCCAGGCCACGCGTGAACAACGCCTCGCCGCTGCGGATGATGTCATTGAAAATATGGGCCCTCCGGATGCCATCGCATCGGATGTCGCCCGCCTGCACGAAAAGTATCTAATGCTGGCATCGCAGGCCGCCTCACAGGAAAAATCGTAATGCATACCCCTGTTCTATTTGAACATCCCCTCAATGAGAAAATGCGCACCTGGCTGCGTATTGAATTTTTGATTCAACAGCTCTCCGTGCACCCGACGATCGCCACCTACTCGGATGCGCTCCACTTCTTCCGCAATACGGGCGATCTGCTGGACGTTCTCGAACGCGGCGAGGTGCGGACGGATCTGCTCAAAGAGCTCGAGCGGCAGCAGCGTAAACTGCAGTCCTGGGCAGAAGTGCCGGGCGTCGACCGTGGGCGTATTGACGAATTGCGCCAACAGCTGAAGCACGCCGGCAGCGCGCTGATGTCCGCCCCGCGCATCGGTCAGTTCCTGCGAGAGGATCGCTTAATTGCGCTGGTTCGCCAGCGACTGAGCATTCCGGGAGGCTGCTGCAGTTTCGATCTCCCCACGCTGCATATCTGGCTGCATATGCCTCAGGAGTATCGCGACGAGCAGGTTGGCAAATGGTTAGCGAGCCTGCAGCCGCTCACCCAGGCGCTGGTGCTGATCCTCGATTTGATCCGCAACTCTGCGCCTTTTCGCAAGCAGACCAGCCTCAACGGTTTTTATCAGGATAACGGCGATGATGCCGATCTGCTGCGCTTACGCCTCGATCTTGCCAGCCAGCTGTATCCGCAAATTTCTGGCCATAAAAGCCGCTTTGCCATTCGCTTTCTCCCGCTGGACAGCGAACTCGGTATCGTCCCCGAGCGCTTTGATTTTGAACTGGCCTGTTGTTAAGGAGGAAAGATGTCAAAAGAGACAACCGTTAACTGCCCGACCTGCGGTAAAAATGTGGTCTGGAATGAGCACAGCCCGTTTCGGCCATTTTGCTCAAAACGCTGCCAGCTGATTGATTTAGGTGAGTGGGCTGCGGAAGAAAAACGCATTCCCAGCGCAGGCGACCTGTCCGATACCGATGACTGGAGCGAACAGCAGCAGTAGCGCCGCGTCGGCAGAAAATCCCGGAGATGACCTTGCGTCCTGTCCGGGCCATTTTCTCAGCGGGCGGCGTGCACTAATTTGCTGATAATCGGTTCGTTGGCTGGCGGAAACTCCTCGGCCAGCAGCGCCCGCTGGGCAATCCAGCGTCCCGGCTGCCCCTCTTTACCCCAGGGTTCGCCCTCCCAGTCGTCAACCAGCCAGAACCACAGCGTGATATGCCGGTCAGGGAACTGATACTCCAGCTTATCAAACAGGCTGGACGCACGTACCGTAATACCAACCTCTTCCTGTAGCTCGCGCACCAGCGCCTGCTCGGCCGACTCTCCCGCTTCAATTTTGCCACCAGGAAACTCGAGCTTATTTGCCATATGCGCATCGGCGGCGCGCTGGGTAATAAAGATTTCCCCCTGCGGGTTACGGATGATGCCAACGGAGATTTGCAGTATTTTCATTGCGTTAATTCCATAAAAAAGGCGCAGATATCTGCGCCTTTATTTTTATTCTCTGAGCTTAGCTCAGACGACCATGGCACTGCTTATATTTTTTACCGGAACCACACGGACAAGGATCGTTGCGGCCAACCTTACGCTCGCCGGTTTCCTCAGCCAATGCGGCTGCGGCCAGGGCATCGTCATCCTGATGGCTGAGCTGCTGCATCTGCGCCAGGCGCTCCGCCTCTTCGCGACGCTGCTGCTCCATTGCTTCAACTTCTTCCGGCATCCGCACCTGCACCTTGCTCAGGGTGCTGATCACTTCATACTTCAGGGATTCAAGCATCGCTGCAAACATCGAGAACGATTCACGCTTGTATTCCTGCTTCGGATCTTTCTGCGCGTAGCCGCGCAGATGGATACCCTGACGCAGGTAGTCCATCGCCGCCAGGTGCTCTTTCCACAGGGAGTCCAGGGTCTGCAGCATCACGCCTTTTTCGAAATGACGCATCATTTCGGTACCGACGACTTCTTCTTTACGCTGATAGGTTTCTACCGCGCTCTGCAGAATACGCTCGCGCAGAGTTTCTTCATGCAGTTCAGGCTCTTTGTCCAACCACTCTTTGAGCGGCAGCTCGAGATCGAAGTCGTTTTTCAGGCGTTCCTGCAGGCCTTCGATATCCCACATTTCTTCCAGAGACTGCGGCGGAATGTGCGCATCGATAGTCGTTTTGAAAACGTCTTCGCGAATGCTGTTGATGGTTTCGCTAACATCAGATACGTCCAGCAGCTCGTTACGCTGGCTGTAGATGGCGCGACGCTGATCGTTAGCCACGTCATCATATTCCAGCAGCTGCTTACGAATATCAAAGTTGCGGCTTTCAACCTTACGCTGCGCGTTGGCGATCGCTTTGGTGACCCACGGGTGTTCAATCGCTTCGCCCGGCTTCATCCCCAGTTTACGCATCATGCCCGACACGCGGTCAGAGGCAAAGATGCGCATCAGGGCATCTTCCATCGACAGATAGAAACGAGAAGAACCGGCATCGCCCTGACGACCTGAACGGCCGCGCAGCTGGTTATCGATACGGCGAGACTCATGACGCTCGGTACCGATAATGTGTAAACCACCGGAGGCCAGCACCGCTTCGTGACGCACCTGCCACTCGGCTTTGATCTGGGCGATCTGCTCTGGAGTCGGATCTTCCAGCGCGGCGACTTCCGCCTGCCAGCTGCCGCCCAGCACGATATCCGTACCACGACCGGCCATGTTGGTGGCGATGGTGACCGCAGCCGGGTAGCCGGCCTGAGCCACGATATCCGCTTCGCTGGCGTGGAACTTGGCGTTCAGGACATTGTGCTTGATGCCCGCTTTGGTCAACTCCTGCGAAACCACTTCTGATTTTTCGATAGAAATCGTACCCACCAGAACCGGCTGGCCGGCGGCAGTACGCTCTCTGATATCTTCGATGATCGCCTGAATTTTTTCTGCTTCGGTCATATAGACCAGATCCGCCATATCCTTACGGATCATCGGACGGTTGGTCGGTACCACGACGGTATCCAGCTTATAGATAGAGCTGAATTCGAACGCTTCGGTATCCGCAGTACCGGTCATCCCCGCCAGCTTCTCGTACAGACGGAAGTAGTTCTGGAAGGTGATGGACGCCAGCGTCTGGTTCTCGTTCTGGATATCAACGCCTTCTTTGGCTTCGACGGCCTGGTGCAGACCGTCTGACCAGCGACGACCCTGCATGGTACGACCGGTGTGCTCATCGACGATAATAACTTCGCCATCTTTTACGATGTAGTCAACGTCGCGGGTAAAGAGCACGTGGGCGCGCAGCGCCGCGGTCACGTGGTGCATCAGCATAATGTTAGTCGGTGAATACAGAGATTCGCCTTCATCCATAATGCCTTCGTTGACCAGCAGTTCTTCAATCAGCACCAGACCGCGTTCGGTCAGGTTCACCTGACGCGCCTTCTCGTCTACCGAGAAGTGGCCTTCACCGGTAAAGGTGTCGGAGTCCTCTTTATCCTGGCGCACCAGGTGAGGAATGATCTTGTTCACTTTCTTGTACATTTCCGAGCTGTCTTCAGCCGGGCCGGAAATGATCAGCGGTGTACGCGCTTCATCGATAAGAATGGAGTCAACCTCATCCACCAGCGCATAGTGCAGCTTACGCTGTACGCGCTCTTCCGGGCTGAACGCCATGTTATCGCGCAGATAGTCGAAGCCGTATTCGTTGTTAGTGCCGTAGGTGATATCGGCGGCGTAAGCTTCACGCTTGGCCGGAGCAGGCAGGCCCGACATGTTGATACCGACGGTCATACCGAGGAACTCAAACAGCGGACGGTTGTTTTCAGCATCACGCTGCGCCAGGTAGTCGTTGACGGTCACGACGTGCACGCCTTTACCGGACAGCGCGTTCAGGTAGGCCGGGAGGGTAGCGGTCAGCGTTTTACCTTCACCGGTACGCATTTCTGCGATGCAGCGCTCGTTGAGCACCATGCCGCCAAGCAGCTGTACGTCAAAGTGACGCATACCGAATACGCGCTTACTGGCTTCACGTACCACGGCAAAGGCTTCCGGAATCAGGCTTTCTACGCTTTCGCCTTTTGCCAGACGCGCGCGGAACTCTTCTGTTTTAGCCTTCAGCTCATCATCAGAGAGCTTCTCCATGGCAGGTTCCATGGAGTTAATCAGCGTCACAGCTTTGCGCATACGGCGCAGTGTACGATCGTTACGGCTACCGAAAACTTTAGTTAATAATTTGATTAGCATAATAAAATCTCAAACGCCCCGCGATGCGGAGTCACAAAAAATAGAATGATCCGTTTTTAGTTCAGCTGAGGCGTTGGGGTCCGGCGCGTATCCCCGTAACCTGGCTAATCCAGGCGGAGACGCAAAAAGCGCGATGGGAGGGGTTATATGCCGCCTGATGCACAATGACCGGCGGTTTGCTTTCCTGCGTCAGCAGCGCGCTGAGCGTATCAAGCAGGGCCAGATGCTGCGCCTGTAACGGCGAAGACTCTTCCGCAACCGGCAGCGCCTGGGGCGCCATGGCAAATGAGAGATGGCGGATAACCGTGCGGATGGCGTGCTGATGCCAGTAGTCGACGGTAAAGTTTGGCCGGCGGTTAGCTTCCAGCAGAGCAAGCTGGGAGAAATTAACTTTATTCGGCGTGTGGCTGCTGGCCGTTGCTTTCGCCGGTGATGCCGTTTCGTGACTATTGCTTAACGCAGGCAGGCCAAAGCTAGCCGCGACCATCCCCAACAGGAGATGCGGCCAGAAATACCGTCTGCCAAACTGTCGCCAGCGCGTCAGCAATCCACTCACGTCCATTACCTTTAGTTGAAGCAACCCCAGGAAATAATTTTGCGCCCAAATATTACCATTAATACCGCGCCACGGCAGCAGGAATGAAAGCTTTGCGCAGGTAAAAGCGGTCAATTAAGCAGCGAACGCGCGGCGTCAGCGATGGTAGAATCGGGGTGAAATGAGAACCGGGAGGTAAAAAAGAAAAACGACTGGCTCCCTGGCCGGAGAGAGTACCAGGTTACCAGTCGATTTTACTGAATGGTCAGGCTTACGCCATAACCATTGATGGTGCACGGAATGCCAGCGGCATTTCTGCTTCGTCTTCGAAGGTCACATACTCCCAGGCTTCCTGTTTTGCCAGAACGGCCTGCAGCAGTTTGTTATTCAACGCGTGACCTGATTTGAACGCCGTGAATGCGCCGATGATATTGTGACCACACATAAACAGGTCACCAATCGCATCCAGCATTTTGTGGCGGACAAACTCATCTTCAAAGCGTAAGCCGTCTTCGTTCAGTACGCGATAATCGTCAACAACGATGGCACAATCGAAGCTGCCGCCCAGGCACAGGCCGCGGGACTGCAGATATTCGATATCACGCATAAAACCGAAGGTACGCGCACGGCTAATCTGGCGCATAAATGCATCAGCAGAGAAGTTCATCGCATAGCGCTGGTTGCTTGAGTCAATCGCCGGATGGTTAAAGTCGATGGTAAAGTCCAACGAAAAACCATTGTACGGCTTAAACTCAGCCCACTTGTCGCCATCTTCGACGCGAACGGTCTCTTTAATGCGCACAAATTTCTTGGCGCAGTTCAGTTCATCGATGCCGGCATCCAGCAGCAGATAAACGAACGGAGCAGCACTGCCGTCCATAATCGGGATTTCCGGCGCATCGACTTCAATAACAATGTTGTCAATGCCCAGGCCAGCCAGTGCGGCATTCAGGTGCTCGACCGTTGAAATCCGCACGTCATGCTCGTTCACCAGGCAAGTACAGAGCATGGTATCACGCACAGATTTGGCATCAGCCGGAAAATCAACCGGTGGATTCAAGTCGGTGCGACGATAGATGACCCCGGTATTTGCCGGCGCAGGTCGTAACGTCAGTGTGACTTTCTTGCCGGTATGCAAACCGACGCCAGTCGCCTGAACGATACGTTTAAGAGTCCTTTGTTTGATCATCGTATAATCTCGCCAAGTTACCTATCCAACCGAAGTGTATAACACTTTCGGACGGGCAGTTTAGCACAAAGAGCGCTGATGCCCAACTTCCAGCCAATTCTTAATCGGCCTGCTTACGCAGGAAGGCCGGGATATCCAGATAATCCGGCTCTTTCGCGGTTTGCGGCGTATTGTCGTTCACCACTTTCGCTGCCGGTTTCTGCTCTTGATTCAGCGGCGCCATACCGTGCTGCTGGTAGCGATCCATTACCGGCTGCTGAACCTGCTTGTTGGTTACCAGGGTAATTTCCGGACGTTTGTCCATGCCAATACCGGTCGCCACAACGGTCACGCGCAGCTCGTCGTTCATATCCGGATCCAGAGAAGTACCGATAACCACGGTGGCGTTATCCGATGCGAATGCGCGGATAGTGTTACCTACGGTTTCGAACTCATCCAGACGCAGGTCGAAGCCGGCGGTGATGTTGACCAGAACGCCGCGCGCGCCGGACAGATCGATATCTTCCAACAGCGGAGAAGAAATCGCCATTTCAGCCGCTTCTTCCGCACGGTCTTCACCGCTCGCCACGCCGGAGCCCATCATCGCGTAGCCCATTTCGGACATCACGGTGCGCACATCCGCAAAGTCGACGTTCATCAGACCCGGACGGGTAATCAGCTCGGCGATCCCCTGCACAGCGCCTTTCAGCACGTCGTTTGCTGCGCCGAAGGCGTCCAGCAGCGAAATGCCGCGGCCAAGAACTTTCAGCAGCTTGTCGTTCGGGATAGTGATCAGTGAATCGACGTGCTTGGAGAGCTCGGTGATCCCCTGCTCGGCAAAAGCCATACGCTTTTTGCCTTCAAAATTGAAGGGCTTAGTCACAACCGCAACGGTCAGGATACCAAGATCCTTCGCCACTTCTGCGACCACAGGTGCCGCACCGGTACCGGTACCGCCGCCCATACCTGCCGCGATAAACACCATGTCTGCACCGTCGAGAGCCGCACGCAGCGCTTCACGGTCTTCATCCGCCGCATTGCGGCCGACTTCCGGGTTGGCGCCCGCACCCAGACCTTTGGTAATACCGCTACCAATCTGAATAGTCTGGCCAACGGCCGTTTTACGCAGCGCCTGCGCGTCGGTGTTCACCGCGAAGAATTCCACACCCTCGATGCGCTCGCGCACCATGTGCTCTACGGCATTACCGCCGCCGCCACCGACGCCGATGACTTTAATCACCGCGTCGTTGGTTAATTCCATTGGTTCAAACATAGTTTCTCTCCGTCTTGTGCCTGTCGCCTGAGAACGCTAATTTCTGCGTTCTCTTAAAAAATTAAAACTCTTTTCGCAGCCAGCTATTTAGTCGCTTAATCCACGAGCCAACTGATGCAGTTACGCGTTTTTCCACTTCTGCTTCACCACTAAGATGAGACTCTTTCCCGTAGTGCAGCAACCCAACCGCCGTTGAATAGTACGGCTCCTGGGCATAATCCGTTAAACCGGTAATGTTCAGCGGCGCACCGATACGCACCTGCGTATGGAACACCCGCTGCGCACAGGCGGCAAGGCCTTCAATTTGCGCCGCGCCGCCGGTTAACACAATCCCCGCCGCCAGATGGTGCTTCACGCCCTGCTGGCGGAGCTGCTCCTGCAGCTGCAGGATCTCTTCATTGACCAGGTTGAGCAGTTCGGTATAACGCGGCTCAATAACCTCTGCCAGCGTCTGACGCTGCAGGCTGCGCGGCGGGCGTCCGCCTACGCTCGGAACTTCGACGTTTTCGTCTTTACCGACGATTGAGCCCAGCGCGCAACCGTGGCGCACCTTGATCGCTTCGGCATCGCTCGGCGGCGTACCGAAGGCGTAGGCGATATCGCTGGTCACCACGTTGCCCGCGTACGGGATCACTTTGGTATGACGCAGCGCGCCGCCGGTATACACGGCGATATCCATTGTACCACCGCCGATGTCCACAACGCAGACGCCCAGCTCACGTTCATCTTCCGTCAACACCGAATAACTGGCCGCTAAACCGGCGAATATGAGCTGGTCCACTTTCAGACCGCAGCGCTCCACCGCTTTAACAATATTTTTTGCCATATCGTTATGGCAGGTTATCAAATGTACTTTTGCCTGCATACGGACGCCAGACAGGCCAACCGGGTTTTTAATCCCCTCCTGGTAGTCAATGGCGTACTCCTGCGGGATGACGTGCAGTACGCGATGCTCATCGCGTACGCGGACCGACTTGGCGGTATGCACCACGTTCTCAACGTCGTCCAGCGTCACCTCTTCTTCTGAAATCGGCACCATACCAATTTCATTTTGACAGCTAATATGTTTACCTGAAAGCGCCAGGTACACTGACGAAATCTGGCAATCAGCCATCAGTTCGGCCTGGTCAATGGCGCGCTGTACGCATTTCACCACGGATTCCAGGTCGTTAACCCCGCCTTTATCCATACCACGCGATGGGCAGCTGCCCACGCCAATGATATTAACCACGCCGTCGGGCAGAACTTCCCCTACTAAAGCGGCAACCTTCGCGGTGCCAATCTCCAGTCCAACTACCAGCTTTCTGTCCGTCGCCTTGATCATTGTTGTTCTGCCTGTGCCTGATTCTGTTGTTGATTAGTTTCCTCAGCGGGAGCAGGCACCCAGCCTACCGCCGCGCCCGAGTCATAGCGCAAATCAACGTAGCTTATCCGTTTGCCATCGGTCTGCGCCTGCTGCTGAAGAACCGGGTAAAGTTCCATAAAGCGCTGAAGACGTTTCATGGTGTCGCCTCGGCCAAGGTTGAGCTTAATATCGTTATTAAGCGTCAGCTGCCAGGAGCGACGCGCGGTCATCGCCGCCACTTTCAACGTGAATTTATCCTTTGCCAGCACCTGCCCCATGTCGCGATATCCTTGCAACACTTCGTTCTCGCTGCCTTCCGGGCCATACAGCATCGGTAAATTCTGTTTATTGGTGCGATCCGCCGGGACGCTGAAAGAATTACCCTCTACGTCCACCATATGCTGATCATTCCAACGCGCAATCGGCACATATTCAACCAGATGAATCTTCAATTCGTCCGGCCACTGCTTTCTGACGCTCGCCTGTTTAATCCACGGCAGGCGCTCAATCTGACTTTGGATGATATTCACATCCTGGGTCATAAAGGTTCCCGGAGAACCCAGCGCCAGAATTGCCTGGCGAATATCGTCATTACGCGTGTAGTGACGCTCACCGGTTACCACCATCTTGGACAGCGGTAAACGCTGTGCGTCTTCCATCCAGCCCAGAACCATCCACCCGCTGACCAATACGGTACACAGCACCGCCAGCAGGAAGAAAATCCCCGCCAGTCGAGTTCCATTACTTCGGCGCGAAGAAGACATTTCTTCTTCTTCTTCGTGGTTCCGCGTATTCAGCGCAGCCTGCGACATATCACCCCGCCAGGTCCAAAATTCGAACAACAAGCTGTGAGAAGCTCATCCCCGCCTGACGCGCCGCCATCGGCACCAGGCTATGGCTGGTCATGCCAGGAGAAGTATTCGCTTCCAACAGATAAAACTGGCCATCGCTGTCCAGCATGACGTCAATCCGTCCCCAGCCGTTACAGCCGAGAACATTCCAGGCTTTCAGTACCAGGGCCTGAATTTCTGACTCGCGGGCAGGATCCTCACAACCTGGGCAGAAATATTGCGTCTCATCAGAGAGATACTTCGCTTCATAATCATAGAAGGTTCCAGCCACATGGATACGAATTGACGGTAAAATTTCTTCATCGACGATAGCAACGGTGAATTCCGGTCCACTGAGCCATTTCTCAATCAGAACTTCATCATCATGCTGAAAAGCCAGCGCCAATGCATTGTGTAATTCACAGCTTTCGCTAACTTTCGACATGCCGACGCTTGAACCTTCACGGCTCGGCTTAATAATCAGCGGCAGCCCAAGCGCCGTAATCTGCTGCGCGACCTCCGCAGTAAGGCCCGCGTTGAACTGCGAACGGGTCAGCGCCACCCAGGGAGCAACGGGTAAGCCCGCGCCCTGCCACAGTAATTTACTGCGCACTTTATCCATTGAGATCGCCGAAGCCATCACGCCGCTGCCGGTATAAGGCAGCTGAATCAGCTCCAGCAGGCCCTGCAACGTTCCATCTTCCCCACCGCGGCCGTGCAAAGCAATAAACGCTTTCTTAAAACCCAGCTGCTTTAGCCGGGTAATGTCGACATCACGGGGATCGACAGGATGAGCGTCAACGCCCGCCTCACGCAGGCCGGCAAGCACCGCCGCGCCGGAGTTGAGCGACACCTCTCGCTCGGCGGAGGTCCCGCCGAAAAGAACCGCGATCTTATCAGCCACGGCGCTCCTCCTCCGCTTTATGCGGCATGAGTTTGATTTCAGCCAGGTGGCGGGCAATTTTTCCGATATTCCCCGCGCCCTGCACCAGCACCAGGTCGTTCCCGGTCAGCACGGACGCCAGCATCTCGGCCGCCTGGGCCGGGTCGGAAAGCAGAATCGGGTCCACCTTGCCGCGGCCGCGAATTGTGCGGCACAGGGAGCGGCTATCGGCACCCGGGATCGGCGCTTCACCGGCGGAGTAGACGTCCAGCATCAGCAGCGCGTCGACCTGGGTCAGCACGTTGGCAAAATCGTCGTACAGATCGCGCGTACGGGTAAAGCGGTGCGGCTGGAACAGCATCACCAGATTTTTATCCGGCCAGCCGGCGCGGGCCGCCTTGATGGTTGCATCCACTTCCGTCGGATGATGGCCGTAATCATCGATCAGCATCGCGCTGCCGCTTTTACCGTTGACCTCAGCCAGCGGATATTCGCCGAGGAAATCAAAGCGACGGCCGGTGCCCTGGAAGGCTTCCAGCGCCCGCAGGATCGCGTCGTCTTCAATGCCCTCTTCCGTCGCCACCGCCACGGCCGCCGCCGCATTCAGGGCATTATGGCGCCCCGGCGCGTTTAGCGTGACCTGAATAACCTCTTTGTCCTGGCGCACCAGGCGGAAATGGCCCTGAGCGCCAAGCTGGCGATACTCTTCAATACGCACGTCGGCATCGTCGCTAAACCCGTAAGTCGTCGTCTGGCGGCCAACGCGCGGCAGCAGTTCACGAATGACCGGATCGTCCACGCACATCACCGCGCGTCCGTAGAACGGCAGGTTGTGCAGGAAGTTAACGAACGTCTGCTTCAGGTTTTCAAAATCACCGTGGTAGGTATCCATGTGATCGGCTTCGATATTGGTCACAATGGCCACCATCGGCTGCAGATGCAGGAACGACGCGTCGCTCTCATCCGCTTCCGCAATCAGATAGCGGCTGTGCCCAAGACGGGCGTGCACGCCAGCGGCCTTAACCAGCCCACCGTTGACGAAGGTCGGATCGAGGCCGGCCTCCGCATAAATACTCGAGACCATCGCGGTGGTCGTGGTTTTACCGTGCGTGCCGGCAATAGCGATGCCGTGACGAAAACGCATCAGCTCCGCCAGCATCTCTGCGCGACGGATAACCGGAATACGCGCTTCATGAGCGGCAACAATCTCCGGGTTTTCCGCAGAGATTGCGCTGGAAACCACCACCACGCTGGCATCGCGCACGTTTTCAGGGCGATGGTTGAAATAGATAGTGGCGCCAAGCTGAGCCAGCTGCTGCGTAACCGGATTCGGCGCCAGGTCGGAGCCGGAAATCTGGTAGCCTTCGTTGGCCAAAACTTCGGCAATACCGCCCATACCGGCACCGCCAATGCCAACAAAGTGAATGTGCCGGACGCGACGCATCTCGGGCACTATGGAACGCAGTTTTGCCAAATCTTGTGTATTCATTCTTTACGCCATCAACTTCTCTATTCGGGCGGTGAGATTCACCGCGATTAGCGCGCCAGTGCTGCGGCGCTCACTTCTTCCGCTACCCGCTCGGTAGCATCCGGAATCGAGGCTCTACGCGCTCGTTCCGCCATATCCAGCAGCGTTTCACGATCCCAGCCGGCCAGGGTTTGCGCCACGGCATCCACCGTGAACTGGGGCTGTTCGAGAATTTTCGCGGCTCCCGCTTTCTCCAGCGGCAGCGCGTTCCAGTACTGCTGACGATCCTTGTGCTGAAACGGCACAAACAGCGCCGGTAATCCTGCGGCGGCTATTTCGCTCACCGTCAGCGCGCCGGAACGACATACCACCACGTCGGCCCAGGCATATGCTGCCGCCATGTCATCAATAAATTCGGTCACCTTATGCTGCGGCTGCCCGGCATCAGCGTACGCCTGCTGTACCGTCTGCTGGGCGCCTTTGCCGCTCTGGTGCCAGATGGTGACCGCGCCGTTCAGCTTCCCGGCCACCAGCGGCATAGTCTGGTTCAGTACGCGGGCGCCCTGCGAGCCGCCAACCACTAAAACGCGGGTCGGCCCCTGACGCCCCACCAGCCGCTGCTCCGGCAGAGGCAGCGCAAGCACATCGGTACGCACCGGGTTGCCCACCACGTCAGCGTGGGGGAACGCGCCGGGAAACGCCTGCATCACTTTCTTCGCAATTTTTGCCAGCCATTTATTGGTCAGGCCGGCGATACCATTCTGTTCGTGCAGCACCACCGGAATACCCAGCGACCATGCCGCCAGTCCGCCGGGGCCGGAAACGTATCCGCCCATCCCCAGCACAACGTCCGGCTTGAAACGCTGCATAATCGCGCGCGCCTGACGCCAGGCGTTGAAAATACGCACCGGCGCCAGCAGCTGCGCCTTCAGGCCTTTGCCACGCAGGCCGGAGATGCGGATAAAATCGATCTCAATACCGTGCTTAGGCACTAAGTCCGCTTCCATACGATCGGCGGTACCCAGCCAGCGAACCTGCCAGCCCTGGTCCATTAAATGGTGCGCGACCGCCAGTCCCGGGAACACGTGCCCGCCGGTACCGCCCGCCATCACCATTAACCGCTTTTCCTGACCGCTCATCGAACACCCCGTGTAAACGCCTGGGCTTTTTCCAGACGCGTTTCATAATCAATACGCAACAGCAACATGATGGCCGTCGACATAATCAGCAGGCTGGAGCCGCCGTAGCTGATCAGCGGCAGCGTCAGGCCCTTGGTCGGCAGCATGCCCGCAGCCGCGCCGACGTTAACCAGCGCCTGGAAGCTAAACCAGATCCCGATCGCACAGGCCAGAAAGCCGGAGAAACGGTGGTCAATCTCCAGCGCTTTGCGGCCGATGGACATGGCGCGAAAAGCGACGAAGAATACCATTAAAAGGGCCAGTACCACACCGATATAACCGAGTTCTTCGCCGATGATGGCGAAGATGAAGTCAGTGTGCGCCTCCGGTAAATACTCCAGTTTTTGTACCGAGTTGCCTAAGCCCTGGCCCCACATTTCGCCGCGGCCAAAGGCCATCAGCGACTGGGTCAGCTGGTAGCCGCTGCCAAACGGATCCTCCCACGGATTCCAGAAGGAGGTTACGCGGCGAATACGATACGGTTCGGCGAGGATCAGCAGCACCACCGCCGAGATCCCCATACCGATAATGGCAATGAACTGCCACAGCTTGGCGCCGGCGAGGAACAGCATCGCCAGAGTCGTCACGAACAGCACAACCACCGTTCCGAGGTCCGGCTGCGCCAGCAGCAGGATCGCCAGCACGAAAATTACGCCCATCGGTTTCAGGAAGCCGCGCAGGTTATTACGCACCTCATCGCCCTTACGCACCAGGTAGTTGGCGATGTAGCAGAACAGCGACAGCTTGGTAAACTCCGCGGGCTGAATACGCAGCGGGCCCAGCGCAATCCAGCGCGATGCCCCGTTTACCGAGCTCCCGACCACCAGCACGATCAGCAGCATCACGATCGAGGCGATCAGCATCGCGGTACTGTGCCGCTGCCAAAATTCCATCGGCAGGCGCAGGGTCACCAGCGCGAGCCCCAGCGCCAGCAGAATGTAGAGTCCGTCGCGCTTGGCAAACAAAAACGGATCGTTTGCCAGACGCTGGCCCACCGGCATCGAAGCCGAGGTCACCATGATGAAACCGACCGCAGCCAGGCCAAGCGTCAGCCACAGCAGCATCCGGTCATACATCACCAGGCTGTCGTTATCTTTCTGCCGCGAGCCCATCACCCAGCCCTTCAGCGCGGCAAACAGCCAGGAGAAGATACGCATCCCCGGGAAACGCGGCAGCGTCGGTCGGGGCATTCTCAGGCGCGGGAGGGAGAGACGCATCAGCCTAACTCCTTCGCCAGGCGGGTAAAGATATCCCCCCGTTGCTCAAAGCTTTTAAACTGATCGAGGCTGGCGCACGCCGGCGACAGCAGCACCATATCGCCCGACTTCAGCAGCGGCGCAATCTGACGCATCGCCTGCTCCATAGTTTCCGTCTGCGTCGCCGCTTCAGGGCGCAGCGCCGCCAGCTGCTCGCCATCGCGCCCGAAGCAGTAGAGGCGGATATTATCGCCGGCCAGGTAGCGCTTCAGCGGCGTGAAATCAGCGGATTTGCCGTCACCGCCGAGCAGCAGATAGAGCGTGCCGTCCAGATGCAGGCCGTTCAGCGCCGCTTCGGTGCTGCCAACGTTGGTGGCTTTGGAATCGTTAATCCAGCGCACGCCGTTATGATCCAGCGCCAGCTGGAAACGGTGCGCCAGGCCGGTAAAGGTGGTCAACGCTTTGAGGCTGCTGGCTCGCGGCAGACCCGCGGCATCCGCCAGCGCCAGCGCCGCCAGGGCGTTGCTGTAGTTATGCTGGCCGGTTATCGGCATCTCTTTGACGTTCAGCACTTTCTCACCCTTCACCCGCAGCCAGGTTTCTCCCTGCTGGCGGTTAAGGTGGTAGTCGCCGACGTCAACGCCAAAGCTAATGCAGCGGTCATCGGCGCCGCGCACCGGCATCGTCAATCCGTCATCGGCATTCACAATGCAGCTCTTCGCGTTTTCATAAACGCGCAGCTTGGCCGCCCGATACTGCTGCAGTCCAAGCGGATAGCGGTCCATATGATCTTCGGTCACGTTGAGGATCGTCGCGGCAACCGCCCGCAGGCTGGAGGTGGTTTCCAGCTGGAAGCTGGAAAGTTCGAGAACGTACAGCTCGCGCTCAGCATCCAGCAGCATCAGGGCCGGCAGGCCAATATTGCCGCCGACGCCGACGTTTACGCCGGCCGCTTTCGCCATTTCCCCCACCAGGGTGGTGACGGTGCTTTTACCGTTTGAACCGGTAATCGCCACAATCGGCGCCTGCGCCTCGCGGCAGAACAGCTCGATGTCGCCAACGATTTCCACGCCGGCGTCCATCGCCGCGCTCAGAGAGGGATGCGCCAGGGCGATACCCGGGCTTGCCACGATCAGATCGGCCGCCAGCAGCCAATCCTCGTTCAGGCCGCCAACGTAGCGCTCCACTTCTTCCGGCAGCTTATCCAGGCCGGAAGGCGCAGCGCGAGTATCCATGACGCGCGGCGTCACGCCGCGGGCCATGAAAAAGTCCACGCAAGACAGGCCGGTCATACCCAGCCCAATAATGACGACTTTCTTACCCTGATAATCTGCCATGATTAACGTACCTTCAGCGTCGCCAGGCCAATCAGCACCAGCATCAGCGAAATAATCCAGAAGCGCACGATCACGCGCGGTTCCGGCCAGCCTTTCAGTTCATAGTGGTGATGAATCGGCGCCATTCGGAAGATGCGCTGACCGCGCAGCTTGAAGGAGCCGACCTGCAGAATGACCGACAGGGTCTCAACAACAAAAACGCCACCCATAATTACCAGCAGGAATTCCTGACGCAGCAGCACGGCAATGATGCCCAGCGCGCCGCCGAGGGCCAGTGAACCCACGTCGCCCATAAAGACCTGAGCCGGATAGGTGTTAAACCACAGGAAGCCAAGGCCCGCACCGACGATCGCCGTACAGACGATAACCAGTTCGCCGGCGTGACGCAGATAGGGAATATGCAGGTAGTTGGCGAAGTTCATGTTGCCCGACGCCCACGCCACCAGCGCAAAACCGGCGGCCACAAACACGGTTGGCATAATCGCCAGGCCGTCGAGGCCATCGGTGAGGTTAACCGCGTTGCCGGTACCGACAATCACGAAGTAGGCCAGCAGAATGTACAGCAGCCCCAGCTGCGGCATGATGTCCTTGAAGAACGGCACCACCAGTTGGGTAGCCGGCGTGTCTTTCCCGGCCATATAGAGCGCAAAGGCAACGCCCAGCGCAATCACCGACATCCAGAAGTATTTCCAGCGGGCAATCAGGCCCTTGGTGTCTTTGCGCACCACTTTGCGATAGTCATCAACGAAGCCAATGATGCCGTAGCCTATCAGCACCGTCAGCACGCACCAGACGTACGGGTTAGAGGGGTAAGCCCACAGCAGGACCGATACCACAATCGCGGTGAGGATCATGATCCCGCCCATGGTCGGCGTACCGCGTTTGCTGAAGTGAGATTCCGGACCGTCGTTGCGCACAACCTGGCCGAAAGCGAGTTTTTGCAGACGAGCGATCATACGCGGGCCCATCCACAAAGAGATGAACAGCGCGGTCAGCAGGCTGACGATGGCGCGAAACGTCAGGTAGGAAAAGACGTTAAAGCCTGAATAATATTTGACCAAATGTTCGGCCAGCCATACTAACATGTTCCATTCTCCTGTAATGCGCGTACTACCTCTTCCATGGCGGCACTACGTGAACCCTTCACTAAAATGGTCAGAATTTTATGCTCTGCGATAAGCTCGCGCAGACGAGTCACCAGCGCGGATTTCTCGCTAAAGTGCTCACCCACGCCGCTGGCGGAGCTGATATCAGCGCTCAGCGCGCCGACGCTCAGTACACAGTCGAGTCCTGCCGCCTTCGCCGCTTCGCCCACCTGGCGATGGCAGGCGGCGCTTTCCGCGCCGAGCTCGGCCATATCGCCGATCACCAGCACCCGGTAGCCCGGCATTTCGGACAGCACCTGCACCGCGGCGGTCATCGAGCCGACGTTGGCGTTATAGGAATCATCAAGCAGCAGCTGATTTTCCGTAAGCCGGATCGGGAACAGGCGCCCCGGTACCGCGGTAAGCTGAGCCAGCCCGGCCTTCACCGCAGCTAAATCAGCGCCGACCGCCATTGCCAGCGAGGCGGCTGCCAGCGCGTTGGCAATGTTGTGGCGGCCCGGCAGCGGCAGCAGCACGTCCGCGCTCCCGGTCGGGGTTTGCAGGGTAAATTCCGTGCCGTGGCTGGTGACATGAATATTGGTCGCCGTAAAGTCGCTGTTGGCAGCGTTAGGCGAGAAGCGCCAAACCTTACGATCGCCGATGACGCTCTGCCAGTTCAGCCAGTCGTTATTGTCGGCATTGAGAATGGCGATGCCGTTTGCCGGCAGGCCGGTAAAGATTTCGCCTTTCGCCTTCGCCACGCCCGCCAGCGAGCCAAAGCCCTCAAGGTGCGCGGCGGCCAGGTTGTTCACCAGCGCGGCTTCCGGACGCGTCAAACTCACGGTCCAGGCAATTTCACCCTGGTGGTTGGCACCCAGCTCAATCACCGCATACCGGTGCTCATGAGTCAGGCGCAGCAGCGTCATCGGTACGCCAATATCGTTATTCAGGTTGCCGGCGGTATACAGCGTTGTGCCGCACTGCCCGAGGATTGCCGCGGTCATCTCTTTCACCGAGGTTTTTCCGGAGGAGCCGGTCAGCGCGACCACGCGGGTCGGTACCTGCTGGCGAACCCATGCCGCCAGCTCGCCGAAAGCCTGCCGGGTATCGTTCACCACCACCTGGGGTAAATCGCACTCCAGCCTGCGGCTGACCAGCAGCGCGCCGGCGCCGGCCTGCCTGGCCTGTTCGGCAAAGTCGTGAGCGTCAAAGCGCTCGCCCTTGAGGGCCACAAACAGGCAGCCCGCCGTTATCTTGCGGGTATCCGATGTGACCTCATCAATGGTCAGATCGCTACCCTGCAGTTCGCCGCTGGCGATGTCGGCAAGCTGAGAAAGCGTAAAGCGGATCATGCTACCGTCCCCAGTAAACGCGCGACGGTCACGCGATCGGAGTAGTCCAGGCGGCGATTGCCGACAATCTGGTAATCCTCGTGGCCCTTACCGGCGACCAGCACCACGTCACCCTCTTTCGCCTGCATAACGGCATTGGTCACCGCTTCCGCCCGACCTTCCATCACCTTCGCGTGCCCGGCATCAAGCATGCCGGCCAGGATATCGTTGATAATGGCGCGAGGCTCTTCGGTACGCGGGTTATCGTCGGTGACAACGGCAATATCGGCGAACTCTTCGGCGATAGCGCCCATCAGCGGACGTTTGCCCTTATCGCGATCGCCGCCGCAGCCAAACACGCACCACAGCTTGCCGTTGCAGTGCAGACGCGCGGCCTGCAGCGCTTTTTCAAGCGCATCAGGCGTATGGGCGTAATCCACCACCACGGTCGCTTTGCCCGGCGCGCTAAACACTTCCATACGCCCGCAAACCGGCTGCAGACGAGAAGCCGTTTTCAGCAGCTCGTCCAGCGGATAGCCCAGCGCCAGCAGGGTAGCCAGCGCCAGCAGCAGGTTGCTGACGTTAAAGGCGCCCATCAGGCGGCTCTCTACTTCGCCCTTGCCCCAGCTGGAGTCAAACTGAACGGTCGCACCGCTGTCGTGATAGCTCACCGCGGTTGCCTTCAGCCAGCGGCCGTGACAGTTCGGGTTAATATGGTCTTCCATCGATACCGCAACCGCATCCGGCAGCTTCGCCAGCCAGCGGCGGCCCACTTCATCATCGGCGTTGACGATCGCCTGACCGCAGTGGTGGGTGGAATAGAGCAGCCATTTCGCCGCTTCGTAGTGCGCCATATCACCGTGATAGTCCAGGTGATCGCGGCTCAGGTTGGTAAAGACCGAGGCGGCAAACTGCAGCGCGGCAACGCGGTGCTGAACCAGGCCGTGGGAAGAGACCTCCATCGCCGCCAGGGTCGCGCCCTGCCCCGCCAGACCGGACAGTACGTGCTGAACGTCTACCGCAGAGCCGGTGGTATTTTCCGTCGGGATAACCTTGTCCAGCAGGCCGTTGCCTACCGTACCCATGACCGCACTGGTTTCGCCGAGCAGCTTGCCCCACTGCGCCAGCAGCTGAGTGGTGGTGGTTTTGCCGTTGGTCCCGGTTACGCCGATCAGGCGCAGCCGCTGCGAAGGCTGATGGTAAAAACGCCCGGCCAGCGCCGACAGGCGCTCGTTGAGCTGGCTAAGATAAATGACCGGCACGCCGTGCATTTCACGGATTTCACCGTCGCCAGCCTCATCTTTGGCCTCAGCTATAATGGCAGCAACACCTTGCGCTATCGCCTGCGGGATATAACGACGCCCGTCCGCCTGATGACCTAATACCGCGATAAAGAGATCCCCGGAAGCAGCCACCCGGCTGTCCAGCGTCATCTCTCGCAGAATTCGCTCCGGCGCATTTGGCACCCACGGAGCGAGAAGGTCGCGCAAATTACGATCTGCCACCTGTTCCCTCGCCTTGATTAATCACAAATTCACTTTTTTCGCCCGTTGCCAGCGCATCCGGTTCGATGTTCATGGTGCGCAGAACGCCGCCCATGATGGCACCGAAGACCGGCGCGGAAACGGCGCCGCCGTAGTATTTACCCGCCTGCGGGTCGTTGATCACCACCACCAGCGCGAAACGCGGGTGGCTGGCGGGCGCAACGCCTGCGGTGTAAGCAATATATTTGTTGATGTAGCGGCCGTCTGGCCCCACTTTTTTCGCCGTACCGGTTTTGATCGCGATGCGATAGCCCTTAATCGCCGCCTTCACGCCGCCGCCGCCAGGCAGCGCCACGCTTTCCATCATGTGCACAACGGTACGAACGAGAGGTTCCGGGAAGACTCGCTCGCCCGGAACCGGTGGATCAACTTTGGTAATCGACAGCGGGCGATACACGCCGTAGCTGCCGATCGTTGCGTAGACTCGCGCTAACTGTAACGGGGTTACCATTAGCCCATAGCCGAAAGAAAAGGTGGCCCTCTCTATGTCAGACCACCGTTGTTTTTGAGGGTATAAGCCACTGCGTTCTCCGACCAACCCCAAATTGGTCGCTTTTCCGAGCCCAAAACGTGAGTAAGTATCTACTAACGCTGAGGACGGCATCGCTAACGCCAGCTTGGAAACACCGACGTTACTCGACTTCTGTAGTACCCCGGTCAGGGTCAATTCGCTATAGCGCGCCACGTCTTTGATTTCGTGGCCGTTAATACGGTAAGGAATGGTATTCAGCACGGTATTTTCGTTGACGATCCCGCGCTGGAGCGCCGTCATCACCACCATCGGCTTCACCGTGGAACCCGGCTCGAAGACGTCGGTGATGGCGCGGTTACGCATGATATCTTTTGCCGTGCCGGAGAAATTATTCGGGTTGTAGGACGGGCTGTTGGCCATCGCCAGCACTTCGCCGGTGCTGACATCAACCAGCACCGCGCTTCCCGACTCCGCCTTGTTAAACGCCACCGCGTTGTTCAGTTCGCGATAAACCAGCGCCTGCAGGCGCTCGTCGATGCTCAGCGCGAGGTTATGCGCGGCCTGGCTGTCGGTCGAAGAGATATCTTCGATGACGCGGCCATAGCGGTCTTTACGCACGATACGCTCGCCCGGCTGGCCGGTAAGCCATTTGTCAAAGCTCTTCTCAACGCCCTCAATGCCCTGGCTATCGACGTTGGTAAAGCCGATAAGGTGAGAGGTGACTTCGCCTGACGGGTAGTAACGGCGCGACTCTTCGCGCAGGTGGATCCCCGGCAGCTTGAGCTTTCTGATGTAGTCGGCCATATCAGGATTGACCTGACGAGCCAGATAGATAAAGCGCATTCTCGGGTTGGTATTGATGCGCGACGCCAGCTGATCCAGCGGCATATTCAGCGCATCCGCCAGCGCTTTCCAGCGGTTGTCGAGGGTGACGCCGCCGGCATCGTGCAGCTCTTTCGGATCGGCCCAGATCGCCTTCACCGGCACGCTCACCGCCAGCGGACGACCCGAACGGTCGGTAATCATCCCGCGCGCGGTCGACACTTCCTGTACGCGCAGGGAGCGCATATCGCCCTGACGCACCAGCATGTCCGGGCTGATAACCTGCAGCCACGCCACGCGGCCCAGCAGGAAAGTCAGAGCCAGCAGAATACAGCCGCACAGCAACGCAAAACGCCAACTGATAAAGTTGGCCTGTTCTTCCTGACGTTTTGGTCTTGGCGTTTTCGGCGCTGCTTTCATGCGTCGCAATAATCCTTATTTTTGTACAACGATATTTTCTTGTGATGGATCGACGTGTTGCATCTGCAACTTCTCGGTCGCGATCCGCTCAACCCGACTGTGATCGCCCAAGGCGTTCTCTTCGAGGATCAGGTTGCGCCATTCAATATCCAGCGCGTCACGTTCCAGAACTAACTGCTCGCGCTGGGCGGTTAACAAACGGGTATGGTGCGCCGTCGTAACCACCGTAATCGCCGTAATGATGATGCAAATGAACAGACAGAGTGGCAGCTTCCCAAACCGCAGAAGATCGTCCCCGATCACGCCAGGCAAGGCATGGCGCTCGTTGCTTCCTAACGATCCTTTAACCTTGCTTAAGGCTTCTGTCACTCTGCCGATCATGCGTTCGTCCTCTCTGCAATGCGCAGAACTGAACTACGGGCGCGTGGATTCTCTGCCACCTCTTCTTCGCCCGGCATCAACTTGCCTAATGCTCGCAGCTCACGGCCACCCAGTTTACTGAGCTGCTCTTCGGTCATCGGTAGCCCTGCAGGAACCTGCGGACCGCGGCTTTGCTCGCGCATAAAGCGCTTCACAATACGGTCTTCCAGCGAGTGGAAACTGATGATCGAAAGCCGCCCGCCCGGGGCCAGCACGCTGAGCGAGCTTTTTAGCGCCTGCTCTATCTCCTCCAGTTCACTGTTCACCCAAATGCGCACCGCCTGGAAGGTACGGGTCGCGGGATGTTTGAACTTATCCTTCACCGGTGTTGCCGCCGTGACCACTTCCGCCAGCTCTTTGGTGCGGGTCATCGGCTCAATGCGGTTACGCTCGACGATGGCGCGCGCGATGCGCTTACCGAAGCGCTCTTCGCCAAAGGTCTTAATCACCCAGGCGATATCGGCCTCTTCGGCCGTCTGCAGCCATTCGGCGGCCGACTGGCCGCGCGTCGGATCCATGCGCATATCCAGCGGACCGTCACGCATAAACGAGAAGCCGCGCTCCGCGTCATCCAGCTGCGGCGACGAAACGCCAAGATCGAGAAGAATCCCGTCGATCTTGCCCGTCAGTTCGCGCTCACTAACATAATCTGCAAGCGCAGAAAAAGGTCCGTGTACGATGGAAAAACGGGGGTCATCAATGGTCTTCGCCACGGCGATTGCCTGCGGATCGCGATCGATTGCCAACAGACGACCTTCCGCTCCCAGCTGGGAGAGGATCAGACGCGAGTGGCCACCGCGACCAAAAGTGCCATCAATGTAGATACCATCCGGGCGAATATTCAGGCCGTTAACGGCTTCATCCAGAAGTACCGAAGTATGTTTAAAATTTTCCATCATTTTATAAAGACAAATCCTGCAGTCGCTCCGGCAGTTCCCCGGTTGCGGACTGCTCAGCGTCGATATCTTCCTTGACCCGTTGATACCAGGTCGTTTCATCCCACAGCTCAAACTTATTGAACTGCCCGACCAGCATCACTTCTTTTGTCAGCCCGGCATGCTGCCGTAACACCGGAGCGATCAAGAGCCGCCCGGCATTATCCATCTGACATTCGCTGGCATGTCCCAGAAGCAGACGCTGTACGCGCCGCTCAGCGGGGTTCATGCTCGACAAACGCGACAATTTTTGCTCGATGATTTCCCATTCAGGCAAGGGGTAAAGCAGCAGGCACGGGTGATGAATGTCAATGGTGCAAACCAATTGACCGGAAGCGCTCTCAATCAGCCCGTCGCGGTAACGCGTCGGTACGGCCAGACGGCCTTTGCTGTCGAGATTGACTAACGTTGCCCCACGGAACATGCCAGCCTCACCCCTTTTCGCCACTTTAACCCACAAATTCCCACCAGAAGGAGTTTACGGAGCGGAGGAAAAGCTTGTCAAGCCAGCACGAATACCAACGAAGCTTAAAAACCCATTATTTGCCGCCGATATTAGGCCTGATGATAAAATCATCAACAAACGAGGCAAATTAACGTTATGAATACGTGTAAGAAAACAACCAACAAATTCGTAACAGTTAAAAGCAACAAAATATCTTCGGCGGGAAAATATAAAGTGTCAGTTTGCGACGCGAGCGGCATTTTAGGCGATTCTGATGCCCGTTAACAGTGCCTGATGTCTGCGGAGAGGCTCTCTTGTCGCGGGGTGGCGAAGATTGGGGGTATTGTCTGCGATAAAATGAGTGTTAATTCAGCGATTAACTCAGTGAATGTAACAAAATAATACAAATATCGACCGGGAGATCTTTTCTTATACCCATCAGGTGCAAGAAAGCCCCTACTCCAGAATAAAACAAAATAATGCGTAAAGAAGTTTAGGGATTTGTCTGAAAGATATTCAGTTTTGCATTTTTAAGCCAATTTGTATGGATTATCGCCAGACGTGCATCCGTCTGGCGAGCGGCGGCAGAATTATCCCGGCAGCCTGCTGCCGGAAATATTCAACGACGGTTCAGGCTCCCGCGGCGATACAAATTCCGACGAATCCGGCTTAGGCCAGGCTTTGGCTTGCGCGGTTCGTCGAGGCTGGCGAGGACGATCTCCAGCACGCGCTCGGCAACGTCGCGGTGGCGCTGAGCCACTGCCAGCACCGGACACTGGAGGAAATCCAGCAGTTCGTTATCGCCGAAGGTCGCAATCGCCAGCTCGGAGGGCAGCTTGCCTTCCCGACGCAGCGTCACGTCCATCACGCCCTGCAGCAGCGGGAACGAGGTGGTAAATAGCGCCTGCGGCATCGGATGGGTTTCCAGCCACTTTTCGAACAGCTGACCCGCCGCTTCGCGCTCGTAGCTGTTAGCGTAGAGATACTGCACCTCACGCGGATCGTCCTGCCATGCGGTCCGGAAGCCCTGCTCGCGCAGGAAGCTCACCGACAGCTCCGGCAAAGCGCCAAGATACAGCACGCTGTCGCCGGGGAATTTACGCAGCTCGGCGCCGAGCATTTCCGCATCGTCGCGATCGGCGCCGACAACGCTGGTGAAGTGTTCGCGATCGAGCGCGCGATCGAGCGCAACTATCGGGAACGGATCGTTGGCCCAGCGCTGATAGAACGGATGCTCGGGCGGTAATGAGGTCGACACGATAATCGCATCGACCTGGCGCTGCAGCAGGTGCTCAATGCAGCGCATCTCGTTATCGGGCTGATCTTCCGAACAGGCGATCAGCAGCTGATAGCCACGCTGGCGCGCCTGCCGCTCGAGGTAGTTAGCAATGCGGGTATAGCTGGTGTTTTCCAGATCCGGAATAACCAGACCAATAGAACGCGTGCGTCCTGCACGCAGGCCGGCAGCGACCGCATTCGGGTGATAGTTGTGTTCACGAACCACAGCCATCACCTTTTCGACCGTTTTATCGCTCACGCGGTACTGCTTCGCTTTACCGTTAATCACATAGCTAGCGGTGGTTCGCGAAACACCGGCCAGCCGGGCGATTTCATCCAGTTTCACAATTGCCCCTTGGGTAATTTAGTACAGAACATAACCTTTCTTCAGGTATGGATTCATTTTCATAACATCTAAACGCAGAACAGTTAGCACAGCAACCGGTTTTGTCTCCAGTTCCTACCGATTTCGCAAAAAAATAGCCCGACAGTTTGTGCCGGGCTATTTTTAGCTCATTTTCAGCGACTCAGCGCATTATTTTGTCGCCGCGCGACAGGCCAACGACGCCCGAGCGAGCAACTTCAACGATTCTCGCAACGTCACGCAGCGAGGCGATGAATGCATCCAGCTTATCGCTGGTGCCAACCAGCTGAACGGTGTAGATAGACGGGGTGACGTCAATAATCTGCCCGCGGAAGATCTCGGTGTTGCGCTTGACCTCCTCGCGGCCAAAACCGCTTGCCTGCACCTTCACCAGCATAATCTCGCGCTCAACGTGCGAGTTTTGTCCGAGCTCGCTGACGCGCAGCACGTCCACCAGCTTATGCAGCTGCTTTTCGATCTGCTCAATCGCTTTCTCATCGCCCACGGTCTGAATCGTCATTCGCGAGAGCGTCGGGTCATCGGTGGGCGCCACCGTCAGGCTTTCAATGTTATACCCACGCTGCGCAAAGAGACCAATAACGCGCGATAAGGCGCCCGATTCGTTTTCCAGTAATACCGATAATATCCGGCGCATAATCAGGTTCTCTCCGTTTTGCTCAACCACATCTCGTCCATCCCGCCGCCGCGGATATGCATCGGATACACGTGCTCGCTGCCGTCAACCGTTACGTCGACGAAGACCAGACGATTATTACGCACCTGCTCCAGCGCTTCGGTCAGCTTCGACTCCAGCTCCTGCGGCTCGTTAATGCGAATACCTACGTGACCATACGCTTCTGCAAGGCGGACAAAGTCCGGGAGCGACTCCATATACGACTGCGAGTGGCGGCCGGAATAGATCATGTCCTGCCACTGTTTTACCATCCCGAGATAGCGGTTATTCAGGTTCAGCACCAGAACCGGCAGTTCGTACTGCAGCGCGGTGGAAAGCTCCTGGATATTCATCTGAATACTGCCGTCGCCGGTGACGCAAATAACGGTCTCATCCGGCAGCGCCATCTTCACGCCGAGCGCCGCGGGCAGACCGAAGCCCATCGTGCCCAGGCCGCCGGAGTTGATCCAGCGTCTCGGCTTATCGAAGGGATAATAGAGCGCGGCAAACATCTGATGCTGGCCGACGTCCGAGGTGACGTAGGCATCCCCGTTGGTCAGACGCCAGATAGTCTCGATCACCGCCTGCGGTTTGATCTTGCCGCTTTGCGTATCGTATTGCAGGCAGTGACGAGCGCGCCACTGTTCGATCTGCTGCCACCAGTCGCGAAGCTCATCCAGCGGCTGCAGCGCCTCTTCCTGCTCCAGCAGCTCCAGCATCTGCTCCAGCACCTGACGGGCATCGCCAACGATCGGCACGTCGGCCGGCACCGTTTTCGAAATTGACGTCGGATCGATGTCGATATGCAGCACCGTGGCATTCGGGCAGTATTTTGCCAGATTGTTGGTCGTGCGATCGTCAAAGCGCACGCCAACGGCGAAAATCACGTCGGAGTGATGCATCGTCATATTGGCTTCATAGGTGCCGTGCATGCCCAGCATGCCCAGCGCCTGCTGGTGCGAGGCCGGGAAAGCGCCCAGCCCCATCAGCGACGACGCGACCGGCAGATTCAGTTTTTCCACCAGGCTGTACAGCTGCGCTTCGCATTGGGCGTTAATCGCCCCGCCGCCAACGTATACCACCGGATGTTTGGCCGCGATCAGCGTTTGCAGAGCGCGTTTAATTTGTCCTTTATGCCCGCTGGTTGTCGGGTTATAGGAGCGCATGCTGACCGCATCCGGCCAGACGTACGGCAGTTTGTTCGCCGGGTTAAGGATATCTTTCGGCAGATCGACCACAACCGGGCCGGGACGGCCGCTGGCTGCCAGCCAGAAAGCTTTCTTCAGGACGCCGGGGATATCTTCAGTTTGCTTAACCAGGAAGCTGTGCTTCACCACCGGTCGGGAAATACCGACCATGTCGCACTCCTGGAAAGCATCGTAACCAATCAGGGAAGTCGCCACCTGTCCGGAGAGGATTACCAGGGGGATAGAGTCCATGTAAGCCGTCGCAATGCCGGTAATGGCGTTCGTGGCCCCGGGCCCGGAGGTCACCAGCACGACCCCGACTTCGCCCGTTGCGCGGGCGAGACCGTCCGCCATATGCACCGCGGCCTGCTCGTGGCGGACCAAAATATGATCGATACCGCCGAGGGTATGTAGCGCATCATAGATATCGAGGACCGCCCCCCCGGGATAACCGAATACTTGCTTGACGCCCTGATCGACAAGCGACTGGACGACCATCTCGGCTCCTGACAACATCTCCATGGTTTGCCTCCCGGCTTATTGTTTTTAACGACAGCGGAACTCAATTTCCGCGCGTTCGCACAATGCGCAGAGTTTCGTCTTCGCATTGAGGTGAATGGACTGCGTGCCTTTACCATAACTGGTCGCTAACGGGCAGGCAATTCACTACCGCGGGGACATGAGAGGTATTAAAAGAATAAAAAAGAGGATTTAATAAAAAATCAGGTGGAAAACTTCACCGACAGGAATTGACGCAAATCATTACTCGGACAAATTGCCGTGCCGCAGGAAATCATCCATTTTTCATCTGAATCTGCCGCTAGCCGCCGCCGCTAAACAGAACAAAATTCTGACTTATTGCTTTATAATAGATAAAACCATCCGAAAATCGCCGCGGCGTTAGCCCCGGTCAGCGACAGGCCCAAATATCCCCTGCTGCCCGCTCACAAAGCAGGAGCCGCGGCTCCCGTTTGTGGTGATGTACGCACAGATTAGCGCCGGCAGATACTGACCAGCAGTTCTTCCATCCACTGGTGGCCTTTATCGCGACCCGCGGCTTCGTGCCATGAGAGATAGCAGGTCCGGCTATTAACCTGCAGCGGCAGCGTGACCAGCTGCAGGTTAAGCTTATCCGCGAATTCAGCCGCCAGCCAACGCGGCGCAATAGCCACCATTTGCGTTTGCGAAACCACGTTTAATACGCTGACCATCGCATTGCCCTGATAGGCAATTCGCGCCTGTTTATCGAGAGTGTCATACCAGGGCTGGCTGAATGAAGCATAGCGATCGAGGGCCACAACCGCGTGCTCTTCCCGATAAATGTCCTCTTCCGCCAGCAATCCGCTAATACGCGGATGCTGACGACTGGCGACTAATACCATCTCATCGTTAAACAGCGGCACGCAGGCAAATTCAGGGCGGCGAAACTCTTCATAGCCCACCACGAATTCAATTTCCTGATAACGTAATTGATGGTCGGTATTTTGATTCAGCGCCGATTTAAAAATCAAATGAATATTTGGCGCGGCTTCGCTAACTTTATTGAGGATTGTGGCGGTCAAATAGTTATCCAGCGGGCTGCACACGCATAAATTAAACACCCGCTCGCTGCTTATTGGCTCAAAGCCGGAGCCCGGCAGCTCGTTCTGCACCAGCTGCAGAGCCTGGCGCACCGAGCCAAACAGCTGGAACGCACGCGCCGTTGGCTGAATCCCGCGGCCGTAGCGCACGAACAGCTCGTCATTAAACATCACCTTCAGACGCGATACCGCGTTGCTGACCGCCGGCTGCGACATCCCCAGCGAATGCGCCGCGCGAGTGATATTCTGCTCCTGCATCACCGCATCAAAGACGGTGAGCAGATTGAGATCGACCATGCGTAGCTGAGGTTTCGTCACCTCCGCCGCAGGGGCTGCTTGATATTCAATACTTTCAATTATCATATCTAATTTCACCATCAGGCTAAATTCCCTTTGCACAAGTACAGTAATTAATGCTGAAAATATCATTTAGCACGCATATGAAATTTGCAAAAGGGTAAAAATGAATTTTAGGAATATATCAAAGTTATGATTTCGGCAAAAATAAGCAGAATGAGAAAATAGCCGATTCATTTTAACTATATCGATTACTTGATGGCGCTAAGTTTACTCATAACTTATAAGGATAAACAACGGCAGGAATAGTTAACTTAAATTGAAGCAGCATTAAAGTATCGAGTGAACACGCTATTAAAATTAACATGTCATTATCATAGATAATTAGCCTGAACTCATTTAAATACATTCACATGGTAAATATTCTCAGTCTTTTCATTAAGATGGCTGCCATCGCCGCCGCGACAGCGTGAGGCCTTGAATGAAAAGGAAATTGTGTGAATGTTTTAAATGGCCTCGCCCCTGCCGCAGCGCCAAAAACGATTGTCGGCAAAAAAGCGCGATCTTCAGCACAATTAGCTAATTCAGTGACAAGGTAAAAAGACGTTTTTCCCCCTCAGGGGTTGACATCAAAAGGCGTATCCAGTAACTCTAAAAGCATATCGATTTCATCTGGAGTATGACGCAATGATTCGCAGCACTCGTTTCACCAGCCTACTACTACTAAACGCATCCAATTTGCGCGGTAGGCTGCTGGGCGACGTTAAGCGTTAGTCATCTTCCAGTAAGACTATAAAACCCGCGCCATTGCGCGGGTTTTTTTATGCTCGTCAGCAAGGCGCCCAGGACACCGATTAAGGATTTAACCATGAGCCAGCAAGTCATTATTTTCGATACGACCTTACGTGACGGTGAACAAGCGTTACAGGCCAGCCTGAGCGTTAAAGAGAAGCTGCAGATTGCCCTGGCCCTTGAGCGTATGGGCGTAGACGTGATGGAAGTCGGCTTCCCTGTCTCATCTCCGGGCGACTTTGAATCCGTACAGACCATCGCGCGCACCATCAAAAACAGCCGCGTCTGCGCCCTGGCGCGCTGCGTAGAGAAAGATATCGATGTCGCGGCCGAATCCTTAAAAATCGCCGAAGCGTTCCGTATTCATACGTTTATCGCCACCTCGCCGATGCACATCGCCACCAAGCTGCGCAGCACCCTCGATGAGGTGATTGAGCGTTCGATCTATATGATTAAACGCGCCCGTAACTATACCGACGACGTTGAGTTCTCCTGCGAAGATGCCGGCCGTACGCCGATTGCTGACCTGGCGCGCGTCGTTGAAGCCGCCATCCGCGCCGGCGCTACCACCATTAACATCCCGGACACCGTCGGCTACACCATGCCGTTCGAATTCTCCAACATCATTACCGGCCTGTACGAGCACGTGCCGAACATCGACAAAGCGATCATTTCAGTTCACACCCATGACGATTTGGGCTTAGCCGTCGGCAACGCCATTGCCGCCGTCCACGCCGGCGCGCGCCAGGTCGAAGGCGCCATGAACGGCATCGGCGAACGCGCGGGCAACTGCTCGCTGGAAGAAGTGATCATGGCCATCAAGGTGCGTAAAGACATTATGGACGTGCGCACCCGCATCAATCACAACGAAATCTGGCGCACCAGCCAGACCGTCAGCCAGATTTGCAACATGCCGATCCCGGCGAACAAAGCCATCGTCGGCACCGGCGCTTTCGCCCACTCTTCCGGTATTCACCAGGACGGCGTGCTGAAGAACCGCGAAAACTACGAAATCATGACCCCGGAATCCATCGGCCTGAATCAGGTACAGCTGAACCTGACCTCCCGCTCCGGCCGCGCGGCGGTGAAACACCGCATGGAAGAGATGGGCTACAAGGAAAGCGACTACAACATGGACCACCTGTATGACGCCTTCCTGAAGCTGGCGGACAAAAAAGGTCAGGTCTTCGACTACGACCTGGAAGCGCTGGCCTTTATTAACAAGCAGCAGGAAGAGCCTGAGCATTTCCGCCTGGACTACTTCAGCGTGCAGTCCGGCTCCAACGCCATCGCCACCGCCTCCGTCAAGCTGGCCTGCGGCGATGAAGTGAAGTCCGAAGCGGCTAACGGCAACGGTCCGGTCGATGCCGTCTATCAGGCCATCAACCGCGTTACGGCGTATGACATCGAGCTGGTTAAGTATGGTTTAAGCGCCAAGGGCCACGGTAAAGATGCGCTGGGCCAGGTGGATATCGTCGTTAACTACAACGGTCGCCGCTTCCACGGCGTCGGGCTGGCCACGGACATCGTAGAGTCCTCGGCGAAGGCGATGGTTCACGTCCTGAACAACATCTGGCGCGCCGCTGAAGTCGAAAAAGAGTTGCAACGCAAAGCTCAGAATAACGAGAACAATAAGGAAACCGTGTAATGTCGAAGAATTATCATATTGCTGTTTTGCCAGGTGATGGCATTGGCCCGGAAGTCATGAACCAGGCGATGAAAGTACTGGAAGCCGTCCGTAACCGTTTCGATATGCGCATTACCACCAGCCAGTATGACGTTGGCGGCATCGCCATCGACCGCCAGGGCACTCCGCTGCCGCAGGCAACCGTAGACGGCTGCGAGCAGGCAGACGCCATTCTGTTCGGCTCGGTCGGTGGCCCAAAATGGGAACACCTGCCGCCGGCAGAGCAGCCGGAGCGCGGCGCGCTGCTGCCGCTGCGTAAACATTTCAAGCTGTTCAGCAACCTGCGTCCGGCGAAGCTGTACCAGGGGCTGGAAGAGTTTTGCCCGCTGCGCGCGGATATCGCCGCCAACGGCTTCGATATCCTGTGCGTCCGTGAACTGACCGGCGGCATCTACTTCGGCCAGCCGAAGGGTCGTGAAGGCAGCGGCCATCACGAGAAAGCGTTTGATACCGAGGTTTACCACCGCTTTGAGATCGAGCGCATTGCGCACATCGCGTTTGAATCGGCCCGCAAGCGCCGGAGCAAAGTGACCTCTATCGACAAAGCCAACGTGCTGCAGTCCTCCATTCTGTGGCGAGAAATCGTCGGCGAAATCGCCAAAGAGTACCCGGACGTTGAGCTGGCGCACATGTACATCGACAACGCCACCATGCAGCTGATTAAAGACCCGTCCCAGTTCGACGTGCTGCTGTGCTCCAACCTGTTCGGTGACATCCTGTCCGACGAATGCGCGATGATCACCGGCTCAATGGGCATGCTGCCCTCCGCCAGCCTCAATGAACAAGGCTTTGGCCTGTACGAGCCGGCAGGCGGCTCGGCGCCGGATATCGCCGGCAAGAACATCGCTAACCCGATCGCCCAAATCCTGTCGCTGGCGCTGCTGCTGCGCTACAGCCTCGATGCGGACGCGGCGGCAACGGCTATCGAAAGCGCGATCAACAGCGCATTAGAAGAAGGCATCCGTACCGGCGATTTAGCGCGCGGTGCGGCGGCGGTCAGTACCGATGAAATGGGCGACATCATTGCCCGCTATGTCGCTGAAGGGGTGTAATCATGGCGAAGACGTTGTATGAAAAATTGTTTGATGCTCACGTGGTTTATGAAGCGCAAAACGAAACCCCGCTGCTGTACATCGACCGTCATCTGGTACACGAAGTAACCTCCCCGCAGGCGTTTGACGGCCTGCGCGCGCACAACCGCCAGGTGCGCCAGCCGGGAAAAACCTTCGCCACCATGGATCATAACGTTTCGACTCAGACCAAAGACATCAACGCGTCCGGCGAAATGGCGCGTATCCAGATGCAGGAGCTGATTAAGAACTGTAACGAATTCGGCGTTGAGCTGTATGACCTGAACCACCCGTATCAGGGGATCGTTCACGTCATGGGCCCCGAGCAGGGCGTAACCCTGCCGGGGATGACCATCGTCTGCGGCGACTCCCATACCGCGACCCACGGCGCGTTCGGTGCGCTGGCTTTCGGCATCGGGACCTCCGAAGTCGAGCACGTGCTGGCCACCCAGACCCTGAAGCAGGGCCGCGCCAAAACGATGAAGATTGAAGTTCAGGGCCAGGCAGCACCCGGCATCACCGCGAAAGATATCGTGCTGGCGATCATCGGCAAAACCGGCAGCGCCGGCGGTACCGGCCACGTGGTCGAATTCTGCGGCGAAGCCATTCGCAACCTGAGCATGGAAAGTCGCATGACCCTGTGCAACATGGCCATCGAGATGGGCGCGAAAGCGGGCCTGGTGGCGCCGGACGCGACCACCTTTGATTACGTGAAGGGCCGTCTGCACGCGCCTAAAGGCGAGGACTTTAGCGATGCGGTCGCCTACTGGGAAACCCTGACCACCGACGCCGACGCCACCTTTGACAGCGTCGTCACCTTACAGGCCGCAGAGATTGCTCCGCAGGTCACCTGGGGAACCAACCCGGGCCAGGTTATCTCCGTCACCGACCTGATCCCTGACCCGGCCTCTTTCGCCGATCCGGTAGAGCGCGCAAGCGCGGAAAAAGCGCTGGCCTATATGGGCCTGAAGCCGGGCATCCCGCTGACCGACGTCGCGATTGATAAAGTCTTTATCGGCTCCTGTACCAACTCGCGCATTGAAGACTTACGCGCGGCGGCCGAAATTGCCAAAGGGCGTAAAGTCGCGCCGGGCGTGCAGGCGCTGGTTGTCCCAGGCTCCGGCCCGGTGAAGGCGCAGGCGGAAGCGGAAGGCCTGGATAAGATCTTTATCGAAGCTGGCTTTGAATGGCGTCTGCCGGGCTGCTCCATGTGCCTGGCGATGAACAACGACCGCCTGAACCCCGGCGAGCGCTGCGCATCCACCAGCAACCGTAACTTTGAAGGCCGTCAGGGCCGCGGCGGACGTACCCACTTAGTCAGCCCGGCCATGGCCGCAGCGGCGGCCGTCAGCGGCCATTTCGCCGACATTCGCGACATTAAATAAGGAGACCATCATGGCAGAGAAATTTACCCAACATACTGGCCTGGTGGTTCCGCTGGATGCCGCAAACGTCGATACCGATGCGATCATTCCCAAGCAGTTCCTGCAGAAAGTCACCCGCACCGGGTTTGGCGCGCATCTGTTCAACGACTGGCGCTTCCTCGATGACCAGGGGCAGCAGCCGAATCCGGAGTTCATTCTCAACTTCCCGGAGTACAAAGGCGCCTCGATTCTGCTGGCGCGGGAGAACTTTGGCTGCGGCTCATCGCGCGAACACGCGCCCTGGGCTTTGACCGACTACGGCTTTAAGGTGGTGATCGCACCAAGCTTCGCCGACATCTTCTACGGCAACAGCTTCAACAACCAGCTGCTGCCGGTGACCCTGAGCGACGAGCAGGTCGACGAGATGTTTAAGCTGGTGCAGGCCAACCCTGGCATTACGTTCGAGGTGGATCTGGAAGCCGAAGTGGTGAAAGCGGGCGACAAGTCGTACAGCTTTAAAATCGACGCCTTCCGCCGCCACTGCATGCTGAACGGCCTCGATAGCATCGGCCTGACGCTGCAGCACGAAGGGGCGATCTCCGCCTACGAGAACAAGCAGCCGGCCTTTATGAACTAAAGCCGTCAGCGGCTCCCCTGCCCGGTCCATGACCGGGCATTTTTTTATGCCTTCTGAGCTGAGAAGGCCTCAGGAAATTCGCACAGGCCTCGATATGACGACAACCGTAACGGTTAAGAACCTCACCTTCCAGCAAGGTACCACCCGAATCTGCGTCCCGCTGATGGGCCAAACCCTCGATGAGCTGAAGGCTCGCGCTCGGGCGCTGGTAGAAGTCGATGCCGATATTATCGAATGGCGCGCCGACGGCTTTGCCCAGGTCGGCAAGACCGAACAGGTACTGCTGGCGCTGGCTGAAGTTCGCCAGATCCTCGCCGATACGCCGCTGCTGTTCACCTTCCGCAGCCAAAAGGAGGGCGGCGAGGCGCAGCTCGACGAGGCGGACTATTTTGCGCTTAACCGTCAGGTCGCGCTCAGCGGGCTGGTCGAGGTGATTGATATCGAGCTCTTCAACGATGAGACGCGGATCCGCGCCCTGATCGATGATGCCCACGCCGCCGGCGTGAAGGCAATCATCAGCAATCATGATTTCGAGAAAACGCCGCCCGAAGAGGAGATTATTCGCCGCCTCTGCCGCATGCAGGAGCTGGGCGCCGACCTGCCGAAAATAGCGGTCATGCCGCAGTCTCCGCAGGATGTGCTGACGCTCCTCTCCGCCACGCTGGCGATGAAGGAGAAGCACGCTACCGGCCCGATCGTCACCATGTCGATGGGCAAAATGGGCGGCATCAGCCGGGTTACCGGGCGACTGTTTGGTTCCGCGATGACGTTCGGCAGCGCGGGCCAGGCCTCTGCGCCGGGGCAAATCGCCATCCGCCAGCTGCGGGAAACGATCGATATCCTCTCCTGAACTCGCCCGCCCGCGGCGATCCGCGGGCGGGTAACGGGCTAGATATCTTTCACTTTGCCGGTTAAAAACAGGGTCACCAGCGAAATCGCCGCGATCGCCCAGTAAACGCTGGCGTGGCCGTAGCTCTGCGACAGCGCCCCCTGCAGCACGCCGGCGAGGATCACGCCGGTGGAAATACTGTTGGTAAACAGCGTGGTGGCCGCTCCCGCGCGTCCCGGCATCAGGTCCTGGAACCACAGCATGCCGATCCCGGCGACAATACCGATAAAAATCGCGTTAAACAGCTGCAGCGCCAGCAGCGCCGTGCGGTCGTGGAACAGGATCAGCCCGGCGTAGAACAGCACCCCGGCGGCTACGGCGACGACCATCATGCGACGCTTGCCCCAGCGTTTGACGTAGTAGCCCGCCAGAATCATCGCCGGGATCTCCAGCCCGGCCGCGGTGCCCATCAGGATCCCGGCCAGGCTATCCGGCAGGCCGAGATCGCTGCTGATCCACAGCGGCATATCGATGATGTACATGGTGTTGCAGGTCCACATCAGCGTCGAGGCGATAAACAGCATGCGCACGTTTTTATCCTGCCAGCCGCCGGCCTGGGCTATCGCCCCCGCCGCCTCCGAAGGCTGCTCCACCCGCGCCACCGACGGGAGCTTAAACGCAATCAGCACCAGGCTAATGACAAAAATCCCGGCAGCAATCGTGAACATGGTGGTAAAGCCGTAGTTCAGCGCCAGCATAAAGGCCAGCGGCGGGCCGATAACCCACGCCAGCGACAGCTGGGCGCGCATGATCGAACTGAACATCACCACTTCCCGCGCCGAGCTGTCGGCATACTCCCGCGCCAGGGCGAACAGCTGCGGCATCGCGGCATTGGCGATGGATGCCAGCATCACGCCGCAGGTAATCAGGGTTAAGTAGTGGCGATTGAAGGCAAACAGCAGCGCGTTGCCCACGGCCATCAGGCAGCAGAACATAATCAGCCGGCGGCGGTCGCCCTGGCTATCGGAGCGCTTCGCCAGCGCCAGGCTGACCGCGATCCCGGCAATGGCGTTAACGGTGTAAAACAGACCGACCCAGAAAGGTTGCGCGCCCACCTCACGGCTGAGAAACAGGCTGAGCGTCGGGGCCTGCAGCGCACCGGCAATCCCCATCATAAAAGCGACCAGCATAAAAGCCGCATAGACGCCGTTAAGCCGCCGTCCCATCGTCATTAACCACAGCATGTCATGTCCTTAGCACGCGAAGAAAACGAAAAAAGCCAGCAGAAGTCATCTGCTGGCGGGTGATTTTATACTCTATCTGCTTCAGGTTACAGGCCGGCGGCCGCTACAAGCAGGCCGCGCTAATGCCGGGAACGCGAAAGTGGACAGGTACGCACCAATACTCAGTCACACATGATATCGGCAAGTTAACGATCGGAGGTCGGCGACGTAACTCCCCACTGCATCAGCTCGCCGAGTATTTCCTGCTGTCGTCCTGCCATCAGGCGGGCTAGCCATGACGCATCCTGCGTCGCAGAAAAGTAGCGTTGGTAGAACTGTTTAGCGGTTGACCTCGTCATATTCATCTCCTCGCTTCATCGAAATCTATTATTGGCCTAATATGAGGATTAATAAATTGCTGAGTTTTCATCAGGAGTTCCCCTTTTATGTCCTCTGCCCGTCTGCAACAACAGTTCATCCGCCTGTGGCAATGCTGCGAAGGGAGGTCGCAGGAGACGACGCTCAACGAGCTGGCTGAGATGCTAAGCTGCTCGCGCCGTCATATGCGAACCCTGCTGAACATGATGGAAGAGCGCGGCTGGCTAACCTGGGAGGCGGAAGCGGGACGCGGTAAGCGCTCAAAGCTGGCTTTCCTCTACACCGGCCTGGCGCTGCAGCAGCAGCGGGCGGAAGATCTGCTGGAGCAGGATCGCATCGATCAGCTGGTGCAGCTGGTCGGCGATAAGGCCGCCGTGCGCCAGATGCTGGTCTCCCACCTCGGACGGAGCTTTCGCCAGGGGCGGCATATTCTGCGCGTGCTCTACTACCGGCCGATGAAAAATCTGCTCCCCGGCAGCGCGCTGCGCCGTTCGGAAAACCATATCGCCCGGCAAATCTTTAGCGCCCTGACGCGGGTAAATGAGGAAAACGGGGAACTGGAAGCCGATATTGCCCACCACTGGCAGCAGCTATCGGCCACCCACTGGCGCTTTTTTTTGCGTCCCGGCATCCACTTTCACCACGGACGCGAGCTGGAAATGGAGGACGTGATCGCCTCTTTGCAGCGCAGCAACGCCCTGCCGCTGTACGCCCATATTGAGCGCATCGTCTCGCCGACCGCCTGGACGCTGGATATCCATCTGACGCAGCCGGATCGCTGGCTGCCGTGGCTGCTGGGCCAGGTTTCGGCGGTGATACTGCCGCGCGAATGGCAGTCGATGGAGAACTACTCCTCGATGCCGATCGGCACCGGCCCCTATGCCGTCGCGCGCAATAACCAAAACCAGCTTAAGATCCACGCCTTCGACGACTACTTCGGCTATCGGGCATTAATTGACGAGGTCAACGTCTGGGTGCTGCCGGAGATTGGCGAAGAGTCGAACGGCGGCTTAACCCTGCAGGGCACCACCCAGAGCGAGAAAGCCGTCGAAAGCCGCCTGGAAGAGGGCTGCTACTACCTGCTGTTTGATTCCCGCAGCCCGCTTGGTGCCAATGCCGCCGTCCGCCAGTGGCTGAGCTATCTGTTCCAGCCGGCGAACCTGCTCTACCACGCGGGCGAACATTACCAGGGCAACTGGTTCCCGGCCTACGGCCTGCTGCCGCGCTGGCACCACGCGCGCAGCCACGCCTGCGAGAAGCCCGCGGGCCTCGAGTCGGTGACGCTGACCTATTATCAGGACCACATTGAGCATCGCGCGATCGGCGGCATTATGGCGACGCTGTTAGCCGAGCATCAGGTCAGGCTGGAGATCCGCGAGCTGGAATACGCGGAGTGGCACCGCGGCGAGGTGGTCAGCGACATCTGGCTAAACAGCGCCAACTTTACCCTGCCGATCGACTTCTCCCTCTTCGCCTGGCTGTATGAAGTCCCGCTTATTCGCCACTGCATCCCGATTGACTGGGAGGAGGACGCCGGTCGCTGGCATGCGGGCGAGTTAAATCCTGCTACCTGGAGCCAACAGCTGCTGGCTAACCAAACGATCGTCCCGTTGATCCACCACTGGCTGATGATCCAGGGCCAGCGCAGCATGCGCGGCGTGAGGATGAACACCCTCGGCTGGTTTGATTTTAAATCGGCGTGGTTTGCGCCGCCGGAACCCTAGCACCTTCCCCGGCGGGCGCTTAAGCACTTTCGGTCCGCTAACAAAATCATTACACTAGTCGCCGTTCTCAACGGGGTGCTAATAAACATACGCCGCTTCATTCAGGTTGCATCGTGACAGCCTGCAGGATGCAGCGTATGGGCTGAGAAAATACCCGTCGAACCTGATCCGGATAACGCCGGCGAAGGGATTTGAGGCTCACTCAAAATCCTTTGCCACCCCTTTTTTGTGAGGTGCAAAGTGTTGAAAAAATTACTCCCGCTGCTGGTGCTGGTCGCCGCTCCCGCGTTGGCTAAACCCGTTCTCACCGTCTATACCTACGACTCCTTTTCTGCGGACTGGGGCCCGGGTCCGGCCGTCAAAAAGGCCTTTGAAGCCGACTGCGGCTGCGAGCTGAAGTTCGTGGCGCTGGAAGACGGCGTTTCGCTGCTGAATCGCCTGCGCATGGAAGGCAAAAACAGCAAAGCCGACGTGGTGCTCGGACTGGACAACAACCTGCTGGAAGCGGCGGCGCAAAGCAAGCTGTTCGCCAAAAGCAATGTGCCGACCGACGCGCTCAGGGTACCCGGCGGCTGGAACAACGATACCTTCGTCCCCTTTGATTACGGCTATTTCGCCTTCGTCTACGATAAAAACAAGCTCAAAAATCCGCCCAAAAGCCTGAAGGAGCTGGTTGAGAGCGACCAGAAATGGCGGGTGATCTACGAAGATCCGCGCACCAGCACGCCGGGCCTCGGCCTGCTGCTGTGGATGCAGAAGGTGTACGGCGATAAATCCCCGCAGGCGTGGGAGAAGCTGGCGGCAAAAACCGTCACCGTCACTAAGGGCTGGAGCGAGGCCTACGGCCTGTTCCTGAAGGGGGAAAGCGATCTGGTGCTGAGCTATACCACCTCTCCGGCCTATCACATCATCGAAGAGAAAAAAGATAACTACGCGGCGGCCGGCTTCAGCGAAGGCCACTACCTGCAGGTCGAAGTGGCGGCCCGTACCGCGGCCAGCAAGCAGCCGGAGCTGGCGGAGAAGTTCCTTAAGTTTATGGTCTCTCCGGGGTTCCAGAATGCGATTCCGGCGGGCAACTGGATGTACCCCGTCACCCAGGTGACGCTCCCTGCCGGCTTTGACACGCTGATCAAACCGCAGACCACCCTGGAGTTCACTCCGCAGCAGGTCGCTGGCGAACGGCAGAACTGGATTAACGCATGGCAACGCGCCGTCAGCCGCTAACCATCGGCTGGCTGCTGCCGGGCCTGACGGCCGCCACCGTGCTGGTCGTGGTGGCGCTGGCCGCTTTTCTGGCGCTCTGGAGCAGCGCGCCGGAGGCGGCCTGGATGACTATCGTCGGCGACAGCTATCTCTGGCACGTCGTTCGCTTCTCCTTCTGGCAGGCGTTTCTTTCGGCGCTGCTCTCGGTGGTGCCGGCCATCTTTCTTGCCCGCGCCCTCTACCGGCGCCGCTTTCCCGGCCGCACGCTGCTGCTGCGCCTGTGCGCGATGACGCTCATCCTGCCGGTACTGGTGGCGGTATTTGGCATCCTGAGCGTTTACGGACGCCAGGGCTGGCTGGCGGCGGCATTTAACGCGCTGGGATGGCAGTGGGATTTCTCGCCCTACGGGCTGCAGGGGATCCTGCTGGCGCACGTCTTCTTCAATATGCCGATGGCGACCCGCCTGCTGCTGCAGGCGCTGGAGAATATCCCCGGTGAACAGCGGCAAATTGCGGCCCAGCTTGGCATGCGCGGCTTTCACTTTTTCCGCTTCGTCGAGTGGCCATGGCTGCGGCGGCAAATTCCTCCGGTAGCGGCGCTGATCTTTATGCTCTGCTTCGCCAGCTTCGCGACCGTCCTCTCTCTTGGCGGCGGCCCGCGGGCCACCACCATTGAGCTGGCAATCTATCAGGCGCTAAGCTTTGATTACGATCCGGCCCGCGCGGCGATGCTGGCGCTGATCCAGATGAGCTGCTGCCTCGGGCTGGTGCTGCTCAGCCAGCGCCTGAGCAAGGCCGTGGCGATCGGCGTGACCCACGTCCGCGGCTGGCGCGACCCCGACGACCGCCTGCACAGCCGCCTCACCGACTTCGTGCTGATTGCCGTCGCGCTGCTGCTGCTGCTGCCGCCGCTGCTGGCGGTCATCATTGATGGCCTGAATAACAATCTGCCGCGGGTGCTGGCCCAGCCTGAGCTATGGCAAGCCCTGTCGACCTCCCTGCGCATCGCGCTGGCCGCCGGCATACTCAGCGTGATTCTAACGATGATGCTGCTGTGGAGCAGCCGCGAGCTGCGCATCCGCAGCCGCCCGCTGGCCGGCCAGGCGCTGGAGCTCAGCGGGATGCTGATCCTCGCCATGCCGGGGATTGTGCTCGCGACCGGCTTCTTTTTACTGCTCAATAATAGCGTTGGCCTGCCCGACTCCGCCGACGGCATCGTTATCTTCACCAATGCGCTGATGGCCATCCCCTACGCGCTGAAGGTGCTGGAAAACCCGATGCGCGACGTTGCCGTGCGCTACGGCACGCTCTGCAATTCGCTGGGAATAAGCGGCTTTACCCGCCTGAGGGTCGTTGAGATGCGCGCCCTGAAGCGCCCGCTGGCCCAGGCGCTGGCCTTTGCCTGCGTGCTGTCGATCGGCGATTTCGGCGTGGTGGCGCTGTTCGGCAACGACGATTTCCGCACCCTGCCGTTCTATCTTTATCAGCAGATTGGCGCCTATCGTAGCCAGGACGGTGCCGTAACCGCCCTGCTGCTGCTGGCGCTGTGCTTTATCCTCTTTACCGTGATTGAGAAGCTACCGGGGCGTGATGTTAAAACTGAATGATGTAACCTGGCTGTACCAGCACCTGCCGATGCGTTTCACCCTTTCCGTGCAGCGGGGCGAACGCATTGCGGTGCTTGGCCCCAGCGGGGCGGGAAAAAGCACGCTGCTGAACCTGATCGCCGGCTTTTTACCGCCGGCGAGCGGCAGCATCGTCATTGACGGCGAGCCGCATACCGCGACGCCGCCCGCCCGTCGCCCGGTATCAATGCTGTTTCAGGAAAATAACCTCTTCAACCATCTCACCATTCGGCAGAACATCGGCCTCGGCATGCACCCTGGTCTTAAGCTGAGCGCCGGGCAAAACGCCAGCCTGCTGGCCATTGCCGAACAGATGGGCATCGATTCCCTGCTGGAGAGGCTTCCCGGCGAGCTCTCCGGCGGCCAGCGCCAGCGCGCGGCGCTGGCGCGCTGTCTGGTGCGCCAGCAGCCGGTACTGCTGCTGGATGAGCCGTTTTCCGCGCTCGATCCGGCGCTGCGCCAGGAGATGTTGATTTTGGTTGCGGAGGTGTGCCAGCGCCGCAGTTTGACGCTGCTGATGGTGTCGCATAGCGTGGAGGATGCCGCCCGCATCGCCCCTCGGTCGCTGGTGGTGGCCGACGGGCGCATCGCCTGGGACGGCGCCACCGATGCGCTCTTAAGCGGCAGCAGCAGCGCCTCGCATCTGCTCGGGATCAGCGCGCGATAACGTGGTGCAGAATATTGAGATAGACCGGCATTAGCGGGTGGCGAATTACCAGGGTTAACGCCACGCCCGCCAGCACCAGCGCCAGCGGCGACAGCCACAGCAGGCGCGTGCGCGGCAGCAGCCGGGTCAAGCGATCGCTTGTTTTCGCGCTACGCCACAGGCGCCAGCAGAGCCAGCCTGCCAGCCACGCCAGCAGCGCGGCGCCCAGCAGCAGCCACTTAAAGCTGGCGCTGTTCTCATCGGCGGGGATATCAATGGCCGCGCCGGCAAGAATGCCCGGTAAAAAGTAGAGCGGCGGCCACAGCAGGCAGCCGATGATATTCGGCAGAATAAATTTCGCCACCGGCAGGTCGAGCATCCCGGCAACCATCGGCACCAGCGGCCGCGTCGGCCCAACGAAGCGCCCGATCAGGATCGTGACCATGCTGTGCTGATGCAGCGCGTGCTCGGTCTTATCAAGCAGCGCCTTGTTTTTCTTCATAAACGACCAGCGATGCAGCGGTTTTTTAAACCGCCAGCCGAGCCAAAATGAGATCCAGTCGCCGAATAAACAGCCGACGATACCCGCCAGCCACGCCTGCCAGAAGTTAACCTCACCGCTGCCGATCAGCGCGCCCAGCCCGGCCATCATCACCGTGCCCGGCAGTATCAGCCCGACCAGCGCCAGCGATTCAAGAAAGGCGACCAGCATCACGGCTATCAGCGAGTAGACCGTGGATTGGGTGATAAAATGTTCCAGCAATGCTTGCATAGTGTGCCCGGTTTAAAAACGAAGCACGGATTCTCCAGAGCCGTCGCGCCTTCGTCAAGCCATCAATTGTCTGAATAGTTTACTGGTTGTGACAATTTTCCGGGGCATCATTTCACTTTATTTACGTTTTATTCACATCCCGCACGGAATTCACTCGGGCTGGCGCCGGTGCATTTTTTAAATACCCGCGAGAAATAGAGCTGATCTTCAAAGCCAACGTTGCGTCCCACCGTCGCGATGGGCATTCGCGTGGTGCTCAGCAGCAGCTTGGCCTGGCTGATCCGCTGATCTTCCCGCCACCCCAGCACGCTGATGCCCAGCTGCTGGCGGAACAGGTGCGACAGCCGCGACGGCGACAGGCAGACGTGCTGGGCGACGCTGGCAATATCAAAATGGCTGTCCGCCAGGTGATCGCTAATGTACTGGCAGGCGTCGCGAACCCGGTTATCCAGCGGCGGGTAGAGGGATTCGTTAATGGCCTCCATGCGGCGCAGCAGCAGCTGTTCCAGCAGGTTAATCGCCAGCAGCTCAGAGTAGCGCCCGGCCCCCTGTCCGGCGTCAACGATCTGGCCGAAAAGCTCGCCAAAGCGCGTCTGCCACTGCTCATCGGGACGGAAAAAGCCGGTGTGGGCGAAAATCGTCGGCCAGTTCAGCCACTCATGCCAGTAGGCCCGCGGACGGAAGTAGACCCACTGGTGATACCACTCGCGGGCATCAGGATGGCGGCCGTAGTGATGAATCTCCCCCGGCGGGAAGAGTAAAATATCGCCAGGCCGGCAGACAAACTGCTCGTCCTGGTTGTTGATCACCCCTTCACCGCGGATCGTCAGATTGAGGATGAAGCCTTTCATGCCGAGCGGGCGGTCAATAAAGAAATCCAGATAGCCTTCCGCATCAATCGGCGTCAGCCCCGTCACCAGGTGGGCGTTAAAAGAGTAGCCCGGTAGCAAAGGATCGTTTTGTGTTTCAGCCATAAACTCAGCTCTCCCGGAGAGGTACTGGACACCAATTGTCCATATTCGTTATTTTATCGCTAAGCGCGCTTCCCGTAATGGGATGCGGGTTGAAATTCGAATTAAAACCCGCCTGATTTCAGCAAAAATCGACAACAACGCTCAATGTAAGCCATTCCAGCGCATAACAAAAGTGTCTATAAATACGGCAGGAAAGTCCACATTGAATATTTGCACGGCGTCACACTTTGCGATGACATAGCAATATAATCCATAAGATTAGCGAATACGGCCTGACGGTTTTTCCTGAGGATATCTACTGTTTCACCATGAATGGTTTTCAGCATGGAGTAACAGCATGGCAATTGCGATTGGCCTCGATTTTGGTAGTGATTCAGTTCGCGCTCTGGCGGTGGAATGCGCCACCGGCGAAGAGCTCGCCTCCAGCGTAGAGTGGTACCCGCGCTGGCAGGAGGGGCTGTTTTGCGACGCCCCGAATAATCAGTTTCGCCACCACCCGCGTGATTACATTGAATCAATGGAAGCCGCGCTGAAAAGCGTGCTGGCGCTGCTGAGCCCCGAGCAGCGCGCCGCCGTCGTCGGTATCGGCGTTGACAGCACCGGCTCGACGCCGGCGCCGATTGACGCCGACGGCAACGTGCTGGCCCTGCGGGAAGAGTTCGCCAACAACCCGAATGCGATGTTCGTGCTGTGGAAAGACCATACCGCGGTGGAAGAGGCGGAGGCTATCACCCGCCTGTGCCACCAGCCGGGCAAAGAGGACTACTCCCGCTATATCGGCGGCATCTACTCCAGCGAATGGTTCTGGGCCAAGATCCTCCACGTCACCCGTCAGGATAGCGCCGTTGCGCAGGCAGCAGCCTCATGGATTGAGCTGTGCGACTGGGTTCCGGCGCTCCTCTCCGCGACCACCCGCCCGCAGGATATTCGCCGCGGCCGCTGCAGCGCCGGGCACAAATCCCTGTGGCACGCCGACTGGGGCGGCCTACCGCCGGCCAGCTTCTTCGACGAACTTGACCCGGTTATCAATCAGCACCTCAGCTGGCCGATGTTTAGCGACACCTGGACCGCCGACGTGCCGGTCGGCACGCTCAGCGCCGAATGGGCGCAGCGCCTGGGCCTGGCGGAAACGGTGACCATCTCCGGCGGCGCCTTCGACTGCCATATGGGCGCGGTAGGCGCCGGCGCACAGCCGAATACGCTGGTTAAGGTTATCGGCACCTCCACCTGCGACATCCTCATTGCCGATAAGCACAGCGTTGGCTCCCGCACGGTGAAAGGCATCTGCGGCCAGGTCGACGGCAGCGTAGTGCCTGACTTTATCGGTCTGGAAGCCGGGCAGTCGGCTTTTGGCGATATCTACGCCTGGTTTGGCCGCATTCTCGGCTGGCCGCTGGAGCAGCTGGCGCTTGCCCATCCGGAGCTGAAAGAGCCGATCCGCGCCAGCCAGAAGCAGCTGCTGCCGGCGCTGACCGAGGCGTGGGCGAAAAATCCCTCCCTCGACCATCTGCCGGTGGTGCTGGACTGGTTCAACGGACGGCGTACTCCAAACGCTAACCAGCGCCTGAAAGGGGTCATCACCGATCTGAATCTCGCCACCGATGCGCCGGCGCTGTTTGGCGGCCTGGTGGCGGCCACCGCCTTCGGCGCGCGCGCCATTATGGAGTGCTTCACCGACCAGGGGATCCCGGTCAACAACGTGATGGCGCTGGGCGGCATCGCGCGCAAAAACCCGGTCATCATGCAGGCCTGCTGCGACGTGCTGAACCGCCCGCTGCAGATTGTCGCCTCCGATCAGTGCTGTGCGCTGGGTGCGGCCATCTTTGCCGCCGTCTCCGCCGGCGTGTATCGCGATATTCCAACGGCCCAGCAGCATATGGCAAGCCGGGTCGAAAGCACCCTGCAGCCGCGCCCGGCCCAGGCCCAGCGCTTCGAACAGCTCTATCAGCGCTACCAGCAATGGTCAGTCAGCGCTGAACAACAGTATCTCCCTTCGGCTGCACAGGCGGAAAAAGCCTCGCAATCTCAGCCAGCTCTCACCCATTAAGGACACCAAAATGACGATTTTTGATAACTATGAAGTCTGGTTCGTGATTGGCAGCCAGCATCTGTACGGCGCGGAAGCGCTGCGTCAGGTTACGAAGCATGCCGAGCACGTGGTGAACAGCCTGAACGCCGAGGCAAAACTGCCGTGCCGGCTGGTATTAAAGCCGCTGGGCACCACGCCGGATGAAATCACCCACATCTGCCGCGACGCTAACTACGATGATAAATGCGCCGGCATGGTGGTGTGGCTGCACACCTTCTCTCCGGCCAAGATGTGGATTAACGGCCTGACCATCCTCAATAAACCGCTGCTGCAGTTCCACACCCAGTACAACGCCTCGCTGCCGTGGGACAGCATCGATATGGACTTTATGAACCTCAACCAGACCGCGCACGGCGGCCGCGAGTTTGGCTTTATTGGCGCCCGTATGCGCCAGCAGCATAGCGTGGTGACCGGCCACTGTCAGGATCGCGACGCCCATCAGCGCATCGGCTCGTGGATGCGCCAGGCGGTCTCGAAGCAGGATACCCGTCATCTGAAAGTCTGCCGCTTTGGCGATAACATGCGCGAAGTGGCGGTCACCGATGGCGATAAGGTCGCCGCGCAGATCAAATTCGGCTTCTCGGTCAATACCTGGCCGGTGGGCGATCTGGTGCAGGTGGTCAACGACGTCAGCGAAGGCGAGATCGGCGCCCTGGTTGATGAGTATGAAAGCAGCTACCGCCTGACCGCGGCAGCGCAGGTGCACGGCGATAAGCGGCAGAACGTTCTCGATGCCGCGCGTATCGAGCTGGGCATGCAGCGCTTCCTGCAGCAGGGCGGCTTCCACGCCTTCACCACCACCTTTGAAGATTTACACGGCCTGAAGCAGCTTCCGGGCCTCGCCGTGCAGCGTCTGATGCAGCAGGGCTACGGCTTTGCGGGCGAAGGCGACTGGAAAACCGCCGCCCTGCTTCGCATCATGAAGGTGATGTCAACCGGTCTGCAGGGCGGCACCTCCTTTATGGAGGATTACACCTACCACTTCGACAACGGCAACGATCTGGTGCTCGGCTCGCATATGCTGGAGGTCTGCCCAACCATCTCCACGGCGGAAAAACCGATCCTCGACGTCCAGCCGCTGGGCATTGGCGGTAAAGCCGACCCTGCGCGCCTGATCTTCAACACCCAGACCGGCCCGGCAATCGTCGCCAGCCTGATCGATCTCGGCGATCGCTATCGCCTGCTGGTTAACACCGTTGAAACGGTGCCGACCCCGCACGAACTGCCGAAGCTGCCGGTGGCCAACGCGCTGTGGAAAGCGCAGCCGGATCTCCGCACCGCGTCCGAAGCCTGGATCATTGCCGGCGGCGCGCACCATACGGTCTTCAGCCACTCCCTGACGCTCGACGATATGCGCCAGTTTGCGGAGCTGCAGGATATCGAGCTGACCGTGATTGATAACGAAACCCGCCTGCCTTCTTTCAAAGACGCGCTGCGCTGGAACGAAGTTTATTACGCCGGTAAACGTTAAGAGGTCGTCCCCTTTTCTCCCTCTGCGCCGCTAAAGAGAGGAGAAAAGGGGAAACCGCGCTGACCCGCAATTCGGAGTACACAATGTTAGAAGATCTGAAACGTCAGGTGCTGGAAGCAAACCTCGCGCTGCCCAGGCACAACCTGGTGACCTTAACCTGGGGCAACGTCAGCGCCGTCGACCGCGAGCGGGGCCTGCTGGTGATCAAGCCGTCGGGCATCGACTATAGTGCGATGAGCGCTGAGGATATGGTGGTGGTGAGCCTCGAAACCGGCGAAGTGGTGGAAGGGAAAAAGAAACCCTCGTCGGATACCCCAACCCATCGCCTGCTGTACCAGGCCTTCCCGACCCTCGGCGGTATCGTCCATACCCATTCGCGCCATGCGACCATCTGGGCGCAGGCGGGCCAGTCCATCCCGGCAACCGGCACTACCCACGCCGACTACTTCTACGGCGCGGTTCCCTGTACCCGCCTGATGACCGACAGCGAAATCAACGGCGAGTATGAGTGGGAAACCGGGCGCGTTATCGTCGAAACTTTCCGCGAGAACGCCATCGACCCGGCGCAAATGCCCGGCGTGCTGGTGCACTCCCACGGCCCGTTCGCGTGGGGCAAAAACGCGGAAGACGCGGTGCATAACGCCATCGTGCTGGAAGAGATCGCCTATATGGGGATTTTCTGCCGCCAGCTGGCGCCGCAGCTGCCGGATATGCAGCAAACCCTGCTGGATAAGCACTATTTACGCAAGCACGGCGCGAAGGCCTATTACGGGCAGTAGCGTCAAACGCCTGTATAAAACCCCAGCACCTTGTCATCAACCAGGCTATACTCAGGCCTGGTTTGACTTGATGAGAGCGCGGCGTGACTCAGCCACGAGAAGGTTTTTTATTGACCCGTCACTGGCGGGATACCCCCCAGGGCACGGAGCTGACCTTTTGGCTGGCAACCGACGACGGCCCCCTTCAGGTCACCCTGCCGCCGCAGGAGTCCGTGGCCTTTATCCCCGAGGCGCAGCGTGCCCAGGCTGAGCGCCTGCTGCAGGGCGAAAATGGCCTGCGCCTCGCCCCGCTCACCCTGAAAGACTTTCACCGCCAGCCGGTTTTCGGCCTTTACTGCCGCGCCCATCGCCAGCTGATGCGCCTGGAAAAGAAGCTGCGCGAACAGGGCGTGACCGTCTACGAAGGCGATGTCCGCCCCCCGGAACGCTATCTGATGGAGCGCTTTATTACCGCGCCGGTTTGGGTCGAAGGCGAAGCGCGCGGCGCGCGGCTGATCAACGCCCGCATGAAGGCCAGCCCGCACTACCGGCCGCCGCTGAAATGGGTCTCGCTGGATATCGAAACCAGCCGCCACGGTGAGCTGTACTGCATCGGCCTGGAGGGCTGCGGCCAGCGGGTTGTCTACATGCTCGGGCCAGACCCGGCGGCCGCTCCCGCGGTTGATTTTCAGCTGGAGTACGTCGCCAGCCGCCCGCAGCTGCTGGAAAAGCTCAACGCCTGGTTTGCCGCCCACGACCCGGACATCCTGATCGGCTGGAACGTCGTCCAGTTCGACCTGCGTGTGCTGCAAAAACACGCCGAGCGCTACCGTATTCCGCTGCTGCTCGGCCGCGGCAACAGCGAGCTGGAGTGGCGCGAGCACGGTTTTAAAAATGGCGTATTCTTCGCCCAGGCCAGCGGGCGGCTGATTATCGACGGCATTGAGGCGCTGAAATCGGCGTTCTGGAACTTCCCCTCTTTTTCGCTTGAGACGGTCGCGCGCGAGCTGCTGGGTGAAGGCAAAGCGATTGATAATCCCTGGGATCGGATGGACGAAATCGACCGCCGCTTCAGCGAGGATAAGCCCGCGCTGGCAACCTACAACCTGCAGGACTGCGAGCTGGTGACGCGTATCTTCCAGAAAACGGAGATCGTGCCCTTTCTGCTGGAGCGCGCCACGGTTAACGGCCTGCCCGCCGACCGCCACGGCGGGTCGGTGGCCGCCTTCAGCCACCTCTATTTTCCGCGCATGCACCGGCTGGGCTACGTTGCGCCCAATCTCGGCGAAGTGCCGCCGCAGGCCAGCCCCGGCGGCTACGTGATGGACTCCCGCCCCGGCCTGTACGATTCGGTGCTGGTCCTGGACTACAAAAGCCTGTACCCCTCGATTATCCGCACCTTTCTGATTGACCCGGTGGGGCTCGTCGAAGGCAGCGCCCAGCCCGATGACGAGCACAGCACAGAAGGCTTTCTCGGCGCGCGCTTCTCCCGCGAGAAGCACTGTCTGCCGGATATCGTCGGCCAGATTTGGCACGGGCGCGACGACGCCAAGCGGCATAAAAACAAGCCGCTGTCGCAGGCGTTGAAGATCATTATGAACGCCTTTTACGGCGTGCTCGGTACCAGCGCCTGCCGCTTTTTCGACCCGCGCCTGGCCTCGTCAATCACCATGCGCGGCCACGCCATCATGCGCCAGACCAAAGCGCTGATTGAGTCGCAGGGCTATGACGTTATCTACGGCGACACCGACTCCACCTTTGTCTGGCTCAGGCGCGCCCATGATGAACAGGAGGCGGCGAACATCGGCCGGTCGCTGGTGGCTTACGTCAACGACTGGTGGGCCACCGAGCTGGGGAAATCGCGCCTCACCAGCACCCTCGAGCTGGAGTTTGAAACCCACTTCTGCCGCTTTTTAATGCCCACTATCCGCGGCGCCGATACCGGCAGCAAAAAGCGCTACGCCGGGATGATTCAGGAGGCGCAGGAGCAGAGAATGGTCTTTAAAGGGCTGGAGACGGTGCGAACCGACTGGACGCCGCTGGCCCAGCAGTTTCAGCAGGAGCTATATCTGCGTATTTTCCGCAACCAGCCCTATCGCGACTACGTTCTGGAGACGATTAATCGGCTGATGAACGGCGAGCTCGACGATCGGCTGATCTACCGCAAGCGGCTGCGCCGGCCGCTGGCGGAATATCAGCGCAACGTTCCGCCGCACGTCCGCGCGGCAAGGCTTGCCGACGAGCACAACGTCAGGCTGGGCAGGCCGCAGCAGTACCAGCAGCGCGGCAGCATCAAATATGTCTGGACCACCGGCGGGCCGGAGCCGGTCGATTATCAGCAGTCGCCGCTCGATTACGATCACTATTTGTCGAAACAATTACAGCCGGTCGCGGAAGGAATTCTTCCCTTTGTCGACGATGATTTTGCTACAATAGTGACAGGGCAGCTGGGGCTATTTTGACAGGTGACTATCACCGCGGCATCCAGTACCATAGCGCCCTTTCCACTCCTGGACCCAATCTTGATCCCTCTCCAGCCTATTCGGAGATGATCAACTATTGCCTGCAATTTAAGAACTAAAGAGCCGAACACATATGCCTTTTACACTTGGTCAACGCTGGATTAGCGACACAGAGAGCGAACTGGGATTAGGGACGGTCGTAGCGCTGGATGCGCGCATGGTTACCCTTCTTTTCCCCGCCATCGGCGAAAATCGTCTGTACGCACGCAACGACTCCCCGATCACCCGCGTGATGTTTAATCCGGGCGACACCATCACCAGCCACGAAGGCTGGCAGCTCCAGGTTGACGAAGTAAATGAAGAGAACGGCCTGCTGGCCTATACCGGTACCCGTCTGGATACCGAAGAAGCCAACGTGGTCCTGCGTGAAGTGCTGCTCGACAGCAAGCTGGTTTTCAGCAAGCCGCAGGATCGCCTGTTCGCCGGGCAGATCGACCGTATGGACCGCTTTGCGCTGCGCTACCGCGCGCGTAAATATCAGAGCGAGCAGTACCGGATGCCGTGGAGCGGCCTGCGCGGCCAGCGCACCAGCCTGATCCCGCACCAGTTGCACATCGCCCACGACGTTGGCCGTCGCCACGCCCCGCGCGTGCTGCTGGCGGATGAAGTCGGGCTCGGTAAAACCATCGAAGCCGGGATGATTCTGCATCAGCAGCTGCTTGCGGGCGCCGCCGAGCGCGTGCTGATCGTCGTTCCGGAAACCCTGCAGCACCAGTGGCTGGTCGAAATGCTGCGCCGCTTCAACCTGCGCTTCTCGCTGTTTGACGACGAGCGCTATGCCGAAGCGCAGCACGATGCCTACAATCCGTTTGAAACCGAGCAGCTGGTTATCTGCTCGCTGGATTTTGTTCGCCGCAGCAAGCAGCGCCTTGAGCACCTGTGCGACGCCGAATGGGACCTGATGATCGTCGATGAGGCGCACCACCTGGTGTGGAGCGAAGAGGCGCCGAGCCGTGAATATCAGGCGATTGAACAGCTGGCCGAGCGCGTGCCGGGGATCCTGCTGCTGACCGCCACTCCGGAGCAGCTGGGAATGGAGAGCCATTTCGCCCGTCTGCGCCTGCTGGATCCAAACCGTTTCCACGACTTCGCCCAGTTCGTTGAAGAGCAGCAGAACTACCGCCCGGTCGCCGACGCCGTCGCCCTGCTGCTGGCAGGCAACAGGCTGAGCGATGCCGATCTGAACATGCTTGGCGAGCTGATCGGCGAGCAGGATATCGAGCCGCTGCTGCAGACCGCCAACAGCGATCGCGACGGAGCCCAGTCCGCGCGTCAGGAGCTGGTCTCCATGCTCATGGACCGCCACGGCACCAGCCGCGTTCTGTTCCGTAACACCCGTAACGGCGTGAAAGGCTTCCCGAAACGCGAGCTGCACACCATTCGCCTGCCGCTGCCGATGCAGTACCAGACGGCCATCAAGGTCTCCGGCATTATGGGCGCGCGTAAAACCGCCGAAGAGCGCGCTCGCGATATGCTCTATCCAGAGCAGATCTATCAGGAGTTTGAAGGCGATAGCGGAACCTGGTGGAACTTCGACCCGCGCGTCGAGTGGCTGATGGGCCACCTGACCAGCCACCGTTCGCAGAAGGTGCTGGTGATCTGCGCGAAAGCCACCACCGCGCTGCAGCTGGAGCAGGTGCTGCGCGAGCGGGAAGGTATTCGCGCCGCGGTCTTCCACGAAGGCATGTCGATCATCGAACGCGACCGCGCCGCCGCGTGGTTTGCCGAAGAGGACACCGGCGCACAGGTGCTGCTGTGTTCTGAAATTGGCTCCGAAGGCCGCAACTTCCAGTTCGCCAGCAACCTGGTGATGTTCGATCTGCCGTTTAACCCGGATCTGCTGGAGCAGCGTATTGGCCGTCTGGACCGTATCGGCCAGGCGCACGATATTCAGATCCACGTGCCGTACCTGGAAAGAACCGCCCAGTCGGTGCTGGTCCGCTGGTATCACGAAGGGCTTGATGCCTTCGAGCACACCTGCCCGACCGGCCGTACCGTTTACGATAGCGTCCATGACCAGCTGATTAACTATCTTGCCGCGCCGGAAACCACCGACGGCTTCGACGAGCTGATTAAATCCTGCCGCCAGCAGCACGACGCGCTGAAAGCGCAGCTGGAGCAGGGCCGCGACCGCCTGCTGGAGATCCACTCTAACGGCGGCGAAGGGGCGCTGGCGCTCGCCGAAAGCATTGAAGAGCAGGATGACGACACCAGCCTGATCGCCTTTGCCATGAACCTGTTTGATATCGTCGGCGTCAACCAGGACGATCGCGGCGAGAACCTGATCGTGCTGACCCCGTCCGATCATATGCTGGTTCCGGACTTCCCGGGCCTGCCGGAAGACGGCTGCACCATCACCTTCGAGCGCGACGTCGCGCTCTCCCGCGAAGACGCGCAGTTCGTCACCTGGGAGCATCCGCTGATTATCAACGGTCTGGACCTGATCCTCTCCGGCGATACCGGCAGCAGCACCATCTCGCTGCTGAAGAATAAGGCGCTGCCGGTCGGCACGCTGCTGCTCGAGCTGATTTACGTCGTCGAAGCGCAGGCGCCGAAGCAGCTGCAGCTTAATCGCTTCCTGCCGGCTACGCCGGTGCGCATGCTGCTGGATAAGAACGGCAACAACCTCGCCGGTCAGGTGGAGTTTGAGAGCTTCAACCGCCAGCTGAGCGCCGTTAACCGCCATACCGGCAGCAAGCTGGTCAACGCGGTACAGCAGGACGTTCACGCGATCCTCCAGCTCGGCGAAGCGCAGGTCGCGAAAGCCGCTCAGGCGCTGATCGACGCGGCGCGCGATGAGGCTAACGACAAGCTGTCGGCGGAGCTGTCGCGTCTGGAAGCGCTTAAAGCGGTGAACCCGAACATCCGCGATGACGAACTGTCGGCCATTGAGAGCAACCGTCAGCAGGTGATGGATGCGCTGGCCCAGGCCGGCTGGCGTCTCGATGCGCTGCGCTTAATCGTCGTCACTCACCAGTAACGGAACGCGAATATGGCGATGGAAAACTACAATCCGCCACAGGATCCCTGGCTGGTCATCCTCTATCAGGATGAGCACATTATGGTGGTCAACAAGCCGAGCGGCCTGTTGTCCGTGCCGGGGCGCCTGGAGGAGCATAAAGACAGCGTGATGACGCGCGTGCAGCGCGACTTTCCGCAGGCCGAGTCGGTTCACCGGCTGGATATGGCCACCAGCGGCGTGATTGTGGTGGCGCTGACCAAAGCGGCAGAGCGCGAGCTGAAGCGTCAGTTTCGCGAGCGTGAGCCGAAGAAGCAGTACGTCGCCCGCGTGTGGGGTCACCCGCAGAAAGCAGAAGGTCTGGTGGATTTTCCGCTGATTTGCGACTGGCCGAACCGGCCTAAGCAGAAGGTGTGCTACGAAACCGGCAAGGCGGCGCAAACCGAGTATGAGGTGCTGGAGTACGCGGACGATAACAGCGCCCGCGTGCGCCTGAAGCCGATTACCGGGCGCTCGCACCAGCTGCGCGTGCATATGCTGGCCCTCGGTCATCCGATTCTCGGCGACCGCTTTTATGCGACGCCGGAAGCGCTGGCCATGGCCCCACGCCTGCTGCTGCACGCGGAGATGCTGACCATCACCCATCCCGCTTTCGGCAACGCGATGACCTTCCGCGCGCCGGTCGACTTCTGACGGCGGGTTGCTAACTTCTGATTTCCCGGGCGACGGTTTAAACGCCTTGCCCGGGCTACCCTCTCCGCCCCTGCGCTAAGCGCAGCAGGAACGGGCTCCTCACGCTATCATCCGTTAGTCGCGGGCAAACCACGCGTCAATCATCTGCTCTACGTGAGCGGCCGACTGCTGCGGGTGGCGATCGTTGCTCTCAGCGGCAGACGAGCGGCCCTGCAGGCCCTCCGTCGGGCAAATCACTTCGATATTCCATAAACGCCCCAGCGGATGGGATTGCGTCAGCTCCGCGCACAGCGCGTTAATTTCACTGGCCGAGTGCTCAACGCACCACAGCGCTTCCGGCCCGGTTGGCAGCCACTTAACCTGGCGGTCCAGCGTTTGCCAGCGGTGTTTCCACAGCAGCTGATCGAAAGCCTGCAGCGCCACGCCCATCATGTTGCGATAGCGGATGCTGTCTTTCTCCGCGCCCGGCGTCACCAGGGTAAGCGAAATAACCGGCTGCTGATAATGGGTTAACAACTCGCTCTGACGAGCTTCACGCTGCGCTTTCACCGCCAGCAGATTTTCAACGCTGGCGCCCGCACGGGCGGGAGTATCCACGGACATTAATTCCTCTCCTTCACTGAATAAAATAACGGCGGCAGGGGCCGTCGCGATAACGGATTTCGCTGCTGATTGTATCGCTAAATGCACAGAATTTAGGATACAGGACAAAGAAATTTTCTTCGTCCCGTGGTGGGAAATAGCAGTTTTTCCTGTTAGCACAGAACTAAATCACGCCATAAAGTGGCTCAGAAACAGCAGGCCCAGAGAGACATTGATCGCTCCGCCGATGCGGGTGGCGATTTGGGCGAACGGCATCAGGTTCATGCGGTTGCCGGAGGTGAGGATCGCCACGTCGCCGGTCCCACCCTGGCCGCTCTGGCAGCAGGAGACAATCGCCACGTCGATCGGATGCATACCGATTTTTTTACCGACGAAGAACCCGGTCGCCACCAGCGCGGAAACGGTGCTGATAATCACCAGCAGATTGGTGATAGTGAAGGCGTTCACCAACTCCTGCCACGGCGTAATCGCGACGCCAACGGCAAACAGAATCGGATAGGTCACCGCCGTGCGGAAGAACTTATACACCACCTGGGAGCCCTCCTGCAGGCGCGGCGATACGCCGTTAGCCAGCTTCAGCAGCACCGCCAGGAACAGCATCCCCACCGGCGCCGGCAGGCCAATCATCTTTTGCCCCAGCATCCCCAGCATATAGAGCAGCACCGCCAGCAGCGCCCCGGACGCCAGCGTCGCCACGTCCGTTTTGCCGTCAGAGCTTTCGTCACCGACTCTTTCATGATGCGTTTCGTTGCTGCGGTTCGGCATCAGCTGGCCTTCGCCGGTCAGATGCGGGAAGCGCTTGCCCAGCTGATTCAGGCTGCCGGAGATAACAATCGCCGTCAGGCTGCCCAGCATGACCATCGGCAGGACGCGGCCCAGCGCAACGCCCTGGTCCATATGCATCAGCGCGGCGTAGCCAATCGACAGCGGTATCGCCCCTTCCCCTACGCCGCCGGCCATAATCGGCAGGACGATAAAGAAGAAGACCTGGAACGGCTCCAGGCCCAGCGCGGTCCCGACGCCAACGCCAACCAGCATGCCGACAACCTCACCGCAGAGCATCGGGAAGAAAATGCGCAGGAACCCCTGAATCAGCGTGGTGCGGTTCATGCTCATAATGCTGCCGACGATAATGCAGCAGATGTAGAGATAGAGAATATTGGTCGACTTGTAGAATTTGGTGGTGGATTCCACCACCACGTCCGGCAGCAGGCCGTAATGAACCAGCGCCGAGGGAATAAAGGTCGCGCAGATCGCCGCCGCGCCGAGCTTGCCGAGAACCGGCAGGCGCTTGCCAAACTCGCCGCAGGCGAAGCCAAAAAAGGCCAGCGTCGCCACCATGACCACAATGTCGCTCGGCAGCTTGCCGCCCAGACAGTCCAGAGCAATTAAGCCCCCGGCCAGCAGGAACAGCGGCAGCGGGATAATCCCGACTTTGCGGTTGTCCATAACGTGCCACCAGCGCTGCTTCAGCGTGGCCTTTGGGGTATCGATGGGGTCGAGGGTCGCAGAGAATGCTTCGTCAGTGGTGCTCATAGGTTTAGCCCTTTAGTTATTATTCATCTTCAGACTAGGGGGGAATAAGCCGACTTAATGTGAGGGTTGCCAGATTAAAAATGAAGTTTTAATGGGCACTATGGTTTTTATGGTTTCTATTCCCGGCGTGATATATCTCTGATTTATTAGCGTGGTTTTTATGGTTTTTTGTCGCAGCCCTGGAGATCATTTATAAATAGGCTTCGCGGATCGATTCTGTTCCCTGACCCCGGCGTAAGCGGCCGCTCGTGACTTGCCCGCCTTACTGAGACTCTGTACAAGGCCTATGAAAGTTTCCTTTCAATTTAAGCTGTTTATTTCCCTGGTGGCATTTTTCTCGATCCTCTTTGCCCTGCTGGGCGTGTATTACTATTTCGATGCCAGCCATCAGCTTTATCAGGAAATGAGCACCCGCGCCAAAATACAGGCCGAAGAGATCGCCCTGATGCCCAATTTACGCCAGCAGGTTGCCCGCAAGGATCCGCAGGCGATAAACGCCTTTATGCAGGAAATCGCCGCCCACAGCGACGCCAGCTTTATTGTTATTGGCGACGCGCAGGGCGTGCATCTGTTCCACTCCGTGCACCCGGAGTGGGTCGGCACCCGGCTGGTTGGCGGTGATAATCAGGCGGTGCTGGAAGGGAAAACCATTACCACCATCCGCAAAGGCGGGCTCGGAATTTCGCTGCGCAGCAAGGCGCCGGTGCGTGACGACGCGGGGCGGGTGGTGGGGATTGTTTCCGTTGGCTATCTGACCAGCTACCTCGACAGCATTACGCTGCAAAAAGTCATCAATATCTTCGTCGCCGCCGTGCTGCTGCTGGTTGCGCTGTTTATCTTCTCCTGGTACTTCACCCGCAGCATCAAGAAGCAGATCTTCTCCCTCGAGCCGCGGGAAATCGGCCTGCTGGTGCGCCAGCAAAAGGCGATGATGGAATCGATCTATGAAGGGGTTATCGTTATCGACCACACCCGCCGCATCAAGGTCATTAACCACGCCGCCCGCAGCCTGCTCGGCCTGACCCAGCCCGCACACCGGCTGCGCGGGCAGTCGATCGATAGCGTCATCGTACCGCAGCCGTTTTTCGCCAGCGGCGAGATGCTGGAAAGCGACACGCACGACGAGCTATGCCGCTTCAACCAGCTCACCGTCCTCGCCAGCCGGGTACGCATCATGCTGGAAAACTCGCTGCAAGGCTGGGTGATCACCTTCCGCGACCGGGACGAAATCAACTCCCTTAGCGCCCAGCTCAGCCAGGTGAAACGCTATGTCGATAACCTGCGCATCATGCGCCATGAGCAGCTGAACCGCATGACGACGCTTTCCGGCCTGCTGCACATGGGCCACTACGACGAGGCCATTCGCTATATTCAGGCGCAGTCGGAGCATGCCCAGGAGCTGCTGGACTTTATTTCATCCCGCTTTAGCTCGCCGACGCTCTGCGGCCTGCTGCTGGGTAAAGCCGCCCGGGCGCGCGAGAAAGGCGTCGAGCTGAGCTTCGACCCCGCCTGCCACATCGACCGACCGCTGCCGTCGCTAATCGAATCAGAGCTCATCTCGATTATCGGCAACCTGCTGGATAACGCCATCGAAGCCACCCAGCGCGCCGAGCTGCCGCACGAGCCGGTAGAGGTGCTGATTCAGCTCAACGCCCGGGAGCTGATGATTGAAGTGGCCGATCGCGGCGTCGGCATCCGCCCGGAGATCCGCGAGCGAATTTTCGAACGCGGCGTCACCACTAAAACCCGTGGCGATCACGGCATCGGCCTGTATCTTATTGAACACTATGTCACTCAGGCTGGCGGCACCATCGAGGTTGCCGATAACACGCCGCGCGGGGCCATCTTTACGCTGTTTATTCCCGCCGACGGTCCGGCCCACCCGCCACAAGGGGCACACTATGCATCATGACCTGGTCGATGTTCTGATCGTCGAAGATGAGAGCGAGCTGGCGCGACTGCACGCCGAGCTGATTCAAAAACACCCGCGCATGCGGCTGGCAGGCATGGCCGCCTCGCTCACCCAGGCGCGGCAGATGCTCAACGCCAGCCCGCCGCAGCTGGTGCTGCTCGACAACTATTTACCCGACGGTAAGGGGGTGACGCTGATGACCGACCCGCTGCTGGCCAGCGCCAACTGCTCGGTTATCTTTATTACCGCCGCCAGCGACATGGAAACCTGCAGCCTGGCCATTCGCAACGGGGCCTTCGACTACATTCTGAAGCCGGTCTCCTGGAAACGGCTGAGCCAGTCTCTCGAGCGCTTCGTTCAGTTTTACGACCAGCAGCGGGAGTGGAAGATTGTCGATCAGCAAAACGTTGATTCGCTGTACCAGCTGCAGGCGAAAAACTTTCGCGCCGATAGCGGCAGCAAAGGGATTGAGGAAAAAACGCTGGCGCTGGTGCAGAACCTGTTTAACGGGCGGGAAGCGCACTGCTTTTCGGTCGATGAGGTGGTGAACGACGCCGGCCTGAGTAAAACGACCGCCCGCCGCTACCTGGAGCACTGCGTGGAAACGGGCTTTCTGGAAGTGGAAATGCTGTACGGTAAAATTGGCCATCCGCGGCGGATGTACCGCCGCGCCAGGAGCCCGTCCTGAAACCTCTCCCCGGCGGGAGAGGTCGGTAAATCAGAAGCCGCGCTGCTCTTTGACCAGCTCCCAGGCCTTCTGAATATCCTGAGCCTTCTGCTTCGCCATCTCCATCATTTCCGGCGGCAGGCCCTTCGCCACCAGCTTATCCGGATGGTGCTCGCTCATCAGCTTGCGGTAGGCGCGCTTGACGGTTGCCGCGTCGTCGGTCGGCTTCACGCCCAGCACGTTGCAGGCGTCCTCAAGGGTCGGTCCGCGCTGCGCCTGCTGCCAGCCGGCCTGACCGCGGCCCTGGCTGGAGGAGTGCTGCTGCGAGCCGCCGCCAAACTGGGCTCCGCCCTGCATCATGCGCAGGAACTGCTCAAACTGGGCGCGGGAGATCCCCAGCTCGTCGGCGATGACGAACAGAACTTCACGTTCGTTAGGGTGTAATTCGCCGTCGGCGAAGGCCGCCTGCAGCTGAATTTCCAGAAACATCCTAATCAAATCAAAACGGCCAAAACAGACGCTGCGCAGCTGACGCATTTTCTCGCGCAGCGGGTAATCATCTGATTTTCCTACGCGAAACGCCTGCTGTGCCGCCGTGCGCGACTCGCCGTGTAGATTCATGCGATCCATCAGGATGCTGGCGACGTGGATATCGGCTTCGGTCACGCGTCCTTTCGATTTGGTCAGATGGCCCATCACCTCAAAGGTGGTGGAAAAGAACAGCGACTGTCGCTCCTGCTGGTTAGCAAAAACGTTGATCCGCCGACGGCGCGCGCGATCGAATATATGGCCGACTAATAAGCCCAGCACCACGCCCCAGAAGCCCGCACCCATCATCAGCGCAACCGCAACCCCAATTATTTTTCCCAAATACTGCATAGACTCCCCAAACTTTATGCCGCCAGTTAAGCTATATATGACCGCACGTTACAAAGCACTGACGCTTCGGTCAATTGTGGGACATAGCCTATAATTTGCTTTATCATACTCGTCATTCTACACGGTGCCTAACGCTCGGGATTGAAACGGGCAGGATTAACACTAGCGCGATGAAGATGAGTACGTTAGGCTCTGACCGTTTGCAAGCCGCTGCCACAAGATGACGGAACAACAAATACAACGTATGAAAAAACGTATTCCCAGCCTCCTGGCCACCATGATTGCCAGCGCCTTGTATAGCCAACAGGGCCTCGCTGCCGATCTCGCCACGCAGTGTATGCTTGGCGTCCCAAGCTATAATCGTCCCCTCGTTGAAGGTAAAACTAACGAGCTGCCGGTGACGATCGATGCCGATCATGCGAAGGGCAACTATCCGGATAATGCCACATTCACGGGTAACGTCGATATTAATCAGGGGAATAGCCGTCTTCAGGCGGATGAGGTTCAGCTTCATCAGCAGCAGGCAGCGGGCCAGCCTCAGCCCGTGCGCACCGTCGATGCGCTGGGCAACGTTCACTATGACGATAATCAGGTGATCCTGAAAGGCCCGAAAGGCTGGTCAAACCTGAACACCAAAGATACCAATGTCTGGGAAGGTGACTACCAGATGGTCGGCCGGCAGGGCCGCGGCAAGGCCGATCTGATGAAACAGCGCGGTGAAAACCGCTACACCATTCTGGAAAACGGCAGCTTTACCTCCTGTCTGCCGGGTTCTGACACCTGGAGCGTCGTCGGCAGTGAAGTTATCCACGACCGCGAAGAGCAGGTGGCGGAGATCTGGAACGCGCGCTTTAAGCTCGGCTCGGTGCCGATTTTCTACAGCCCTTACCTGCAGCTGCCGGTCGGGGATAAGCGGCGTTCCGGCTTCCTGATCCCTAACGCCAAATACAGCACCAAAAATGGCGTGGAGTTCTCGCTTCCTTACTACTGGAATATCGCGCCTAACTTCGACGCCACCCTGACGCCGCACTATATGAACAAGCGCGGCGGCGTGATGTGGGAAAACGAATTCCGCTATCTGACCAAAGCCGGCACGGGCCTGTTCGAGTTTGACTACCTGCCATCCGATAAGGTCTACCAGGACGATCACTCCAGCGACAGCAACAGCCGCCGCTGGCTGTTCTACTGGAACCACTCCGGGGTCATCGACCAGGTGTGGCGCCTTAACGCCGACTACACCAAGGTCAGCGATCCGGACTACTTTAACGATTTCAGCTCGAAATACGGTTCCAGTACCGACGGCTACGCCACGCAGAAATTCAGCGCCGGCTACGTCAACCAGAACTTCGACGCCACCGTGTCGACCAAACAGTTCCAGGTCTTTAACCGCGATTCGAGCAACTCCTATGCCGCTCAGCCGCAGCTGGACGTTAACTACTACCAGAACGACGTCGGTCCGTTTGATACCCATCTTTATGGTCAGGCGGTGCACTTCGTTAATACTAACGGCAACATGCCGGAAGCGACCCGCGTCCACTTTGAGCCGACGATCAACCTGCCGCTGTCTAACGGCTGGGGCAGCATCAATACCGAAGCCAAGCTGCTGGCGACCCACTACCAGCAGAGCAACCTCGACGACTACAACGCGGCGAACAACGCGGACTACAAAGAGTCCGTTAACCGCGTGATGCCGCAGTTCAAAATCGACGGCAAAATGGTCTTCGAGCGCGATATGCAGGAGAGCTTTACCCAGACTCTGGAACCGCGCGTGCAGTACCTGTACATCCCGTATCGCGACCAGAGCCACATCGGTTCCTACGACTCCACCCTGCTGCAATCGGACTACAGCGGCCTGTTCCGCGACCGTTCTTACAGCGGCCTGGACCGTATTGCATCCGCAAACCAGGTATCCACCGGCGTCACGTCTCGCGTATATGATGCAGCCGCCGTTGAACGTTTTAATATTTCCGTTGGTCAAATCTATTATTTCACCGAGTCACGTACCGGTGATGACAACATCAACTGGGAGAATAACGACACAAGAGGTTCACTGGTTTGGGCCGGAGATACTTACTGGCGCATCGCCGATGACTGGGGTTTACGCGGGGGAATTCAGTACGATACACGTCTGGATAACGTCGCAACCGGTAACGGCACCGTTGAATACCGTCGCGACGAAAACCGCTTAGTCCAACTTAACTATCGTTACGCCAGCCCGGAATACATTCAGGCCACGCTGCCTTCGTATTCAACCGCTGAGCAGTACAAAAACGGTATTTCTCAGGTGGGTATGACCGCCAGCTGGCCGGTAGTCGATCGCTGGTCCGTCGTCGGCGCATACTACTTTGATACCAATACCAAAAAGAGCGCCAACCAGATGTTAGGGGTCCAGTATAACTCCTGCTGCTACGCGATTCGTCTCGGCTATGAACGTAAGATCAACGGCTGGGATAACAGCGGCAACGGCGAGAGCAAATACGATAACACCTTTGGCATCAACATTGAGCTACGCGGCCTGAGCTCCAACTACGGTCTCGGCACCCAGCAGATGCTGCGTTCGAACATTTTACCGTACCAGAACTCCCTGTGATGTGGCTGGTTTAAAACGTAATCCGCATTTGCGGTTAATTGAAATGGAAAAAGTATGAAGAACTGGAAAACGCTGCTTCTCGGTATCGCCATGATCGCGAATACCAGTTTCGCTGCCCCACAGGTGGTCGATAAAGTAGCGGCTGTCGTCAATAATGGCGTTGTTCTTGAAAGCGACGTCAATGGCCTGATGCAATCGGTTAAGCTTAACGCCGGCCAGGCCGGCCAGCAGCTGCCGGATGATGCCACCCTACGTCATCAGATCCTCGAAAGACTGATTATGGACCAGATTGTTTTGCAGATGGGCCAGAAGATGGGCGTGAAAATCTCTGACGACCAGGTCGATCAGGCGATTGCCAACATCGCGAAGCAGAACAACATGAGCATGGATCAGATGCGCAGCCGTCTGGCCTATGACGGTCTGAACTACGCCACCTACCGTAATCAGATCCGCAAAGAGATGCTGATTTCAGAAGTGCGTAATAACGAAGTGCGTCGCCGCATTACCGTGCTGCCGCAGGAAGTTGAATCTCTGGCAAAACAGATTGGCGATCAGAACGATGCCAGCACCGAGCTCAACCTGAGCCACATCCTGGTTCCGCTGTCGGAAAACCCAACCTCTGACCAGGTTGCTGCCGCGCAGGAGCAGGCGAACTCTATCGTTGAGCAGGCGCGCAGCGGCGCGGACTTCGGCAAGCTGGCGATCAGCTACTCTGCCGACCAGCAGGCGCTGAAAGGCGGCCAGATGGGCTGGGGTCGTATTCAGGAGCTGCCGGGGATCTTCGCCCAGGCGCTGAGCACCGCGAAGAAAGGCGACATCGTCGGCCCGATCCGCTCCGGCGTTGGCTTCCATATCCTGAAAATCAACGATATGCGCGGCGAAAGCAAGAATATCTCCGTGACCGAAGTCCACGCTCGCCACATTCTGCTGAAGTCGTCGCCGATCATGAACGATGCCCAGGCGAAGGCCAAGCTGGAGCAGATTGCAGCGGACATTAAGAGCGGGAAAACCACCTTCGCTAAAGCAGCGAAAGAGTTTTCTGAAGATCCGGGCTCTGCTAACCAGGGCGGCGATTTGGGCTGGGCAACCACCGATATCTTCGACCCGGCGTTCCGCGATGCGCTGATGCACATGAGCAAAGGCCAGACCAGCGCTCCGGTGCACTCCTCCTTCGGCTGGCATCTGATCGAGCTGCTGGACACCCGCCAGGTTGACAGAACCGACGCGGCGCAGAAAGATCGCGCCTACCGGATGCTGATGAACCGTAAGTTCTCGGAAGAAGCGGCAACCTGGATGCAGGAACAGCGCGCCAGCGCTTACGTCAAAGTTCTGAGTAACTAATTTACCGCCCGATACGCCAGACGTTCCACGCGTATCGGGCGGCAAGCGCATAGCGCCCCCGGGCCGACCGATGAGCCCACGGGGCGATGCCGCTGACCTTAACGTTGCCTGCGACGGCCCCAAACGGGCAAGGCTCATGGATGAACCGCCAACGGCGTAGCCAACCAGGAAATAGCCTGAAGGATGAAGTGTATGAATCGTGTTGTCATCACTCCCGGGGAACCTGCCGGGATTGGCCCTGACCTCGTCGCGCAGCTTGCGCAGCGCGACTGGCCGGTTGAACTGGTGGTTTGCGCCGATGGCGCACTGTTATCTGACCGAGCCCAACGGCTCGGTCTTCCTTTATTGCTTCAGCCCTACGACCCGTCCCGCCCCGCCGCCCCGCAGCGCGCCGGCACCCTGACCCTGCTTCCCGTCACGCTGAACGCCCCGGTAACGCCCGGCGTGCTGGACGTGCGCAACGGCAGCTACGTGGTGGAAACCCTGGCGCGCGCCTGCGACGGCTGCCTGAACGGTGAGTTTGCGGCATTAATTACCGGGCCGGTCCATAAAGGCAATATCAACGACGCTGGGATCGCCTTCACCGGACATACCGAGTTCTTCGAAGAGCGGGCGCAGGCCAGTAAAGTGGTGATGATGCTGGCAACGGAGGAGCTTCGCGTCGCGCTGGCGACCACGCATCTGCCGCTGAAAGCGATCAGTGACGCCATTACCCCCGACCTGCTGCGTGAAGTCATCACCATCCTTGACCACGATCTGCGGCACAAGTTTGGCATTGCCCATCCGCACGTGCTGGTCTGCGGCCTGAACCCGCACGCGGGAGAAGGCGGCCACATGGGCACGGAAGAGATCGACACCATCATTCCGGTGCTGGAAGAGATGCGCGCCCTGGGGATGAATCTCAGCGGGCCGCTGCCGGCTGATACCCTTTTTCAGCCCAAATATCTCGACCACGCCGATGCGGTGCTCGCGATGTACCACGATCAGGGTCTTCCCGTGCTAAAATACCAGGGCTTCGGCCGTGGCGTGAACATTACGCTCGGTTTACCCTTTATTCGAACCTCCGTTGACCACGGTACCGCGCTGGAACTGGCGGGCCTGGGGAAAGCGGATGTCGGCAGTTTTATCACGGCGCTTAATCTCGCCATTAAAATGATTGTTAATACGCAATGAATAATCGAGTCCATCAGGGCCACTTAGCCCGTAAACGCTTCGGGCAAAACTTTCTCAACGATCGGTTTGTGATCGACAGTATTGTCTCGGCCATTAATCCACAGAAAGGTCAGGCGATTGTCGAAATCGGCCCGGGCCTGGCCGCGCTGACCGAGCCGGTAGGCGAACGTCTGGACGAGCTCACCGTTATCGAGCTGGACCGCGACCTGGCCGCCCGCCTGAAAACGCACCCGTTCTTAGGGCCAAAGCTGACCATTTATCAGCAGGATGCCATGACCATGAACTTCGGCGAGCTGTCGCAGAACATGGGTCAGCCGCTGCGCGTGTTCGGCAACCTGCCTTACAACATCTCCACGCCGCTGATGTTCCACCTGTTCAGCTATACTGATGCCATTGCCGACATGCACTTTATGCTGCAAAAAGAGGTCGTCAATCGCCTGGTTGCCGGTCCGAACAGCAAGGCGTATGGTCGACTGAGCGTCATGGCGCAGTATTACTGCCAGATAATCCCGGTGCTTGAAGTCCCGCCGACCGCCTTTACGCCGCCGCCTAAAGTCGATTCCGCCGTGGTGCGCCTGGTGCCCTATCGCACGCTGCCGCATCCGGTCAAAGAGGTTCGCGTACTGAGCCGAATCACCACCGAAGCGTTCAACCAGCGCCGGAAAACGATTCGCAACAGCCTCGGCAATCTGTTCAGCGTTGAAGTGCTGACCGAGCTGGGCATCGACCCGGCGAAACGTGCAGAGAATATTTCCGTGGCGCAGTATTGTCAGCTAGCTAACTGGTTAACTGAAAACTCGCCCACCAAGGAGAGCTAACCATGATCAATTCGCCCCGAGTTTGTGTACAGGTACAAAGCGTCTATATCGAATCGCAGTCTTCTCCGGAAAACGATCGTTACGTCTTCGCTTATACCGTCACCATCCGCAACCTGGGGCGGAGTCAGGTTCAGCTACTTGGCCGCTACTGGCTTATCACCAACGGTCACGGTCGTGAGACTGAGGTTCAGGGTGAAGGGGTTGTCGGCGAGCAGCCGCATATTCCCGCTGGCGGGGAGTTTCAATACACCAGCGGCGCGGTTATTGAAACGCCGCTGGGTACCATGCAGGGACATTACGCTATGATCGACGTGAACGGTGCGCCGTTCTCCGTCGACATCCCTGTTTTCCGTCTCGCAGTACCAACGCTCATTCACTAAAACCATGTCTACATACCTTATTGGCGACGTTCACGGTTGCTACGATGAACTGATCGCATTATTAAAGCAGGTTGCGTTTACTCCCGGCAGCGATACGCTGTGGCTCACCGGCGATTTGGTCGCCCGCGGCCCGGGCTCGCTGGAGGTTTTACGCTACGTAAAATCCCTGGGCGACAGCGTGCGTATTGTCCTCGGCAATCACGATCTCCATCTGCTGGCGGTCTTCGCCGGCATTAGCCGCAACAAGCCGAAAGATCGCCTCAAGCCGTTGCTGGAAGCGCCGGATGCCGATGAGCTTCTCAACTGGCTGCGCCGCCAGCCGCTGATGCAGATTGATGAAGAGAAAAAGCTGGTGATGGCCCATGCCGGCATCACGCCGCAGTGGGATCTGCCAACGGCGCTGCAGTGCGCGCGCGACGTTGAAGCGGTGCTCTCCAGCGACTCCTATCCGTTCTTCCTCGACGCTATGTATGGCGACATGCCCAACAACTGGAGCAGCGAGCTGAGCGGCCTTGCGCGACTGCGTTTTATCTCCAACGCCTTTACCCGCATGCGCTACTGTTTCCCGAACGGGCAGCTGGATATGTATGCCAAAGAAGCGCCGGAGGACGCCCCGGCGCCCCTGAAGCCGTGGTTTACCATCCCCGGACCGGTAGCGAACGAGTACAGCATAGCCTTTGGCCACTGGGCTTCGCTGGAGGGGCGCGGGACGCCTGAGGGCATTTATGCCCTGGATACCGGCTGCTGCTGGGGGGGCGATCTCACCTGCCTGCGCTGGGAAGACAAGGCGTACTTCACCCAGCCGTCGAACCGGCAGAAGGATCTGCATGAGGGTGAGGCGGTCGCCTCCTGAGAAAGATCCCGGATAGCTGCGCGCTATCCGGATAATCTGAGAAGCCCTGTTCCCGGAAGCTCGGCGCTACCGGGGACGAACTTAGCGACGTTCGAGAACTTCGAAACAGTAGCTGTGCGAGTTCTGCGCGTCGGCGTCGTGGAATTCGCTGAATACCGACTCCCACTGGTCCGGATCGTAATCCGGGAAGTGGGTATCGCCTTCCACTTCAGCATCAATATGCGTCAAATAGAGCTTCTGGGCTTTCGGCAGGAACTGCTCGTACACGCGGCCGCCGCCGATCACCATCATCTCTTCAACGTCGCCGCAGGCGGCAATCGCTTCATCAACCGATTTAACCCACTGCACGCGATCGTCACTCCCGGGCTGGCTGCTGATGACGATATTTTTACGGCCAGGCAGCGGACGACCGATAGATTCCCAGGTCAGACGACCCATAATCACCGGCTTGTTTAACGTATTACGTTTAAACCAGGCGAGATCGGCAGGCAGGTTCCATGGCATGGCGTTTTCCATACCAATGACGCGATCCACCGCTAACGCCGCAATCAGACTGATCATTGAATATTTCCCAAATACAAAAAATTGCCGCCACTATACGGAAAGCATAATACTTCGTCGACTGGACGGAGGGTAAAGAATACGAAAATTTTCGGATTTGCTGGCGAGCCCACGTCAGCCTCGTGAGCCGCCAGATTAGAACGACGCGCTATACCTTAAGCTGAGGGCTTATTCTCCGGCTCATCGGCGATATCACCCGTGTGCCTGCCCTCTTCCGTACCCTGCCAGCCGTGGCGCTGGACCAGCGACAGATGGGTGCGGTCTTCGTTGATAATGCCGGTCAGCATATCGCTGGTGCGCTTAAAGACCGCCACGCGGGAAGCCGAATCGCTTTCCGCCATCTCCACCATCTCTTCCACCATTTTGATATTGAAGCGGCGGAACAGATCGGCGCGCTCGCGCGCCTCGTAGGCGCCGAGGCCGAGGGCCTCCAGCGCCATGCGCCCGGATTTCAGCGCCGCCTCGAAGGTTTCACGCTCGGGCGCCTCGACCCCGGCCTGGCGCAGCTGAATATAGTGATCGATATCGCGGGCCCGCGAGATAATTTGCAGATGCGGGAAGTGCTCTTTCGCCAGCTCAACCAGCTGCAGGCTGGCCTGCGGATCGTCGATGGCGTTGATCAGCACTTCCGCTTTTGCCGCTCCCGCCGACTCCAGCAGATCGGCCCGCGTCGCGTCGCCGTAGAACACCTTCATATCAAATTTGCGCAGCGTCTCAACGTGGTCAGGATCGTGGTCGAGGATGACCATCTTCACGCCGCCGGAGAGCAGCACGCGGCCGGCAATCTGCCCGTAGCGGCCAAAGCCGGCGACAATCACCCGCGGCTGCTCCTCATCAATCTCATCGGCCTCGCGCTCCTGCCCGGAGGATGATTTTTCCAGCCGGGTCAGCAGCACCAGCAGAATCGGCGTCGCCGCCATCGACAGCGCCACCGCCAGGGTCAGCGCCTTAGCCCACTCGCTATCCAGCACCTCGGCCATTTGCGCGGCGCCGAATACCACGAAGGCAAACTCGCTCCCCTGCCCCAGCAGCACCGCAAACCAGCGGCGCTGGGCGCGCGGTACGCCGAGAGGTTTCGCAATCAGCCACAGCATGACGCCTTTAATAACCAGGAAGCCGACCAGCAGAATCAAAATGCGCAGGGGATGACTCACCAGGGTGCCAAAATCTACCGACATCCCGACGCCAATAAAGAACAGCCCCAGCAGCAGGCCTTTGAACGGTTCAATATCGCTTTCCAGCGCGTGACGGTACTCAGAGCTGGCCAGCAGTACCCCGGCCAGGAAGGCGCCCATCGCCATCGATAGCCCGACCTCCTCCAGCAGCAGCCCAAAACCAAAGACCAGGAACAGGGCTACGGCGCTGAACACCTCCCGCAGGCCGGAACGGGCAACGAAGCGCAGCACCGGTCGGGTCAGGTAGCGACCCAGCACCACCACCAGCGCCAGCGCGCCCGCCACCTTCAGCGCCGACAGGGCGAACGCCCACAGCGTGGTTGAGCCGCCGCTGCTGGCGAGCAGCGGGATCATCGCCACCAGCGGGATGGCCGCGATATCCTGAAACAGCAGCACCGCAAAGGCGCTACGCCCCATTTGCGAAACCGTCAGGTTACGTTCATTCATGGCCTGCATCGCGATCGCCGTAGACGACAGCGCCAGCGTCATGCCGATAAGCTCTGCCACCTGCCAGCGCATTCCCAGCAGCATGCAGAACAGGCCAATCAGCGCCCCGCAGGCCACCATCTGCAGCGCCCCGCCGCCAAATACCGAGGCCCGCAGCTTCCACAGGCGCTGCGGGTCAAGCTCGAGGCCGATAACGAACAGCATCAGCACCACGCCGATTTCGGCGAAGTGGAGGATCGTCTCGGCGTCGGTCACCAGCTTCAGGCCCCACGGGCCGATAATACAGCCGGCGATCAAATACCCCAGCACCGAGCCGAGGCCAAGACGGACGGCAATCGGTACGATAAGCGCGGCGGATCCGAGATAGATCAGCGCCTGTATCAGCGTATGGCTATCCATTGTGCGCCTCCTGCCATTCGATTAAGCGTTGTCGATAGTGGCGCGCCTGCGCCTGGAGGGTTTCATCGTCGCAGATAAACGTGCAGTGCATCGCAAACGGCGGCAGCCACTTCATCCCGCAGTACAGGCCGGTGGCCTGCAGCGGCTGGGCCAGCACCTCAAAACCGGGGAAGGAGCCAATATCGAAGTGGCTTTCGCCGCCGCCGGTGGTGACCGCCCACATCAGCGATTTACCGCGCAGCGCGATGCCGTTATGACCGTAGGCCCAGCCGTGCGACAGCACCTTGTCCATCCACAGCTTCAGCAGCGGCGGGACGCTGTACCACTGTAAGGGATGCTGCCAGATAACCAGATCCGCGCGGGCCAGCGCCGCCTGTTCGGCGGCGACGTCGATATTAAAATCGGGGTAAAGTTGATAAAGAGAGCGTATTTCTACGCCGTCCAGCGTCCCTGCCTGCTCAAGCATCCGCTTATTCGCATGCGAGTGATGCGGATAGGGATGGGCATAAATTATCAGAATCATTGATTAGCCTGCGTTAACTCTTGTTGTAATCTGCAAGAGTGTAGTCAGTTAATCGAAGCGCTTACAATGATAACTGTGATTTATGTCGCCTTAGCTTACGCGTTCCGCGGCTGCTTGCCGACGCTGACCTCCGGCTCGCTGACGACAAGATCGCAGCGCTTCGGCAGCAGGAAGGTCATGGTTCCGGCAATGAGCAACGACCCGGCAAGCGCGCAGACCGCCACGTTTTGCCCGTAGAGGTAGATCATCACGCCCACCAGGTAGGGGCCGCAGAAGCCGCCGAGATTGCCGAGGCCGTTAATCACCCCGCGCGCGCTGCCGGCCACTTCCGCTGAGGCAATCCGCCCCGGCATCGACCAGAACGGACTGGTGGCCGATTTAAGGAAGAAGCCGCAAATCACCAGCGCGATATAGGCGGCGACCACGTGGTCGCGCAGCACCACCGACGCCACCAGCGCGGCGGCAAAGCTGTAGAGCGAGAAGCGGACCCACAGTCGGCGCTTGCCGCTGCGATCGCTAAACAGTGAAATCACGTAGATCCCGGCAAGGGTGGCGACGAACGGCAGCACCGCCAGCAGGCCAACGCTGGCCATGTTACCGCCGGTCAACCCTTTAAGAATGGTCGGCAGCCACAGGGTGTAGCCGTAATCGCCGGTCTGGTAGAAGAAGTTGAGGATCACCAGCTTCATCAGTCCGGAATTGCGGAACACGTCTTTTACCGGCGCGTTGCTCACCGCATCTTCAGCAAGCTTTGCCGCCCGCTCGGCGGCAAGGGTGGTGACCAGATAGTCGCGCTCCTTCTCCGGCAGCCAGCGGGCCTCTTCCGGACGATCGCTAATCATGAACCACCACACCGCCAGCACTACCAGCGACAGCAGCCCTTCGATAATAAACAGCCAGCGCCAGTCGAGTGCGGCAATAATAGCGCCGGAGACCGGAGCGGTCAGCATGCCGCCCAGCGGAGCAAACATCATGACGAAGGCGTTGGCCCGGCCCAGCTCTTTTTCCGGGAACCAGTTGCTGACCATCGTCAGGACCACCGGCAGCATCCCGCCCTCGGAAACGCCGAGAATAAAGCGCAGAACCAGCAGCTGATATTCGTGGGTCACAAAGCCGGTCGCCACCGACACGATCGCCCAGGCCACCAGCGACCAGGCAATAAAACGTTTTCCGCTGCCGTTAACCGCAATCCGCCCACCGGGTATTTGCAGAAATAAATAGCCAATAAAAAATATACCGCTAGCAACGCCGGCCATCTGGCTGGTAATACCTAAATCCTCTTCCATGCCGCCGGGCAAAGCAAAACTAATATTAACCCGATCCATAAACGAAATAATACAGGCGATCAACACCGGCGTAATAATACGCAGCCAGCGGGTGCTGGGAATTTTATCATTCATATTTCGCACTCTCTATGCAGAGGTTATCATTGTCATTTAAGAACCTGTCCCACCAGGTTCTTATTGGCGCTGGGTACAAAAATAAGAGCGCTAATTAATAGCGTTAGGCAGCGGCTTGCCGGAAAAATAAGCGGCGACGTTAGCAAAAACCACATCGCTCATTTTCTGGCGGGTTTCATGGGTTGCGCTGGCCACGTGCGGTTGCAGGACCACGTTGTCGAGCGCAATCAGCTCGGCGGGAACCCGCGGTTCATCCTCAAAGACGTCGAGAGCGGCCCCGGCGATAACACCGTTCTGTAACGCCTGAATCAGCGCCTTTTCATCGACCAGCGATCCCCGGGCGATGTTGATAAGCCACGCCCGTTTCGGCATCACGTTAAAGACCGAGGCATCGATAATCCCGCGGTTGGCTTCACCGCCGGAGGCGGCGATCACCAAAAAGTCGCTTTCATGGGCCAGGGTATGCAGGTCGGCGCACCACTGATAATCGAGTCCGGCAACCTGCTTACGGTCGGTATAGAGCACCTGCATATCAAAACCGCGGGCGCGGCGGGCAATGGCCTGGCCGATGTTGCCCATCCCCAGAATGCCGATACGCTTGCCGCTGACCTGAGTTGCCAGCGGCAGGCCGCCGTTCAGCCAGCGGCCTTCACGCACAAAACGGTCCCCCTGACACAGCTGGCGCGAGCCGGCCAGCAGCAGCCCCATCGCCAGATCGGCGACATCGTTGGTCAGCACGCCGGAGGTAATGGAGACGGCAATCTGCCGGGAGCGGACGTACTCTAAATCCACCGCGTCGGTGCCGACGCCGAAGATAGCGATCAGGCCAACGTGCGGCAGCAGCTCCAGCACCCCGTTCTGCACGCCGACGTCCCCGCGGGTCACCACGGCCGCCACGTTCTCCCCCTGCTCGCGCAAAAAGGCGATCGGATCGTCCTGCTCGTACAGGCGCAGCAGCGGGAATTCGGCGGCCAGCTGCGCCTGTAAGGTCTCAATAACGGGGGCGACTAAAAGGACGGAGCGGGTAATAGCACTATTCATCGGATCACCTGTTTGAAGTTTCATAACGACTGTAGCCACTATCAAACGGGTTTTTGTCGCAGCGTTTTGCGATCTGCATCACGCTGAATCGTGTTAAAAATAGCTGTTACACCGTCCGTGATCGATAAGACAAAACCCGCGGATTGCGGGCCTCGAGCGGATCGTACGTTAACTTTCTGCTAACATGGCGCCATCGCCACGCCGCAGCCGCTATATGGTCTCACCCATCGACAGGCGATAGTGCAGATCGACCTTTTCAATAGTCGGCAGCCCTTTGATTTTTTTGATTAATATTTCGGTTGCCACCTTGCCCATTTCAAAGCGCGGCGTCAGGACGCTCGCCAGACGCGGGGAGATAATCTGGCCGATTTCCAGGCCATGAAAACCGGCTATCGCCAGCTCTTCAGGTACGTTGATACCTGATGCCAGGCACTCCTGTAACACGCCAACTGCCAGATCGTCATTGGTGCACAGAATGCCGTCCATGCGGGCATACATCTGACGCGCCAGGGTCATCATCCCGGTACCGATCGATACCGACGACACCTTGTTTGGCGCGATGCGCCCCACCGTCAGCCCGGCATTTTCCATCGCCTGGCAGTAGCCGGCGTAGCGCTGCTCGTCGCGCACGTCGGACATCGCGCCAAAATAGACGATCTGCCGTTTGCCGCTCGCCAGCAGCATATTGGTCATATCGAAACCGGCCTTGAAGTTGTCAAAACCCACGTTGATACGCCCCGGGTTGTCGGTCAGGCCCATCACTTCCGCAACGGGAATTTTCGCCGCATTGAGGTACTTATCGGCCCGCAGGGTATGAGCCGATTCGGTCAGCAGCAGGCCCTTGACGTTAAAGGCCAGCACGGCGGCTATCTGCTCCTCTTCGCGCTGGCGGTCATAATCATAGTTCACCACCAGCGTCTGATAGCCGTGCGCGGCGGTAACCGATTCGATACCGGCCAGCAGGTCAGCAAAGATTTGGTTATGAAAGGAGGGGATCAGTACGCCAATGCGCGGCACGACGACGCCGATCATCGCCGGGTTGTCGGGGTCGGGCTCGTAGCCAATTTCAGCAATTACGCTGGCGATGCGCTCTGCCGTCTCCGGTTTAACTTTATCCGGCGTACGTAAATAGCGGCTGACGGTCATTTTGGTTACGCCAGCCAGCGCTGCAATATCATTGAGCGTTATGCGTTGTGCTTTCATCTACCTGCCCGTCAAATACGTCCACTGCATCAGGTTATTATGCCTGCCGATGAACAAAAAGAGAATCGAACCTCACTCTCGTTAACCCCTTGAGTAACGGGAATTTACGCCCGGCTTCACGTTTAATGTAACCCCTTTTCGTAACACCGTTTTGAGTGATCTCGATCACGGTTTTACCCGGCAAAAATCCGTGAGATAGAGCACGGGTTCTTCCGCTTTACCTTTTCGTGAATCAGGAATAAAAGCGAACACCGTCATTTATATTCAGCCGTTAATCAGGATATCAAGATGAAAGATCTTTTCAGCTTACAGGGCAAACGAATTTTAATTACTGGCGCCGGGCAAGGCATTGGTTTTGTCATGGCCCAGGGCCTTGCACAATATGGCGCAGAAATTATTATCAACGATATTTCCGCCCCCCGTGCAGATGATGCGGTCATGAAATTACGTGATGAAGGTGCCATCGCTCATGCGGCGGTATTTAATGTTACCGATGCTGATTCCGTCGAGCAGGCCATTGGTAAAATCGAAGAAGAAATTGGCGTCATCGACGTATTATTTAATAATGCGGGCATTCAGCGACGCCATCCGTTTACCGAGTTTCCGCTGCAGGAATGGAACGATGTTATTTCCGTGAACCAAACCGCGGTATTTCTCGTCTCCCAGGCGGTGGCGAAGCGGATGGTCGCTCGCCAGCGCGGGAAAATCGTCAATATCTGCTCAATGCAGAGCGAGCTTGGTCGCGACACCATCACGCCGTACGCTGCCGCCAAAGGCGCGGTAAAAATGCTGACCCGCGGCATGTGCGTCGAGCTGGCGCGCTATAACGTCCAGGTCAACGGCATCGCGCCGGGCTACTTTAAAACCGCCATGACCCAGGCGCTGGTTGATGACAAAGCTTTCACCGACTGGCTGTGCAAGCGCACGCCGGCCGCCCGCTGGGGCGATCCGCAGGAGCTGGTTGGCGCCGCGGTGTTCCTGTCCTCTAAAGCCTCTGATTTCGTCAACGGCCATCTGCTGTTCGTCGACGGCGGTATGCTGGTTGCAGTCTAAGTAAGGAGCGCATTATGGCAGGGCAATGCATTATTTTGATGGGTGTCTCAGGCACCGGAAAGACCACCGTCGGCCAGGCGTTAGCCCAGGCGCTCGGCGCAAAATTTATCGACGGAGACGATCTTCATCCGCGGCAGAACATCGTCAAAATGGCCGCCAGCCAGCCGCTCAATGACGAAGACCGGGGACCGTGGCTGGAGAGGATCGCGGACGTGATATTCAGCCTTGAGCAGAAGAATGAATCGGGCGTGCTGGTGTGCTCGGCGCTGAAAAAGCGCTACCGCGATCGGCTGCGCGAAGGCAGCGGCAGCCTGCGCTTTCTGTGGCTGACCGGTGAGTACGAATGCATTCTGCAGCGGATGCAGCAGCGTAAGGGGCACTTTATGCCGGAGGCGCTGCTGCGCAGCCAGTTTGCCGCCCTGGAGGCACCGGACGCCAGCGAGCGCGATATTTTAGCCGTTGATATTGCCCCCGACGTCGCCAGCATCGTGGCGCAGTCATTAAATTTACTTGAGCCTCAATCACTACAGGGAATGCCGGCATGATTATTGATACCTTAGCCGCCGCGGCCAAAAATACGTTCTACCCGTCGGTTATTCGTCAGGCGCTGCAGGCTGTCGCCCAGCAGGACCCGCACTCCCTGCCGCCGGGGAAATATACGGTCGATGGCGATAACCTGTTTTTCACCGTCGTCGAAGGCCAGACGCGCCCGCTGGCGGAACAGCGCCCGGAGTACCATCGTCAGTACATCGATATTCATATCGTGCTGGCAGGGACTGAGATTATTGGGGCGGGAAATAAAGGGCTAACCATCACCGCGGACGGGCCGTTTAAGGACGCCCATGATATTGGCTTTTGCACAGAAATTAGCAGCGAAACGCTGATTCACTTACATCCTGAGGAGCTGGCGATTCTGTTTCCCGGCGAGCTTCATCGGCCGATGGGTGCCATGGATGCCGGCGCGCCGCTGCGTAAAATTATCGTCAAAATAGACCACGCCCTGCTGTAAAACCGCTCGCGATAACCGGCCCCGCACTCACCCTCGCGGGGCCATGGATAACGATTAGTTATCCAGCTCGTCCATCGATTTCACCTGATCGCGATTGATCTGTTCGGTGCGGCCGGTTGCGGCATTTTTGTACGAGACCATGCCGGTATCGCTATCCACCTGCGGCTTGCCGTCGGTGACGATGGTTCTGCCATCAGTGGTTTTCAGGGACTGGTTCGATGAACACCCCGCCACAAACAACACCGCCGTCGCTGCCAGCGCGGATGCCACCAGAATTTTGTTCCGCATTGTATCCTCCTGTTTTTCCGTCAATGAGTATTGTTATCGTGCTAATTATAGTTAGCCCGAGCCGGGAGGAAGTTAAAAGCAGAACTCTCCGAAGATGACCGACATAAAAAAAACGGGCCGACGATAACGTCAGCCCGCTTTGTTGCGTATCCGGCAGCGCCGGCACGGCTTATTTTTTGATTTGCGCGTGCATTTCCTGAACCGAGGTCACTTTCTCCATAGCGTTGGCGTTCAGCGCCATCGCCGTGGCGAAGCCGCCGTTCAGAGTGGTGTCGTAGTGCACCTTGTACTGCAGGGCGCTGCGGCGAATCAGCTTGGAGTCTTCAATCGCCTGGCGACCTTCGGTGGTGTTGATGATGTAGGTGTATTCGCCATTCTTGATACGGTCCTGAATATGCGGACGACCTTCATGCACCTTGTTCACCAGACGCGGGTTGATCCCGGCTTCACCGAGGACAATCGCGGTCCCGTGGGTAGCATCCAGTTCGAAACCAAACTTCAGCAGCTTAGCCGCGAGGTCCACCACGCGCTCTTTGTCGCCTTCACGAACGGAGAGCAGCGCGCGGCCCTGTTTTTTCATCGTCGAGCTGCTGCCCAGCTGCGCCTTGGCGAACGCTTCCGCAAAGGTGCGGCCGACGCCCATCACTTCCCCGGTAGAGCGCATTTCTGGCCCTAACAGCGGGTCAACGCCCGGGAACTTGTTGAACGGCAGCACCACTTCTTTTACCGAGTAATACGGCGGGATAATCTCTTTGGTCACGCCCTGCTGAGCCAGCGTTTGGCCGGCCATGACGCGTGCCGCCACTTTCGCCAGCGGAACGCCGGTGGCCTTGGAGACAAAGGGTACGGTACGCGCCGCGCGCGGGTTCACTTCAATCAGATACACTTCGTTGTTTTTGACCGCGAACTGCACGTTCATCAGGCCGCGAACCTGCAGCTCGAAGGCCAGCTTCTGCACCTGCTCGCGCATCACGTTCTGGATGTCCTGGCTCAGGGTGTAGGCCGGCAGCGAGCATGCGGAGTCGCCGGAGTGAACGCCGGCCTGCTCGATGTGCTCCATAATGCCGCCAATCAGCACCATCTCGCCGTCGCAGATAGCGTCAACGTCGACTTCTACCGCATCGTCAAGGAAACGGTCCAGCAGCACCGGCGCGTCGTTAGAGACGCTTACCGCGGTCTGGAAGTAGCGACGCAGGTCGACTTCGTCGTAAACGATTTCCATCGCCCGACCGCCAAGAACGTAGGACGGACGCACCACCAGCGGGTAGCCAATCTCTTTTGCCTTCTCAACGGCCATTTCAATCGCGGTTACGGTGGCGTTCGCCGGCTGTTTCAGCTTCAGACGGTCAACCGCCTGCTGGAAACGCTCGCGGTCTTCCGCACGGTCAATCGCGTCCGGGCTGGTGCCGATAACCGGCACGCCGGCCGCTTCCAGCGCGCGCGCCAGCTTCAGCGGAGTCTGGCCGCCGTACTGGACGATAACGCCCTTCGGCTTCTCGATACGCACGATTTCCAGCACGTCTTCGAGGGTCACCGGCTCAAAGTACAGGCGGTCGGAGGTGTCGTAGTCGGTGGAGACGGTTTCCGGGTTACAGTTAACCATAATGGTTTCGTAACCATCTTCGCGCAGCGCCAGCGAGGCGTGCACGCAGCAGTAATCGAATTCGATACCCTGGCCGATACGGTTCGGGCCGCCGCCAAGCACCATAATTTTATCGCGGTCAACCGACGGGTTCGCTTCACACTCGTCTTCATAGGTGGAGTACATGTAGGCGGTATCCGTTGAGAACTCCGCCGCACAGGTATCCACGCGCTTGTAGACCGGGTGCAGGTTGTACTGGTCGCGCAGCTTGCGGATTTCCGCTTCGCGCACGCCCGCCAGCTTAGCCAGACGCGCGTCGGCAAAGCCTTTACGCTTCAGCATCCGCAGGAAGTCAGCATCAAGGCCGTTGATGCCGGCCTCTTCCACTTTCTCTTCCAGACGCACCAGCTCTTCAATCTGCACCAGGAACCAGCGATCGATGTTGGTCAGGTTGAAGACGCCGTCGACGGACAGGCCCGCGCGGAAGGCGTCGGCGATGTACCAGATACGCTCGGCGCCGGCGTCTTTCAGCTCGCGGCGAATTTTGGTCAGCGCTTCCGGGTCGTCGAGGCTCACTTTAGGGTCAAAGCCGGTTGCGCCCACTTCCAGGCCGCGCAGCGCTTTCTGCAGCGACTCCTGCTGGGTGCGGCCAATCGCCATCACTTCGCCGACCGATTTCATCTGCGTGGTCAGGCGGTCGTTAGCGCCGACGAACTTCTCAAAGTTGAAGCGCGGGATCTTGGTGACGACGTAGTCGATAGAGGGTTCGAACGATGCCGGGGTACGCCCGCCGGTGATGTCGTTCATCAGCTCGTCAAGGGTGTAGCCCACCGCCAGCTTCGCCGCCACTTTGGCAATCGGGAAGCCGGTCGCTTTCGAGGCCAGCGCCGACGAGCGCGATACGCGCGGGTTCATTTCGATAACAATCAGGCGACCGTCTTTCGGGTTCACCGAGAACTGAACGTTGGAACCGCCGGTTTCCACGCCGATTTCGCGCAGCACCGCCATCGAGGCATTACGCATCACCTGATACTCTTTATCGGTCAGGGTCTGCGCCGGGGCCACGGTGATGGAGTCGCCGGTATGGATGCCCATCGCGTCGAAGTTTTCGATGGAGCAGACGATGATGCAGTTGTCGTTCTTATCGCGCACCACTTCCATCTCGTACTCTTTCCAGCCGATCAGCGATTCATCGATCAGCAGTTCGTTGGTTGGAGAGAGATCGAGGCCGCGGGTACAGATTTCTTCAAACTCTTCGCGGTTATAGGCGATACCGCCGCCGGTTCCGCCCATGGTGAAGGAGGGACGGATGATGCACGGATAGCCCACGTCAGCGGCAACCGCCAGCGCTTCTTCCATGGTGTGCGCGATACCGGAACGCGCGGTGTCGAGGCCAATTTTTTTCATCGCCACGTCGAAGCGACGGCGGTCTTCCGCTTTATCAATCGCATCGGCGGTGGCGCCAATCATGGTCACGCCGAATTCGGCCAGCACGCCCTGACGTTCCAGCTCCAGCGCGCAGTTCAGCGCGGTCTGGCCACCCATGGTCGGCAGTACGGCGTCCGGACGCTCTTTTTCGATGATTTTACGTACCACTTCCCAGTGGATCGGCTCAATATAGGTGGCATCGGCCATTTCCGGGTCGGTCATGATGGTGGCTGGGTTAGAGTTCACCAGAATGACGCGGTAACCCTCTTCGCGCAGGGCCTTACAGGCCTGGGCGCCAGAGTAGTCAAATTCACAAGCCTGGCCGATAACGATCGGGCCAGCGCCAAGAATCAGGATGCTTTTTATGTCTGTACGTTTTGGCATGGCTTTTTTCTCCTGATTATTTCGCGGACTGGCGGTACTGCTCAATTAACTCGATGAAATGGTCGAACAACGGCGCGGCATCGTGCGGGCCTGGGCTCGCCTCCGGGTGTCCCTGGAAGCTGAAGGCCGGCTTATCGGTGCGATGAATGCCCTGCAGCGTGCCGTCGAACAGGGACTTGTGGGTCACCCGCAGATTAGCCGGCATGGAGGCTTCGTCTACCGCAAAACCGTGGTTCTGCGCGGTAATCATCACCACGTTATTATCAATATCTTTAACCGGGTGGTTGCCGCCGTGGTGGCCGAACTTCATCTTAACGGTCTTCGCTCCGCTCGCCAGCGCCAGCAGCTGATGGCCGAGGCAGATGCCGAAGACTGGAATATCGGTGGTGAGGAATTGCTCAATGGCCTCAATCGCATAGTCACACGGTGCCGGGTCACCAGGGCCGTTGGAGAGGAAGATACCGTCCGGATTCATTTTCAGCACCTCTTCCGCAGAGGTTTTTGCCGGCACAACCGTCAGGCGGCAGCCGCGGTCCACCAGCATGCGCAGAATGTTACGCTTAGCGCCGAAATCATAGGCCACCACGTGGAACGGCAGCTCGCTTTCCGCCTTCGCTTCCGGCAGGTCGCCCTCCAGAGTCCAGCTACCCTGCGTCCAGCCGTAGGTTTCTGAGGTGGTGACTTCCTTCGCCAGGTCCATCCCGTTGAGACCCGGGAATGCTTTTGCCTTTTCCAGCGCCAGCTGCGCGTCGAGGCTATCGCCAACGATGATGCAGCCGTTCTGAGCGCCTTTTTCGCGCAGCAGGCGGGTCAGCTTACGGGTATCGATATCGGCAATCGCCACGATGTTATGGCGCTTCAGGTAAGAAGAGAGGTCTTCGGTATTGCGGAAGTTGCTGGCAATCAGCGGCAGGTCGCGAATAACCAGACCCTGAGCATGTACCTGGGAAGACTCTTCGTCGGCGGCGTTGGTGCCGACATTACCGATATGGGGATAAGTAAGAGTGACAATTTGGCGGGAATAGGAAGGATCAGTGAGGATTTCTTGATAACCGGTCATTGAAGTATTGAAAACGACTTCCCCAACCGCCGTGCCCGTTGCCCCGATGGCCCGACCGTGAAACTGGGTTCCGTCTTCCAGAACCAATAGCGCTGACTTAATCAAAACACCCTCCAGAGAATATTCACTCACTTTATTTGCATATTAATGCATTCGCGTAGCATGAATCAATGCAAATTTGCTTACCTATGGATTTCTGGCAAACGGCGGCATTCTGGAGAGATGTCGGGGAAAAGTCAACTTAAAGCGCATATTTTTAATATCATTTTGCGCCACTGGCCTATCAACGCTGCTTTAACAGCTAAAAAGATCAACAAACTAGCGTTAGAAAACGCTTGCGCAGCGTCGGGATTGTAAAATATGGCATAGCCATTCGGAAAAGTAGACCAGATGGTCAAAATTTACATAAAAATAACAGCAACAGGAAGGATAAGCGTTAATTATAGCAATCTTAATTAAAATGAGACAAAAATACGCTAAAAATAAAAAGGGCAATAAAATATTGCCCTCTGCAATCAATTACTTATTGAATGCCATAACCACATCACGATGGGTAATAAATCTTATAAAGCGTTCAGTTCAAGGACATCACGCATATCAAAGAGGCCGCTTTTCTTGCCTTTCAGCCACAATGCCGAGCGAACCGCACCGTTAGCAAACGTCATCCGGCTTGAAGCTTTATGGCTGATCTCAATTCGCTCGCCAATATCGGCGAACATCGCCGTATGTTCGCCGACGATATCCCCCGCGCGTACCGTGGCAAAGCCAATCGTTCCCGGAACGCGTTCGCCGGTATAGCCTTCGCGACTGTAGACCGCACAATCTTTCAGATCTTTGTTCAGCGCACCGGCAATCGCCTCGCCCATCGCCAGGGCGGTGCCCGACGGGGCATCCACTTTATGGCGGTGATGCGCTTCGATAATTTCAATATCAGTGTAGTCGCCCATGACTTTCGCCGCCTTTTCCAGCAGCTTGAGCATGACGTTGACGCCGACGCTGAAATTGGCCGCGAAGACGATAGCAATCTCCTGCGCCGCATCGCGAATGGCCTGTTTTCCCGCGTCATCAAAACCGGTGGTACCGATCACCATCCCTTTGCCGTGCTCGCGGCAGAATGCGAGGTGGGCCAGCGTCCCTTCTGGACGGGTGAAATCGATCAGCACGTCAAAACTCTCTTTAACCGCCGTCAGGCTGCTTTGCACCGTGACGCCCATCTTGCCCGCGCCCGCCAGCTCACCGGCGTCGCTGCCGATCAGGGAGGAGCCATCGCGCTCCAGCGCCGCGCCAAGCGCCACGCCGTCCATCTGCTGTACCGCCTGGATTAACTGGCGTCCCATCCGGCCGCCCGCGCCGGCGATGGCCACGCGGATTTGTGCATCATGCATAGCTATTCTCTTTTGTTAACTTTACGTAAATTGTTTTCAGAGTAACCAGCCCATCGATGGGCCGCTACTCAAAAACGCCGATAATTAGAAATTTATGACAAACCGCGGTCGATATCAGTAAAAACTATATGTTTGTCATCGCGCGAAGGAGAGATATCGTCTGGCAAAAGCGCCGTTCCCCCAGCAGATAGCGCGCAAGAAACGCCGCTAATGGCCTGATATCGCTGATTCTTCCCGGCGAAATCCGCATGATTCACGAATGACCAGCGCCGGCGGCAGGATAATCCGTTTCGGCGGCTCATCATTACCCTGAATACGGCTATACAGCAGCTCCCCCGCTTTACGGCCGATCTCTTTCGCCGCCACCGATACGGTGGTCAGCGCCGGCTGGACCAGCGCCGCTTCGGTAATATCATCGAAGCCCACCAGCGCAAAATCCCGCCCCGGCTCTCGGCCCGTTTTGCGCAGCGCCTGCATCACCCCCAGCGCTACGATATCCTGATAGCAGACCGCCGCCGTGATCTCCGGATAGCGGGAGAGCAGCGCTTCCGCCACCTTTGCGCCGTCGATCTGGCTGGCCTGCGCGGTAACAATCCACTGCGGATTCGGCGAGATCCCGCTTTCCAGCAGCGTACTGGTAAAGCCGCCAATACGCTGCGCCCGGGTGCCTGAGCTCGGGCTGCCGCCGATAAAGGCAATATTCTGATGGCCCATTTTCAGCAAATGCCGCGTCGCCATCTGGGTACCGAGGAAGTTGTCGGTGCCGACGAAATCAAAATCCGGATCGCTGAGCGGGCGAACCACCATAATGGCCGGAATATTGCGCCGCTTCAGGGCTTCAAAAAATGAGGCCGGCGTCTCCCGCGCGGCGCACAGCACCATGCCGCAGGCGTTATTACGCATCAGCGAATCAACAAATTTCTGCTGACGTTCGCCGGACTCTTCGCTGTTAGCCAGAAACAGCAGCAGATCGTGCCGCTCCATCTCATGGCTCAGCCCCGCCGTCATCTCGCCGTAAAAGGGGTTGGTAATATCGTGCAGCAGCAGCCCGACCTGATTGCTGCTGCGGTTGCGCAGATTGGCGGCGGTCTGATTGTAGACATAGCCCGCGTCATCCAGCGCCTTGAGTACCCTTTCGCGCGTGGCCTGTGAAATCCGTCCCCGGTTACGCAGCACCATCGAGACGGTCGCCGTTGATACCCCTGCTCTCTCTGCCACCTGCGCCAGCGTCACTGTCGTCATCATCCCTCCCGTTTATTCGCCCGAGGTTAATCGAATAACCTAAATATTGGTTTTTTCCCTGTGACTGCCTTCACATTAAAGGCCATTTCACCCCCTGACTTGTCGATTATGGCGGGTTAATCGCGTTAACCACGCTGTCAAAATAAGGTTAATCGATTAATCTTCATTTAGCCAATATGGAGAATGAAAATGCACACCACCTATAACAAATACCCTGAGGTTGCGGTTCGGGGCTATGACGACCACGCCTGCCGGGGCTGGGAGTCCATCCGTGCCGCGCTTAGCGCCAGAGCCTCGACGGCCGCGAAAACCGTGCTGGTTATCGACTGCTATCCGGGCGTGCGGCTGGAAGAGCTGGAACAGCATCTGCTGCCGGCGCTCGGCGCCGCGCTGACCCTTAACGTTGAGTCCGCCCGCCGCGACGAGCAGGCCATCCACACTCTGCTGGCGCGCAATCTTACCGACGACCGCGTGTTTGGCGTGCTCTCCTGCCACCACCTTGAGGAGTTTTTTGACCCCTATAAGCTGGAGCAGCTGCGCCAGCAGGTTATCGCCGAAGCCGAGGGCGTGGTGGTCATCTACGGGCCCGGCGCGGCGCTGGTTCATCCCGGCGATCTGCTGGTGTACGCCGACATGCCGCGCTGGGAGATCCAGCAGCGCATGCGCCACAGCGGGCTGGGGAACTGGGGGGCGGATAACCAGGATGAAGATATTCTCCGCCGCTACAAGCGCGCCTTTTTCATTGAATGGCGCGTCTTCGATCGCCATAAGGTGCCGCTGCTCAAGCGCGCCGATTTTTTACTCGATACCACGGTAAAAGAGGCTCCGGCCCTGGTCAGCGGCGAAGCGCTGCGCGCCGGGCTGCAGCAGACCACCGCTCAACCGTTCCGCGTCGCCCCCTTCTTCGATCCCGGCGTCTGGGGCGGCCAGTGGATGAAGCAACGATTCGATCTCGATCCTACGGCCGCCAACTACGCGTGGTGTTTTGATTGCGTGCCCGAGGAGAACAGCCTGTTACTGCGTTTTGGTGACGTACGGATCGAGATCCCCTCTCAGGACCTGGTGCTGCTGCACCCTCGCGCGCTGCTGGGTGAAAAAGTCCACGCCCGCTTCGGCGCCGAGTTCCCGATCCGTTTTGATTTTCTCGACACCATCGGCGGGCAAAACCTGAGTTTCCAGGTTCATCCGGTAACCGAATATATCCAGCAGCAGTTTGGCATGCACTACACCCAGGATGAGAGCTACTACATCCTCGAGGCGGAGCCGGAAGCCGTCGTCTATCTGGGGACGAAAACGGGGATCGAACCGCAGGAGATGCTCGCCGATCTGCAGGCCGCCGGCCGCGGCGAGAAGGCCTTTGACGATCGGCGCTTCGTTAACCAAATCCCGGCGCGTAAGCACGATCACTTTCTTATCCCTGCCGGTACGGTGCACTGCTCAGGAAGCGGCACGATGGTGCTCGAAATCAGCGCGACCCCGTATATCTTCACCTTCAAGCTCTGGGACTGGGGGCGTTTAGGTTTAGACGGACTGCCTCGTCCGGTGCATCTGCAGCACGGCGAGCAGGTCATCGACTGGCAGCGCGATACCCAATGGGTCAACGACAACCTGGTTAACCGCATTGAGCCCGTTGCCGAAGGCGAAGGCTGGCGGGAGGAGCGCACGGGCATGCACGAGCGCGAGTTTATTGAAACCCGCCGCCACTGGTTTAGCGCGCCGGTCACGCACCATACCCACGGCGGGGTTAACGTTCTCAACCTGGTGGAAGGCGCGGAAGCCGTGGTCGACAGCCCGAGCGGCGCCTTTGACCCCTTCAGCGTGCGCTACGCCGAGACCTTTATCATTCCGGCCGCCGTCGGGGAGTACCGCATTTCGCCGGCGGGTCGGGGCATCGGACAGCAGCTGGCCACCATCAAAGCCTGGGTAAGAGGATAAGAAATGATTAACGTTATTGTTGCCACTCACGGCCCGCTGGCTGACGCCCTGCTGGCCAGCGGGCGGATGGTGTACGGCGAGCTGCCCTATATTTCCACCGTCACCCTCGACGAGCAGGCGGGTATTGAGGGCTTTAAGCAGGATTTTGCCCGCGCGCTGGAGTGGGCCGGACAGCAGGCCGACGGCGTACTGGTGCTGTGCGATATGCAAAGCGGAACGCCGTGGAACGTCGCCTGCCTGCACGCCTTCTCTGCGCAGACTGCTCCCCCCGTCGCCGTGCTGGCGGGAGTGAATTTCCCGATGCTGCTGCAGTGTGAAGAGATTCTCGACCTGACGGATGTCCACGCCGCTGCCGACCGGCTGCTGGCGTTAACCGTACCAACCCTGATTAAAGCCACCCCGGTTTTAGCCGTTCAGCCAGATGATTTTTAGAGGAAAACGCTTATGAGTATCTCTTTTGTACGTATTGACGACCGGGTGATCCATGGGCAGCTCGTGACGCGCTGGGCCAAAGAGCTGCCCTGCGACGGTATCGTGGCGATTGACGACGCCGTCGCGGCCGACCCGCTCCTCTCATCGGTGATGAAAGGCGCCGTGCAGGACCTCAAGGTCTGGCTGTTCGACACCGCCACGGCCATTGAAAAATTACCCAAAGTCATTGCCAGCGAGAAACGCTATTTCGTGATAGGCAAATCCCCGGTCACCTTACAGCGCCTGGAAGCGGCGGGGATCAGCCTGAAAAATGCCAACGGCAAAATCAACGTTGGCCCGATGAGCGCCCGCGCCGACACCACCACCATTGGGCCAAATCAGTCGGTTAATGCCGACGAGATCGCCGCCTTCGACTGGCTGGTGCAGCGCGGGCATCACGTTGAGTTCCGTCTGGTGCCGGATGCCAGCTGCTACAGCTGGCAGGACGCGCGGCAGAAGCTGAAATAAGGAGCGGATGATGATTATCGAAGCGACGTTGATTGGCATTCTTTGCTACCTGGGGGCTCTCAGCAGCCCCTGGCTTTTAGGCCTGACCGGCGGCTGGTATCTGATTACCCGGCCGCTGGTCTCCGGCATGCTGGTCGGCCTGATTTTAGGCGACCTGAAGACCGGGATCATGATAGGCGTTGCGGTCCAGGCGGTGTATATCGCCATGGTGACGCCGGGCGGCTCAATGCCCGCCGACCTCAACTTCGTCGCCTGGCCGGCGATTGCGCTGGGGATATTGTCGGGTAAGGGACCGGAGGTCGCGGTGGCGCTGGCGGCGACTATCGGTATCGCCGGCACGATTTTATTCAATGCGATGATGGTGCTGAACTCCTTCTGGAACCATCGCGCCGACGTCGCGCTGGATCGCGGCGATGAGCGCGGCCTTTACCTGAACAGCGCGATCTGGCCGCAGGTCAGTAACTTCGTGCTGCGCTTTGTTCCCACCTTTATTGCGGTCTATTTTGGCGCCCAGTACATCAGCGGCTTTATGGACAGCCTGCCGAGAATCGTGCTCTCCACGATGAACGTGCTGGGCGGCATTCTGCCGGCAGTGGGGATCGCGATTCTGCTTAAACAGATCATCAAGAACTACAGCATGCTGATCTATTTTCTCGTCGGGTTCGTCTGCATCGTTTTTTTAAAGCTCAATATGGTCGCGCTGGTGATCGTGGGCTCGCTGCTGGCGCTGATCCACTACAACTATAAGCCCGAACCGCAGCAGGCCGCGGGCAGCAGGCCGGCCGTCGATGATGAGGATGAATTCTGATGGAAGAACGTACCCTGAACCGTAAAGATCTGCGCCGCTGCTGGCGGGCGTGGATGATGCACAACCTCTCGTCGATGAGCTTTGAGCGCCTGGAGTCGTTCGGCTTCTGCCTGAGCATGCTGCCGGTGGCGAAAAAGCTCTATCCCGACGCGGCCCAGCGCATGGAAATGCTGCGCCGCCACACCTCCTTCTACAACACCGAGCCGCAGATCGGCGCGATAGTTAACGGAATGGTGCTCGGGCTGGAAGAGAAAAAGGCCAACGGCGAGCCCATCGACGGTGAGACGATCAACACCCTGAAGGTTGGCCTAATGGGGCCGATCGCCGGGATCGGCGACTCGATGATCCCGGGGATGCTGATCCCTATCCTGCTGAGCATCGGTATGGCGCTGGCGGCAGGCGGCAACGTCCTTGGGCCGCTGTTCTATATCGTCGCCTGGCTGGCGATTATTATCCCCGGCTCGTGGTTCCTGTTTTTAAAGGGCTACAAAATGGGCTCTGGATCGGTGGAGATGCTGGTCAGCAGCCGCTCCACCCGCCTGCGCGAGGCCCTGTCGCTGCTCGGCGTCTTCGTGATGGGCGGCGTCGCGGCGAGCTACGTGAAGCTGGGAACCGGGCTGGAGTTCATTACCCGCGATGGCGTCAATATCCACGTCCAGCAGATGCTGGACGGCATATTCCCGCAGCTCCTGCCGCTGGTGGTGGTGCTGGGGACCTGGTATTTAATGGCGAAGCGCGGCGTTTCGCCGGTGAAGGCGATGGTCATGCTGCTGCTGCTGGCTGCGGCAGGCGTCGCCAGCGGTCTGTTTGCCGGCTAGCCGCGAACGCGACCCCGGTTTGCAAGCCGGGGTCGCCGCCTGTACCGCCAATATCTGAACCGGGGCATCGCCCCGGCTTTTTTATGGATGGAAGTTGTGCCACAGATCCGCCGCCCTGTCCGGGCTGGAGATAAACTGCAGGCGGGCGGGATCGTCGATAAACTGCTGATAAATCGGCGCGGAGGTCAGGCCAAACTCGACGTACCGGCGCGGCGTAATCGCCTGCAGTCGACCGGGAAGATAGCGCGAATTATGCTGCCAGATAACGTGGTTATCCTGCAGCAGCGGGTACCACGCCAGCCCCTTATGCGCCCGCACGGCATCATACTCAAAGCCGTACTCCCGATCGCACCAGGCGCCGAAGGTGAGCGGCACCTCGGGATCGGCGGAAATCGTCGCGTGCCCCCAGCCCGGCGGCACCAGCACCTTATCGCCGGGTTCGGCAATCACCGCAAAGCAGCGGCCGGGATCGTCTTCCACCCGCTCCTGCATATAGATAATCGCCTTCCCCTGCCAGATTTCATACAGCTCCGGCGGCGACCAGCCGCTGTGCTGACTGATGCGGTGGATATGACCCTGGCTGCGCACCGGCTCTTCCCCCAGCCTTCCGGCGGCATAGGTCACGACGCCAAACAGCAGCATGCGCTTTTTTAGCTCATCGCGATCCTGCATGCGCGCCACGTCCATGGCGATCGCGTAGACCTCGTCCGGCCCTGCGCAGTGGGGATCGCGCAGCGAGGCGCGGATCTGATCGAGACGACGGATCTCCGGCATCGGCCCGGTCACGTCCGCGCCGTAGCTAAAACCAGGGGGATGGTGGTGGATCGTCATATCCAGGCCGTAAGCGCGGGCAGAATCAGCCATTCTGCACCTCTTTTGCCTGAATAGTCCGGTTCTCCTCGACGACCCGCAGCCTGAAGCCGCCGTCCAGCGCCGCGTAATCATGTCCCGCAGCGGCGGGCCACACCGCCAGCGCCGACAGCGTATCGGCCCCGGTGTTTATCAGGCGGTGGGCGCTATAGCCGGGGATAACGTGCACCGAGCCGGCGAAAACCTGCTCCAGACGGGTTTCTCCGCGCTCGTTTTGCAGCAGCAGCAGGCCGCTGCCGCGCAGGCCGAAGTAAACTTCGCCCTGCTCGCGGCGGGCGTGAAAGTGCCCGCGAGTCATAAAAAATTCATCCCCGACCTTGCCGGGATAGAGATGGGTGACGCCGGTATAGAGCGCGCCCGGTGCGGAGGAGGTATCAAGCATTTCAACCTCGTACACCATCCGGTCGCCCGCCATGGTCAGACGGGTTCGCTCATCGGCAAAAACGCCGATCAGATCCGCAATACGCGTCGACTTGCGCAGCAGCGGACCGTCGGAAAACAGGCCGCTGGCCCATGCCACCTGCGGCGGCTGGAAAAAAACAGGGTTCATATTGGTCTCCGGCCCAAGGAGAACAGCAGAATCAGCTTAGCAGATTAATCGATTAACCCAAGGGCGAGCGGACGACTTTGTAGCGCACGTCACAGCCGGCGCTGCAAAGGTATCTTCACGCCAGCGTGTAGCTCACGATCAGCTGGCCCTTTTTCATTTTCAGCTGGGTTATCAGCACCTCGCCCAGCTCAGAAAGGCTGGCAACGTGGGTCCCGCCGCAGGGATAATCAGGCAGGGAACCAAATCCAACCCTGCGCAGCCCGTCGGCCACGGAGATATGGCGCGGCAGGTTTTCCGCCCGCCAGCCGGCAACTTTTGCCTGCAGCGCGCCGGCCTCCGGCAGGGCCGCGTTAGCGCCGGAGGTAAAGGTAATTCGCCCCTCTCCTGGCCAGTGGTGGGCCTTCGTCGGCTGCCAGCCGCACTGCTCTCCCGCGAGGCCAATCAGGTGGCCCGCCGAGTGCAGGCGGGCATGCTGCCGCCGCGCCGCGCCATCAATGCGGATCGTCACCTCGCCCGGGACCAGCGGCTGCGGGACAAGGTGCAGAATGCTGTCGCCAAACGCCGTTACCCCTTCGACGGCGATCTCCGCTATCCAGCCGCGATCCGCCGGCTGCCCGCCGCCCTGAGGATGAAACAGCGTTTGGTCCAGCTCGACTGCGTAGCGGCCATCGGCCTGCTCTACGCAGCCCACCACCCGCGCACGCCCTTCGGTGGCATCGCTGGTGTAATAAAGACGTTCAGTCATGATTGTTCTCCTCTCGTTACGCACAGTATATTGATAATACGTACAGCGATAATCCCGTCTTGCGTCAATGCACCTTTGCTTAGAGAGCACAAATGAACTTAAGCTTACTTCCCGACCTGGCCCTCTTCGTGCAAATCGTCGAGCAGGGCAGCTTTTCCGCGGTCGCCCGGCTTACGGGAACCACACCTTCGGCGGTCAGCCGCAGCGTCTCGCGCCTTGAGCGGGAGATGGGCAGCAAGCTGCTGCACCGATCCACGCGCAAACTCCGCCTGAGCGATGCCGGCAAGACGGTTTACGCCCACGCGCTGGAGATGCTGGAATCCGCGCGCCTGGCGATGGATGCGGCCGGCAGCGCCCAGCAGGTGGCGCAGGGCAAGCTGACGCTCAGCGTGCCGAAGGCCGTCGGGCGGTTTGTTATCCATCCGCTGATGAGCGAGTTTCTGGCCCGCTTTCCGCAGGTTGACGTCTGCCTGCGTCTCGAAGATCGCTATCTTGACCTGATTGACGACGGGATCGATCTGGCGCTGCGCATCACCCATTCGCCCTCCCCGGGGCTGCACGGCAAGCCGCTGATGCCGGTCAGCCACGTAATCTGCGCTACCCCGCACTATTTACGCCAGCACGGCGCGCCGCAAAATCCGCAGGATCTGCGCGACCATAGCTGCATCAGCCTCGGCGAAACGCCCGCCGATGCGCGCTGGAAATTTCGTCGTGAAGGCAAAACGGAAATCGTCCAGACCCGAGGGCGCTACGCGGCCAACCACACCGCCGTGCGGCTGGATGCGGTGAAGCAGAATTTAGGCATTGGCAGCCTGCCGCTGTTTACCGCCCGCGAAGCGCTGGAGCGCGGGGAGATAGTCCAGGTGCTGGCAGAGTGGGAGTTTATCAGCAGCTACTCCGGCGAGCTGTGGCTGCTGTGGGCGGGAAATAAGCATATGCCCGCCAGGATGCGGGCCATGATTGACTATCTTAGCGAGAAAATTTATCGCCGCTAAAGGGCCTATGGCGCCAGCGCCAGAACCTCCGCGACCCAGCGCTGGAAGCCAGCGACGTCCAGATCCAGCGCCACGCTGGCGTTCGCCGGCTGGCCAAGGCGGCCTTCGATATCAACGACCGTGGTGCCCGCCGTCCAGCTCCCCTGCGTTTCGACCGCCACAAAGCACGATTTAAGGGTAAACAGCTCGGGACGAACCAGCCAGGCGATTGCGCACAGGTCATGCATGCGCAGCCCGCTCTCCATGCTGCCGCTGCGGTAGTGGCTGAACAGCGCGTGGAGCATTTTGCCGGTCCTGTTGAGCGTCGGCAGCGTGGCGAGATATTCCGGGGCGAGTATTGCCTGATTGGTGACCTCCAGCCCGCACATCACAATCTCCAGCCCGCTCTGAAACACTTTCGCCGCGGCTTCCGGGTCGATGGCAATGTTGAACTCCGCGTTGGGGGTGAAGTTACCCCGCCCGGCGGATCCGCCCATAATGACCAGGCGGCGAATGTTAAACCGGCACTCCGGATACTGCGTCAGCAGCAGCGCAATGTTGGTCAGCGGGCCAATGGCCACCAGCGTCATCGGCTCCGGGGCATGCATCAGCGCATCGCGAATGGCCTGAAACGCCGGTTTCGGCAGCGGCTGGCAGCGATGCTCGACAAACTCATACCCTTCCATCCCCGACTCGCCGTGGACGGAGGCCGCATCGCGCAGCGGGCGCAGCAGGGGCATTGAGGCGCCCTGGGCCAGCGGCACGTCGGCGTTCCAGAAATGCAGCAGCTGCAGCGCATTGCGGGTGGTTTTTTCCACCGACACGTTGCCGGCCACCGTGGTCATCAGCTGCAGATCCAGCTCGGGCGCGAACAGCGCCGCGGCGATTGCCGCCGCATCATCAATGCCGGGATCGGTATCAAGAACTATCGGTAAGCGCATAAATTCTCCAAAAAAAATGCCAGACGTTAAGTCTGGCATCTTCGCATACTGACGGCGTAAAGAACTTATTCTACTTCACGGACGTCAACCCGCAGCTCTTTCGGCACTTCAAAGACGATGTTCTCTTCGCGCCCTTCCAGCGGCACCGCGTCGCCGCCGCCCAGCTCCTGCAGGCGAGCAATCACGTTCTGCACCAGGATATCCGGCGCCGATGCGCCGGCGGTCACGCCCACGCATTTGGCCGCTTTGACCCACGGCTCCTGGATATCGGCCGCATCATCGATCAGATACGCCGCTTTCCCCATGCGCTGCGCGAGTTCGGCCAGACGGTTGGAGTTGGAGGAGTTCTTCGACCCCACCACCAGCACTACGTCCGCCTGCTCCGCCAGCGCGCGTACCGCTTCCTGACGGTTAGTGGTGGCGTAGCAAATATCGTCTTTACGCGGCCCGACGATTTTCGGGAAGCGCTGGCGCAGCGCGTCAATGACGTCAGAGGTGTCATCAACGGAGAGCGTGGTCTGAGTCATAAACGACAGCCTGGCGTCGTTTTTCACTTCCAGCGTCCAGACGTCGTCCGGCGACTCCACCAGGTACATGCCACCCTGCGGGTTGCTGTACTGGCCCATCGTCCCCTCAACTTCCGGGTGACCGGCGTGACCGATCAGAATCGACTCTTCGCCGCGGCGGCTGGCGCGAGCCACCTCCATATGGACCTTGGTCACCAGCGGACAGGTGGCATCGAAAACCGTCAGATCGCGGCTTTTCGCCTCGTTGCGTACCGCCTGAGAGACGCCGTGGGCGGAGAAAATCAGGATCGCGCCGTCCGGCACTTCGCTGATTTGCTCGATAAAAATAGCGCCGCGCTTGCGCAGGCTATCGACCACATAGCGGTTATGCACCACTTCATGACGAACATAGATCGGCGCGCCATACAGCGTCAGCGCGTTTTCGACAATGCTGATAGCGCGGTCAACGCCGGCGCAGAAGCCGCGCGGGTTAGCCAACAGGATCTGCATTTTACTCCTCCAGCGCCGGATCGACTTCCAGCACTTCAATATCAAAATGAACGGTGCGCCCGGCCAGCGGATGGTTGAAATCAACGGTGATCGAATCGCCGTTAACTTCCCGAATCACGCCGGGCATTTCGCTGCCATCCATTGCGGTAAAGAGCATAATTGCGCCAATTTCCGGCTCGCCCGCATCGATAAACTCGCGGCGGGAGAAGTACTGAATCAGGTCCGGGCTGGGTACGCCAAACGCGGCATCAGGCTCGAGGGAGAAGTTGGTTTTATCCCCCGCCTTCAGCCCCAGCAGGTGCTGCTCGAGCCCCTCGGTGAGCGAAGCGTCACCAAGACGGAACAGCGCCGGCTTGCCGTTATTGCGCGTAGACTCCGCGGTGGAGCCATCATCAAGTTTCAGCGTGAAGTGCACCAGCACCCCGCTGTTGCTCTGTACAGAGTTTGACATGCAGGTTTGCTCTAAGTTGGTTCTGCGTTTACCCCGCCTGGCGGCAAGACCGCTGGCGGGGTACGCTTATAATGTAGGCCGGGCCGGCGTAAACGCCACCCGGCAGGGATTACGCGGTTTTCTTCGCAGCGCCGGGCAAAAAGCCTTCCAGCACAATCAGCGCCGCGCCGATACAGATGGCGGTATCGGCCAGGTTGAAGGTGGCGAAATGCCACTCACCGACGTAGAAATCAATCATATCGACGACAAAACCGTGCCACAGCCGGTCGAACAGGTTGCCTAACGCCCCGCCAATAATCAGCGCGTAGGCGATGTTATTGAGCTTCTGCGTCGCCTTCGAGCGGTACATCAGCACCGTCAGAATCACGCAGATGCCGAGGGCAATCCCCGCAAAGAACCAGCGCTGCCAGCCGCCGCTATCGGCGAGGAAGCTAAAAGCCGCGCCGTAGTTGCGCGCATAGTGCAGGTTCAGCGATGGGAACAGCGCTACCGTATCCCCCAGAGCAAAGTTCTGGAGGATCAGGAATTTGCTGCCCAGATCGATAATCAGCACGGCGACGACGACCCACAGCCAGCGTAGCCCGGTTGAACAGACAGATTTACTCATCAGGCAAACTTACGTTGTTCGCCGTCACCGGCGACGTTGCTGACACAGCGACCGCAGATTTCCGCGTGTTCCGCCACCTTGCCGACGTCGCTGGTGTAGTGCCAGCAGCGTGGGCACTTATCGCCTTCCGCTTTGCTCAGCACAACCCGCAGACCCTTCAGCAGTTCGCTCTGCCAGGCATCAGCCGGCGCCTGTGCGTAATCGGCCACTTTCGCCCCTGAGGTTAACAGGACAAAGCGCAGCTCGTCGCCCAGCGCGTTCAGCTTGGTTGCCAGCTCGCTATCCGCATACAGCGTGACCGCCGCCTCAAGAGAGCCGCCCACCAGCTTGTCAGCACGAGCCTGTTCGATAACCTTGTTCACTTCACCGCGCACCTTCAGCAGTTCATCCCAGAAGCCGTCGTTCATCGCTTCATCGTCGGCCAGGCCGAACAGGCCTTCATACCACTCACCGGTAAAGACGTATTTCTCGCGGGAACCCGGCAGGTAGCCCCAGATTTCGTCGGCGGTGAAGGACATGATCGGCGCCATCCAGCGCACCAGCGCTTCCACGATGTGGAACAGCGCGGTCTGGCAGCTGCGACGCGCCACGCTGTCCGCTTTCGCGGTGTACTGGCGGTCTTTGATGATGTCGAGGTAGAACGATCCCATTTCGATGGAGCAGAAGCGCATCAGGCGCTGCACCACTTCATGGAAGTCGTAGGACTCGTAGGCTTTGAGGATATCGTCCTGCGCCGCTTTCGCGCAGCTCACCGCCCAGCGATCGAGCACCACCATCTCTTCCGGTTTCACCATGTCGGTCAGCGGGTCGAAGCCGTTAAGGTTCGCCAGCAGGAAGCGCGCGGTGTTACGGATACGACGATAGCTGTCGGCGGCGCGTTTGAGGATCTCATCGGAGACCGCCATTTCGCCGGTATAGTCGGTGGAAGCCACCCACAGGCGCAGGATATCCGCGCCCAGCTTGTTCATTACATCCTGCGGAGAGACGGTATTACCGATGGATTTGGACATCTTGCGGCCCTGGCCATCAACGGTAAAGCCGTGGGTCAGCACCTGGCGATACGGCGCTTTGCCCTTCATCGCCGTGGAGATCATCAGCGAGGACATGAACCAGCCGCGGTGCTGGTCGGAACCTTCCAGATACATATCGGCGGCGTGACCGGAAAACTCCGGGCGTACGTCAACCACCGAGGAGTGGGTAGAGCCGGAGTCGAACCACACGTCGAGGGTATCCGGCACTTTCTCGTAGCTGTCGGCATCGGCACCGAGGATGTCGCGGGAGTCGAGATCCCACCACGCCTGAATACCGTCAACCTCAACGCGCTTAGCCACTTCTTCCATCAGCTCCAGGGTGCGCGGATGCAGCTCCTGGGTCTCTTTATGCACGAACAGGGACATCGGAACGCCCCAGGTACGCTGACGGGAGATACACCAGTCAGGGCGGTTAGCCACCATCGATTCGATACGCGCCTGGCCCCAGTCCGGGATCCACTGCACGCCTTTAATCTCTTTTAGCGACTGCGCGCGCAGGCCTTTCTGATCCATGCTGACGAACCACTGCGGCGTGGCGCGGAAGATGATCGGCGACTTGTGGCGCCAGCAGCACGGATAGCTGTGCTGCATTTTTTCAACGTGCAGCAGCGCGCCGCTTTCACGCAGCAGCTCAACGATAATGTCGTTGGCCTTGAAGACGTTGATGCCGTCCAGCGACGGATAGGTTCCCGGCAGGTAGGCGCCGTCAGGGCCGACCGGATTGGCGATTTCCAGGCCATATTTCTGGCTGATGGTGTAGTCGTCAGGGCCGTGGCCGCCGGCAGTATGCACCGCGCCGGTACCCGCATCGAGGGTAACGTGGTCGCCGAGGATCGCCGGAACGTCGAAGTCGAGGAACGGATGATTAAAGCGCATCAGCTCCAGCTCTGCGCCGTTGACCACCGCGAGGATGGTGTAATCCGCAACGCCCGTACGCTTCATGACGCTTTCAACCAGGTCTTTCGCCAGGATCAGCGCCTGGCCGTCAACCTGCACCAGCGCATAGTCGAACTCCGGCGACAGGGAGATCGCGCGGTTAGCCGGCAGGGTCCACGGGGTGGTGGTCCAGATAACCAGGGAGACCGGACCGCTGACGTCGGCAATGCCGAACTTCGCCAGCACCGCCGCTTTATCGACGGCGTGGAACGCCACGTCGATAGAGGGAGAGGTTTTGTCGTAATACTCAACTTCCGCTTCCGCCAGCGCGGAGCGGCAGTCTACGCACCAGTGCACCGGCTTCGCGCCTTTGTGCAGGTGGCCGTTGCCGATGATTTTACCCAGCGCGCGGATGATATTGGCTTCGGTTTTGAAGTCCATAGTCAGGTACGGACGCGACCAGTCGCCCAGCACGCCAAGACGGATAAAGTCTTTACGCTGGCCTTCAACCTGGGTCGCGGCATATTCGCGGCACTTGGCACGGAACTCGGCGGCGGTGAACTTCTCACCCGGTTTGCCGAACTCCTGCTCCACTTTCAGCTCGATCGGCAGACCGTGGCAGTCCCAGCCCGGCACGTAGGGAGAATCATAGCCCGTCAGCCCTTTGGACTTAACGATAATGTCTTTCAGAATCTTGTTAACCGAGTGACCAATATGAATGCTGCCATTCGCATAAGGAGGGCCATCATGCAGAATGAAGGTTTTTTTGCCTTTTTTCGCCGCACGGATGATGCCGTACAGATCATCATCGGTCCAACGCGCCAGCATTCCCGGTTCGCGTTTGGCGAGATCGCCACGCATCGGGAACCCTGTTTCCGGCAAATTCAGGGTGGATTTATAGTCACTCATCAGATTCTCGGTTCCGTATTTCGGTTTGATAAACACCAACAGGTTTATGCCTGCCTGGTCAGCCCAAAAAGCTCGCGGGCCGTTAACTCATCACGTGCAATTTGCGCCTTCAGCTCATCGAGCGACGCAAACCGCTGTTCGTTACGTATTTTTTTACGCAGTATTACATCTATATGGCGACCGTAGAGGTCCATTACAACGTCCAGCAGATGCACTTCCAGCTGTTGACGGACGCCGGCGACCGTTGGGCGAGTGCCAATATTGGCGACACCCGGCAAAGGTTTGTCGCCAAGCCCCGTTACTTCTACCGCATAGACCCCTTTAACCGGGGAAACCTGACGACGTAGCGGTAAGTTCGCCGTCGGGAAGCCAATGGTGCGCCCCAGCTCATCGCCGTGCACCACGCGCCCGGAGATGGTAAACGGATGGCCCAGCAGCGTTTCAGCAAGGACAAGATCGTCATCCGCCAGCGCCTGCCGCACCGCGGTGCTGCTGATGCGGACGCCGCCTTCACAGAAGGTCTGGGTGCTGGTGATATCGAACCCAAACTCCACCCCGGCTTTCTGTAATAACAAGAAATCCCCCTGACGACCAGCGCCAAAGCGGAAATCATCGCCCACGGCGAGGAACTGCACGCCCAGGCGGCGGACCAGCAGCTCGCTGATAAAGTCCTGAGCGGTCAGGGCGGCAAAGCGTCGGTCGAACCGCACGCACAGCACGTAGTCGACGCCGCTTTCAGCCAAATAGCGCAGCTTTTCACGCAGGCGCGTCAGGCGTGCAGGCGCCTTATCGGCGGCAAACAGCTCCAGCGGCTGCGGTTCGAAAATCATCACTACCACCGGTAAGCCACGCTGGCGGCCCTCTGCGCGCAAGCGCTGCAGCAGCGCCTGATGCCCGCGGTGCACACCGTCAAAATTACCAATGGTCAGCACGCACCCGTGCGGGGCCTGGCTGAGATTATGTATGCCGCGTATCAGCTTCATGTCTGGCTCAAAACAGTGAAAATCGTCCGAGTATACCTTGTACAACTGGCGACGTTAACCAGCGATTGCACCTCTTCGTTGAAAGATCCCGAGAATTCATCAACTCAGCGCTGGAACGCGGGGAAAACTACGCGAGCCCGTCGATTTTTATGGTGGAAAGGCTGTATTCGCCCGCAACAAGCTGGTAGAATCTTGCGCCATCACTACGTAATAAAGCGTCGTTGTTTTAAGCGCCGCTTATTTGCACAAATCCATTGACAAAAGAAGGCTAAACGGGCATTCTCCTCGGCCTTTGAATTGTCCATATAGAACACATTTGGGAGTTGGACCTTGGCTAATATCAAATCAGCTAAGAAGCGCGCCGTTCAGTCTGAAAAGGCCCGCAAGCACAACGCTAGCCGTCGCTCTATGATGCGTACTTTCATCAAGAAAGTATACGCAGCCATCGAAGCTGGCGACAAAGCTACTGCACTGAAAGCATTTAACGAAATGCAACCGATCGTGGACCGTCAGGCTGCTAAAGGTCTGATCCACAAAAACAAAGCTGCGCGTCATAAAGCAAACCTGACCGCTCAGATCAACAAACTGGCTTAATCGCCTGGTTGTTATCGCTTTGTAGAAAAACCCGCGAAAGCGGGTTTTTTTATGCCTGAAATCTGCCGCCCGTCAGCGCGGCGGCGAGGTGAAGAGCGCCGAGTAGTCGCGGTTACAGATACGCTGTACCGCCGGATGCTGGATCATGCGCTCGGCAAAGATGGCGTGATACTCCTCCATCACGTTCTCCATCCGGCCAATCTCAATTATCGACTCGTCGTGGTAGAAATCATGCGCGTAGAGCGTTGGCGCGACAAAAATCGCGTTGTGCGCGGCGCCGAACGCCTTCATCAGCGCCGCGTCATCAAACTCCCCGAGGATCTCAACCTTGAGCCCCTGCGAATTAAACCAGTTCAGCAGCTTGCGGCCAAGCATCGAACGCCGGCCGGGGATCAGCAGGCGACGCTCCTCAAGGCAGGCGGGAAACGGCTTCTCCGGCGGTGGATTCATGCACCAGAAGCTCACGCTGCATTCGCCGATGCGCACCGAAAACAGCCCCTCCTGCTGGGTTGAGTCGATGGGGCAGTCGGAGATAATCATATCGAGCTTATGCTGGCTCAGCTGCTCCAGCAGCATCTCGTGGGTCGATTCAAAGCAGCGCAGGTGGATCTGCTCATCCTCAACCACCGCCGCATCCAGCACGCCGCTCACCAGCCGCTTCGACAGCGCATCCGCCACGCCAACGTCGAACAGCAAATTCGACTCCTTGCGGTAGTTGACGATATCCAGCATCTCCTGGCTTAGCGTGAACATGCGGTCGGCATAGCGGAACACCAGCTCGCCCAGCTCGCTCGGCTCCAGCCCCCTGCCCTTACGCTTAAAAAGCTTCCCCTGCAGGCGCTCTTCAAGCGCTTTAATTTGTCCGGTGATGGTCTGCGGCGTCAGAAACAGCGCTTCCGCCGCCCCGACCACGGAGCCTTCCTTGTAGACGTGCCAGAAGTAGTACAGATGGTTGTAGTTAATATGCGACATGCTTCTCTCCCTGATAATGTCCTGGAGAGCCTCTGCAGGCTCTCCGAAAGTATTACGCCGAGCGGGCGGGAACCGTTATGCGCTTGCGCAGCAGCATATATCCGCTGACGGCCGATAGCACCGAGCCGATCAGAATGCCAAGCTTGGCCCAGTTGATTAAGCCGGGGTCAGTGCTGGCAAACGCCAGGCTGGCGATAAAAATCGACATCGTAAAACCGATCCCGCAGAGCACGCCGACCGCCATAATCTGCGGGAAATGAGTCCCTTCCGGCAGCGAAGCCCACTTCAGCTTCAGCGCCAGCCAGCAGAACAGGCCGATCCCCAGCGGCTTGCCAATAAACAGCCCGGCAATAATCCCCAGCGGCAGCAGCGACGTCAGTCCCTCCAGCGTTACCCCTTGCAGCGAGACGCCCGCATTAGCAAAGGCGAAGAGCGGCAGGATAAGCCAGGCAACCCACGGGTGCAGAACGTGCTCAAGCTCCTTCGCCGGCGATTTGCCATCCTGCTCCTTCAGCGGGATCATAAAGCCGACAATGACCCCCGCTAAGGTGGCGTGAACCCCGGACTTCAGCACCGCGGTCCACAGCACGGCGCCGACCAGAATATAGATACCGGTGCGCCGCACCCCGCTCAGGTTCAGCAGCGCCAGCACCCCAATGGCCCCCGCCGCCACCGCGAGCGACAGCACGGAAAGGTCGTTGGTGTAGAACAGCGCGATAATAACGATCGCGCCCAGGTCATCAATGATCGCCAGCGCCATCAGGAAAATCTTCAGCGCCACAGGCACGCGGCTGCCGAGCAGCGCCAGCACGCCCAGCGCGAACGCAATATCGGTTGCCGCCGGGATCGCCCAGCCCCCTCTGGCAATCGGGTCCTGGGCGTTAAACGCAAGGTAGATAAGCGCCGGGACGATCATCCCGCCCAGGGCGGCCAGCACGGGGAACACCGCCTGGCGACGGCTGGCCAGCGCCCCTTGCATCATCTCGCGCTTCACTTCGAGGCCGATCAGCAGGAAGAAGACGGCCATCAGCGCGTCGTTAATCCACAGCAGCATGTTCTTGTTGATTTCCAGCGCGCCAACGCGCAGCTGAACGGGCGTTTCCAAAAAGGAGTGATACAGACCGCTGGTGGCATCGGTATTCGCCAACAGCATCGCCAGCACGGCGGCAAAAATGAGGATTATGCCCCCGGAAGCATCGCTACTTAAAAAACGCTGCAGATGTTTCACTTTTTATTCTCTCTATCAGGATTATTCATCGTTTAAACTATTCTAATCGCCATAACAGCTCGAAAAAACAAGTTTATTATTGCTCTGTCGATCGGTTTTTACGAAATGAGAAGAGAAGGGTCAGAAAAGGGTCCGATCGAGAAATTCAGGCAGCATTAACGGAGAGACGGCGAGAAATAAAAAAGCCACTTCGCGATAAAGTGGCTTTTTACACGGCATGATGATTAGCGGGTCAAATCATCGAAGAATTTCTTCACGCCGTCAAAGAAGCTTTTAGAGCGCGGGCTGTTGTTCTCACCCGTCGGGCCACCGAAGCTTTCCTGAAGTTCTTTCAACAGCTGCCGCTGCTTGTCGTTGAGGCCAACCGGCGTCTCAACCACCACGCGGCACAGCAGATCGCCCTGCGCGCCGCCGCGTACGGACTTGACGCCTTTACCACGCATGCGGAACAGCTTGCCGGTCTGCGTTTCGCCAGGCACCTTCAGATTCACGCGGCCGTCCAGGGTCGGGACTTCAATCTCGCCGCCCAGCGCCGCCATGGTGAAGTTAATCGGCACTTCGCAGTACAGGTTATTGCCTTCGCGCTCAAAGATGGCGTGCTGCTTCACCTGGACCTGAACGTACAGATCGCCGGCCGGAGCGCCGTGATCGCCTGCTTCACCTTCGCCAGACAGACGAATGCGATCGCCGGTGTCTACGCCTGCCGGGATTTTAACCGACAGCGTTTTGGTTTTCTCTACGCGACCGTGACCGTGGCATTTATTGCACGGGTCTTTGATCAGCGTACCGCGTCCCTGACAGTGCGGACAGGTCTGCTGAACGGCGAAGAAGCCCTGGCGCATCTGCACCTGGCCGGCGCCGTGACAGGTCGGACAGGTCTGCGGCTTGCTGCCAGATTTCGCGCCGCTGCCGTGGCAGACGTCGCACTCTTCCAGCGTCGGGATGCGGATCTCTTTCGTTACGCCGCGAACCGCTTCTTCCAGCGTCAGATCCATGTTGTAGCGCAGGTCAGCCCCGCGCGACGCGCGCTGACGACCGCGGCCACCGCCGAAGATATCGCCAAAAACATCGCCAAAGATATCGCTGAAATCCGCGCCGCCGCCGAAACCACCGCCGCCGCCGCCCATGCCGCCCTGCTCAAACGCGGCGTGGCCGTACTGATCGTAGGCCGCACGCTTCTGGGCATCCGTCAGGATCTCGTAGGCTTCTTTGATTTCTTTAAATTTAGCTTCGGCCTCTTTATCGCCCTGGTTGCGGTCCGGGTGATATTTCATGGCCAGGCGCTTGTACGCCTTTTTGATTTCACGCTCTTCCGCTGTTTTGGAAACGCCTAAAATCTCGTAATAATCTTGCTTTGCCATTGGTGTTTTTCAGCCCCTTAACATGCGTGCACGGGCGGAGAGGAAACCTCTTCGCCCGTGCCAGTGTTTTACCCGTTCAAAGGGCGATTATTTTTTGTCTTTCACTTCTTCAAACTCAGCGTCAACGACATCGTCGTCTTTCGCGTTGCTTTCGGAAGCTTCAGCACCGCCAGCCTGCTGCTGAGCATGCTGCTGCTGGGCAATCTCCATCAGCTTCTGGGAAGCCTGGGCCAGCGCCTGCATTTTCGCTTCGATATCGGCTTTGTCTTCACCTTTCAGGGAAGTTTCCAGCGCGGTCAGCGCAGACTCGATAGCCGTTTTGTCGTCAGCCGGCAGCTTGTCGCCCGCTTCTTCAACCTGCTTACGCGTGCTGTGCAGCAGATGGTCGCCCTGGTTGCGGGTCTGAACCAGCTCTTCGAACTTACGGTCAGATTCCGCGTTCGCTTCTGCTTCACGGACCATTTTAGCGATTTCTTCTTCGTTCAGACCGGAAGACGCTTTAATGGTGATTTTCTGCTCTTTACCGCTGTTTTTATCTTTCGCGGAGACGTGCAGGATACCATCGGCATCGATATCGAAGGTCACTTCGATCTGCGGCATGCCGCGCGGTGCCGGGTTGATGCCGTCGAGGTTAAACTGACCCAGTGATTTGTTATCGGAGGCGCGTTTACGCTCACCCTGAATCACGTGGATAGTTACCGCAGACTGGTTATCTTCCGCCGTCGAGAACACCTGGCTGTGCTTGGTCGGGATAGTGGTGTTCTTGTTGATCAGCGCAGTCATCACGCCGCCCATGGTTTCGATACCCAGCGACAGCGGGGTAACGTCGAGCAGCAGAACGTCTTTAACTTCACCAGTCAGTACGCCGCCCTGAACCGCTGCGCCGATAGCAACAGCTTCATCCGGGTTAACGTCTTTACGCGGCTCTTTACCAAAGAACTCGGCAACTTTCTTCTGCACCATCGGCATACGAGTCTGACCACCGACCAGGATAACGTCCTGAACGTCGGATACGGACAGGCCAGCATCCTGCAGCGCAACTTTCAGCGGCTCGATAGAGCGGTTAACCAGGTCTTCAACCAGGCTTTCCAGCTTCGCACGGGTCACTTTAATGTTCATGTGTTTCGGACCGGTAGCATCTGCGGTGATGTACGGCAGATTCACGTCGGTCTGCTGAGCGGAAGAAAGCTCGATTTTCGCTTTTTCTGCCGCTTCTTTCAGGCGCTGCATGGCCAGCGGGTCGTTACGCAGGTCAATGCCCTGATCTTTCTTAAACTCATCAACGAGGTAGTTGATCATACGGCTATCGAAGTCTTCGCCACCCAGGTGGGTATCACCGTTGGTTGCCAGAACTTCGAAGGTTTTCTCGCCGTCAACTTCGTCGATTTCGATAATAGAGATATCGAAGGTACCACCGCCGAGGTCGTAAACCGCGATAGTACGGTTGCCGACTTCTTTATCCAGACCGTAAGCCAGCGCGGCTGCGGTTGGTTCGTTGATGATACGCTTAACTTCCAGACCCGCGATACGACCGGCGTCTTTCGTCGCCTGACGCTGAGCATCGTTGAAGTATGCAGGTACGGTGATAACGGCTTCAGTGACCGGCTCACCCAGGTAATCTTCCGCGGTTTTCTTCATTTTCTTCAGCACTTCAGCAGAGATCTGCGGCGGTGCGGTGCGGGTACCTTTCACATCAAGCCATGCGTCGCCATTGTCTGCGGCAACGATTTTGTACGGCATGATAGAAACGTCACGCTGAACTTCTTCATCCTGGAAGCGGCGACCAATCAGGCGTTTAATCGCAAACAGGGTGTTTTGCGGGTTTGTCACTGCCTGACGTTTAGCCGGCTGACCAACCAGAGTTTCACCATCCTGGGTATAAGCAATGATAGAAGGCGTGGTGCGATCGCCTTCGGCGTTTTCCAGCACGCGAGCAGTAGTGCCATCCATAATCGCTACACAAGAGTTGGTAGTACCCAGGTCGATACCAATAATTTTACCCATCTAAACGTCTCCACTAAAAATTCAGTCAACATGTGGTTGTGAACCTGTAATAAGGGCGAAACGTGCGGTTTCAACTGCCCAACATCTTTTTTTTTCAGGTTCATTCACTGCGGTTGACTACAAGATGGGGTCGTCCACCGCTTCATCAAGGGGGAAGGCAAAAAAAATTTTATCTTCATCGTCCCACGAAGCCGGCCGTCGGCGAGGGAGTTTTGCCGATATGAGGCAAAAAAGCGCGCTTCACGGCGTTCATCCGCTGGGGTCCCCGTAAAGGAACGATGACTCTGCTTAGCGAGTCCACCACCGCGTTGAAAGACCAGAAGCTCGACGGATCATAGTCTTACGAACGCCTTCGCCCGCCTGGCCTCGGGCAAATGCCCGACATCGTTTAGAGAGTGTGTAAAATTGGTGAAAAATACCTCGCCAGATCATAGACAGCCTGACGACTCCTCATTATTATGCCGCGCCCCACCGCTGAGCGACGGGGTAATGCTTCCCTTTCTAATCATTATTTTGAGGAATTATGGGCAACACTAAGTTGGCTAATCCGGCACCGCTGGGCCTTATGGGCTTCGGCATGACCACTATTCTGCTTAACCTGGCGAATAGCGGCCTTTTCGCGTTTGATGTAGCTATCCTGGCGATGGGCATTTTTTACGGCGGTATTGCGCAGATTTTCGCAGGCCTGCTGGAATTTAAAAAGGGTAACACCTTTGGTTTAACCGCTTTTACGTCCTACGGCGCCTTCTGGCTGACGTTGGTCGCAATTCTTCTCATGCCGAAAATGGGCCTGGCAGAGGCGCCGAATGCGCACTTCCTGGGCATGTATCTCGGACTGTGGGGAGTGTTCACGCTGTTTATGTTCTTCGGTACCCTGAAAGCCGCACGGATGCTGCAGTTCGTCTTCCTCAGCCTGACCGTCCTGTTTGCCCTGCTGGCAATTGGTCACCTGGTCGATAACGAAGGCATCGTTAGAATCGCCGGCTGGATTGGTTTAGTCTGCGGCGGTAGCGCGATTTATCTGGCGATGGGTGAAGTACTCAACGAGCAGTTTGGTCGCACCGTTCTGCCAATCGGCGCGCCTCATTGATAGAAGATACCCTCGCCTTACGGCGAGGGTATTGAGCAGTCACGCTAAGGCAGGCGCTGCAGTTCGCCAGCCGCGGCGGCGCTATTTCCCCCCAGCCCCTGACGCAGCCAAATCCCCAACCCCAGCCCCATCAGCGACAGCGCCAGCACGTACCACGCCGGAGCCATCGGCGACACGCCCATCAGCATAGTGACGGCAATCGGCGTCAGGCCGCCGAAAATGGCGTAGGAGACGTTGTACGAGAATGAAATTCCGGTAAAACGCACCTCCGCCGGGAAGGCGCGAACCATCACGTAAGGCACCGCTCCGACTACGCCAACGCACAGCCCAACGGTGCCGTACAGCAGGAAAAGCTGTTCAGGCGAAGTGCCGGAAAGGTGGTAGAACGCCCAGCTTGAGACCGCGAGCAGAAGGCTGCCGACGATAAAAGTCCGGCTGGCGCCAAAGCGATCGGCCGCCAGACCTGCCAGAAGGCAGCCGACACACAGCATAATCGTCGCAATACTGTTCGCCTGCAGGGTCACCGCCGGGGCAAAGCCGTAATGCTTTTGCAGCCACACCGGCGACATCAAAATGACTACCACCACGCCCGCGGACAGGAGCCAGGTCAGCAGCATTGAAACCACGACGGCCTTCTGATGCTTGAGCACCACCGATTTAACCGGCAGCTCCTGGGCTAATGCTTTGCGCTGCTGCATCTCGAGGAATATCGGCGTTTCCTGCAGCCAGCGGCGTAAATACATCGCCACCAGGCCGAACACGCCGCCCAGCAGGAAAGGAATACGCCAGCCGCCGTCGTGGATGCCCTGCGGCGTCAGGCTGGTATTAATCAGCGTCGCCACCACCGACCCCAGCAGGATCCCCACGGTTAAGCCCGCCGTCAGCGTGCCGCAGGCGATACCGATTTTTTTCTCCGGCACGTGCTCCGCAACAAACACCCAGGCGCCGGGGACTTCCCCCCCAATCGCCGCGCCCTGCAGCACGCGCATCAGCAGCAGCAGCAGCGGGGCAACGATCCCCATCGATTCATAGGTCGGCAGCAGGCCGATCGCCAGCGTCGGCAGCGCCATCAGTAAAATGCTCAAGGTAAACATTTTCTTGCGCCCGACCAGATCGCCAAAGTGGGCCATAATAATGCCGCCGAGAGGACGCGCCAGATAGCCGGCGGCGAAAATGCCGAAGGTCTGCACCTGGCGCAGCCACTCCGGAATATCGGCCGGGAAGAAGAGCTCGCCAACAACGGCGGCAAAGAAGACGAAGATAATGAAGTCGTAAAACTCCAGCGCCCCGCCAAGGGCGGCCAGCGTCAGAGTTTTATAGTCTTGTCGATTCAGAGGTCGGGTATGTTGTGACATAACGAGCTGTTCATCCAGAGGTTTGTAGGTGTTATCACGCAGCGTGTAAAGTAAAAAACACTATATCGTAAATAAAACAGCACACCATCAGGATTACAGGTTATGTCAGGAAAGCATCAAATTCAGGATAAACTTTCGCGTCTCGCGCTTTTTGGCCGAAAAGCCGCTACCACTTCCGGCGCAGTCTCGACATAAGGCCCCTCAAGCAACTGTACACAATACGGTACACTTGCAAAGACGCCGTGCACCAGCACCTGGCCATTGGCATCTTTGACCCCTTCGAGGGTTTCCTCAATCGCCTTCGGCTGACCGGGCAGATTGAGGATCAGCGCCTGCTTACGGATCACCCCAACCTGGCGGGAGAGAATAGCCGTCGGGACGAAGTGCAGGCTCACCTGACGCATCTGCTCGCCAAAGCCCGGCATGACGCGATCGGCAACCGCCAGCGTCGCATCCGGCGTCACGTCTCGTCGCGCAGGGCCGGTACCGCCGGTAGTTAACACCAGATGGCAGCCCATTTCGTCCACCAGCTCGCACAGCGTTTGCTCGATAATCACCTGCTCATCGGGGATCAAGCGGGTCTGGAGCTCAAAGGGGGTCGTCAGCGCACGCGCCAGCCACTCTTCAAGTGCCGGGATGCCTTTATCCTGATAAACGCCGCTGGAGGCGCGATCGGAGATGGAAACTAAGCCGATTCGTAAGGTATTCATCGTTATTCCGTTCAAATAGTGCAGTTAGACGGAATAATACACGCTGGGAGGAGATACAGACAGGGCTCAAAAGAAGTAGCGTGACCGGGAACCCGGCCACGCGCAATGATTACAGCAGATCGCCGATCATTTTTTCCAGTTTTTCCTGGTCGATAGCAAACTTACGGATACCTTCCGCCAGTTTATCTACCGCCATCGGATCCTGGTTGTGCTGCCACAGGAACTGAGATTCGGTGATGCGTTCCGGACGGGCTTTCACTTCGCCGCTGAAGGTCAGCTTACGTTCGATAGCGCCTTCGCTTTCTGCCAGCTCTTTCAGCAGTGCCGGAGCGATGGTCAGACGGTCACAGCCGGCCAGCTCGAGGATTTCGCCGACGTTACGGAAGCTTGCGCCCATTACGACGGTTTCATAGCCGTGCTGCTTGTAGTATTCGTAGATTTCGCTGACGGAAACCACGCCCGGATCTTCCGCCGGCGCATACTCTTTCTTATCCGTGTTCGCTTTGTACCAGTCGAGGATACGGCCTACGAACGGCGAAATCAGGAATACGCCCGCTTCCGCACAGGCGCGTGCCTGAGCGAAGGAGAACAGCAGAGTCAGGTTACAGTTGATGCCTTCTTTTTCCAGCTGCTCGGCGGCGCAGATGCCCTGCCAGGTAGAAGCCAGTTTGATCAGAATGCGATCGTTGCCGATGCCCGCATCGTTGTACAGCTTGATGATGCGTTTAGCTTTAGCGATGGATGCCGTGGTGTCATAGGAGAGACGGGCATCAACTTCAGTAGAAATACGGCCTGGAATCAGCTTAAGGATTTCGAGACCAATGTTCACCGCCAGCTTATCGGAAGCGTCGATAACCTGCTGCGCGCGATCGCTGCTCTGAGCGCGGGCCCAGACGATAGCGTCATCAATCAGCTTACGGTACTCAGGGATCTGAGCAGCGCCAAGAATCAAAGAAGGGTTAGTCGTGGCGTCCTGAGGCTGATACAGCTTCATTGCCGCAATATCTCCGGTATCAGCTACGACAGTGGTGTACTGACGCAGAGAAGTCAATTTATCCGTCATGATAGGGTTCTCTTAAACAGCAGTTAAGGGGATGTAACCGGTCTGCCAAGATGATAACACGCTGCCGGGTCAGCGCAACTGCGGACCATGCAAGAGCGCAGAGTGTGATAAACTGGACGAATTAATTCTCTGAATGTTAAAGGATTGTCACTAAAATGGTAACGCTTACACGAGCTTACCAACATGGACAAGAGGATGCTTAATGCCTGACTTTTTCTCATTTATCAATGAAATACTCTGGGGTTCGGTAATGATTTATCTATTACTGGGCGCCGGCGTATGGTTTACCTGGCGGACGAAATGCATTCAGTTCCGTTATGTTAGCCAGTTTGGGAAAAGTTTGCGCAAAAGCCTCCTGCCCCAGCCCGACGGCTTAACCTCTTTTCAGGCCCTGTGCACCAGCCTGGCCGCCCGCGTCGGCAGCGGCAACCTGGCCGGCGTCGCGCTGGCGATCGCCGCCGGCGGTCCGGGCGCCGTCTTCTGGATGTGGGTCTCTGCGCTGCTCGGGATGGCCAGCAGCTTCGCCGAATGCTCCCTTGCCCAGCTCTACAAAGAACGCGATGCGCAGGGGCAATTTCGCGGCGGTCCCGCGTGGTATATGTCCCGAGGCTTAGGGATGCGCTGGATGGGCGTGCTGTTTTCAATCCTGCTGCTGCTCGCCTATGGCGTTATTTTTAACACCGTCCAGGCCAACTCGGTAGCGCATGCGATGACCTACGCCTTCGATCTTCCCGGCGTTATCACCGGCGGCGTGCTGGCGGCGCTCACCCTGCTGGTTATCGTTCGCGGCTTGCGCAACGTGGCAAAGATCCTGCAATGGTTCGTCCCGCTGATGGCGGTGCTGTGGGTCGCCGCCAGCCTGCTCATCGGCCTGTGGCACATCACCGCCCTGCCGGCCATTTTTAACACCATTTTCCGCTGCGCGTTCGGCTGGCAGGAAGCCGCCGCCGGCGCGGTGGGCTATACCATCAGCCAGGCGCTAACCAGCGGTTTTCAGCGCGGAATGTTCTCTAACGAAGCGGGGATGGGCTCAACGCCTAACGCCGCCGCGGCCGCCGCCTCCTGGCCTCCGCACCCGGCGGCTCAGGGGATCGTCCAGATGATTGGCGTTTTTATTGATACCGTTGTTATCTGCACCGCCAGCGCGGTGATTATCATGCTGGCACCGCGCGCGCACGGAGGAGAGGATGCCGCTAACGGTATTCAGGCCATTCAGCATGCGATGAGCGGGCTGGTCGGCGGCTGGGGCGCCGGCTTTGTCGCCGTCATCGTGCTGCTCTTTGCCTTTAGCTCCATCGTGGCTAACTACATTTATGCTGAAAATAATCTGATTTTTCTGCGTTTTAACAGTCCTCGCTGCATCTGGGCGCTGCGGATTATCACCATCCTGATGGTCTTAACGGGAACGATGATGAGTCTCCCGGTCGTCTGGCGGCTGGCGGATATTATTATGGCGCTGATGGCCATTACCAACCTGACGGCCATCCTTCTTCTGTCACCCACGGTACGCCTGCTTGCCAGCGACTATCTTCACCAGCGACGGCTCGGCGTGCAGCCCACGTTTGACGCCGCGCGCTATCCGGAAATTCGCCAGCAGCTGGCGCCGGGAACCTGGGACGGGCCGCCGCGCGAATAGCGCAGCAATCGCAGCTATCGCTCCCCCCGCGGTCTTTTTTTGGTAAAATCGCCGAAAATCTCCTGCAAGGACTGGATATGCTGATTCTGATTTCACCTGCTAAAACGCTCGATTATCAAAGCCCGCTGGCGACGACGCGCTACACCCAGCCCGAGCTGCTGGAGTATTCCCAACAGCTTATCGGCGTGGCGCGCCAGCTTTCAGCGCCGCAGATAGGCAAGCTGATGGGCATCAGCGATAAGCTGGCGGATCTGAACGCCACCCGTTTTCACGACTGGCATCCCGAGTTCACGCCGAAAAACGCCCGCCAGGCCATTCTGGCCTTTAAGGGCGACGTCTACACCGGGCTGCAGGCGGAAACCTTCGACGAGGCGGATTTCGATTTCGCCCAGCAGCATCTGCGCATGCTCTCCGGCCTGTACGGGGTGCTGCGCCCGCTGGATCTGATGCAGCCCTATCGTCTGGAGATGGGAATTAAGCTGGAAAACGCGAAGGGCAAAGATCTCTACCACTTCTGGGATGAGACAATTACCGATACGCTGAATCAGGCGCTGAAGGCCCAGGGCGACGACGTGGTGATTAACCTCGCCTCCGACGAATACTTCCGGTCGGTCAAGACGAAGCGGCTGCAGGGGCAGATTATTAAGCCGGTGTTCCTCGATGAGAAAAATGGCAAGTTCAAGGTGATCAGCTTCTACGCCAAGAAAGCGCGCGGCTTGATGAGCCGCTATATCATTGAGAACCGCTTAACCCGGCCGGAGCAGCTCACGCGCTTCGACAGCGACGGGTACTTCTTTGACGCCGATGCTTCCGATAAAGGCGAGATGGTCTTTAAACGCCACGAACGCTAACCCGCTTCCCGGCCGCTAACCTGCCGGCCGGGAGCGTCGCTTAGCGGTGGTGCCAGTCGCGATCCGGGCCGCGATCGCGATCGTCATCATGGCGTTCGCGCTGGTGATAACGACGATCGTCATGCGGATGCCAGCGATCGTCGCGCCAGTCGTAATGATGTCCCCACCATTCGCGATCGCGCCAGTGGCCGCCGTCCCAGTAATTGCCGGAGCGATCGCGATCGCCGATCTGCAGTTTTATGACCGGAACCAGCGTAATTTCAGCGGCGTGGACGGCCGCAGGAGCCACCAGCAGCATCGAAAGCGCAAGGATCACAGATTTCAGCTTTGACATAGGTTTCCCCTTTGTTCACAGTGCCCGCAATGGGTCGATAGCCCAAGGTTAGCCCTGCGCAACGGCGCTTGTTATTCTCCGCAATCCTATTCTTCAGCCCCCGGCATTTATTGATAATTCATGCATAATTTCTCCTTTTTTGGGCGTAAAAAAACCGGGCACCCGGCCCGGTTTACGTAATAAAAGGCGTCTAAGACCGTCGTTACGCTTTCGCCATCATCAGCTCGCGCAGCGCCGCATAGTCCGCAGGCAGGTTATGCGACAGCAGCGGCAGGTCGGCGCGATCCGCCAGCTCTTTCGGCAGCGGCAGCGTCTCCTGCAGGATCTCTTCAACGCTCTCCTTGAACTTCGCCGGATGCGCGGTACCAAGGAACAGGCCGTATTCTCCCGGCTGCAGCTGGTCGCGCAGCGCGCGCCACGCGATGGCCGCATGCGGCTCGGAGGTGTAGCCGATAGCTTTCAGCTCGCGCATCGCCTCTTTGGTCGTCTCGTCGTCCACGGTCGCGTAGCCCAGCTCGTTCAGTCGCCAGGTTTTGCGGCGGAACAGCTCTTCCACGCGCGGCCAGTTGTTTGGCTGGCTGACATCCATCGCGTTGGACAGCGTCGCCTGGGTGACCTTCGGCGCCCAGTTGCCGTCCTGCAGGAAGCGAGGAACGGTATCGTTGGCGTTGGTGGCGGCAATAAAGCGCTTAATCGGCAGGCCTAAAGACTTCGCCAGCAGGCCGGCGGTGAGGTCGCCGAAGTTGCCGCTTGGCACCGAAATCACCAGCTGATTGCGCGCTTCCTGAGGCAGCTGCGCGACCGCTTCAAAGTAGTAGCAAATCTGTGCCAGCAGACGGCTGATGTTAATCGAGTTCGCGGAGTTCAGGCCCAGCGCGACTTTCAGCTCTTCGTCGTCGAAGGCCTGCTTAACCAGCGCCTGGCAGGCGTCGAAGTCGCCGTCGATAGCCACGGTTTCAATGTTGCCGCCCAGGGTGCAGAACAGCTTCTCCTGCAGAGGGCTAATCTTGCCGCGCGGATAGAGAATCACCACCTTCACGTTTGGCAGACCGTAGAACGCGTGGGCTACCGCCGCGCCGGTATCACCGGAGGTCGCCGTCAGGATAGTCACCGGCTTGTCGCCCGCGATATGGGTCAGCATCTGGGCCATGAAGCGGCCGCCGAAGTCTTTAAACGCCAGCGTCGGGCCGTGGAACAGCTCGAGGCAGCCGACGTCATCCTGCACCTTGCTGACCGGAGCCGGGAAGGTGAAGGCCGCACCGATGCGCTCCTGCAGGACCGCCTGCGGGATCTCTTCGGCAATAAATGCCGACAGGATCTTCGCGCTGCGGGTGACAAAATCCAGCGCCAGCATGTCATCAATTTCAGTCAGGCTAAATTCCGGCAGGTCGTGCGGGAAGAACAGCCCCTGATGCTTGCCAAGCCCCTGCGTGACGGCCTGCGCAAAGCTGACCTGTTCGTTATGATCTTTTAAGTTATAGAGTTTCATTGGTTATCCCACTACTCGTGCGCCCGCCGTGTCCAGCCGGCAAATATGAACAAAGCCTTCATGATTCTGCAGATAATGCGTACCCAGCCAGTCGGCAACCCGCTGCGCGGTTTCCGGCTTATCGCACAGCGCAAACAGCGTCGGGCCAGAGCCGGAGATCCCGCAGGCCTGCGCGCCAATCTCCATCGCCGCCTGCCGCGCTTCGCTGAAGCCCGGCAGCAGTTTGGTGCGATAGGGTTCGGCAATCACATCTTTCATCAGTTTCGCTGCCAGCTGCGGCTGGCGGGTGTAGCAGGCGTGAATAAAGCCCGCCAGGTGGCGGCCGTGCGCAATACAATCCTGCCGCCGATACTGGGCCGGTAGGATGGCGCGCGCTTCCGCCGTCGAAACTTTAATTCCAGGGTACGCCAGCACCCACAGCCACTCGTCAAAGCCGGGCACCTGCTGGCTGATGATGTCGTTCTCTTCGATCATCAGCTGCATGCCGCCCAAATAGCACGGGGCGACGTTGTCGTAGTGGATACTGCCGGAGATGCGCCCTTCCATCTCGCCCATCAGCGCCAGCATCCGCGTTTCGTTCAGCGGCTTGCCGCAGAATTCATTCATCGCCACCAGCGCCGCGACCACTGAACAGGCGCTGGAGCCGAGGCCGGAGCCAATCGGCATGTTTTTTTCCAGCACCATCGCCACCGGAACCTTCCTGCCAATCTCTTCGCAAAAACGCTCCCAGCACTGATAAACGATATTCTCCTGCGCCGCCGCCGGCAGCTTGCTGGCAAAGCGACCGACGTTTTGCAGGCTGAAGCTTGCGGCCGCCTCAACCGAGACGTTGTCCCCCAGCAGCGTACCGTCAACCGGCGTCACCGCCGCGCCCAGGACATCAAACCCGACGCTCATATTGGCACTGGAAGCCGGGGCATATACTTTGACCATCTTAAACTCCTAACTTCCATGACAGGGTACGCAGCAGGTCGGCGAATACGCCGGCCGCGGTCACATCGTTACCCGCGCCATAGCCGCGCAGCACCAGCGGCAGCGGCTGATAATAGTGGCTGTAAAAGGCCAGCGCGTTCTCACCGTTTTTGACTTTAAACAGCGGATCGTTCCCGTCCACCGCGGCAATTTTCACGCGGCAGGTTCCATCCTCTTCGATGTTACCGACGTAACGCAAGACTTTACCTTCATCGCGCGCTTTCGCCACCCGCGAAGCAAATTCGTTATCCAGCGCTGGCAGACGCGCCATAAAGCTCTCGACGTCGCCGCTGGCATCAAATGCTTCAGGCAGGGCCGACTCAACGATAATGTCCGACAGCTCCAGCTCACGACCGGTCTCACGGGCCAGGATCAGCAGCTTGCGGGCAACGTCGACGCCGGAAAGATCGTCGCGCGGATCCGGTTCGGTATAGCCCATATCTCGCGCCAGCGTCGTCGCTGCGGAGAGCGTCATCCCCTCGTCCAGCTTACCGAAGATAAACGACAGCGAACCGGAGAGGATGCCGGAGAAATGCAGCAGTTCGTCACCGGCGTTGAGCAGGTTCTGCAGGTTCTCGATAACCGGCAGGCCGGCACCGACGTTGGTGTCGTAGAGGAATTTGCGTCGGGAGCTGCTCGCCGCGTGGCGCAGCTGATGGTAGTAATCCAGCGATGAGGTGTTGGCCTTTTTGTTCGGCGTCACCACGTGGAAACCTTCGCGCAGGAAATCGGCGTACTGCTCGGCGACCGCCTGGCTCGAGGTACAGTCAACGATCACCGGGTTCAGCAGATGGTACTCTTTTACCAGGCGGATCAGGCGGCCCAGATTAAGCGACTCTTTCGCTTCGGCCAGCTCAGCGCGCCAGTTCTCCAGATTCAGACCGTGAACGTTGGTCAGCAGAGCCTGGGAATTTGCGACGCCGCACACGCGCAGGTCGATATGCTTGTTCTTCAGCCAGCCCTGCTGACGCTTGATTTGCTCAATCAGCGCGCCGCCAACGCCGCCAACGCCGATAACGAACACCTCAATGACCTGGTCAGTATTGAACAGCATCTGGTGGGTGACGCGTACCCCGGTAGTAGCGTCGTCATTGCTGACCACTACGGAGATAGAGCGTTCGGAAGAGCCCTGGGCAATCGCCACGATATTGATATTGGCGCGCGCCAGCGCCGCAAAGAACTTGGCCGAAATACCGCGCAGAGTGCGCATACCGTCGCCGACGACGGAAATGATAGCCAGGCGATCCATGATGGAGAGCGGCTCCAGCTGCCCCTCTTTCAGCTCCAGATAGAACTCCTCTTCCATCACCCGTTTTGCCCGGGCGCAGTCGCTTTGCGGCACGCAGAAGCTGATGCTGTACTCAGAAGAGGACTGGGTGATCAGGACCACCGAAATACCGGCGCGGGACATGGTAGCGAAAACGCGGGCGGCCATGCCGACCATTCCCTTCATCCCCGGACCGGAGACGTTGAACATCGCCATATTATTGAGGTTGGAGATCCCCTTAACCGGCAGGCCGTCTTCATCAAGGCTGGCGCCGATAAGCGTACCTGGCGCCTGCGGGTTGCCGGTATTTTTGATCAGGCAGGGGATCTGGAACTGAGCGATAGGCGCAATGGTGCGCGGGTGCAGAACCTTAGCGCCGAAGTAGGAGAGCTCCATCGCTTCCTGATAGGACATCGACTTCAGCAGGCGGGCGTCCGGTACCTGACGCGGATCGCAGGTGTAAACGCCGTCAACGTCGGTCCAGATTTCACAACAGTCGGCGCGCAGGCAGGCGGCGAGTACGGCGGCAGAATAGTCGGAGCCGTTACGGCCCAGAACCACCAGCTCGCCCTTTTCGTTGCCGGCAGTAAAACCGGCCATCAGCACCATATGGTCCGCTGGGATCTGGCTGGCGGCAATGCGGCGGGTTGATTCGGCAATATCGACGGTGGATTCGAGGTAGTGGCCCACGGCCAGCAGTTTTTCGACGGGGTTAATCACGCTGACCTTATGGCCACGCGCTTCAAGAAGGCCGGCCATGATCGCGATGGACAGCTTCTCTCCGCGGCAAATCAGCGCAGCGTTAACGCTATCCGGGCACTGGCCAAGCAGGCTGATGCCGTGCAGCACGTGCTTTATCTGGGAAAACTCCTGCTCGACGAAGGTTTTCAGCTGCGCCAGCGCAAAGCCCGGCTGAGCATCGGCGAGACCCTGCAGCAGTTCAGCAAAAATGCGTTCAGCGTCAGCGATATTGGTGAGCGCATCCTGGCCGCCGATGGTTTTTTCAATCATCGCGACCAGATGGTTGGTAATTTTCGCCGGGGCAGACAGTACGGTCGCTACCTGCCCCTGCCTGGCATTGCTCTCCAGAATATCGGCAACACGCAGAAAACGTTCTGCATTTGCCACTGATGTACCGCCGAACTTCAACACGCGCATGGTTGTTACCCCTAGATTTTTTGTCGAAAAAAAAGCCCGCACTGTTCAGGTGCGGGCTTTTTTCTGTGTTTCCTGTACGCGTCAGCCCGCACCGTTACCTGTGGTAATAGTGGTGGTGATAATCGTTGTAATCATGCCGATGCGTTTCATGGATGTTGTGTACTCTGTAATTTTTATCTGTCTGTGTCCTGTGCCTATATTGGTTAAAGTATCTGCCGACTTAAGTCAATGAATTTCTGTTTTTCGCCGGTTTTGGCGCACCTGGGCAATGCGCCAAAATGCAGCGGTCATTCATCCCTGTTCACGCAGCCTCACGCCATCAATCAGCAGAAAAAACCATACATAAAACTTATGACAGAACTTTACTCCGGGAGGTTTTTTTCAATATCGTGCAGCAAACGATGGAGCATTGCCGTATCTCGCTGCTGCAAAAGTCCAATCCGCTGCTGTAGCCAATCGGTGAGTTTGACGTCTTCAGCGACGCCAAGCCGGGTCAACAATTCGAGGGTTCGCAAACGCAGCGCCTGCAGCTGGTTTTCATCGACGCTCGCGCAAACGGCCGGCGCCTGCTGAACCAGGGAGGTCAGCTGATAGCAGTAAACCATCACCGACTGGCCGAGATTGAGCGACGGATAGTCGGCGACCATCGGCACGCCGGTCAACACGTCGGCAAGGGCCAGCTCCTCGTTGGTCAGGCCGGAATCTTCCCGACCAAATACCAGCGCCGCGTGGTTCATCCACTGCGCCTTTTCCTCCATCAGCGGCAGGAGCTGCTGCGGGGTGGCGTAGTAGTGGAAGCGCGCCCGGCTGCGGGCCGTGGTGGCGACCGTAAAATCGACATCGTGCAGCGCCTGCTCCAGCGTTGAATAAGTGCTTATATTATCGAGAATATCTCCGGATCCATGGGCGACCCAGCGCGCGGCAGGCTGCAAATGGGCATCGCTTTCGACGATCCGCAGATCGCTAAAGCCCATCGTTTTCATCGCTCGCGCGGCCGCGCCAACGTTCTCTGCCCGAGCCGGGGATACTAATACAATAGATACGCGCATTGTGGTTCTCTTCTGCTCTCTCAGGGGGCGAAAATGAAAGTTACCCCTCATTTTACGCGGCGAAAATTTACAAATTTGCAACAAACGTCACTAAAATTGCGTTCGAACACCCATAAAAAAAACTAAACTATTTCCAACCAACCGCGACACGAGGTATGTTAACAGAACGCTTTTATCCATATGTTTGCCAATGATATTTCGCTCCGGATACCGTTTCAGGCGTTGGATTCAGCATATTTATCAGTTTCCCCACGCAACCATTTGAGCTGTGTAAGATTTGTAACTACAAATAGCATTTCAATACGATGATTTCACAAGACTGTTAACGTGCTACAATTGAACTTGATATATGTCAACGAAGCGTAGTTTTATTGGGTGTTCAGCCTCTCTTAGCCTGTTATATTGCTGTTAAAATGGTTAGGATGACAGCCGTTTTTGACACCGTCGGGTCCAGAGGGAAAGTACCCACGACCAAGCTAATGATGTTGTTGACGTTGATGGAAAGTGCATCAAGAACGCAATTACGTACTTTAGTCATGTTACGCCGGACATGTTAATTTGCGACATGTACCAGGCAGGTCAGGGACTTTGGTACTTCCTGTTTCGATTTAGTTGGCAATTTAGGTAGCAAACATGCAGACCCCGCACATTCTTATCGTTGAAGACGAGTTGGTAACACGCAACACGTTAAAAAGTATTTTCGAAGCAGAAGGTTATGATGTGTTCGAAGCGACCGATGGCGCGGAAATGCATCAGATCCTGTCTGAAAATGATATCAACCTGGTAATCATGGATATTAACCTGCCGGGTAAAAATGGTCTCCTGCTGGCGCGTGAACTGCGCGAACAGGCGGACGTCGCGCTGATGTTCCTTACCGGCCGCGATAATGAAGTTGATAAGATTTTGGGCCTCGAAATTGGCGCAGATGACTATATCACCAAGCCATTCAACCCCCGTGAACTGACTATTCGCGCGCGCAACCTGCTCTCCCGTACCATGAATCTGGGTACCGTAAGCGAAGAACGTCGCAGCGTAGAAAGCTACAAGTTCAACGGCTGGGAACTGGATATCAACAGCCGTTCTCTGGTCAGCCCGAACGGTGAGCAGTACAAGCTGCCGCGCAGTGAATTCCGCGCAATGCTGCACTTCTGCGAAAACCCGGGCAAAATCCAGTCACGCGCTGAACTGCTGAAGAAAATGACCGGCCGTGAGCTTAAGCCGCACGACCGTACCGTAGACGTGACCATCCGTCGCATTCGTAAGCATTTTGAATCTACTCCGGATACGCCGGAAATCATCGCTACCATTCACGGTGAAGGTTACCGCTTCTGTGGCGATCTGCAGGAATAATTAACGATTCCCGCAGCAACAACGTAAAACGGCGCTCAAGGCGCCGTTTTTTTATTTCCAGATCCTGAACGTATCGTCGCCCCCACCGTTGGGCTACTCCGCCTTTTTTGGCTTCTGAGACGATAGCGCATACCAGTCAACGTGGCGGGTTAGCAGCATCAGCGCGCTTAGCGCCAGCAGCAGCACGCCGGTGCCGAGCAGCAGCGCGCTATCTTCCGAACGCAGCAGAACCCACATAACGCTGTCCAGCAATAATAGCGCGCAGACGAAGAGCAGGCTGTTGCGCCATCCTTTCAGCACGGCGTGCAGATACACGGCGTTGATCAGCGCGCCGATGATACTGGCGGCAACCCATGATAGCGTAAAGCCAACGTGTTCCGAGAGCGCCAGCAATACCAGATAGAACATCACCAGCGACAGGCCAACCAGCAGATACTGTAGCGGATGCAGGCGGTACATCGTTAAACTTTCGAAGACAAAGAAAGCCATAAAGGTTAGCGCAATCAAAAGAATGGCATATTTAGTCGCCCGATCGGTCAGCTGATATTGATCGGCTGGCGTAGTGACGTTGACGTTGAAGGCCGGCAGCTCCCGCCACTCAACTTCCCGATCGTCAACGAAGAACTTCGCCATGTTGTTGGCAAACCAGCTGCTTTGCCAGCGGGCGCTATAGCCGGAGGCGCTGACCTCGCGGCTAACGGGAAGAAAATCGCCAAGAAAACCGGGGTGCGCCCAGTTGCTTGCCAGCTGCAGCTCGCTAGTGCGCCCAATGGGCACCACCGAGAAGCTTCCCGTTCCGTTCAGGTTGAGAGTGAACGCAAGGTCCAGCGTTTTCTGCTGCGCCGACAGCGGCGGTAGCGGCATATGAACCCCCTCTCCGCTGCCGCTGAGGCCCAGCCCAGGCTCCACGGGCAGCGTCTCACCGCCGAACTCCGGCGCGTTAATCGCGCCAATTCCGCGCGCATCGCTGACGCCGACCACCACAAAGGGCCTGCCCAGCGTAATATTGTCTTTTTTAAGTTCAGCCAGGCGGGAGGTATCAAACTGCGCCCTGATCCCGAGCGTATTGTGCCAGATTTGGCCCTCATAAATGCCTATCTGTCGGGATTCCACGTTCTGCTTGCCGCTTATCGCCAGTGATTCCGGTAGCCAGTAGTGCACCCAGGTCCGCTGATACTCGACCTCTTTTTTATCCTCAAGACGGGTCAACGTCTCGGTGACCGGGATCGCGATCAGCGGCCCGGTCAGCTTTTGCGCGCCGCTGGTGCTTTTCTCCAGCGCATCAACAACGTCGCTACGATAGTCCGCCCGCTCGACAATCAGCTGTCGGACCATCATCAGGGGGATAGATAACAACAGGATGCACCCCAGCAGGGTGCTCATTTTCCAGAATAGCGGTGATTTCAACATAGCGTTCTCCTCAGTGAAGCGCTCACCTTAGCCGGGCTATGTGGGGGGAGTTTGAAGCTATGTGAAGGGACGGTGAAGTATCAGCACCGCGCGTACGCCGCCCTGCGGGCGATTGCTGAGCCGAATATCGCCCTGATGCAGCCGCGCCACTTCGCGGACAAAAGCCAGCCCCAGGCCGCTGCTTTTATGGCCGTTTTCACGCGGCAGCGAATAGAAACGTTCGAAGATGCGTCCGAGCGCATAATCCGGGATGCCGCTGCCGCTATCGCTGATGGTCAGCGCCAGGCCCGCCTGCTGCTGCTCTGCGCTCATGACGATCTCCCCTTGCGCAGGGGTAAAATCGATGGCGTTATCCAGCAGATTGCCCAGGGCCTGCGCCAGCAGCTCGCCGTCGGCCTCCGCCGTCAGGCCGCTCTCCTGCCAGCGTAAGCGGATTTTCTTTACCGCCAGTACCGCCTCGCGCTCCTCGGCTAAGCGACGGAAAAGGCTATCAATTGCGAGCGGCTCAAGAGCGATCTCCAGCCGGTTCTCCAGCCTCGCCTGGCGTAACAGCTTCTCAACCAGCGACTGCATCCGCGCATTCTGCGTCAGGATATTGCCGGTAAAACGCGCGGCGACCTCCGGCGGAGGGCCTTCACGCAGGATCTCTGCGGCGCCTCGAATAGCGGCCAGCGGGCTTTTCAGCTCATGCGTCAGGGCGTGAACGTAGTTTTCAATGGTGTTCTTACCCTCCAGCTTGACGCGCATGCTTTCCAGCGCCAGCGCCAGCTTGCGCAGCTCGCTGCTGCCAACGTCCGGCAGCGGAAGCGGCCGGTCGGCGGTGACCGAATCAGCGTAGCGCACCAGCTTGCCGATCGAGAAGTTGATCCACCAGACCATCAGCGAGCCTATCAGCAGCGCGATCCCCAGCAGCGCCCCGCTGGCCCACAGCATTCGCCGTTCGCTGCGCTTAATCACCGGCGCCATCGCCTGGTTGGGTTTACTGACGCTCAGCACCCCAATAATACGGCCGCCATCGGTGACCGGTGCAGCGACGTACATCACCGAACTGCCCGCGTCGTTAGGGTCGGCCAGGGTGCTGCGCGCGCCGTACTGGCCGCGCAGGGTCAGCCACACGTCATTCCAGCGGGAATAGTCCTGCCCCACCGCTTCTCCCGCCGAATCGAATACCACCTTGCCCTTCTCATCGGTCAGGTAGACGCGATACTCGTTACGCGTTTTGCTGATGCCCGCGATATTCGCCTCGATCGGCCGCTGATGCAGCGTCTGAAACGCCCTGGCCAGGCGCCCCTGCTGCGGCTGAGCGGAAAGCAGATCTTCTCGCGCCAGCTCCGCCAGCAGCGTGGCGGTATCAATCAGCGTACCTTCCGTCGCCCGACGTACCCCGGGTTTGATTTCCTGGACGAAAATGAAAAGCACGAACCATGCTGCAATCGCGACAATCAGAAAGTAGCCCAGCAGCAGCCGCATGCCGATACGCATCAGGCGCCTCCCAGGCTATATCCCATGCCGCGATGCGTATTAACCGGTGAGAGGTGAGGATTGACCTCGCGCAGCTTCGCGCGCAGGGTTTTGATATGGGTATCAACAGTGCGGTCGAAGCTTTCATGCGCATCCCCCCACACCGCGTCCATCAGCTGCTGGCGGGAAAAGACCCGCCCCGGCGAGCGCAGGAGCGTTTTTAGCAGCAGAAATTCATAGCGCGTCAGGGTTAGCGGCTGGCCGCACCAGGTGACCCGTGCCGCGGCCTCGTTGAGCTGAAATTCGCCCACCTGCAGCACTACGCCAGAGGCCGCAAACTTTTGCACCCGCCGCAGAACGGTGCGCACCCGGGCGCACACTTCGCGCGGCGAGAAGGGCTTCGCGATGTAGTCATCGGCGCCTATTTCAAGGCCCAGCAGCTTATCCACCTCTTCGCTACGGGCGGTGAGAAACAGGACCGGGAGCGTCGGATAGCGGCCCAGCAGCTGACGGCACAGCTCAAAGCCGCTGATGTCGGGCAGGCCCACGTCCAGAATGGCCAGGTCCGGCATCCGCTGGCGGGCGGCATCAAGCGCGGGCAGCCCACGCGCAAAAACGCTCACCACAAAGCCTTCCTGCTGGAGCAGGTAGACAAGCGTGTCGGCAATACTCTGCTCATCCTCCACCAACCAGATCTGCGGCTGCTGCATCGTCGTTCCCTGTTATTTATTCCACGGCATGATCGGCACGGCGCTGATCGCATTCTTCGGCGATCCGTCAACGACCTTATCGGAATAGCTCATGTAGATCAGGGCGTTACGCTTGCTATCGTAAAAACGGACGACCTGCAGCTTTTTAAACACCAGCGAGGTGCGTTTCTGGAACACAACGTCTCCCTGCGACTTGCCGTTTTTGATCTTATCGGTCACTTCAATCGGCCCGACCTGCTGGCAGGAGATCGCCGCGTCAGAGGTATCTTCAGCCAGTCCCAGACCGCCCTTAATGCCGCCGGTTTTCGCCCGGCTGATATAGCAGGTCACGTTCTGCACGTCCGGATCGTCAAAGGCTTCAACGACGATCTTATGGTCCGGGCCGAAGAATTTGAAGACGGTATCCACCGAGCCAATCTGTTCCGCCTGAGCCGCCTGGCCGCCGGCCAGTAAAAGCAGTCCGATCATTAACTTCTTGTATTTCATATTGTTACCATTTTTTAGAATTTCCCCGAGCGATGATTATCTGCTCAATGGAAAAGGTTTATAGATCACAGCTTTACAAAAATAGCGGGGATATTCGCTGACAAATCGCATTTAAAAGCAAAAAAAACACTGAATGCTAAAACATCAAAAAATGCTATTATCCGCTACCTTAGTAGCAGGCACCTAAGTTTAAGGATGAGGACATTTTATGGATCAAGCAGGGATTATTCGCGATCTCCTTAGCTGGCTGGAAGGTCACCTGGATCAGCCGCTGTCGTTGGACAATGTGGCAGCGAAGGCGGGTTATTCCAAGTGGCATTTGCAAAGAATGTTCAAAGACGTGACCGGCCATGCCATAGGTGCCTATATCCGCGCGCGCCGTTTATCAAAATCAGCGGTGGCGCTGCGCCTGACCGCGCGTCCGATCCTCGACATTGCGCTACAGTACCGCTTCGACTCCCAGCAAACCTTTACCCGGGCGTTTAAAAAGCAGTTCTCCCTGACGCCTGCGCTCTACCGCCGCTCGCCTGACTGGAGCGCTTACGGTATGCGCCCTCCCCTGCGGCTGGGCGAATTCACCATGCCGCAGCATGAGTTTATCACCCTGAGCAATACGCCGCTGATTGGCGTGACCCAGAGCTATACCTGTAAGCTGGAGGAGATCTCTGACTTCCGTAACCAGATGCGCGTGCAGTTCTGGCGGGATTTCCTCGGCAATTCGCCGTCGATTCCGCCCACCCTTTACGGCCTGCATGAGCCGCGCCCAAGTCTTGAGAAAGATGACGAGCAGGAGGTCTTCTATACCACGGCCGTAACGCCGGAGATGGCCAACGGTCACCTGCACAATTCGCATCCGATCGCCCTCGAAGGCGGTGAGTACGTGATGTTCACCTATGAAGGACTGGGGACCGGGCTGCAGGAGTTTATCCTGACGGTGTACGGCACCTGTATGCCGATGCTGAACCTCACTCGCCGCAAGGGCCTGGATATCGAACGCTTCTTCCCTGAGGATGAAAGCCGGGATCAGGATACGCCGATTCAGCTACGCTGCGAGTACCTGATCCCGATCCGCCGCTAGCGCTGCAGTTCGTCCATCGCGGGGGCATCAAGATGCGAAATATCCCCCGCGGTCTCCACCACCCAGCCTGAAGCCAGCCACGGGCTTTGCTGATAGTCAACGCGCGAAATGGAACAGTTACGCAGGCGCAGCCGACGTTCAGCGTGCGCGGGCAGGCCAAGAATCGTGCTCACCAGACAGCCCAACGCCATGCCGTGACTCACCAGCAGCGGCCGACTCCCCTCAGGCAGCTCCAGACAGGAGGTCAGCGCCGCGTGCATACGCTGGCTGAGCTCCTGCATCGACTCGCCTTGCGGAATACGCCCGTCCGGGGTGCCGTTAACCAGCCGACGACGCCAGCCTTCCTCTTCCGCGCTCAGCGAATCGATATGGCGTTTCTCAAGAACCCCCATATCCAGCTCGCGCAGGCGTGAGTCGAGGACAATGCTGCAGCCGCAGGCTTCCGCGATAATTTCTGCCGTTCGCCGCGTACGGCCTAAATCGCTGGCAATAATATGCGTAATGTTCAGCGTTCTGGCGCGCTCGCCAACCTGCCAGGCCTGGCGCTCACCGTGGGCGGTTAGCGGACTGTCGGACTGGCCCTGAATACGTCGCTCGGCGTTCCACTGCGTTTCACCGTGGCGAACAAGGTGTACCTGTAACATGCTTTTTATCCGTTCTGTGCTCTTCACAATTTCGGCTGACGGGCCGGCGGCCTGCTGCGAAAACGATTTGGAGTATACTGCGATGACGTTAATTTATTCTGAGTTGTTTGATTATGCACCATGTTGTCTCAGCTACCACTAATCCCGCCAAAATTCAGGCAATTCTGCAGGCTTTTAACGAGATCTTCGGCGAAGGATCCTGCCACATTGAGTCCGTCTCCGTCGAGAGCGGCGTGCCGGAACAGCCGTTTGGCAACGACGAAACGCGCGCTGGCGCACGAAATCGGGTCGCAAACGCGCGGGCCGCGCGCCCGGATGCCGATTTCTGGGTCGCCATTGAAGCCGGGATCGACGACGGCAGTACGTTTAGCTGGGTCGTTATCGAAAATAGCCTGCAGCGCGGCGAAGCGCGCTCGGCCACGCTGCCGCTGCCGGCGGCGATCCTCGAACAGGTCCGCGCCGGCGAAGCCTTAGGGCCGGTGATGTCACAGCATACCGGCATCGATGAAATTGGCCGTAAAGAGGGAGCTATCGGCATTTTTACCGCCGGTAAGCTGACGCGCAGCAGCGTTTATCATCAGGCGGTAGTGCTGGCGCTTAGCCCGTTTCATAACGCTATTTATCGTTAACGTTCAGCAGCGCCTGTTCCAGCCACTGTCGCAGCTCGGGGGGCGCCGATTTCAGGCTATTTGAGCCGCGGGTAATGGTGGCAATCCCGGCGCCGAGCTCGCTTTTCAGCTCGCGCTGGCTCATCTCTCCGCGCAGCAGCTCTTCAATAATCCGCACGCGGGTGCCCAGCGCCTCGCGCTCATCGGGCGTCAGCATCAGCTGCAGCAGCGGCAGGTGCAGATCGTCGGCGTACGCCTGCTGAAGCAGGGCCACGAAACGAAGCCACTCCTGATGACGTTGTTCGGCCACCGCCGCTGAATAAGGGGATTGTTGGGTCATGTTGCGCCGCCATGTTAAGGCCGACGGCTCGAGCCGCCGAGCGTGTGTACTCATTAACGAGTACAAAGCATAGCATACTCCGGTCAATACTCTATGGATTTCGGGCGGCGTAGCAAAATGCTATACCGCCCGCAGGCCGTCGGCGTTAGTAACGCTGCTGCCACTCCGCATCGGTGAGCATGCCCGCTTTCTCACCCATGAAGTAGCGATAGTAGGCGTCATAGGAGAGCACGTTCTTCACGTAGCCGCGCGTTTCCGAGAACGGAATGCTCTCGATAAACGCCACCGCGTCGATCCGACCGGCGCTATTGCTCCGCCAGGTGCGCACCCGTCCAGGCCCGGCGTTGTAGGCGGCGGATGCGTAAATGCGGTTATTGCCGAACTGCTGATAAACGTACTGCAGATAGCTGGTGCCAATATTAATATTGGTCTCCGGATCCAGCAGCTGCGACGGGCCGCCGTAGCCGGCAATATTAAACATTCCAACCGTATGGGTGGCGGTACCCGGCATAATCTGCATCAGGCCGCTGGCGCCAACCGGCGAGCGGACCTTCGGGTTCCAGGCGCTCTCCTGACGGGCAATCGCCATGGCGTAGCTTTGCGAAATGTCTTTGCCGCTGATGTAGCGGGAGAAAAGATCGTTCCAGGCCAGCGGGAAACGCTCTTCCAGCTGATCCCACAGCTTCCCGGCGATGGTGGCCTGAACGCTCAGATCCCACCAGTGCTGGTTGAAGGCATAGCGCGCCAGCTGCGCCTGCTGATCTTTGGTTCGGCTGGTCACCAGGTTGGCCCACTCGCTGCGCGCGGTGTTGTCCATATTCCAGTACATCAGCTCGCGCACCCTGGCCATTTCCGGCCCCGAGGTCAGCGCCGAATCAAGGGTGGCGGGCGCCTTGTCGATGCGGAAGGTGAACGCTTCGCCCAGCCGCTGGGCGGCAATCATCGGGTAGAAACCGCGCTGCTGCATCAGCGAACGGAGGATGGCTTTCGCTTCATCATCACGCCCGCGCTCCAGCAGCAAATCGGCCTGCCAGTAGCGCCACTCGTCTTTCTCTTTGGCCTCCATCGGCAGCCGCGCCAGCCAGGTGTTCAGGCCGTGACGATCGCCGGTCCCCAGCGCCATGCGCACGCGGCGCTCCACCAGCGGCGTGGACTGCGAGCGCATAATGGCGTCATCGCGCCAGGCCGCCTGCTCGTCGGTCACGTCGGTGCCCATCAGGCGCCAGGCCACGATATCGCGCAGCGCCTGGGTTTGATCATCATTGAGCTGCTGCGCCTGGACCAGCGAAGGGATCATCAGCCGGGCGTTTTCAACGTCCTGACGCGCCACGCTCTCAAAGGCCACCGCCGCCATCTGGCGGGTGAAATCGGTGGCTCCGGTGGTGCGGGCAAAATTCATCACGGTATTCGGATCGTTAGCCAGCGCCACGATCGCCGAAGAGATGGTCAGATACTCAGGCGGCATCTGCTGCGCCAGCGATCGCACCAGGCTGGTGTTGCCCGCCTTCATCGCCAGGCGGATGCGTTCGAGCCAGGCCAGCGGGTCCTGCTGGCCGGAGGCGCGCCAGGCGCTAAACAGCGCGTCGCACGCGTTGGGCTGGCTTTTACCGGTAAGCCACAGCGTTTTTGCACCGTCCCAGGCCTCCTGCGCCTGGCCAACGCTCAGCTTCGCATAGTAATAGTTACACTGCGCCTCGGTGCTGGCGGGCTTATCGGGGCTAAACGCCAGCAGGCCTTGCCAGTCGCTGCGGCGGGCCAGCTCGTTGACGAAGCGGGATTTCAGGGAGCGCGCGGGCGGAAGCGTGGGGTTAGCCTCAATAAAATTCTTCACCACCAGCGCCGGCTGGTTCATCAGGTCATCGGTTATCTGCCGGTACTGGAGGTACGGGTACAACGGATAGGTCGACAGCGTGGGCATCAGCTCGTCGACGACCGACATCTGCCGGCTATCCCACGCCTGCTTAATTTGGGCATAGCGACTGCGCTGTTCATCCAGTGAATCCGCATGCGCCAGCTGGCTAAGCGTCAGCAGACTTACGCTGGCAGCCAGAAGATGCCATGCCGTAGTTTTGGCCTTTTCCACAAGCTATTCCCCTATTTAAGTCCATCAGAGCAGCATCGTGCCGCTTTTAAAATATTCCGGTATCGCTTTAGATATGCTAACCAGACAACGCCAAACGCGCCACGTCCTGAACATTTTTTTACTCTTCTGTGAATCCCATCGCCTCTCTGGGATTAAAGCGCGAAAAAGGCTACACTTCGCCTTTGAAAACTATTCACTACCCTACTCAAAATCATTCTCGCTAATGCAGCCTGAAGGATGAAGAGTATATAAAAGAGGCGAAGTCCAACGTGGCTCAATTCGTTTATACCATGCATCGTGTCGGCAAAGTGGTTCCGCCGAAACGTCATATTTTGAAAAATATCTCCCTGAGCTTCTTCCCTGGCGCGAAGATCGGCGTTCTCGGCCTGAACGGCGCCGGTAAGTCCACCCTGCTGCGCATTATGGCCGGTATCGATACCGATATCGAAGGCGAAGCCCGCCCGCAGCCGGGCCTTAAGATTGGCTACCTGCCACAGGAGCCGAAGCTCAACCCGGAGCAGACCGTTCGCGAGTCCGTGGAAGAGGCGGTTGCCGAAGTGGTTAACGCCCTGAAAGGCCTCGATGAGGTGTACGCTAAGTACGCCGAGCCGGACGCCGACTTCGACAAGCTCGCCGCACAGCAGGGCAAGTTCGAGGAGATAATCCAGGCGCACGACGGTCATAACCTGAACGTCCAGCTCGAGCGCGCGGCCGACGCCCTGCGCCTGCCGGACTGGGATGCCAAAATCGCCAACCTCTCCGGTGGTGAGCGCCGCCGCGTGGCGCTGTGCCGCCTGCTGCTTGAAAAACCGGACATGCTGCTGCTCGACGAACCAACCAACCACCTGGATGCCGAATCCGTGGCCTGGCTGGAACGCTTCCTGCACGACTTCGAGGGCACCGTTGTGGCCATTACCCACGACCGTTACTTCCTTGATAACGTCGCCGGCTGGATCCTCGAGCTCGACCGCGGTGAAGGCATTCCGTGGGAAGGCAACTACTCCTCCTGGCTGGAGCAGAAAGATCAGCGTCTGGCCCAGGAAGCCTCTCAGGAAGCGGCCCGCCGCAAGTCCATTGAGAAAGAGCTGGAGTGGGTCCGCCAGGGCGCCAAAGGCCGTCAGTCTAAGGGCAAAGCCCGTCTGGCGCGCTTCGAAGAGCTCAACAGCGTTGAATACCAGAAACGTAACGAAACCAACGAACTGTTTATTCCGCCTGGAGCACGTCTGGGGGATAAAGTCGTTGAGGTCACCAACCTGCGTAAATCCTACGGCGATCGCCTGCTGATTGACGACCTGAACTTCTCGGTACCGAAAGGAGCCATCGTCGGGATCATCGGGCCAAACGGCGCGGGTAAATCTACCCTGTTCCGCATGATGTCCGGCCAGGAACAGCCTGACGCCGGTTCTATTACCCTGGGTGATACCGTCAAGCTGGCCTCCGTCGATCAGTTCCGTGATGCGATGGATAACAGCAAAACCGTGTGGGAAGAGGTCTCCGGCGGGCTGGATATCATGAAGATCGGCAACACCGAGATGCCGAGCCGCGCCTACGTTGGCCGCTTTAACTTCAAGGGCGTCGATCAGGGCAAACGCGTCGGCGAGCTGTCCGGCGGCGAGCGCGGTCGTCTGCACCTCGCCAAGCTGCTGCAGGTTGGCGGTAACGTCCTGCTGCTCGATGAACCAACCAACGACCTGGATATCGAAACCCTGCGCGCGTTAGAAAACGCCCTGCTGGAGTTCCCGGGCTGTGCGATGGTTATCTCGCACGACCGCTGGTTCCTTGACCGCGTCGCGACCCACATTCTGGATTACCAGGATGAAGGCAAGGTGGAGTTCTTCGAAGGTAACTTTACCGAATACGAAGAGTACAAGAAGCGCACCCTCGGCGCCGATGCGCTGGAGCCGAAGCGCATCAAGTACAAACGTATTGCCAAGTAATAAGCACAGGTAATAAAAAACGGGTGGCCCAGGCCACCCGTTTTTCTGTTCATCGCCGCCGCATAATGCGGCCATCGCGCCCGCTAGCCCGGCTCGCCCATCAGCTGCTTCACCAGCTCAACGCAGCGCAGAAAGCGCGTATCGTAGTCCGCCTCTTTCACGTGCACGAAGTTTATTTCGTTCTCTTTCAGCAACGACACCAGCAGGGTCTGGAACTCCGTACGATCCACCGAGCTTCCCAGACTGCGTAAACCGTCGGCCACCCACGGCGTGTTGTTCTCCAGCAGGATAACCAGGTCAAAACGGTATTCGTCGATCAGCGCCTGGACGAAGGGATGCTCGCGGCCTTCGTACTTCAGACAGAACGCCTGGGTACTGACAAAATCGGTATCGATGAACGCCACTTTATTGGCATATTTCACAGCGAAATCAATGTACTGTGCGTGTCCGAGCGCAATTTTATCATAGTCAGAATACTGCAGCGCCATCTCGTCGCCGCCCAGATGCGAGAAGACGTAGTCCCGGCCATACTCCCAGGCGCTGGTGGTATTGAAGATGTTGGCCAGCTTATTGACCAGCGTCGATTTACCGCTCGATTCGCCGCCGAGGATCGCCACCGTACGCACGAAGAACGGCTTCACTTCGGTGGGGATATATTCCCAGTAGCGGAACGGGTTTTCGCGGATCTGCCCGCCGCTGATGCTCATAAAGGTTCGTTTAGGATCGATAAGTACCGTTTCGATCCCCAGGTGCTCCAGATACTGCGGGGCGTCGGATTCTTCCGAGGTATAGATCCAGTTTGGCTGAATGCCCTTCTCGTCCATAAAGGCGCGGATCCCTCGGCTCCAGACGTCCCAGCCGTGCGGATAAGGCTCCATCCCCTCTTCATTAAAGGCGTGAATGCGGATGTTTTTCTGATATTTGAAGGTTTGCAGCAGCCAGCGCAGGCGGTCGGGCACCGTCGGCTGCTGCGACATGGCGCTCTCTTCAAACAGCTCGCGGTCGCGGGTATCGTCATAGCCCATGATGATATGCAGCTCGTCGACCTGGCTGCAGGCGCGCTGGATCAAATAGATATGGCCGGTATGCAGCGGGTAAAACTTACCGAACACCACGCCGACGCTTTTTTGCCGGCGCGGGAACTCAAGGCCGAGAAAGCGGTGCAGCGCTTCCAGCTTCTGCGCGCTCGGGCTTTTAATTTTCGCATTCAGCAGCTGGCTCAGATAGCCTTTGGTCATCCCGCTGGCTTCAGCCACCTGCTGCAGCGTGCAGCCTTTTTGCTTAATCGCGGTTTTGAGATAGTCGAACGATGACACAAGAGCCTCCTGCTTGAGCAATACTGAAAAAATATCCTGTGGGTTTCTGCTGGCGGCAAGCGCAAATCCCGATGAGCTGAGTGAACTCAGTGATTCGGGCAAGCGACGCCGCCAACACACCTGCCGCCGGAAAGACGACGGATATTTAATTATAAGTCGTCAAAAACGCTTAGCGCATCCGCAAGCTTTTTCACGCCAAAGATTTGCATCCCTTCCGGTACTTTTTTCGGCACGTTAGCCGCCGGGACGATGGCGCGGCGGAAGCCGTGCTTGGCCGCCTCGGAGATGCGCTCCTGGCCACTGGGCACCGGGCGGATCTCGCCGGAGAGCCCCACTTCGCCAAACACCACCAGATCGTGCGGCAGCGGACGATCGCGCAGGCTGGAAACCATCGCCAGCAGCAGCGCCAGATCGGCGCTGGTTTCCGCCACCTTCACCCCGCCAACGACGTTAACAAACACGTCCTGGTCGGCCATCTGCAGGCCGCCGTGACGGTGCAGCACCGCCAGCAGTATCGCCAGACGGTTCTGCTCCAGCCCCACGGCCACGCGGCGCGGGTTGGACATCATGGAGTGATCGACCAGCGCCTGAATCTCCACCAGCAGCGGGCGGGTGCCTTCCCAGACCACCATCACCGAGCTACCGGAAGTGACCTCATCGCCGCGGCTGAGGAAAATCGCCGAAGGGTTGCTGATTTCGCGCAGCCCCTGTTCGGTCATCGCGAAGACGCCCAGCTCATTCACCGCACCGAAGCGGTTCTTATGGCTGCGCAGGGTGCGAAAGCGGGAATCAGCGTCGCCGTCCAGCAGCACAGAACAGTCAATACAGTGTTCGAGTACCTTCGGTCCGGCCAGCGAGCCGTCTTTGGTGACGTGACCCACCATGATAATCGCCACGTCGCGGGTTTTGGCAAACCGCGTCAGGTAGGCGGCGGTCTCACGCACCTGGGCCACGCTGCCCGGCGAGGACTGGACGTCGGCCATATGCATCACCTGGATCGAGTCGATGACCATCAGCTGCGGCTTCTCTTCATCGGCGATCTGGCAAATTTGCTCGATGCTGGTTTCGGAGAGCATGTTGAGATTGGCCGTCGGCAGCCCCAGACGATGCGCGCGCATCGCCACCTGCTGCAGCGACTCTTCCCCGGTGACGTACAGGGTTTTCATGCCTTCCGCCAGCCGGCACAGGGTCTGGAGCAGCAGCGTCGATTTCCCCGCGCCCGGGCTGCCGCCAATCAGAATCGCGCTCCCCGGCACCACGCCGCCGCCAAGCACGCGGTCAAACTCCTTAAAGCCGGTGGAAAAGCGCGGCAGCGCCTCAAGGCTGATCTCCGAAAGTTTTTGCACCTTCGACACGCCGGCATTACCGGCGTAGCCCGTCAGACGCTCGTTTCTCGCCACCTGCGGCGAAGCGGCAATACGCACCTCGGTGATGGTATTCCAGGCATGGCAGGCGCTGCACTGCCCCTGCCAGCGGGGGTAATCCGCACCACATTCATTACAGACAAATGCGCGTTTTGGAGCTTTCGCCACGTTAACCTCTTACTTTTGGTTCATGCTGCCCGAGAGAATACAGAATACCCCCATCAGGTCAGCGTGGCGGATTGTCACTTCCGCCAGCTCGTTCACTTTTGGTTTTGCATGATAGGCGATACCAAGGCCCGCGGCCTTGATCATCGGCAGATCGTTGGCACCGTCGCCAATAGCCACGGTTTGCGCCGGCGGAATTTCATATTTTTCCGCCAGCTTGCGCAGCGTCGCGGCTTTGTACTTAGCGTCGACGATATCGCCCGTCACGTTGCCGGTTAGCTTGCCGTCCATGATCTCCAGCTCATTGGCGAACACGGCGTCGAGATGCAGCTTGTCGCGCAGGTACTCCGCAAAGAACGTGAAGCCGCCGGAGGCGATAGCCACCTTCCAGCCCAGCGCTTCCAGCTTCAGCACCAGCTGGGTCAGCCCCGGCATCAGCGGCAGCGCGTCGCGCACCTGCAGCAAAATATTCGCGTCGGCATCTTTCAGCGTCGCCACCCGCTGGCGCAGGCTGGCGGTAAAGTCCAGCTCGCCGCGCATCGCGCGTTCGGTCACTTCCGATACCAGCTCGCCGGTTCCCGCAAGCTTCGCGATCTCATCGATACACTCAATCTGAATGGCGGTGGAGTCCATATCCATCACCAGCAGCCCCGGCGAGCGCAGGTGCGGGATTTTGCCCAGCGGCGCGACGTCCAGCCCGGCTTCGTGCGCCAGTCGGGTCGCGCGCAGGGTCAGAGAGCCGGCCAGACGAATAACCTGATAGTCTTCAACGACCCAGGAGGCGACGATAACCAGCGCCGCGCCCAGCTCACGCTGCCAGTCGGTTAAACGGCGCTTATCAAGGCCCCGGCCGTAGAGCAGCCAGCCGCTGCGTCCGGCGTGATAATCCAGCGGCATGACCTCATCACCGCTCAGCGAAAGCGGTAATCCAGGCCACAGGGAAACATCTTCGGGCAGATCGCACCAGGTCAAACTGTTTGGCATTACGGCTCCAGATTTCTTCATTCAGGCGAGGAAAATAACGCATGAGGCTACCTTGTAACCAGCGCTTCTGGCAACATTAAGCTGCAAATATTAAAGGTGGAATATGGTACGCGCAAAACTGAAATTCCGACTGCATCGCGCCGTCATCGTTCTGATCTGTCTGGCGCTTCTTGTCGCCCTGATGCAGGGAGCCTCGTGGTTCAGCCAGAACAGCCAAAAGCAGCGTAACCCGCAGCTGGAAGAACTGGCCCGCACGCTTGCCCAGCAGGTTTCGCTAAATCTTGCGCCGCTGATGCGCAGCGAGACGCCCGATGAAAAGCGCATCGGCCAGCTGCTGGAGCAGCTGACCCGACAGAGCCGCATCCTGGATGCCGGGGTCTATGACGACCAGGGCGATCTGGTGGCGCGCTCCGGCGAAGGCGTCAACGTGCGCGACAGGCTCGCCCTCGACGGCAAAAAGGCCGGCGGCTACTTTAATCAGCAAATCGTCGAACCTATCCAGGGCAAAAACGGTCCGCTCGGCTACCTGCGCCTGACGCTGGATACCCATACGTTAGCGACCGAGGCGAAACAGGTGGATAATACCACCAATATTCTCCGCCTGATGCTGCTGCTGTCGCTGGCTATCGGCGTCGTGCTGACCCGCACCCTGCTGCAAGGCAAACGCACCCGCTGGCAGCAGTCGCCATTCCTGCTTACCGCCAATAAGCCGGTGGAAGATGAAGACGATGATAAAAAAGGAACCCCCTGATGCCGATACGCCTGCTGCTCTCCGACTCCTACGATCCGTGGTTCAACCTCGCAGTTGAGGAGTCTATTTTCCGCCAGATGCCGGCAACCCAGAGAGTGCTGTTCCTGTGGCGCAACGCCGATACGGTGGTTATTGGCCGGGCGCAAAACCCGTGGAAAGAGTGCAACACCCGCCGGATGGAGGAGGATAACGTGCGTCTGGCCCGCCGCAGCAGCGGCGGTGGCGCCGTTTTTCACGATCTGGGCAACACCTGCTTTACCTTTATGGCGGGCAAGCCCGAGTACGATAAAACCGTCTCCACGCGTATCGTCCTGGAGGCGCTTAACGCGCTGGGCGTCGCGGCGGAAGCCTCCGGGCGCAACGATCTGGTGGTGAAAACCGCCGAAGGTGACCGCAAGGTCTCCGGTTCCGCCTACCGTGAAACCATGGATCGCGGTTTTCACCACGGCACGCTGCTGCTGAACGCCGATTTAAGCCGTCTCGCCAACTACCTCAATCCGGACCAAAAAAAGCTGCAGGCCAAGGGGATAACCTCGGTACGCGGCCGGGTGGCCAATCTGGTGGAGCTGCTGCCGGGCATCACCCACCGTCAGGTTTGCGCCGCCATCGAAGAGGCTTTTTTCAAACACTACGGCGAGCGGGTGGCAGCCGAAGTCATTTCGCCGGATAAAACCCCCGATCTGCCTAATTTTGCCGAAACCTTCGCCCGTCAGAGCAGCTGGGAGTGGAATTTTGGCCAGGCGCCGGCCTTCTCTCACCTGCTGGATGAGCGCTTTCGCTGGGGAGGCGTCGAGCTGCATTTTGACGTCGAGAAGGGGCATATCACCCGTACGCAGGTATTTACCGACAGCCTGAACCCGGCGCCGCTGGAAGCGCTGGCCGCGCGGCTGCAGGGCTGCGCGTATCGCGCCGAGGCGCTGCAGCAGGCGTGCGAGGCGCTACGGGTCGATTTCCCCGAGCAGGAACAGGAGCTAGGCGAGCTGTCCGCATGGATAGCGGGTGCGGTACGCTAATGGCGGGAGGCGGCTATCCGGCCGCGGCGTTCGCGCCTTAGCCGGAAACTGCGGCCCTCCCCGCGTCGGGAGAGAGCCGTTCATCTTACTCTTTATCGCCCAGCAGAACGGATTCCAGCGCGATTTTGATCATATCGTTGAAGGTGGTCTGACGCTCGGCAGCGGTGGTCTGCTCGTGCGTACGGATATGGTCAGAAACGGTGCAGATGGTCAGCGCTTTTGCACCGAACTCCGCCGCCACGCCGTAGATACCGGCCGCTTCCATTTCCACGCCCAGAATGCCGTATTTTTCCATCACGTCAAACATCGACGGGTCCGGCGTATAGAACAGGTCGGCGGAGAAGATGTTGCCGACGCGCGCGTCAACGCCCAGCGCTTTTGCGGCATCAACGGCGTTGCGCACCATGCCGAAGTCGGCGATAGCGGCAAAGTCATGGTCTTTAAAACGCAGACGGTTCACTTTGGAATCGGTGCAGGCACCCATACCAATAACCACGTCACGCAGCTTCACGTCAGCGCGCACCGCGCCGCAGGAGCCGACGCGAATGATTTTCTTCACGCCGAAATCGGTGATCAGCTCTTTGGTATAGATGGAGCAGGATGGGATACCCATACCGTGGCCCATAACGGAGATTTTGCGGCCTTTGTAGGTCCCGGTGAAGCCCAGCATGCCGCGCACGTTGTTCACTTCACGCACATCTTCAAGGAAAGTTTCCGCAATGTGCTTCGCGCGCAGCGGGTCGCCCGGCATCAGCACGACGTCAGCGAAATCACCCATCTCGGCGTTAATATGTGGAGTTGCCATCGTTTTATCCTTTTATATTTGAATGCATGAAGGGCGGGAAACTCCCGCCCAAATCCATCAGAACATGGCTTTGCCGTAGTCCATCGCGGAAGTCCCGAAGTAGCTCGCCAGCGTTTGGCCGATGTCCGCGAAGGTTTCACGGTGGCCAAGCGAACCGGGTTTAACCTTCGGCCCGTAGACCAGTACCGGAATATGTTCCCGGGTATGGTCGGTGCCCTGCCAGCTTGGGTCACAGCCGTGATCGGCGGTCAGGATCAGAATGTCATCTTCCCCGACCAGCGCCATCAGCTCAGGCAGGCGGCGGTCGAACAGCTCCAGACCCGCGGCGTAGCCGGCGATATCGCGACGGTGGCCCCATGAAGAGTCGAAATCGACGAAGTTGGTGAAGACGATAGTCTTGTCGCCAGCCTCTTTCATCTCTTTGATGGTCGCGTCAAACAGCGCGTCCAGGCCGGTCGCCTTCACTTTTTTGGTGATCCCGCAGTTCGCGTAGATATCGGCAATTTTACCCACCGACACCACGTGGCCATCTTTCTCATCCACCAGCTTCTGCAGCACGGTGGCGGCAGGCGGCTCAACGGCGAGGTCATGGCGGTTACCGGTGCGCTGGAAGTTACCCGCCTTGTCGCCGATAAACGGACGCGCAATGACGCGGCCGATGTTGTAGCCGCCTTCGGTCAGCTCTTCGCGCGCGATTTCGCACAGCTCATACAGCTTATCGAGACCGTAGGTCTCTTCGTGACAGGCAATCTGGAACACCGAGTCAGCGGAGGTGTAGAAAATCGGCTTGCCGGTTTTCATATGCTCTTCGCCGAGCTGATCCAGAATGACGGTACCGGAAGAGTGGCAGTTGCCGAGGTAGCCCGGCAGGTTTGCACGCTTAACCAGCTTGTCCAGCAACTCCTGCGGGAAGCTGTTCTCGTGTTCCGGGAAGTAGCCCCAGTCGAACAGCACCGGCACGCCAGCGATTTCCCAGTGGCCTGACGGCGTGTCTTTACCGGAAGAGAGTTCGTGTGCCCACGCATAGGCACCGACAACTTCCGCATTTCCATCCATTCCAGCCGCGATGGAACCCGTAGAACCTTCATGCGCTTTTACCAGACCGAGACGGGTCAGGTTTGGCAAATTCAGCGGGCCTTTACGGCCGATGTCGGCTTCCCCTTTGGCACAGGCTTGCGCAATGTGTCCGAGGGTATCTGCGCCAACGTCGCCAAAGCGAGCAGCATCTTCAGTCGCACCGATGCCGAAGGAGTCCAGCACCATAATAAATGCACGTTTCATATTATTCTCCGTACCTTTTGCGCTGCAAAAAAGCGATCAGATCAGTATACAGCTATTCAGTAATGCGACGATAGACCGTCGGCGTTTCTTTCGCTGCGGTATCGCCCAGTTTTATTGCCGCCTTCACGGCTTTGGCGGCCTCCTGCCAGCTGGATTCATCTTTCGCGTGAATCACCGCCAGCGGCCGCTGCCCGTCAACGCTATCGCCCAGGCGGGCCATATCGGTAAAGCCGACGCTGTAGTCAATCGGGTCGGATGCCTGACGACGACCGCCGCCCATCGACACCACCGCCATGCCCAGCGCGCGGGTGTCCATTTCAGCGACAAACCCTTCACCATCGGCATAGACCGCCTTGCTCAGCATCGCGGTCGGCAGATATTTATCATAGTTTTCAACGAAATCGTTCGGGCCTTTCTGCGCAGCCACCATTCGGCCAAAGACCTCGGCCGCTTTACCGTTATCCAGCACCGCCTGCAGCTTCGCGCGCGCGTCGGCATCGTTCTGGGCCAGCCTGCCGGAAATCAGCATTTCGACGCACAGCGCCATGGTTACGTCAAACAGACGCGGATTGCGATATTCGCCGGTCAGGAACTGCACCGCTTCGCGGACTTCGACGGCGTTACCGGCGCTGGAGGCCAGCACCTGATTCATATCGGTCAGCAGCGCGGTGGTGCGCACGCCCGCGCCGTTGGAGACGCCAACGATCGCTTCGGCCAGCGCCGCAGAGAGTTCGTAAGTCGGCATAAAGGCGCCGCTGCCCACCTTCACGTCCATCACCAGCGCATCCAGGCCTTCAGCCAGCTTTTTCGCCAGAATAGAGGCGGTGATCAGCGGAATCGAGTCCACCGTCGCGGTAATATCGCGAGTGGCGTAGAAGCGCTTGTCGGCAGGCGCCAGCGAGCTGGTCTGCCCGATGATAGCCACGCCAACATCCTTAATGATGTCGCGGAAACGGCCGTCGTCCGGGAAAATATCAAAACCGGGGATCGCTTCCAGCTTGTCGAGCGTTCCGCCGGTATGCCCCAGTCCACGACCGGAGATCATCGGCACGTAGCCGCCGCAGGCGGCAACCATCGGGCCAAGCATCAGCGACGTGACATCGCCCACGCCGCCGGTGGAGTGCTTATCCACGATCGGCCCGTTAAGATTGAGGCTTTTCCAGTTCAGTACGGTTCCTGAATCCCGCATCGCCATGGTCAGCGAAACGCGTTCTGGCATAGTCATATCGTGGAAAAAAATGGTCATCGCCAGCGCGGCTATCTGCCCTTCGGAGACGGTGTTATCGCGGATCCCGTTGATGAAGAAGCGAATTTCATCATCGCTCAGCGCATGACCATCACGTTTTTTACGAATAATTTCTTGTGCGAGAAACAAGGTAACCCCCTGAGGAATAAGGTCAAACACGACGGGCGGCGTTATCTGCGCCCGTGCTAAAATCCTGAAGCCCGGCCGCACGTTGCGCCGCCGGGGATCTCCCGGCCTCGGCGCTAGCGCGCCTCGTCCGGGATACGGTTATGTCACCGTTACGCCTTAGTAGCTGCTGGCGCTCTTACCATCGCCGTGGCCCAGCGCTTTCAGCAGGCTAGCCAGCAGGCTGGAGGCGCCGAAGCGGTAGTGGCGCGAGTCGGCCCACTCTGCGCCGAACAGCTCATCGGCAATCGCCAGGAACTGCTGCGCGTCTTCCGCGCTGCGTACGCCGCCCGCTGGCTTAAAGCCTACGGTTTCCTGAACGCCCATATCGCGGATAACTTCCAGCATGATGCGCGCGCTTTCCGGCGTGGCGTTTACCGGCACTTTACCGGTAGAGGTTTTGATGAAATCCGCGCCCGCTTTGATGGAAATTTCGGAAGCTTTGCGGATCAGCGCTTCTTCTTTCAGCTCGCCGGTTTCGATGATCACTTTGAGCAGAACGTTAGCCGCCGCACAGGCCTCTTTACAGGCTTTAACCAGGTCGAATCCAACCTGCTCGTTGCCGGCAATCAGCGCGCGGTACGGGAATACCACGTCAACTTCATCGGCGCCGTAGGCGATCGCGGCGCGGGTTTCCGCCAGGGCGATATCGATATCGTCATTACCGTGCGGGAAGTTGGTCACCGTGGCGATATGAATATCCGGCGTGCCCTGCTCATTCAAGGTTTTACGAGCAATCGGGATAAAGCGTGGATAGATGCAGACTGCCGCCGTGTTACCGACCGCCGTTTTCGCCTGATGACACAGCGCGATCACCTTCTCATTGGTGTCGTCGTCATTCAGGGTGGTCAGGTCCATCAGCTTCAATGCGCGCAGGCTGCTTGCAGATAAATCAGTCATTTCATACTCCGACGGCGTATTGCCGGTTCAATAGTTTGTCACCTTGCGAGTCTGTTACTATTGTAACATCACCTCGCCGCTACACTTCGACACCCATCACAGTTAATGAAAACTAATTACTAACTTGCATAACCATAATGAGATGTAAATCACATAAAAATGCCAGTACCCACCATCTCAGCGACAAGTTTTCTTTAAGCATAATCAGAATTCCTCATCGCGCGACAATGTTATTATTATAACATACAAGCAGCCTGAAACTCGACACCAGCGCGCACATATTGTGCTAAAGAAAGAGGGGTTACGTGATTATAGATTGAAAAACAACGATTTTAATCAAAACCGGGAAATGATGGAATTCTAACAAACACAGGAACCGTAGCGTGAGTTTTGCCGCCGCGACGGCCGAGAGGGCGGGTTTCGCTTGTTAAGCGAGATGTTATAGCGTGCCGAACAGCGCTTCGGTGTTGCTCAGGAGAGCCTGGGCGATAACATCTGCCGGCTCCTGGCGCAGCTCGCACAGGGTGGTAAAGACCCGAGCCGCCTGCTCCGGGCGGTTTGGCTCTCCCTGAAAGCCGTTTAGCGGCATATCCGGCGCGTCCGTTTCCAGCAGCAGAGCCGACAGCGGCAGACGCGACATGACCTCGCGCGTTTTACTGGCGCGGGGATAGGTAATGGTGCCGCCAACGCCAATTTTGTATCCTGACTGCACGAAACGCTCCGCCTGCTGCAGGCTGCCGGCAAAGCCATGCACCACCCCGGTACGCGCCAGAGCGTGCTTTTTCAGCAGCATCGCCAGCTTATCGTGGGTGCGTCGCGAATGAAGGATAACCGGCAAATCATAGCGCTTTGCCAGCCGCAGCTGCGCCTCAAGCACCGCCTGCTGGCGATCAAACTGCGGATCCTCACGATAGAGATCGAGGCCAATTTCCCCAATCGCCACCACCTTTGCGCTGCGCTGCTGCAGGCACGCCTCAAGCCGCTGAAGGCTGCTCTCATCATGACGCTCAATCACTATCGGATGTAGGCCCAGCGCGGCATACAGCGCATCATGCTGCGCAGCCAGGGCCAGCACGCGGGGAAAATTGTCCGCCTCGGTGGCGGGAACAATAATCCGCATCACTCCTTCACGCGCGGCCCGGGCGATGCTGTCCGTTTCATCATCGGCAAACGGCGGGAAATCGAAATGACAGTGGGTATCGATAAATTGTCGCATCACGCCAGATCCTCATTATCGAAGCTGGCATCGTTGGCCTGCGCGGCGTCAATCAGGGTTGCCTGGTGCGCATCGTTGGCCACGGAAGCCGGCGGCACCACCACCGGCGCGGGCACCGCGAGACGCGGCATATGCCGCAGCAGCGGCGGACGGTCGGCCAGCAGCTTGCCCACCGTTGCCAGGAAATAGCGGCCGCACTGACGGCCGGTTTTATAGTCCTCAAGCAGCGCCGGCAGCCGGCTCCCCAGGGCCATACTCTTTAACGGCTTCTGCGGGTAGATTTCGAGGATCCGCAGCTTATCCGGCGGCTTGTCAATAAACTGCTGGGTGGCGCGGTAGGTGGCCTCATGGTGCTGGACCAGATTGACAAACGGCTGCAGGCTGCTTTCGCCGAGCCAGCGCTCCATACGTTTAAACCACTGCGGGGTATAGTACATCTGCGACGGAACCGTGCGGATCACCACAATCGTCTGCGCGCCGCGTTTTGCGGCCTCCTGCACCGGGATAGCGTCGCTGACGCCGCCGTCGAGATAGCTGATACCGTCAAGCATCACGCCGCTGCGATAAAAACCGGGGATCGCGCTGGAGGCGCGGATCTGATCGAGCCACGTGGACTGCGTCGGGGAAAAGTAGTTAGGGGTATAGTCATCACCGCGGCAGGCGCACATCCACAGCTCTTTGCCCTGCGCAAACCGATCTTCGGCGTAGCTCATCGCCAGAGGCATTTTTTGCGCCGTGGTCCCCACCAGCCAGTCGAGGTCGATAAGATTTCCGCCGCGCACGAAGCGCATCGGGTCAAAAAACTCGCGGGCGGTGGTGTAACGCGTGATGACCTTGCGCGCGTAGCCCTGCTGGTTGCACATATAGGCTGACAGATTTTGCGCCCCGGCAGAGGTGCCGAGCATAATGTCAAAAGGGTTGAATCCGGCGCGCATGAACTCATCCAGCACACCGGCAGTAAAAATCCCCCGTTGCCCTCCCCCCTCACACACCAGGCCAAGCTTGCCCGGGTGAAAAGGTTTAACCGATAATGGCGCAATGTTGCCAAGCGTGACGGGAATTCGATGCCCCACTCTGTCTTCCTGTTTGCTTATTCTATCGCCTCAAAGTAACGCAATTTTTAACCCCCTGATACAGCAAAAGCCAGTCATATAGACTGGCTTTATGTAAAACACTATTTCATCAATACGCTTAATGCCACTCTGGCCTTAGCATCTACGGGCGCCGGCGCCCGGTAAACAGGCTGACCAGGAACAGAATAATACCGACGACAAAGACAATTTTTGCCGCCCAGGCTGCCGTACCCGCCAGGCTACCGAATCCTAAAGCGGCGGCAATTAAGGCGATGACCAGAAAAATAATGCCCCATCGAAACATAATGCTCTCCTTACCATAGTGGATAACGGTCGCTTTTCTACGCGCTCAGGTCGCGCAGGCACCAACCCTGTCGTGCTCTGATTAAACGGCAGTCGCCGAAAAATTTATTTAGTGAACGGTGTTATTGGACGCTGAGGTCATTTTTCACGGTTTTTACGCCGGTGACGGCTTTAGCTATCTCAACGGCGCGTTCTGCCTGCTGACGAGACGCCACCGTCCCTGACAGACGCACGGTACCGGCGCTGGTTTCAACCGTCACCTTCCGCGAAGGGACAATATCGTCGGCCAGCAGCTTTGCTTTGATTTCACTGGTAATCGCCGTATCGCCAGCGTAGCCCTTCAGGCTTGCAGGCTGCTCGTTGGCGACGCTCAGCTTGTCGTTGACCGTCGAGACGCCCTTAACCTCTTTCGCTATTTTGACCGCCTGCTCTTTCTGCTCGGTACTCTCTACCGAGCCGCTCAGGGTGACCGCTTTATTCTCGGTTTTCACCGAGATATCCGTGCTGCGGATGCTTTTATCATCGATCAGCGCCGCCTTAACTCTGGCGGTAATGGTGCTGTCGTCCATAAAGTCGCCGACTTTATTCATCGAGCTATCGACAGCCTGCCCGGCGCTGTTGGCAACGGACTTTGCGCTGTCCGTCGTTGAGTTGTCCGCATATGCCGAGGCGCTGATCATAGCCGAGCCCAAGAAGAGCGCCAGCATCTTGCTGGTATTCTTTCGTCTTGTCATGGTGATCTCCTCGTTATTTCTATATCGGTAAAGCTAAATAAGTAGTTTATTAAGCCAGCATTTTGAAAATTGCTTATTAAATATAGTAGAAGGTCGCAAGGAAGGAGGGAAATATGCATAAAAAAATGGGCGAACGGAAAAAATTAAGAACTTTCTTTAGCGGCGGGGACGGCGGGAAAATCGAGCAGAGCGCGGCACAGGCCGCGCTCCAGAAGGGATTAGTGCTCGCGCGTTTTGCGGAACATCACTTCAGGGTAACGCTCCTGAGTCAGGTTAAGGTTCACCATCGTCGGCGCAATATAGGTCAAGTTATCGCCGCCATCGAGAGCCAGCTGAATTTCGTTTTTACGTTTAAACTCTTCGAATTTCTTCACGTCGGTCGATTCGACCCAGCGGGCGGTCGCCACGTTGACCGATTCGTAAATCGCTTCCACGTTATATTCGCTCTTCAGGCGCGCAACCACCACGTCAAACTGCAGCACCCCGACGGCCCCGACGATCAGATCGTTATTGGCGATCGGACGGAAGACCTGTACCGCACCCTCTTCAGAGAGCTGAACCAGCCCTTTGAGCAGCTGTTTCTGCTTCAGCGGATCCTTCAGACGAATACGACGGAACAGCTCCGGCGCGAAGTTCGGAATGCCGGTGAACTTCATCATCTCGCCCTGGGTGAAGGTATCGCCAATCTGAATGGTGCCGTGGTTATGTAAGCCGATAATATCGCCAGGGTAGGCTTCTTCAACGTGCGAGCGATCGCCTGCCATAAAGGTTAGCGCGTCGGAAATCACCACGTCTTTGCCAATACGCACCTGACGCAGCTTCATGCCCTTTTCGTACTGCCCGGAAACCACGCGCATAAAGGCGACGCGGTCGCGGTGTTTCGGGTCCATGTTGGCCTGAATTTTAAACACAAAGCCGGTGAACTTCTCTTCTTCCGCGCGGACTTCGCGCGTATCGGTCTTACGCGGCATCGGCGCGGGCGCCCAATCCACCAGGCCATCCAGCATATGATCGACGCCGAAGTTACCTAAAGCCGTCCCGAAGAAGACCGGGGTGATTTCCCCTGCCAGGAACAGCTCTTTATCAAATTCGTTGGAAGCGCCCTGCACCAGCTCCAGCTCATCGCGCAGCTGCTGCGCGAGGTCTTCACCGACCGCGCTGTCGAGATCCGGGTTATTCAGGCCCTTAATAATGCGGACTTCCTGAATAGTGTGGCCCTTACCGGTCTGATAAAGATACGTTTCATCTTTATAGAGATGGTACACGCCCTTAAACAGCTTCCCGCAGCCAATCGGCCAGGTGATCGGCGCGCAGGCGATGCGCAGCTCGTTTTCAACTTCGTCCAGCAGCTCCATCGGATCGCGGATATCGCGATCGAGCTTGTTCATGAACGTCAGGATCGGCGTGTCGCGCAGACGGGTCACTTCCATCAGCTTACGGGTGCGATCTTCGACACCTTTGGCCGCATCGATAACCATCAGGCAGCAGTCCACCGCCGTCAGCGTACGATAGGTATCTTCAGAGAAGTCTTCGTGGCCCGGGGTATCCAACAGGTTAACCAGGCTACCGTGATATGGGAACTGCATCACCGACGTGGTAATAGAGATACCACGCTGCTTTTCCATCTCCATCCAGTCCGATTTCGCGTGCTGGTTGGAGCCGCGGCCTTTAACGGTACCGGCGGTTTGAATCGCCTGTCCGAACAGCAGCACCTTTTCGGTGATGGTAGTTTTACCGGCATCCGGGTGAGAAATAATGGCAAAAGTGCGGCGCTTGGCCACCTCCTGCAGATAAGGAGACAACGTCATAATTGAATCTTCTTAGTAAACGCGGCAACCGGCCACGCATGTTAAATACGAAAAATTGCGGCTATTTTACCCATCAACGGGGGGGAGGCAATCAGTGTTTACACAGGAGCTGCTCCAGTTCGCTTAACGAGGTTACCGTCCAGTCCGGGCGGAGACCCTCAGGCAGCTCGCGCTGATGGGCGTTGAGCCAGCAGGTCGCGAGGCCGGCGTTGACGCCGCCGCGAATATCAGACTCTGCGGTATCCCCTACCATCAGCACGCGGGAACGATCCGGGAAGCCCGCCTGCGCCAGGGCGTAGTCAAAGATCCGCGCATCCGGCTTTGCGACGCCGACTTGTTCAGAAATAATCAATAAATCAAAGTGATCGCGCAAACCGGTGCGTTCCAGACGGATCTGCTGCAGCGAGGTGAAGCCGTTGGTAATAATCCCCATTTTCACCTTACCCTGCAGCGCGTTCAGCAGCGATACCGCCCCGGGAAGCGGCGAGCAAATCTCGGCCATGGCGTTCATAAACGCGTCGTTAAGCTCGCCCGGCGGTACGCTCAGGCGGCTGGCCCAGCTATCAAAACGCTGATGCTGCAGCTGAAGCGAAGTGATGGCGCCGTTTTGGTAGTCCACCCACAGCGGCTTATTCACGGCCTGATAGTCCTGAAAATCTTCAGCGGTAAACGTCACGCTATAGTCGAGGAACATCCGCTGTAAACCGGTGAAGGAGTCAAACGTAAACAGCGTTTCATCGGCATCAAAGAAAATCCAGTCCCACTTCATCGTATCACCTTGTCTTACATGCTTAGCGGTAGAGCCATAATGAGTGCATCCTCACGGCCGTCGGCGGTGGGGTAGTAGTTGCGGCGGATGGTCGCCTCGTTGAAGCCCAGGCTTTCATACAGCGCAATGGCCGTAGCGTTAGAGGCGCGAACCTCCAGCCACAGCGTGGCGACGCCGCGTTTTTCGACCTCATCAATCACCCGCTCCAGCAGCTCTCGGCCGAGGCCGCGCCGCTGGAAGGCCGGATCGACGGCGATGTTAAACAGGGTCGCCTCGTCCAGCACAATTTGCGTAATGGCAAAGGCCGCCATTTCACCATCGACCGCCAGCTGGAGATTCAGGTAGCGTTCTCCCTGATTGCTGGCGAAGGTTTGCTCGCTCCACGGAAAAGCGTGGGCGCGGGATTCTATTTGCCAGGCTCGGGGCAAATCAGCCGTGTTGAGGGTAGAAATCGTGTTCATGTGCGCAGATTTGTTGCCAGAGCGCCATACGGGCAGGCGCGCTGGTCTGGAGTTCATCAAAAGCGGGCGAGGTTACCTGTGCGCCCGCCAGCAGCAACGGTGCGTCCGTGCCTAACCGCCAGCTGTTACAGCGGCCGTTCTGTGGCAGCATGGCCACGCGGTCTGGCGTCAGCTGCAGCACCTGATCCGGCGTCAGCGCCAGCGCCCGTAGAACATCGCCGATTAGCGGTTCGCTGAGCGACGGCGGATTTTCCGCCACCATCACCAGACGAATATGCCCAGCCAGTGAGATAGCGATTTCGCCCTGCAACGCCCCGGGGCGACGCAGCGACCACTGGGTAATGCCCAGCTGCTGTAATTGCCAGTCTCGTCGGGATGTCATAGCGAAACACTCCTGTTAATCAAGCGCGCAATATAGCAAATCCGTCGTATTTGCGCCAACAAACTCCGCCCCCGTCGGCGGCAGAATACGGCGATGCTCGCAGGGACAGCCAACAAAGAGGCAGCGCTAAGGATAACGTGTATAATCGGCGCCAGTCTTAATGAAGGAGTGTTTCATGTCTGCTTTTACCCCGGCAAGTGAAGTCTTGCTGCGCCACAGTGATGATTTCGAGTCCGCCCGCGTTCTGTTTGCCGGTGACCTGCAGGATGACCTGCCCGCACGTCTGGACACCGCCGCCAGCCGCGTCCACACCCAGCAGTTTCACCACTGGCAGGTGCTGAGCCGCCAGATGGGCGAGAGCGCCAGCTTTGGCCTGGTGGCGCAGGCCAGCGACGTCGCCGATTGCGATACGCTGATTTACTACTGGCCGAAGAACAAGCCGGAAGCCCAATTCCAACTGATGAACCTGCTGTCGCTGCTGCCGACCGGTATCGATATTTTCGTGGTCGGTGAAAACCGCAGCGGCGTGCGCAGCGCCGAGCAGATGCTGGCCGACTATGCGCCGCTGACCAAAATTGACAGCGCCCGCCGCTGTGGGCTGTATCATGGTCGTCTGGAAAAACAGCCAACCTTCGATCCTGAGCAGTACTGGGGCGAATATCCGCTCGACAACCTGACGATTAAAACCCTGCCGGGCGTATTCAGCCGCGACGGGCTGGACGTCGGTAGCCAGCTGCTGCTCTCAACGCTGACGCCGCATACCAAAGGTAAAGTGCTCGACGTCGGCTGCGGAGCGGGCGTGCTGGCGACCGTACTGGCAAGCCATTCGCCGAAGGTCCGGTTAACCCTTTGTGACGTCAGCGCGCCAGCGGTAGAAGCCAGCCGCGCCACCCTCGCCGCCAACGGCATTGAAGGTGAAGTCTTCGCCAGCAACGTCTTCTCCGAAGTTAACGGCCGGTTTGACATGATCATTTCCAACCCGCCGTTCCATGACGGCCTGCAGACCAGCCAGGAAGCGGCGCAAACCCTGATTCGCGGGGCGGTACGCCACCTCGGCAGCGGCGGCGAGCTGCGCATTGTCGCTAACGCCTTCCTGCCTTATCCGGACGTGCTTGACGAAATCTTCGGCTTCCACGAAGTTCTCGCGCAGACCGGCCGCTTTAAGGTCTACCGCACCGTGATGACCCGCCAGGCGAAGAAATAACGCCTTGCTACCGTCCGGCGACGTCACCGCGCGTCGCCGGCCTTTTACCGCCTCCCGCCGCGCCTTTTTGCAACAATCAATTCCGCCAGCACAATTAACTATTGACGAATAGCTGAAAACCACTAGAATGCGCCTCCGTGGTAACGATACTTTCATAGTGTCGATGGTATGCGAAGGTGGCGGAATTGGTAGACGCGCTAGCTTCAGGTGTTAGTGTCCTTAGGATGTGGGGGTTCGAGTCCCCCCCCTCGCACCATCATCCACGTAGATATCGCTCGCACTGTGCGAAGGTGGCGGAATTGGTAGACGCGCTAGCTTCAGGTGTTAGTGTCCTTAGGATGTGGGGGTTCGAGTCCCCCCCCTCGCACCAACGAAGCGATATCGAAATTAAGAATACTGTGCGAAGGTGGCGGAATTGGTAGACGCGCTAGCTTCAGGTGTTAGTGTCCTTAGGATGTGGGGGTTCGAGTCCCCCCCCTCGCACCAATATTCTTACTCTCCCCTGAATTACCCCATCAGCCTTAAATTCAACGTCATCAGCATAATCCCGCTGACCAACGCCACGCATGACGGTAGCAACACGAAATGACGCAGCTGTCGGTGCCAGATCATCACGGCAGACATCAGCAGTCCCAGGGTTACCAACCCGCGCCAGGCATCCAGCGACAAATCAGCAAATCCAAGAGCAGCAATGACTGCGCCCGGAAGCAGCACGCCCCACCCGCTGCCTAAAGTCCGCTGCAACATGTTTTCACCTCTCATAACGATAATGATAACCAATATCATATGATAGCTTTTATCATTTGTCATGTTAACCAGAACGGATACTTTATTCTTTACGTTTGCGGTAATGACATACATTCATGAAGGTGATAAATTAAGCGCGAAACGCTTATATATTAAAACATTTGATTATTTCGCAAAAACCTTATATTGCGCATTGCTTTTTATTGTTCATTTTTGGCAGCCATCATTTTGAAATTTAACGACTAATAATGATATCCCCCATATGACTGCACAATCCTGGCGAGCTCATTACGAAAAAAAATATCAGTATTCCTTACGGCTTTTTTTAGTCCTCAATTTGATTTCAGCACTCTTATCCCTGGCCAGCCCGCTCTTTACCGTCGTGAGCTTTACCCTGCCCTGCACCCTGATTTTTGCCTGCAGCGCCGGTTTATTGTTATGGCACTGGAAATTCACCCAGCGCAGAATAAATATTTCCTTTATTTCTCTGATATTTGGTCTGCTGTGGGCCTGGCACGTTTGCGAAAAATCATCAATGATGCCGCCACCGCATTTTAACTTTCTGGTGATCGCCCTGTTAAGCGTCCTGTTTATTGGCGCAATCGCTTTTTCCAATAATATCATTGCGTTTACCCTGCACTCCTTACCCACTTTTATTGCCTGTCTGATCCTTGCGGAAGGCGAGCAGTGGCTGCGCATGCTCTACTGCTTTATGCTGCCCATTGCCGGCATCACGATGCAAAACCTGATTCAGAAACGCAGCGATACCTTTACCCAGGGGCTGATGGATAAGCTGCTGAAGGAACGTAATACGCTGAATGACCTGAGCATGCTCGACCCGCTTACCGGGCTGTACAATCGCCGCGGTTTGCAAAACCGGCTGGATACCCTCCTGGCCCTGGATGGGAATAGCCATCATGTGCTGCTGCTGGATATCGATCACTTTAAAGCCTACAACGATCACTACGGGCATATGATGGGCGACCAGGCGCTGATTCAGGTCTCCGCCGCGATCCGTAACGCCGTTCGTTCACGGGATATTGTGGCCCGTTTCGGCGGGGAGGAGTTTATGGTGCTGCTGACCAACAGCACGGCGGAAACCGCTCAGCAGGCAGCGGAACGGATCCGCCAGCGGGTCTACGATTTGAAAATCGCCCACATGTTTAATGAAAGCGTCGCCACCAACGTTACCATCAGCATCGGGTTGACGCCGCTCGTCGATGCCGATATCGACGGCGCCCTGAAACGAGCGGACAGCGCGCTCTACGAAGCCAAAAACCTGGGCCGTAATATTATTCTCGCCAGCTAACCCCACCTCCGCGCCGCCAGGGAAGCGCCGCGCGGACAAAGATCTTGCCATCCTTTACGCAAGCAACTAGTATCAGCAATCATTATCATTTAGATTTGTATCTGGCGATCTGATGGCTTACCGTTCAATTCCATTCAGCAACGACATTATCTGGCAGGCCCCGTTTCAGCCGGCTGAGCATGCGCTGGCGGACGCCATACGGGAAAAAATCACCGCCTTGCGCCCGCATCTGCTGGATTTTCTCCGTCTGGATGAAGAGGCCCCGTCCTGCGCGCTGACGCTTGCAGAGTGGTCCTCACCGGTTACCCTGAGCTCCCTGCTCGCCACCTACTCCGATCATATCTATCGCAATCAGCCAACGCTGCCGCGGGAGCAAAAACCGCTGCTCTCGCTGTGGGCGCAATGGTATATCGGTCTGCTGGTGCCGCCGCTGATGCTGGCCGTGTTAAGCGAAGAGCAAACCATCAGCCTGGCGCCGGAACATTTCCGCGTCGAGTTCCATGAAACCGGCCGGGCAGCCTGCTTTTGGATCGACGTCCACTCCGCAACCATCGGTAGCGGGCAGTCGCCGCAGTCGCGGATGGAAACGCTGGTCAATGACGCCCTGCAGCCGGTGATTCAGGCGCTGGAAGCGACCGGAGATATCAACGCGAAGCTTATCTGGAGCAATACCGGCTATTTGATTAACTGGTATCTGGGTGAGATGAAGACGCTGCTGGGAGAGGAGCGGGTAGCGGCTCTGCGCCAGCACTGCTTCTTTGAAAAGCAGTTTGCCGATGGCCGCGATAACCCGCTATGGCGTACGGTCGATATCCGTGAAGGCGCGCTGGTACGGCGTACCTGCTGCCAGCGCTACCGCCTGCCGGACGTCCAGCAGTGCGGAGACTGTACGCTAAAATAATCCGCTTTTTCACGCGGGCGGCCTTAGCGCCGCCCGCCTGCTTTTATGCCGTTTGCTGGCTCTCTTCCGCCACGCGCTGGGCCTCTTCCGCCTCCTGCTCTAACAGCTGTTTCTCGTATACCTTAAAGAACGGGAAGTAGATGATGGCTGAAACGCAGGCCAGAAGAATCACCAGGACCGCCGCGCGGAAATCCCAGCCCAGCGCCCATGCTGCGCCAATCGGCGCCGGGGCAGTCCAGGGGACAACCGAAATAACCCGGCCGATCAGATCCAGCTTCATTGCCGCCCAGGCGAGCACGGCGTTCACCATCGGCGACAGCAGGAACGGAATAAAGAACACCGGGTTCATGACGATGGGCGTGCCGAAAATAACCGGTTCGTTAATGTTAAACAGGCTCGGTACCACGCTCAGACGGCCAATAGACCGCAGATGGGCCGAGCGGCTGCGCAGATAGCAGATAACCAGCCCCATGGTGGCGCCAGAGCCACCTATCACAATGAAGAACGTCCAGAACGCCTCCATAAAGATGTGCGGTAACGGCGCGCCCTGTGCCAGAGCCTGCTGGTTCATACCCAGGTTGGTCAGCCAGAACATCTGCAGCATACCGGAGACAATGGCCGCCCCGTGGATCCCTGCAAACCACAGCAGATGACCGATCAGCACCGCCAGTAAAATTGCCGGCAATGAATCCGCGGCGGAAACCAGCGGTTTAAAGACGGACATAATGGCCTGCGGAATAAGCATGTCAAACTGATGCTGAATAAACAGGCTGAGCGGATAGAGCGTCAGCACCACCACCAGCACCGGGATCAGCAGGTCAAACGAGTTTTTAATCATCGGTGGAACCTGATCCGGCAGGCGGATCCCGATGTTATGCGCCTTCAGAAAGCGCATCATCTCAACGCAATAGATCGCGACCAGGATCGCGGTAAAGATCCCCGTTCCGCCGAGGCTATCCACCGGTAAAGTGCCGCTCGTTTTCGGTGCCGCAACCAGCAGGAATGCCATAATTGACAGCATGCTGCACATAAAGGGATCGAGCTGGTGAGATTTTACGTAATGCTTGCCGAGATTATAAGAAATCGCCGCGCAGATGTAGATAGACATAATGCCCATCGTCATATCGAACGGCGTCAGAATGCGTCCTTCAAACTCTTTTGCCAAATCCAGCCAGGCGCGCGCGAAGCCCCAGGTGGTATCAGGGGAAAACGGCGGATAGGCAAACACCAGCAGAAATGAACCGACGATCATAAACGGCATGGCCGAGATGAAGCCGTCACGGATAGCCATCACGTGGCGCTGCGACGAGATTCGCCCGGCGACAGGGCTAATATAATTTTCTACAAAGCGGAATATCAGATTAAACGCAGCATGGTTAGCAGACATAGCAGCCCTCCTGACAGGCTATAGAAACAGGCCCAACAACGATTATCCTGCCGTTGTGATGAAACATGTTCTGTGAGCGAAAAAGCACATTAGCCATTCGCCCAGCTATACTGCTCAAGTCAGTACGATTCATACACGGCTCTTTGTTATAAGTGACGCAGGGAAGTTACCCATTCAGTATTCATCTGAGCGACCATAACCGCAACCGGTTACAGTAACCGGTTGCGGTGATTGTGAAGAAGATCCAGAAATTGGAAAAATTCTCGATTATCAGCCGGCAATATTTACACTCCACGAGGCTTATGCCAGATTAAAATGGGCATTAATCAGGAGATCCTAATGAGTCTGCAGTCCGTACGGCAGTTTTTTGCCGAACACGCCCCCGATATCGAAATCATCGAGCTCACGCAAAGCACCGCGACCGTGGCCCTCGCCGCTGCCGCGCATCACGTTGAGCCGGGACAAATCGCCAGGACCCTGTCGTTAAAGGTGAAAGACCGGGTGATACTCGTCGTCTCTCGCGGCGACGTGCGTCTGGATAATAAAAAGCTGAAGGACGCGTTTGGGGCGAAGGCCCGCATGCTGAGCAGCGATGAGGTCGTCACGCTAACCGGCCATCCCGTTGGCGGCGTATGCCCTTTCGGCCTGGAAAATCCGCTGACGGTCTATTGCGATATTTCGCTGAAGCAGTATCAGGAAGTCCTGCCCGCGGCCGGCGCCATCCACAGCGCGGTACGCATTTCTCCTGACCGGATGGCCCAGCTCACCGGCGCGACCTGGGTTGACGTTTGCCTGTAAAAACGGGCGGAGGGTTACCCGAGGCACTCCTCCGCCGCGTCCTCGTCGAGGGCCGATAAATGCATCAGGATATCGGCCGCGCTCAGCAGGCCGAGATCTGAACTGACGCCGAGCTTATTCATGGCGTTGAACTTATGGGCGCGGATGGTTTTGATATTACGATCCAGCCGGGCCGCTATTTCTGGCAACGAATAGCCGTAGGTCATATAGCGAAGAATATGCTGTTCCGTTGGGCTCAGAATTTGGCTGCCGAGGCCCGGTCCTGGGCTAATCAGCACCTCGTCCGCCTGCGGCGTCGGGTTAATCAGCTGAATAAGCTGCTCCTGCAAGCGCAGGCGGCAGATCGATTTATTCAGCACGCCGTGCAGCATGGAGGGCGTCAGCTGGCAGACTAAACGCGCTTCAGCGCTATCATGCGCTAAAACGATGCGCCGTATTTCAGGACTGGAACTGGCGATTTCATGAAGAAAAAGCAGGCTCTCCATGCGGAAGAGGCGATTGCTGAAAAGTGAAAAAATAACGGCGATAGCGTTTGTCGACTGCAGCGTCCGGCGCAGCGATTGGGTATCTTTAAAAAATCGCACAATATAATTACCCGACCCCGCGCCGGTTAATATATGGCGCAGCGCCAGTTTGGTCAGCATGCATTTTTCTACGACAGCGACATATCGAGGTGAGGTGTTTTTTTCCATTGCTTTTGTTCTCCAAAAGCGGCGTAGATATTCAGCTCCTTCATTCCCTGAGCGCTATTAATCCAGGCATACATCTGCGCATTGCTGCGCAAAGAGAGGCGGCGCATAGCGCTATTTTTCTGCGCGCTAATCGTTTTATTACTCTTTTTCAACAGCGCGGCAATTTGATTAATTCCCCAGCCTTTCGCCAGCAAACGTAAAACCTTACGTTCAGAAAGCGTCAGAAAAACTGCCGTTGGCCGATTTTCTTCACTATTTCCTGACGCGGCGGATAAGAGCGTCTGGCTGATTCTCTCCCGCGTCGTGCCATCCGCGTGAATAACCTCAAGCAGATGTTTTACGGAGTCGTGGCTGGAAACGAGGGTGCTTTGCGCGCAGACTAATATCTCCATGGCCTGGAGATCGCAGGCATGGCCAATCATATAGACCCAATGAATATCGCTATATTGGGTCATCAATGAGTGATACTCCCCGCACACCTCGCGGAGCTGATGGCTTTCACCTGATAAATCAGCGATAACCAGCGCTGCCTGCCGTAGCTGAAGCAGAGTCAGCTCCTCCGGAGAGCCGCAAACGCCGAAGGCGTATTCGGGAAGGTGCTCCCCGGCAATTGCCTTCAGCCCACGCTGCATAACCGGTATTTTACTGATAATAATGCCGTATTTACCCTGTCCCGGTAACATAAACCCTCCGCTTCCCATCGAAGACTCGCGCCTTTAACAATAAAGATAAATAATTTGGCGGCCGTTGTATTACTGTGCCAGATAGATCTTTATTAGTCTGGCGAGGAATTGAGTCTGACCTTGCCAACCATCAACGCTAACACAGGCAATAACGCTCAATAAGTTAGAAAAATTTAAAATCAAAGTTAGAAAAAGTAATTTATTGCGGGGCAGAATAACGCTATTTCATTTGATGCTATTTCTGAAGGCCTTTGGCGACACGCCGCTGTAGCGTCGGAAAAAACGAGAGAAGTAGGTTGAGTCGGAAAATCCTAGGTAATCAGACAGTTGAGCTATCGTCATCCCGGTATACTGCAGATTACGCCGCGCTTCAAGCATTAGCCGATGGTGCAAAACCTCCAGCGCGCTGCGGCCATGAAATTCACGGCACAAATAATTAAGGTGCGTCGCCGATATACCCACCCGCCTGGCGTACTCTGCCAGCGGGAGATGTTCGCGATAGTGGCTCTCAATCAGACGAGAAAAGTGACGCATGGCGCTGCGTTTCTTCTCCGCTCTGTCTGCCGTTACCGGAGCCGGGAGGCAGCGTCGGTTCAGCCACACCAGCAGCGCGCCGAGCAGCGAATGGAGCATCATTTCACGCGCATCAAGCTCTTCACAGTACTCCTCGCGCAGCGCCGTAAACAGCGCCCGAACGTGGCCTCGGGAGCGCCTGACCGGCACGCACTGCGGCTGGCTAAGCACATCGAGCTGGCGGCCAAACTGGTTTTCAAAACGGCTGAGCAGCGGCAGCGCCAGCGAGAGCACGAATCCCTGGGTGCCAGGTGAAAAGCGAAATCCGTGAACGCACAGCGCCGGTACCACCTGGATGCAGGCTTCCGTCATCACGGTGGTCACGCCCTCAATCTCAATCTCAGCGCTTCCCTTATGGAGATACAGCAGCTGCACCAGCTCGGCGTGCTGATGCATGCGGATATGCCATTCGTACAGGCTGCTGCGCTGCAAAATAGACTCGCAGTGCAGGAGATCCGGCGTCGGCCAGTCTCGTTCTTCCCCATACAGCTTAAATACGGGAACGCTATTCGCTGCCTGCATCACGACTCCTGCCCTTTTCAACGCTACGCCACGCGCTCCATTGGCAGACCGACATAGTTTTCCGCAATGGTGGTCAGCCCGGCCCGTGAGCCAAAATAATAGCGGCGATCGGCCGCCTGCATTTTTTTATCAAACTCGCTCTGCTGCGGGAAATCATGCAGCAGGCGGGTCATAAACCAGCTGAATCGCTCGCCTTTCCACACGCGATCCAGCGCAAAACGCGAGTAGCTCGCCAGCAGGTCGTCACGACCGTGGTGATAGTATTCGCGCAGGATCCGCCACAAATAGTTGACGTCTGAGGCGGCGAGATTCAGCCCTTTCGCCCCGGTTGGCGGCACGATATGCGCCGCATCCCCGACGAGGAAAAGCCTGCCGTACTGCATCGGCTCCACCACGTAGCTGCGCAACGGCGCGATGCTCTTCTCAAGTGAGTGACCAGTCACTAACTTTGTAGAGAGCTCGTCCGGCAGGCGGTTCTTCAGCTCTTCCCAGAAGCGTGCGTCCGACCACTGCTCCACCTTATCGCTGAGCGGTACCTGTAAATAGTAGCGGCTACGAGTTAGTGAGCGCTGACTACATAGTACAAATCCGCGTTCATGATGAGCATAAATCAGCTCGGGGTTCACCGGCGGCGTATCGGCCAGCATCCCCAGCCAGCCAAACGGCCAGACGCTTTCATACTCTTTAAGGAGCTCACGCGGAATGCTTTGCCGCGACACGCCGTGAAAACCATCGCAGCCGGCGATGAAATCACAGCTCAGCCGGTGCGTTTCCCCGCCGCTGACGAAGGTGATGGCCGGCCGATCGCTTTTCGCATCCTGAATCACCACATCGCTGACGCCATAAACGATCGGCGCCCCGCAGTCGGCACGGGCCGCCATTAAATCCCGGGTCACCTCGGTCTGGCCGTACACCATCACGCTTTTCCCACCGCTGAGCGCCGTCAGGTCGAGCGGAACGCGCTGCCCCTCAAACAAAAACTCAACCCCGTGATGCACCAGCCCTTCCGCGTCCATCCGCTGCGCCACACCTGCTTCACGGAGCAGATCGACGGTGCCGCTTTCGAGGATACCTGCCCGGATCCGCCCGAGGACGTATTCAGGCGTCTGCCGTTCGAGGATAACGGTTCGAATCCCCGCATTATGCAACAGCTGCCCCAGCAGCAGCCCGGAGGGGCCGGCACCGATTATCGCGATCTGAGTTTTCATAGGGGTATCTCGCTCTCGAATGGTTAATTATTTGTTTGTTTTTTGTTTATTAAAAGTTTTCATGTGCATTTTTGATAAGTCAGGTGGGAAAAAGAAGGCAATAACGGCGGTAAAAACTGCACTTTTCAACAGTTTTAGCAAAGTGTGGTGCAGTTCAAAATTTATCCATACCGCCGGGAGCCGGCTTTTTGCACATTGTTTGATCCCGACCCCCTCAGGCAAAGCGAGAGTTCAGGTTAAAGTAGCGACGGACACTACGGCATCGGGCGTTACTGACGGCAGGTATTTATGCAAGCAGATCGGACAGTTCAGCGCACAATTACGCGATTGTGCATTCAGTGTGGTCTTTTCTTACTGCAACACGGGGCGGAGAGCGCGCTGGTTGAGGAGCTTTCTACTCGCCTGGGGCGGGCGTTAGGCATGGACAGCGTCGAGAGCGCCATTTCCTCGAATGCGATTGTCCTCACCACCATCAAAGACGGCGAATGCCTGACCTCAACGCGCAAGAATGTCGATCGCGGTATTAATATGCACGTAGTGACCGAAGTGCAGCATATTGTGATCCTTGCCGAGCATAAGCTGCTGGATTATAAAGATGTGGAAAAGCGCTTCACCCAGATAAAACCGCTGCGCTACCCGCGCTGGCTGCTGGTGCTGATGGTCGGGCTCTCCTGCGCGTGCTTCTGCAAATTAAACAACGGCGGCTGGGACGGGGCACTGGTCACCTTCTGCGCCAGCACTATCGCCATGTATATCCGCCAGCTGCTGACCCACCGCTCGATGCATCCGCAGATTAACTTTTGCATCACCGCCTTTGTGGCCACCACTATCTCCGGGCTGATGCTACGCCTGCCGACGTTTGCCAGCACGCCCACCGTGGCGATGGCCGCCAGCGTGCTGCTGCTGGTGCCCGGCTTTCCGCTGATCAACGCCGTGGCGGATATGTTCAAAGGGCATATCAACACCGGCCTTGCGCGCTGGGCGCTCGCCAGCCTGCTGACCCTTGCCACCTGCATTGGCGTGGTGATGGCGATGACCATGTGGGGGCTGCGCGGATGGGCATAATCACATATCTGTTTGCGCTGGCTCAGGACATGGCGCTGGCGGCCATCCCTGCCGTTGGCTTCGCGATGGTCTTTAACGTCCCGCAGCGGGCGCTGCGCTGGTGCGCGCTGTTGGGCGCCATTGGCCACGGTTCACGAATGGTGATGATGACGGCGGGCTTTAACATCGAGTGGGCCACCTTCCTTGCCGCCCTACTGATTGGCTGTATCGGCATTCAGTGGTCGCGCTGGTACCTGGCCCACCCGAAGATCTTTACCGTTGCCGCGGTGATCCCGATGTTCCCCGGCATATCCGCCTATACGGCGATGATCTCGGCGGTCAAAATCAGTCATTTTGGTTATTCTGAAGAGATGATGATTATGCTGTTAAGCAACTTTTTAAAGGCATCGTCTATCGTTGGTGCGCTCTCTATTGGCCTTTCTATTCCTGGCCTGTGGCTGTACCGCAAGCGTCCGCGGGTATAGCAAGCGGAGCCGCCGGGATGGCTCAGCCGCTCCATCCCGGCCGGGCGCTGTGCTACTATGTGTGCTATTCCCCCTCTCTATCGTTGTTCAGAGTTGAGATAGTGTTATGTCTTCGCGAATTTTAACTACCGATTTTAGCGGCCTGGATGATTTCATTCAGGATCCTGCGGCCATTCTCGCAAAATCGGCCGGCGGTGCCGTTGCCGTTTTTGCCAACAATACTCCCGCCTTCTACGCGCTGACGCCGGAACGCCTGGCCCAGCTGCTTGAACTGGAGAGTAAGCTGGCACGCCCTGGCAGCGATATCGCGCTTGATACGCAGTTCTTTGACGAGCCGACCGCCGCGCCGGCCGCGATCCCTATGGGGAAATTCGCCATGTACGCCGACTGGCAGCCGGACGCCGATTTTCAGCGCCTCGCGGCGCTGTGGGGTATCGCCCTCAGCCAGCCGGTGACGCCGGAAGAGCTGGCGGCATTCGTTGCCTACTGGCAGGCGGAAGGCAAAGTTTTTCATCACGTGCAGTGGCAGCAGAAGCTGGCGCGTAGCGTGCAAATCGGTCGTGCCGGCAACGGCGGCCAGCCGCGTCGTGATGTGAATACGGTCAGCGAGCCGGATAACCATATTCCACGAGGGTTCCGAGGATGAGCATGAAAAACGTTGGCGAACTGATGAAGCGCCTGCAAAAAATGATGCCTGCTCATGTCGAACCGGCGTTTAAAACCGGCGAAGAGCTGCTGGCGTGGCAGAAAGAGCAGGGCAAGCTGCGTTCTGAAGCCCTCGAGCGGGAGAACCGGGCGATGAAAATGCAGCGGACGTTTAACCGCTCCGGCATCCGCCCGCTGCACCAGAACTGTTCGTTTGAGAACTACCGGGTTGAATGCGAAGGCCAGATGAACGCGCTCTCCAGAGCGCGCCAGTACGTTGAAGAGTTCGACGGCAACATCGCCAGCTTTATCTTTTCCGGCAAGCCCGGCACCGGTAAAAACCACCTTGCGGCCGCCATTTGTAACGAGCTGCTGCTGCGCGGTAAATCGGTGCTGATCATTACCGTCGCCGACATCATGTCGGCAATGAAGGACACCTTCGGCAACCGGGAGATCAGTGAGGAGCAGCTGCTGAACGATCTCAGCCGGGTCGATCTGCTGGTGATCGATGAGATCGGCATGCAAACCGAATCGCGCTATGAAAAGGTGATCATCAATCAGATCGTCGATCGCCGCTCCTCATCAAAGCGCCCGACCGGGATGCTAACCAACAGCAACATGGACGAGATGAACAAGCTGCTCGGCGAGCGCGTGATGGACCGCATGCGCCTCGGCAACAGCCTGTGGGTGATTTTCAACTGGGATAGCTATCGTCACCGGGTCACCGGCAAAGAGTATTAAGACATTTCCGATCTCAGGCGGCGTTATACTCAAGAAATTCTTATATAACGACGAAGAGTACCGTTTATGAAATCTGCTAAATCCCTGTTCCGCTGCAGCGTCGCTGCCGCGGCATTTCTTGTCACCGGCGCGCAGGCTGCCTCGTGGCAGGACTCTCTCTCCAGCGCCGCCAGCGAGCTCAGCAGCCAAAGCGGCTCGCAGCAAAGCGGCGCGCTGTCGATGTCCTCGCTGACCGGCCTGCTGAACGGCGGGAGCCAGTCGCTGACCGCCAGCAGCATGAATAATGCCGCCGGCATTATGTCGTACTGCGCGAAGCAGAAGCTCTCCTCGGTGACCAACACCGAAAACGTCAAAAACCAGGTGCTGGATAAGCTCGGCCTCGCCACCCCGGAAAAACAGAAACAGGACACCGGTTATCTTGAAGGTTTGCAGGGTCTGCTGAACAGCAATAACGGCCAGCAGCTGAACCTGAGCACCCTCGGCAGCAGCCCGCTGGCGGAAAAAGTCAAAACGCAGGCCTGCGATCTGGTTCTCAAACAGGGCGCGAAATTCCTCTCCTGATCCTTTCCCCAGATGCCGCGTTTGGCGCCTTTGCCTGGCCAACGCGGCCGCAGCCCCATTTTTTAACATTGATGGCCTCATTTTCCCCCGTAGGGAAGGATGAGACGTCGCTCAAAAATACCAATTTATAAACCAATTCTGAACCACAGCACAGTTTCATGACTCTACAATTGCAGCAATATGGCGCTGCCATTACAGTATATCGTGGAAAGTGATCTATTCGGCTAGCGGTCAGCTGGCGCTAATGAGGGTAAGCTGTGTCAGAGTTGTTATCCATCGCCCTGTTTCTCACCTCGGTGGTGATTTATGCCTTGAAGGCCGGTCGCAATACCTGGTGGTTTGCCGCTACGCTAACGGTGCTGGGCCTGTTTGTGGTCCTCAACATCACCCTCTACGCCAGCGATTATTTCACCGGCGACGGCATTAATGACGCGGTGCTTTATACCCTGACCAACAGCCTGACCGGCGCGGGCGTCGGCAAATATATCCTTCCCGGCGCCGGGATTGTCGTGGCGCTGGTGAGCGTTTTCAGCGCCCTGGGCTGGATACTCCGTCGACGCCGTCATCATCCTCACCACTTCGGCTATAGCCTGCTGGCGCTGGTCCTCGCGCTGGCCTCCGTTGACGCCAGCCCGGCGTTCCGCCAGATTAGCGAGCTGGTGAAATCCCAGTCCCGCGACGGCGATCCGGATTTTGTCGCCTACTATAAAGAGCCGTCGAAAAGCATCGCCAACCCCCAGCTCAACCTGGTCTATATCTACGGCGAAAGCCTTGAGCGCACCTATTTTGATAACGACGCGTTTCCCGACCTGACGCCCGAGCTCGGCAAACTGAAAAGCGAAGGCCTCGATTTCAGCAACACCGTGCAGCTGCCTGGCACCGACTACACTATCGCCGGGATGGTCGCCTCGCAGTGCGGCATCCCGCTGTTTGCGCCGTTTGAAGGCAACGCCTCGGCCTCGGTCTCCAGCTTCTTCCCGCAGAATATCTGCCTCGGCGATATTCTGAAAAACTCCGGCTACGAAAACTATTTTGTGCAGGGTGCCAACCTGCGTTTCGCCGGAAAAGACGTGTTCCTCAAGTCTCACGGCTTCGATCATCTGTACGGCGCTGAAGAGCTGAAAACCACCGTTGCCGACCCCGCCTACCGCAACGACTGGGGCTTCTACGACGACACCGTGCTGGATGAAACCTGGAAAAAATTCGAGCAGCTTTCGCAGTCCGGTAAACGCTTCTCGCTCTTTGCGCTAACGGTGGACACCCACCATCCTGACGGTTTTATTTCCCGCACCTGCCAGCGAAAAAGCTATGAAATGGGCGGTAAAAAGAACCTCTCCTTCAGCGCGGTAAGCTGCAGCCAGGAACACATCGCGGCGCTTATCGAGAAGATCAAAGCCTCGCCCTATTTCAAAAACACGGTGATTGTGGTCTCTTCCGATCACCTGGCGATGAAAAACAGCGCCTGGGAATACCTGAACAAGCAGGATCGCAGCAACCTGTTCTTCGTACTGCGCGGCGACCAGCCGCAGCAGGATACGCTGGCGGTGAAGCGTAATACCATGGACAACGGCGCCACGGTGCTGGATATCCTCGGCGGCGATAACTACATCGGCCTTGGCCGCAGCAGCCTCTCCGGGCAGTCGCTTTCCGGCATCTTCCTCAATATGAAAGATAAGGTGCTGGCCTGGAAGCCGGACGTCATCCGCCTGTGGAACTTCCCGAAAGAGATGAAAAACTTCACCGTCGACGCGCAGAAAAGCATGGTCTCCTTCTCCGGCAGCCACTTCCGTCTGCCGCTGCTGCTGCGGGTCTCCGATAAACGCGTCGAGCCGCTGCCGGAGAGCGAATACTCCGCGCCGCTGCGCTATCAGCTGGCCGATTTTGCCCCGCGCGATAACTTTGTCTGGATCGACCGCTGCTACAAGATGGGCCAGCTGTGGTCCAGCGAGCTGGCGCTCTCGACCGACTGGTGCGTATCGCAGGGCCAGCTCGGCGGCGAGCAGACCGTCCAGCGCGTCGATAAGGCCCAGTGGCAGGGGAAAACGGCGTTTAAAGATACCCTTATCGATATGGAGCGCTACAAAGGCAACGTCGATACGCTGAAAATTGTCGATAACGATATTCGCTATAAGGCCGATAGCTTCGTGTTTAACGTCGCCGGCGCGCCGGAAGAGGTGAGGCAGTTTAGCGGCATCTCCCGGCCGGAATCCTGGGGCCGCTGGTCCAACGCGCAGCTCGGCGGCGAAGTCAAAATCGAGTTTAAGAACCCGCTGCCGGAGAAATTCGATCTGGTGATCACCGCCAAAGCCTACGGACCCAACGCCAATAAGCCGATCCCGGTTCGCGTCGGGGATAGCGAACAAACGCTGACGCTGGCCAATGACGTCTCCACCACCACGCTGCATTTCGACAACCCGTCGCGCAGCGATACGCTGATCATCGTCCCGCCTGACCCGCAGTCCACCAACGAAGGCAATATTCTCGGCCACGCGCCGCGCCAGTTGGGCATCGGCATGGTGGATATAAAAATCGTCAAGCGCGAAGGCTAAGCCCGTCCGTCCGGCTCTCTGCGGGCCGGACGGCGCGGCGTAAAACCGCCGGCGACCCCGTTTTATTACCGCCCGGCAGAAGCCTCGCCGGGGAACTCCACGCTCATCTCATACTGCTGCAGCGCCATGGCCGCATATCCCGCCGCGCTAAACAGCGGCGTAAACGACTGCGGAACGCTGACCGAGGTGCCAAGACCGGGGAACTGCCGGGCAAGGGCAATAAGCAGCTCGCGCGCCAGGCCGCGGCCGCGGGCGGCAGGTTCGACCCACAGCAGCTGGAGCTGCGGCTTAGCGGTGAGCGTCGCCAGCACCGCGAACGCCTGCTGATTAAGCGTCAACGCGCGGCACGGCAGCGTATTGAAGGTCATCGGGTCTATCAGCCACGGCAGCCGGCCGTTGATTTCCGCCCCCGCCCTGCGCGTCAGCGCCAGCACATCGTACGGCTGCAGCAGCGGCGCGCCCTCGCCCTCCGGCTGCGCGCTCAGATAGCCGCAAAGCCCGTGACGAACGCGAAAGCCCAGCGATTGATACAGCGCAACCGCGGCGTGATTATTACGGATCACCTCCAGCCACATCCGCCGCACGCCCCGGGCCTGTAACGAGGCCATCAGCGACACCATCAGCGCGCGGCCGGTTCCTTTTCCCCGCCAGGCCGGCCGCACGGCAAAGGCCGCCAGCCTGGCCGCATCGCCACGGCGGGTGATAATGGCGATTGCCGCCGGCGTATCCCCCGCCAGCCAGACGCAGGAATCCAGCAGGCTCAGCCCTTCAGCGCTGAAGCGCTGCACAAACACCTCGACCGACAGCGAAACGGGCACCAGATAATCTTCAAAACAGTCGCTAAGGATCGTCGTCAGCTGTTCGCTGCTAAAGCAGGTGGCGGGAACGGCGGTCAACTCCATACGTTTCTCCCAAAGGTGCTATGCTGAGGCAATGAAAACTAACACTATAACTGCCGAAGTGACATTGCGCCTGACCGGGGAAAGCGATATTCCCCGGCTGCCCGCTATTGAGCGCTCGGCAGCGCAGGCTTTTCGTCAGATCCCCGCTCTCGCCTGGCTGGCAGACAGCGCGGTCATCAGCGCCCGGGAGCATTATCAGTATCTCGAAACGGACCACAGCCTGCTGGCCATCGGCGGCGGCGAGCCCGTTGGCTTTCTGCTGAGCGAGCCGCTCGATGATGCGCTGTTTATCGTGGAGATCGCCGTCCATCAGCAGTGGCAGGGGCGCGGCATTGGCCGGATGATGCTGACGCGGGTCGCTGACACCGCCCGCGCTATGGGCTATCCGGCGCTGACGCTGACCACCTTCCGCGAGGTCCCGTGGAACGCCCCGTTCTACACCCGCCTGGGATTCTGCATGCTCGATGAGCAGCACCTGCCGTCCGGGCTGGCGGCCAAAAGGCAGCGGGAAACGGACCACGGCCTGCTGCCGGAGACCCGCTGCACCATGCGCCTGGCGCTGTAGCCCACATTGCCGCTCCGGCGCTGCTTTTTCCACCCTGAATATGGTACAAAGTATCATTACACATTTAGCGACTGATACCCGTATGGCCTACTCGATCGATATCATCTCCTGCATCACCGATCGCTTTCTCGAGCTGACCGTTACCGAAAAGCGGATTGCCCAGTTTATTCTCGACGACGTCGCCGCCGCGGCTGAGCTGCCGATTGCCGAAATTGCCCGCCTGACCAGCACCAGCCAGGCCTCCGTCACCCGCTTTGCGCGGGCGCTGGGGTGCAAGGACGTCCGCGAGCTGAAAATGAAGCTCGCGCAGTCGCTGGCGGTCGGGCAGCGCTTTATCCTGGATGTCCCGGATCTGGAGGGCGTACAGGGGATCTACGAGTCAATCATTGGCGTCCTCGAGACCAACCGCCGGGCGCTGGATATTAACGCGCTGAAGCGCGCCGTCTCCTGGCTTAGCGACGCCCGGCAAATACTGGCGCTCGGGATGGGCGGCGGCTCGACCATCTGCGCGCAGGAGATCCAGTATCGCCTGTTCCGCCTCGGCCTGCCGGTCGTCAGCCAGAACGACGGCCTGCTGGTGCGCATGATGAGCTCGGCGGTAACGCCGAAGGACGTGGTTATCGTGCTGTCGCTGGGGGGCTATACCAAAGAGATCATTGAAAGCGCGGCTATCGCCAGGCAGTACGGGGCGAAGGTGATTGCCATCACTCCGGCGGATACGCCGCTGGCGGAGCAGGCCGATCTGCTGCTGCCGCTGCTGGTGCGCGAAAACGACTATATTTTCAAACCCAGCACCTCGCGCTACGCCATGCTGGCGATGGTCGACGTACTGGCTACCGAGCTGGCGATGGCCAACAAGCCGCAGGCAAAAGACCGCCTGCGGCGCATCAAGCTGGCGCTCGACAGCCACCGCGGCGGCGTCGACCGTCAGCCGCTAGGCGACTAGCTCCCGGCCGGCGGCAATAAAGCGCTGCGCCTGCTCGCGGGTGCGCGCTGCCGGCTGCCCGGCGCGGTAGAGATCGCTCCCCAACCCCGCGCCGGCGCATCCGGCCTGCACCCAGGCGGCGAGGTTATCCGGCGTCACGCCCCCCACCGCCAGCACCGGCACCTCCGGGGGCAGCACCGCCTTCAGCGCCCGAATATAGTCGGGACCAAACGCGGAAGAGGGAAAAATTTTCAGCCACTGCGCGCCAGCGTCCAGGGCGTTAAACGCCTCGGTCGCGGTAGCGCACCCGGCGCAGACCAGCATCCCCTGCGCCACCGCCCGGCGGATCACTGCCGGCTGCGTATTCGGCGTCACCACCAGCTTCGCCCCCGCCGCGGCGAGAAAATCCACCTGCTCGACGTTAAGTACCGTCCCCGCGCCAATCACCGCCCGCTCGGCAAAGCGGCCGACCGTCTGCGGAATACTCTGCTGCCAGTCAGGTGAATTCAGCGGGATTTCAATATAGCGAAAACCGGCGTCCACCAGCGTCTCAACGTGTTCCGCCGCCTCTGCGGGGCCAATACCGCGCAAAATCGCGACCAGCTTAACTGCGTTCATCCATTATCCTCGCCATACCGCTCAAAAATGCCTCATCGCCGCTGCAGCTCTGTACGACCCGACCTTGCGCCGACATTGCCCGCCGGTAGCGGGCAGTCAGCGCCGGATCGCCCACCAGGGTGACGGCGGCGCTGCGGTAGCGCTCGCCAAAGGCCGCCACCTCGGCGCCAATCAGCAGCCCGGAGAGATAGTCGCTGACCGAAGCCGGCGCCAGCGCCCCCAGCAGTCGGGCGGCGCGAGCGGTAAACAGCTCGCCCGCCAGCGCTGAGGTCATGCCTTTTTCCAGCCCCTGCTCAAAAGCGGCGTCGTCCGGCCGCTGCTCGGGAAGCTGCCTGCCAATCAGCGACTGGCTCAGCAGCAGATGATGCAGCTCCCCGGTCATGGCGGTGGAGAAATGCTGCACGACTCCGCGCTCTACCTGCACCCACTTGCTGTGGGTGCCCGGCATAATATAACAATCGGCGGGGGCGATTTGCCCGGCGCCCAGCAGCTGGGTCTCTTCACCGCGCATCACGCCGTACTCCCCGGCCTGCTCGACCTTGAGACCAGGTACAATCCACACCTTTTCGGCGACGCCGAACAGCCGGCGTCCCGGCGCGTCGATGGCGGCGGGACAGGCCAGGTACGGGACCGGGCACCAGCCGGCGTCGCTGCCGACCATCCCGGCCATTAATACCGGCAGCGCCCGTTCGCCGCGCCAGGGCGCCAGGTGCTGGCGGAATATCTCCGCCGGCGCCTCGCCGTTAAGCCGGGAGATCCCCAACGGCAGCTGTTTCGTTGCCACGCATTTCCCGTCGCGTATCAGCCAGCCGCGCAGCTGGGTGGAGCCCCAGTCGACGGCAATATAGTCCTGCATTCGCGCCCCCTTAGCCCTGCGACGTATTGCGTTTGCCGATCGCCAGCGGCGGTGCCGCCGGGGTGCTTTCCCGCTCGCGAGTGATCATCTCCAGCGCCTCTTCGCGGCTCATGCTGCTCGCCGGCGTCAGCAGCGTAACGACCACCGAAGCCACCAGGCTGGTGAGCACCGACGGAATACACGGGTTGCCCCAGAACGCCAGCCAGTCGCTGTCCATCAGCACGGCGACCGATGCGCCGGCGCCGCCGGCCAGCGCGGCAACCGCTCCCTGCCAGTTAAAGCGCGTCCAGAAGCGGCCGAGCATGGTGCAGATAAACATCCCGGACATAATCATCGAGATCATTTTGGTGATGTAGCTAATGATGTCGTTGGAGGTCAGGGCGAACACCAGTGCCAGGGCAATAACCAGCACGAGGAACATCCGCGACAGGCGAATCGCCCTTTCCGGCGCGGGCATATGGCCGGTCACCAGGGTGTAAAGGTCGCGCAGCATAATCGAGACGGCGGCGATGGCGTCAGAGCTGCCGGAGGACATGTTGGCCGACATCCCGGCGATCAGAATCGCCATCGCCAGCACCGGCGGCAGGACCTGGGTGGCAAACAGGAAGGCAAAGCCGCTGTTTTCGAGATTAGCGTTCATCGTCCATACCGCCATGCCGATAATCGCCGGCAGGAACGAAAAGCCGAGATAGAGCAGGCCGGTGATGGTGAACGACTGGCGCACGGAGGAGACGGTTTTTGCCGAGTAGATACGCTGGCGGTAGGACGGCGTTGCCAGAACCCCCACGCCAATCACCACCGCCAGAGAGAGCGCGGGCAGCACGCCGAGCTTATCGACGGCAAACAGGCTCTGGGCCGCCGGATCAACCGCCTGCTGAATATGGCTCCAGCCGCCGACGTGATGGACCGCGAGGATCGCCATTAAAATAAAGCCGACGAACAGGACAATCGATTGAATGGTGTCGATCCACACCACCGCCGAGTAGCCGCCGATACCGACGTAAACCACAAAGGCCAGCGCAATAATAACTTTGGCGACGTTGATATCAATGCCGCTGGCCCACGCGAGGTACAGACCGCCGCCCAATATATGGGCGCCGAGCCAGCCGATCGAGGCAATAAAAATAAGGATCGCCACCAGGTTTTTAATAATTTTGCTGCCGCCGGTGTAATACGACATCTCTTCGCTCATGGTCATAAAGCGAAATTTACGCACCGGGGCAAAGAGCCACGCCACTAGCAAAATGCCGACCGCGCCGCCGAGGCCGTACAGCATCCCCGCCCAGCCGTTGCTGTAGCCAAAGCCTACGGCACCGACGCTGGAGCCGGTTCCGACCATGGTGCCGACCGTCGACCCCAGCGTCAGGAACATCGGCAGGGAGCGCCCGCCCAGCAGAAAGTCGTCGCCGTTCTTTTGCTTGCGCGAAACGTACCAGCCTAAGGCGATCATCGCGCAGGCATAAACGGAAAACCAAATCAGGAATGACATATTATTCATTGCTCACATCCAGGCGTAATAAATAATATTCGTACCGCTGAATATTATGAGTTAATAGTAACGATGCCGAAAAAAGGCAAAGCAATCCTGGTCGCGCCGGCCGATGTATTCGACCTGGCGCTACTCTCACATTGTTATGGGCTGCTCCCCGGCCAGCGGCGGGGAGCTATTATTTACACGCGGGCAGCGTTATAGCAGGTCACATCCACTTCAACTTTGCAGTCCACCACCAGATCGGCCACGCAGCAGATCCGCGCCGGCGGATTATCGCCAAAGAACTCGCGGAACACTTTGTTGAAAGACTGGAAATAACGCGAGTCGGTGAGGATCACCTTCACGTGCACCACGTCGGCAAGGGTATAGCCCGCTTCGCTCATGATATCGACGCAGTTCTGAATCGCCAGTCGGGACTGATCGACAATGCCGCCCTCCACCACTTCGCCGTTTTTCATCGGCGTCTGGCCGGAGACATACAGCCAGCCGCCCGCTTCTACCGCGCGGGCAAACGGCAGATGCTGCCCGCCGGTGCCGGTTCCACCTTCCACGCCGTAACGTTTAATGCTCATATTCAACTCCTTAGTCCATCCGGCGGCGCAGGAAACGCCCCGCGCGCCCGGTAATTTTCTTATCGCTGCCGTAGCTCATGACGCCGTTGACCATCACCGCCTCAATGCCGTCTGCCGGCTGCTTGGGGTCGGCAAAGCTGGCCACGTCGCGCACCGTCTGTGGGTCAAACAATACCAGATCGGCAAAGTAACCGATTTTAACCAGCCCACGTTCCGGCAGTTGGAAGCGCGCCGCCGACAGCCCGGTCATTTTGTGAATGGCGGTGGTCAGCGGGAAAAGCTGCTCGTCGCGGCTGTAGTGCCCCAACACCCGCGGGAAAGCGCCCCACAGCCGCGGATGCGGCATCGGATCGTTCGGCAGGCCGTCGGAGCCGATCATGGTCACCGGATAGCGCATCACCCGCCGCACGTCCTGTTCGTCCATGTTGTAGTAGATAGCGCCCGCCGGCATCAGCTGCGCCGCGGCGTCGTGCAGGCTCACCTGCCACTCGTCGGCGATCTGCCGGAGCGTTTTTCCCGCCTGCTCCGGCCGGGACTCTGACCAGGTGATCACGATGTCGAATTCATCGGTCACCTGCTTCATATCCAGCGTCGAGGAGCTGGCGGAATAGGGATAGCAGTCGCAGGCGATCTCCTGGCGCTGGCGCATTTCATCGAAGAAGGCCAGCGTCTCGCGCGTGCGCCCCCAGTTCTTCGCCCCGGCGCACTTGTGATGAGACACCACCACCGGAACGTTGCCGTGACGGCCGATGCGAAACGCTTCGTCGAGAGCCTCGAGGATAGGCTCAAACTCAGAGCGCAGATGTGTGGTGTAGATCCCCTTCTCCGCCGCCAGCTCTTCCGCCAGCGCCATCACCTCTTCGGTGGTGGAGTGGAACGCGCTGGCGTAGGCCAGGCCGGTGCTCAGGCCCAGCGCCCCTTCACGTAGCGCGTCGCGCAGCTGGACGCGCATGCCAGCAATCTCCGTCTCCGTCGCCGGGCGGAACAGATCGTCCATATGGTTATTACGCAGCGCGGTATGACCAATCAGCGTGCCGACGTTGAGCGAAGGCCTGGCCACTTCCACCGCGTGGGCATAGGCCTGCACGGTGGGATAGATAAACTGCGCCTGCTCGCCCAGCAGGTTCATCGGGTCAGGCACCGCGCCGCGCATGGTCGCCATTGCCGCGCTGATCCCGCAGTTGCCGACGATCACCGTCGTCACGCCCTGGCTGAGCTTCGGCAGATATTCCGGCATCCGGATGACGTTAATATCGTCATGGGTATGCACATCGATAAAGCCGGGCGCCAGCACGCGCCCCTGGCCTTCGATTTCGCGCTCTGCCGCCACCTGCAGCGCCGGAGCGATAGCCACAATACGATCGCCCTTCACCGCCACGTCGCCGCGATACTGCGGCCCGCCGCTGCCGTCAATGACCGTGACGTTCTTAAAAAGCCAGTCAACCTTCATAGCAATTACTCCCTTTCGACTATGCCGACAAGTTAACCATTTACACGGCGTAAAAACAGTGGAAAACTACGCAAAATCCAGATCGTTTTGTGATACTTTTATTCACAACGAATAATGATTAAGTATTAAAATAATATTTATCAAACAGTTATAAATGATACCCATTCCAAATTCGAACGTAAAACCTGAAAGGATAGTGTTATGAAATACCACCACACAACGCTTGTCCCGCATAAATCAGCGCCGATGAAATCGCCGGCAAACCTGCTGGCGGAAGAGGTCTGCCTTCCCGCCGCGCTGCTGAAAAAAAGCGCGCTGGAAAACAATATTGCCTGGATGCAGCGCTACGCCGACGCCCGCGGCGTCTCGCTGGCGCCGCACGGCAAAACGACGATGACGCCGTGGATTTTTCAGGCCCAGCAGCGGGCCGGCGCCTGGGGTATCGGGGTCGGCAGCGCCTGGCAGGCCGCCGCGGCGATGGCCAGCGGCGTTCAGCGCGTGTTGATGGTTAATCAGCTGGTCGGCAAGGCCAACATGCAGACCGTTTCGCAGCTGAAAACCCACTACCGCAGCGTCGATTTCATCTGCTGCATCGATAGCCTCGCTAACGCCCGCGCGCTGTCGGCCTTTTTTGCCGAACGCCGGCAAACCCTGGACGTGCTGATTGAGCTTGGGGTGCCCGGCGGGCGCTGCGGCTGTCGCAGCGTAGAGGACGCGCTGGCGCTGGCACAGGCCGCGGCCGATCTGCCGGGCCTGAAGCTGCGCGGGCTGGAGCTGTATGAAGGGGTGCTGCACGGGGACGATCCGCAGCCGCAGGTTGAAGCGCTGCTGCGCCAGGCCGCCGACCTCGCCTGCCGGATGGAGCCGCTGGTTAACGGCGAGTTTATCCTCACCGGCGCCGGCACCGTGTGGTATGACGTGGTGTGCAACATCTGGCTGGCGGCCAAAAAGCCGGCGCGCTGCCGGATTGCGATCCGCCCCGGCTGCTACATCACGCACGACAGGGGGATCTACGATGACGCTCAGCAGGCGCTGATCGCCCGAGATCCGATCGCCTGCGATCTGGCCGGCGATCTGACCTCAGCCCTCGAGCTGATGGCGATGGTGCAGTCGGTTCCGGAAGCGGATCGCGCGGTGGTTAACTTCGGCAAGCGCGACTGCGCTTTCGATGCCGGGCTGCCGCAGCCCATCGCCCACTATCGCGACGGCGAGCCGCTGGCGCTGCGCGCGGAGGAGATCGTCAGCGTCGGGATCATGGATCAGCACTGCATGCTGCGCCTGGCGCCGGGCAGCGATGTGCAGGTTGGCGATATCCTGGTCTTCGGCACCTCGCATCCGTGTCTGACCTTCGACAAATGGAAGACGCTGCTGCTGGTCGACGACGACTACAACCTGCTGGAAGAGCTGGATACGCTGTTCTGATTCAGTCCGAATGACGGCCCGCGCCGTCTCCGGGAAACCGGGCCCCCTGCGAGCGCATGGCGCTAAACAGCCTCTCCGCTCGCGCCAGGTGCTCGTCTGCCTGCGGCCCGAGAAAGCGCTGCGGCAAGCGCTGATTTACTCCTCCTGCCGATCGTCGCGCGCGGCGCCGTTACGGTTGCCGAGCGCGATAAACTCCTCCAGCAGCGCGGTCAGCTGCTGCATTTTTTCGCTGGTAAACTCTTCTTCGATCAGCCGATAGGCCTCTTCAACCTGGGCCTGGGCGCTTTGATACAGCCGGGTCCCTTCCGCCGTCAGCGAAACGTACAGCTTGCGCTGGTCGTTGACCGGCTTTAAGCGCAGCACCAGGCCGTCGCGCTCCATGCGGGTCAAAATACCGGTCAGGCTCGGGCGCAGAATGCAGGCGCGGAAGGCGAGATCGTGGAAATCCATCGACGGGCTTTCGGCAAGGATGCGCACAATACGCCACTGCTGCTCGGTGAGATTATGGCGTTTGACGATCGGCCGGAAATGGCCCATCGCCGCTTCCCGCGCCTGCAACAGCGCAATGGTTAACGAATCATGCATCACATACCCTCTACATCATATTTCAGAATCTATTAACAAGTTAATAATTAGCGTTTATTTGCCGATGGCGCAACCGGTTTCTGCTGCTGAAAAGTACCAGTCCTTTTATGATTTAAAACTAATACATTGATTATAAACAATTAAATATTAAAAGTGTAAATTTATTGTTAATCAGATCACAAAACATTCACTTCTGTTTGCCAAACCCGTTCGCAAGGAATAAAAGGTAATCATTAACATATTAATGAAATCCCTTAAGCTTCAGAAATCAGTACCAGAGGAGTGGTGAATGAAAGGTACCATCTTCGCCGTTGCGCTTAACCACGGCAGCCAGCTCGACGCCTGGCGCGAAGCGTTCCAACAGGCCCCGTACAAAACGCCGCCGAAAACTGCGGTATGGTTTATCAAACCGCGCAACACCGCGATCGGCAGCGGCGACGCAATCCCTCATCCGCAGGGCGAAACCGTGCAGAGCGGCGCCACCGTAGCGCTGATCGTCGGTAAAACCGCCCGTGGCGTCTCCGTCGAAGAGGCCGCCTCCTGCATCGCCGGCTACGCGCTGGCCAACGACGTCAGCCTGCCGGAAGAGAGCTTTTACCGCCCGGCGATCAAGGCGAAATGCCGCGACGGTTTCTGCCCGCTGGGTGACCTCGTCCCGCTACGGAGCGTCGATAACCTGACCATCATCACCGAGATCAACGGCCGCGAAGCGGATAGCTGGAACACCGCCGACCTGCAGCGCGGCGCCGCCGAGCTGCTGAGCGCCCTGAGCGAGTTCGCCACCCTCAGCCCCGGCGACGCCATTCTGATCGGCACTCCGCACGCCCGCGTCACGCTGCGCCCCGGCGATCGCGTACGCATTCTCGCCGAGGGTTTCCCGGCGCTGGAAAACCCGGTCGTCGCAGAAGGAGAGCAGGTATGAAACAGGCACGTATTGAGTGGCAGGGCCAGGTACGCAGCGCGCAGGTCGACGATTGCGAGCAGGTCATTCTCGATGACGGCACCCGGCTGCAGGAGGGCCAATTCCGCTGGCTGCCGCCCGCCGAGGGCACCCTGTTCGCGCTGGGGCTGAACTACGCCGACCACGCCAGCGAGCTGGAATTCAAGCCGCCGGAAGAGCCGCTGGTGTTTATCAAAGCGCCGAACACCTTCCTCGGCCACCGCCAGGAGTCGGTGCGTCCGGATAACGTCGAATATATGCACTACGAAGCCGAGCTGGTGGTGGTGATTGGCAAAACCGCGCGCAGGGTCAGCGAGGCCGACGCCCTGGACTACGTCGCCGGCTATACCGTTTGCAACGACTACGCCATTCGCGACTATCTCGAGAACTACTACCGGCCGAATCTGCGGGTAAAAAGCCGCGACACCCTGACCCCCATCGGCCCGTGGATCGTCAGCAAAGAGACGGTTCCGGACCCGCACAACCTGACCCTAAGCACCTGGGTCAACGGCGAGCTGCGCCAGCAGGGCACCACCGCCGATCTGATCTTCAGCATCCCGTTCCTGATCGCGTATTTGAGCGAGTTTATGACCCTGCAGCCCGGCGACATGATCGCCACCGGCACGCCGAAGGGGCTGTCTGACGTGGTGCCGGGTGACGAAGTGATCGTCGAAGTCGAGGGCGTGGGCCGCCTGGTCAACCGCATCATCAGCCAGCAGGCGTATGAGGAGAAGCTGTCATGAAAAAAATTAACCACTGGATCAACGGCGAAAGCGTGGCAAGCGCGGAGTACTTCCACACCACCAACCCGGCCACCGGCGAAGTGCTGGCAGAAGTCGCTTCCGGCGGTGAAGCCGAAGTGAATCAGGCGGTCGCGGCGGCCAAAGCGGCGTTCCCGAAATGGGCCAACCTACCGATGAAGGAGCGCGCGCGCCTGATGCGCCGACTGGGGGATCTGATCGACCAGAACGTTCCGCAGATCGCAGCGATGGAGACCGCCGATACCGGCCTGCCGATCCACCAGACCAAAAACGTGCTGATCCCGCGCGCCTCGCACAACTTCGAGTTCTTCGCCGAAGTGTGCCAGCAGATGAACGGCAAGACCTATCCGGTTGACGACAAGATGCTCAACTACACCCTCGTGCAGCCGGTCGGCGTCTGCGCGCTGGTGTCGCCGTGGAACGTGCCGTTTATGACCGCCACCTGGAAGGTGGCGCCGTGCCTGGCGCTGGGCAACACCGCGGTGCTGAAAATGTCCGAGCTGTCGCCGCTCACCGCCGACCGCCTCGGCGAGCTGGCGCTGGAAGCCGGTATTCCGCCGGGCGTGCTGAACGTGGTGCAGGGCTACGGCGCGAACGCCGGCGACGCGCTGGTGCGTCATCACGACGTGCGCGCGGTCTCGTTTACCGGCGGCACCGCCACCGGGCGCAACATCATGAAAAACGCCGGGCTGAAGAAGTACTCGATGGAGCTGGGCGGCAAATCGCCGGTGCTGATTTTTGAAGATGCCGATATCGAGCGCGCGCTGGATGCCGCCCTGTTCACCATCTTCTCAATCAACGGCGAACGCTGCACCGCCGGCTCGCGCATCTTCATTCAGCAGAGCATTTACCCGGAGTTCGTCAAGCGCTTCGCTGAACGCGCCAACCGCCTGCGCGTCGGCGACCCGACCGACCCCAACACCCAGGTCGGGGCGCTGATAAGCCAGCAGCACTGGGAAAAAGTCTCCGGCTATATCCGCCTCGGCATCGAAGAAGGCGCCACGCTGCTGGCCGGCGGCCCGGATAAGCCCGCCGACCTGCCCGCGCATCTTCGCGGCGGCAACTTCCTGCGCCCGACGGTGCTGGCGGACGTTGATAACCGCATGCGGGTTGCCCAGGAAGAGATTTTTGGCCCGGTGGCCTGCCTGCTGCCGTTTAAAGACGAAGCCGAAGGCCTGCGCCTCGCCAACGATATCGAATACGGCCTGGCCTCCTATATCTGGACCCAGGACATCAGCAAGGTCCTGCGCCTCGCGCGCGGGATTGAAGCCGGCATGGTCTTCGTCAATACCCAGAACGTCCGCGACCTGCGCCAGCCGTTCGGCGGCGTGAAGGCCTCCGGTACCGGCCGCGAAGGCGGTGAGTACAGCTTCGAGGTGTTCGCCGAAATGAAAAACGTCTGTATTTCCATGGGTGACCATCCGATCCCGAAATGGGGCTTATAAGGAGCACAAAATGGGCAAATTAGCGTTAGCCGCCAAGATTACTCACGTACCGTCCATGTATCTCTCCGAGCTGCCGGGGAAAAACCACGGCTGCCGCCAGTCGGCGATCGACGGCCATAAGGAGATCGGTAAACGGTGCCGGGAGATGGGCGTCGATACGATTATCGTCTTTGATACCCACTGGCTGGTGAACAGCGCCTACCACATTAACTGCGCCGACCATTTTAAAGGGGTCTATACCAGCAACGAGCTGCCGCACTTTATTCGTGACATGACCTACGACTACGACGGCAACCCGGAGCTGGGCCACCTGATTGCCGACGAAGCGGTCAAGCTCGGCGTGCGCGCCAAGGCGCACAACATCCCGAGCCTCAAGCTGGAGTACGGCACCCTGGTGCCGATGCGCTATATGAACAGCGATAAGCATTTCAAAGTGGTGTCGATCTCCGCTTTTTGCACCGTTCACGACTTCGCCGACAGCCGCAGGCTGGGGGAAGCCATCGTCAAGGCCATTGAGAAATATGACGGTACCGTGGCGGTCCTCGCCAGCGGCTCGCTGTCGCACCGCTTTATCGACGACCAGCGCGCCGAAGAGGGGATGAACAGCTACACCCGCGAGTTTGACCATCAGATGGATGAGCGGGTGGTGAAGCTGTGGCGCGAAGGCAAATTCAAAGAGTTCTGCACCATGCTGCCGGAGTACGCCGACTACTGCTACGGCGAAGGCAATATGCACGATACGGTAATGCTGCTCGGGGTCCTCGGCTGGGATAAATACGACGGCAAGGTCGAGTTTATTACCGACCTGTTCGCCAGCTCCGGGACCGGCCAGGTTAACGCCGTCTTCCCGCTGCCGGCTCAGGCTCAAGGGGTCCGCGATGCCACATTTTATCGCCGAGTGTACCAGCAACATCCGCGAGCTGGCCGACCTGCCGGGCCTGTTCGCCGAGGTTAATCAGGCGCTGGCCGCCACCGGGATTTTCCCGATCGGCGGCATCCGCAGCCGCGCCATCTGGCTGGATACCTGGCAGATGGCCGACGGCAGGCACGATTATGCCTTCGTGCATATGACGCTGAAAATCGGCAGCGGGCGCAGCCTCGAAAGCCGCCAGCAAACGGGAGAGATGCTCTTTGCCCTGATCCAGGCGCATTTCGCCGCGCTGATGGAGAGCCGCTACCTCGCGCTGTCGTTCGAGATTGAGGAGCTGCACCCGACCCTGAACTACAAGCAGAACAACGTCCACGCGCTGTTTAAATAATTAACGTCATCCGGCAGGCGTAGCGCTGACGCGGGCTTCCCGACGTCGGCGCTCTCGTCCGGTGCCCGGGAGACCCGATGGTACCCATTTGCAGGCAATGTCACAGGAAGCCCTATGCTCGATAAACAGACCCGCACCCTGATCGCCCAGCGGCTGAACCAGGCCGAAAAGCAGCGTGAACAGATCCGTGCCATCTCGCTCGATTATCCCTCAATCACCATTGAGGATGCCTACGCCGTCCAGCGCGAGTGGGTCGAGCTGAAAATTGCCGAAGGCCGGGTGCTGAAGGGCCATAAGATTGGCCTGACCTCGAAGGCGATGCAGGCCAGCTCGCAGATTAGCGAGCCAGACTACGGCGCGCTGCTCGACGATATGTTTTTCCACGACGGCGGCGATATTCCCACCGACCGCTTTATCGTTCCACGCATCGAGGTCGAGCTGGCCTTCGTGCTGGCGAAACCGCTGCGCGGCCCGAACTGTACGCTGTTCGACGTCTATAACGCCACCGACTACGTGATCCCGGCGCTCGAGCTGATCGATGCCCGCTGCCACAACGTCGACCCTGAAACCCAGCGCCCGCGTAAGGTGTTCGACACCATCTCCGATAACGCCGCCAACGCCGGGGTGATCCTCGGCGGCCGGCCGGTTAAGCCTGACGAGCTGGATCTGCGCTGGATCTCCGCCCTGCTGTACCGCAACGGGGTCATCGAAGAGACCGGCGTCGCCGCCGGCGTGCTGAATCACCCGGCCAACGGCGTAGCCTGGCTGGCGAACAAGCTGGCGGCGCACGATGTGCAGCTGGAGGCCGGGCAAATTATCCTCGGCGGCTCGTTTACTCGTCCGGTGGCGGCGCGCAAAGGCGATACCTTCCACGTCGATTACGGCAACATGGGCGCGATTAGCTGCCGCTTTGTGTAGGGGAAAGAAGATGAATAATGCGTTTAAAGATGCGCTGCAGGCCGGGCGCCCGCAAATCGGCCTGTGGCTGGGACTCTGCAGCAGCTACAGCGCCGAGCTGCTGGCCGGCGCCGGATTCGACTGGCTGCTGATTGACGGCGAACACGCGCCAAACAACGTGCAGACGGTGCTGACCCAGCTGCAGGCGGTGGCACCCTACGCCAGCCAGCCGGTGGTTCGCCCTTCGTGGAATGACCCGGTGCAGATTAAGCAGCTGCTGGACGTCGGGGCGCAAACCCTGCTGGTGCCGATGGTACAAAATGCCGACGAAGCGCGGCTGGCGGTGAAGGCCACGCGCTATCCGCCGGCCGGCATTCGCGGCGTCGGCAGCGCCCTGGCCCGCGCTTCGCGCTGGAACCGCATCCCGGATTATCTCCACCAGGCCAACGACTCCATGTGCGTGCTGGTGCAGATTGAAACCCGCGAGGCGCTGAAAAACCTGCCGCAGATCCTCGACGTTGAGGGGGTGGACGGCGTGTTTATCGGCCCGGCGGATCTCAGCGCCGATATGGGCTTCGGCGGCAATCCGCAGCACCCGCAAGTGCAGGCGGCAATTGAAAGCGCCATCGTTCAAATTCGGCAGGCGGGCAAAGCGCCGGGGATCCTGATGGCCAACGAGCAGCTGGCAAAACGCTATCTGGCGCTCGGCGCGCTGTTTGTCGCCGTCGGCGTCGATACCACCCTGCTCGCCCGCGCCGCCGAAGCCTTAGCCGAGCGCTTTGGCGCCAGCGGAACGGCAGCCCAGTCCGGCGTCTATTAATAACGCCACATCGCGACCCTACAAAAATTCCCATCAGAGGAAAGACCATGAGCGACACATCATCAGCTATTCCGGAGACGCGCGATCCCGCCAATCAGCACAAGCAGCTGACGGCGCAGCAGCAGTCGGTTATCAATAAGCTGTTTCGCCGCCTGATCGTATTTTTGTTCGTGCTGTTTATCTTTTCATTTCTCGACCGCATCAATATCGGCTTTGCCGGGCTGACGATGGGCCAGGATCTGGGGCTCAACGCCACCATGTTCGGCCTGGCCACTACGCTGTTCTACGCCACCTACGTCATCTTCGGTATTCCGAGCAATATCATGCTCAGCATCGTCGGCGCCCGCCGCTGGATAGCCACCATCATGGTGCTGTGGGGGATCGCCTCCACCGCCACGATGTTCGCCACCGGCCCTAATAGCCTGTACGTGCTGCGCATGCTGGTGGGGATCACCGAGGCCGGCTTTCTGCCCGGCATCCTGCTCTATTTAACCTACTGGTTTCCTGCATTTTTCCGCGCCCGCGCCAACGCCCTGTTTATGATTGCCATGCCGGTGACCACCGCCATCGGTTCGATTGTTTCCGGCTATATTCTGTCGATGGACGGCCTGTTCAATCTCCACGGCTGGCAGTGGCTGTTTTTGCTCGAAGGGTTCCCGTCGGTGCTGCTGGGCATCATGGTCTGGTACTGGCTGGATGACTCTCCGGCAAAAGCCAAATGGCTGACTGCAGAGGACAAAAAGTGCCTGCAGGAGATGATGGATAACGACCGGCTGACGCTGGTACAGCCGGAAGGCGCCATCAGCCACCACGCGATGCAGCAGCGCAGCCTGTGGCGTGAAGTCCTAACGCCGATCGTGCTGATGTACACCCTGGCCTATTTTTGCCTGACCAATACGCTCAGCGCGATCAGCATCTGGACGCCGCAGATCCTCAAAAGCTTTAACGAGGGAAGCAGCAACATCACCATCGGCCTGCTGGCGGCGATCCCGCAGATCTGTACCATTCTGGGGATGATTTACTGGAGCCGACACTCGGATAAATGCCAGGAGCGCAAGCACCATACCGCCCTGCCGTTCCTGTTTGCCGCCGCCGGCTGGCTGCTGGCCTCGGCGACCGATCACAGCCTGATCCAGATGCTGGGGATCGTCATGGCCTCAACCGGATCGTTCAGCGCAATGGCCATCTTCTGGACCACTCCGGACCAGTCGATCAGCCTGCGCGCGCGGGCTATCGGGATCGCCGTGATCAACGCGACCGGCAATATCGGCTCGGCGCTCAGTCCGTTTATGATCGGCTGGCTGAAGGATCTGACCGGCAGCTTTAACAGCGGCCTGTGGTTCGTCGCCAGCCTGTTGGTGATTGGCGCCGTGATTATCTGGGCCATTCCGATGAAAGCCTCGCGCCCGCGCGCCACGCCTTAAGGAGCGGCTATGCCCCAGCGTTCGATCGCCAATATCGATATCAATAAAGAGTACGATGAAAGCCTGGGCACGGAAGACGTGCACTACCAGTCGTTCGCCCGCATGGCGGCCTTTTTTGGCCGCGACATGCAGGCCCATCGCCACGACCAGTACTTTCAGATGCACTTTCTCGATACCGGGCAGATTGAGCTGCAGCTCGACGACCACCGCTACTCGGTGCAGGCGCCGCTGTTCGTCCTGACGCCGCCGTCGGTGCCGCATGCGTTTATCACCGGCTCCGAGAGCGATGGCCACGTGCTAACCGTGCGGGAGGACCTGATCTGGCCGCTGCTGGAGGTACTCTATCCCGGCACCCGGGAGGCCTTTGGCCTGCCGGGAATGTGCCTGTCGCTGGCCGATAAGCCGGACGAGCTCGCGGCGCTTGCCCACTACTGGCGGCTGATTGAGCGCGAATCGACCGCGCAGCTGGCGGGGCGCGAGCATACGCTGGTGCTGCTGGCGCAGGCGGTGTTCACCCTGCTGTTGCGTAACGCCAGGCTCGACGACCACGCCGCCAGCGGCATCCGCGGCGAGCTCAAGCTGTTCCAGCGCTTTAACCAGACCATCGACAGCCACTACCACCAGCACTGGACGGTGCCGGATTACGCCAATGAGCTGCACATTACCGAATCAAGGCTGACCGACATCTGCCGGCGTTTTGCCAACCGGCCGCCGAAGCGCCTTATCTTCGACCGGCAGCTGCGCGAGGCCAAGCGGCTGCTGCTGTTCTCCGATAGCGCGGTCAACGAAATCGCCTGGCAGCTGGGGTTTAAGGACCCGGCCTATTTTGCCCGCTTTTTTCATCGCCTGGTCGGCTGCTCGCCCAGCGCCTTCAGAACGCAAAAAGTACCGGTCTCCTGAGCTTTCCCTGCCGGCGGCACCCGGGCGATAAGCGCCAGGCCCCGGCAGGCGAAGCGCGGCCGGAGAAGTCCGCTGCCGCAATCCCCGGCGCGCGGCGGCAAAAAAGCGAAAAACCAACCCGGATCACAGAACGCCATCCCGCCTGAAAAGTACCTGCCGTTGACCTAAAAGTCTCTTCACGGAACCCACGTAAACCGCTTCAATTAAACAACAAAAAGAAAACATAAATTTAACCTTTGTACCCTGAATGCTTCGAGCCGCAGCCGAAAAGGCGCCGCCCGAGTATGACGGGATATGCCGCTTAATACTGAAGAGGTCCCGATGAAACCTGAAGATTTCCGCGCAGACGCTAAACGCCCATTAACCGGGGAAGAGTACCTGAAGAGCCTGCAGGACGGCCGCGAAATTTATATCTACGGCGAGCGCGTCAAAGACGTCACCACGCACCCGGCGTTCCGCAACGCCGCCGCCTCCGTCGGCCAGCTGTACGATGCGCTGCACAAACCGGCGCTGCAGGACTCCCTGTGCTGGAACACCGATACCGGCAGCGGCGGCTATACGCATAAGTTCTTCCGCGTGGCGAAGAGCGCCGACGATCTGCGCCAGCAGCGCGACGCCATCGCCGAGTGGTCGCGCCTGAGCTACGGCTGGATGGGCCGCACCCCGGACTACAAAGCCGCCTTCGGCTGCGCGCTGGGCGCCAACCCGGCGTTTTACGGCCAGTTCGAACAGAACGCCCGCAACTGGTACACCCGCATTCAGGAAACCGGCCTGTACTTTAACCACGCCATCGTCAACCCGCCGATCGACCGCCATAAGCCGGCCGATGAGGTGAAAGATGTCTACATCAAGCTGGAAAAAGAGACCGATGCCGGGATCGTGGTCAGCGGGGCGAAAGTCGTCGCCACCAACTCGGCGCTGACCCACTACAACATGATTGGCTTCGGCTCCGCGCAGGTGATGGGGGAAAACCCGGACTTCGCGCTGATGTTCGTCGCCCCGATGGACGCCGAAGGGGTGAAGCTTATCTCCCGCGCCTCCTACGAAATGGTCGCCGGCGTCACCGGATCGCCGTATGACTACCCGCTCTCCAGCCGCTTCGACGAGAACGATGCGATCCTGGTGATGGATAAGGTGCTGATCCCGTGGGAGAACGTGCTGATCTATCGCGATTTCGATCGCTGCCGCCGCTGGACCATGGAGGGCGGCTTCGCCCGCATGTACCCGCTGCAGGCCTGCGTACGCCTGGCGGTTAAGCTCGACTTTATCACCGCCCTGCTCAAGCGCTCGCTGGAGTGTACCGGCACCCTGGAGTTCCGCGGCGTGCAGGCGGATCTCGGCGAAGTGGTGGCCTGGCGCAACATGTTCTGGGCGCTGAGCGATTCGATGTGCTCCGAGGCGACGCCGTGGGTGAACGGCGCGTACCTGCCGGATCACGCCGCGCTGCAAACCTACCGCGTGATGGCGCCGATGGCCTACGCCAAAATCAAAAACATTATCGAGCGTAACGTCACCAGCGGCCTGATCTATCTCCCGTCCAGCGCGCGCGACCTCAATAATCCGCAGATCGACCAGTATCTGGCGAAATACGTGCGCGGATCCAACGGCATGGATCACGTCGAACGCATCAAGATCCTCAAGCTGATGTGGGATGCGATCGGCAGCGAGTTCGGCGGCCGCCACGAGCTGTATGAAATCAACTACTCCGGTAGCCAGGATGAGATTCGCCTGCAGTGCCTGCGCCAGGCGCAGACCTCCGGCAACATGGACAAAATGATGGCGATGGTCGATCGCTGCCTTTCCGAGTATGACCAGCACGGCTGGACGGTGCCGCACCTGCACAATAACTCTGATATCAATATCCTGGATAAGCTGCTGAAGTAATTCACAGCGGGAGGTCACAATGCAATTAGATGAACAACGCCTGCGCTTTCGCGATGCCATGTCCAGCCTGTCGGCGGCGGTGAACGTGATCACCACCGAAGGCGATGCCGGCCGCTGCGGCATCACCGCCACCGCGGTGTGCTCGGTAACCGATACTCCGCCGTCGGTGATGGTGTGTATCAACGCCAACAGCGCAATGAATCCGGTGTTCCAGGGCAACGGCAGGCTGTGCATTAACGTCCTGAACCATGAGCAGGAGGTGATGGCGCGCCACTTTGCCGGAATGACCGGGGTGACGATGGAGGAGCGCTTCAGCCTTTCGTGCTGGCAGAAGGGCGTGCTCGGGCAGCCGGTGCTGAAGGATTCGCTGGCCAGTCTCGAAGGCGATATCAGCCAGGTGCAGACTATCGGCAGCCACCTGGTCTATCTGGTCGAGATCAAGAACATCACCCTAAGCCAGGAAGGCCACGGGCTGATTTACTTCAAGCGTCGTTTCCATCCGGTGATGATGGAGATGGCGGCCGCCGTCTAGCCAGGCCCGCTCTCCCCCCTGCTGCCAGGGGGGAAATTCTTGTGATCTCAATCACATATTATCCCGCTGTTCATTTCCTGCCCAACCGCTTACTCCCGCAAGTGACCGCTTAACCCGCCATACAACCACTCGTTGATTTACCCAACTTTACGCGCGCAAAGTTCTGGCAAGATCCTCCCCAGCATAGTGACTCAATACCTCCTCAAAATTACGTTCAGACGGCTTCGGCCAATTATTCAACTCATAACGCCAGGTTTTACTATGGATACTAAAAAACTATTCAAGCACATACCCTGGGTGATTCTTGGAATCATCGGGGCATTTTGCCTTTCGGTCGTCGCCCTGCGTCGCGGGGAGCACGTTAGCGCCCTGTGGATTGTCGTCGCATCGGTATCGGTCTATCTGGTGGCCTACCGCTACTACAGCCTGTACATCGCCCAAAAGGTGATGAAGCTCGACCCAACCCGCGCGACGCCGGCGGTCATTAACAACGATGGCCTGAACTACGTGCCGACCAACCGCTACGTGCTGTTCGGCCACCACTTTGCCGCTATCGCCGGCGCGGGCCCGCTGGTTGGTCCGGTACTGGCCGCGCAGATGGGCTACCTGCCCGGCACGCTGTGGCTGCTGGCCGGCGTGGTGCTGGCGGGGGCGGTGCAGGACTTTATGGTGCTGTTTATCTCCTCGCGCCGTAACGGTTCGTCGCTGGGTGAAATGATCAAAGAAGAGATGGGCCCGATTCCGGGGTCGATTGCCCTGTTCGGCTGCTTCCTGATTATGATTATCATCCTTGCGGTGCTGGCGCTGATCGTCGTGAAGGCGCTGGCTGAAAGCCCGTGGGGCGTCTTTACCGTCTGCTCAACCGTACCGATCGCGCTGTTTATGGGGATCTACATGCGCTTCCTGCGTCCGGGACGCGTGGGCGAAATTTCGGTTATCGGTATCGTGCTGCTGGTGGCGTCTATTTACTTCGGCGGCGTGATTGCCCACGACCCGTACTGGGGCCCGGCGCTGACCTTTAAAGACACCACCATCACCTTCACCCTGATCGGCTACGCGTTTATCTCCGCGCTGCTGCCGGTATGGCTGATTCTGGCGCCGCGCGACTACCTGGCGACGTTCCTGAAAATTGGCGTTATCGTCGGCCTGGCGCTGGGTATCGTTATCCTTAACCCGGACCTGAAAATGCCGGCGGTCACCCAGTACATCGACGGTACCGGCCCGCTGTGGAAAGGCGCCCTGTTCCCGTTCCTGTTTATCACCATCGCCTGCGGCGCGGTCTCCGGCTTCCATGCGCTGATCGCTTCCGGCACCACGCCGAAGCTGCTGGCGAACGAAACCGACGCGCGCTTTATCGGCTATGGCGCAATGCTGATGGAGTCCTTCGTGGCGGTCATGGCGCTGGTAGCGGCGTCTATCATCGAGCCGGGCCTCTATTTTGCGATGAACACCCCGCCGGCCGGCCTCGGTATCGTGATGCCGAACCTGCATGAAATGGGCGGCGAAAACGCCGCGATGATTGCCGCGCAGCTGAAAGAAGTCACCGTCCATGCGGCGGCTACCGTCAGCTCCTGGGGCTTTGTGATTTCGCCTGAGCAGATCCTGCAAACGGCGAAAGACATCGGTGAACCGTCGGTGCTGAACCGCGCGGGCGGCGCGCCAACCCTGGCCGTCGGTATCGCCCACGTGTTCCACAAAATCATCCCGATGGCGGACATGGGCTTCTGGTACCACTTCGGTATTCTGTTTGAGGCGCTGTTTATCCTGACTGCCCTCGATGCCGGTACCCGCGCAGGCCGCTTTATGCTCCAGGATCTGCTGGGCAACTTCGTGCCGTTCCTGAAGAAAACCGATTCACTGGTTGCCGGTATCGTAGGGACCGCGGGCTGCGTAGGCCTGTGGGGCTACCTGCTGTATCAGGGCGTGGTCGACCCGCTGGGCGGCGTGAAGAGCCTGTGGCCGCTGTTCGGTATCTCTAACCAGATGCTGGCCGCCGTGGCGCTGGTTCTTGGCACCGTGGTGCTGGTCAAAATGCAGCGCACCAAATACATCTGGGTTACCGTAGTTCCGGCCCTGTGGCTGCTGCTGTGCACCACCTGGGCGCTGGGTCTGAAACTGTTCAGCACCAACCCGCAGATGGAAGGCTTCTTCTTTATGGCCCAGCAGTACAAAGAGAAGATTGCCGCCGGCGGCGAGCTTAGCCCGCAGCAGATTGCCAACATGAACCATATCGTGGTCAACAACTACACCAACGCCGGTTTAAGCATCCTGTTCCTGGTGGTGGTCTACAGCATCATCTTCTACGGCATCAAAACGTGGATCAACGTGCGTAACAATAAGGTACGCACCGACAAAGAGACCCCGTACGTGCCGGTGCCGGAAGGCGGCGTGAAGACCTCTTCACACCACTAATCCAGCCCCGTTCAGCCCCGCTTCGGCGGGGCTTTTCAGTGAGCGACGCGGCATTATTGTCATCCCTGCGCAGCGGGCGCGCGCTACCTGAGAACGGCGGGCGCAACCTGGATGCAAAATGGCAGGTCACATCGCCTGCATCAGCGAACTTTATGCCTGTAAGGATAATTTGATGTTTGGTAACTTAGGCGAAGCAAAGAAGTACCTCGGTCAGGCGGCGAAGATGCTGATTGGCATTCCGGACTACGACAACTACGTTGAGCATATGAAAGCCAACCATCCGGATAAGCCGTATATGACCTACAACGAATTCTTCCGCGAGCGCCAGGAAGCGCGCTACGGCGGGAGCGGCGAAGGCGGCGTACGCTGCTGTTAATGGAGGCACGCATGACACCGATTGCAGTCACCCTGCTGACCGGATTTCTTGGCGCAGGCAAAACCACCCTGCTGCGGCATATTCTCAACGCGCAGCACGGCTTTAAAATCGCGGTGATCGAAAACGAATTTGGTGAAGTCTCCGTTGATGACCAGCTGATTGGCGATCGCGCCACCCAGATCAAAACCCTGACCAACGGCTGCATCTGCTGCACCCGTTCCAACGAGCTGGAAGACGCCCTGCTCGACCTGCTCGACAGCCGCGATCGCGGCGCGATTGCCTTCGACCGGCTGGTGATTGAGTGCACCGGCATGGCCGATCCCGGCCCGATTATTCAGACCTTTTTCTCCCATGAGATCCTCTGTGAACGCTACCTGCTGGATGGGGTGATTGCGCTGGTTGATGCGGTCCACGCCGACCAGCAGATGAATCAGTTCACCATCGCCCAGTCGCAGGCGGGCTACGCCGACCGTATTCTGCTGACCAAAACCGACGTCGCGGGCAGCAGCGAGGCGCTGCGCGAGCGGCTGGCGCGCATCAACGCCCGGGCGCCGATTTACGCGGTTACCCACGGCAATATCGACCTGAGCCAGCTGTTTAATACCGGCGGCTTTATGCTGGAAGAGCGGGTGGTGAGCGCTAAGCCGCGCTTCCACTTTATTGCCGACCAGCAAAACGATGTGTCGTCGATCGTGGTGGAGCTGGACTACCCGGTGGATATCAGCGAAGTGTCGCGGGTGATGGAAAACCTGCTGCTCTCATTCGCCGAGCAGCTGATGCGCTACAAGGGGATGCTGTGGATTGACGGCGAGCCTAACCGCCTGCTGTTCCAGGGCGTCCAGCGCCTGTACAGCGCCGACTGGGACCGCCCCTGGGGTGAAGACCAGCCGCACAGCACGCTGGTATTTATCGGCATTAACCTGCCGGAAGAGGAGATTCGGGCGGCGTTTGCCGGATTGCGGAAGTAGCGGTTCGCAGGGGCCCTCTTCCCGTGGAAGAGGGCTAGCGTGAAGGCATCAGGAAGTGCAGAACTCATTCCAGGTATCACGATAGATAACGTTTCCTTCGGTGTACTTCCAGGTTATGGCCTCATAGCGCAGCTCGAGGGTTTCAAGGTGGGTGCTGCTCAGGCCGTTGGGAGAAAGGTACGGCGAAACCGTGGTGATTTTGACGTTTTCGAGGATGATATTGAAATACTCGGACTCAATGCCTGACTCCATAATGCGGTACATCCTGATGGTGGCTTTCTTCAGAGTCCGCCCCTCACACACGGCGCGATAGAGAACGGGCGTCGCCCGGTCGAACTCTTTCACGATGGCGATCGGCCGATGAATGCGCGTGCCGGTAAGTTTGCCCCGGTTCGTATCAACGGGAATGGTGACGCCGTGCGAGAATGATTTTAATTCGATGGAGCCTAAACGCAGAGGCATTAAACAACCGCCAACAATCGGAGAACCGTTTTCATCCTCAAGCCACAGGTGTGCAGGAGTAGACATATTTCATTTCCTTATATACCCGTCAGACTTCAAGCCGCATGCGCGCTGGCTTTACTACTCGGCGCATGCATGATGCCTCGCCCTTATGGGCCGCCGTGGCACCGCGTTCCGGCGGCTAGAAATATTTAGGGTATAAATCAATTTGATAAAAAATTTATTTTTGGTGCTACCATTTCACGTAGCGCGCAAATATATAGATTATTAATATTATGAACAATCCTACAGGCCAGAATGGACCATCAGGAAACAAAGGTATATAAATCAATATAAAGATGATTACGCAAATCGAAGGCGCGTATAAAGAAAATAATTGACAGCATAGCCACAAAAGCATTCTCCTGATGTATATCACCATTCCACCAATCACGCTGAAAACACCATATAATATCCTCATTTTCTTGCACTACCATTTCACATAGCGCCCAACCATCACTATCACTAATATGGCGAACACGCCTACAGGCCAAATGGGGCTACCTGGAAAAAAGTACTGTGCAGCCATTGCAAATACCAGAGTGAGCAGTCCAGGCCCATACATGGAAAATAGAAAACAACACTGCCACCTTAAAAACCTCTTTATATAACTCATTATAACAATCAACTAGTTCTGGCGATAACAAAGACAATGTGTATGATATGATCATGAATAAGATCTTACATATTCACCTGACCATTATTACTATTTTACGTAGCGCGCAAATATATAGATTATGAATATAGCGAACAAACCCACAGGCCAAATTTGGCCATCAGGAAAAAAAGGAACAAAGACAATTGCAAATACAAAAGTCAGTAATGCAGGGCCATGTAGAGAAACTAAGGAACGAAATAGTCGCCTGAAAAACCTTCTGATAATATTTATTATCATTATCTAATCATCCTGATGATTATATCTGCAATGTCGCCGTCCGATGCCCATTGGGCCTTAAGCGCCTCAGCTCGCTCAAACAACGGTTCTATCAGGAAATACATCATTTCCAGTCCCTGAGCGTAGAGTGCGGAGTAATAGGCCGGCCAGGTAAACTGAAGTCGGTGGGAGCTATCAGCTGCCTTCTGGACAATCCCATATATGCCAGAGATTGTGATCGCCATCCCCGTTGCGCGCCCCACTAAGACTCTCATATCAAGGCTTAGGTTCATACCGGCCGTAACCACGGAGGTTACCGCTAATATGAAACCATGACCAGTTAGGGAACTAGCGGCAATATGCACATTGACCGCCATTAGCATCTTTTTGATATGCTCAATTTGATCGGACGTTTTGTATTTAAATATTTCTTCAAAATATATTTTGAGCATTTCATAGACAACATCGCCATGCTGTAAAAGCTGGGTCACACCCATCGTAAACCGGCCATCCTCACTCTTCTGCCGCTGACATACCTCCTGATACTCATCCGTAAAGCAGGATGTATAATACAGCGCACGTTTAGCGCCCGCGCCCGTCAATTTAATCTGTTCTGATACCGTCCTTCCGACGCCCGTTAATGCATGGTCAAGCTTCAATGCGAGAATTCTGTTAGCCTGTAAATAACTGATAACTTCATTTCGATAGTACATAGCCGCTCCTTGCGATCGCTAACTCCATGAACAAAGTTTAAACACTCTATATTTTCGGGTAAACGTCTATTTAGAGATAGGCTTGCGATCGCGGTCGGATATTAAGCAGATAAAAATGCAGTTTAAATAACGCAACAATTACAAGATTATCACATCATCTGTTTTAGATTTCTCACGCACCAGCACAACAGGCAGGGATATATTCACACCATCAATTTAATAATTACCAGAACGTTAAATAATAAAGAGGTAAGATAAACTGCACCGACAACAGTAAAGGCATTAGCCGGATGCCGTTTCTCCACATCAATAAGGCTCATCACTATGCACCATGCCTCTTCGGCAGAGCCTGTTTTAAGGTATCGCTGCGTCATTTTTAATCACAAAAATGTAAATTTAAGTTTTTACTTGTAACTATAGAAACATTTTTGGAAATTATTAGAAAGCGAATTAGTTCAGCGCCAATCAATATCTCCCGCCTCGTTCAACTGATGTTTAGGAAAAAAATTAAACTTAGTCTAAACGCCAAAACGTTACTCATTGACGCTGCGATAAATCAACTAATCAACAACATCAATAGAGGGTTTTAATAACAACCTCAGCATAAAACCGCGACAGATATCACATTTGCAGTCGTAAACGTCACTTGTTAGGGTGTCCTCAGATTAATTTAATGACGAGGCATAAACCATGAAAAAGCTCAATATCCTTATCCTTTCTGCTCTGACCGCCGTTTCCGGCTCAGCAATGGCGATGGGCTTTACCGTCGAACAGGGGAAAAACTTTACCAACCTCAATATGGAACTGGGTAAATCCTCCTCGGGCGTTTATGCCGAAAGTAACTGGCTCAAAAACACCGACGATGGTACCCAGACCGGCGGCGTTGGCGCGGGTTATAACCTGGAAGTTGGCCCGGTGATGTTCAATGCCGGCGCAAAAGCCATCTACCTTGGGCCGAAAAAAGGCGATAACGGCGTGGCGTTCCCAATCGGCGGCGGCGTTAACGTTGCGCTGACCGACAGTATCCACGTATTCGGTGAAGGCTATGCCGCACCGGAAGGACTGAACAACAGCGTGAAAAACTACGTTGAAGCCAACGGCGGCGTGAGCTGGAGCCCAATTACCCCGGTGACGCTGAAAGTGGGTTACCGCCACGTGAGCGTCGACGGCAAAGACGGTCGTCCGAACCATACCCTGATCGATGGCGCCTATGTTGGCGGCGGCGTTACCTTCTAATAACCCCGATAAAAGCGCAAAAAACCTGCCGGACGGCAGGTTTTTCTTTTTGCATCCTAACTTAGCGACGGATCACCACCAGCTTCTGGTTCACAAACTCTCGAATCCCCAGATCCGCCCGCTATTGATGCTGTATCTAAAGTGCGTCCTGCTGAGATATCCAGTTCAACTCTAAGAGATCAACAAGACCCGGAAATTCGAGTCTATGATAGCCAGTATCCCGTTAGGTAGTGGCTCGCTCGTTCCAGCCATCTTTAAAGATGATGTTCCCATCCGTATACTTCCACTGGATGGTTTCATAACGCATTTCAATATTTTCCAGATGTGTTCCAGATGCAGCTCCCGGATGCAGACCTGGAGTGAAGCCTGTTACCTTTACATTTTCTAAAAGCATGTTGAAATACTCGACCTCAAACCCTGCCTCGTTAGTACGATACATCTTTATCTCAGCCGACTTGAGCGTAACTCCTCTGCAGATAGCCCGAGCCAACAAAGGTGTAGTGCGGTCGAACTCTTTTTGTATCAGTATTGGGGTGTGAATACGCGTACCGGTTAACTTCCCCGTGTTACGGTCAGTCGGAATAGTCAGGTGATGAGAGAGCGATTTTACCTCAATTGAACCTTCACGCCCGAGTACCATGGAACCTCCAACAATTGGAGATCCATTTTCATCGATAAACCACAAATAGGCTGGATTTGACATGCGATATCCTTAATTTATATTTTTACCTTTTTTACGATACTCGTCTAAACGATCGACGAGTTTTGATATGGCCCAGGCAGTAATGAACCATACGGTCATATAGACAAATTTCATCGGCCACACCACTGGCAGCATGATGCAAACAATAAAGCCACCGATAAAAATGATTGACTGGATAACGTCCCAGATATTTACGATGGCAAACAGCAGCATGTCTAACAAGTCGCGTGATACCTTATTGAAGGACATGTAGTTTCTCTCCAACCATATTTATTATTTTTTTAAATTCGGGCTGTCCGCGGGTAACGGCAATGTGAATCGCATCCACGAAAGGTTTGACGGCAGGTTCAATGAGGAAATATATCAGGTCGTAATCGTGTGGACGCAGTATCTCGTACACTTCTGGGGCTTCATTGGCAAGATTTTCAGAAGTCCTAATCGAGCGCTCACTCATTCCACCAATGAGCAATAGCATAGCTATTTGACCGGAGGCTCTTGTCCCACTTTTAGCGCTGACAAATGAAAGGCGTGCGAGAACGGCACCAGCAATAGTAGAGGTAATTTTCGCTGCCAGGAATCGACCTGCAATGGATGAAACAACGGCTCGATACACGGCATCTTGTTGGTGAATAGTCAGGTATTTATTAAATTTTTCGAAGATAAGCTCTACGGCATTGATGATGTGGTCATAGTTAAGAATGTCATTATGAATAGCCTGTGCCATTCTGATCCGTTGTGTCTGGTAGGCAAATCGATTATCGGTATCAAAAAAACCGCGGGCAAGGTATGCAAGATCGAGAGGTACAGTTAAAGCGCCATTTATCAGTCCCGCTATGGTATCTGGAGACAGGAAAATATTCGCAATCCTGTCCGCTATTTTTTCACTACTTCCTGTTTCCATCATGTCTCCCTCATATTTTCAATATGTGCTGACCATCCCGCCCCCCCTGCTTTTATCGCACATGCTCAGTAATAGAAATATTATCCTCCACACCAGACTCATCATTTAATACTAAACTATTTAAAGGGTTACATTTTTCGCTTCGATGAATACACAGTTTGGCATTGACCAAATGACATAAGATCATCCATTCCAGTTTCATCAGCTATAGTTACCTGTAATATTAACTGGAGCATGATACATACCATAAAATATATTGAAGTAGACACAATTATTATTTTTAAGAATAACACATCTTATGATGTCGACCATTTTTACATAGCCACAAGCATTTTTTAATATACAAAATCGCATCACGCCAACTTACACAATAAACGTTCACACTTGCAAATATCATTTTCACAGTACTAATTTGACAGTTAATCGTTTATATTCCGCATAAAAATTTTCGTTTCGCATAACTCTTAATAGATCATTCTAAAAACATACAACCCGCATTAAATAAGATCTAAGTTGATGTATATCAATTAATCAAATATCAATAAAACTCTAAACAAAGAGACTGATTGATGGCGCCGGTGTTGGCGATGGAGTTACCTTCCGATCGTCCCAATAGGCGCAAAAAAAACCTGCCGGACGGCAGGTTTTTCTTTTTGCATCCTAACTTAGCGACGGATCACCACCAGCTTCTGGTTCACAAACTCTCGAATCCCCAGATCCGCCAGCTCACGGCCAAAACCGGAGCGCTTCACGCCGCCAAACGGCAGCTCCGGCGCGGTATCGGTCAGCCAGTTGATATAGACCATCCCGGTCTCAATTCGTGACGCCATCCGTTTCGCCCGCTCGGTATCCTGGCTGAATATCGCGCCGCCGAGCCCGTAGTGCGAATCGTTCGCCAGGCGGATCGCCTCATCGTCATCCTTCACCACATAAATTTGCGCCACCGGGCCGAAGAACTCTTCAAAGTACGCCGGATTATCGCGGGTGATGCCGGTCAGAATGGTCGGTGAAAAATAGTTGCCCTCGCACTGTGCCGGCTTGCCGCCAAGATGCAGCCTGGCACCATGCTTCACCGCCTCATCCACCTGTTTGGTCAGCGTCTCCAGGGCATCTTTGGAAGAAAGCGGCCCCAGCGTGGTACTCTCATCCAGCGGATCGCCGATCTTCACCTGACGGAACGCCTCGGTAAACTGGCTCAGGAAGCGCTCGGCGATTTTTTCGTGCAGGATAAAACGCTTCGCCGCGGTACAAACCTGACCGGCATTGTTGAGCCGCGCCTGTACGCCAGTCTTCACCGCCTTGTCGAGGCTGGCATCATCCAGCACCACAAAGACATCGTTGCCACCCAGCTCGAGAGTCGATTTCTTAATGTGCTTCGCCGCCTGCGCCGCCACGACGCCACCCGCTTTTTCCGAGCCGGTTAACGCCACTCCCCGCACGCGATCGTCGGCAATAATCTTCGCCACCTGATCCTGGGAAATAAACAGGTTGGTCCACGCTCCCTCCGGCGCGCCGGCCTCTCGCACCAGATGAGCGAAGGTTTCCGCGCAGTGTGGAACGATGCTGGCGTGCTTGGCGAGAACCGGATTCCCCGCCGCCAGGTTAGGCGCCAGCACGCGCATCAGCTGGTAATAGGGGAAGTTCCACGGCTCCACCGCCATCAGCACGCCGATCGGATGGTGTTCAACCCACGCCTCGCCGAGCTCAGAGGGATACTTCACCGGGGCGAGAAAGCGCTCGGCGTTATCGGCGTAATAGCGGGCGATCTGCACGCAGAGCTTCACCTCACCGCGGCTTTGGCCTATGAGCTTGCCCATCTCCTGGCTGGCAATTTTCGCCAGCTCCTCAACCCGACTATCGATAAGGTCCGCCAGCCTGTGCAGGATAGGTAAGCGCTGGGCAATATCGCCCTTCGACCATGCAGAGTGGTAGAGCGCATCCGCTTTCTGCAGCGCCGCCTCCACGTCGGCATCGCTGTGCGGGGCGTACTCTTTAATAAGCCGATTATTTGCAGGATTCACCGTCTGATAGGCCATGTCGTATGTCTCCTTAGTATCGTCATTAATGCAGTCATAAATACCGCTCAGGACATTAAGGTTAGTAGAGATAGCTGGACGTAAAGGTAAAGTTAGGTATTTACGGAGGATTCCGGCCGGAGATCGTCAGGTGATATCCGGCGCAGAGCGGGATTAAGAGAAATGAATCATCGCGGCTATACCACCTAATAAAGCCATGCCGCGACACAATCAATGCTTCGCGGCGGTAACCTCTTCTTCTGATAGACCGGTGATGCGCAGCACCGTCTCCAGAGCGATGCCGTTCGCCAGCATGGTACGGGCAATGCGCAGCCCTTCGGCTCGCCGCCCTTCAAGCCGACCTTTTCTACGCCAGACTTCCCTTATTCTTTCCGCAATCGTCATCAGCCTCTCCTTATGATGTTGCGGTGCCCGCCGGGCAAGCTCACGAATAAACCTGCCAAAACGGGGGGCATCGCCGGAATATACCAGGTAATTAAACAGCGTTTTTAGCTGGCTGTCATTAGTGTATTCCTTAACCAAAATGGTGGTTATCTGTTCAACCAGCTTCGTCAAATCGCGCTGGCGGACATGCTTTTGCATGAACTCCAGCAACGCTACGCGTCGGTGCTGGACGATTTCGTCATCCGGGATCGCCGTAATATCCACCAGCGGAAAAGCGGTCGCATATAACCTGCGGGCATGTATCGGATGGGTAAAGCCATCCAGCCAGCACAGCGAGTAAGGGTAAGGCGTGGCGATGCCGTGATAGAACAGCATGGGCACCACCAGCGGCAGGCGCTTGTGGCCGGCATCCAGATGGCGCTGCATCGCCGCAATGGCATAGCGCATCAGCCTGAAGGCCATATGGGCGTCCGGCGAACTTTGGTGCTCAATAACGACGTAAATATAGCCCTCGCCGGCGGTGGTTTTCAGCGACCAAAGCACATCGGAATAGCAGGCACGCAGGTCCTCCTCAATAAAACTTGCGGATTCCAGCCGCAGCGTCTCCAGATCGCAGAGCGGGCGTAGTGAGGACGGCAGGTGGATGTCCAGAAAATCCCGCGCGGTATCCGCATGCCTGAGAAACTTTTTAAAAACCGCATCATGCGGCGTCGACGTCGGGCTTTTTTCCATTGCAATCAGCCTGCGCGGAGGAGTGCTAAAGCGACTCTACCTGCCGGTCACCCCGCCTACACGCCGCCGTTTATCTCTTTGCATGCCGGGACGGAGGATATTTTTATCCAGCGGTAATAACGACATTTTTTCGCCTGCCCGCTCGCAAAACTCCCGCCGGAGACAGCCGCCGGTGGGCGTGCTATAAATCCATAATCCTTTCGCTACAGGAGCTTTTGTGAACCACACTCGCGATATCCCGCAAACCTTCTGGCGCGACGCCGCGCTTCCCTGGCTGGAGCTGCGCAGCACCTGGGGCAGCCGCCGGGCGTATAAACGTCACAGCCACCCGCAGCTTTCGCTGGGGGCCATTATTGAGGGGGAAACGCGCTGTATCTGCGAGGGACGAGAGTACCTGCTGCAACCCGGTGACCTGATAGCGATCCCGCCCGGCGCGCCGCACAGCTGTAATCCCCTTGCGGGACGGCCGCGCAGCTACCACATGCTCTATCTCGACGTTGACTGGTGCCTGGCACAGCTTCCTGCCCTGTCCGGCGCCGTGCGGCTTGCCGCGCCGCAGCCGATGCTGCGCGGCGCCGATCTTTTTCTTCAGTATCAGCATATCGTTCAGCTGACGCAGCAGCAGCGGACTGCCGAGGTACCCGCCGCCATCGCGCGGCTGCTGCGGGAGCTGCCGCTATGCCCGATGCCGCCGGAACGCCTTCACGGCAGCAGCGAACGGCTGCTCGACAGGGTGACCGCAAGCCTGCCGGAACCGCTTTCGCTGGATGCGCTGGCCGACGAATTTGCGCTGCGCAAAGAGACCCTGATCCGCATCTTTAAGCAGGATACCGGCCTGACGCCAGCCAGCTTTATCAATATGGCGCGGATCGAGTATGCCAGGCGCCGCCTGCGCGCCGGGGATGAGATAGCCGACGTCGGCTATCAGGCCGGATTTGCCGATCAGAGCCACTTCCATAAAACCTTCGTCAGCTACACCGCCGCCACGCCGCGCCAGTACGCGCTTGGCCGATCAATATCAGACAATAATTAGCGCCGAGCCTTGCGTAGGGTGATCTCAGATTTATTCCGAGGTCACTATGGACATGCTTACTTCGCTTTTCCCGCCCGCGTTTCCGGCGCTGGCGCTCTCCCACTTCGTTGCCCTGCTGAGCCCCGGGCCAGATTTCTTTCTCCTGATGGGCTACGCCATCCGCTATCGCCTGCGCGGTAGCGCCGGCCTGTGCATCGGCATCGCGCTGGGTAACGGACTGTATATTGCCGTCGCTATCGTCGGCTGGAGCATGGTGCGTCACGCCCCGCTGCTGTTTAGCGCAATCGCGCTGCTGGGGGCGGCCTGGCTGCTGTGGCTCGGCGGCCAGCTGTGGCGGAGTCGGCCCGGCGCATTCACCCTGGAAGCGGCGGCAGCCCGGTGCCCTTCGCTTGCCAGACAGCTGCTGCTGGGGCTGGCGTCGGCGTTGCTTAACCCCAAAAATGCCCTGTTTTATCTCGCGCTGATGACCTCCCTGCTTGGCCCGCAGGTGACCCTCGCCCAGCAGATAACCAGCGGTGTCTGGATGACCAGCGTCGTGCTGCTGTGGGATTTACTGCTGGTCTCGCTGATCGCCCTGCCGCAGGTGCAGCGCCGCCTTGGCGCCGTCATCTGGCGGGTTGAACGGGCGGCGGGCGCGGTACTGATGGGCTTTGGCGGCTGGATTATCTGGCAGTTTTTGCATGAGTTAGCCGTCAGGTTATATGCTTAAGACTATGGAAAAACTTGCTGAACTAAAACGGGCCAAACTGCTGGCCCTGTCGCTGCTGCTGGTGGCGGCCGCGATTTTTGTCGCTACCCTACTGCTGCCGCCGACGCCGTGGGTTAGCGCGCTGAAGGCTATCTCCGAAGCGGCGATGGTCGGCGCGCTGGCGGACTGGTTTGCGGTGGTGGCGCTGTTTCGCCGCATTCCGCTGCCGTTTGTCTCGCGACATACGGCGATTATCCCGCGTAATAAAAACCGAATTGCCGATAATCTCGGCTTTTTCGTGCAGGAAAAATTCCTCGACACCCCCTCGCTGGTGGCGCTGATCCGCCGCTACGAGCCGGCGCTGATGCTCGGCAACTGGTTTAGCCAGCCGGAGAACGCCCGGCGGGTGGGCCAGCATCTGCTGCAGGTGATGAGCGGCTTCCTCGAGCTCACCGACGATGCGCGCATTCAGCGCCTGCTGCGCCGCGCGGTGCACAAGGCCATCGATAAGGTCGACCTGACGCAAACCAGCGCTATGATGCTTGAAGGGCTAACCCGCGATAACCGACACCAGAAGCTGCTGGATTCCCTTATCAGCCAGCTTATCGCCCTGCTGCAGCGCGACAGCTCCCGCGCCTTTATTGCCCGCGGCATCATCCGCTGGCTGGAGACCGAGCATCCGCTCAAGGCCAAAATTCTCCCCACCGAATGGCTGGGCGAGCACAGCGCCGAAATGGTCACCGATGCGGTGAATACGCTTCTTGACGAGGTGAGCCAGGATCGCACCCATCAGATCCGCCAGGCCTTCGATCGCGCGGCGCAAAAGCTGATCGATAGCCTGAAAACCGATCCGCTGATGGCGGAAAAAGCGGACAACATGAAGGCCTATCTGAAAAACGACGAGACGTTTAACCGCTATCTCGGCGAGGTGTGGGCCGACCTGCGCGGATGGATTAAAAATGACGTGAATAGCGACGATTCGCGGATCAAGCAGCGGATCGCCGAGGCCGGGCAGTGGTTTGGGGAAACGCTGCTCCACGATGACGCCCTTCGCGAGTCGCTGAATGAGCATCTGGAGCAGGCGGCGCACCGGGTGGCGCCGGAGTTTGCCACCTTCCTGACTCGTCATATTAGCGATACGGTGAAGAGCTGGGACTCCCGCGATATGTCGCGGCAGATCGAGCTGAATATCGGTAAGGATCTGCAGTTTATCCGCATTAACGGTACCCTGGTCGGGGGTACTATCGGCCTGCTGCTGTGGCTGCTCTCGCAGGTCCCGTCGCTGTTTTTACGCTAAGCGGCCCGCGCTTAGCCGATACGGATAAAGCCGGCAGCGCGAATGCTGCCTGAGACGAATCGCCAGTGAAACGCATGCGCTCTATTTTCCCGGCAAATACGGCAATCCTAAGGTAGGATCGTTTATCGACTTTCTGGCGGCAGAGCCAGGACCGCTACCGGCGTCGGATCGTGGGATCCCCCGCCGAGCTTGCCGCGGATCCAGAGCACTTTTTAAGGAGTAAAAATGGCTGAAATCAATCTGAGCCCCGGCGAGCGTGAGCAGCTTCGCGAAAAGCTATGTACCTACTGCGAAAGAAATTTTGACCTTGAGCTGGAACAGTTTGATGCCGAGTTCTTCGTGGATTTTATCGCCGAACAGCTGGGGCCCCTGTTTTATAACGCCGGTATTGAGGAAGCCATTCGCACCCACGTGGCCTACAGCGAGCGGATCCAGGAAGAGATGGACGCGAAGAAAGTGTTCTGATGTTGCCCCGCAATAGGCCGACATCGGCGGGAGATCAATAAACACGCACTATTGACATGGTTATAATGTGACTCTTTCATTATCTCCCGTGTACGGGGAAGGAAAACCATGTCGCTAATTACCGATCTACCCGCCATTTTTGACCAGTTCTCCGAGGCCCGCCAGAAGGGCTTTCTCACGGTGATGGACCTGAAAGAGCAAAATATCCCCCTGGTCGGAACCTACTGCACCTTTATGCCCCAGGAGATCCCGATGGCGGCAGGCGCCGTCGTCGTCTCGCTGTGCTCAACCTCGGATGAAACCATCGAAGAGGCGGAAAAAGATCTGCCGCGTAATCTCTGCCCGCTGATTAAAAGCAGCTACGGGTTTGGCAAAACGGATAAATGCCCCTACTTCTATTTTTCCGACCTGGTAGTGGGTGAAACCACCTGCGACGGCAAAAAGAAAATGTATGAGTACATGGCCGAATTCAAGCCGGTGCACGTAATGCAGCTGCCGAACAGCGCCAACGACGATGCCTCCCGCGCGCTGTGGAAAGCCGAGATCCTGCGCCTGCAGCGGGCGGTCGAGGAGCGCTTTGGCCGCACAATCAGCGAAGCCGCGCTGCGCGACGCCGTGCGCCTTAAGAACCGCGAGCGGCGGGCGCTGGCGAACTTCTATCGCGTCGGGCAGCTCAATCCTCCCGCCCTCAGCGGCAGCGATATTCTGAAAGTAGTGTACGGCGCGACCTTCCGCTTTGATAAAGCCGCACTAAGCGACGAGCTCGACGATATGGCCGATCGCGTGCGCCAGCAGTGGCAGGATGGTCAGCGGCTGGCGGCTCGTCCGCGCATTCTGATCACCGGCTGTCCGATTGGCGGCGCGGCGGAAAAAGTCGTGCGCGCCATTGAAGAGAACGGCGGCTGGGTGGTGGGCTTTGAAAACTGCACCGGCGCCAAGGCCACCGAGCGCTGCGTGGAGGAGACGGGCGACGTTTACGATGCGCTGACCGATAAGTATCTCGCCATCGGCTGCTCGTGTATCTCGCCAAACGACCAGCGCTTAACCCTGCTTAGCCAGATGGTTGACGAGTATCAGGCCGACGGCGTGGTGGACGTCATCCTGCAGGCCTGTCATACCTATGCGGTTGAATCGATGGCGATTAAGCGCCACGTTCGCCAGCGGCACAACCTCCCCTACATCGCGATTGAGACCGACTATTCGACGGCGGACATCGGCCAGCTCAGCACCCGCGTCGCGGCCTTCATTGAGATGCTGTAAGGAGCGCGCGTGACTTTTACGGTAGGTATTGATTCCGGCTCCACCGCCACCAAGGGCATCCTGCTGAAAGAGGGCGCTATCCAGCGACGCTTTCTCTGCCCGACGCCCTTTCGCCCGGCCGACGCCATCAACGAGGCGTGGCAAACCCTTAGCGCCGGACTTAGCGAGCGGCCATTTTTAACCTTAACCGGCTACGGGCGTCAGCTGGTGGATTTTGCCGATAAGCAGGTGACGGAGATCTCCTGCCACGGCCTCGGCGCGCGTCTTCTGGCACCCGACACCCGCATGGTTATCGATATTGGCGGCCAGGATAGCAAGGTCATCCAGCTCGACGAAGACGGCAATCTCACCGACTTCCTGATGAACGATAAATGCGCGGCGGGCACCGGGCGCTTTCTGGAGGTTATCTCGCGCACCCTCGGTGCCAGCGTCGGGCAGCTGGATAGCATCACCGAAGGCGTCGAGCCACACGCGATCACCAGCATGTGCACGGTATTTGCCGAATCCGAAGTGATTAGCCTGCGCTCGGCGGGCGTCGCGCCGGAAGCGATTCTGGCCGGCGTGATCAACGCCATGGCCCGCCGCAGCGCCAACTTTATCGCCCGGCTTTCAGCCCAGGGACCGCTGCTGTTTACCGGCGGCGTCAGCCGCTGCGCGGCTTTTGCGCGCATGCTCGAAGGCCACGCCGGGATCGCGGTGCACACCCATCCCGATGCCCAGTTTGCCGGCGCGGTTGGCGCGGCGCTGATAGGCCTGCGCCAGAGGCGCCGCGGATGACAGAGTATCTGTTTTTATTTCACTCGACGCCGGGGGTCGTGCGCACCCGCAAGGCCCTGCAGGCGGCGGGGATCGCCTTCCAGGTGCAGGATATCCCGCGCCAGCTGCGCGGCGGCTGCGGCCTGTGCATCTCTCTTCGCTGCCTGCCGGGAGAGGAGCAGCGGTGGGTCATTCCCGGTGCCACGGAGGCGATTTATCGCTACGTCGCCGAAGAGTGGCGCTGCATCGCCACCTTCCCTGCCTGATCCTATTCGCTAATAATGAACCGCGTCGGCGCAAAGCAGTTCAGGATGCGGTGGACGAGAAACACCAGCGTCAGGGTGACGATAAGCGAGATAGTGACCGAGCTTATCCGGTACAGATCGCTGAAGATCAGGTCCTGATCCGGGTGCAGGTTCTGACCAAACATGATGCCGATGGTAGTGATGCTGGCGAAGCCCACGCCGGCCCCGACTTTCTCCATCACATGGAGGCGCGCGCTGAAGGCCAGGCCGAGCGCGATCAGCGGCATCATCAGCACCATATGGTTGCTGAAATCATAAATAAGCAGCTGCACCACCAGAATGTAGAGACAGGCCAGCACCACGCCCACCACGCGCCAGATGGAGCTGATCACCGCGCCGCGGTAGTGCATCGGGAAGAGGATCAGGATCCCGGCCATCAGCGCTGACAGCGAATCGCTGAGATCGCAGATCTGAAAAACGACGAAAATCATTGTCGCAACGGTGCCGGAAAGCAACGATTCATGGCGAATGCGGGCGGCATCCTTCTCGATCCGCGGCGGCGGCCGGCGCGGCTCAACGTCCGGGATCAGATAGTTCAGCAGCGCGCTGAGAGCCACCGCCATCACGCAGGCTTCGATATTGGAAAACATCAGCGTATGCCAGTTGCTGGTGGGATAGCTCATAAAGTTGAGCATCGTGCTTTGACAGACCACGCCCATCGAGCCCAGCAGAAACAGCGGCCCCTGACTCATAAAACGAAAGCGCATCACGTAGAGGCCGAAGACCACCAGCGTCATAATCACCGGCCACTGCGACAGATAGCCGACGATCAGCACCATTTCCACGCAGTTTACCGCCGCGCTGAACAGAAACTGCCGCGCGACGTGGCGGTTAAACACCGGCACCAGCGACAGCAGCATCAGCGGATAGACCACGAAGAAAACCCCGTACTGCACGTCATAGAAGGTCGAAATGCTCAGGGCGATAGTGCCGGCGACGGCGATGCGCAGCGTCTGGCGAAAATCATTCGCCGTATAGACGATATTGCCGTGCGGCGTAAAAACCCGGGCCAGCGTATTAATAGACATAGTGCAGCAGGCTCACCAGATGGATCTGCACGCCGGCAAAGGTGCGGGCAAACGGACCGTCGCTGTTGTACAGCTGTACCGTCGCACGGGCGCCGGTCGGCAGCGGTTTGTCGAGCGGCTCGTCAAGCTCGACGTGAATACGCATCCGCTGGGCGTCACGTACCCAGCGCGTGGACTGCTCCGGCTGCGACAGCTGGCCGTTAACCTGCTCCTGGCCGGCCAAAATCCCGGCGTCGCTGCTGGTGACGTGCGCCGGGTAAACTTTGCCCGGCAGCGCATCAAAGACCACCGCGGCGTCGGTATTCACGCCGGTATGGCGCAGGCTCTTCTCGCGAAAATCGGCGACGATATCCGTATGGTTGCTCACCAGCGCCAGCAGCGGCGTGGCGGCGGTAGCATACAGGCCGGGGCTAAGCTGAAGGTTGCTGACCATGCCGTCGGTTTCGGCGTAGATCCTGCTCCAGGCGAGGTTCAGCTGCGCCTCCTCCAGCGCGTTGCGATATTTTTGCAGCGTCACGTTGCGCGCATCGTCGCGTTCGCCGCGCTGGATCAGCAGATTCTGAATGCTGGCGTTGAGCGCGCTGACCGACTGCTCGCTGGTCTGCCAGGTGGTGCGCACCTTATCCAGATCCGACTGCGAGACGCTCTGCATCGTGCTCAGGCGCTGATAGCGATCGAGCGTAACTTTGTCGTTACGGGCGGTGAACTGCGCGGTACGCAGGTTGGCGCGGGCGGCGGCGATCTGCGCGTCCAGCTGCTGGTTGCTCAGCTTCGCCTGCGCAAAGGCGATTTGCGCAGCCTGCACTTTATTGCTAAACGGCGTTGGGTCCAGCTCGTAGAGCAGATCCCCTTTCTTCACCTGGCTGTTGTTGTGCACGTGGACCCGTGCGACATAGCCTGAAACCCGCGGCGATACCGGCGTCACCACGCGCATCACCGTGGAGTCCGGCGTGAGCGGGATCCAGATATCGGCAACGATAAACCAGGCGAAGATCGCCAGGAAAGCGGCAATACTCACCCTTACCCAGCGGGCAAATTTTTGTTCTGGCGTCATCATAGTTTTTTAGATCTTGTTATCTTCTTCGCGGATTATCCGCAAATTGCAGGCGATTTGATTTAAGGTGGTGCTGAAGGTGGCGAGGTCTGCTTCCGGGATGGTCCGGGTGACGCGCGATTGATAAGTTTCAATCACGCGATTCAGATCCTCCAGTTTCGTCAGGCCTTCCGCCGTCAGCGTCAGCAGGCGTATGCGTTTGTCATAGGGCGATGTGGAACGCAGCAGATAGCCCTGCTTTTCCAGCTGAGTAAGGGTGCGCATCAGCGGCGGCAGTTCAATGCCCTGCACCTCCGCCAGTTCGCTAACCGAGACGTTGCACCCCAGCTGATGTAGCTGCATCAGCACCGTCCAGCTTGACTGGGTCATACCGGTATCGTTGAGAGCGGCGTCGATAGTCGCACGCCACTGGCGTACCACCATCGCCATGCGCATCCCCATCGGACGGCGGGCAAACAGTTCGTCTTCGGTCATCTTTCTTTCCTCATTTAGCGCCAATCCCACCAGGCGTTGTTGGCGCGGGCAGTTTGAACGCGGACAGCGCGGAGAAACCGGAACGTACAGTTAGTACGTAAGGAGTGACTCGCTACGCTCACCCTCCGGGCCGCCCTGAAGGGCGTGCAAAATACTTTCGTATTTTGTCGAGCACAGCTCGGGTTCAAAATGACAAGCAGAATAGCCCTGGTGGCCAGGCTTGTCGCTGTGAGGAAAATAATACTTATCAGGGTAAGTATCAAGAAACGAAGGGAGAAGAAGCATTAATTGATAAATACGGTGAATGTAACCATCCCGGGTGACGCCAGCTTCCCGCCCGCGCCGGGCCAGGCCAGGCAGACTGCTGGCCTCGACGGGGACAGCTCGCAGCCTGCGGGGAGCAGGCCGGTCGCCCGGACAGCACGTTTGCGTCGCAGTCCGGGGACAAGCGCATTTTTTAATTGAGCTGATCCCGCCGCAGCCCAACGTCTTTCAGCTGTTCGTCGCTCATTCGCTGCAAAACACGGCGCGTTTGCATCCGAAGCCACCATTTTTTCATCGCTCTACCCGCCAGGACAAACCCAATAAACGGCTGCCTTACCCGGTTCTCATGAAATTCCATACTCCACCTCCTCACCATGCCAGAGGCTTTATCTTCGCGGATCCGAGGGCAAACAATACAGATTCAAAAAACGCTTTTCTTTAACATACAGATTGGCTAAAACAGTATCTGCGTGGGATTTTCACCGCCCATCTGTACTGGTTTATCAATCTGTATGGCGACAATAAGGGATACAGCATGACGCGTTACCAACATCTGGCCAGCCTGCTGGCGGAGCGTATTGAGCAAGGGCTGTATCGCCACGGGGAGAAGCTGCCTTCGGTTCGCAGCCTGAGTCAGGAGCACGGGGTGAGCATCAGCACCGTGCAGCAGGCCTATCAGACGCTTGAACAGCAGCAGATGATCGTCCCCCAGCCGCGTTCCGGCTACTTTGTCGCCCCGCGTAAAGCCCAGCCGCCGGTACCGCCGATGTCGCGCCCGGTCCAGCGCCCGGTGGAAATCACCCAGTGGGATCAGGTGCTGACCATGCTCGACGCGCGCAATGATAAAAGCATTATCCCTTTCGGCGGCGGCTCGCCTGACGTCACCCAGCCGAGCCTGAAGCCCATCTGGCGCGAGCTGAGCCGGGTTATCCAGCACAATCTCAGCGAGGTGCTGAACTACGACGAGCTGGCCGGACGCCGCGAGCTGCGCGAACAAATCGCCCGCCTGATGCTCGACGGTGGCTCGGTGCTCACCGCCGACGATCTGATCATCACCAGCGGCTGCCACAGCGCGCTATCGCTGGCGCTGCTCTCGGTGTGCCAGCCCGGCGATATCGTCGCCGTCGAATCTCCGTCCTATTACGGCACCATGCAGCTGCTGCGCGGTTTGGGGCTCAAGGCCATTGAGATCCCCACCGATCCGGACAGCGGGATCAGCGTCGAAGCCCTGGAGCTGGCGCTGGAGCAGTGGCCGATCAAGGGCGTGATCCTGGTGCCGAACTGCAACAATCCGCAGGGCTTTATCATGCCTGACGCCCGCAAGCGCGCGGTGCTGACTCTTGCCCAGCGCCACGATATCGTCATTTTCGAAGATGATATTTACGGCGAGCTGGCCACCGACTACCCGCGCCCGCGCACCATTCATTCGTGGGATATCGACGGCCGGGTGATGCTCTGCAGCTCGTTTACCAAAACTATCGCGCCGGGCCTGCGCATCGGCTGGATCGCGCCGGGCCGCTACTACGATCGCCTGCTGCAGATGAAATACGCCGCCAGCGGCACCAACGTGCCCTCAACCCAGCTGGCCGCCTGTAACTTTATCCGCGAAGGCCACTACCACCGCCACCTGCGGCGGATGCGGCAGATCTACCAGCGCAATATGGAAATTTACACCTGCTGGCTGCGGGAATACTTCCCCTGCGGCATCTGCGTTACCCGGCCGAAGGGCGGCTATATGCTGTGGGTCGAACTGCCGGAGCACGTCGATATGGTCTGCGTCGCGAAGCAGCTGTGCCAGCTGAAAATCCAGGTCGCGCCGGGTTCGCTGTTTTCAGCCTCAGGGAAATACCGCAACTGTTTAAGGATCAACTGCGCCCTGCCGCCAATCGATAAGCACCGGGAGGTGATGGTGAAGCTGGGAGATGCGGTGAAGGCGGCGATGGAGTGAGTTTTTATTTCAACTAATTGGAACAATATATGCACAGTAACCTAAAGTCATTCCTGATAAATGCATTAAGTATTATGCCAGGATATGATTTCCTCTCGGAAATGTATATATTCATTAAACACCCGGAGATATATGATGGCACTCATGAATATGCTCCACTGGTAAACTCTGGCGCTAATCTTTTCAAGTCGATACTAATTGTAGGATCCTTGATAGCGGCATTCAGTTTCCTTTCAATAAAAGTAGCCCCCATAGCTGGCTTTAAATTAATATTTAATCAACTATACTGGTACATTCTTTTGTTAATTCAACCTATAAAGTTTGGTGTGTTTTTCTGGCTGTGTATGTCTACAGTAACCAGATTCAAAAAAAAAGTGTGGCACAGTGTTTATTTCTTTCAAGTAATTCAAACCTACGCGGTTATCAACATAATAGCTTTCTTCTTATTTTGCATCGCAATCAACAGAATTTTCCTTACTGGAGATTTTAACAAACCATCTGGAAATATTGATCTAACCATAGGTTTTATACTGGCGGTGCTTGCTCTTATACTTACATACAGATTATTAATAACCCCATCATTCAATTACTTATCGATATACTACAAAAGACCAGTCAGTGCAGTCATCCTACTTTTATCAATAATCATCTCTTATTATTCATCCAGTCAAATAAGATTAGTAGATGGAAAGGAAATAATAAACAAAAAAGAACTCTGCGAATTATCTTATACTTTAAAAGCCAATTCTTCATACATTAATGAAATAAACAAAAACTTATTCTTGAACGCGTGTATCAATACCTTCTCACGGTATTGATAATTATGTAAAATCAGAAAGTTCCTGTTCACGTAAAGAGAGCACTATGGCCGACCTGAACCTGAGTACCCTGACGGAAGCAGACATCATCACCAAACGCGTTATGCCCGCCATCCTCGATGCTGGCTGGAACGACACAACGCAAATCAGACAAGAAGTCAAACTCCGGGACGGTAAGGTCATCGTGCGCGGTAAAGTCGCAGCGCGTAGAACGGTGAAATCCGCCGATATCGTTTTGTATCACAAGCCGGGCATTCCGCTGGCAGTCATTGAAGCCAAAGCCAACAAGCACGAAATCGGCAAGGGGATGCAGCAGGGCATCGAGTACGCGCGCCTGCTGGACGTTCCTTTCGTCTTCGCCACCAACGGCGACGGTTTTATTTTCCGCGATGCCACGGCAGCCGAAGGCGAGCTGCTCGAAAAACACATTACCCTGGACGAGTTTCCGTCGCCAGATGAACTCTGGCACAAGCTCTGCGTCTGGAAAGGCTACACCGCAGCCCAACTCCCGGTGATTACCCAGGACTACTACGACGACGGCAGCGGTAAATCGCCGCGTTATTACCAGCTACAGGCCGTCAATAAAACCATTGAAGCCGTCTCTGCCGGGCAAAACCGCATTCTGCTGGTGATGGCTACCGGGACGGGGAAAACCTACACCGCTTTCCAGATTATCTGGCGCTTATGGAAAGCCAAAAGTAAGAAGCGGATCCTGTTCCTCGCCGATCGCAACATTCTGGTCGATCAGACCAAAAATAACGACTTCCTGCCGTTTGGCGCGGCGATGACCAAAGTCACCGGGCGCACTATCGATCCGGCATTTGAAATCCACCTCGCACTATACCAGGCCATCACCGGCCCGGAAGAAGATCAAAAAGCCTTTAAACAAGTGGCGCCGGATTTCTTTGATCTGATTGTGATCGACGAATGCCATCGCGGCAGCGCCTCGGAAGACAGCGCCTGGCGCGAAATCCTCGACTACTTCAGCGCCGCCACGCAGGTTGGTTTAACCGCCACGCCGAAAGAGACTCATGAAGTCTCCAGCACCGATTATTTCGGTGATCCGGTGTATATCTACTCGCTTAAAGAAGGTATCGAAGACGGCTTCCTCGCCCCGTATAAAGTGGTGCGCGTCGATATCGATGTCGATCTTCAGGGCTGGCGTCCGACCAAAGGCCAGACGGATAAAAACGGCGAGCTGATCGACGACCGTATCTACAACCAGAAAGATTTTGACCGCACGATGGTGATTGATGAGCGTACCGAACTGGTGGCAAAAACCATCACGGATTACCTCAGGCGCACCAACCCGATGGATAAAACCATCATCTTCTGTAACGACATCGATCACGCGGAGCGGATGCGCCGTGCGCTGGTCAATCTCAACCCGGAACAGGTGAAAAAGAACGACAAGTACGTGATGAAAATCACCGGCGATGACGACATCGGCAAAGCCCAGTTGGATAACTTTATTAACCCTAAAAAGGCCTATCCGGTTATCGCCACCACCTCCGAGCTGATGACCACCGGCGTGGATGCCAAAACCTGCAAACTGGTGGTGCTGGACCAAAACATTCAGTCGATGACCAAATTCAAGCAGATTATCGGCCGCGGTACCCGCATCGATGAACGCTATGGCAAGCTGTGGTTCACCATCCTCGATTTCAAAAAGGCCACCGAACTGTTCGCCGATGAGCGCTTTGACGGCATCCCGGAAAAGGTGATGGAGACCACACCGCAAGATATCGCCGACCCGGACTCTGATTTTGAAGAGCAGTTCGACGAGCACGAGGAAGAGGCCGAAGACGATATTATCGGCGCCGATGAAGATCCTGCTCCATATACCGTCACCGGTTCAGACGATGTTGGTCCGTTGCCGGAAGGCGACGAGAACAAGATGCGTAAGTTTCACGTCAACGGTGTCGCCGTCGGCGTGATCGCCCAGCGCGTGCAGTATTACGACGCCGACGGCAAGCTGGTCACCGAATCCTTCAAAGACTACACCCGTAAAACGCTGCTCAAAGAGTACGCCTCGCTGGATGATTTCACCCGCAAATGGCAGGGCGCCGAGCGCAAACAGGCCATCATCAAGGAGCTGGAACAGCAGGGTATAATCTGGGAAGTACTGGCGGAAGAGGTCGGTAAAGAGCTCGACCCGTTCGACATGCTGTGCCACGTGGTGTATGGTCAGCCACCGTTAACCCGCAAAGAGCGGGCGGAGAACGTGCGTAAGCGCAACTATTTCACCAAATACTCCGACGCCGCGCAGGCGGTGCTGAATACGCTGCTGGATAAATACGCCGACGCGGGCGTGCAGGAAATAGAGAGTATTCAGGTGCTGAAGCTCAAGCCGTTCGACAGCATGGGTACGCTGCCGGAGATCATTAAAAGCGGATTCGGCGACCGTAACGGGTATAATCAGGCCATCAGCGAGCTGGAGAGCGAAATCTACCACTTACCGCCCCGCTCCGCGTAACCACTCCCCTTTTGCGCCTTCTGCTGCCACCGCGTAGCAGAAGGCCTTATTGTTAATGAAACATGGAACACATCATGTCGATCAGCTCCGTTATCAAATCCTTACAGGACATTATGCGCAAAGACGCCGGCGTGGACGGCGATGCGCAGCGTCTCGGCCAGCTCTCCTGGCTGCTGTTTCTGAAAATATTTGACGCCCAGGAAGAGGCGCTGGAACTAGAGCAGGATAACTATCAGTACCCGATCCCGCAGCGCTACCTGTGGCGCACCTGGGCGGCGAACGCCGAGGGCATTACCGGCGATTCCCTGCTGGAGTTCGTCAACGACGATCTGTTTCCGACGCTGAAAAACCTCACCGCGCCGATTGATAAAAACCCGCGCGGCTTTGTGGTCAGACAGGCGTTCAGCGATGCCTATAACTACATGAAAAACGGCACCCTGCTGCGTCAGGTGATTAACAAGCTCAACGAAATCGACTTTACCAGCGCCAGCGAGCGCCACCTGTTCGGCGATATTTACGAACAGATCCTTAAAGATCTGCAATCGGCAGGCAATGCCGGTGAATTTTATACCCCGCGCGCCGTCACCCGCTTTATGGTCGATCGCGTCGATCCGAATCTCGGTGAGTCGATTATGGATCCGGCCTGCGGCACCGGCGGCTTCCTCGCCTGCGCATTCGATCACGTAAAAAACAAATACGTGAAAAGCGTGGCCGATCATCAGACGCTGCAACAGCAGATCCACGGCGTGGAGAAAAAGCAGCTTCCGCACCTGCTGGCGACCACCAATATGCTGCTGCACGGTATCGAAGTGCCGGTGCAAATTCGTCACGACAACACCCTCAACAAGCCGCTGTCGTCGTGGGATGAACAGCTGGATGTCATCGTCACCAACCCACCGTTCGGCGGCACAGAAGAGGACGGCATCGAGAAGAACTTCCCGGCAGAGATGCAGACCCGCGAAACGGCGGATCTGTTCCTGCAATTAATTATTGAAGTGCTGGCGAAAAACGGCCGCGCGGCGGTGGTGCTGCCGGACGGCACGCTGTTTGGCGAAGGCGTGAAAACCAAAATCAAAAAGCTGCTCACCGAGGAGTGCAACCTGCACACTATCGTGCGTCTGCCGAACGGCGTGTTTAACCCGTACACCGGGATTAAAACCAACCTGCTGTTCTTTACCAAAGGTCAGCCGACCAAAGAGATCTGGTTCTACGAGCACCCGTACCCGGCGGGCGTGAAGAACTACAGCAAAACTAAGCCGATGAAGTTTGATGAGTTCCAGGCCGAGATCGACTGGTGGGGCAACGAGGCCGACGGCTTCGCCAGCCGCGTCGAAAACGAGCAGGCATGGAAGGTCAGCATCGACGAGGTGATTGGCCGCAACTTTAACCTCGATATCAAGAACCCGCATCAGGCGGAAACCGTCAGCCACGATCCGGATGAATTGCTGGCGCAGTACGCGAAGCAGCAGGAAGAGATCCAGACCCTGCGCCACCAGCTGCGCGATATTCTCGGCAAGGCACTCTCCGGCAAGGAGGCCAACTGATGGCGGTGGAAAAACTGATTGTTGACTATATCGACACATGGACCACGGCGCTGCAAACCCGCTCCACGGCCGGGCGCAGCAGCTCGGGCAAGATCGACCTGTACGGCATTAAGAAGCTGCGCGAGCTGATTCTGGAGCTGGCGGTGCGCGGCAAGCTGGTGCCGCAGGATCCGCACGATGAACCGGCGTCGGAGCTGCTCAAACGCATTGCGGCGGAAAAAGCCGAGCTGGTGAAGCTGGGGAAAATTAAGAAGCCCAAGCCGCTGCCGGAGATTAGCGAGGAGGAGAAACCGTTTGAGCTGCCGGCGGGGTGGGAGTGGGTGCGATTAGAAGATGTTACAGATAATATCCATTATGGATATACCGCGTCAGCCGATGTAACAAAAAAAGTAAAGTTATTGAGGATTACTGATATCCAAGATGATAAAGTCATCTGGCGTAATGTTCCGGGTTGTGAAATAAAGGATAGCGATATTGAACAATATCAGCTCCAACCTAATGACATTGTTATTGCCCGGACTGGCGGAACGGTTGGAAAATCTTATCTTGTTGATGACCTTCAATATATTTCTGTTTTTGCTTCATACCTAATCCGCCTTAAATATATAAAGTTCACAAATGCAAACTATACTAAGATCTTCTTAGGCAGCCAATTATACTGGTCACAATTATATAACGGAGTTACTGGTACTGGTCAGCCTAATGTAAATGGAAATACATTAAAAAAAATTTTTTTCCCACTGCCACCAAGTAGTGAGCAAAATAAAATATGTTCAAGAGTTCAAACATTATTGAACTTCTGCGACCAACTGGAGCAGCACTCTCTGACCAGTCTGGACGCTCATCAACAGCTGGTTGAAACTCTGCTAACCACGCTAACCGACAGCCACAACGCCGATGAACTGGCCGAAAACTGGGCGCGAGTCAGCGAGCATTTCGACACACTGTTTACCACCGAAGCTAGCATTGACGCCTTAAAACAGACCATTCTACAACTGGCGGTGATGGGCAAACTGGTGCCGCAGGATCCGAACGATGAACCGGCCTCTGAACTGCTCAAACGTATTGCGCAGGAAAAAGCGCAGCTGGTGAAAGACGGGAAAATTAAAAAGCAAAAGTTGTTGCCACCGATTGGTGATGAGGAAAAACCGTTTGAGTTGCCGGAGGGGTGGGAATGGTGTCGTTTAGGTGAATGCATCAACCTAATTTCTGGACAGCACCTGAAACCAGATGAATATGAAGAAGAGTGCCATGCTGAAATGCTTCCTTATATTACTGGACCGGCCGAATTTGGACTAATCAGCCCGACTTATTCCAAATATACAAATGAAAAAAGGGCTATTGCTGCTAAGGGCGATATTCTAATTACATGTAAAGGTGCAGGGCTTGGAAAGCTTAACGTCGCTGATACCAATATAGCCATTAGTCGTCAACTAATGGCTATTAATGTAATTAGCATGAATTCAGAATATCTTAAAATTGTACTTGATAGCATGTATGGTTATTTTCAATCTAAAGGGGTTGGTATAGCTATACCTGGAATATCACGAGAAGATGTGATGGAGCCATTAATTATGCTTCCTCCATTCGAAGAACAAAAAAGGATAATGGAAAACTTATATAAATTAAGTTTTCTTATTGAAGATATAAAATTCAGGATTAAATCCGCCCAACAAACCCAGCTTCACCTGGCCGACACCCTCACCGAGGCCGCCATAAATTAACCCTTCCCCAGAAACCAATAAAGCGGCTAAATAGCCGCTTTATTCCCATTACCATAAATAATACTTCCCTTTGTCTCCACCGTTATTTTCATTCATTTTCAGCTGGACTTTTCTTCTATTTCCTGATGATATGTACAGGTATTTATACCCGTCATACTTCAAGTTGCCTGTGCGTTGGCTGCGCTCGTTCACCCCAGTCACGTACTCATGTACGCTCCTGGGGATTCACTCCCTGGCCGCCTTCATGCAACTCGAATTATTTTGGGTATAACGCAAGACGCCCGTGCTGCAACACGAGCGTCCCGCTAATCACAATCACTATTCTCGGAGAATAGCAGTTATGACTATCGAGCATTCTATTGCAGATTCAAGCGTTCCAGAAGTCTCCCCCACGAATAGCCGTCATTTAACCGTGAGCTATGCGACGCGTCATCCTGATTACCAGCGTATTCCGGCGTTGACCATGAAGGGTCAGTGGCTGGAGGCAGCGGGTTTTGCCACCGGCACCGAAGTGGATCTTAAGGTGATGAACGGCTGCATCGTCATTACCGCCAGGCAACCGGAGCCGGAACTCGCCGCCTCTCTGCGCCGGGTCGGCAAGCTGTCGGCGCGTAAGCAGAAACAGGTGCAGGTGTTAATCGACGCGATCGCCGGGCAAAAACCTAAGCTGGCATAAGCTAAATCCCCCGGTGGCGCTACGCTGGCCGGGACTACAAGTTTACCACTATCTGCAGGTTCGGAATCCCTGACAGGTGCGCAACCCCGCCTCTAGGAAGCCTGGTTCCCTTAGGCCCACGCTCGTATATCCCTTCGCTGACACAGCGATCGCTTTTTCTTTTTTTCAGAAAGGGTATGCTTCGTATGATAAAAACCATTTGTAAAACGGATATCACTCGGGGAGAACGGAATGGAGTCACATCAGCAGACTTTGGCACTATTTTTTAAATCACTGACTCAGAAAAATAGTGAGTTTGACCCCGAATGGGGGGCCGGATACCGGGACATGACCTCCCGGGTGCGGCGTGAAAATCCAGATTTTAGCCCCCGGACCATCCAGGATTTGTGGTACACCCGCGACAACAGAGTGGCCAGCCTCAAACAGGGTGGTATGTCTTATGAAGAATTTACTCAAGCACAGGACCAGCTTCGCGAATTAACAAAAATTATTGCCTCGGGCTGTACAGCGGAAAATTTTGATCGTGCCTATCAGTTTTTACAACAGTTAAAAGAGAATGGCGTCATAAAGAAGTTTTATCGTGCGCTTCTTTGCCGTACCTTTTCTGCATTTTATTCTGACCAGCTAACCAGTATCATTAAGGAAGATGTTTTCTTCCGGGTTTATAATTACTGCAACAATAAATTCAGTCTCGGACTCCCGGAAGACTATAACTGGGATACGGCAACCTGGTTCAGGTTAAATCTGTTACTAAAAAAAGAGCTTCAGCAGCAGCTCCATGATGAACAGGATGATATTGAGTTAAATATGTCTCTCTGGCATCTGTATAACCTGGAAATTGCCGAAGAGAGCAATGTTGCAATCGAAGCAAATATTACAGAATCGACGACGGCAGAGCAAGATGATGAACCCATCGATATTTTACCGCCAAAAAACCTAATTCTTTACGGCCCTCCGGGTACCGGTAAAACCTACAAGACCATTGAAATTGCGGTACGTGCCTGCGAACCTCAGGCATTCTCCCGTCTCGATGGTAAAGAAAGAACCGAACGTCGGGTAGAGCTCAAAAAACTCTACGACGCGCTGGTTGAAGAGAAGCGCATTCGCTTTATCACATTCCATCAAAGCTTTGGTTATGAAGAATTTATTGAAGGATTAAGAGCGGAAACCAGCGACGATGGCAGCGTGCGCTATGATATTAAACCGGGCGTGTTTAAGCAGATCTGTGAAGACGCTTCTTTCGGTGACTCTGGAATGCAGCTCGCGCTGGACGAAGCCGTAGAAAAGCTTAAAGAGCAATGCGCCGAGCAAAATGGCGTGACGCTCAAAACGACAAATGGCAGTATGTTCAAAGTGACCTACGCCAATAACAGCACCTTCCGCATCTTCCCTTCACAATCGAAGAACGACCGACTTGAAAGCGGCTACCCGGCGTCTATCGAGAATATTCGTCGCTTATATCAGGGAGAGAAGGAAAATATTTACAACATCTCCTACGTTCGCGGCATTCTTAATTATCTCATTCATCATTTCAACATTCCCGCCACGCCACGGACAATAACAGCAAAGAAAAAACAAAACTACGTCCTCATTATTGATGAAATAAACCGCGGAAATATTTCTAAGATTTTCGGCGAGCTCATTACGCTGATTGAGACATCAAAACGAGCGGGAGAAGCCGAAGCGCTGAGCGTAAGTCTCCCCTACTCCGCTAAACCGTTTTCTGTTCCTGGCAATCTCTTCATTGTTGGCACCATGAATACCGCAGACCGTTCTCTAACCGCTTTGGATACAGCGCTGCGTCGACGCTTTGAATTTGAAGCGCTGATGCCCGATGCCTCGGTGCTAAATGATACTCATATTCATGGTATCGACCTCAAAGCGCTGCTGATTACCCTGAACGCACGTATCCAGACCCTCTACGACAGTGAACATACGCTAGGGCATGCCTTTTTCATTCCGGTGGTACAGGCCAAAGATAATCCCGTCGAGGCGCTAAAAAGATTAAAACGCGTAATGAAAAATAAGGTTCTTCCGTTACTGGAAGAGTATTTCTACAACGACTGGCAGAAAATCCGCCTGGTCCTCGGCGATAATCAAAAAGCGGACCAGACGCTGCGCTTCATCCGTTCCGTCGCTAATCAAAACGACATGTCAACGCTGTTTGGCCAGACGGCAATTGAGGACCTTGAAGAAGCCGGCGTGAGCTATCAGCTGTGCATGGATAACGACCCGGTATGGGATAACCCGCAGGCTTACCAGCAGATTTATCAACCGCAGGCTAAAGCCGCGGAGCAGCGCTGATGGCGGGCACCTCGTACTCTATTTTCGAATACGGCTACCTGGTTAACGAAGAGGACAGCGGCAAATTAACCGATTCGGTCTCTTTACCCGCATCGGCGTTTCATTGGTTGGAACAACGCTGCCTGAACGATGAGGACAGTGAGGATCGGCGTTTGCTGTCCTTACGCGCCCTGAACGGCATCAAAGTCATCCAGGTGAAGAATTATGTTGGCGTCATCGCACTCCCCCAGCAGAGAATGATTGAAGTTCTGCCGAAGGCGGATAAGAGACAGGAAAACGCATCGCACGCGCGTTCCCGACTGCTGATGATGCTGTCGACATTACAAAATTTTCGTCATATCGAGACAACGGCAGCGAGCATCATGACGTCAAAGATGACCTTAATGGATATCTTCGTTCAGCAATTTGTGACCAGTCTCGAAGCTATCGTCCGCAAAGGTCTTAAACACGATTATCTTCGTCAGCAGAACAATTTGCCGTGGCTGAAGGGAAAACTCCTGGTCAGCGAGCAGCTGAAAAAAAACAGCGTCCGCCGCGATCGTTTTTATGTCGAATATGATGAATACCGCGTCGAGCGGCTTGAAAACAGATTGCTGAAAACCGCGATCGATAAGGTGTATGGCTACACCAGTAGCCCCGCTCTGCTGCAAAAATTGAATCGCCTACAAGCGCTATTTGAACCCATCCCCGGGATCGGTAATATTGATATGGCTTTCCGACAGATTCACCTCGATCGCCACATGCAACATTATTCTCCGGCGCTGGAGTGGGCAAAGCTCATTCTAAAAGGTCATTCACCGCACTGTATGCAGGGGCATGCTCAGGCCATTTCACTTCTCTTTCCTATGGAGGCAGTGTTTGAATCCTTTGTCACTGCCTGGCTGCGTTATCGTTGCCATGCTCACTGGCAGGTGAAACCGCAATCAAAGTCACATTATCTTGTCCACCAGGGCGGAACGCCCAGATTTCAGCTCCGGCCAGATGTATGGCTTATCCCGCGTAACGGCCCGGAGGCTTCTGCCGTCATTTGCGATATGAAATGGAAAATAGTGGATGCCGCGCAAGATAAGCTTAACCTCGCACAAAGCGATTTGTACCAAATGCTGGCATACGGGATAAATCATCTACGCGGCGAGGGGGATATGTTGCTGATCTATCCGCACCATAGAGGCTTCACGGCGCCGCCGATTCATCCGTATGAGTTCCGCCATTCCGAGAGTAAAACGCTACGGCTGTGGGTCGTTCCCTTTGAAACAGGAACCAGCCTGAATACCTCAATGCTGCATATGCCTGAAAACTTTACCCTTGCGGGCATAAACTAACCCCGGCGGCGCCGTGCTGAGCGGGTTGCTCGTCCGGATAAGGCGCGACAAGCTCAAGCGCCGGGAACGCGCAGGCCAGGCGGATAGAGGCTTATTTCTCACCCAGATCGCGGTTCATCGCTTCTCTTAAAATCGCGTTCAGCCGGGTTTGATAGCCTTTTCCCGGGCGTTTAAGCCACTCCATCACATCGGCATCAATCCGCACAGAGGCCTGGGTTTTCAACGGTCGGTAGAATTTACCGCGCACCGCGTCCGGCCACTGTTCATCACCTGAAGCGGGGATATCGCTGTAATCAATTTCGCCATCCGCTTTGTTCGCCAGCGCTCTGAGCTCGTCTTCACGCTGAGCGCTAAGCCCGGCCGGATTGTCGCGCTTGTATTTAACTGTGCTCATAACGACTCCTCTCTTTGCCGTCCGCCTTCCGGGCGCTGATGATACGAATCACCTCAGCCCCGCTTTCAAAGCGGACCAAATGCACCACAAGAATAACGATAATTCCATGAACGAGGCCGATGGTTTGCCATCGATGCTCACCGTTTTCATAACGATCCTGGTGGGAAAGGTGCTGCGGATCGTCAAAAACCAGTACCGCCTCCTCGAACCGAATCCCATGTTTTCTTAGATTGCTTGCTGCCTTGTTTGCATCCCATTCAAACTCCATTGGCATAGCATTCATCCCAATTGTATATACAAAAACGTATATACAATTATCAGGCAAGTATACGATCAATGTTGGAAAAAACCTCACATTTTCAGGGGCTGATTTGTAAAGGTTATGCCCTGTTCACTCGTCGAAAAACACCATCCCCTTATACGGCTGCTCGCGGCACGCCGCCAGGCGCTGAGTGAGGCTGCCGACGTGCAGCTCCAGCTTGTGGCCGTCCGGGTCGAGGAAATAATATGACGCCCCTTCGCTGCGGTTCACTTTCCACACCTCCACGCCGGCCGTTTCCAGACGCGCGCTGAACCCGGCGAAATCGGCCTCGGCGACGCTAAACGCGTAGTGGGTGTAGTCGCTCTCCTCAGGCGGGGTAATGCGTCGCTGCGGATCGAGGGACAGGCACAGCCACAGGTCGCCGCAGGAGAGATAGGCGCCGCTATCCCAGCGCGCGTGCAGCTTCATCCCCAGCAGCTGCTGATAAAACGCCACGCTCGGCGCCAGGCTGCTGACCGCCAGGGTCAGGTGATTCAATCCGCTTAACATGGCTTAATCCTCCAGTGAACTCACAATTTGCTGGCGCAGCCAGCCGTGCGCCGGGTCGCGGTGCCAGCGCTCGTGCCACAGCATCAGCATATCAAACCCGGCAATCGCCAGCGGCGGTCCGATAACCGTCAGCCCGCTCATCCCGCGCAGCAGCCGCTCCGGCAGCATGGCGACCAGATCGCTGCTGCGCAGCGTTTCCAGCATAAACAGGAAATGTGGCACCGAGAGGACAACCCGCCGCGAAAGCCCAAGGTTGGCCAGCGCGATATCGGTCGCGGCGCTGAAGCCGCCGCCGTCCGGGGAGACCATAACCTGATCCAGCTGGCAAAACTGCGCCAGGCTCAACGACGCCGTTAGCGCTGGATGCCCCACTCTGCCCGCCAGCACGTAGCGCTCGCTGAACAGCAGCCGCTGATGCAGCTCCGGCGGAGCGCCGTCGCGGGTATGAAAGAACAGATCGACCTCGTCACGCTCCGCCTGCTGCACCAGGCGCGAAGGCTGAAGCTCGAAGACCGCCAGCCGACTCGACGGGGACGCGCGACGCAGGATATTCAGCGCCGGCAGCAGGATCGCCGAGGCCATATAGTCCGTCGCCGCTATGCGCCAGGTCTGCGCCGCCGTCAGCGGGTCGAAACTGTCGGCGGGGGCGACCGCCAGCTCCAGCGCCTGCAGGGCATCACGCAATGGCCCGCGTAGCGCATCAGCGCGGGCGGTGGGCAGCATCCCGCGCGGACCAGGCAGCAGCAGCGGGTCGGCAAAAATTTCCCGCAGGCGCGCCAGCTGGATGCTGACCGACGGCTGCGACAGGTTCAGCCGCTGCGCCGCTCGGGTGACGTTATTCTCGCTCAGCAGCACGTCGAGGGTGCGCAGCAGGTTGAGATCCAGACGATGTAAATTAATCACGGCTATACCTGAGATTTAAGTAATTAATTTCTACTATAGCGGCCAGCCGCCTACTCTGCAGCTCTCCATGACTCAGAGGTGATTCTCATGAAAGTACTGCTGATTTACGCCCATCCGGAACCGCGCTCCCTGAACGGCACGCTAAAGGATTTTGCCGTCCAGCATCTGCAAAACGCCGGCCACGAGGTGCAGGTTTCCGATCTCTACGCCATGCGCTGGAAAGCGGGCTTTGATGCTGACGACAGCAGCGCCCCGCCGGTCGGCGAGTTCTGGCGCTCGACCCTCGATTCAAAGCAGGCCTTTGAACAGGGAACCCAAAGCGCGGATATCGTTGCGGAACAGGAGAAGCTGCTGTGGGCGGATACGGTGATTTTCCAGTTTCCGCTGTGGTGGTTCTCGATGCCCGCCATTATGAAAGGCTGGATTGACCGGGTTTACGCCTATGGTTTCGCCTACGGCGTCGGGGAGCACAGCGACCGCCACTGGGGCGACCGCTACGGCGAAGGCACCCTGGCAGGCAAACGGGCGATGCTGGTGGTCACCACCGGCGGCTGGGAGGAGCACTACGCCCCGCGCGGCATTAACGGACCGATTAACGATATCCTGTTTCCGATCCAGCACGGGATGCTGTTTTATCCCGGCTTCGAGGTGCTGCCGCCGCTGGTGTTCTACCGCACCGAGAAAACGGACGAGCAGCGCTTTGTGCAGCAGTGCCGGGAACTCGGGCAGCGGCTGGATACGCTGGCGAGCACCGCGCCAATCCCCTTCCGCCGGCAAAACCACGGCGACTATCTGATCCCCTCCCTGACGCTGCGCCCGGAGCTGGCGGTCGGGGAGAGCGGGCTAACCATCCATCAGCGGGCGGATTAAGCGCAGCAAGGCGATGCCCGGCCGCCCGGCGTCGCCGCTCAAATAGGCTGATTTAGTCCCTGACGGGCTGATTTGTCCCGAAACGGCTATTTGTTGCGGTCAGAGGCCCGCAACTTCGCTTCCCGTCTCTTTCTCATCGGCCAGGATGGTGTATGTTCTCAAGCATCACCTTTAATCAATCCGGTAACGAGATGAGACGTATTGAGGTAGTACTGCGTGAACTGGAGCGGCTGACGCAGACCATCAGCCGGGACGATCTGACTGCTGGCGCCGGCGCCTTCACCGCGGAGCAAATCGGTTTTAACCTCGGCCTGGCGCGCAACTCGGTTAGTAAAGATTTAAACCAGCTGTGGAGCGACGGGCTGGTTATCAAAACCCGCGGGCGCCCGGTATTCTTTCTGCATCTGCAGGCCACGCAAACCCTGCTGGATCGGCAGCTGGCTGAGTCGGAGCGCGAGATCGGCGCCATTAGCGACCTGCTGCCCGACCGGGATCTGCCGTCGGTCAGCGATCCGTTCACGCTCTTAATCGGCCACGACCGCAGCCTGCGGGATGCGGTGGAAAAAGGCAAAGCGGCGGTGCTCTACCCGCACGGGCTGCACGTGCTGCTGACCGGCCCCTCCGGCGTCGGAAAGACGTTTTTCGCCGAGCTGATGCATCGCTACGCCTGCGAGCACACCGACGATAGCCCTCCGCCGCTCGTCTACTTTAACTGCGCCGAGTACGCCAACAACCCGGAGCTGCTCTCTTCCCATCTCTTTGGCCATCGGCAGGGGGCGTTTACCGGCGCAACGGAGAGCAAGACCGGCCTGGTTGAACAGGCCGACGGCGGCTACCTGCTGCTCGACGAAGTCCACCGCCTGCCCTATGAAGGCCAGGAGAAGCTCTTCTCGCTGCTGGATAAAGGCGAATATCGCCCGCTGGGCGCCAGCGGCCCGGCGCGAAGCATCACCGTACGCCTGATCTGCGCCACCACCGAACCGGTGAGCTCGTCGCTGCTGCGCACTTTTCAACGGCGCATTCAGGTCGCCATCGATCTTCCCGGCATCCGTCAGCGTTCGCTGGAGGAGCAGACAGAACTGATTATCGGCTTCCTGCAGCGGGAGAGCCGCAAGATCGAGCGCTCGGTAAGCATCGATAAAACGCTGCTGCTGTGGCTGCTGAATAAGCCGCTGGAAGGCAACATTGGCCAGCTAAAAAGCGACATCCAGTTTTTATGCGCCCAGGCCTGGGCATCGGGGATGGCGGCGCAGCACGATGTCCTGCTGCTGGATGGCAAGCTGGCGGACAGCGCCACGAACCCCACCCAGGAGCAGCGGATGCTGGTCGACGCGCTGTTCAACGGTAAACCCCTGCTCAGTATTGACGCCCGCACGCTGCCGCAGCTTAAAAGCCCGGCAGGTGGTGACGGCGGCATCGAAGAGAGCGATCTGTTCTATAGCTTCCTGACCCGGGAATACGTCAATCTGCGCAACAGCAACGTTCCGCCCGCAGAGACGCTGGCCATTCTCAAAAACAAGCTCAGCTCCATTTTCGAATATGGCCTCTACAGCCGCGACAGCGGCACGCGTTCGCCGCGATATGGCGATCAGATTGAAGAGCGCGTCGCCCTGCTGATTAGCTACGTCGAGCAGATACTGGGCTTTTCCCTGCCGGAAAATCTGGTCAACCCCCTGCGCAAGCACCTGCTGGCGCTGATCGGCTACGTCCAGCGGGGGCTGATCCCGCAGCTCTACTCCTCCAGTTTGATTCTCGATCGCTGCAAAGATGAATACGAGAACGCCACCCAGCTATGCAGGAAAATCAACGACCTGTTGAATATCCAGTGTCCGGCGACGGAGGTGGTCTGGCTGTGCCTGTTCCTCAAGGAGTGCCGCCATTACCGCCAACGGATCGGCGCCAGCCCCGACTGCGGAGTGATACTGATAGCCCACGGCGCCACCACCGCCACCAGCATGGCGCAGTACGTCAATCGGGTGCTGGAGCGTGAGCTGTTCTGCGCCATCGATATGCCGTTCGAACAGTCGGTGCACGACACCCTGGATGCGTTAATCCGGCTGATGCAGGCGCGGCGCTGGCAGCGGCTGATCCTGATCGTCGATATCGGATCGCTGGTGCATTTTGGCAGCACCATCAGCAAGCTATTCCAGATAGACGTCTTGCTGATGCCGAATATCACCCTGACCAGCCTGCTGGAGATAGGCCTCGACCTGAGCTATGAGACCAGCGACCTGCCGCGCCTGGCGGCGCTTATGCAGGAAAAAGGCATCCCCAGCCAGCTGTGCACCCCGCAGCAGGAAAACGTCGGCAAGGTGCTGGTCATCTCCTGCATTACTGGCATGGGTACGGCGGAGAAAATTAAAACGGTGCTGGAGGAGAGCTTCGGCGAGCTGATGTCGCAGGATACCCGCATGGTGATCCTCGACTATAACGAAGTTCGCAGCCCGGAGCGCGTGCAGCAGGCCATTAGCGCCCACGAGCGGCTGGCGGGCATCGTCGGGACCTTCCAGCCCGGGCTGCCGGATATTCCGTTTATCTCGCTGGAGGAGCTCTTTTCCGAGCAGGGCCCGGAGCTGGTGTTAAGCCTGCTGACCCCCGATCTCTCCAGCGCCGAGCGGCGGCTGGAGATGGAGCGCAGCGCGTCCCGGTTTATCAGCGCCCTGACCATGGAGAGCATCATCAACCATATTTCGGTGCTCAACCCGCAGCGCATCCTCAAAGAGATGGAGGGCGTCCTCAGCCAGCTGCGCGCGACCCTGGCAATCGCTCCCAGCCGCCAGGTGACACTACGCTTCCTGATCCACTGCTGCTGTATGGTCGAGCGTATCGTGATTAACCGCAAACCGTTACAGATGGCGCTGGAAATGAAGCCCGATATGGATACTCACGCCTTTAGTGTCATTAAATCCGCCTTCCACCCGGTGGAAGAGGCCTACGCCATCCGCTTATCGGATGCGGAATATATTTATATCTACGAATTATTGTATAGCTAATCCCTTTGCTGGCGCGGCCCATCGGCCCGCCAGCCCTCCTCATCTCCCGCAGATGACACTAATGCTGGCACGGCCTTTGCTCTATCCATAGCGTCTATAAAACGGCGCCAGGAGGCCACCTTGTCATCTACTGTACCTGCACACCCATTACCGCAAATTCTGCTGCTGACGCACGGCGGCTGGGGTACGCCCCTTTGCAACAGCCTGCGCATGGTCACGGGCGAAATTGAAGGCGTGACGGAAATCGCCCTGCTGCCCGTCGATACCCTCGGCGAGTATTACCAGCGCGTTGAGGCGACGGTGAAGTCGATGCCAGAAGGCTCGCTGATCCTCACCGACTTTATCGGCGGCACCACCTCTAACGTCGCCGCCCGCCTGAGCGCCGATTATCCGATCGCCGTGATTTGCGGCCTCAACGCTTCGCTGCTGCTGGAAGCGCTGGATAAACGCGAGCAGGGGCCGCTGACCGGCTGCGTTAGCGAGCTGGTGGAAGCCGGACGCAGCAGCTGCCGCGACGTCGTCGCCCACGTGAACCAGTTAAACCATTAAGGAGCCCATCATGGCAAAAATCGTTTTATGTCGTATCGATAGCCGTCTGATTCACGGCCAGGTCGTCACCAAGTGGGTCGGCCAGTCGCAGGCTAACCGTATCGCCGTGGTCAGCGACGAGCTCGACGCCGATCCGTTTATGAAAAATATCTACCTGATGGCGGCGCCGCCGAATATCAAAGTCGACTGTTTCAGCAACGCCAGCTTTACCGCAGCCTGGCAGGAGAACCAGCTCGGCGAGGGGAACGTGCTGGTGTTGTTTCCGTCCCTCAGCGCCATCCAGCAGGCGGTGCAGCAGGGCTTCGACGTCGCCTCGATTCAGGTCGGCGGGCTCGGCGGCGGGCCAAACCGGAAAGCGGTATTTCAGAACATCACCCTCGATGAAAAAGACGTCGGCATCCTGGGTGAGCTGAAAAACAGCGGAATTCAGGTGGTCTTCCAGACGATCCCGGAAGATAAGCCCCAGTCACTGGACGACATCCTGAAAAAATTCTAACCAGTTGATAAGCAGGTAAAAACTATGGACACATTACTTTTTGCGAGCCTGATGGGACTCTATTACTGGTTCGCTCGATTACGTTTAGGCTATACCTTCTCCGCCATGCTGCTGCAGCCCGTGGTGATTGCCGTTTTCGTCGGCCTGCTGCTGGGCGATATGAAAACCGCGATGATCATCGGCGCAGGTATGCAGCTGGTCTATCTGGGCGTCACCTCCACCCCGGGCGGTAACGTCCCGTCGGATCCGGCGCTGGCCGCCTGTATCGCCATCCCGATTGCCGTGAAGGCGGGGATGGAGCCGAACCTGGCGATCGCCCTGGCGATTCCGTTCGGCGTGATCGGGGTATTCCTCGATCAGCTGCGCCGGACGCTGAACGCGGCGTGGGTGCACATGGCCGATAAACATGCCGAAAGCGCCAACATGACGGGGATCATGCGCTGCGCCTTCATCTACCCGGCCCTGCTTGGGCTGCTGCTGCGCTTCCCGGTGGTCTTCGCCGCCAACTACTTCGGGCAGAGCGTGGTCGAGAAATTCCTCAAGCTGATGCCGCACTGGCTGACCCACTCGTTTGAAATTATGGGCGGCATCCTGCCCGCGCTGGGCTTCGCCATCACCATCATGGTGATTGGCAAGAAGAGCCTGCTGCCGTGGTTTATCGGCGGATTCTTTGCGGTGCTCTACCTGAAGGTGGACATCATGGCGATGGCGATTTTCGGTACCTGCGTGGCCTTCCTGATTAAAGGCCTCGCCAAAAATGAAGGGGCGGCATAATGAGTAGCGATGTCATGCAACATGAGCTGGTTGAACGGGCCCGCGAAAGCCGGGCGCTGAGCAAGGCTGATATCACCAAGGCCTGGCTGATTTACTGGCTGGGGGCGGAAGTCTCCAGCTCCTACGAGCGTCTGCAAAGCCTGGTGTTCTGCGCCTCGATGACGCCGATTATCAAAAAGCTGTATCCGGAGAAAGAGGAGCAGGCCGAGGCCCTGAAACGCCACCTCAACTTCTTTAACTCCGAGCAAACTTTCGGCGCGGTTATCCAGGGGATCGCTATCGCCATGGAGGAGCAGAAAACCCGCGGCGAACCGATTAGCGACGCCTCCATTACCGGTATCAAAACCGGCCTGATGGGGCCGCTGGCCGGGATGGGCGACTCCATCATCTGGGCCGCGGTCATGCCGCTGCTGATTGCGATCTTTATCCCCTTTGCCGCCAGCGGCAGCGCCTTTGGAGGTATCGCGCCGCTGATCCTCTACCCGGCGATCACCATGGCGATAAGCTACGGGCTGGTGCATAAAGGCTACACCCTCGGGCGAGATTCGATAATCGGCCTGCTGCAGGGGGGGCGCATCAAGGAGCTGATCTACGGCGCCAACGTGCTGGGGCTGATCATGATGGGCGCGCTGTCGGCAAGCTACGTCAAAATCACCACCCCGCTGAAAATCAGCGCGCTGAAAGGCTCCGAGGTGGTGGTGCAGCAGATCCTCGACTCTATTGCCCCGGGCCTGCTGCCGCTGGCGGCGGTCTTTGCCGTCTACTTCTATCTGCTGAAAAAGGGTCCGCGCTACACCACGATTTTACTGTCGATTGTCGCGATCAGCATCGCTTGTTCGCTGACGGGAGTGCTGTAGGCCATGAACGGTAATATTTATCAGCAGCTCGGGCTGAAGCGGGTGATTAACGCCTGCGGCAAAATGACGATCCTCGGCGTCTCGTCCGTTGATCCGAAGGTGATGCGGGCCGCGGCCGAAGCCGCCGCAGCGTTCGTTGAAATCGATAAGCTCACCGAGCGCGCCGGGGAGCTTATCTCCACCCACACCGGCGCCGAGGATAGCTACCTGACGTCCTGCGCCTCGGCAGGCATTGCCATCGCGGTGGCCGCAGCGATCACCCGCGGCGAGCCGGATAAGGTGGCGCTGATGCCGGACAGCAGCGGTATGGCCAACGAAATCATTATTCTGCGCGGCCACAACGTCGATTACGGCGCGCCGATAACCAGCGCGATTCGCCTCGGCGGCGGACGGGTTGTCGAGGTCGGCTCCAGCAATCTCGCCGCGCGCTGGCAGCTGGAGAGCGCCGTCAGCGAGCGCACCGCGGGGCTGCTGTTTGTGAAATCGCACCACTGCGTGCAAAAAGGGATGCTCGCCATCGATGACTTTGTACAGGTCGCCCGGCACCACAACCTGCCGCTGATTGTCGATGCCGCCGCCGAAGAGGATCTTCGCCGCTGGGTCGCCACTGGCGCGGAGATGGTGATTTACAGCGGCGCCAAGGCCTTCAACGCTCCCACCTCCGGCTTTATTAGCGGAAAACGCACCTGGATCGCGGCCTGCAGGGCACAGCATAACGGCATCGCCAGAGCGATGAAGGTGGGAAAAGAAAATATGGTGGGCCTGGTGTACGCCCTCGACCGCTATCAGGCGGCCGCGCCGGCGCCCGATGCGGCCGTCCTGCGCCCCTTCGCCGAGGCGATATCCGCCTTACGCGGTCTGAAGGCGGATATCGAACAGGACGAAGCCGGACGGGCGATCTGGCGCATTCGGGTCAGGGTCGATAAAGCGGCCCTCGGCCTCGACGCCGGCGAAGTCGAAGCCCGGCTGCGCGGCGGCGAAATCGCCATCTATGCCCGCCGCTACGCCCTGCACCAGGGCGTGTTTAGCCTCGACCCGCGGACCATTGCCGAAGGTGAGATGGCGCTTATTATCGCGCGACTCAAGGAGATTATCGAACATGCAGCAGATTAACTTTTACCGCCGGCGGGTCGCGATTAACGTTCTGGCAAAAGATATCGCCAACGCCCGGGAGATTCACGACGCCGCCGAAGGCCATGCGGTAATTGGCGTGCTATCGGCGCAGTTTGCGACCGCGGATGAGGGCGTGACGGAGGTGCGCCGCTGGATGGAGGAAGTTCCGTCGATTTCCGTCGGCCTGGGGGCGGGCGATCCGGCCCAGTTCTATAAAGCGGCGATGATTGCAGCGCGGCTTCATCCCGCCCACGTCAATCAGACCTTTACCGGCTGCGGCTTTGCCGCAGGCGCGCTGGCCGCCACCGGCGGGCAGAACACGCGGATTAACGCGCTGATAAGCCCGACCGGCAGGCCCGGTGAGGTGCTTATCTCCACCGGGGTTAGCAGCGCGCAGGGAACGCCGGCCAGGGTCTCCGCCGATGCGGCGGTGAGGATGATTCAGGATATGGGCGCGCACGCCGCTAAGTTCTTTCCCATGGGCGGCGAACGCTCTCTGGACGAGCTAAAGGTCCTCGCCCAAAGCGCCGCGCAAAACGGCATGACGCTGATTGAGCCCACCGGCGGTATCGACCTGAATAACTTCGCCGCCATTCTGCAGGCCTGCCTGCAGGCCGGCGTCGCGCAAGTGATGCCGCATATCTACAGCTCAATCATCGACCCGCAGAGCGGGAATACCCGCCCGGAAGATATTCGCCAGCTGATGAGTATCGTGAAGGATCTTGTCGATTAAAGACCCGGCCGCGTGCGGCAGCAACTGCCGCACGCCACGCGCTGATTTATATGACGAATTGTGAGCCCCCGCGCAATAACGGCATTCCACCGCCGCCCACTCCCCCGCACATTGATAGCGATCAAAAATAATCATACCGTCTGGTCGGTATGATTCAGGCCATGAACATGGAACCCCAACACCGAAAAAAAGACCCCGTCCGCCTGCATCAGCAGCTGCTGGAATCCGCGGCGATGATTGCCGGCAGAGACGGCATCGCCTCGCTGTCGCTGAACGCCGTGGCGCGCGAAGCCGGGGTGAGCAAAGGCGGTCTTTTGCACCACTTCCCCAACAAGCAGGCGCTGATTTTTGCCCTCTTCGCCCGCCTGCTGGCGATTATGGAAGAGGCGATCGCCGAGCTGATGGCCGCGGATAACGTCTCCTACGGCCGCTTTACCCGCGCCTATTTGCACTATCTGTCAGCCCCTGAGCTGACGGACACCCAGGAGAGCCGCCAGCTGATGGTGCTGTCGCTGGCGATGCCGGATGAGCCGGTGCTGCGAAAATGCTGGCGCGACTGGATGCTGGATCACCTCGCGCAGGGCGATGCGCTGGACAACGGCCACACCGGCACCCTGGTACGCTACGCGGCAGACGGCATCTGGCTATCGGAGTTAACCGAGGGGCGCACCATGAGCGCCGAACACCGGCGGTCGCTGGTCAGCGATCTGACGAGGATGACGCTTCCCGCGTGAAGCACGTTGAGCCTGATAAGTCAGGCGATTAGATTGAGGCCGCGATGCGCTACAACATCAATGGCCGTCTCATTTATGATGCAACGGACGGCACACTAATCCTACCGGGAAGCGATGAGGCGGACAGCCAGCTGTCGATCACCGCCAGCGCGCTGCTGTGGTTTTTCCTGCGTCATCCGGAGATTGTTAGCCGCGATGAGGTGCTCAAAAAAGTCTGGGACGACAACGGATTAACCTCCTCGAACAGCAACCTCAATCAGTACCTGAGCATGCTGCGTAAAACCTTCCGCCACTATGAGATAGACAATATCATCGTCACCGTCTCGCGCGGACTGCTGCAGCTAAACCCGGAAATCACCGTTCATCCGCTGGACGCCCCCGCGCCGCCGCAGCCGCAGGTGGAACCGCCGCCGTGTGAGGAGCCGGACGCCGTGCCCCCGGCCGCGACACAGAGCCCGAAACCAACCCGGCACGCGCGCGGCACCTGCTGGTATATCGCCGGCGTCTGCCTGCTGACCATCGCCCTGCTGCTGGTGCTTTTCAGCTTTTTCGGCAGCAGCGAATCGCGCCCCATTACCCTGACGCAGATGACCCACAGCCAGTGCGAACTGCTGGCCAGCGATGAGATGCTGCGCTCCGTGGCCGGCACCGCCTACGGCAAAAACTTTGACGCCGTGCGCCAGCGGCTGAAGCTGGAGTGCAAACCCGGCGAACGTTTTGTCTTCTTCTACGGCGATCGGCTGGAGACCAACGGCCTGGGCCGCGTCTTCCTCGCCCACTGCGCGATGCATGAAGACAACCCCTTCAGCTACTGCGACAACTATTTCTACTACTCCTGGAAACCGCAATGAGACTCGCACCCCGGCCTTTTTTCGCCCTCTCAGCCCTGGCGTTTATCACCGCCGCCGGGCTCAGCGCCTGGAAGCTGCTGCCGGCGGAAAACGACGGGGCGATGAGCTGCTCGACCAAAGCCATCATGCGCTTTGAAAACATGGATAAAGAGAACGTTAACGGCAACATTCACTTCAATTTTGCCGCCCACGGCAAAGGCTCAATGGTCGTTGAAGGCTATACCGATTCCGCCGCCGGCTGGCTCTACCTGCAGCGCTACGTTAAATTCAGCTACACCAGTAAACGCATCTCCTCAACCGAGCGCCACTACCGCATCAGCCGGTGGGAATCCAGCGCCTCATCGATCGACGAATCCCCTGACGTCATCTTCGCCTACTTTATGCGCGAGATGTCCGACAGCCACGACGGGCTGTTTCTCAACGCCCAGAAGCTCAACGAGAAGGCGATTCTGCTCAGCTCGATCAATTCGCCGCTCTACGTTTGTACCCTCAAATCCGGCAGCAAGCTTGACTGACGGCCTACCCCGCCCGCGCCGGCCCCATCCCATTTTTTCCCCGCGCCGCCTCATGCTGTAAAACCGCACTTTTTGCGTTTAGCTCCCGGCGGAAAACATGACCATAACCACACTTAACCGATGGGTATATTACCCGACCCCAGCATTAAATTAGCAAACTGTTAACATTTACCGCCGCCGGTCAGGATGGCGAAAAACGCGCCGCATCCGCAGCCAATTCCATCGCCCCACCTCAGCACAAAGAGATAAATACAGGCCCTTAAAACGCTAAATCACAGAGTAAAAAACTAAAAACATAACTCTCACGGATTTAAATTTCACTTCGCCCGCCAATCCCTATAGTGAACCTCGAACGCCGCTACCGCGTGTTGACGCCGTTACGCGGACGGTTTTCCCGAATCACAAACCTGTCTGGAGGAACAACCATGGGTGATGCATTGGGGCTTATTGAAACCAAAGGCCTGGTGGCCTGCATTGAAGCAGCGGATGCGATGTGCAAATCCGCCAACGTCGAGCTGATTAGCTATGAAAACATCGGCTCCGGGCTGGTCACCGTGATGGTGAAGGGCGACGTCGGCGCGGTGAAAGCGGCGGTGGATTCCGGCGTGGAATCGGCGCAGCGCATCGGCGAGGTAGTGACCTCGCTGGTTATCGCGCGTCCGCATAACGACATCAACAAAATTGTTATTAAACACAAGGCTTAAGGCCAGGAGAACGCAAATGGGTGATGCATTAGGTCTGATTGAAACCAAAGGTCTGGTGGCCTGTATCGAGGCGGCGGACGCGATGTGTAAAGCCGCCAACGTCGAGCTGATTGGCTATGAAAACGTCGGCTCCGGGCTGGTCACCGCGATGGTGAAAGGTGACGTCGGCGCGGTGAAAGCGGCGGTGGATTCCGGCGTGGAATCGGCGCAGCGCATCGGGGAAGTGGTGACCTCGCTGGTTATCGCGCGTCCACATAACGACATCAACAAAATCGTCGCACATTACAAAGTCGCGGAATAACGGGAGACAACATGATGAAAGAAGCGCTTGGTCTGATCGAAACCAAAGGTCTGGTGGCCTGTATTGAAGCCGCCGATGCGATGTGTAAAGCCGCCAACGTCGAACTGATTGGCTATGAAAACGTCGGCTCCGGGCTGGTCACCGCGATGGTGAAAGGCGACGTCGGTGCGGTGAACGCGGCGGTGGACTCCGGTGTGGAAGCGGCGAAACGCATCGGCGAAGTCGTCACCTCTCGCGTCATTGCGCGACCGCATAACGATATCGAGAAAATCGCGTCGCAGCACAAAGCATGACCTGACAGGGCGCGCCCCGTCTCCACTCTTTTCGTCTGATGAAGGATAGACTCATGATTGAACTGGATAACGATTTGCAGTCCCGCCAGAACGCGCGGGAACTGGTGCGCAGCGCCAAAAAGGCCCAGGCGATTCTGGCCACCTTTTCGCAGCAGCAAATCGACGCCATCGTGAAAAACGTGGCCCAGGAAGCGGCGCACCACGCCGAAGTGCTGGCGAAAATGGCCTCGGAAGAGACCGGATTTGGCAACTGGCAGGATAAGGTGCTGAAGAACCGTTTTGCCTCGCTGCGCGTCTACGACGCCATCAAAGATATGAAGACCGTCGGCATCATTCATGACGATCCGCTAAAAAAAGTGATGGACGTGGGCGTGCCGCTGGGGGTGATTTGTGCGCTGGTACCCTCAACCAACCCGACCTCAACCGTAATCTATAAAACGCTGATCGCCCTCAAGGCCGGCAACGCGATTATCTTTTCCCCGCATCCCGGCGCGCGCGAGTGCAGCTGGAAGGCGATAGAGATCGTTAAGCGCGCCGCCGAAGCCGCAGGCGCCCCGGCGGGCAGCGTCGGCGCTATCACCCAGCTGACCCTCGAAGCCACCTCCGAACTGATGCACAGCAAAGAGGTCTCGCTGATCCTCGCCACCGGCGGTGAAGGCATGGTGCGCGCGGCCTATGCTTCCGGCACCCCGACCATCAGCGGCGGTCCGGGTAACGGCCCGGCGTTTATCGAACGCAGCGCCGATATCCACCACGCGGTGAAAGATATCATCACCAGCAAAACCTTCGATAACGGGGTGATCTGCGCCTCCGAGCAGTCGATCATCGTCGAACGCTGCATTTACGACGAAGTCCATCGCGAACTGGAAGCCCAGGGCGCGTACTTTATGAACGAGGGCGAAGCGGCAAAAATGGCAACCCTGCTGCTGCGCGCCAACGGCACCATCAACCCGAAAGTGGTCGGCAAAACCGCGCTCTATCTGAGCCAGATGGCCGGCTTCAGCGTTCCGGCCAGCACCCGGGTGCTGATCGCCGAGCAGACCACCGTCTCGCACAAAAACCCCTATTCGCGCGAAAAGCTGTGTCCGGTACTCGGCCTGTACGTGGAAGAGGACTGGAAGGCGGCCTGCAATCGGGTGGTGGAGCTGCTGACCAACGAAGGCCTCGGCCACACCCTGGTGATCCACACCCGTAACCAGGACGTCATCCGCCAGTTCTGCCTCGAAAAACCGGTTAACCGCATTCTGATCAACACCCCGGCGGCGCTGGGCGGCATCGGGGCGACCACCAATATTACCCCGGCATTGACCCTCGGCTGCGGCGCCGTGGGCGGCGGTTCCAGCTCAGATAACGTCGGGCCAATGAACCTGCTCAACATCCGCAGGGTCGGCTACGGCGTGCGCTCCATTGATGAACTGCGCGCCCCGGGCAGCCGCCCTGAACCGCAGCCCACCCTCGTTGCCCCGGTCGATAACCCGCATCGCAGCATTGTTGACGACCAGCGCTTCACCGCCCCTGCCGCCGCGGCGACCCTTAGCGCAACGGCGGACGATCGCTTTGCGGTCCGCGCCGCCGTCGAGGCGGAAGGCGACATCAGCGAGCAAAACGTGGAGCGCGTTATCCGCCAGGTGCTGGAGCGCCTCGGTAAGTAATGCATTGAGATAAGGCGATAAAAACAATGATTCTCGCAAAGGTAGTCGGACATGTCGTCGCCACGCAGAAATGCGCTGAGCTACGCGGCAGCAACCTGCTGTTAATCGCCAGGTTAGACGATGAACAGCGGCCAATGAAGGACCAGACCTGGGTCGCCGTCGATAGCGTCGGCGCAGGCATGCACGACATCGTGCTGGCTGAAGAGTATTTCGCGCTCAACCGGGACCGCTATAAGGCCATGTCGGTGGTTGCCATTGTCGAGAACGTGTTTCGGGACGCTTAAGGAGTGAATAGTCCAATGAGTGAATTTTTGCTGAAACCCCGGATCCGCTTTGGTCAGGACGCGCTGGCGGTCCTGAGCGAGCTTCCCGCCCGCAGCGTCCTGCTGGTCACCGATAAGGCGATGGTGAAATTTGGCCTCGCCGATCGCGTGACCCGAGTCCTGCAGCAGCGCGGCATCACCTTCCAGGTCTGGGACGACGTGGTGGCCGACCCGGATATCGCCACCGTCGTGCGCGGTATGAAGCTGATGGACAGCCGCTATCCGGATCTGGTTATCGCCCTCGGAGGCGGTTCGGTGATTGATGCCGCCAAAGCGGTTATCTTCGCCCTGGCGCAAACCCGTCCGGACGCCCGCCGCGAGCGCCCCTGCTTCGTGGCGATCCCCACCACCAGCGGTACCGGCTCGGAAGTGACCGCCTTTTCGGTGGTGAAAGCCGGTGCCGAAAAGCTGGTGCTGGTGGACCCGTCGCTGCTGCCGGATATCGCCATTCTCGACCCGGCGCTGGTGGCCTCGGTGCCGCCGGCGATCACCGCCGATACCGGGATGGACGTGCTGTGCCACGCGCTGGAAGCCTACGTCTCGCTCAATGCCAGCGACTTTTCCGACGCGCTGGCGGAAAAAGTGGTGCAGCAGGTGTTTCGCTACCTGCCGACCTGCTGGCGCAGCGGCGACAACCTGCTGGCGCGGGAAAAGATGCATAACGCCTCCTGCATGGCGGGAATGGCCTTCACTAACGCCTCGCTCGGCGTGACCCACAGCCTCGCCCACGCGCTTGGCGGCGTCTTCCGCGTCCCGCACGGCCGCGCCAACGCGCTGCTGATGGCGGAAGTCGTGGCGTGGAACGCCGATTATCAGGGGCGGTGCGATACCGACGCCGCGCGCAAATACGCTCGCCTGGCTCATCTGCTGGATCTGCCGGCCGCCAGCCCCCGCGAGGGCGTCGCCAGCCTGCTGATCGCCATTCAGGCATTAAAAGATGAAATGACCATGCCGGCCGGCATCCGCGATACCGGCGTCGGCGCCGCTGATTTTGACCGGCGGCTGGCTGAAATGGTCGGCCAGGCGCTGCGCGATGGCTGTACCCCAACCAACCCGCGCGTAGCGGATGCTCACGCTTTAACCGAACTCTATCGCCGGGCGTGGACCGGCGGCGCCGTTCAGGGCCACTGATAACAAGAACTGGAGAACCTTACCCATGGCACACTACAGCTTAACGCCGCGCGTCAACGTGCTGGCAAAACGTTTACTCTCACAAAAAAGCACCCTGTGCACCGAACACGCCACGACGCTCAGCGCCCTTGATGGCGATATCGCGGGCGTCCCTGCCGCCGTTAAACCGGCGCGCCGCTTCTACGAACTGATGCGCCAGCTGCCGGTGTGCATCAGCGCCGACGAGCTGATCGTCGGCAACCAGACCCGCAAACCGCACGGCGCCATCTTTCACGATGAAAGCGCGGCCCATCGCCCGTCGGCGTTCCAGTTTCTCAATCTGAACGGCGACCTCGACTCCCCGGACTATAAGCTGGTCATCGAGAAAGGCGTACTGGCGATCAGGCACCAGCTCGAAGAGAAAACCCGCAGCCTGGGCAGCGCCGTCAGCCGCAGCGGCATGGATGAAGTCAACGGCTGCCGCGCGGCGATTTACGCCTGCGACGGGCTGCTGACCCTGGCACAAAACCTCGCTAACAGCGCGGAGACCCTGGCCGCCGGCGAAAGCAACGCTTATCGCCAGAGCGAGCTGCGCGACAGCGCCGCCATCCTGCACCAGGTTCCGGCCCACCCGGCGCGCAATTTTAAAGAAGCCTGCCAGGCCTTTTATCTGTTCCAGCTCGCGCTGCAGCTCGATAACGGCAGCTATGCGGTGAACCCGGAAGGCGCCGATAAGGCCCTGCTGCCGTGGTACCAGCGCGATATCGACAGCGGCGCCCTGACGCCACAGCAGGCCTATGAGATCGTCGAATGCCTGTGGTTCAAGCTGGCGGAGCTGAGCGAAGTCCGCGCCGCCTGCGCCATTGACGGCTACCCGATGTTTGACGCCCTGCTGCACGGCGCAAGCCTCGAGAACGCCAATATCAACGCGCTCTCCGCGATGTTCCTCAGCGCCCAGCACAACCTCAGCGCGCTGAACCTGCCGGTGCGCCTGTTCCGCGGCGCGCAGCAGATCTCCGCCGCCCCGTTCGCCGCCTGCGCCGATACCCCGGTGATGGAAGGCCTGACCCCGCGCATGCAGCGCCTGCGTAACCACTACCTGACCGTACGCCCGAGCGTCTCCATCTACCGCGCGCTGGCCTTTACCGAAGTGGTCAAAGCCAACCCGGGCATGCCGACCATTCTGCTGCGCGCAAAAGCGTTCCGCCACGCCTGCGAAACCGCGCCGATCCTGATTCAGGATGATGAGCTGATCGTCGGCCATCCGTGCGGCAAGCCGCGCGCGGGCGCCTTCTCGCCGGATATCGCCTGGCGCTGGGTCCGCGACGAGCTCGACACCATGAGCACCCGCCCGCAGGATCCGTTTGAGATCAGCGAAGAAGATAAAAAAACCATCCGCGAGGAGATCGTCCCGTTCTGGGAAGGCCGTTCGCTGGATGAGATTTGCGAAGCGCAGTATCGCGAAGCCGGCGTCTGGGCGTTCAGCGGCGAGACCTTCGTCAGCGACCTCTCCTATCACCAGATCAACGGCGGGGGCGATACCTGCCCGGGCTACGACGTCCTGCTGTTCACCAAAGGGATGAACGGCATTAAGGCCGATGCCCAGGCCCGCCTCGAGCAGCTGAGCATGGAGAACCCGGAAGATATCGACCGCATTTACTACTACAAGGCGGCGATCGAAACCTGTGACGGGGTGATTAACTACTCCCACCGCATCGCCGCCCACGCCCGGGAGCTGGCGGCCAGGGAGCAGAACGCCCAGCGTCGCGCCGAGCTGCTGACCATCGCCGAGGTTAACCAGAACGTGCCGGCCAACCCGCCGAAAACCCTGCAGGAAGCGCTGCAGAGCATCTGGACCGTGGAGTCGCTGTTCGAAGTCGAAGAGAACCAGACCGGCCTCTCCCTCGGCCGCGTTGACCAGTACTGCTACCCGATGTTTGAGGCCGACATTCGCGAAGGGCGCCTGACCCACGATGCTGCGCTGGAGATGATGCAGGCCTTTATCATCAAGTGCGCCGAGCTGATGTGGATGTCCAGCGAGCTGGGGGCGAAATACTTCGCCGGCTACCAGCCGTTTATCAACCTGACCGTCGGCGGCCAGAAGCGTACCGGCGGCGACGCCTGCAACGATCTCACCTATCTGATTATGGACGCCGTGCGCTTCGTGAAGGTTTACCAACCGTCGCTGGCCTGCCGCATTCACAACCAGTCGCCGCAGAAGTACATGGAAAAAATCGTCGACGTGGTCAAGGCGGGCATGGGCTTCCCAGCCTGCCACTTCGATGACTCCCATATCAAGATGATGCTGCGTAAAGGCTTCGATTTTGAAGACGCCCGCGACTACTGCCTGATGGGCTGCGTCGAGCCGCAGAAATCCGGCCGCATCTACCAGTGGACCTCCACCGGCTACACCCAGTGGCCCATCGCCATCGAGTTCGTGCTGAACCGCGGCCGGATGGTGCTGTTCGATAGCTATCAGGGGCTGGATACCGGCGATCTGCGCGACCTGCACACCTTCGAAGCCTTCGACGCGGCGGTGAAACAGCAGATTGCCCATATCGTGCGCCTGTCGGCAATCGGGACGGTGATCAGCCAGCGCGTGCACCGCGACGTGGCGCCGAAGCCGCTGATGTCGCTGCTGGTGGAAGGCTGCATGGAGAGCGGTAAAGACGTGGCGGCCGGCGGCGCGATGGTCAATCACGGGCCGGGGCTGATCTTCTCGGGCCTGGCGACCTACGTCGACTCCCTCGCCGCGATCCGCAAGCTGGTCTATGAAGATAAAAAATATACCCTCGAGCAGATCCGCGACGCGATGCTGGCGAACTTTGCAGGCTTCGAAGGGCTGCGCCGCGACTGCCTGAACGCGCCAAAATACGGCAACGACGACAACTACGTTGACCAGTACGCGCTGGATATTACCGAGTGGACCGAGCGCGAGTGCCGTAAGTACCAGATGCTCTACTCCACCCTCAGCCACGGCACCCTGTCGATCTCCAACAACACGCCGATCGGCGAGCTGACCAACGCCACGCCGAACGGTCGCCTGGCGTGGATGCCGCTCTCGGACGGCATCAGCCCGACGCAGGGCGCCGATAAGCAGGGTCCGACCGCGATAATCAAGTCGGTCAGCAAGATGAACGTGGAGACCATGAACATCGGCATGGTGCACAACTTCAAGTTCCTCAAAGGGTTGCTGGATACCCCAGAAGGACGCCATGGCCTGATCACGCTGCTGCGTACCGCATCGATTCTCGGCAACGGCCAGATGCAGTTCAGCTACGTCGATAACGAAGTGCTGAAAAAAGCCCAGCAGGAGCCGGAAAAATACCGCGACCTGATCGTCCGCGTGGCGGGCTACAGCGCCTACTTCGTCGAGCTGTGCAAAGAAGTTCAGGACGAAATCATCAGCCGCACGGTGATTGAGAAGTTCTAGGCGCCATTTGAGAAATATTTGAGCCCTATTTGAGAAATAACAGGAAGTTCTTCACCGAGGGTGGGCCGCAGATAAGGTTGCTGCGGCCTGCCGGAGGGCGAGGAGGAGGCAAGCGTGATCGCAACACAAGAATTAACCGGGCGCATCTTCAATATACAGAAGTATTCGATCTACGACGGGGACGGTATTCGCACGCTGGTTTTTTTCAAAGGCTGCAATATCCGCTGCCCGTGGTGCGCGAACCCGGAAGGGCTTACCAGCCAGTTTCAGGTGATGTTCTCGCAGGACAAATGCGTTAACTGCGGCGACTGCGTCAGCGTCTGTCCGGCGGGAATTCACTACCGGGCGGAAGAAAACGGCGCCATGAAGCACTTCGTCGACCGCAATAAGGACTGCATCGGCTGTCGTAAATGCGAAGAGATTTGCACCCAGAACGCGCTGGATATTATGGGGAAAGACGTCACCGTCAGCGAGCTGATGGAGATAATCATGCAGGATTACGATTTTTATATCGCCTCCGGCGGCGGCGTGACCATCGGCGGCGGCGAAATGAGCCTGCAGACCGATTTTGCCGTCGCCTTATTTAGCGAATGCAAAAAGATGATGCTCAATACCGCTGTCGAAACCCAGGGCACCACCCCGCTGGCTAATTATCAGAAGCTTGCGCCGGTCACCGACACCTTCTTATTCGATATTAAGCAGATCGATAGCGCGCACCATAAAGCGTTATTCGGCATTGGCAACGAAGGGATCCGCCGCAATCTGGAGTGGCTGGTGGACTCCGGCGCCAACGTGATTGTCAGGATGCCGCTGGTGCGCGGATATAACGACTCCTGGGAAGCCATTACCGGCGCCATTGATTACGTACAAAACCTTGCGAAGCGCGGAAATATCCGCCGCATCGATATGCTGCCGTACCACCAGCTGGGGCGTAAAAAATATGAACGCCTGGATATGCCGTACCCGATTACTCAGGACCCGTCTTATTCGCCCGAAGAGTTAGACCAGCTGGAAACGTTCTTCGCGCAGTTTGATTTTGATATTCGTTTAGTCCGCCATTAACAGGAGCTGACAATGAAAAGTTTAGGCGTAATTGAAACGCGAGGGCTGGTCGCCGCCATTCAGGCCGTCGACGCCGCCTGCAAAGCCGCAGGCGTAAGCTGCATCGGCTACCGTAAAATCGGCTCGGGGCTGGTCAGCGTCTGCTTTGAAGGCGAAATCAGCGCCATCCACACCGCGATTGAGCGCGGCGTCGAGGTCGTCGCCGCGGGCCAGGTCGTCGGCTCGCTGGCCATCGCCCGTCCGGAACGCAGCGTGGTCGATGCGCTGGGTAAATTAAAAGGCCGCCCGTCGCGTCCTGCCGCTCAGGCCGAGGCGCCGGCGGCTAAAGCCGACGCCTCGCTCCCGCCACAAGAAAAAGAGCCGGCCGCGCCCTACGCCACACAGCCGGCAGCGGACCAGGCGGAAGATAAAAACGCCGCGCAGAGGAGAGGGAAGAAGGCATGATCGACGCTCTGCTCCATGAAAAAATTGCCGCCCGCCTGAGCCGCGTCGCCCCGGAGATCCCGGTCGGCATCTCTAACCGCCACGTTCATCTGGCGCAGCAGGATGTCGAGGCGCTGTTCGGCAAGGGCTACGCGCTAACCCCGCTGAAGCCGCTGCGTCAGCCGGGGCAGTTCGCCGCCGAAGAGTGCGTCACCGTGGTCGGGCCGAAGGGCTCGCTGACCCAGGTGCGCGTCCTCGGCCCCACCCGGCCCTGCAGCCAGCTGGAAATTTCCCGCGCCGACTGCTTCACTCTCGGTATCAGGGCGCCGGTGCGCGAGTCCGGCCAGCTGGAGAACGCCGGCAGCGCGCTGCTGATCGGCCCGGCGGGCCACGTTGAGCTTCGTTCGCAGGTGATCTGCGCCTGGCGGCATATTCATATGTCGCCGCAGGACGCCCGCCGGCTGAACGTCAGCAACGGGCAGAAGGTCAGCGTCCGCAGCAACGGCGAGCGCCGGCTGACGTTTGATGAGGTAGTGGTTCGGGTGCGCGATGATTTTGCGCTTGAGTTCCACATCGATACCGAAGAGGCCAACGCCGCCGGACTGAAAAACGGCGCCCAGGTCGTCATCACCCAGCCCGCTTAACGGAGACCGGCCATGACCGACGAAGAGATCGAACGCCTGGTAACGCGGATTATCCACCGGCTGCAGCCGCCGGTGCTGGTGATGGTCACCGCCGCCGACGGCTACCGGCAGGCGATCCGTCGCCGCCTGGCGGCCTGCGGGCTGCCGCTGCATATCGCGCTGGACGAAGGCATCCCGGATGCCGCATGCTGGCAGGAAACCGGCGCAATCATCCCGCCGTCAGCCTGGCAGGAGGCGCTGCCAGCAATGGCCTGGCGCGCGGCGATCGTGCCGTTTCTCGACTATCCGCTGGCGGCCGACCTGGCGAACGGCAGCCTGCACAGCCCGTTCGCCAGACGCCTGCATGAGGCGCTGCTTAGCGGCCTGCCGGTGCTGGCGCTGCGCTACTGTTGCGATCCCGACAGCGAGCTCAATCAGCTGTACGGCGCGGCGGCCGGCTCGGCCTACGCCGGGCAGATGCGTGCGACGCTGGCCCGCCTGACGGAGTGCGGCATCACCCTGTGCGATATGAACGAGCTGCTGGAGCGGCTGACGTCGGGCAGCGCAGCGCCGCCGCCGGTGAACGCGACGCGGCGTTATCTTACCGTCACGGACGTCGTGAATAATCCGGCGCTAGCCGCCGCGCCCGATGCCGAGCTGACCGATGCCGCCATCGATTTTTTAAAAAACAGAAAAAAAGAACCTTACCTTAATAAATAGACCCGGAGTTTATTATGTCTTCTAAAACAAAATGTTGGCTATGGATGCTGCTGGTTATCCTCTCCGAAACCTCAGCCACTTCGACGCTTAAGATGTTCGGCAGCAGCGAAGGCTCAACCAAAATGATGCTGCTCGCGCTGCTGATTGTTCTCTACTGCACCTGCTACTACTCGCTATCCCGCGCGGTGAAAGATATCCCCGTCGGCCTGGCGTATGCCACCTGGTCCGGCACCGGCATCCTCGTCGTTTCCACCCTGGGCATGGCCTTTTACGGCCAGCATCCGGATACCGCGGCCATTATCGGCATGGCGGTTATCGCCAGCGGCATCGTCATCATGAACCTGTTCTCGAAAATGGGCAGCGAGGAGAGCGCCGCCGCGCCGGTTACGCCTCTCGACAAAAAAATCGCCAACTAACTGAAAGGAATAGCATATGTTTAATCTCGGATTTTTATGGCTGGCGCTGTCAATCGGCTCCGAAATCACCGGTACCTCGATGATCAAAAAGACCAACGGCTTTAGCAAACTGGCGCCGTCGGTGCTGGTGGTCTGCGCCTACGGGCTGTGCTATTTCGCCCTCACCCGCGCGATGAGCACCATCCCGGTGGGCGTGGCCTACTCGCTGTGGTGCGGCTTTGGTATCGTCGGCGTCACCATCTGCTCCATGATCCTCTACAAGCAGAAGCCGGATCTGCCGGCCATCTTCGCGATGGTGCTGATTATCTCCGGCGGCATTATCATGAACGTCTTCTCTACGATGTAACGCTTGCGGGGCGCGGGTTTACCCGACGCCCGTTTCGTGGCAGGATAGTCCGATGAACAGAAACGTTGTCGTTACCCGCTCCCTTCGCTGGTGGCTGCCTGCATAAAGGCGGCACGATTCACGTTTCCATTTCAAAGCCGCCGGAAGGCGGCTTTGTCATTTCTCAGCAGCGCCTTTCGGCTTAACCGCATCGTAAGGAGTTTCTGATGAACGCAAACCACACCATTCTTACCGGCGATCGCCCGACCGGCCCGCTGCACCTCGGCCATTACGTGGGGTCGCTGCGCCAGCGCGTGCAGCTGCAGCATGACCACCAGCAGTTTATTCTGGTCGCCGACCTGCAGGGATTAACGGACAACGGCAGCAACCCGCAAAAGATAAGCAGCAATATCTTTGAAGTGATGGCCGACTATCTGGCCGTCGGCATCGATCCGCAGAAAACCACGATTTGCCTGCAGTCGGCCCTCCCGGCGCTGGCGGAGCTGAGCGCCCTGTACATGAATATCGTCACCGTTGCCCGCGTCGAGCGCAATCCCACCGTCAAGCATGAAATTGCGCAGAAAGGCTTCGCCCGCTCGCTGCCGGTGGGGTTTCTGGCCTACCCCATCAGCCAGGCCGCCGATATCACCGCCTTTAAGGCCGGGCTGGTGCCGGTCGGCGACGATCAGCTGCCGATGATCGAACAGACCAACGAAATCGTACATAAGATGAATAGCCTGACGACGGCGCCGGTGCTGCAGCACTGCAGGGCGCTGCTCAGCGAGGTCGGCCGCCTGCCGGGCGTTGACGGCAGCGCAAAAATGTCAAAATCGCTGGGCAATACGCTGACGCTTTCGGCCAGCGAAGAGGAGATCCATCGCGCGGTCAGCGCCATGTATACCGATCCGGACCACCTGCGCGTTGCCGACCCGGGCCGGGTGGAAGGTAACGTTGTCTTTACCTATCTCGATGCCTTCCACCCCGACAAGCCGCTGGTTGCCGAAATGAAGGCGCACTATCAGCGTGGCGGACTGGGCGACCGGCAGTGTAAAGACGCGCTGGAGGCGTGTTTGCAGACGCTGCTGGCGCCGATCCGCGAACAACGGGCGCGGTTTATTGCCGATAAAGGCATGCTGCTGGAACTGCTGCGTCAGGGCAGCGAGCGGGCGAACGGCCTCACGCAGCAGACGCTGCATGAGGTGAAACGGGGTCTGGGACTGCCGATACTGTTCTGAGCGAAGAGGCTTCGGGCTTGCGCCATCGTGCTTCGCCGGCGGGAGCCACCCGGCAAACGGCTTAGCCGCCGCTGCCGCCTTCATGCATCTTCACGCAGTTGCGTCCGTCGCGCTTGGCGGCATAGAGCGCGCTATCGGCGTCGCGCAGCAGCAGGTTGTAATCAGGGTGGCCGGTATGGATGGCGTAGCCGATGCTGGCGGTAATGGCGATTTCGGTCTCGCCGCCCACGTTGAAGGCGAGCTGGCTGATATTTTTGCGCAGGCGCTCAAGGAGCACGTGGGCCTCGTGGGCACCGGTTTCCACCAGCACCAGCAGAAACTCTTCGCCACCGTAGCGGAAGATATAGTCACTGGAGCGGATATTATCGCTGAGCAGATCGGCAACGTGCTTAATCGCCCGGTCGCCCACCTGGTGGCCCCAGCTATCGTTAATCTCTTTAAAATGGTCGATATCGACGATCGCCACCGTCATCGGCCGCTCATACTCGATGGCGAGCGTGACCTCATGCTTGAGGACCACCGGCAGATAGCGACGGTTGAGCAGGCTGGTGAGGGCGTCTTTGCCGTTTTGCATTTGCGTCAGGCTGCTAAAAATCACCCCCAGCTGGCTGCCGATCTGCTGGCAATGAATATGAATGCCCTGCAGCAGGTTTTGCGTCTCTTTATATCCCGTATGGCTATCCGTTGATTTCCAGCCGCTAATTAGGTTATCGACCTCAGCGATTAATCCGCCAATCTCTTCCATCTGCGCGTTCTTATTAAAATAGCGCACGCATTTATGGCGGAACCACAGGCCAAATTCGGATTCAGATAATAACGTGGCGTTAATATCGTTTTTATTTTCGCTAACGATATTAAAAATAACGGTATTTTCCCAGCCGGAGAGCGCGGCCTGCTGTTTACCGTACTCCATCGGTACGTTATCCATCAGACTGTACAGGCGATAGGCCTCTTCGTTTTTGGTGGCCCGATAGTGCGACAGAGTGTAGGCATGGCACATCATCTCGATCGCCATATTAAACGCCATAATCGCATAGTAGATCGCGGCCACGCCGGTTTGGCGGTCTATCGCGCTGTCGCGAATATATTCGATAACTCCGGCCTTGAGCTGCCTGGCACCGCGCAGCACGGCCTCGGCAGGAATGCCGATCCGCGAGTGAATGCTGCCGATATGGTATTGCCGCTCCGCCAGCGCCTGCAGGCCGTCCCTCTCGCAGGTCAAAATATCTTTGACCCAGCCGGCCAGCGAGCGGCTCAGACGTTCCTGAACCAGGTCATAGGTGAGGTGCCTGGCAATATCCGGGTCCTGAAAAATAAAGTCATAAAAGCGGGCCGCCAGCGCTTCAGCCTGCTCGGCGGCAATATTATTAAGCACCGCCTTTACTTCCGGCGTCAGGCCGTCGTGCAGCGGCAGCCATTCCTTAAAAATAACCGCGATATATTTTTTGCTTTCATCTTTCATTGAATAAAGCACTCGCTGACGTTTGTCTCTTTTCAGGGCCGCAGATCATACAACAGTTAGCTATGACCAACCAGATTGAAAATGCAGCAACCGCCGTTTACGCCAGGCCGCGGCGGGCGATTGGCGACGCGGCGTCAATACCCCACACTTATCGTATGGACATACTCAATACAAATGCTAGTATCCCATAGACAGTAGCTATATTTATGCGTGTTTCATTTAAGGCCAGGATTGCTGATGATGACCACATTCGTAGCACATCTTTCTCACCGGTTTGCCGCGCAGCTGGATCCGCGCGCCGGTCGGCCTTGCCCCTCCACTCCCCTGTCTTTCAAAGAGAGAATGCTCCGTATGGCGGAGGACAGAAACGCGCATCACTCAGCAATATGGAACAGAGCGAGTAGCGTATGGACAAAATCAAACAGCACTGGGCCTGGTGCCTTGTCGGCCTGCTGGCGGTCATCGCCGCCCTGATAGTATGGGCGCTGCGTCCGCCGGGACTTCCGCAGGGTTTTGCCGGCAGCAACGGCAGGATCGAAGCCACCGAGGTGGATATCGCCAGCAAAACCGCCGGACGCATCGACGCCATTCTGGTCAAAGAGGGGCAGTTCGTTCGCAAGGGCGAGGTGCTGGCGCGGATGGATATTCGGGTGCTTAACGAACAGCGCCTCGAGGCCGCCGCTCAGATCAAAGAGGCTGAAAGCGCGGTCGCCGCCGCGAAAGCGCTGCTGGATCAGCGGCAAAGCGAAATGCGCGCCACCGAGGCGGTGGTCAAACAGCGGCAGGCGGAGCTCAACTCCACCGCCAAACGGCACGTGCGCTCCAGCGCGCTGTCGCAGCGCGGCGCGGTTTCGGCCCAGCAGCTCGACGATGACCAGGCGGCAGCGGAAAGCGCCAGGGCGGCGCTCGAATCCGCCAGAGCCCAGGTGTCTGCGGCGAGGGCGGCAATTGAAGCCGCCCGCACCAGCATTATTCAGGCACAAACCCGCGTCGATGCCGCGCAGGCGACGGAGCGACGCATCCTCGCCGATATCGACGATAGCGAGCTCAAAGCACCGCGCGATGGCCGAATTCAGTATCGCGTCGCCGAGCCGGGCGAAGTCCTGGCCGCCGGCGGCCGGGTGCTGAATATGGTCGACCTCTCCGATGTCTATATGACCTTCTTCCTGCCCACCGAGCAGGCTGGCCTGCTGGCGCTGGGCAGCGAGGCGCGCATCGTGCTGGACGCGGCGCCAAACATGGTCGTTCCCGCCCATATCAGCTTTGTCGCCAGCGTCGCGCAGTTTACGCCGAAAACGGTAGAAACCAGCGATGAGCGCCTGAAGCTGATGTTCCGCGTGAAGGCCCGCATTCCGCCGGAGCTGCTGGAGCAGCACCTGGAGTATGTCAAAACCGGCCTGCCCGGCATGGCATACGTTCGCCTGGATAGCCAGCAGGCCTGGCCCGATACGCTCACGGTGAGGTTGCCGCAATGAGAGGCTCTCAGCAGGATACTTACCCACCGGTCGCCCTGCTGGAACACGTTGGCCAGCGCTTTGGCGCCACCGTCGCGCTGCGGGATATCACGCTAAGCATTCCCGCCCGTCGGATGGTGGGCCTGATTGGCCCTGACGGCGTCGGCAAATCCAGCCTGCTGTCGCTGATTTCCGGGGCGCGGGCGATTGAACAGGGCAACGTAATGGTCCTCGGCGGCGATATGCGCGACCCCCGGCATCGGCGGGATGTCTGCCCCAAAATCGCCTGGATGCCGCAGGGGCTGGGCAAAAATCTCTATCACACCCTGTCGGTGTATGAAAACGTCGATTTCTTTGCCCGGCTATTCGGTCACAACAAGGCCGAGCGCGAGAAGCGCATCGATGAGCTCCTGCACAGCACCGGGCTGGCCCCTTTCCGCGACCGTCCTGCCGGGAAGCTGTCCGGCGGGATGAAGCAGAAGCTCGGCCTGTGCTGCGCCCTGATCCACGATCCGCAGCTGCTGATCCTTGATGAGCCCACCACCGGTGTCGATCCGCTTTCGCGCGCCCAGTTCTGGGAGCTGATTGACAGCATTCGCCGGCGCCAGCCGGAGATGAGCGTGCTGGTGGCAACGGCCTATATGGAAGAAGCGGAGCGCTTCGACTGGCTGGTGGCGATGAACGCCGGGGAAGTGTTGGCGACCGGCAGCGCCGAAGAGCTCAAAGCGCAAACCCGCAGCCAGACGCTGGAGCAAGCGTTTATCGCCCTGCTGCCGGCAGCCCAGCGCGAGGCGCACAAAGAGGTGATCATCCCGCCGCGCAGCGCGCAGGATGATGACATCGCGATTGAGGCCCGTGACCTGACCATGCGCTTTGGCAGCTTCGTGGCGGTCGATCGCGTAAATCTCCGCATCGCCCGCGGCGAGATTTTTGGTTTCCTCGGCTCAAACGGCTGCGGTAAATCAACCACCATGAAGATGCTTACCGGCCTGCTGCCCGCCAGCGAAGGCGAAGCCTGGCTATTCGGTCAGCCGGTCGATCCGAAGGATATCGAAACCCGCCGCCGCGTCGGCTATATGTCGCAGGCCTTCTCCCTCTACAGCGAGCTGACCGTCAGGCAGAACCTCGAGCTGCACGCCCGCCTGTTCCACATCCCGGATGGCGAGATCCCCGCTCGGGTGGCGGAAATGAGCCAGCGCTTTATGTTAACGGAGGTCGAAGATACCCTGCCCGCTTCTCTGCCACTGGGCATTCGTCAGCGGCTCTCTCTCGCCGTGGCGGTGATCCATCGCCCGGAAATGCTGATCCTCGATGAGCCAACTTCCGGCGTCGATCCGGTCGCCAGGGATATGTTCTGGCAGCTGATGGTCGATCTCGCCCGTCAGGATCGGGTGACCATTTTTATCTCGACCCACTTTATGAACGAAGCCGAGCGCTGCGATCGTATTTCGCTGATGCATGCCGGGAAGGTGCTGGCCAGCGATAGCCCGCAGGCGCTGGTGGCCCGGCGCGGTGCGGCAACGCTTGAAGAGGCGTTTATCGGCTGGCTGCAGGATGCTCAGCAGCCCGTTGCTGAAACAGCGCCCGTTCCGCCGGCTAGCGCTTCGTCCGTGACGACGGCGGCGCAGCAGGCGTTCAGCCCTGGACGGCTCTTTAGCTACAGCCGGCGCGAAGCGCTGGAGCTGCGGCGCGATCCGGTACGATCGACCCTCGCCCTGCTGGGTACCGTTATTCTGATGTTCATCATGGGATACGGCATCAGCATGGACGTGGAAGATCTGCGCTTCGCGGTGCTCGATCGCGACCAGACCCTCAGCAGCCAGGGCTGGTCGCAGAATATTGCCGGCTCGCGCTACTTTATTGAGCAGCCGCCGCTGCAGAGCTATGACGAACTGGACAGGCGGATGCGCAGCGGCGAGCTGGCCGTGGCCGTTGAAATCCCACCTAATTTTGGCCGCGATATTGCCCGCGGTACGCCGGTGAAAATTGGCGTCTGGGTGGACGGCGCCATGCCTAATCGTGCCGAGACGGTGCGCGGCTACATTCAGGCCATGCATCTGGCATGGCTACAGGAGATGGCCGGGCGGCAGGCCTCTCCCGCCCGCGATACATCGCTGATATCCATCGAGACGCGCTATCGCTATAACCCGGACGTGAAAAGCCTGCCGGCCATCGTTCCGGCGGTGATCCCGCTGCTGCTGATGATGATCCCGGCGATGCTCAGCGCGCTGAGCGTGGTACGTGAAAAAGAGCTTGGCTCAATCATTAATCTGTACGTCACCCCGACCACCCGCAGCGAGTTTCTGCTCGGCAAGCAGCTGCCCTATATCGTGCTGGGAATGTTTAACTTTTTCCTGCTGTGCGCGCTGTCGGTGTTGGTGTTTGGCGTAGCGCATAAGGGCAGCTTTCTCACCCTGACCCTGGCGGCGCTGCTCTATGTCACCATCGCCACCGGGCTGGGGCTGCTGATCTCCACCTTTATGAAAAGCCAGATTGCGGCCATCTTCGGCACCGCCATTATTACGCTGATACCGGCCACCCAGTTTTCCGGCATGATTGACCCGGTCGCGTCGCTGGAGGGGCCCGGCCGCTGGATTGGTCAGATCTACCCGACCAGCCATTTTCTGACCATCGCCCGCGGCACCTTCTCAAAAGCCCTGAGCCTGACGGATCTGTGGGCGTCCTTTATACCGCTGCTGATTGCCGTTCCGCTGGTGCTCGGCCTCAGCGTGTGGCTGCTGAAAAAACAGGAGGGATGATGCGCGGATTACGCAATATTTATAATCTCGGCGTCAAGGAGCTGCGCAGCCTGCTCGGCGATAAGGCGATGCTGACCTTAATCCTCTTCGCCTTTACCGTGTCGGTCTATTCCTCTGCGACCGTGATGCCAGGCTCGCTGCATCTGGCGCCTGTGGCGATTGCCGACATGGATAAATCGCAGCTCTCTTCGCGTATTATCAACGGCTTTTATCGGCCGTGGTTTTTACCGCCGGAGCTGATTAACGAAGATGAGATGGATGCCGGTCTGGATGCCGGGAACTATACCTTTGCCATTAATATTCCCCCCAACTTTCAGCGCGACGTGCTCGCCGGGCGGCAGCCGGAAATACAGGTTAACGTCGACGCCACGCGGATGAGCCAGGCATTTACCGGCAATGGCTATATCCAGAATATTATCAGCGGGGAGGTGAACGGCTTCGTTGCCCGCTATCGGGATAACGCCACTCTGCCGGTCGAGCTGGCGGTGCGCATGCGCTTTAACCCCAATCTTGAGCAGGAGCGCTTTGGCGCGGTCATGGCCATCATCAACAACATCACCATGCTGGCGATCGTGCTGACCGGCTCGGCGCTGATCCGCGAGCGGGAGCACGGCACGGTCGAGCACCTGCTGGTTATGCCGGTGACGCCGTTTGAAATTATGCTGGCAAAAATCTGGTCGATGGGGCTGGTGGTGCTGGTTGTTTCCGGGCTTTCGCTGCTGCTGATGGTTCAGGGGGTGCTGCAGGTGCCGATTGAAGGCTCGATCCCGCTATTTATGCTGGGCGTGGCCCTGAGCCTTTTCGCAACCACCTCCATCGGGATCTTTATGGGGACAGTAGCGCGCTCGATGCCGCAGCTGGGGCTGCTGATGATCCTCGTACTGCTGCCGCTGCAGATGCTTTCAGGCGGCTCAACCCCGCGGGAAAGCATGCCCCAGGCAGTACAGGATATTATGTTAACTATGCCAACCACCCACTTCGTCAGCCTCGCGCAGGCGATTCTGTATCGCGGTGCCGGATTTGCCATCGTCTGGCCGCAGTTTTTAACCCTGATGGCGATTGGCGCAGCGTTTTTTGCCATCGCCCTGCTGCGTTTTCGTAAGACCATCGGCGCGATGGCGTGAATGAGCCGTACCGGCCGTCACCTTAGGCGGCCGGTAGACTATTTTTTGCTGTTTATCACGCGGCGCAGCAGCCAGGTAAAGCCCATCGCCATGCTAAACAGAATGAACAGCAGCACGACCCAGCTCACCGAGATGCGGACCAGCGTGCCGAAGGTCATCAGCGGCTGCAGATAGACGGTAAACGAGTCGCTTAACGGCTTATCCATCAGCATATAGGCGCTATCGGCCAGCCAGACGCAGACGCGACACGCCAGCCAGATAATTGCCGGCCAGCAGAGCAGGACCAAAAAGGTAAGGCGTTCTTGTACGTAGCGGGTGAGCCGGCGCAAAGGGGGCCAGCCAAGCAGGATTTTCATTTATATTCTCATATTGCCACCCGGTGACAGGGGTTATTTAGCCCCGGGAGTGACCGAAACAGGCATTAATATCGGCAGTACGCTTGATATTTTATATCACAATTCGGTTAATCCGAACCCGATCAAGTTAACAAAGTGTTAAGGACAGTAAATCATTTGATTGGCAAAGTCCAGTTATTACGATTTTACGTCTGGAATAGCGAAGCGTTATTTTGTAAATAATTGATAATATTAATTAAATATAATTCAGGAGTGAATTAAAGATATTCAGAGAATTAATTAAAAACCGTGGTTTTATATTTAAAACATAGCTGGTTTATATTTTAAATATAGCATCAGGGGTGCGAAGGGACTGTTCTTATCAGAAGAGTACGGATTGCGGGGGGAGGCCCGCGCGGCGTGAGGCCATTGTTTGTTTCAGGGGATGGTTTGATTGCTGGCCGCTGGATATTCCCGGATTGCGCAGCGCCCGATCCGGGCGGCGTCCGGCCGTTTTTCCTTAAACCGCAGACGACAAAAAAACCCCATGCTTTCGCATGAGGTTTCTTTGTTTGTTTGATGCCTGGCAGTTCCCTACTCTCACATGGGGAGACCCCACACTACCATCGGCGCTACGGCGTTTCACTTCTGAGTTCGGCATGGGGTCAGGTGGGACCACCGCGCTATTGCCGCCAGGCAAATTCTTGTGCTCAAAACGAATATTTTACCCTGATGCTGCGTTGCCTTCGCTTGTAAAGTCAGTCACATACTTCAGTATGCTCCTTCCTTTCCTGCGCTTGCCGCCTTGCCTCAGCGTAAACTCTTTCGTTTTCGCTAATCTGTATCTAAGCTGAAAATCTCTCAAATTCATCACACCAAACAGCTTTGGCGTTGTAAGGTTAAGCCTCACGGTTCATTAGTATCGGTTAGCTCAACGTATCGCTACGCTTACACACCCGACCTATCAACGTCGTAGTCTTCAACGTTCCTTCAGGACTCTCAAGGAGTCAGGGAGAACTCATCTCGGGGCAAGTTTCGTGCTTAGATGCTTTCAGCACTTATCTTTTCCGCATTTAGCTACCGGGCAATGCCATTGGC